>CAXBFJ010000016.1:0-1693 GCA_963975245.1 uncultured Panacagrimonas sp. | reverse complement strand
GGGTTCTGCCTCAATTTGTGTGGCGCAACTATCCTGAGCTTGGAACATTCGGGAGGGATAGTCGTGATTTCAAAAAAGCACTGGTCGCCCGGGAGCGACGTTTCGGTTCAAGGCGTTAAGCGACGTGATTCCGGCGGGTGGCTTGTATCCGGTGTTTTGGCACCGAGAGGCATCTGCCCAGATTGTGGTTTGCATTCTCGGCGTCGTCACGGGTGGCGGCAAAGGCGGCTACAGGATTTACCTGCACTTGGCGACAAGGTAACAATCGCACTCTGGGTCTGCAGGTGGCGATGTCGCGCTTCCACGTGCCCGCGGCGGACTTTTTCGGACTACACCTCGTCAATTGCGCGTCCATTTGCACGTCGAACTTCGCGTGCTGATGACATTGTAGTTCATCTGGGGCACGCCACGGGTGGACGGCCTGCCGAGCGGCTCTTGCGCCGTTTAGGCGTCGGTGTCAGCAATGACACGGTGCTGCGACACCTCAAGAAGTGTGCGGAAAGCGTCGCCCCGCCGCCAACGGTCATTGGCATCGACGATTGGAGCTGGCGCAAGTCGCAGACTTACGGAACCATCATCGTCGATCTCGAGCGGCAGACCGTAATTGATATTCTTCCGGATCGGAGCGTTGAAAGCTGTGCGAGCTGGCTGCGGCAGCACCCTGAGATTGAAGTCATCAGTCGGGATCGTTGTGGCGGATATGCGAAGGCCGCACGTCAGGGTGCACCGCAAGCCCTGCAGGTCGCAGACCGTTTCCATCTCGTCCAGAACCTGCGCCAGGCCATTGAAGAGCAGATGAATATGCATGGCCGCGCCACCGGGCGGGCGCTATTGTCAGATGCCGAAAACATCAGCACGGCCAATCATCTACTGCGATCGCGTCTTGCTCATCGGAAATCACGTGAGGAAATTTTCCGAAACATCCATGCGCTTCGTGATCAAGGGCTGTCTTGTAGCGAAATTGGACGTCGGACCGGCTTCCCGCGTCGTAGTGTGGCGAAGTGGTTGAGCTCCGACTCGCCACCAGACCGCCGCCGAGCTGCATTGAAGCCCACGTCGCCGTGGTATTTTGAGAGCATACTGGCCGATCTCTGGAAACAGGGTATCCGGTCCGGCCAGGAATTATTGGTCGAAATTCAACGCCATGGCTATGAGGGCAGCTTGTCTCATTTGCAACGTCTGCTGGCCGGATGGCGAAGGGATGAACAAACCGTTCTAGCAGGCCCGACCGACACGCCGCTGCCCCTGGCGCCTGTGCGGGACCCGCAAACCGGTCACGCCATTTCGCCGGTTGTCGCAGCGGCGCTCTGTATCAAGCCGCGACGCAAATTGACCGCAGACCAGGCCCAAAAGGTAGATGCATTGAAGGCCGGATCGCCAAGCTTTGCCACGATGCGGAGCCTTGCCATGCGGTTTCAGGGCATTTTGCGCGGCGACCAGTCCGCCCCGCTGGACGCATGGATCGACCTGGCCATTGAGACTGGCATCCCACCAATCATGCGCTTTGCCCGCACGCTGCACCGCGACATCGAGGCCGTGCGCAATGCCATCGAACTTCCGTGGAGCAACGGTCAGGCTGAGGGCCAAGTCAATCGCCTGAAGACCCTCAAGCGCGCCATGTACGGTCGCGCCGGACCAGAACTCCTCAGAGCCCGAATGCTGCCACTGCGCCACACAGATTGAGGCAGAACCG
>CAXBFJ010000015.1:0-9880 GCA_963975245.1 uncultured Panacagrimonas sp. | reverse complement strand
ATTTTCAGTGAGCAAAACCTCGAAATACTGGTCAGTTTTCAACGCGCAGCAACAGCCAGCTACGCGCGTGGTCACTGGGAGCTGTCCACTTATGGCTACTACGCACCCGAAGTGGATATGCGCGGACAAAATTCCATCCCTGCGTCTTTCGGCGGAGGCGAGGTGAATGTGTCCAATCGCGCGACGGGCATTGGCCTGTCCGTAGGACGCACCTTCTAATAGCTGCAAGGAGTTGACATGAAATTCGCGACACTGCGCATCCGGAACGCGCTCCCCCTAATTGCTTCATTGCTGGCCTCCAGCCCGGCAAGCGCCTCACTGGGGATCTTCGAAATTGGCAATGGCATCAACGCGCAGGGCATGGGCGGCATTTCCTACGTCTTGGGCGATGAAACCACGGTACTGGCCGGCAACCCGGCATTGCTCTCTGGCATGGGCGAACGCATCGATCTGGGCGTGAATTTTCTGTATCCGCAGTCCGAAGCCGAGTTCAGAGGGAACGCCGCAGGTCCCGACGAGAATTACCGGAACGTGGGCCGCCGATTGCTGTACATCCCGCAAGGCGGATTCAGCCATCGTATTAACGAGAAATGGATGCTTGGCGCGACCTTGTTCTCCGCTGGCCTTGGCCCTGATTTCAGTGGCGGCCCCTACCAGAGATTTGGCGGCGGTCACCGAACATCGCTGATCTTCGTTTCCTCGGGCATCGTGTCTGCAGTCGGCTACAAGCTAAGAGAGGATCAGCACCTTGGTTTCAGCCTGAATCTGGGATACCAGACGCTGCGCATCGAGGGCCTGGAGTTTGCCGCCGCACTATCAGAAACACCGGACAAGGTGACCAATCAGGGTAAGGACGGCGCCTTCAACGTCGGCTTCACCGTGGGCTGGGTGGGCAACGTCACTGAGAAGCTCAAGGGCGCGGTGACCTATCGCTCCAAGGCCTGGACTCAAAAGCACAAGGACTATCGCGGCCTTCTGCCCGATCAGGGCAGCCTGGAGCTTCCTGCCATCTACGGTGCGGGTCTGGCATACGCGCTGAACCCGGCCTGGACACTGGCGGCTGAGTACCAGCGCTATCAATACTCTTCCCAGAAATCATTTGGCCACCGCATTGGCCGGCTTGCTCAGGGCAACCTCCTGGGCTCGGACAACGGTCCCGGCTTTGGGTATCAGAATCAGGATGCCTACAAGCTAGGGCTGCGATGGAAAGCCACGGCGAATCTCACATTGCGCCTGGGACACGTGACGGCCAGTCAGATCATCGCCGACAGCGAAACTTTTTTTGGCGTGATCGCCTCGTCGACACCGACAAAAACCTTCACCACCGGGGGGACTTATCAGTTTGGCGCATGGGAAGCCTCGGGCCAGATTAATTGGTCCCCGGACCGACAAGTCCGTGGGCGGAATTCAATTCCCCCGGCATTTGGCGGCGGCGAGGCCAACGTGAGCTTTGAAACCCTGTTCTTCGGATTCTCCGTAGGGCGCAGATTCGGACAATAAAAAATGACGCTTCCAAGACGCTTTGCCCGCACATTTCTGGGCGGAGCACTGGCGACAGCCTCTGCGACATCCCTCGCCTCACTGGGCCCCTACGAGCCCGGTAACGGCATCAAGGCGCAGGGACTGGGCGGCATTACCTATGCGGTGGGCGAAGAGACCACGGCTCTGTACGGAAATCCTGCGCACCTGTTCAATCTGGGTGAACGCATTGATCTGGGCATCACTTTCCCCACCCCGATTGGCCAGACTGAAATCAAGGGCAATGCACTGGCCCCGGACCAGAGTTCCAAGGTCGCGGGCCGTCGTTTTTTCTATATCCCGCAGGGCGGTTTCAGCCGCCGCCTCAGCGAGCGATGGATGTTCGGCATGACGGCGTTCGCCGCGGGCCTGGGTACCGACTTCACCAGCAGCCCATATGAGCGCTTTGGCGGCTCCAAACGAGCGGCGCTGTTCCTGTCTTCTTCGGGCGTCGCTACCGCCCTGGCCTACCAGCTGACGCCGAGAAACGTCATCGGTGCCACCCTGAATCTGGGCTACCAGACAATCGAGATCGAAGGCTTTCAGTTTCTGGCTGATCCGGCAATCTCGGAAAACCCGGACAAGGTCAGCAATCAGGGCAAGGATGGCGCGTTCAACATCGGGTTCAACATCGGATGGCTGGGCAAGATCACCGACCGCCTGAATGCCGCAGTGGCGTATCGGTCCAAGACCTGGGCAGAGAAACATGATGATTACAGCGGCATCCTCCCGGAACAGGGCAGATTCGAGTTTCCGGCCATTTTCGGCGCAGGGCTTGCCTACGACTTCACCCCGCAACTGACCCTTGCTTTCGACTATCAGCGCTACCAGTACTCGTCGCAGAAGGCCTTTGGGCACCGCATCGCAAGGCTGAGTCAGGGCAACCTGCTCGGCTCGGACAATGGCCCTGGATTCGGCCTGGAGAATCAGGATGCCTACAAGTTCGGGGTCCTGTGGAACCCGGACAACGCCTGGACCTACCGCCTGGGTTACATCAGCGCCACGCAGATGGCGCAGGCGTCGGAAAACTTCTTCGGCGGCCTGGGTCTGGTGTCCGCATCGACGCACTTCTCTGGGGGGCTGAGCTACCAGTTCCAGAAATGGGAAGTGTCAGGCAGCGCCATTTATTCCAAGCCTCAGAAGATCAAGGGTCGCGACTCCATTCCGGCCGCTTTTGGCGGCGGTGAATCCAATACGCGTACTGAAACGTTGATATATGGGTTCACAATAGGGACTCGTTTCGGAAACTGAATTTGACCACCATGAAGCCGATTGCGTTTGTTCCAGCCCTGTTCGCATTGAGTTTCAGCGTTTTCGCTGAAACCGTCCCTGCAGAAGCGACCGAATCAGCCAGGCCACCCGATGCAGCGAAGACCGAGAAACCCATCCTGCGCGAGTTCCGCATGATCGTGAACGTCGACGCCGAACAGGATTGGTACAAGAACGATCCAGAATACCCTGGCGATCAGTATTCCAAGGGTTGGACCAAACAGCGTTACGAGTTTGCAACGCGACTACGCTCCACCGGAAAACTACAGGTACGCAATCTATTGCACCCGAACCTGGAAGAACGCCTTGAGGCCAAGGTCATTCATCTGGCCAGACAGGCCAAATCCAGGCTGGAAGCGCAGGGCAAGCCCTTCAAGTTGCCCGAGACGCCGGAAGAACGAGCCGCTTTCATGCGCGAGTTCAACGAACGCCTGATCGGCTGTGCAGGCAACGAAGCCTGTCGTTACGAGCTGAACATGCACTACGGCGCCATTCTCGCGGCCATGGATTATCCGGGTGCGCTTGAGGAAGACACCGTGCCGGGACAGTTCCTGTACTTCGAGCCCTACAGCGGTTGCCCGGAGGCGTCGCGTGTCACGCTGGAAACGCGCATCGAAGGCGTGCGCTACAACAAGACCTCCGACAAATTTGTTCCGTTTGTCGAGACCCACCAGGCGGACACGAAGAACCGCGAAGAGAACCTGCCCTACTGCGCTCACATGCTGGCGGTGATCGACACCCTGGATGAAGAAAAGCCGATGTGGCAGGAGACCATCTTCATCCCGCAGCCTTTTGGCGTAACCGAATACACCGAAAGCGGCCACACCAGTCGCAGTGAAGAGCCTCAGTCCATGCCGACCGCGGTGCTGGACTGGATGACGGAAAGGCTGCGCCACGCAAAGAGTTCCGGCAGCGATACCGTTGAGATTCCGCTGCCGCTGCCCTTGAACGCCAACTCCACTTGGCTGGGCAGATTCAAGGGTGTCGCAAAAGTGACCATGAAATGGTCGTTTGAAGAGGTGGAGGCAACAGCGCAGTAAACAACCGGCACAAGACCGGAGGGATACAACAACCCGTGTAAAACAGGAGGAAGGATCAATGCGGCATCGCCCCAGGATGTTCTTTGCCCTCGGCTTTGTGCTGATTACATCCACTGCCTGTACCCATCATCGGGTACAGAACGTCCCCATAGAGGGATTCTTTGAGGCCATGTCGACCTGCCGTGACGAGTTTGCGGCGCTCGATGCCCGCGTTGAAACGGCCGGCGTTCAGGACACGGCCTACTACCGCGTTCCTGGCTTCCCCTATCTTCGTACCGACCGCCTTCTGGCATCGTTCGCCGACGAAGTGACCGATTTCGAGCAGCTCAGCGGATGGATCCGGCGAATGCGCGAACTAGATCAGGAAGCACGCGAGTTCGAGTACATGAATCTGGGCATGAGCACGCAGGAAGCCGCCATCTCCAGATCACGCATGCAACTGTGCAGCAGCACGCTCGCCGGACTCGAGCTCGAAGTGCCAAGCAACATGACGCACCTGAAAAGCGTTGTGATGCCGCCTGACGAGTACTCCACCACCCGTCGTGCGCTGGGGCTATATCCCTTGAGCGTTCCCATTCTGCGGTCGCGCATTGAAGCCAAGCGCGAGAATGTGCGCGCTGACTTTGCCACGCCCTTGGCCGAACTGGAGACCAAGGCGCCCCTGACCTTGTGGAGCGTCACTCCAAGCATGGACCCCGAACTGGTCAAGAACGGGTTCAACCGGTCAGTCGTTGATGAACTGGGGTTTCCGGGTCTTGTGGCCTCGCAATGGCTCGCACTCGCCGAGGCCTATGCACCGCACCTGTGGATTGAGTCGGCCAGCGAGAGTGATGTTCCCGGTAGCCCGGAGTGGACCGAATCGGGGGTCTCGGTCGACACCCAGAACCCGGTGCTCAACTATCACATCAGCTTTGCCCGATTTGGCGGACAGCCGGTGGTCCAGATCACCTACTTCACCTGGTTCAAGGGCCGACTTGAATCACTGCCCATCGACGGCACCATGTGGAGGGTAACTCTGAATCTGGATGCCGAACCCATGCTGTACGAAAGCATTCACACTTCCGGGCAATCGCATCAGGTCTTTCCGGTTCAGGCTCTGCAGCGCCGTGAGCACGAGGGCTACTTTGAGCAGGCGCCGTTTTTCCCACAATCCAATGGCAGCATCCCGGCCCGGAACGCGGCACTGCGCCTGAAAGCCGGCTCGCACGAACTGCGGCGCGTCGTTTTCGAGATTGAGGCCAAGGCCCAGGAGAAAAAGCAGTACACCCTGCAAAGATATGAGGAGCTTTATTTCCTCAAGAAGCCGGGCGGCGGTACGCGCAGCCTGTTCAGCCCTGAAGGGCTCATTGCCCAAACCGAGCGCCCCGATGACAGCTGGATGTTTGCGTCGGGCGTGCGCCAGCCCGGCGCGTTGCGGCAGTACGGCCGTCACCCGATTGGCTATATCGGCAATTCGCACTTTGACGACCCTTTCCTGCTTGAAACCATTTTCGTCGCACCGACAACAGAAAAGCCCCGTCAACCTGCCGGATAATGGCGGGCATGCCTTCGGAAAAACCTGCCCCCGAGCACCTAGGTGCACTCATTGCACGGATCAGCAAGGGCGACCAGAAGGCACTGACTGAGCTGTACGACCTGAGCAGTCCGTTGCTGTATGGATTGCTTCTGAAGATGCTCCGCAAGCCCGAGTCTGCGAGCGAGGCACTGCAAGAGTGCTTTATCCGGGTCTGGCAAAGAGCGGAAACCTACTCCGCGGACAAGGGTGACCCCATGTCCTGGCTCATCGGCATCGCACGCTATCGGGCGCTCGATGTGCTGCGGGCCGACAAGGGTCGCCGCGAACACCTGGTCAACGAAGAGTTTCTCCTTGATGAAATTGCGGACCCGACAATCGGCCCGCAGGCCAGCGCCGAGGAGGCTGAGGGGCTGTCGAGGCTGGCTTTTTGCATGCGCAGCCTCTCAGAGGTGCAACGGAAAAGCGTTTTGCTCGCGTACTATCAGGGTTACTCTCATTCGGAGCTGGCCGAGGCCATGGGCGCTCCTCTGGGGACCGTCAAGGCGTGGCTGCGTCGGGGCCTGAGCCGTTTGAGAGCCTGTCTGCTTGAACCCTAGCCGATGCTCTAGCCTGATGAAGCACTACAATTCTCAATTAATTGAAAAGCTTGCCGCCGAATATGCGGTAGGCACGCTGCGCGGCAGCGCACGTGCGCGATTCGAGCAATTGCTAGAGAACAACCCCGACGCCCAGGCCCAGGTGGCTTTCTGGGAACAGAGATTGAGCGAATTCAGCCATGCGATCTTGCCCGTTTCGCCACCAGCGCAGACACGCGAGGCCATTATGGATCGCATCAGGGAATATTCTGCCGTAGCGCAGCCCTCCCCTTTGCCGGCACAAGAAACCTTGGGTTGGCGCGCTTGGATTGGCCGCTGTTTCTGGCCTTATGCGGCCGGGTTTGCCACTGCAGCGGCGATCTTTCTGGCGGTGGTAGCGCTCTGGCGTGGCACGGGTCCGGGACCTGAGGCGCCACCCACGGTCCTTACGCAGCCGCCCGCTCTGGAAGTGGCGCTTGTGGAGCCACCTGAATCCCCTGTTTTCCCGATCTACTCAGCCCACTTGAAGGTCGCCGCCTCCAGCATGAGCTGGCTGGTGAGCATATCGGCGGATCACGAAGAACTCAGCGTGACAGCTGCCGAAGATTTTTTGCAGGTGGGCCGGCATACCGTCCAGCTCTGGGGCCTGACGTCCTCCAATGAGGCGGTGCCATTGGGAGCGCTGCCCCATCAGCGTGACGCGACCACAACCTACCGCATTCCCGCACAGTTGCGCGGACGCCACGATGTGCGCTTCGTCATCAGTCTGGAGGGTGAATCTGCCGAGCCTCTGGATCGGCCGCGTGGCGCCGTGTTGGGCGAGGCACGCGCCTTGGATGCGATCTGACCCACCGACTGCGAGACAATAAGAAAAAGCCTGCCGCGGCGATGCCACGGCAGGCTTTTGTTTGTCGCCTGAGCCGTCTTATCCCTTGGCAGATAGGAAGGCCTGTTTCATCACGATGAAGATGGCGATGATGGAGATCACCGCAAACAGCAAAGCCGGAGCAAGCCCGAGGATGGCTGCGAGGTTGGATTCACCCAGGCGGTTGTCGGCAAAGCTGAGCGCCCGGTTGGGGGCAAAGAACGCCGCCCAGTAAAAGATCGTATTCGCCCAGCCGGTTCCCACCAGCATCCAGAACATGCGATTGGCGGCCGCGCCATTGATGCCAATGCCGCCCATGAACGTTGCCACCAGCATGATCAACATGCCGTTCATCATGCCGCCGATATGGGTTCTCACCCAGGAGGCAGGATCGCCAAATATCTCAAACTCGATGATGTAGCCCGGAATCAGTTCGATACCGCCGAGCAGGCTCATCAGCAGGCCGATGCCGGCGAACATGCCAACCAGCATTACGGCAGCACCCTGCCCAATCATTTTTTTCTGCAACGGTGAGAATGTCATTTCGAGCCTTTCAGCAAAGGGTTGGGGTCTAGCCGGTAATGCCCGTGCGGACGGCGCGCTTAAGCACCTTGCCAGTTGCCGTCATCGGCAGCGCTTCCACAAATCGGACTTCCTTCGGCACTTTGTAACCTGCAATGAGACTCTTGCAGTGCGCAATGATATCCGCTTCCGTGGGCTTTGCGTCCGGATTGGGGATGATCACGGCAGTCACGCGCTCGCCCCACTTTTCGTCCGGCAAGCCGATCACGCAGCACATGCGCACGCCGGGATGCTTTGCCAGCGCCTGCTCGACTTCTGCTGAGTACACGTTCTCGCCGCCGGTGATGATCATGTCCTTCACACGATCAACGATATACAACAGACCTTCTTCGTCGCGATAACCCGCGTCTCCGGTCCGGTACCAGACCCCGTCCACGACCGCCTTTTCATAGGCCTCGGGTTGATTCCAGTAGCCCCCGAACATGTTGGGCATGCGCACCCAGAATTCTCCGCGCTCACCATCCGGCACTTCATTGCCTTCGGGGTCCATGATCCTGAACTCGATCAGCGGCAATGGCGTGCCGCAGGAGCGCAGGCGTGCTTCATCGTTCACGTCGTGCTGCTCTGGACGCAGCAAGGTCAGCGCACCAGACGATTCGGTGGCCCCATAGAACTGCATGAACTTGCACTTCATTTCTGTCAGTGCACGTTTGAGCAGGGTGGAACTGATGGCCGAGCCTGCGTACATGATCAGGCGCAAGCTCGAAAAATCCGCGCCCTTGGCTGCTGGATGATCCAGCACCATCTGGATGGCTGTAGGCACCAGCGCACAGATAGCAGGTTTGTCGCGCTGGATGATTTCGACCATCTTCCCTGGGTCCAGCGCTGGCAACAGCGAAACGGCTGCGCCGTTGTAGAGCGCCTGTACGGAGAGGCCACTGCCGACGAGGTGAAATACCGGCATGACGGTCAGCATGACATCACCGTCCTGCCATTCGTATGCAGGCTCAAGGTGTTCGCACAGACGCATGTTGTTCAGACCACCATGGGTCAGCTGCACACCCTTTGCTCTGCCGGTCGTTCCAGATGTGTAGATCAGGAGCGCCGTGTCTTGAGGATGAATCCGCAGCAATGGGTCCTGTCCGTCACCCTTGGCCAGCCAGCTGTCAAACGGGGTCTTGTCCGTTGTCGTGGAATTGAAGACAACGATGTCGAACTGGGTGGAACACAGCTTTGCGACCTCCCGCATCACGCCTTCAAATTCAGCATCCACAAAAACCAGCGGGGTCTGCGAGTCTTCGACGACCGGTGCCATTTCGGGTGGCGGCAGACGCCAGTTGAATGGCGCAATCCCGCAACCGGCCTTGTTTGAGCCGAACAGCAACTCGAAGTATCGCGAAGAGTTCTTGCCTAGGAATCCGATATGTGAATTCTGCTTCACGCCACTGGCAACAATGGAACTCGCGATGGCGCTGCTGATCTGATCAAGCTGGGCAAAGGTCTGCTTACCAAGCGGATCGATCAACGCGGTATTGTCAGGCGTCTTGCGTGCGTAGTATCGGGGCAGATCGGCCAGGCTTCGAACTTCCTGATGCAACCACATGGGGATTCTCCTGATTTATTCTTGCAGTTGGCTTGCGGGGATACGTGGCGCTCTAGCGCCCTTTAAATTCCGCTTTTCGTTTCTCGACAAATGCGGTGATGCCTTCGCGGGCATCTTCGCTGGCGGCGACCTGACTCAAGGCCTGTGCCTCATCTTCCAGCTGTGCCTCAAAGGACTGCGACGTTGCCTTGGCAAATAGTCGTCGAATCTCTCCGTAAGCGCGAGTTGGCCCTTTGCTCAGTTTGATGGCGGCCTTTTCGGCAGCTTCCATCAGCACATCGTCATCGACCAGTTCATCGACCAGACCGATGTCAGTCGCCTTTTGTGCATCCAGCATCTCGGCCAACATCAGGAAACGACGCGCGCGCGCGACACCCATGCGCGAAGTCAGTGTAACTGAGGCACCTGCATCGCAGCTGTAACCAATCTGGGAATAAGCAGCGCCAAATTTCGCAGACTTGCCGCTGAAGACCAGATCGCAGCCCGCGATCAGGGCGCAGGCCCCTCCCATGCAGACACCGTGAACGGCTACCACGATGGGCGCATCGAGTCGCGCCATGCGCGCCGTGCCCATATGCAAGCCGGTCGTCCATTCGCGAATCTTGCCAGGCAGCACGTCCAGGTTTTTCGAGAACATGCCGATGTCACCGCCAACGCTGAAAAACTTGCCAGCCGCAGTAATCAGGATGGCACGAACATCCTTGCGCTCGGCGAGTTCATTGGCGACCTGCGCCCACTCAGCACAGAATTCAGCGTTGAATGGGTTGCCGATTTCGGGTTGATTCAGGACCAGACGGGCAAGGCCGTCGCTCACACTCAGGTCCAACGATTGATAAGCCACGCTTTGCTCCCCTAAGAAAAAAATGCGCCACTGAATCTGGAGGAAACCAGCAGCGCAAAAAACAAGTGGCGCTGCCTTCAGACGCCGACGGTGGCGGCTTTACCGACGTCGAGTCCTGGTTCGTTCTGCCA
>CAXBFJ010000014.1:0-81770 GCA_963975245.1 uncultured Panacagrimonas sp. | reverse complement strand
TGCCTCCCATCCCTGCGCTGATCGCGCAGGGGCCCTGGTCAGTAGCGCGCCTCCTGACAGCCTTGGGTTGGCCGCTGGCATCGCTGCCGCGGCGGAACGCTTGGCTTCCGTCATGGCGCAACCAACAACCTCGCTCAAACACTCCGGCACGTCGGACGCGCTTGCCTCCCATCCCTGCGCTGATCGCGCAGGGGCCCTGGTCAGTAGCGCGCCTCCTTTACTCATACCTCAATGCCTCTGCGGGTTGGAGGCGGGAGGCTCGCCATGCGGGGTAGAGCGTGGAGAGCAGGCCCAGGACCAGCGACAGCAGGCTGATCTTGATGACGTCTGAGCTCTTGAGCTGGGACGGCAGGTCGCTGATGTAATAGACCTCGCCGGGCAGGAAGCTCACGCCAAACAGGCCCTCCATCCAGTGGATGATTTCCGGCAGGAAGTAGGCCAGCAGGCAGCCGAGCACGACGCCGATCAAGGTGCCGAAGACGCCGATAATGGAGCCTTGCACCATGAAAATGGCCATGATCGATCTGGGCCTTGCGCCGAGCGTCCTGAGGATGGCGATGTCTGCCTGTTTGTCCTGGACCACCATGACAAGCGTGGACACGATGTTGAAAGCCGCCACCGCCACGATCAGCGACAGGATGATGAACATCACGATCTTTTCCGTCGCCACCGCGCGAAAGAAGTTGGCGTGGCTGCGGGTCCAGTTATTGACGTAATAGACCCCATCCAGGCTGGCGGCGAGTTCCTTGGAAACCGCGGGTGCGCGGAACATGTCGTGCAGCTTGAGGCGCACGCCAGTCACGCCCTCGTTCATTCGATAGAGGGCCTGCGCATCTGCCATGTGGATCAGGACCAGCCCGCGATCAAATTCATACATCCCCACCCTGAACACGCCGGTCACGGTAAACCGCCTGAAGCGAGGCAGGATTCCCGCTGGAGTGACGCTGGCCACCGGAATCATGAGGTCGATCTTGGAACCGGGCGTCACGCCCATGGCCTGCGCCAGCTCCCAACCGAGCACGATGTTGTACTCACCGGCCTTGAGCGACTCCAGCGTTCCGGCTTCGATGTGGCTCCCGATATCGGACACCGTCTGCTCGTCAGTCGGCAGGATGCCGCGCAACAGGGTTCCGGACAGCTCCTGCCCGACGCGAAGCATGCCCTCGCCCTCGATGTACGGGGCTACGGCCTCGATCTCCTTGTTCTGCTGCGCGGCCTGGGCCACGCTCTCCCAATCTTCCAGCTGGCCACGAAATGCGGATATGGTGGCGTGACTGGCCATGCCCAAGATGCGCGTGCGCAACTCGCGTTCGAAGCCGTTCATCACGGACAGCACCGTGATCAGGGCCATGACGCCGATCGCGATGCCGATCATTGAGGCCGCGGAGATAAAGGAAATGAAGTGATTGCGCCGCTTGGCCCGCGTATACCGCAGGCCAGCGAACAGTTCGAAGGGGTTGCGCATCAAGCTAGTTTAGACGGTGCGCCCACCTCGCGGCATCTTGATCTTCAGCCCTGCCCCTGATCTGTCCGGGCAGACTCCTTGAGCATTCGTGAAAACAGGCTTCCGCATCGGTCCAGCACCTCGGGTACTGACCGCGCGGCCTGATCGAAATCACCGTGGTGAAAGCCGTGTTCAATAGACTCCAATGCCATCCCCAGACCTGAAGCGCCGAGCAGGCGCGAGGCAGATTTGAGGTTGTGAACAATGCGCCCTGCATCAGCGCCATCACCGCGTTCAATGCATTGTCTCAGCGCCTGCCGCTGTGCCGGAAAATCCTCGTTCATCAATTTGATCAGTGCGCTGGCACCCTTGGCGTCATGCAGGCTGATCAGCTGCTGAAGCATGCCGGGCTGATAATCCCCTCCCGGTTGATCGGCCTGTTCGTCATGGGTTTCGACGGGCTCGGTAAGTGCAATGTCTTGCGCAACGTCTTCCCTGGCGCGCGTCACGGCCTTGTTCAGCGCATCCGCCAGCGCCCGCAGTTCAATCGGCTTTCGCAGATAATCGTTCATGCCCGCCAGAAGACAGCGCTGCTCGTCCTCGACCATGGCATTGGCGGTTACCGCGATGATCTGCGGGCCGGGACCGGGTCGCGCACGAATCTCGCGTGTCGCCTCCACGCCATCCATCTCCGGCATCTGCACATCCATCAGAACCACGTCATAGCGCTGGAGGGTCAACGCATCCAGAACCTCGTAGCCGTTGGATGCCACATCGGCGCGATAACCCAGACGATCCAGAAATTGCACCAGAACCCGCTGGTTCACCGCATTATCCTCGGCAACAAGAATCTTTAGCGGCGCTGTGCCGAGGGACTCCGGACGACGTGAATCGGTGCGGCGGCGCGCGCCGTGGCCTGCGAACAGCAGCGAGAGCTGCTCAAGCAGGGTGGACTCCCGTACCGGCTTGAGCATGCGCGATACAAACAGCGCATTGACGTCGTCGCTCAATGCGGCCGTGATGGAACTCAGCAGAATCATCGGCATAGCCTGATTGCCTTGATCCCGTCGCAAGCTACGGGCGAGGTCAATGCCGGTTTGGCCCGGCATCTGAAAATCCAGTAGCGCGACGTCAAAATTGCGCCGTCGGGCCAGTTGCCGTGCCAGAATGGCGTCCTCGGCTTCATCTACGGAAATGCCAAGCGATTCAAGCATCAGTCGCAGCACCCGCCGATTGGTAGCGTTGTCGTCTACCAGCAGCACACGCCGGCCCTGAAACTGCTTGTGATCTCCAGCGGGCACGTCGGAACGGCCAAACTGGCACTCAAAGATAAACGTCGACCCCTCGCCGACCACACTGGTCGCCCAGATATTCCCTCCCATGCATTCCACAATGCGCCGCGAGATCGCCAGCCCCAAACCGCTGCCGCCATACAACCGGGTATGCGAAGAATCAGCCTGTTCAAAAGCATTGAACAGCGACGGCATTGCCGCCTCCGGAATGCCGATACCCTTGTCCTTCACCTCAAAGCGGATCATCTGCTTGTTCTGTTCGCAAACAGTTGCTACTGGATGAACGCGGATCAGGATCTCACCCTGCTCGGAAAACTTGATCGCGTTTGACAGCAAATTGACCACGACCTGGCGCAGTCGCCCGGCGTCGCCCTGAACGTGCCGAGGCACCTCCGCCTCGACATCCAGAATCAACTCCAGCGACTTGCGACTGGCATCCAGGGCCACAAGGTCCAGCGCCTCCTCGATGCAGCCGCGCAGCGGGAAGCTGTAGTGCTCCAGTTCCAGCTTGCCCGCTTCAGCCCTGGAGAAATCGAGAACATCATTGATCAGGGTCAGCAGATGCTGACCGCTGGCGCGGATCGTTCCGACATATTCCTTCTGCTCAGGACTGAGCGGCGTGCTTTCCATGAGACTGGTCATGCCAATCACGCCATTCATGGGGGTACGGATTTCGTGGCTCATGTTGGCCAGGAACATGCTCTTGGCGTGGTTGGCAGCCTCCGCCTGTACCTGCGCGCGATGCATGTCCTCAACGTCAGTTGTCGCGCCGTACCAGCACTGGATATCACCACGATCATCGCGCGCCGGCATGGCACGGCTCACATGCCAGCGAAATTCACCATCATGGCGGCGGCACCTGAACTGCACATCCAGTGCCGTCCCTTCTTTGAGCGTGCGCCGCCAGTCAGCCAGGACGCGTTCTGCATCCTCTGGATGCAAGGCGGTACTCCACAGAGCGTTGAGCTCTGCCACGTCGCGGACGCCCAGATATTCGATGCCACTGGCGCTGATGAAATTGATGGCGCCGTCTGCATCGGCAGTCCACATGATCTGCGGAGCAGCGGCAGCCATCGCCCGAAAGTGGGCCTCGCTACGGGACAGGGCCGCATGCACTTTCTCGCTTTCGGTGACGTCAATCCCCGTAATGCAGATATTGAAAACCTTGCCGTGCTTATCAAAGACCGGGGAGCCAATGAAATCGCCACGCCGACGCTCGGGACCATGGTCTGTGTTGACGTAAAAGTCGTAACGCTCCCGATGGGCGTTGCCACCGAGAACCGTCTCGACCGCGCTGCGTGCAAACCGCTGGGTATCTTCGGCGTGATGCCACCAAGGGCCTTCCCAGAACGGCTTGTTTATGCCGGCTTCGCGTGGCCACCTGCATTGTGAGAAAGCCAGATCGTTGCATTCGATCAATACGCCCTCCAGATCCAGCAAACCCATGAACAAGGGCGATTGCTGGAACATGACGCTGAGTCGGGCCTGGCTGAGCGCAAGGGCCTCCTGCGCCATTGCCTGTGCGCTGAGTTCATGAAATATCGCGATTGCGCCTAGCTGCCCGCCCTGTTTATCCAGCAACGGACGCGCGCTGACCTCGATGAACCGCTCGGCGCCGTCCTGGTTCTTGAGCATCAAGGATTGCGGACCCAACTCTTCGCCTTGGAGCGCACGCATCAGCGGAATTTCCGCCCTCTCAAGCGGGTCACCATCAAGATTGCAGATGCCGCCCGGTGGAACCCAGGGTTGGGGCTCGGACGGAAAAATTTCACTCTCCGATCCAACAATTTCCTGGGCCTGAGCATTGTTCATGATCAGGTTTCCATCTATATCCAGAGCAATGACCGCGCCAGGCATGCTGGCAAGCAGCGCCTGCAGCTGCCTCACTGTGGCCGCAGCCGCACCAGCAGCGTCGACAGACCTTCCCTGGCTATTCCCACTTACCCCCATTCCCAGAGATCCCCTTGAAATCATGATGCTCAATGCGAATCTGACAGCAGACGAGTCTGACAGAACCCCGATTTCTATACATATGACACAGGCAACAACGGCGTGCACGGCCCAAAGCCGCAAAGTTGCATGGCCAGCCGCCAAAAGGTTGCTCACCCCATGCGGGCGGGTGCTGATTCACACCGATACCGAGGGCCGCGCCCTGATCAGCAGCTTGAAATATCAGATTTCAATCGCTCAAAAAGATGTCTGCACCGTTCCATGCAGACATCCGCCTGGGCCTTTGCCGCGACAAAGTCCGCCTTTAAAAATGCGGACTCAGCGTCCTGCAAACAGATCGCCAGCGACTCCGCATTGACGGTTCGCACAACGGATTTGAGGCTGTGCATCACTCTAGACGCGCTTTTGGCGTCGGAAGCATTTACGGCTTCCTCAAGCATTTCACACTGCCTGGGGAAATCGGTATACATCGACATGATGAGTTCTATCGCGCCATCTTTCTCGTAAAGCGCAGCCAACTCATCAAACATTTTTGCGTGATAGTCCTCAGACATCTCCGCGGCCTCCTCGACCGACATTTTGCGATTCTTCGCTTCGATCTCCATTCCAGCACGCAGAACGACCGCTTCGAGTTGCATGGGAAGAATGGGCTTGCCGATATAATCATTCATGCCAGCGTCTATGCAGCGTTGCTCATCGCCTGGCAGGGCATTTGCCGTCACCGCGATGATCCAGGGGCCCGGTTGATAGCGCTCCCGGATCAGGCCCGTGGCCTCGAAACCATCCATGACCGGCATCTGCACATCCATCAGCACCAGATCCACCGGCGCTCGATGCAAGGCTTGCAAAACCTCAGCACCATTGGAAGCCAGTTCTGCTTCATATCCCAACTGCGCCAATAACCGCACGCAAACCTTCTGGTTAACGACATTGTCCTCGGCAATCAGCACGCGCATCGGATAACGCTGCGCTATGTTTCCGAGCTTGGGCCGGCTGCGAACGCGACGCTCCGGCTGATCCGAGAATAGTGACGCCAGCTGATCAAACAAGGTGGATTGCCGCACGGGCTTGAGCATTCTCGCGTAGAACAGATCAGCATTGCGTTTGGCCGCAGAACCTGTGATTGAACCGAGCAGCAGCAAAGGCAAGGTTTTGCAGGCTGGCAAGGAACGAAGTGCGTGGGCCAATGACACACCTGTCATTTGCGGCATCTGGTAATCCAGCAGCGCCGCATCAAACGTTTGATTCCGCGCCTTGTTCATCGCCTCCGAAGGCCCTTCCGCAAGCGTCACCTGCATACCCCAGCCTTCGAGCATCAGACACAGAACGCGCCGATTGGTCGGATTGTCATCCACCACCAGTATCCGCTTGCTGCCCAGCGATCGCGGCTCGGAGCGATTCTTATGCGCTGAATGCTCAAGATCGACTTCAAACTGAAACGTGGACCCAGACCCGATTTCACTGTTGACCCAGATCCTGCCGTCCATGGCGTCGACCAATTTTTTGCAAATCGCCAGGCCCAGGCCGCTACCGCCATAGACCCGGGTGTGGGAGTCGTCCACCTGGCTGAAAACCTCGAACAGACGATCCATTCGATCTGCAGGAATACCGACGCCAGAGTCCTTGATTGCAAAATTCAATCGCCAGCGATCACTTCCGTTCGCACGCGCCACAGCCCGCACAGTCACTACAACGTCGCCACGTTCGGAAAACTTGATCGCATTCGAAAGCAAATTGACCAGCACCTGACGCAGGCGTCCTGCATCGCCTATTACCTGCTCCGGCAAATCCGGGTCTGCATCCAGAATTAGTTCAATCTGTTTGGCAGACGCGCTGCTGGCCAACAGTTCCATCGCCTCTTCAACGCATGTCCGCACTGGAAACGAATAACTTTCAAGCTGCATTTTTCCGGCATCCGCCTTGGAAAAATCCAGAATGTCATTAATTACGGCCAGCAGATGCTCGCCGCTGCTGCGAATGGTGCTGACGAACTCGCGTTGTTCCTCGTTCAAGGGCGTACTGGACAACAGACTGGTCATGCCAATGACGCCGTTCATCGGCGTGCGGATCTCATGACTCATGTTGGCCAAAAACTGGCTCTTTGATTCTGCCGCTGCCTCGGCCGCTGCTTGAGCCCGCCGAAGGTCTTCAATTTCAGTATTAGTGCCATACCAGCAGATGGGCCGTCCATCGGCACCAAGGTGCGCAACACCGCGGACAATGTGCCATCGATACTCGCCGTCATGACGACGCAGGCGGAACTGCGTATCAACGGGAGATCCATCTTCCAGCGATTTTTGCCACACGCCCTTGACCCGCTCTACATCATCCGGATGCACGGCGTCATACCACGCCTGCCCCCGCAAATCTGCGTTGCCGAGCCCGAAGTATTCAACACCACCTCGATTGGCAAACTCAATGTCGCCATTTGCATCCGCCGACCACATCATCAGCGGCACGGTATCGGTCATCATGCGAAACCGCGCTTCGCTTCTCTCCAGATCGAGTTTGATCTTTTCTTCCCGGGTGACATCCAGTGCTGCCACGTAGATGTTAATCACCTCGCCCGTAGAATCGCGCACTGGCGACGCAAGGAAGTTTGCGCGCCGGCGTTTGAGACCAGCGGTGCCGCAAACGAAATAGTCACAAGATTCGCTGAAGTTGTGCCCAGCGGCAGCTTCCAAAACGGCGCGCCGCGCAAATCGGGCCGCTTCAACATCTCCCGACCACCAAGGTGATTCCCAGAACGGCCTGTCGATGCAATCTGCTTTCAGCCAGCCGCAAGGCTCGCAGCCAACGTCATTGCAGTCCAGCAGTAGGCCGTCCGTCGAAAGCAGGCCATTGAACATCGGTGACTGATGGAAAACACTCTGGAATCGTGCCTGCGAGGCATTCGCCTGGGCCGCCGCGCGATTGCGTTCCGTCACGTCAATGAGTACGCCTTCATACCATCGCTGATCGACGACCTTCGCCCGGCCTTCAATCTCAACACAAGAGCCGTTACGGTGAATGACGCGGTACTCAACAGATGATGCATTCGCGCTACTCATTTGCGTAGCCAACTCCGCAGACACCCGGTCGAAGTCATCTGGGTGCATGATCGAGCCCCAGCTCACACCGTCTTCGGTGAAGTGGCTCGACGGATATCCGGTGACTCTTTCGACAGCATCGCTCATGAACTGCATGGACCAGCCGTCGGCAATGTCGGAGCGGAACACGATGCCGGGCGAATTCGACATCAAGGTGCGGTAGCGGCCCTGACTTTCTTCAAGGGCAAGCCTCGCCGACTCGCGCTCGGTGGCATCCTGTCCGGTGATGTAGATGTTGATGACCTCGCCGCCGGCATCGAAAACGGGAGAGGCGAGAAAATCCAGCCGCCGCTCGACGATTCCAGCATCGGTCTTGGCAAAGTATGAGCATGAATCACTGAAACTCTCACCCGCCGCAGCTTGTGTCACTGCTGCGCGAATACGGGCTTGCATGTCCCCTGAACGACGCCACCACGGCCCTTCCCAGAAGGGCTTATCCATTCCGTCTTCGCGACGCCAACCTGTTGCTTGGAACGCAAAATCGTTCGCCTCAATCAGCACGCCTTCAACCGACAGAAGGCCGTTGAAGAACGGTGACTGCTCGAATACCGCAGCCAGACGCGCGCGCGTCTGCTCAGCAGCCGCGCTCGCCGCCTTTCGCGCGGTGATATCCGCGAAGACAACGACAGCACCCACGGGTTGTCCAGCATCATTGGTTAAGGGCCGCGCACGCGCTTCCACAATCACGATCTCACCATTGACCTGATTGCGAATACGCATTTCATGACTGGCAACCACCTCTCCCGTCAGTGCGCGTACCAGGGGAATCTCACTGGCATCCAGAGGCTTGCCGTCCGTACCAAGCATTCCGTAGAAATCACTCCACTGCTCGGATGCTGGCGGGACTTCGTCCGCGTGCCGACCCGTGATCTCGACCGCGCGCGCATTACAGACCAGCACCCGGCCCTGCATATCCACGCTGATCACCGCATCTGGCATGCATTGCAACAAGGCCGTCAGCTCTGCCGTGCGTAACTGCACACGCCACTCAAGATCTTCGGCCGCCAATGACTGGTCGTGGACATCCGTCACGCTGCCGACGTGGCCCAGGTATTCGCCGCCCTCGTCAAATCGAGGAGAACCCGAATCGAGGTGCCATCTGTAGAGTCCCTGAGCATTGCGCAGCCGATATGAAGACCGGTACAGCACGCCCTTCTCGTGTGCGGCACGCGCTTCGTTCCGCGCATGATCCGCGTCAGCCGGATGGACCGCCTTGAGCCAGGCATCTCCTAGTTGCGAACCCTGTCCAGGACCCACGTATTCGCACCAGCGCTGATTATTGAATACCCGCGCACCGCTGGCATCGCTCATCCACATCTTGACCGGAGCGTCTTGCGCCATTCTTCTGAATCGCGCATCACTTTCCTGGAGCTGGTCGCAAGTCTGAAGCAATTGCGCCCGCTGGCGCCTGGCGCGCAAAAGTTCTCCTGCGGTGCGAGCCAGCGCCTGCAGGGAATCTCGCTGCTCTGGGCTCAAGCTGCGCGACTGTCGGTCAATGACGCAAAGCGTGCCAAGTGCAAAACCCTCGGAACTGAGAACGGGCACACCGGCGTAGAAGGCGATCCGAGGCTCCCCGGTGACCAATGGGTTGGATGCAAACCGGGGGTCAGCTTGCGCATCCGGCACTTCCATGAGTTTGTCGGGCGCTTGTATGGCGTGAGCGCAAAAAGCCAGTTCCCGCGGGGTCTGGTTCACTGCCAGTCCAACCTTGGACTTGAACCACTGTCGTTCAGCGTCTACCAGACTCAATAGGGCAATAGGCGTGCCGCAGATGCGACTTGCGAGCTGGGTAAGATCGTCGAATACCTGCTCGGACGCGGTATCCATTACCAAGGTCTCGCGCAGCGCCAACAGTCTTGCAGCCTCATCATGCAGAGGCGCGTCATCACCATTTTGGCGAGATTCAGTCATTGCCCCAAGATAATAAATGCAGCCAGCTCAGTGGACGGATTGGTCCCAACATTCTACGCATATCAGCCTTCGCGAGACTGAATCATCCCGGACCCTTCTAATCATCCGGTCTGACACCAAGATGGCAGCGCCATCAGGTCATCTTTTAGTGAGGCGCTGCTCAATTCACCCGATTTGTCGTCCTTGCCCGAACCATTTCTAATGCCGACGATCTTCCAGTCAGGGCACGCCGAAATCCTTTGCCAGAGAAACATCACCCCGCGCCCTGTATTCGGCGACATCGCTCTCTGACGGCATCCGGTATCCGAGGCGCGTGAGAATTCCGCGATAACGAGATTCAAACAGTTCGCGTTCCTCGGCCGTCACGGCATCAATCCAGGAACTCATCTTTCCAATGCTCAGAGCTTTCATCTCGGACGCATACAACGGATTATCAGTCGGCCTTTTTTCGCTTTCCGTATTGGGCGTGATGCACAGGAAATCTGCCAAATCAAGGACACACCTGTCGTAGTCAAGAACCTTGTCTTCGTATCGCTGAATAATGAACTCCGGGCGATCAGCGCAGTAATCCAGGAACCTGCTGGTATAGGAAAGATAGTCTCGTGGGCCGCTCAACTCTCCATTAATTATTCTCTCAAGACTGATATCTGATCCCCGCACCGCCTGCAGGAATCGTTTGTAGCTGACGAGAGCGGCAAGGGGATGGCGGACCAGGAACAGGATTTTCTCATTTGGAAAGTTTTTGGTGATAACCGGGGCATGCGTCTTCACAAAAAAAAGCCGCGGATCATCATCGAGTTCTCGTCGGTAGCGGCTGTCTCGCAATGCACGGTGCGCTTCCTTCAGAATAAAAACTTCCGCAGCATTCGGCGCAACCAGGCTGTAGGCAACGGCGTCTTCTCCGGTTCGCCGAAACGATGCGTGGGTCACCAGATCGTCGGCATAGGCTCCGGCATCCCAGTTCGGCGGAGACTTTGCAACGGGACGATAGAACCTTTGTTCGAGCGTCTGCCGTGTCCAGGCCGATCCAGAGCGGGGATAACTACAAACCCAGCAAATCAATGGTCACCCCAATTTCTCTGCCGCAAGCCTGGTGGGCCGCCTTTCGCCCTGTCCGGAATCTTCCATGCCCCATCTTAAGAAAGTCCAAACAGTTGATCTGGGCAACAGTACGTACACCCACAATGGCACGCAAGCACACTGCCCTGAGCGATCAGAATCGGATAAGGATAATGGTGGCCGTCATGGAATTGCGCAGCTAAAACGCTCAGGCTGATCTACCGACCGGAGCCGCCTGCTCGATGCGCCCGATACGAGACAAATCCATCCCGCCCTTTCAGCAGGCGATGCCTGGTATCGGCCGACGCGCGGATAAAGTGCAGGGAATGTCTTTTTATTAACGGCGCAGTAAGACTAAACTCACTCGATGCTACGCCACCTGCACACCCGACCACCGATATCGTACGTACTCATGCTGTGCGTCATGATTCTCGTGGCTCGCCTGGGAGGCGCACACATACACCTTTGCCTTGACGGAGAGAAACCTGCTGCCAGCCTTCATCTTTCCGATAGCGGGCTGCACACCGACGCTCATGCAGGGCACGGTACCAGCGGAGAGCATCAGGCGCACTCTGATGCCGATATCCTGTTGTTCGACGACTTGCTGGGCAAGCCCTCCAAGATCAGTCTGGAAATATTTGGCCTGATCTTCGCCGGAATTCTGCTCGCGTTCCTGCGCCGGCCACCTCAGCAGTTTTCGCACGGCCCGGATGCTGATCACGCACGACGTTCTCTGCTGTTCCTGCGACCGCCGCTGCGCGGCCCGCCTCGGGGCGTTCACTAGGCAACGCATCAACGCGCCACGCCTGTGCGCGCGTTCCCCTGTAGATCGCCATGCGATCACTGCGACATTCCCTGGCGGGAGACATCATGTTTCGTGTATTTATTTTGCGTCGCGCGCGCTGTGCGACCCTGATCCTTATGGGCTTAACCTGCCCACCAGCCCTGCAAGCGGCGGCTGATCAAAGCATCTCACCCGATTCAACTCGGCCTCTTAGTCTGCAACAAGCGCTGCGGCTGGCTGAGTCACAGCATCCGGCATTCACGTCATGGCAGGCGCGAAGCCGCGAAGCTGACGCTGCGCGTTCGGCGGCCGCCCTGAGACCGCCCCCGGAACTCAGCTTTGAGATTGAGAATGTGCTGGGAACAGGGCAGCTTGAGGGTGTTTCAGGCGCCACTTCCACATTGGGCATGACACAGCTCATCGAGCGTGGAGATCGTCGGCGACGACGCATGGATTCAGCAGACTCCGCGGCAGGCTTGCTGGACGCCCGTTCCAGAATGGCGCGCCTGGATGTGCGTGCTGAAGTGGCACGTCGATTCGTCCATCTACTCTCAGATCAGTCGCGTCTGAGCCTCACACGAGAAGCTTCTGCACTGGCCGCGGACACCCTCAGTGAAGTTCGTCGCAGGGTCAAGGCCGCGCGCACGCCGCTGGCTGAGCAGGCGCGCGCTGAAGTCTCTGTCGAGCGAGCCGTATTGGCTGAAGAACATGCGGAGCACGAACTCAATGCTTCGCGCCGACAACTGGCGGCTGCGATGGGCCGAGAACAGCTTGGATTCAGCCACGCGGTAGGGTCGCTGACGAACTTGCCCAAGGTTGCAGAATTTGACGTTCTTGTGACTCATCTGGAAAGCGCCCCGGACGCGCTGCAATACGCCGCGATCAGCCGTCTGCGCGAATCAGAACTTCGCATGTCTCAAGCGCGGCGCACGCCGGACGTACGCATCGGTGCAGGATTACGCCGCAGCGAAGCGACTGACGACGTCGGCCTCGTATTCTCGGCGAGCGTGCCACTTTTTGGACGCGACCAGGCGGCGTCGGGCATCGATCAAGCCCAAGCCCGATTGGAACGCGTGGAATCGGATCGTGACCAGGCCATGCTGAGGCTCAAAGCCCAGCTGTATACGGTTTATCAGGAGTTGCAACACGCCCTGATCGAGTTCGAGGCACAGCGCGACCGTGTGGTTCCCAAGGTTAACCAAGCGCTGGAGCAAACCCAGTACGCATACGACCGCGGCCGTTACTCACTACTTGAGCTTCGGGATGCGCAGTCTGAATGGCTCGCACAACGCGCTCGACTCATCGAAGTTGCTGCGGAATACCAGACTCATCTGATTGAAATACAGCGCCTGACGGGCATCAGCATTCCCGCGCGCAATGCCGAGGCTCAGCCATGAAAATGTTATCCCTTTGCGTGTCGCTGATTGTGGCTGCAGGTTTACTCCTGATCGCCTGTGGCGAGCCATCCAGTCAGGGACACAACGCCGATCACGCGCACGGTCACTCGGCCCAGAGCGATAAGCACGGCGCACATGACGAGCCAGCCAAAGGCCCCAATAATGGTCGCCTGCTGCAGGATGACAATTTCGAAATTGAACTCGCGTTTGAGGAGGGCGGCGGAACGCCGCAATTTCAAGCCTGGGCGCGAAAGAACGGCCAGCCCGTGCCGCCGGAGCAGGTCACGCTGCAACTTGAACTGGAGCGACTCGACGGCGAGATCGACCATCTGGAATTCCAGCCGCAAGGATCTTCCCTGCGCGTTGCCGGCAACCTCAGAGAGCCCCACTCCTTCGTCGTTCACGTCCGTGCCCAGCACGATGGCCGGAATTACGAGTGGCACTACGACAGCTTTGAAGGACGCGTCGAAATTCCTGCCGAGCGCGCCATGGAAGCCAAAATTGAATCTGCGACAGCGGGCCCGCAGACGATTCACGAAGTGCTGCCCCTCTACGGGCGCGTCACGGCTGATCCGGATGCCGTTCGGGATGTTGGCGCACGATTTCCGGGCGCCATCCGAAGTGTAAGCAGAACCCTGGGTGACACCGTCAAGGCGGGCCAAACGCTTGCGCGCGTCGAGTCCAATGATTCCTTGCAGATCTATTCCGTTACCGCCCCCATGAGCGGCACCATCACCGCGCGAATGGCTAATCCCGGGGAGCAGGCAGGCACGGCTCCCCTGTTCACCATCACGGACCTCAGTAAGGTCTGGGCTGAGCTATCAGTATTTCCACGTGATCTTTCACGCATTCGCCTGGGCCAGAATGTCCGACTCAGCAGCGTCGACAAAACTCGCAGCGCAATGGGCAAGATCGTGCGCATTGCCCCCAGCAATGAAGGAACCGGTCAGGCACTCAAGGTGTGGGCGAGTATCGAACCGTCTTCCGACAGTGCCTGGACACCGGGCCTGTACCTGCAGGCCGAGGTCCTGACTGGCGGCGCCGAGGTGCCTGTTGCCGTCAGCACATCTGCCCTGCAGACGTTTCGAGATTTCGACGTTGTCTTCGCCCGGTTCGGAGATATCTTCGAAGTTCGCATGCTCGAACTGGGCCGCAGCGACGGTCAGTTTGTCGAGGTCCGCTCCGGGCTTGAACCCGGCACTGAATACGTGCTGCGCAACAGCTATCTGATCAAGGCCGACATCGAGAAATCCGGAGCCAGCCATGATCATTGATGCATTGCTGCGATTCGCGATTCAGAGACGTGGCCTGATGCTGGTCATCGTGGCCGCGCTGGCTGCGATCGGTGGCTGGAGCTGGACGCAGCTGAGCATCGACGCGGTGCCGGACATCACCAATGTGCAGGTGCAGATCAACACCGAAGCCCCTGGCTATACACCGCTCGAAATCGAGCAAAGAGTGAGCTTCGCGGTAGAGACGGCCATGGCCGGCCTGCCAAAGCTCGACTACACCAGGTCGCTGTCGCGTTATGGTTTGTCGCAGGTCACTGTCGTGTTTGAAGACGGCACGGATATCTATTTCGCACGGCAACTGATCAGCGAACGACTGCAGTCGCTGAAGTCCGAGCTTCCCGCCGGTCTCGAGCCACGGCTCGGCCCTATCGCCACGGGTTTGGGCGAGATCTTCATGTACACCGTCGACGCGCTCCCGGATGCGCGCAAAGCAGATGGCTCACCCATCACAACCACTGATCTTCGCCAGGCTCAGGATTGGATTCTGCGTCCTATCCTGATGCAGGTACCCGGCGTTGTAGAAGTCAACAGCATCGGCGGGCACGCCCGCCAGTTTCATGTTCTTCCCGATCCAGCGAAGCTTCTGGCCTACGAGCTAAGCTTCGAAGACCTGGTTCACGCCATCCAGGCCAACAATGCGAACCAGGGCGCAGGCTATGTGGAGCGCAACGGTCAGCAACAACTCATTCGCCTACCGGGCCAGGCCAGAGATCTGAACGATCTTTCGCAGATTGTCGTCGCACATCGTGAAGGTGTGCCCGTGCATGTTGGCGATGTCGCGAGCCTCAAGATCGGTTCCGAACTGCGTACCGGGGCAGCCACTCAGAACGGTGCCGAGGTTGTGCTCGGAACCGTTTTCATGCTGATTGGCGAGAACAGCCGCACGGTGGCCCGCGCTGTGGCCAGCAAACTCGAAGAGGCGCAGCGCAGCCTGCCCCCGGGCATGAAGGCGACGACGGTCTATGACCGCACGAGCCTGGTGAACAAGACGCTGGCGACCGTTCAGAAGAACCTGATCGAGGGGGCGCTTCTGGTCATCGTCGTGCTGTTTCTGCTGCTCGGAAACATTCGGGCTGCACTGCTGACGGCGATGGTCATCCCTCTGTCGATGCTGCTCACCTTCAGCGGCATGGTGCGCAGCGAGACGTCCGCGAATCTGATGAGTCTTGGCGCATTGGATTTTGGCCTGATCGTGGACGGCACCGTCATCATCGTCGAGAACTGCATGCGCCGGCTCGGACTCGCGGCAGCGGGTGGTCGCAAGCTGAGCGAGCAGCAGCGACTGGAAGAAGTATTCCAGGCCAGCCGAGAAGTCATTCGCCCTGCCCTGTTCGGCATTGGCATCATCACTGCCGTCTATCTTCCGATCTTCGCGCTGACAGGTGTCGAAGGAAAAATGTTCCACCCCATGGCGATCACGGTGGTGATGGCGCTGAGCAGTGCCATGCTGCTATCGCTGACCTTTATTCCGGCATCCATCGCACTGATCTTCAAACAGCCGCCCAGACATCGGGACAACGTCCTGATGCGCGGCGCGCGGCATTTGTATGCCCCAATGCTCTCGGCCGCCTTGAAACACGGCGCATTGCTGTTGGTGCTAACGGTCGCGCTGGTCATCGCCTGTACATGGCAAATGACACGCCTTGGCTCTGAATTTATTCCGAGCCTGGACGAAGGTGATGTAGCGCTTCACGCGCTTCGCATTCCCGGCACCAGCCTGAGCCAAGCCGTGCAGATGCAATCGCAACTGGAAGCCACGCTGATGAAAGCGCCGGAGGTAGACCGTGCGTTTGCCAAGCTCGGGACCGCTGAGATCGCAAACGATGCCATGCCACCGAGTGTTGCCGATACGTTTGTCATGCTCAAGGACAGAAAGCACTGGCCGGATCCAAGCAAATCCAAGGCTGCGGTGGTCAGTGATCTGGAAGCACTCGCGGTGACGGTACCGGGTAACAATTACGAATTCACCCAGCCTATCCAGATGCGCTTCAACGAACTGATTTCAGGCGTACGCGCCGACGTCGCGGTGAAAGTCTTTGGCGACGATCTGGATACTCTTAACGAGGTTGCCGGAGACATTGAAGAACTGCTGGGCGCGATTCCCGGTGCTGCCGATGTCAAGACCGAACAGTCCACCGGGCTCCCGATACTCACCGTGGCTCCCAAGCGGGCGCTGCTCGCACGGTATGGCCTGAACATCGCTGACTTGCAGAATCTGATCGCCGCGGCGTACGGAGGCCGGCAAGCCGGACTGATCTACGAAGGTGATCGTCGCAGTGACATCGTCGTGCGCTTGCCCGAGGCACTACGCTCCAATATCCGGGCCATGGAACGGCTGCCTGTCATGTTGCCCGGTGAGGGTTATGTGCCGCTAGGAGAAGTTGCAAACATAGCGCTTGGCCTGGGACCCAATGCCATCAATCGAGAGCAAGGCAAACGCCGGGTCGTGGTCACGGCCAATGTTCGCGGTCGCGATCTGGGTTCGTTCATCGCCCAGGTACAGGACCAGATGAAGCATCGTCTTGCATTGCCACCCGGCTACTGGCTGGACTATGGCGGCACATTCGAGCAATTGCAGTCAGCCAGCCGTCGCCTCTCGATCATGGTCCCAGCAACCCTCCTGCTGATTCTGGGTTTGCTGTGGCTGGTTTTCAATTCCATGCGCGACGCGCTGATCATTTTCAGCGGCGTGCCGCTGGCCCTGACAGGTGGCGTCCTCGCGCTGAGCTTGCGCGGCATTCCGTTCTCCATCTCGGCCGGCGTTGGATTCATTGCGCTGTCAGGCATCGCGGTGCTCAACGGTCTGGTCATGGTGAGTTTCATCCGGTCACTGCGTGAGCAGGGCATGGATATCAATCAGGCGATTCGCGAAGGTGCCCTCACCCGCCTGCGGCCGGTTCTCATGACGGCCCTGGTTGCGGCGCTGGGCTTCGTCCCAATGGCTTTCAATACCGGTATTGGCTCTGAAGTGCAGCGCCCGCTGGCAACGGTGGTCATTGGGGGCATCATCTCTTCGACCCTGCTGACCCTGCTGGTACTGCCGGCGCTGTATCGAATGTTCGGCGGTGCGATAACACAGCGGCCGGAGCCCGTGCAGACATAAAACCTGGGTAGAAGGATCTGCCTGAGGAAACAATAGTGGTATCGTCAGGGCGCGGCACTTGCGGAGGCGGTGATGACAACATCAGAACCATCTGCGGAAACCGTCGTTGCCTCATTCGAGGTGCGGCGCACCTGCTTTGTCGACGCAGACGGACGTCTGCTTGCGGAGCTGCCAGCGTTCGCACGCGATGCTGAACAGCTACAACGCATGTACCGGGTCATGTGCGAGGCTCGAGCCATCGACAAAAAAGCCGTGTCCCTGCAACGCACCGGAAAGCTGGGCACGTATGCCTCGGGCCTCGGACAGGAAGCCATTGGTACTGCGCTGGGCCTGGCCATGCAAGACGAAGATGTCCTGATCCCGGCGTACCGCGACTACGCAGCACAGTTTCTGCGCGGCGTACCGCCAGAGTCCGCGCTGCAGTACTGGGCCGGAGACGAGCGCTCGATGAACTTCCCGCAAGGCACGCCATCGCATCATGATTTTCCGTTCTCGGTGCCCATTGCCACCCACATTCCACATGCCATCGGTGTGGCCTACGCCATCAAACTGAAGAAGCAGCAGCGGGTTGTCGTCGCTGCCTGCGGAGATGGCGCAACGTCCAAGGGCGATTTCTACGAAGCCCTGAGCAGCGCCAAGGTCTGGAATCTGCCTGTGGTGTTTCTGGTGAGCAACAATCAGTGGGCAATCTCCATGCCGCGAGAACACCAGACTGGCGCGCAGACCATCGCGCAGAAAGCTGCGGCCGGCGGCATCCCTGGCGAGCAGGTTGATGGCAACGACGTCATTGCCACGCGCTTCGTTCTGGAACGTGCACTAAAGGCAGCCCGCGATGGCGAAGGCCCGAGCCTGGTGGAGGCCCTGACCTATCGCCTGCACGATCACACAACGGCAGACGACGCGCGTCGCTATCGCTCCGAAGAGGAGGTGAATCAAGCGTGGAAGCGGTGCCCGATCAAGCGCCTTCAGGCCTGCATGCGTGCGATTGATTGCTGGGATGATGAAAAGGAAACAGCCTTGATAGCACAGTGCCAGCAGCATGCGGAGTCTGTGGCAGAAGCCTATCTCGCCATAGCGCCGGACAAGCCCGTGGCCATGTTTGATTCACTCTATGAGACGCTGCCGGAGTCCATGCAGTGGCAGCGCAATGAAGTCTGCGAACGCGGTGATGCCGACTAGATCATGGCCACCTTCAATACCATCGAGGCCATTAATCTTGCCTTGCATTCTGAAATGCGACGCGACGAAGCGATGGTGGTTCTCGGAGAAGACATTGGGCGCAACGGCGGCGTCTTTCGCGCGACGGTAGGTCTGCTCGACAGCTTCGGCGCCGAGCGCGTCATTGACACACCTCTGGCTGAGAACCTGATCGCCGCAATGGCCATCGGACTTTCTACGCAGGGGATTCGCGCGGTTGCTGAAATTCAGTTCAGCGGTTTCATGTACCCCTGTCTGGACCAGATCACCAACCATGCCGCGCGCTACCGGAATCGCACGCGTGGACGCATCACCTGCCCGCTGGTCATTCGCGCCCCCAATGGCGGCGGCATTCATGCACCGGAACATCATTCGGAATCTCTGGAAACCACCTTTGCACAGATTCCGGGGCTGCGCGTGCTTGCTCCATCAAATCCTTCGCGTGCCTATGGGCTGCTACTCGCAGCCATTCGCGACCCCGATCCGGTCATCTTTCTCGAACCTACGCGCTGTTACCGGCTATTCAAGCAAGAGTTCGAAGATGATGGACAGGCCCTGCCACTGGATAGCGCATTCATTGATCGCGACGGCGACCATGTGACGCTGGTGAGCTGGGGCGCGATGATGCACGAGACGCGCCTTGCTGCAGATCAGTTGGCGGAGGAAGGGATCAGCTGTGAGCTGGTTGATGTGGCTAGCCTGAAGCCGCTGGACATGGACACGATACTTGCCAGCGTTGCCAAGACTGGGCGCTGCGTCATAGTTCAGGAGGCGCCGCGCGCATACGGACCGGCCAGTGAGATTGCCGCAGGACTTGCGGAACACGGCTTGCTGAATCTTTTCGCCCCGGTGTTGCGCGTGTCCGGTTATGACACGGTCATGCCATTGGCGCGCCTGGAGCAACATTTCATTCCCGACGTTGAGCGGATCTGCAAAGCGGTGCGGTCCGTCATAGAGCAGGCTCCGATCGGAAACTGAAGCGCATCGCTGGAGGCCGCGACATCCGGAAACGCCTGATCGGCGCATTCTGGTCGTCGCCTTTCTGATGTTGCACATGAACCCCAAATTAAGTTCCTTTTGGGTTCAGGCGATACATGGATAGTGATCTCCAGACCCCGTGCCGCTCAAGCCGAATTTGGCAACGCACACGGGGCGCATATCAAGGAGAGAACCATCATGCTTCATTACTCACTCGTGTTTCTGGTTGTCGCAATTATTGCCGGCGTACTCGGATTTGGCGGTATCGCTGGTAATGCCGCGTGGATTGCAAAAATCCTGTTCCTGGTCTTTCTCGTTGCCTGGGTCATTTCCCTTCTCACCGGCAGAAGAACCCCCAGCTAGCATTCCGCTGAGCAACACCTCTTGCAGCGCAGGCAAAGCAGGTGCAGCCTTGTGGCAAGAAGCAATGCGCCACAAAGCTGTTACCTGTGCTGCGGGAGGTGATGCCTTATGAGCATTTTCAGGCTGCCGGATCTGGGCGAGGGTTTGCAGGAAGCCGAGATCATTGAATGGAAAGTGGCCGTGGGAGATTCGGTTTGCGCCGATGAAACACTGGCAAGCATCGAGACCGACAAGGCGGTGGTCGATGTACCCAGCCCCCAGGCAGGTGTGATCAGAACGCTGCACGCCAAGGTGGGCGAAACCGTTTGCGTCGGCGCCGCGCTAGTCACCTTCGAGGCCTCAGAGGCATCCGTGCCGATAAAGACTGCCACGCCGTCACCGACGCTTGCTGAGGATCAGGCTGATCACGAAGACAAAGCCATCCGCGATACCGGCGTCGTCGTTGGCGCCATGACACAGACCGACAATGTGCAGCGAGAACAGGCTGCCCGCATCGCCGGTGAGTCGGGCCTCAAGGCAGCACCCGCAGTTAGGGCACTGGCCCGCCGGCTCAATGTAGACCTGACTATCATTACGCCAACTGGCCCCGACGGCCTGATTACCGCCGCGGATGTGCAGCGCGTTCACAAAATTTTGAGTGAAGTCGGCCCCATCGAAAAATTGAAGGGCCCACGCAAGGCCATGGCCAACAGCATGAGTCAGTCGCGGGACGAGATCATGCCCACTACGCTGATGGACGATGCCCGGCTGCATGCCTGGCCTGGTAAGCAGGACGTCAGTTGCCGCCTGATCCGTGCGATCACGGCGGGCGTGAAAGAAGAACCTGCATTGAATGCCTGGTTCGACCATGTGGAAGTGGGCCGAAGATTGCTCGACAAGATTCATCTGGGGATCGCAGTGGACACCCCGGACGGATTGTTCGTCTGCGTGCTGCAGGATGTTGCAGCACGCGATCCGAAGTCACTGCGGCTGGGTTTGGACAAGATGAAAGCCGATGCCCGGGAGCGGCGGATTCCCTTGGAAGAGCTGCGTGGCTACACGCTGACGCTTTCCAATTTCGGTCGCTTTGGTGGGCGCTATGCGACACCGGTCATCATTCCGCCCACCGTCGCCATCGTCGCTGCCGGTGGCGTTCGGGACGACGTGGTCGTGATTGATGGCCGTTCCGCGGTTTCCGCGGTCCTGCCGGTTTCACTGACATTTGATCATCGCGCGGTCACAGGAGCCGAAGCCGGACGATTTCTCGCGGCCCTGATCAACGACCTGGAGAAGGGCGAATGAGGCCCGATTCTGATAGCTGCGCCGCACCTGCCGCCGGTGTTATTCTGCGAACTGATCCATAGAGGTACCCTGCCATGCGCCTGATCAAAACTCTCGCTACAGCTCTTGCACTCAGCCCCATGTTTGTCGCGGCTCAGGATCAGGAAGTGGTCGTGATCACTCAGGCTTCCGGCCCTGCCACCAGCCAGATTGGCGATGCGGGCAGCATCTCCATGCCGGCCAAGGGAATGAACAAGGCCAGTGTCTCGCGCGCCTTCGGCACACCTCAGGTTCGCCATCCCGCAGTAGGCGGCGGATCACGCCAGCAACCACCAATCACCCGCTGGGATTACCCTGGGTTCTCGGTCTTCTTTGAGTACGACCATGTCGTTGACGCCGTGCAGGCGGATAACCCAGCACCGATCGCCGTGCGGGACGGTTTGGCCGGCGGGCCGCGCTGACTCAAGTACGGGTACTAATTTCTGGCCCTGGGAACGTATTCGTTTCCAGGGCCTTTTTATTGAGCTTATCGAAATGAATTTTCTTCCCCCCGAATGGACACCCCAAGCCGCGGTCATGCTGACCTGGCCCAGACAAGACGGTGATTTTGCAAAGCACTTCGATCAAGTCGAAGCCTGCTTCCTGAATATCGCCACGCAGATTTCGCGTTTCGAGGCAGTCTGGATCAACTGCGCTGATGGGTCGGAAAGTCTTTTGCCGAAGCTGGAAGCTGCTGGCGCCGATACCGGGCGCATCCGTATTCACTCCGTGGCGTCCGACGACGTCTGGGTTCGCGATCATGGCCCCATTACTGTGCTTCGCGATGAACAACCCGTGCATCTGGATTTTCAGTTCAATGCCTGGGGCGGCAAGTTCGAATTTCAGAACGACAACCTCATCACTCGCAAACTCAAGCTCATGGGTGCGCTTTCTGCGCCTGTGGAGTCTGTGGATTTTGTTCTGGAAGGTGGCGGGATTGAGGTGGACGGTTGCGGCGCTCTGCTGACCACCGAACGTTGCCTGCTGGCACCCACCCGAAATCCGCAGCTGCAACGTGCGGACATTGAGCAGCTGCTAAGTCGGAAACTGGGCGTCGAACGCATCCTTTGGCTCAAACATGGCGACTTGCAGGGCGACGACACGGACGGCCATATCGATACCCTTGCGCGCTTTTGCGATGAACGAACCATCGCCTACCAGGCCTGCTCGGACAAAAACGATCCGCACTTCGAAGATCTCGCGAACATGGAGCAGGAGCTGCAAGCGCTGCGTCGAGCCGATGGCACACCCTATCGCCTTTTTCCGCTGCCATTGCCCTCTGCCATTCATGATGAGGACGGCAAGCGTCTACCGGCGGGTTATGCCAATTTTCTTATCATCAACGGTGCTGTCCTGGTGCCGGCATATGGCGAGGCCGAGGACACGCAGGCCCTGGATTGCCTGCGTCCCTGCTTCCCGGACCGCGAAATCATTGGCGTGAATTGTCGCGCCCTGATCCTGCAGTACGGCAGCCTGCACTGCGTGAGCATGCAGATACCGGCTGCCGCTGCCTAAGACGTTCCTGCTGAAACTAGTCGCCGATCTTCACGACGTAGCGGCCCTGGACACTGGCGGCCATCAGCTCCTCGCAGGCTGCAGGAACTTCATCAAGGCTGATCGTGCGCCGCACGATGTCCTGCAGGTTCTTCGGCTTCCAGTCGCCGGCCAGCTTGTCCCAGATATCCAGACGCCAGGCGCGCGGCACTTCTACAGAATGAATGCCGAGCAAGGAAACGCCGCGAAGAATGAACGGCATGACGGTGGTCTTGAGCTCAAAGCCCTGCGCAAGACCAATGCTGCCGATGTTGCCCCAGGGCTTTACGACGCGGGTCAGACCGGCCAGGGTTTCACCGCCGAGATTGTCGACCGCGCCGCCAAAACGAGCGGCTTCCATGGGCTTGCTGCCCATGTCCAATTCGTGCCGATCCAGGACTTCATCGGCGCCGAGCATTTTCAGATAAGCCTCTGCTTCGGATTTCTTTCCGGTCAGGGCCGAAACCTCAAATCCAGCGCGCTTGAACAATTGGATTGCCACCGAACCCACGCCACCGGTCGGGCCTGTGACCACGATAGGCCCCATTTCCGGCGACTGATGATTCTCCAGCATGCGGCGCAGGGCCATGGCGGCAGTGAATCCCGCTGTGCCCAGTGCCATGGCCTCCATCAGACTCAGACCCTTGGGAAGCGGAACTACCGCAGACGCCGGAACGCGGGCTATCTGCGACAAGCCACCGTCCAGCAGTTCGCCCGCATTGCAGCCTGTGACCAGAACTTCGTCGCCCGGCTTGTAGGCAGGATCACTGCTTGATTCCACGACCCCGGAGAAATCGATGCCAGCGACGAGCGGCATCTTGCGCATGATGCGACTCTTGCCCGTGACCGCCAGTGCATCCTTGAAATTGAGGCAGGAGTAAGCGACGCGAACAACCACATCCCCAGGGGTCAGATCATCCAGGGTAAGGGTTTCGATCTTGTGTTCCAGGCGCTTTTCAATTTGGTGTACGCGAATTGCTCTGAATTTTTCCATGTTCTATTTGTTCAATGAGTTAAAAATCGGTGTGACCGATCACGCTGCGGGCCACCACCCTAGAGCATCAGCTTTTCAGCATACTCCGCACGGATGGCTTCGAATTCAGGCAGGACTTCGTCCAGCTTGTCGACCAGCGCGGGATCAAAGTGCTTGCCGCGCTCGCTGTGAATCAGATCAAGTGTTTTTTCTACGCTCCAGGCTTTCTTGTAGGGCCTTTCACTGGTCAGGGCATCAAACACATCTGCCAGTGCCGTGATCCGGCCCACTAGCGGAATATCTTCGCCCGCGGTCCCCAGAGGATAGCCGCTGCCATCCCATTTTTCATGGTGCGTCATGGCGATGGTCTTGGCCATGACCAGCAACTCCGAATCCTGTTCGCCCAGAATCTGTCCACCGAATTCAACATGGCGCATCATCATCTGCCATTCGTCGGCATCCAGTTTCCCCGGCTTGCGCAAGATGTGATCCGGCACGCCGATCTTGCCAATGTCATGCATCGGTGAAGCGAGCATGAGCATCTGTGCCTCAGGCTCGCTCATACCAATGGCGCGGCCCAGCGTGTAGGAATACTGACTCATGCGAATGACATGCAGCCCGGTATTGTCGTCCTTGAACTCCGAGGCTTTGCCCAGACAACGAATCACGGCCAGACGCGTGCGTTCAACCTCAGCGGTGCGCTCGCGCACTTTGCGTTCCAGTTCCAGATTCTGGTCGTGCAGCGCCAGATGGGTCTTGACCCTGGCCAACACCAAGGGCGGGCTGACCGGCTTGGACAGGTAATCAACGCAACCCGCCGCAAAGCCTTCGGTTTCGTCATCGATCTCGCTCATGGCAGTGACAAAGATGACGGGAATATCGCGCGTCCGCGGATGCGCCTTCAATCGGCGGCACACTTCCAGACCATTCATGTCCGGCATCATGACGTCGAGCAGAATCAACTCCGGCGCCGGATCGCCCATGGCGATTTCGAGCGCTCTTGCACCGCTGGTTGCGGCGCGGACACGGTACTTGGAACGCAGAATGCCGGCCAGCACTTCGATGTTCTGCGCAATATCGTCAACGACGAGGATCCCCCCACCGGAACCTGCTGCAACTTCTTCCTGGCTGTCTAAATTTGCCGCCATTGCTAAGGCTTCTCCTGAGTATTTTCTGCCGCGCTTCGTATTGCTGACAGGGCGTCCATCGCACCTGCAAAATCATACGCCTGAATCGCACGCCGCAGCCTGGGCACCTGCCCTCGGCCAGGGTGATCCGACATGGCACGCGACACTTTTTCAATTGTATCGGCTGCGGCCGTGTCATCTGCCGCCAACTGCTGGCTCAACATCTCGAGCAACTCGGGCAACTTTTCTTCGTCAGATGAAGCCGATTTTAGTTCACCATCGGCTGCTGGTTTGTGTCCTTCCGCACTGCCCTGCAACCAGGCAGCCAGCGGCAAACAAACCTCATCGATTGTCTTGCGAAACACATCCAGGGACTCGACATCAGATTGTTCCTGACGAATGCGTTGCTCCATGTCCCCAGCACATTTAGCAAGCTCATCTGCACCTACCATGGCCGCCACCCCCTTGAGGGAGTGCGCATGTCGAATCGCTGCTTCGGTATCGCCCGCCTGCAAGCTGTTCTCGATTCGTTCCACAGCATCCTGTTCGCTACTGACAAACATCTCGAGCAGTCTTCTATAGCGGGAGAAATCGTTCTGGGCGCGGCGCAAGCCGGTTCGCGAGTCGAGATTCTTGATTCGGGGAAGATCAATCTTCTCACTGCTCTTGGCCCGCCACTTGGATGGCTCCGAGCGTCGATCATCTGTCGCACCATCGTCCACCGTCCGACCGCTCAACTCCCTGATGGTGGAGAACAGTTCGAATACGTTGATGGGCTTGGCAACGTGCGCATTCATGCCAGCCTCCTGAGTGCTCTTGCGGTCCTGATCCATGGCATTGGCCGTCATGGCGATGATCGGCAGCGACGCAAAGCGATCCATCTCGCGAATCTTCCGGGTGGCTTCGAGCCCGTCCATGATCGGCATCTGGACATCCATCAGGACCAGGTCATAGCTGGCGACCTGAACCCTGCGCAAACCTTCTGCGCCATTGCCTGCCATGTCGACGATGATGCCAGCACCTTCCAGAACCTCTCGTGCAATCTGCTGGTTCATCGGGTGATCTTCAACCACCAGCACTTTCAAACCCGCCAGTCCACGCGCGGCATCTGCTTCAGCCTGACCGGGCTTACCGGGTTCGGCGGCCGTCTTGAGTCCGAATGCAACCAGGATGCCCTCGAACAACATGGAGGGATTCACAGGTTTCACCAGATAGGCATCGATCTTCTGCCCGTCGAGCAGCTTGCCCAACTCCTCTCGTGAATACGACGACACCATGATGATGCGCGGGTCTCCGTGCGGAAATTCCATGTTGCGCACTTCCGTTGAACAGCGCACGCCATCCATGTCCGGCATCTTCCAGTCCATCAGGACCAGATCGAAATTCTTTTCAGGAGATCGCGAGGCATCTCGCAGCACCGCCAGCGCCTCTTCTCCGGTTCCCGCCATGTCAGTCTGGAATCCAAACGCTTCAAGGTAACGGGAACTGACCTGGCGAACGGTACGGCTGTCGTCCACCACCAGCACGCGCAAATTCTGTAGCGAGGGGGGCACCACTTTTCCGGTGCTACGGCGCTCCTGCAGAATTTTCAAAGGCACGGTGAACCAGAACGTGCTGCCCTGGCCGGGAACGCTCTCAACGCCAATTTCTCCGCCCATCAGCTCGACCAACTGCTTGCAAATGGCCAGACCCAATCCAGTGCCACCGTGACGTCGCGTGGTGGACGCGTCAGCCTGTTCGAACGACTGGAACAATCTTGAGATCTGCTCGGCATTCAACCCGATACCCGTGTCGCGAACGCGTGTGCGCAGGAGCACCCGATCGCCGCTACGCGGTTCCAATTCGACCAGGACATGGACCTCACCCTTGTCGGTAAATTTGACCGCATTGTTGGCCAGGTTGATCAGCACCTGACCGAGCCGCAGAGGGTCGCCAACCAGACGCGGTAATTGATGCGGTCGCTCAATCAGAAATTCGAGAAACTTTTCGTGTGCCCGCTGGCCAACGATGGTTGCGAGATTGTCGAGCACCGGATTCAGATCAAACTCCGCTTCTTCAATAGCCAGCTTGCCCGCTTCGATCTTGGAAAAATCCAGAATGTCATTGATCAGGCCCAGCAGGGACTGCCCGGCAGTGTTGATCTTGCCCAGATAGTCATGCTGCCGACTCGGGTCCTCGCTCTTGAGCCCAAGATGTGACAGCCCGATGATTGCATTCATCGGCGTGCGAATCTCGTGGCTCATCCGGGCCAGGAATTCGCCCTTTGCACTGGCGGCTGATTCCGCCACTTCACGCGCAGTTGCCAGCTCATCCAGTGTGGCCTTGAGCTCTCGCGTGCGGCTATCAACGCGAAGTTCGAGGTTGGCATTCAGGCGCTGGAGTTCATCTTGCAGGCGCATCTGTTCGGTGATGTCCAGACCAATGCCTCCAATGGCAATGATCTGGTGATCGCTGATCAGGGGGAATTTCACCATCAGAATGTGGCGCGCACCACCGGCCTGCTTCATTACCTCGACCGAACTGGTACTGCGCCGCGTTTCCAGAACTTTCTGGTCGCTGGCTTGAAACGACTCCAGCAGGGCCGCGCTGAAAAACTCCTCAACCTTGTGCCCTGTGATGTCTTTGGCTCCCAACTCGAATATGCGGCGAAACGCATCATTGGCCAGCAGATACACGCCGTCACGATTACAGGCCCAGATCGCGCCGGGTGAATTTTCAAGCACGCCGCGCAATTGCATGGAGGTCGCCGACAGCGCGCGCTGCATTTCTTCGCGCATGTCCTCCAGGGCCCGCTCTGCGGCCCGGCTTTGCGTGACATCCACGCTGTAACCCGTGGCAACAACGACGCCGTCTGGCTCCCGGCGAGGAACGAGGTCGGTTCGCACCCACATATCCCGACCATCCGGCGTATCAACCTTGTACACGCCTTCCCAGTGTTCAAGCGTCTGCAAGCTGCTGAGCACCGCACGTTCAATCTGCGGTCTGGATTCCGGATCAAACGTCTTGAAGAAGCCGGCATCCATTGTCCCGGTGATACTGCCGAATTCCATGCCCAGCTCATGCAGTAACTGTCCGCTGGCAAATTCAACCTCGGGTGCCTCGCCGGGTACAGCCCGGATACGAAACACCGCGCCTGTCATGGAATCAGTCATATCACGCAGACGCTGATTCGCCTTTTCCAGTTCCAGCTGATGTTCCTGCAGGCTCTGTGTGATTCGCTGCGCTTCGGCTTCGGCCTGTTTGCGCAGACGAATCTCGCGCTGCATCCTGATGCCCCACCAGACCAGCAGTGCAATGACGAGTGCCACCAGCACCGCTGCCAGCATGGCCTTGCGCACGACCGCGCGCGGATCCAATCCGGGTTCGTATTCCACGTTGAACCAGCGCTGCTGGATGCGCATGTGCTCGTCCGCATCAATCGAAGCCAGGGCCTTGTTGATCAAGTCCCGCAGGGTGGGCTGGCTCTTGTGCACCATGAATTGCAGCTTTGCCGGCGGCACGGGGTTGCTTCCGGCAACCTTGAGGTTGCTCAATCCGTGCTTGCTGATCAGCCAGGCCACCACCGGCAGCGGCGCTACAGCGGCATCTGCCTGACCGTTGGAGACACTTTCCAAAGCCTCCAGAGTGCTTGCCAGGAAAAGAACCTTGGCGCCCGGCATTTGATCGAGCAACTGGGCACTGTCAGCGTGCCCGGTGAGCAACGCCAACGTGCGCCCTGCCAGATCGTCTGCGGAGAGCACCCCTTTTTCTGACTTTCGGACCACGACGACCGAGGCAATTTCAGCGTAGGCCGGGGTAAACAGGAAGTCCTGGTCTCGTACCTTGGTCTGGACACCCGAAGCAATGACATCAATGGTGCCGCGCAGCGCCAATGCATAGGTCTCGCGCCAGTTCGCGCCCTTGCGCGGTTGCAGCTCCATGCCCAGGCGATCGGAAATCAGTGCCACGTAATCGGCGACCAGGCCACTGTAGCGACCGAGGTCGTCAATGAATTCAATTGGCGCATAGTCCGGGTTGATCCCCAGACTCAGGGTCGGATGACTGGCTATCCAGTCGCGCTCTTCCTCGCTCAGCTCCAGGGCCATCGAGGTCCGTGGCAGGAGCAGCAACAGCAGCAGAATGGCGATGCGCGCGCGCTTCACGTGGGTCGAAAGACGTTATTCAGGTTTGAAGCAATTGTGCCAGCCTTAACGCGTCTTCATGTGAGACGACGCGCCGAACGGCATCAAGCTGGGGCACACTTGTCGTCATGCAAGACAATCAATCCCCCAATCTGAACGAAACCGAGCTCAATCCGGACCCCATCGCGCAGCTCGAATCCTGGATCAATGCCGCCAAAAAAGCTGGCCAGATCGAGCCCACTGCCATGAACCTGGCGACGATCGGCCCTGACGGCAAACCACGCGCGCGCATGGTGCTGTTCAAGGGCTTTCATGAGCACGGCATCTGCTTTTATACCGACTACGAAGGCGCCAAGGGTCAGGAATTGTCTGCCAATGGCGATGTCGCCCTCACCTTCTGGTGGGACCGGCTGGAACGTCAGGTGCGCGTGGAAGGCACGGCGCGCAGGCTCAGTCGTGAAATGTCAGAACAATATTTCCATTCTCGTCCGCGAAAGTCACAACTCGGCGCCATGACCTCGCATCAATCCCGGGTCGTGGATTCCCGCGAAACCCTGGAGGCCCGCTACGCCCGCAATGAGGCCGCGATGGAGGGCAAGGAAATACCGCTGCCAGAACGCTGGGGCGGGTTCGTCGTGGCACCTTGCGTGTTCGAATTCTGGCAGGGTCGCAGGAGCCGCCTGCACGATCGTTTGCGCTACCAGCAGCAGGGCGGCACCTGGGTGATTGACCGGCTGGAACCCTGATGTGTGGGATTGCCGGCATGGTGAGGCGCCACGGTGGCGCCGAAGTCCCTGTGCTTCGCGCCATGGCGCAGACCCTGGTCCACCGCGGCCCGGAGGATCAGGGGCATTACGTTTCAGAGACATTCGGTATTGCGCACACCCGCCTGTCCATCATTGACCTGCCAGGCGGTCACCAGCCCCTGCATGACCGGGACAAGCGCTACGCCATGGTCTGCAATGGCGAGATCTACAACTACGTCGAACTGCGACAGGAACTGGAATCGCTCGGCGCGGCGCCGCTGAGCCAATCTGATAGCGAAGTGGCGCTCCATGGATGGGCGCATTGGGGCAAGGCCTCACTGGACCGCCTGCAGGGCATGTACGCGCTCGCATTGTTCGATCACGAAATGAACGAGCTCTGGCTCGTCCGTGACCGACTCGGAATCAAGCCGCTGTATTACGCGAGACTGGACGACCGCATCCTGTTTGCGTCAGAGATCAAGGCCATCCTCGCGGCCATGCCAAAGTCCCCGGAGATCAACCCCAAGGCGCTGGCCCAGTTTTTTCAGAATCAAAATTCCAGCGGCCGCGAAACCATTTTTCAGGGCATCCACCGGGTCCTGCCGGGCGAGGCCATTCGCATTGATCTACAGCTGGAAATGGCGCACCACCGATACTGGTCTGCGCGCTCGGTCATGCCGCGCGAAATCGACTATGAGCAAGCCGTAGAGGAATGGGAGCCGCTGTTTGAGGAGGTCATGCGCCAGCACATGCGCTCGGATGTGCCTTTTGGTGTTTTCCTGTCTGGTGGCGTGGATTCGGCGGTGCTGCTTGCCCAGTTGCGGCAGATGCATTCAAAACCCATCCGCAGCTACTCGATGGGCTGGGAAAACGCCAAGCTCAAGGATGAGCTGGACGGCGCCGAACGCATGGCCAAACTGTTTGGTTCTGAGCACCAGGCCATTCGCCTGTCGTCACAGCAAGTATTTCGACGGCTACCGCGCTGCGTCTGGGCTGCGGATGACTTGATGCGGGACTACGCCTGCCTCCCGACCCTGGCTCTGGCCGAAGCCGCCAGCCAGGACCTGAAGGTGATCTTCAGCGGCGAAGGTGGCGATGAGGCATTTGCCGGCTACGGTCGCTATCGTCCCGCCTGGGCCGAACGCGTGTTCAAGAATTTGCGCTATCCCGGCAGTGGCGGCTTCCGCACCCGCGGGGAACTCAAGTCCGGCAAGTTGAGCCGCCTGTTCAGGCCCGCTTTGCACGATGCCCTGGATTTGCATCGCGCACCGTTCATCGAGGCCTGGCGCGAAACACCAGAAGCATGGAGCGACCTTCAACGTCGCCAGTACGTGGATCTATCCACCAATCTGCCGGACGATCTTCTGGTCAAGGCAGATCGCATGCTCATGGCTTCGAGCGTGGAAGGACGCGTGCCGTTCGTCGATCATCGCGTCATCGAATTCGGACTGTCGCTGCCGGACGCACTGAAGGCGCGCAAGGACTCGGGCAAGGTCTTTCTCAAACGCTGGTCCGAGAAATTTCTTCCCAGCGACCACGTGTGGCGTCACAAGTCCGGCTTCCACGTCCCTGTCGGCGAATGGTTGCAGGGCGATTTCCTGACTGAACTAGCTGCGCGCCTGCCGAAGAATGAAGCCATTCGCCAGTGGTGCGAGCCGCAAGCGGTGCTCGCTCTGCTTGGCCGTCAGGCGGAAAAGCAGGATGTGACCCGTGAAATATGGAGCCTGATGCAGTTTGCCATCTGGCATGGATTGTTCGTGGCCCGCAGCTCGGAGGCGCCGGCCACAGAAGAGGACCCCCTACGTTATGTCTGAGACGACACGCCGAAAACGGCTGGCCGTATTCATTTCGTTTTCTGGCGACGGCGGCGTCGAACGCATGGTCTCCAACCTCTGCGCAGCAGCGGTGAAGCATGTGGACGTCGACCTGCTGGCTCTGAAGCTGCGCGGTGGTCACGCCAGCCTGATCTCGGATGAGGTCAACATCATTCGTCTTGGCTCTAAGCATTCCTGGAGCAGCGTGGGCGAAGTCGCTGAGTACCTGAGAAAGTTCAAGCCGGATGCCCTGCTCGCCGCAAAGGATCGCGCTGGGCGTGCAGCACTGGGGGCAGCGGCCAAGGCCGGCACCAACACCCCCGTGTTTATCCGGCTGGGCACCAATCTCTCCGCTGCGCTTGAACGCAAAGATCTGCTCAGTCGCTGGCTGCGGACCACCCCGATGAAGCGCAAATACCCTCGCGCGCAAGGCGTCATTGCCGTTTCGGAAGGGGTGCGTCAGGACACACTCAAGGTCACCGGCATCGCACCCGACAAGGTACACGTCATCCGAAACCCGGTGATCACGCCACGTCTGGCCGAACTGGCAAGCGAAGACGCGCCACATCCCTGGCTCACAGACAAGTCGGTCCCTGTGATCCTGGGCATGGGCCGCCTGACCCGGCAGAAGGATTTTCCCAGTCTATTGCGCGCCTTTTCAAAGGTGATCAAGACCAGGGCTGCGCGCCTGATCATTCTCGGTGACGGTCCTGAACCCGGTGATCGTGAGCAACACGAACGACTCGCTTCCGAACTGGGCATCAGCCAGCACCTGCTCCTGCCGGGGTTCCAGAAAAATCCCTATGCCTGGCTGTCACGCGCCGATCAGTTCGTTCTCTCCTCGGCCTGGGAAGGCTCACCCAACGCCCTGACCGAAGCGCTGGCATTGGGCATCCCCAGCGTCTCCACTGATTGTCCCAGTGGGCCTGTAGAGACGCTCGATGGTGGCCGATACGGCCCGCTGGTGGCGGTTGGTGACCACGAAGCAATGGCAGACGCCATGTTGGCCACTCTGGAAAACCCCTTGCCCGCAGAGACGCTGCGGGAAGCGGTTCGGGAATATCGCGCAGACCTCAGTGCCAATCGTTATCTGCAGTTGATGGGATTGCTCCCCGACGCCTGATGCGCGCAGAACTGCGCAGTCTTCACCTCATCGCCAGCCCGCAAATGGGCGGGGCAGAAACCAGCTTCCTGCGTCACACACATGCGCTGAATAGTTCCGGACATCCGGTCTGCTGTGGCGTCCGAAGCGGGGCCAAACTGGCGACACAGATCGGTGCCGGCATGTCCTGCACTTCATTTGCGATGAGAAATTATCTGGACCTTGGCAGCGTGCTCGACATCCGCCGCTGGATCTCGGAGCAGGACGCACCGATCGTCCAGACCTGGGCCTCACGCGCCACCTGGCTGACACGCCCGCCCCGACGCTTCCTGCACCTGGCCCGTCTCGGCGGCCACTACAAGCCGCGCCACTTTCGCCACGCCCACGGCTGGATCGTGAACACCGAGGGCATGCGCCGGTGGATGATCAATGCCGGTTTTCCGGCTAAGCGCGTGCAACAGATCAACAACTTTGTTCCCGAACAAACACGCTGCGAAAGCCCACAGCCGACCCGACTCGACCTGCACCTCCCCGAACATGCCCTGCTGGTGGTCGGTCTGGGGCGCTTTTTCGAGAAGAAGGGTTTTCAGGATCTCATCTCAGCTTTCTCGAAGCTGCCGGTAGAGATTGGAGGGCGCCCGTTGCATCTGCTGTTAATCGGCGATGGCCCGATGCGCCAGCAATTGCAGCGCCAAGCACAGCAAAACGCGGCTCGCATTCATTTCAGTGGTTGGCTGGATCAGCCGCTGAACGCGCTGCAGCTTGCCGACATGTTTGTCTGCCCCTCACGCATAGAACCCATGGGCAATGTCATTCTCGAAGCCTGGAGCCGAGGCCTGCCAGTGGTCTGTACGCAAACCGATGGCGGACTTGAATTGATTGCACATGGACAGAACGGCTTGCTCTGCCCTGTTCAAGACCCTGCATCACTTTCACAAACCCTGCACCGCCTGCTGGGCGAACCTGATCTGCGCCAATCTTTGGCCTTGAGCGGAAAACAGCATTATCAGTCGCACTACAGCGAACAAAAAACGATCGAGTCGCTGACAGACTTCTACCAGCGAATGCTGCGTGATCTTCGCTGATCCGCAATATCAGGAAAACACGCTTAAGCGAGCAGTTCCCGGTAAACCGCGATATTGCCCTGCACCATCTTCTCAACTGAAAACTCTTCCTCGGTGCGCTTTTGCCCCTGCGCGCCCAGGGTCTTGCGCAGTGCTGCATCTGTGCAGAGCTTGCTCAAGGCTTGCGCGAGTTCTGCGGCATCACCCGGCGCGACCAGCATGCCGCTGACACCATCGGCGACAGCTTCGGGCATCCCCCCTGCCCGACTGGCAATTATGGGCACCCCGGCTGCACTGGCCTGCAACAGCGAAACACCCAGACCTTCCATCATCGCCGGATGCACCAGGATATCCAGGGCACCGACCCATCTCGGCAAGTCGTCTCGAAACCCAGCAAAACTCACGGTATCGGACAGATCAGCAGCATCCTGCTCCAGTGACTCACGAATCGGTCCTTTGCCAAAGCAGATTACTTTCAAGGCATCACGTTGCGGGATCATCCGGAGCGCTTCAAACAGCACGCGATGTCCCTTGCGCTCGATCAACTGCGCGACCACTCCGATCAGCACCGCATCCGTGGGAACGCCGAACTCCGTGCAAAAGGCTTCGCGCGATTCCGCATGCTGCCAAGGGACAGGATCAACGCTGGAGCGCACCGCGCGCAATTTCTCTCGGGCGACGCCGCAGTCTGAAAGCACCGCCGAGATACCCTGTGAGATGCAGATCACCCGGTCGAATAATCGATACTTGAGCGCAGCCCACCAGCGGTTCTCGGGATTATCGACACGGCGCGACAACACGCAGGCGATGCGCTCGCGTTTTGCCGCGATGCCGCCGAGCAGGTCTGCGCCGCGGCGCGAGTGAAGATGAACCAGATCGGGCTGGTGTTGACGCAAGACCTTGCGTAGCCGCGATATGAACATCAGGTCCAGATCGCCGGAACAGGGAACCTCGCAAACCCTGACACCGGAAACATTCGAGAAATGCTGTCCGATCGCAGCACCCGGCGGGCACACCAGAATGTTCTCGATTCCGTGCCGTGCCATCGACTCAAGCAGATACGCCACCTGCTGCGCACCGCCGTACATCGACATCCCGGTTTCAACGTGGAGAATTTTCACGCGCGACCAATAAATTGTCCGGCCACTTTTGCGATCAGGTCCGGCGACAGATCGCGCATGCAGGCGAAGGTCCCGCCGCAGGTCGGATTTCGTTTGCAGGGCGCACAGGGCAAGGGATGAAAGACCACACGCAGCGCCGTATCGGCACCTTCGGTGTAGGGGCGCGTGGAACCAAACAGCGCGATGACCGGGCGGCGTACCGCGATACCAATGTGTGTCAGTCCGGTATCGACACCAATGATCAGCCGCGCGCTGTCAATCACTGCTGCAATATCCGGCAGCGGTGTTGCACCCACCAGATCAACCGATCCGCGCGGCATACCGGCCATGATGCGCTTGGCCGCTTCGCGATCCTGCGGGCCACCCAGCAGCACACAGCGTCCGATGCCCAAGTCCATCAACTTATGCGCGAGCGTGCCCCAGTGTTCTTCGCGCCAATGTTTCTGCGGTCGCGTCGTAAACGGGCATAGCGCGATAAAGCCTGCATCGAGACTGGTGTTCTCCAGGATTTTCTGCGCACGTTCGCGTGACATGCGCGAGGGCATCAGGCGCGGTGGACCCGGATCAGGGCCGGTCAGCTCGGCAGCAAGATAGCGATACTCGGAGCTGATCTGCGCCGGATCACCACCCTTGGCAAACAGGCGGTTCATCAGGAAGGCGCCCGGCTCCTTGGACTCGAATCCGAAATAGCGTGAAGCCTTGACGCAGCGCGCCAGGAACCGCGATTTGAGCAAGCCCTGCGCATCAATCACCCAATCAAATTTCGGCTCCTGTCGGAGCATGGCTCGCGCGGCACGCAGGCCTGACAGGCTCTTCATCGCACCCGATGGCAGACGGATGATCTCATTGATCCGCGGGTCTCCTTCCAAAATGCCGCCGAAGTTGGGCTCCACGAGCCAGGCGATATGCGCCGTCGGATAGGTTCGCCGCAAACCCTCCAGCAAGGACGTGCAGAAGACGATGTCTCCCAGCGCGGAAATACGGACGATGAGAATGCGTTTTGGGGGAGAGTGTTCGAGTTTCACCGGCATATAATAAGGCTCGCCCGCCGCTTTGGCGGGCTTTGCATGTGAGCAGGGATCAACGATGAATTCAATGGCCGACCGCGACGGCTGGATCTGGTTCGATGGCGATCTGCGCCCCTGGCGCGAATGCCAGGTCCACGTCATGACTTACACCCTGCATTATGGCGTGGGCTGTTTCGAAGGCGTGCGCGCATATCGCACCGCTGATGGCTCGGCCTTGTTTCGTCTTCAGGACCACACCCGGCGCCTGTTCAATTCGGCAAAGATTCTCGGCATGGAAATGCCGTTTTCGCAGGATCAGATCAATCAGGCGCACCTGGATGTGCTGCGAAAGAACGGTTTGAAGGAGGCCTATCTGCGCCCCATGGTGTTCTACAGCTCTGAGGGCATGGGGCTGCGCGCGAGCGGCTTGAAAACCCACGTCATCATCGCCGCCTGGACATGGGATGCTTATCTGGGCGCAGAGAACATGGAGCGCGGCATTCGCGCCAAGACCTCCAGCTTCAGCCGCAACTACGTCAACTCGTCGATGGCGCGTGCCAAGGCGAATGGCAATTACATCAATTCGATGATGGCGCTCAATGAAGTCATGCGCGACGGCTACGACGAGGCCATTACCCTGGATACCAGCGGGCACGTGGCAGAAGGCAGCGTTGAGAATGTGTTTCTGGTCCAGGACGGCGCCCTGCACACCCCCGATCTCAATGCCTGTCTCGACGGCATTACCCGACGAACCGTGATGAGCCTGGCGCAAGCGCGCAATATCAAAGTGACAGAGCGCCGCATCACGCGCGACGAGCTTTACTGCTGTGACGAAGTATTCTTTACCGGCACCGCTGCGGAAGTAACGCCAGTGCGCGAGGTGGATAATCGCGTCGTCGGCGATGGTCTGCGTGGCCCTGTCACGACGCAGCTGCAGGCAGATTATCTTGCCGCGGTCAAAGGTCAGAGCCCGCAGCATTCGCACTGGCTGACCCGCGTCTGAGGGGCGGCATCAGGCGCTGCCGGGTAGAATCTGCAGAAGCGCGCCGCAAAGCGGCTGCATTCCGGCGCAGGACGCATCCACAAGAGCAGACCCGAACGCAGAGCCTATCGTGATCGCCATCCCCGATTTTTCTCAGGCGCGCCTGCTGGTCGCAGGCGATGTGATGCTGGATCGCTACTGGACCGGCGCCACGAACCGGATCTCACCCGAAGCGCCGGTTCCCGTCGTGCGCGTGGGCATGGACGAAGGCCGCCCCGGCGGCGCTGCCAACGTGGCCCTCAATCTTGCCGCTCTGGGCGCGCACGCAGAGCTGCTCGGCGTGGTTGGCCGTGATCAGGCCGCGCAACAACTCACGCAAGGTCTGGACGCGGCTGGCGTGCAGTCGCACTGGATCGAAAGTCCGGATCTGCCAACCATTACCAAGCTGCGCGTCATGTCGCGCAACCAGCAGGTCATTCGACTGGATTTCGAGGAATCGTATGCACGCGATGGGGCGTTTGATCGAGCCGCACTGATTCAACGCTTCACCGAATGTCTGGCCGCAGCGCAGGTCGCAATTCTGTCGGACTATGCCAAGGGCAGTCTGCGTGATCTGCCTGCCCTGATTGCACAGGCGCGCGCACTCAACAAGCCGGTGCTGATTGACCCCAAGGAACGCGATTACAGCCGCTATCGCGGTGCCACGCTGCTGACGCCGAATGTTCCTGAACTGGAAGCCGTCGTTGGCACCTGTGCTGACGAAGCCACTTTGGTGCGCAAGGGCGAGGCCCTATGTCGTGAACTGGACCTGCAGGCCCTGCTGGTCACACGCAGCGAAAAAGGCATGAGCCTTCTGCGGCCGGGAATAGCGGCCGTCCACCTGCCCACCCAGGCGCGGGAGGTCTTTGATGTGACCGGCGCGGGTGACACCGTAATCGCAACGCTGGCGGCCGGTCTTGCCGCCAACATGGACATGGCCGATGCCACGCGCATGGCCAATGCCGCAGCTGGACTCGTCGTTGGCAAGCTGGGCACCGCCAGCACGACCCGCAGCGAGATCGAGCAGGCCTTTCAGCAACCCTCGGCGGGCGACGAGCGCTTGCTGGATGAATCCCGTTTGCTCGAAAAAGTGACGAGTGCCCGTGCACAGGGCAAGCGCGTGGTCATGACCAACGGGGTCTTTGATCTGCTGCATGTGGGTCATGTGCGCTACCTCGAAGCCGCCCGCCAGCTCGGTGACCTGTTGATTGTTGCGGTCAATGAAGATGATTCCGTGCGCCAGTTGAACAAAGGCCCCGACCGCCCGGTGAATCCCTGCGCGGATCGCATGCGCGTACTGGCGGGGCTGCGTTGTGTGGACTATCTGGTGTCCTTCGCCGAGCAGACACCCGCCAGGCTGATTGAAAATGTGCTGCCTGACCTGCTGGTCAAGGGCGGCGACTACAAGCCAGAAGACATCGCGGGATATGAGGCTGTGAAGGCCCACGGCGGGGATGTCATCGTGCTGGACTTTCACGATGGCTACTCCACGACCTCGATGCTAGCGCGCTCGGCGGCCAAGCAGTAGTAGCGCTGCGCAGCCAGACGGGCCCATGCCGGTGGGGCGATCCTCCTATGGGGCATTTGCAGCTGCGGCGCTAACCTAGGTACCACGAACTGGAGAGAGAGTGTCATGGACGCTAGCGCCGACACGCAGCAGTGGGACAGCCTGATTCACGATGCACTGGTTTTTGACGGCCACGGCGGATCTCCGCAAAAAATGGATGTCGCGGTCAGTCAGGGTCGAATCACCGCCATCGGCCCGGATTTGCCGAAAGATCAGGCACGCTCATTGATCAACGGTCATGGGCAATGGCTCATGCCGGGGCTGCTCGACATCCACACGCACTTCGATCTTGAAGTGGAGATAGAGCCGCAATTGCCGGAGGCGCTGCGCCACGGCACAACCACCGTGCTCGTGGCGAATTGCTCGCTGGGTCTGGCTTACGGCAATCAGCGGCGCGATGACACTGACCCCATCGTCGACTGCTTTGCACGGGTGGAGAACGTACCCAAGCACGTCTTACGAAAAGTCGCCGACGTGGCCACCTGGAACGATTCCAAGGATTATCTGACGCATCTTTCGCAGCTTCCGCTGGGACCCAATATCGTTCCGATGATTCCGCATTCGATGCTGCGCATCGAGGTCATGGGCCTGCAGGATTCGGTGTCGCGTGAACCCAGTGACAATGAGCTTTCGCAGATGGGTGCGCTGCTCGAAAAAGGCATGCAGGAAGGCTACGTCGGATTCTCAACCGATGCCCTGCCCTTCCATTATCTGGCTAACCAGCCCAACACGACCAAACAGATTCCCACCCAGTTCGCGCCATTTTCAGAACTCAAGTTTCTGACCAACATCGTGCGCAAATGGGATCGCCTGTGGCAGGCAACACCGCCCAAGGACAGCCCCAAGGATGTAGTTCGTACTTTTGGCCTGACTTCCGGCCGCCTGCACGGGAAGCCTTTGCGACTGGCGGCAGTAGCGGCCCTGGACGTACACACCAACCGTGGCCTGATTCGGCTGGTTTTGACCCTGACGCGCCTGCTCAATTCCAGACTTTTCAACGGCCGTTTCAGGGTTCAGGCACTGGCAGCGCCCTTCAAGACCTGGAGTGATGGTGCGATCACGCCGTTGTCGGAAGAAATTCCCGTACTGAGAAAGCTCAACGAACTTGATCTGGAAGATAGACCCGGCCGCGAAGCACTGATGTCAGACCCGCAATGGACCGCGGAGTTCAGGAAGATGTGGTTCAAGGGCAAGACCGGCTTCAATCTCGCGCGCGTAAAAAGATGGCTGCGCATGGACGACAACGTGCTGTCACGCGACCTGCGCGACATGCACTTTGATGGCTGCCCGGTGAGCCAATGGAACGGACAAAGCTTTCAAGCGGTCTTTGATCGCCTGCTGGCGTGGCAGACGCGCGGCGAAGGCACGCCGCGTGGCCTTGAGGCAGAAACATTTGCTGCGATGCCGCCTGGACTCGACGAGGCTGATTTTGTCCTGCACCTGCTGCGTCGCTTTGATACTGAGTTGCGCTGGTCAACAGTTACGGCCAATCGCAATCCGGCGCTAACCAAGCGCCTCCTGTTTCATCCCCTGCTGCTGCCGGGGTTTAATGACAGCGGCGCGCATCTGACCAATATGGCGTTCTATGACGGCAACCTGCGCACCCTCAAGCTGGCGCAGGAAGACGGACTGGAAAAAGTAGGCCATGCAGTACAGCGCCTGACGCGCGAACCAGCGGAATTTCTCGGCATTGACGCCGGACGCCTTGATCAGGGCGCGCAGGCCGATCTGATTCTAGTGAATCCCGAGAAGTTACAGCAGTGGAATCCAGACCAAACTTACGAGTACATCTGGCGCGACTGTTTTGAGCACAATCAGCTGGTCAATCGCCCGCAAGGCGTGGTGAGCACCGTCATGGTTGCGGGCAAACTGGCCTGGCAGGACGGCGACTTCTGTGACGGTATCGGGCAGCAACACTTTGGCCGGGTTGTACTGGACAAGCAGCACGAGATGCAGACACTGCAGGCGGCCTGAGTCTCAGTCCGTCTTCTGCTTTGACGTCTGACCCAGATACTGTTTCAGCCAATCCAGAATTTCACCGTGCCACTCAATCGTGTTGAGCGGGCCAGCAATCAGATGTGCCTCGTCCGGATAGCGGACAAACCGTGAATCCACACCGCGACGCTGCAGGGCGGTGAAAGCGGCCAGGCCCTGTTCGATTGGCACGCGAAAATCCTGCTGGCCATGCGTAATCAGCATGGGCGTCTTCCAGGCCGCGACCTGCGTTACCGGGTTGTGCTGATCGAAGAGCGCCGGCTCGTCGTGGCCCGGCACGCCAAGTTCAGCATCGACAAACCATTGTTCGTCACTGCTGAAAGCCATCGCACGCAAATCGAAGATTCCGGCGTGATTGACCAGGCATCGAAAGCCGTCAGGCCAGCGGCCGGCAATCCAGTTCACCATGTAGCCGCCATAGCTGCCACCGATGGCGCATGCATTGCCCGCATCCAGCCACGGGAAGGCCTTCATTGCCGCTTTCCAGCCCATTTTCAGGTCTTCCAAAGGCTGACCGCCCCAGTCCCGTGACACGGCATCGGTAAACGCTTGGCCGTAGCCCGTGGAACCCCGGATATTGATCGCCACCACCGCAAAGCCCTGCGCGGTGTAGAGCTGCGGATTCCAGCGTGATCGGAATTGATCGCGAAAAGCGCCCTGCGGACCGCCGTGAATCATGAGTACAACCGGCACTTTGTCGTTATCTGATCGGTTCAGCGGCTCGAACACGAAGCCCTGCACCAGAACATCATCGCTCGCCGCAAATGAAAGCGCGTGTGAGCGCGAAAATTCGATCTGTGCGAACCCGGCGTGGTTGTGAGCACTGAGCAAGCGCGCTTCACCATCACCTGATCGCAGGAACAGTTCCGGCGGCGAGTCGAAACGACTGTGCACGTACACGGTTGATTTTGACGCAGCGGCATAGGCTTCAACACTGCCCGGCACACTGAGTCTCCGGGGCTGTCCGTCGCTGAGCCTGATGGAAAACAAAACGCGTTCACCGGCATCGTCTGCAAGCGCGTGGATAAAACCGGCTTCTGCAGACAACGAAATGTTGACGGGAGAGCGATCCCATTGCGCGGCCACTTCGCGTGTCTTGCCGGTGCTCAAGTCGCGCAACATGATCCTGCGCCGGTCTGACTCCCGACCCGGCCGGCTCGCAGCCAGCCAGATCAGATGCCCACTATCTCTACTCAAGAGCGGATGGCTGTCGGCAGCCGGATTCTCCGTCGTCAGGTTTTCGGGCGTCCCGTCGCCAGTACATGATGTTTTCCAGAGGTCAGAGTCGGTATGCCAGGCCCGGTCAAGACCCGCCCTGCGTGCCGTGAAGACAACCGAGCTTGAATCCGCAGAGAAGGTGAGCTGACGTCCATCCGTCATCGGCTTGTCAGACAAACGACCCTCGATGCCCCGACTGATCCAGGTGGGTGGCCTCAGGCGCCCGTCCCGGCCGATCTCGGCACAGAACAACTGCGCGCGAGCCCCATCCTCCCAGGTGCGCCAATGCCGCACAAAGAGCTGATCGAAAGCCTGGCCGGAGCCGGCTTTCTCATGCGTTCCAGCCAGCGCGCATTGCAGATTGCCACCACAGGCTTCCGGCAGCGCGGTCCAAAAAGCCAGATGACGCCCGTCAGGTGATATCGCAAAGCTGTCCACATCCAGCGATTCAGGCCCAATCCGCCGCAGCGTTCCAGTCTTGCCATCACGACGCCAGAGCTGGTCATGGCCTGCCTTGCGTAACAGAAAGTACAGGGCGTGGTCTGGCGCCCAATGCGGTGCGTGCGTATCAGCTTGTACCTGCAACCAGGGCAAACTTCGCCGATCATCGAGTCGCATCACTTGGACTGACTTTCTGCGCCGATCCGCTGCCAGGTCAGTGCTACTGAGGGTGTAGGCGAGAAAAGCGCCATCGGCAGACACTGCCACGTCGGAAATCGTCCGCATCTGAGCCAGATCATCTGCCTGCAAGGGACGGCTGCGCGCCTCCGTGGCGGCCAGCGTGCCGAGCAGCATCAGCAAAAAGATCCGGATCATGACGTCCTGCGGCAAATGAATTGGGGCATCCTACCTATCACGCCGGTCACGGCAATCAGGTATAATCTGCATCGTTTGAAGCGGCGCTCCGGTTGCGCCCCTGCTTCGTCTATCGAGCGCAGCAAACCCGTTGGTGCCGTCCGGCACCCGCCAATAGTCATCTGCCTGAACCGGGTCCGCGCCTGGCCGCGGTGTGGCGGTTTCAGGAGTATTCATTGAAGAGTTTTTCAGAGCTCGGCCTCGCGCCCGGGCTGTTGCGCGCCCTCGAATCAGAGGGCTATACGCAGCCAACACCGATTCAGGCACAAGCCATTCCTCTGGTGATTGAGGGACGCGACTTGCTGGCCGCTGCGCAGACCGGCACCGGCAAGACCGCCGCATTCACCCTGCCCCTGCTGCACAAGCTCAGCGGCAGCTCACCCCGCCCCTTGGCTCGCGTGCTGGTGCTTGTCCCAACCCGCGAACTGGCGGCGCAGGTCGGTGAGTCGGTCAGAAACTATGGCCGCAACCTGGATGGTTTCCGCACTTCCATCATTTTTGGTGGCGTGGGGCAGAACCCTCAGATTGCCCAATTCCGTCGCGGCGTGGACATCGTGGTCGCCACCCCGGGCCGCCTGCTGGATCATCTTCAGCAGGGCAACATCAATCTGTCCGGCGTTGAGACGCTGGTTCTGGATGAAGCCGATCGCATGCTCGATATGGGCTTCATCCGCGATATCCGCAAGATTCTCAAGGCTCTGCCGCAGAAGCGTCAGAACCTGCTGTTCTCGGCCACATTCAACGGCGAGATCCGTGAACTGGCCAAGAGCCTGCTCAACAATCCCGCCAGCGTCGATGTATCGCCGCGCAACACGCCAACCGAACTGGTTGAACAGCGCGCGCATCCGGTGGATAAATCCCGCAAGAACGCACTGCTTGCGCACCTGATCAACGCAGGCAACTGGCAGCAGGTTCTGGTGTTCACACGAACCAAGCACGGCGCCAATCGCCTCGCTGATCAATTGGTTCGACAGAGTATTTCTGCCACGGCCATCCACGGCAACAAGTCCCAGAATGCACGCACACGCGCTCTGGCAGACTTCAAGTCCGGCAGCGTTCGTGTGCTGGTCGCAACGGATATTGCGGCACGCGGTATCGATATTGACCAACTGCCACACGTCATCAATTACGAACTCCCCAACGTTCCGGAGGATTACGTCCATCGGATTGGTCGTACGGGTCGCGCCGGATGCGAAGGCGAAGCCGTGTCCCTGGTCAGTCCGGACGAGCGCAGTTATCTGAAGGACATTCAGCGATTGCTCAAACGCGAGATTCCGTCCACGGTTGTCAGCGGTTTTGAGCCTGGCTCTCAGCCGAGCAGCGAAGAAGTAGCTGCACGCGCGGCGCTTCCCGCCGACAGACCGCCGGGCAAGCGACCTCCGGCGCATCGTCGCCAGGGCGGCCAGCCGGGCCGCAAACCGTCTAACTCACGGGGCGGCGGCAATCGCCACGGCGCAGCGGGTCGCAAGGCCCGTAGCGGTGGCGGCGGAAACCGCGGGGCATCGGGTGGTGGCGGTCGCTGATCGCCCTCTTGCCGAATCCAATCCCGTCACCATTTATATCGAAATATTTTACGAGTCACTGTTTTTTCAAGGAGACAAGCATGCGAAGAATTTACGCCGGTAACCTTCCCCCAGACACCACTGAAAAGGAGCTGACCGAGCTGTTTTCTGAGCACGGCACAGTCCGCTCAATGAAACTCATGCACGATGTCTTCACCGGCAAGTGCAAAGGCTTTGGTTTCATCGAGATGGAAGGCCACGAAGCACGTGCGGCCATTGCCGGACTCAACGGTCGCGAGCTGCGCGGCAACCTGATTCGCGTCAATGAAGAGCGCAAGGACGACAAGCGCGGCGGCAGAGGCGGCAAGGGTGGCGGGCGTTACGCCAGCGGCCGACGCTAAATTGGCGTAAGGACGAACCGGAGAAGTTCCGCCGCTGTTCGTCAGATTTTTGTAGCGTCTAAGAAGGGCCAGTCCAAATCACGAGCATCGTGAATTGACTGGCCTTTTTTGTGCGCGAAAGCGGACCAGAACACGGGCTTCAGTCGGAGCCGTACAACAGGACGTCCCGCGCGCCTTGGCGGCGTGCAGCAGATAACCCGGAGAAAATTCTTAGGCAGCCTCAGCCGGTACGTCGTGCGCGGCGCAGCCATCCGGCCAGCAGCATCGCCAGCACCAGACCGCCACCCAAAGCACCTCCGCCACCACCACCTCCAGGAGCCGGGGTTGGCGTGGGAGTCGGGGCGGGAGTTGGTGTCGGGGTCGGTGTAGGAGTGCCGCCACCTGCCGTCTGATTGCGGCCTGTCGAATTTCGAAGACCACTTGAACCGGGGTCCAGAAACGCGCTGATACCTGCGCTCCATGCGATCTCTAGACGCCCATAGAAATCAGGCCCCTGCGAGGGTGGATCTAATCCCAGAAGTCCGCCACCGCAGGTAGAAGCACCGCCCGAGAGCACTCCCACGATTTTGCGATTCTGATTCCACAGGCCACTGCCGGAAGAACCCTGTTCAGTCACGCCCGCAGACCAAACAACCCTGAAGGCATCAACGGTGACGCCCTGCAGATTGATTCGCTCTTTGGTAGCGGCAGTGTTGTAGGTACTGATGCTCTTGCGGTCCGCCGCCGGATGATGAATACCGCGGCCGCTTTGCGGCAGGGCGCTGGCGTCGGCATCGAAGCCGGCGAAATAGACGCCATACGACAGCGGTGGCGCAGAATTGAGCTCAACCAATGTATGATCAGACAGCGCCTGCGAAAATCGGTGCGTTGCGCCGGTGACAGCCTGCCCCAGATTGGCATGGTTCGCGCCGCCGCAGAAGGATCTCTGGTAGTTGAAATAGGCAGTCATATTGCCCGCGTTGGCGGAGCGAATTCCGCAATGATTGGCGGTCAGAATGTAAGGCCGATTGTCGTTGGCCGTGCTGTTCACCATCGCGCCGCTGCATCCGGTCGTACCAACCTGCACCAATACAACGGAGCGAACCTGATCCTGCCAACCAGCGTCCGTTTCACAAGCCGCATCGATATTGCACGCGCCGGCCGCTTTTGCCTGCACCTGTCCGGCACTCAGCGGCAAGACGCCGTGGCCCACCGCTGTTGCACGTAGATCAACTTTGTCCTTCTCTGCTGCAGCCACACGCAGTTCGAGCAGCGCCTCCTCGCCAGGAACCATTGGAGACCAGAAGCTGCCGTCGGCGGCACGCTGCGATGAAGTGAGCGGCCCGTGTCGGGTACCAACGTTGATATCGGATATCCAGAAACTGGCGCTGTCCGGCAACTCGAACGTATCCAGTCCGATCATCATCAACGTTGCGCCAGCTGAGTACACGCGCATACGCCAAACCGCCTGCTCCCCTTCGCTGGTCCACACCCCATCGTCCAGATTCAGCGCCATTTCCACCGGAACCGCGAGCTGGATAACGCCGTCGTTGCGCGTCTCAGGCATCGCTGACTGCGCACGTTCTAGGGTCAGACTCGGCACCACGTGCAGGGGAATCTGGTCCAGCGCTCTGGGGCTCAGATTTGTGGCCTGACTGAGGCCGCAATACAGCAGGGCCAGAACAACGGCGCCGACTCTGATCATTTCATCGCTCATCTATCGGGATAGAGCGCAGGATAGACCGCGGGGACATTCTGTTGCTTGCCGGTCATCAGCAGGCTCGGGCCGCCCGACTGATTCGCTCTCCGAGCCGGCGACCAGCAAACTGTCGACTTCGCGCAGATCGCCCTCATCAAGGGTACCGGCAGCAGCCTTGAGTGCGAGGACCGACAGCAAGTAGTCATACCGCGCGCGGGCGTAGTCGCGCTGGGCACTGAACAGTGCGCTCTGCGCATTAAGGACATCAACGGTGGTTCGTGTTCCGACTTCCAGCCCGATTTCACTGGCTTCCAGGGCTGTGGAACTGGACAACACGGCTTGGCGCAGCGCCTTGACCCGCGCCACACCGCTCATGACCGCCAGGAAGGCATCACGTGTCTGACGCTCTACGCCGCGCTCGGCTCCTTCGAGCTGCGCTTCGAGCTGGGCCTTGGTGGCACGCGCCTGATTGACGCGCGAACGCGTCGCAAGACCCGAGAAAATCGGAATCTGAACCTGTATGCCAATCGTCTCGATCTCGCTCTGGCCACTGAAACGACCGCCGGAAGCTTCGAGGTCTTCGTACTGTGCCAACGCGCCGACCGTGGGGAGATGTCCGGCGCGAGCCACACTGACGCCCTTCTCTGCTGACTTCAGCTGGAGACTGGCGGCAATCAGATCCAGATTGTTGGCATTGGCGGTTTCCAGCCAGGGCTCAACCTGCGCCGGTTGCGCTGGCTGCAAGGGGAATTCCTCAATTAAGGGCACCAGACGCGATTCCACCCGACCGGTGATTTCGTACAGCGCCTCGCGGGCATTGGCCAATTGCTGCTGTGCCGTGATTTCCTGCGCCACGCCAAGGTCGTATCGCGCCTGCGCTTCCTGAATCTCGGTAATGGCGGCCAGCCCCACTTCGAATCGCGTTCGTCCTTGCTCTAGCTGGCGCTCGAAGGCCTCTTTCTCCGCAACCGAAAAACGCAGGTTGTCTGAAGCACTCAGTGCGTTGAAATAGGTCTGCGCAGTGCGCAGCAAAAGATCCTGCTCCGCGCGGCGATAACGGGCACGTGCGAGCGCGACTTCGTCATTGGACTGCGCGAGTTGCCGGAACGCAGCCCAGTCAAACAGTACCTGATCCAGCCGTACCGTGATGCCCTTCTGAGTCGATTCGCGATCGACCGGAACATTCGCGCCACCACCAAAGCCTTCAGTGCCATCTTCTTCTTGCTCCTGATATCCGTAGCTGCCATTGATCTGCGGTAGCAATACGGATCGTGCCTGCGGGCGTATCTCGATTTGCGCATCACGCGCGTGGCGGGCGGCCTGCAGCTGCATGTCCTGACTCAGGGCGCGCTCATAGACCTTGAGCAGTTCGTTGGCCTGCGCCGGCGACATCATCAGCGAGGAAAAGCCGATGGCAAACGCGAATTTCAGTCCTAGATTGAACATGGCTCAGTACCGGGCAACTGTTGAATCAATTTCGAGCGACCACGCATCGATGCCGCCCCCCAAGTGGACGACGTTTTCAAACCCCTGTCCGATCAGGAAGCGCCCTGCCTGCTCACTGCGAACACCGTGGTGGCAATAAATTGCGACCGCCTTGTTCGGGTCCAGCTGATCAGCTTTTGCCGGCAATTCATGAAGGGGCAGGAGAATCGAATCAGGCAAGCTCGCAATCTGCGATTCCTCCTGCGTGCGCACATCCAGCACCTGCACCTCGGGTGCCTGAATGAAACTTTGAAACTGACCGGGGGTGAGCGTCTTCATGGCATGCAGGTTCGAGGCGAGAGGAATTAGTGTACTGGCTGGTTCTGTAATTTAGCAGGCCTGCCCCGTTCGGCAGGGCGCTTTTCCTATTTATCGGCACGGGCTTGCGCGGCTTTGAAGGGCACCACATGATGCTGACCACGTCGCAAATCCTCGCTTTCCCCGAAATCACCGCGGCCGCCACAAACGTTTGATGCGGTCTACCGACGCCTTCTTGCCTGCAATGAAAGTCGATTTCTACCTTGCCTCCCGATCCAGCCGCCGTGTCAACTTCTTGCGCGCTGCAGGCTATCAATTTGAATGTCGGCCAGCGGATATTTCTGAAGTTCCAAAGCCAGCTGAGCCCGCCGATGAATTTGTTCAGCGTATGGCTCACGAAAAGGCTGCAGCCGTGCTTGCCCAACTCACGCCTGCATCCGGCGCTCCGGTTCTGGCTGCGGATACTGTTGTCAGCATCGACGGACATATCCTGGGAAAACCCAGCGACCGCGAGGATGCCATCGCCATGCTCCTGCGCCTGTCTGGAAAGTGCCATCAGGTCATGACGGCGGTTTCCATGCAATCGCGGGATGAAAGCAAGGCACTGATGAGCCGCACCGAGGTTTTATTTGGCCCGATCAGTGAGCGCGAAGCCGCAGACTACTGGGCCACCGGAGAACCACAGGACAAGGCCGGCTCCTATGCCATTCAGGGACATGCAGCCAACTGGGTGCGCGAAGTTCACGGCAGTTACACTGGCGTCGTCGGCCTGCCGATGTTTGAAACGATTTCCCTGTTGAAAACATTCGCGATTCACGCGGCTCCCCGAACCAACGCTACTGACACGATCAAAGAAACGCCATGAGCACCGAGATCCTGGTCAACATCGGACAGCAGGAAACCCGCGTCGCACTGGTGGAAGGTGGCGCCGCACAGGAGATCTATATCCAGCGCACCTCGCGCCATGGTCTGGTCGGCAATATCTACAAGGGCGTGGTCCAGCGCGTGCTGCCGGGCATGCAGGCGGCGTTCATCGAGATCGGCCTGGAGCGGACCGCCTTCCTGCACGTGGCAGACATGATGACCTTTCCTGTCAACGGCCACTGCAAGGACGATGAGGAAGCGCGCAGCCACCCGGACGCTTCCAGAGAACTGCCACCTATTCAAACCCTGCTGCATGATGGCCAGGAAGTGTTGGTGCAGGTGCTCAAGGACCCGCTGGGCAGCAAGGGCGCTCGCCTCACCACTCTGCTTTCGGTGCCCTCGCGGTATCTGGTTTTGCTGCCCTATGAGCCGCACTGCGGCGCATCCGCCCGGCTTGAGGACGAAGCCGAACGCACGCGCCTGAAACAGCTGGTCAGCCGCATCGGCGCAGAACTCACGCCCAACTTCGGCATCATCGCGCGCACCGCGGCAGAAGGCATCGATGAAGCGCGACTGGTCGATGACCTGAAGTTTCTCCTGCGTCTGTGGAGTTCCATCAGCGAACGCGCGCAACAAACCCCGCCCCGCAATCTGGTCCACGGCGACCTGCCGCTGTCCATGCGCATCCTGCGCGATCTGATCGGCGACGACGTGGAGCGTGTCCGCATCGACAACGCGGACGAATTTGCCAGCGTGCAGCAATTTGCCCGGGTCTTCGTGCCACAGGCCGAGTCGCGCATCGAGCTCTATTCCGGCAGCGCGCCGATCTTCGATATCTACGGCGTTGAGGACGACATTGACCGAGCCCTGAGTCGACACGTGGACCTCAAATCCGGCGGGCATCTGGTGATTGACCAGACCGAGGCGATGACCACCATCGATGTGAACACCGGCGCCTTCACTGGGCATCGCACGCTCGAAGAAACCATTCTCAAGACAAATCTTGAAGCGGCCCAGTCCATTGCCCGGCAGCTCCGTCTGCGCAATCTCGGCGGCATCATCGTGCTCGACTTCATCGACATGCGAAATGCCGATCATCGGGCACAGGTGATGCGCGCGCTGGAAAAGGAACTCAAGCGCGATCCGGCCCGGACCCATGTCTATGACTTCTCTCCGCTGGGCCTGATCGAGATGACCCGCAAGCGATCACGGGAATCACTGGGCCACATCCTGTGTATGCCCTGCCCGACCTGCGATGGTCGCGGCGCCATCAAGACCGCTGACACACTCTGTCACGACATCGTGCGCGAAGTCAGTCGCGCGGCGCGCCAGTTCGAGGCCGAGCAATTTCTGGTGCTGGCGGCGCCAGATGTAGTGCAGAAACTCACCGACGATGCGTCCATGGGCCTGGCGGAGATGGAAGCGACGCTCAACCGACCTATCCGGCTGCAGGCCGAGCCGGCCTATCACCCGGAAAGCTTCGACGTCGTCCCGCTCTAGCCCAGTCATGGGTCGCTGCGCCGGACCAGCCCTCTTACAGGGGGCCGTGGATCAGACAACCTGGCTGAATTCAGCCCGCGACCTGCAAGGCCAGCATAAACTTGTCGCTGCCATGGACTGCCAACCTGCCCCCAATCTGAGCCTGTGCTCGCACGGAGCATCATGGAGCGTGTAAGACGCCGATGGTGGACCACGACCATTACCCTTGCGGCCATGGTCTTGGTATTGGGCGCGGTGCTTACCGCCAGCTTTCAGCTGGTCATGCAGGTGGCCCCGGAATATCGCCAACGGCTGTCGGATTACGTTTCCGAGTCGGTCGGTCAGCCCATCGACATCGGCGGCGTCAGCCTCGGCTGGAGCGGGCTGGCACCACGACTGGACCTCACTGACATCACGCTGTTTGGAGAAGATCAGCGCACACCGGCGTTGTCCGCCAAGAAACTTCGCGTGGGATTCAGCGCCACCCGACTATTCCACGGCGACGCCACCCCGAAACACATCGAACTTTCGGGTCTGGAGCTTTTTGCGCGCATCGACGAGAACGGAAAACTGAGCCTGCGCGGCATTGACACCTCAGGCATGCCCGCTCGCGCAACACAGGACTGGCTACGCGAACTCAGCCAGTTCGAGACCGTGCGGCTGCGCCAGTGCGACCTCAAGCTGGAAGACGCGCGGCTCTCCAAACCGGTACCGGACTTCATTCTGACCGACGCCGAAATCGAATTCCGCGACGGAAAAGGAAGCGCGCAGGCTGAACTGGACCTGCCTGATTCGATTGGCTCCAGCGTTATATTTTCTGCACAAATCGCCGGCGACTTCCAGAACCCGGACACCTGGAACGGGCGCTGGTCCACGCAATTGAAGAATCTGCGCAGCCTGCCCTGGCTCAATGCCAGCCTCGCCGATAAAGGGGTGGTCTATTTTGGGGGCACCGGGCTGAACCTAGAGGGCACTCTCGAACAGGGCAAGTTCGGAGAGGTCTCGGTGGCGCTGGAAGCCGACCGCATGGAAGGTCACAGCGGCGAACACTTCACCACACTGCGCGACATCCGCTTCGAGGCCAGTCTGGTCCCGCAGACCCGTGGCTGGATACTTGATGTGACCGAGCTGGCGCTCAGCGGCGTCAACGGTCCCTGGCCTGAAAGCCGTGCGCGCGTTCAGCTCTGGCATCAGGATGACGGCACGACTCAGGTTTATGCCCAGACCGACTATTTCCTGCTCGCAGATCTTGCCCCCTGGTTCCCGCTGTTGCCGGGTGAGGCAGCCGCTGACGCTGGCGCGCGTCTGGGCAGTCTCAGCGGCGCCGTCAGCGGCCTGACCCTGGACTGGCGCTCCTCCGCCGAGGGCAGCCATGACAAACCCGAGTTCGAGCTCAATGCAGAGATCGAAGACATGGCTCTGGTGGGTAACGAGAGAACACCGGGGTTTAGCTCGGTCTCCGGGACTTTCACCGCGCATCAGAACGGCGGCAGCATCGCACTGGAAGATTCGCCTTTCACGCTCAGCTATCCACGCATCTTCAGGGCGCCGATGAAGTTTGACGCGGTCAGCGGCGAGCTCACCTGGTCGCAGGATCAGGATGGTTGGGAACTGTCCATGCCCAGCTTTGCGTGGCAACTCGATGGCAGTGCTGGCAAAGGGCGCATGGACCTCAAGATTCCGGCGCAGAAATCCAGCTCACCGCAAATTGATCTGGATGCCAATTTCACCGCGAAAGACGTCAGGCCATTCAAGAAATACATCCCGGTCTTGTGGACGGACAGCCTGCGCAAATGGTTGGAGCAGGCCATCGTGGCGGGTAGAGCCGATGCCGGACATCTGAAAATTTCTGGCGCGCTTACCGACTTTCCTTTCATCAACAAACCGGGCACTTTCGAACTGGATTTCGATGCCACGCAGGGAGAACTGGCATTCGCGCCCGACTGGCCAGCGGTCAAAAAACTCGATGCGCATCTCGCCTTTCGAGGCAACAGCTTGACCATCACTGGCAAGTCCGGCTCGGTCAACGGCAATCGCGTGGAAACGGTTCGCGCGGAAATTGCCGACTTCCATGATGCCCTGCTGGCCATTCACGGCGAGGTCCAGGGCGATGCCGGAAACTTCTACAACTTCCTGCGCAACTCCCCGCTCGCCCCCCGGCTCGCGGCCCTGCTCACCCGCACCCAGGCTTCAGGCAGTGCCATGGTCAAGGTTGACCTCAGCATTCCACTCAAGGAGGTCAGCAACACGCGGGTGAACGGCATCGCGCAGCTACAGGGCAGTCAGCTCAAAGTGAATGGCCTGCCCGAAACCATCGTCGATATTCGCGGCGACCTGCGTTTCGATAATCGCAGTGTCGCCGCCCAGGATCTCAGGGGACGCATGTTCGGCACCCCTGTCAGCGCGAACCTGCAAAAGCAGGACGATGGCCTGCTGTGGCTGCGTGGCAATTTCAACTACGTAGCTGATGGCAGTGCCAAGGGGCCGGGCCGCCTGCTGCCAGGCTTCCTCTATCGCAATCTTTCGGGCAGCAGTCAGTGGCGCGCCGATATCCCCCTGGAAGGCCCCGACAGCGGCACGGTCAACCTGCATAGTGATCTGGCCGGCCTGGCCATCCAACTCCCGGAGCCGATGAACAAGTCGGCGGCAACACCCTGGCCAACCAGCCTGCGGCTACGCAAGGACGGCAATTTCCCGCTGCGACTGACGCTGGAGATCGACAATCGCCTGGGTGTGGACTTAGCCTTTTCTCAGCAAGGCCAGAACGATCTGAAACTCCAGCGTGGCCGGATTCGCACCGGCGGCGGACCAGAACCCCTCGCACTCGACGATGCCATGGTCATCAGCGGTGCGGTCGCCGAACTGGAGCCCCTGCAATGGGTCCGCATCATTCGCGGCGGCCCCAGCAGAAGTGCTTCGACTGCCGTCACGGCCGAGGACGTATACGAGCTTCCGCTGCACGCCGACCTGAGCGTTGGACGTCTGCTGCTGGCCGGACAGTCGATCGACAGCGTGCGCCTGATCCAGTCCCCGGCCGCGGCTGGCTGGGAGACCCGACTGTCGGGAGACGGCGCACAGGGAACACTCGGCTTCCAGACGGATTCAGCTGGCGGAACCCTGACCGGGCGCTTTGAGCGGGCGCGAATCAATCATATTCCCAAGGACTCCGACGACGACAACACCGATATTGAAATGTCGTCCGACGACACCTCGCCCATTGACCCCGGCGCATTGCCAACCCTGAATCTGGATATCGGGCAATTGGAAGTGGGTGAGGCAAAGCTGGGCAGGCTGGAACTGCTGAGCCGGCGCGTTCCCAATGGCCAGAGCATCGAACGCTTCCGCAGTCTCGGCGGTGCGACCAGTCTGGAGGTCAAAGGTCAGTGGCTCAGGAACAGCGGACGTTCCTCTGGCGATGTGCAGTTTTCGGCGGAAAGCAGCGACATTGACGAGCTGCTGGAAGGCCTGGGTTATGCGCCCAGCATCGGTGCCGAACGCAGCCGCATTCGTGGCCAGTTCCAGTGGCTGCCCAGCGACGAGTCGGCCGGCCAGGGGATCCTGTGGTCACGCGGTGCAGGCGATCTCGAGATCGAACTCAAGAACGGCATGTTGCGCACCGTCAAACCTGGCGCGGGTCGTGTGCTGGGCCTGATCAATTTCTGGGCACTGCCGCGCAGGCTGACACTGGATTTCCGTGACGTGGTCTCCGAAGGCCTGGGATTTGACGAGATCACTGGCAACTTCGCCATCGCCGACGGCAAGGCCGAGACCGACAATCTGGATATTGATGCGCCATCCCTGAAGATGAAGGTACGCGGCAACGTGGGGTTGAGCGCGCGCACTTATAACCAGCGCATTACGGTCTATCCGGACGTAAGTTCTGGCGTCACACTCGGCGCTCTTCTGATTGGCGGACCGGCGGCAGCGGCCCTGGCACTGATTGCACAGGAAGTCATGGACCAGCCGCTCGATCAGGTGGGGCAACTCAGCTATCGCCTCACCGGTACCTGGGATGATCCGCAGGTGGTCAAGGAAGACGCCAAGGCGCGAAAGCAGTCATTGACCGACGATCACGCCGAGGCCGAGGCGGTGGCCGCACCCGGGGCATCTGCGGCAGACTCGACGCCATGAATAACACTCCCCGCGTTGCAGCGCTGCAAATGAATTCCGGCACCGACGTCGCTCAGAATCTGGAGACCAGCCGACGCCTGTTGACCGAAGCTGCCGGTCAGGGCGCATGTCTGGCAGCCCTGCCAGAAAACTTCGCCTTCATGGGCGCGCGCGAACGCGACAAGCTGGCGCACGCGGAGAAATTCGGCGGCGGCTCTATCCAGGATTTCCTGTCACAGACCGCCCGGAAGCTGAACATCTGGATCGTGGCCGGCAGCGTCCCCATCGCCGTTGACGAAGATCCTGAACGCGTCTGGGCTGCCTGCCTGGTGTTTGATGGTCAGGGCGACTGCGTCGCGCGCTACGACAAGATTCACCTGTTTGATGTTGAGGTGGATTCTGCAGATGGACCACTGCAGTACCGCGAGTCAAAGAACATTGCCGCCGCACCGTGGCAGGCCGTCACCGTGGACACACCGGCCGGCAAGCTTGGCCTGTCCGTGTGCTACGACGTTCGCTTCCCGGAGTTGTATCGCGCGCTAGCTGCGCAAGGCGCGGAACTGCTGTGCGTCCCAGCCGCTTTCACCGCCAATACCGGGGCGGCGCACTGGGAGGTCCTGCTGCGTGCAAGAGCCATTGAGAACCAGTGCTTCGTCATCGCACCGGGTCAGGTCGGCACACAGCCCGGCGGCAGAAAAACCTGGGGCCACTCGATGCTGGTGGACGCCTGGGGCAAGGTGCTGGCCTGTGAAGCTGAGGGCGAACGTGCGGTCGTCGCCGCACTGGATCGCCACAAACAGCAGGAGCTGCGCCGAACATTTCCTGTCCTGAATCACCGCAAGGCTTGAAGTTCCAGCCAACCGCGCCACTCAGGCGCTAAGGCTTCTGGACATGGTGAGCCAGCCCGAACGCGTCGAGATACTCGTTGGTGGCGGATTCGATCTCATAACGACGCGCGGCTTCTCGACACTGTTCGGCTGAGCGCGGTGCATCCAGGGTTTCACGAATGGCTGATGCCAGAGCAGAAGCATCACCCACCGGAACAAGTTCGCCGTGCCGGCCGCCATCGAGCACTTCGGACGGTCCGCTCGGACAGTCACAAGCCACCACCGGCGTGCCGCTGGCCAGGGCCTCGATGAGCACAAAGCCGAGGCCTTCCCAGCGCGAGGTCATGGCGAAGACCGATGCGTGCGCCATCAAGGCGTAGACGTCGCTTCGATATCCCAGAAAAGCCACATCGTCTGTGACGCCCAGCTCGGCTGCCAGCGCACGCAGGGCTCCGAGTTGTCCGCCCTTGCCTGCGATCGCAAGACGCACCGGACGTTGTTCCCGCAATTGAGCGAAGGCGCGGATCAGTGTTGGAAAATCTTTTCGCGGTCCCAACTCGCCTACCCCGAGAATGACCGGAACGGCGCCGGGCTCGGAAGTGGACTGAAACCAGGGGTGGTCGGGCGCCGCAGGGCGAGCCTGCAACAGGCTGCCCGGGATCACCGGGCTGGCCACCGCCTTGATGTGCTTGCGGTCCAGGCCGGTATAGCTGCTCATGTCATCGGCCACAGCTTCGCAGGTCACGATCACCTGATCAGCAAACCCGTAGAGCCGGCCCATTGAGGTGCGCTGCAACCACCGCTCGAAGGCGCCGCGGTGCTGCAGGTCAATGGAGATGGTGGTGCCCGAACTCAATACCAGGCGCGTGGTCTTGCGTGCACCGGCCAGCCACCGTGCCAGCAAGGCCGTTCGGTTGACCTTGTCCTTGTCCGCCAGAAGAACGGCAGGACGCTCGCGGCGCAGATACCGGATCAGTGCCGGAAGCGCTGCGTAAGTGGTGGAGACGCCGGTGTCGATAACGCGCACACCTTCCGGCGGATTCTCGATCACCGGACCGTGACGGCGAACTTTCAGCAGATCAACCTTGTAACCACGCCCCGCAAGGGCAGGCACAAGATGGCGCACCGCGCGGTCCACGCCGCTGTGCCCCGAAGTCGACATGAACAGGGCGATGCGTTGCGGGTCAGCTCTGCCACTCATTCCGGATCGAATCGATAGCCCAGCAGCTCAACATCGCGCTGAAAATACTGACCTACGGCTTCGGCCAGATCATCCGTGTAGTAGCTGCGATAGTCCTTGCCGCGATCCGTGGCCTGGCGCTTGTGCGGCAACTCCGGCGTCGGCATGTTGAGGTGCGTACAGATGTGATGCCAGTCTTCATGCAGCCTTTCATATCGCCCGATGAAATTGGTCAGCAAGTTGCCGCGCATGTCAGACAGATAGTCCGTCAGCGGCGTCATCGCGGTATCCAGATGATATTGATAGGGCCGTTCGGGATTGAGCTTCCATCGCGTGAAGGCTTCAAACGACTCATGGCCCTCTAGCAGATGTGGACGCTCACGCTTCAGATGATGGTAGCTCGATACCTGCAAGTCCCAGGGGTTGCGAACAAACGCAAATTTGTAAAGCCCATCAAAGAATTCCTTGGGCAACATTTCCTGAGCGCAGATGATCTTGGAATGGCGAGGCAACTTGGCTGCAATCCGGTGACCCGTCATTCCTGACAGGCGCGAGCAGATCCATTGCGCAAAATAATAGGGATCGCGCCACTGCATGGACTTGAGCGCGGCGCGCACGCTGGTACCGCCGGTCTTGGCGATATGCACGTAAAGAAAATTGTAACGATTGGACAGAATCATGAGCCAGTCTTGTTCAACAAAGTTTGCGCACATTGCGCGGCAATCTGTTGAGCGGCAAATGGAGCCATCACCGCACGACGACGATCGTAGTTGCCTGCGGTATTGGCCATTGCCGCTGCTCGCCGGAAGCCTTCGGCAACCGCGCCCGGCTCGGTGGTCGTGACACAGACAACCGTGTCCTCGCACTGCCGGGCCAGTGCCTCGCCCGGGCTTCCGGGCTGGGTCAGCAGCAACAAAGGTCGATCAACCTGCAGCGCCTCAATCACCTTGGTGAGCAGATAGACCGGCGTTCCGGCGAGCCAGTCAACTGCGAGCAGCACAGAGGCTTTCTCCTGCCAGAGGCTGACGTTGTCGGTATAGGGTTCGACGCGAACCGCTTCCAGCACACCAAATTGCTCTGCCACCGGCAATATCCGGTTGGGTCGTGTTCCCACACAGTGAATGCGCGCTGCAGGGGCTGTTTTGCGGTACTCGGCAAAACCGGCAACCAGAGCATCCGGGGGCCGTGACGGGCTGAACGCCCCGATGTAAACGAAGGCATCCGAATGCAAGCTTGGACCGAAGCGACGTTCTGGCGGTGCAATATGGCCGATGATTCGCGCACCACCCGCTGGCTGCGCATCAAAGAACTGCATCTGGTAGTCCGCCGCCTGCTGATTGGTCACCGTCACCCCAGCGGCACGCGCCACCATCTTGCGCAGCCAGGGCATGACCAGCGGATCTTCCTGCGTCTGTGGCGGCGGCGGAAACGGATCACTGAAATGCAGCCACAGCGGTTTGTTGTAGCGCCGCGCCAAGGCATCCGCGCCAATCAGACTGCTCGGAGGCCAGGCCCGCCCATAGACCACGTCTGGCACTTCCGACAAATCAAGTTTTGCGACCCGTCGGGTCCACAAATAATGGTGCCCGCCGATATCTCCGCGCAGACGTGCAATCAATCGCCACAACCATTGAGGATGACGCAACCCGATCTTGACCGCGTGCAAGGTGAAACGAGGGTGTTCGAAATCGCATCTGGATTTCTCACGTCCGCAGACCACGGTGACGCGATGACCCGCATCGAGCAATGCGCGTACCAGACGACCGGTATTGATCCCTTCTGGACGGGCGTCGAAATTCAGGCTGCAGACTAGGATGTGGCCGCTACGCGGACCCGCCTCAACCACCCCCTCACGCACTGGCATTTGCGAGTCCTGTGTCATGAGGCCTCCCGGCTGAGCCGCCGTCGCTTGACTGCGTCTGCAAACGCCAAGTGATAGACGAAATCTCCACGCAGTCCGCGTGAGACCAGTCGCCAAAATTCCCAAAGCCCATAGACCAGCCAGCGCCCAAGCCCACCGTCTCTCAATAATGTCCAGGTAAACAGCAAGCGATTACGAGCGCGAACACGCGATACCTGCTTCTTGCGTTCTGGCGACAACTTTCCGATCGTGGAATTCTCCTGATGAAAAATCTTTGCCTGCTCCACATAGACTAGGCGAAAGCCGCGCTTGAGAACCTGCCAACCCAGTTCCACATCTTCCCAGTAGTAGGGGGAATACCGCGCATCAAATCCTCCGATCTGGCGCAGGACATCCGTGCGCGCGACAAAACAGCACCCCAGTTTCGCGATCAGCACTGAGGCGCCGCGATGCTTTTTCTCCTGAGGTTCTGCGCGCGCCATGCCACGGCGCAGGCTGACCCGGGTCTGTGTATCAATGTAATGCGGCTGCGCGGGATCAGTGGAATAGTTATGAATGACCCCTTTGGTGACGTCCGCCTCGCCTGACAGGATGGGCTGCACCGCGTGGACGAAGTACGATTCTTCAAACTGCACGTCGGTATTGACCAGACACAGGAGCGGCGCTCGCGCGGCTTCAATGCCCTTGTTACAGGTTTCTGCAAACCCTTTGTTGACGGGCTGCGCCAAGAACCTCAACTTCGGGTACTCAGCTGTCAGCGAGGCAACCACTGCACTGCTGTCATCTGCAGAAGCGTCGTCGATGACCAGCACTTCAGCACTCAATTCTGCTTTTTTCAGCGCTCGAAACAGAATTGGAATATTGTTTCGCAGGAGTTCTGCACCGTTGTAGTTGGGCAGGGCCACGGTGATATCGGGCGCGCCTTCGGGCTGGTTCGCATTTGGCATTGAGATCATGATGTGAACCAGGAAATGGAATCACGAGTTTACCGACACAAATAGTCGGTTCCGATGCAGAATTCTCCACCGGCTCGGCCTATTACGCAAAGCAGCGCGCGTGCCATGGCGCGCCCGCGCCATCTGACCAACAGCCCGATATAGTGCAGAACACTAACATCCACAATTCCTGAAGAGCCTCTCAGCAAAAAATGAATCAGCCTTCTTCCGACTCCGTTCAAGCTGCCAAGCCAGCCGGCTACTTCGGCGAGACCAGAGGTGAGATGCTCGCCTTCTTACCCGATCAGTACGAGCGCGTACTCGAAGTTGGCTGTGGAGAAGGTCGTTTCGCGCGCCAGCTGCGCCAAGGTTCCGAAATCTGGGGCATCGAACCCGATGCCGGTGCTGCGCAAGAGGCCGCAACGTTCATGAATCGCACGCTCGTCGGGCTGTTTGATGATGTCTGCACGGAGCTGCCAGAAGGCTATTTTGATCTTGTGATCTGCAATGACGTTGTTGAACACATGACCGATCACGACAAATTTTTCCGGGACATTCAGAAGTTTCTACGTCCCGCTGGCGCCCTGGTGGTATCGGTTCCGAATATCCGGCACATCAGCGTCATGAAGGAAATCCTTTTCAAAGCGGACTTCCAGTATCAGGACGAAGGCATCCTTGACCGAACTCATTTCCGGTTCTTCACCTTGCGTAGTCTTCGCCGCAGCGTTGAAGGCGCGGGATTTCAAATCGAAAAATTCCACGGCATCAACCCAATGAAAAATGTCCGCTGTCAAGTCTTCCATGCAGACATGCAGCGGGGCAAAAGGTCTTATGGGGTAGTAGGTTAGGCTAGATTTCAGCCGTTGTGTGCTCTTGCTGCTTTTCGAGCTAGGTGTCGCATAGGCGCTTCGCGGTGGTAAGCGCAAGGGCACCGCAGCAGGCAAGGTCGCATCGGTCGTCATAGTCCTGCACTCCCAGAAAGCTCCTCAAAAGCGAAAGCGCAGCCAGTGGGCTGCGCCTTCTTGGTGAGTGGATGGCGGATACGCCCGCATCGTCAACCCGACTTCGGCGGTGCGGCCTTGCTCCCGCTTCCCTTCCTGAATCCCCGATCCCCCGCCATGAACGCCTCCAGCATGTGCGGAATCAACGTCGTCGCATCGACCGCTTTGCCGTATGCCTGCGCGTGCAACGCGGCGTAGCGGTCGAGGTCGGCTTTCAGGCTGGCCGGGCAAGCGAAGGTCAGCTTCACATTCTCGGTCTTGGGCAGCGGCCCGAGCCGCAGCCTCTTGGTCGCGCTCATCGCATTGCACCCCGATTGAAGAACAGTGGCTGGTACGGCCGCAACACCAGATCGCGATTGACGATGATCCGCACCGGCAGGCCCGGCCGTTCGGTCAGCGTCGGCTGGATGTTCATGTTGCGCCGGATCATCTCCTGGCCGACCTGGTTGATGCTGTCCTGCGCGCTGTCGCGTCCGGCGATCACGATCCGGTTGCCGTTCTGCCGGTTCTCCGGCGCGGCCAACTCGGCACCCACGCCCAGCAACGTGGTCAACGCCGCACCCGCGAAGACGCGATCCCAGTGCCAATCGACGCCATCCTCCAGGCCGGCGTAACCGGCCGGGTCGGTGCCCGCGAGGTTGTCGAGCTTCAGCGAAGACGTGTCCGGCAGGATGACGCGGTTCCACACCACCTGCACGCGGCTCTGCCCGTAGCTCACCTGGCTGTTGTATTTGCCCAGGATGCGCGAGCCTTGGGGGATCAGCAGAAACTTGCCCGTGGCCGTGTCGTAGACCGGCTCCGTCACCGTGACGATCACGTCGCCCGGCAAGTCCGACTTGATGCCCGTCACCAGCGCCCCGGCGATCACCGTTCCCGCCATGACCTGATACGGCGAGACCGGCATTTGCAGATTGCCGGAGTTGCGGGTTTCCGTAGAACCGCCTTTCAGGAACGCCTCTTTCTGGTCTTGCCGGTTCTGCACCGCGGTGGGGTCGGCAGGCTGGGCCGCCGTCGAGGCTGGCCCGGCGGCCAGCGGGTCGAAGCCGGCCAAGGCGCTGCCAGGCGCAACCGCAGCGGCTTGCGCTGTTCCCGGTGCGGCGGCCTTGCCCTGGTTGCCCGAGCGGAAGAACACCGACGAACCCGCCGCCGCATCAGCCTCCTTGCGCCGTGCATCCTCCGGGTCGTGCCCCGGTGGCGCATACGTCGGCGTCACCGGCTGCTGCGACTTCACGATGGCCGGGCCGAGATCGCCCGGCAGCGGCGGCCCCAGCTCGGGCACCTTCGGCGGCAGCTTCGAGTAGTCGGCCGGCAGGCCATCCAGCCCTTCGGACTTCGACACGCGATCGACGTTGTACAGCTCGGTCTGCTCGCCCGCGCCACGCCGATGCGGCTGCAATGACCAGATCGTGGCCCCCAGCACGGCGACCGACAGGCCGCCGACGAGGATGGCCAGCGTGCGCCGGTTCAAGCGTGTGACCGGACGCGGCTGGGCGCGCAGCGCCACCGCCTCGGGTGCTACCTTGCCCGCCTGCGGCGCGGCGAGGTCAGGAGTGTCGTCCTGGCTCATGGTCAGTTCCTCCGCGCCACGCCATCCGTGCGCTCGATCCGCACCACGTCACCGCCATCACCGCCCAGGCGCAGCTCGGCCGCGCCGAACAGGCGATCCACGATGTAGTACGGCGAGCGGAAGCGGTAGTTCACCAGTTGCCCGTCGCCCTGCGCGCCGACCACGAACAGCGGCGGCAGCTCGCCCTGGGCGATGCCCGGCGGAAACTGGATGTAGACCTTCTCCCCGTCATCGAAGGCGCGCAGCGGCTTCCACGGCGGATTGCTGCCGCTGACCGCATACCGGAAACGGATCTTCTCCAGCGACAAGCCGACATCGACCGGCGCGGCGGCGCTGGCCGCTTGCGCCTGGCGCTGCAGGGCCAGCATCTTGTCCTTCGGATACTCCCAGGACACCGAGGCCATCCACGTCTTCTCGGTCGAGGTCAGCTCCAGCAGGTAGGTGCGTCGGCTGGTGGTGACAACCAGATTGGTCTTGAGGCCCGAGCGGATCGGCTTGACCATCACATTGACGCGCAGCGCATCGCCGCTGCCGCTGGACGTGTCCCCGACGATCCAGCGCACCGTATCGCCCGCCGCCACCGTCACCAGTTCCTCGCCCGGTTGGAGCGCGATCACGGTCACGCGGCCCACGGCCGCATAGACCTGATACAGCGCGCCATCCGTGAAGGGCCACACCTGGATCGCATTGACGTAGCCCTCGCGTGTCGGCGCAATGCGCGCCTCGGCGTTGGCGCGGGACACGCGCACGGTTTCATCGGCGGGCTCTGCGGCGGGCTTGGCATCCGGCACAGGTTTCATCTGCGCCGGCATCGGCAGCACCTGCGGCACGGCCACCACTTCGACCGGTGCAGGTGGCTCCGGCAGCGGCTGGGCCTGCACCGGTTCATCGAGCGAAATGGACGGCGGCGGCTTGCCCTGCGTAGCGCAGCCAGAGAACAGCACGGTCGAAGCCAGCAGCATCACCGGCAAGACGGATTTACGGAAAAGATCATTCATGGCTTTGCTCCTTCGTTTCCTTCCAGTTCGCGGCTCCACGACAGCCCGTTGACGTAGATGCCCAGGGGGTTCTTGCGCACGCGCTGCTCGGTGCGCGGCGTCTGCTGCACGATGGACACCACGGCGTTCCAGCGTTCAGTGCGATCCAGCGCACCGTTCACAAAGCGCGTCTCCGTCCAGCGCACGTTGAAAGACGTGTCGCTGGCGCGGGTCACGCTGGTGATCTGCACCGTCACCGACTCCTTGCCGATGCGCGCGAACGGGTCATTGGTGCGGGCGTACTCGTTGAGCACCACGGCGCCCTTGTCGGTCGTGTAGTCGTAGGCATCGAGCCAGTTCTGCCGCACCACGATCGGGTCGATGGACAGCGAGCGCACCAGGCCGATGAAGCGGCCCAGGTGGTAGGCCATCTGCGCATCGCTGGGCCGGTACGGCGTGGCGGCTTCGCCGACAGCGCGCACCTGGCCCGCGTTGTCCACCTCAATGACGTAAGGGGTGACGATGGATTGCGCGGAGCGCCAGACAAGCCCGCCCGCCATCAGCACGGCCAGCGTGAGGCAACCAAAGGCCATGAAGCGCCAGTTCCTCGCCTGCACGCGGGCCGAGCCGATGCGGTCGTCCCACACCTGGGCGGCGGATTGGTACGGGGTAGCAGGCTGCGGCGTGTCGGCGTAGCGCACCTGCGGTCGTTTGAATCGCATGGGAGTTCTCCTTCAAGATCAGGAATCGGAATCACGCAGGCTTGGCCCCTGGCTGGAGCTGCCGCCGTCGCCGCCGCGCAGCGTGTGGGCGGCGGTGGTTGCGGCATGGGTGAGCTGCTGCCTGCGATGCAGGCGCTTGGCCCAGGCGGGTTGTTCGGTGGATGTGGCTGTGGCGGGAGACTCGCTTACGGCCTGTGCGGCGCCGCCCCCCGACGCCGATCCGGCGTCATCGGGTCGAAAAGCCGCTGCCATGCGCTCCTTCATCGAGCGCGCTCCATTGGCCACCTTCTGCCCCGCCGCCTGCGCGCTGGTCTTGGCCACATTGCCCACGCCAGCAGCGGCGCCCTTGAGGCCGCCACCGGCCGAAGCGGAGCCCGCCTGGTACGCCGACCGGGCGCTGCTGGCGGTCGATGCCATCGAGCGGGCGGCGGCAGGTGCCATGCGTGCCCCGGCCGCCACGGCGCTGCCGACGCCCGTAGCAGCGGCACCAACCGCAACAGCGGTTCCGGCTGCGCCGATGGCAGCACCGGCCATCGCGCCTGCACCGAGCTGCGGCCCACCGGACACCAGCCCGGTCGCAATGCCCGGCCCGAAGATGCCCAGGGCCAGCAGGGACAACGAGGCCAGCATGATGACCAGCGCCCGGTCGATAGACGGCTCGGAGCCCGCCGGAATGTTGAACTCGGAGAACAACCCCGAGCCGATGCCCACGATCACGGCCAACACCAGCACCTTGATGCCCGAGGACACCACGTTGCCCAGCACCTTTTCAGCCAGGAACGCCGTCTTGTTCCACAGGGCGAACGGCACCAGCACGAAGCCCGCCAGCGTCGTCAGCTTGAACTCAATCAGCGTGACGAAGAGTTGCACCGCCAGCACGAAGAAGCTGACGATGACCACCAGCCACGCGAAGAACAGCACGACGATGGGCGCGAGGTGGATGAACACCTCGGGGAAGCCCGACAGCTCCTTGATCTGGTCGAGGATCGGGGCCGCTGCGTCGATACCGGCCTTGGCCAACCGTCCCGGCTGCAGGAAGTTGCCCATGCTCAGGGTCGAGCCGCTGGCCGTCAGGCCCAGGCCCGCGAAGGAGCGGAACACCACGCTGGCCAGCATGTTGAAGTTGCCGATGATGTAGGCGAAGGCACCGACGTACAGCACCTTGCGGATCAGTTTGGCGATCACGTCCTCGCCCTGGCCGGTGGCATGCCCCATCGCCCAGAACAGCCCGGCCAGCGTCATGTCGATGACGATCAACGTTGCGGTCAGGAACGCCACCTCGCCTTGCAGCAGGCCGAAGCCCGAGTCGATGTAGCGCGAGAAAACGTCGAGGAAGCGGTCAATGACCGAAACGTCGTTCATGGCCCGGCTCCGTCAACGGCTGTAGAAGTTCACGGGCTGCGGCGTGTACGGCGTACCGGTTCCCACGAAGCGCCGGTTTACCTCGCGGCCACGCTCCACGGCGGCGGCCTGCCGCGCGAATTCCAGCGAGGCCGCGCGGTCCTGCGTGATCTGCAGCCGCTGCGTCTGTATGGACTGCTTGGCTTGCAGGGCCAGCAACTGGTTCATGGCCTGCATCGCCTGCAAAGCGCCCACGGCCGACTGGCTCTTGCCCACCAGGTCGGCCAGCACGCCTTCGTCGTCGCTCAGGTTCTGCGAGGCCTGGGCCTGCATCTGCATGGTGGTCTGCAGGCCATTGAGCGTGTTCTTCCAGCGCTCCTGCGCGTCGCGGTACATCTGATTGCCGCTCACCGTGGCAGCGTATTGCTCCGGATACAGGCGCCGGAACTCCCGATCCAGATTCGTCACGTCATAGGCCAGGCCCCTGGCCTGAGCGATCAGCCGCTGGGTGGTCGCCAGATTGGTGCGCAACTGGCCCACCACACTGGACGGCAAGCTCGTCAGATTGCGCGCCTGGTTGATGAGCATCTGCGCCTCGTTCTGGAGCTGCTTGATCTGGTTGTTGATCTGCTCCAGCGTGCGGATCGCGGTCAGCGTGTTCTGCACGAGGTTCGTGGGGTCGATCACGACCCACTGCGCCTGCACGGCGGTAGCGGTGCAAAGCATGGCCGCGACGGCGGCGGCGACAAGACGCTTTTTCATGATGGGTTCTCCTGGAGGTGGGTGGACGGGAACGAGGACAGCAGGTCGGCGGCCCAATGCAGGCCGCGATGGCGCAGCCAGGTGGCTGCGAAGGGAGAGGCATCGGAATGCGAGGCGGCAAGCACCGCGTCGATGTCGCGCTGGTCTTGCGGCGTGGACGCACCCGCGAAGGCCAAGGTCGCGGCGCCCAGGTCGAGATCGAACAGGCGATTGCCGAGGCGCGATTGGTAGTAGTAGTCGCGCTTGGGCTGCGCGGTGGCGACGATCTCGATCTGCCGGCTGTTGAGGCCGAAGCCCTCGTAGATCGTTCGAATCTGCGGCTCGGTCGCCTGCGGGTTCGGCAGGAAGATGCGGCTCGCGCAGCTCTCGATGATGGCCGGCGCGATGCTCGAATCCTTGATGTCCGCCAGGCTCTGCGTGGCGAAGATGACGCTGACGTTCTTCTTGCGCAGGGTCTTCAACCACTGGCGGATGCGTGCCGCGAACACCGGGTCATCGAGGAACAACCACGCCTCATCGAGGATCAGCAGCGTCGGCGCACCGTCGAAGCGTTCATCGAAGCGCGCAAAGAGGTAATGGAGCACGGCCATGACAGCGGCCTTGCTGTGCATCAGTTCCTCCATCTCGAAGCACTGCACGGAACCAGCTCCCAGGCGATCCGAATCCGCATCCAGCAGCTTGCCGTGTGCGCCACCGAGCACATAGGGCGCGAGCACCTGCCGAAGTGCGTTCGATTGCAGCAGGACGGAAAGCCCCGTCATCGTGCGCTGCTCCACGGGCGCGCCGGCGAGACTGCCGAGCGCCGACCAGATGGCCACCTTCTCATCGGGGCCGACGGCCACACCCTCATGCCGCAGGCGTCCTTCGATCCATTCGGCCGCCCAGGTGCGGTAGCCCTCACGATCGATGCGGGCGAGCGGCTGGAAGGCGATGTCGCCATCCATCCCAAGGTCGTAGTGCTCGCCGCCCAGGCCCAGGATGGTGGCGCGCATCGAGCGCCCCATGTCAAAGACGAAGATGCGCGAGCCACGGTAGCGGCGGAACTGCATCGCCAGTGTGGCGAGCAGCACCGACTTGCCCATGCCGGTCGGGCCGGCTACCAAGGTGTGCCCCACGTCACCGATGTGGGTGACCAGCCGGAACGGCGTCGCGCCCTCCGTGCGGGTCACGATCAGCGGTGGGCCGTCGAGGTGGGCATTGCGCTCGGGGCCAGCCCATACGGCGGACACCGGCATGAGGTGCGCCAGGTTCAACGTGGAGACGATGGGCTGGCGGACGTTGGCGTAGGCATGGCCCGGAATGGACGACAACCACGCATCCACGGCGTTGAGCGTTTCGGGGATGGTGACGAAGCCACGCCCCTGGATGACGCGCTCCACCATGCGCAGCTTCTCGTCGGCCACGGCGGCATCCGCGTCCATGACGGTGACGGTTGCTGTCAGGTAGCCAAAGGCGACTTGATCGCTGCCCAGTTCCTGCAAGGCCGCATCGGCGTCGGCGGATTTGTTGCTGGCATCGGTATCGACCAGCGGGCTTTCCTGCTGAAAGATGGTTTCGCGCAGCAAGGCGATGACGTTCTTGCGCTTGGCGAACCACTGGCGGCGCAGGCGGGCAAGTTCTTTTTCCGCATCGGCTTTGTCAAGGCAGAGAAAGCGCGTACTCCAGCGGTACGCAAAGCCGAGGCGGTTGAGGTCGTCCAGCATCCCTGGCCAGGTGGAGGTCGGAAATCCCCGTACCGTCGCCACGCGCAGATGCTGGTCGCCCAGCATCGGTGCCAGGCCACCGATCAGCGGCGCGTCGGCCAGCAGTGCATCGAGGTGGAATGGCACCTCGGGCACGTCCACGCGGTAGCGTCGCGTTGACACGGTGGCATGCAGGTAAGTCAGCGTCTGGCTGTCGTCGAGCCAGGCGATCTCCGGCATCACGCCATCGAGCAGGTCAAAGATGCGATCCGTCTCCGCGACGAAGGCAGTCAGCCGCTCGCGCCAGTCCACGCCTTCGGTCGGACGGTTCTCGTACAGCATTCCGGCCGCACGGGCGCGGGCTTCCTCCGGCGGCAGGTACACCAGCGTCAGGTGATAGCCGCTCTCGAAGTGGTTGCCCGAGTCCTCAAAGGCGGCCCGTCGCTCCTCGTCCACCAGCCACGACAGCGGCTCGGGAAACTCCGAGTGCGGGTAGTTGGCGGCGGGCCGGCGCTCGGCCTCGATGAACAGCGCCCAGCCCGAACCCAGCCGGCGCAGCGCGTTGTTCAGCCGCGCCGACGTAGAAATCAGCTCGCCCTGCGTCGCGCTATCGAGGTCTGGCCCCCGAAAGCGCGCCGTGCGCTGGAACGAGCCATCCTTGTTCAGCACGACGCCCGGCGCGACCAGCCCGGCCCACGGCAGCCAGTCAGCGAGCAAGGCCGGGCGTTGGCGGTATTCGGCAAGGTTCAGCATGGCATTCCCCTCACACGTCCAGCAGCGGCCGGTGCTTGATGTGGCGGGCGAAGACCTGCATGAACTGCGGATCGACGCGTGCGCCCCAGACCGCCAGCGCATGGCCGACGATCCAGAGCACGATGCCCGGAATCCACATCTGCAAGCCCAGGCCCACGGCAGCGGCCAAGGTGCCGTTGGTGATGGCCACGGTGCGCGGAGCACCGCCCATCAGGATCGGCTCGGTCAGAGACCGATGCAGCGGAATCTCGAAACCAGGGGCGAAGCCGGAAGCGAACCCCTGCACGCCATCGTGGGCCGTGTTCATACGACGGCCCCACCCGAGAAGCTGAAGAACGACAGGAAGAAGCTCGAAGCCGCGAACGCGATGGACAGGCCAAAGACGATCTGGATCAGCTTGCGGAAGCCGCCCGAGGTATCGCCGAAGGCCAGCGCCAGGCCCGTGGCGATGATGATGATGACCGCGATGATCCGGGCCACCGGCCCCTGAATGGACTCCAGGATGGATTGCAGCGGGCCTTCCCAGGGCATCGAGGAACCCGCGGCCTGCGCGGTGCCCGCGAGCAGCAGCATTAGCGCCGCGAGCATCAAGCCCTGCATGGCCGGGCGAGCCAGGCTCTCCAGCTGTGCGGGCCGGCGAAGAGGATTTGCGGAAATACGGAAAGCAGGAACGATCATCTGCGTCATGGCAGTTCTCCAGGGTGGTTGAGGGACAGGGAGGAAAGGTCGGACTGCGGCAGCAGCTCGGGAAACGGCGCTTCCAGCGCATCCGCCAGTTGGTAGCCCACGCCATCGAAGCCGACGACGCGGGCGATGCTCTCGATGCGGCGCTTGCGCCCGCGCCCGGCGATGTGGATGACCACGTTGACCGCTTCCGCGATCAGCGCACGGGGCGGATTCACCGCCACTTCGAGAATCAGTTGCTCCAGGCGCAGCAATGCGCCCAGCGCGGAGCCGGCGTGGATCGTGGCAATGCCGCCCGGATGGCCGGTGCCCCACACCTTGATGAGATCCAGCGCCTCGGCGCCGCGCACCTCGCCGACGACCACGCGATCCGGGCGCAGACGCATGGACGAGCGCACCAGCTCGGTCATGGACACGACACCCTGGCGCGTGCGCAGCGGCACGTGGTCGCGGGCCGCGCATTGCAGCTCCACCGTGTCTTCGAGCACCAGCACGCGGTCGCCGGTGGCGGCGATCTCAGCCAGCAGGGCATTCGCCAAGGTGGTCTTGCCGGTACTCGTTCCACCCGCGATCAGAATGTTCTGGCGCTCGCGCACCGCACGCACCAGCAGGCCCGCCTGTGCAGCGGTCATCATTCCGTCCTCGATATAACGCGACAGCGGGATCACGCCCACGGCGCGCTTTCGCAAGGCGAAGGCCGGCCCCGGAGCAGCGGGCGGCAAGATGCCCTCGAAGCGTTCGCCCGTCTCGGGCAGCTCTGCCGTCAAGAGCGGCTGGCCGCGATGTACCTCGGCGCCGACGTGGGCCGCGACCAGCCGGATGATCCGTTCACCGTCCGCTTCGGACAGCTCCACGCCCATCGGTGCACGGCCCGATGAAAGCCGGTCGATCCACAAGGTTCGATCCGGGTTGAGCATGATTTCCACCACGTCCGGGTCTTCGAGCGCGGCGGCGATCAGCGGCCCCATCGCCGTGCGCAGCATTTGGATGCGGCGATCCAGCGACGTGGCGGTAAAGGAGGAAGCCGAGGTGCTCATAACGCGCGCTCCTGCGCTTCGGCCGGGGTTGGCGCGTCGTCCGTCCGCATCGGATCGGGATTCAGCTCGTCCACCACGTCGCGCACCAGGCTGCGCCCGCGCAGCAGGTGCCGGCCCAACTGCTCCACGAACTGCTCGAAGCGCGCCTTGCCTTGAGCGCGCGCTGCGTCCTGATGCGCCTCTGGCACGGGTGTGCTCACGGTCAGGAAGTAGCGGATGAACAAGGCCAGTGTTTCGATCTGGATGTTCTGGTCGCGCTCCAGGCGCTCGGCGTGGCGCGACAGGCGATCCAGACGCTTGGCAATCGCCGCCTCGCGCTGGTCGGCCGCGTCGGGCGACAGCCAGGATGCCAAGGCCGCCGCAACGATGCTGGACTTGGACACGCCTTTCTTGGCAGCCAGCTCATCGAGCCGCTTGGCGTGCTCGGGCTGGATGAAGAGATTCAAGCGGTGCTGGCTCATAGCTCGATTCCGTCGTCAGGGTCGAGGGATGCCAGCCGGGACGTGCGCTGCAGGGTCGGATCGAGCTGGCGCGGTAAGGGAAGCGGCATGTCGTCGTCATCGAGCAGCCCGAGGTCGGCGACAGGCACAACCAGGTCGGGGTCGTAGGCGACGGCTTCGGAGAGTTCGGGTTGGCGACGCGGGCCACCGTCGTCAGCGGCAGAGGCGAAGCCTTCAACGGCTTCGGTTGCAGGCGCCACCGGAACGGGAGGAACCGTCAGCCCGCTCCAGTCGTCGGGCCGTAAGGAAGGCACGTCGGCGTAGCGCCCCGCAATGAGCACAGGGGGCGGCAGCACGCGCCGCTGGAAGTTCGCGTCAGAGTAGTAGCGCACCTTCTTGGCCTTGATCGGCGCGACGCTGGAAACCATCACCACCGCCTCGTCGGGCGGGAGTTGCATCACTTCGCCTGGCGTCAGCAAAGGTCGGGCGGTCTCCTGTCGCGACACCATCAAGTGCCCCAGCCATGGGGCGAGCCGGTGACCCGCGTAGTTGCGCTGCGCGCGCAACTCAGTGGCAGTGCCAAGGGTTTCGGAAATCCGCTTGGCCGTGCGCTCGTCGTTGGTGGCGAACGTCACGCGCACATGGCAGTTGTCGAGGATGGAATGGTTCTGGCCATAGGCTTTGTCGATCTGATTGAGCGACTGCGCGATCAGGAAGCTACGGATGCCATAGCCCGCCATGAAGGCCAGCGCCGTCTCGAAGAAATCCAGGCGCCCCAGCGCCGGGAACTCGTCAAGCATCAGCAGCAGCTTGTGGCGGCGCTCGATGCCGTCGCTGCCATCGAGTGATTCGGTGAGGCGTCGCCCGATCTGGTTGAGGATCAGGCGAATGAGCGGTTTCGTCCGCGAAATGTCCGAAGGCGGCACCACCAGGTACAGCGACACCGGATGCTCGGCCGCGATCAGGTCGGCAATGCGCCAGTCGCAGCGCGAGGTGACTTCGGCCACCGTGGGGTCGCGGTACAGGCCGAGGAATGACATGGCGGTGCTCAACACGCCGGAACGCTCGTTGTCCGATTTGTTCAGGACTTCGCGCGCTGCCGATGCCACCACCAGATGCGGCCCACCACCGATGTGCGGCGTGGTCATCATCCGATGCAGGGTCAGCTCGAAGGGACAGGCCGGGTCGCTGAGGAAGTTGGCGACTCCGCGCAGCGTCTTGTCTTCGCCTGCGTAGAGCACGTGCAGGATGGCCCCAACCAGCAGCGCATGCGAGGTCTTCTCCCAATGGTTGCGCCGCTCCAGTGCTCCTTCGGGATCGACCAGAATGTCTGCGATGTTCTGCACGTCGCGCACTTCGTGCGCGCCGCGCCTCACCTCCAGCAGTGGGTTGTAGGCCGCCGACTTCGCATCGGTCGGGTTGAACAGCAGGCAATGCGAGAAGCGCGAGCGCCAGCCGGCGGTGATGCTCCAGTTCTCGCCCTTGATGTCGTGAATGACGGCCGATGCAGGCCAGCTCAACAAGGTGGGAACCACCAGGCCCACGCCTTTGCCCGAGCGGGTAGGCGCGAAGGTCAGAACATGCTCCGGGCCTTCATGTCGCAGGTACTGCTGGCGATGCTGGCCGAGGAACACGCCCGCAGGCTGGTCAAGCCCCGCCTTGCAAATGTCCTCCGCGTTGGCCCAGCGAGCCGACCCGTAGGTCGTGACCAGCTTGGACTGGCGCGAGCGCCAGATCGACATGCCGATGGCAACCACCACCGCGATCAGGCCGCTGCCTGCGGCAATGGCACCGCCCACGTCAAAGACATGCGGCGTGTAGGCGTCGAAGAAGAACCACCACTCGAACAGGCGCCAGGGGTGATAGACCGGCGTGCCGAAGAAATCGAACCACGGCGAGCCCAGGCGTAGCTGGTAGCCCAGGGCGGCGGCCGTCCATTGCGTAGCGCTCCATACGCCAGCGATCACGATGCCGAAGACAACGGCAATCTGACCGAACAGCACGTTCGTTCCTTGCATTGATCAACCTCCCACTACGGCACAGGAACGTGCCGTAGTGCCGAGGATCAAGGCGAGCGTGCAGGTCGGTCAAAGACCGTTGTGGCGGGGATTCAGGCCAAAAGAGCCAGACTTATTGCTGTGGCGAAGACAATAAAAATGCCGCATGCGCGAGCGCGCTGCGGCGTGATGAGGTAACAGTGAGACCTTCGTCGCCGCGCCGCGACGGAGGGGTGCCCTATTGAGGCTTCTGCTCCGGCCGATCACCGAAGAAGCGGCGATTCGCGGCCTCGGCGGCACGTCGGCAGAGTTCTTCGCCGGCCTTCGCGCGCTCTTCCTTGCACAGGCGCTGGACTTCCTTGAGACGCTCAGGATGGGCCACGAGGAAGTCCACGGTTTCCGTCGGTTGGGATGGCCCACAGGAGGCTGTCAGTGCAGCGGCCATCAGCAGCGGCAGGAATCGGGGCATGGCTTGGGTCCTTTCAGCAGGTGGATCAGGAGTCCTCGGCGGCGCTGGAGCCATCCGCCGAATCAATGGAGTCCACTCGTGCGATGAACCGAGCCAGCATTTCGGAGGGCTCCACGTCACGGTGCAGCAGATACGTGGCCAGCATCTGCGACTTGCCCGCCAAGCGCCGGGCCACAACACCTGGCCCACGGCCGGATGCAATGTGCGCGGCGCCCGCCAAACCAAGTGCCAATCCGGCGGAGACTAAGGTCATCATCACCTCATAGGACGCCACGCGCTGGGCGATCAGTGGCTGTTGCTCGTAGCGCTGCAAAACGCGATCAACTTGGCGTGCATGGCCTTCGCATATCGCCGGATCGCATAGCGCCAGCGGATAGCGCAACACTTCTTCCAACGGAACGTGCTTGTGGGCCAGCACAGGATGGCGAGCTGGGACCGCCACCATCAGCTCGTCTTCCCACGCAGGCCTGACCACAATGCCGTCGCCCACCTCTTCGGCCATCGAAAAGCCGACGTCATACAGGTCATCGTGCAGACCCTTGATCTGTTGGTCCAACGGCACCTCAAATAACCGAATGTCAATCTCTGGATCTTCCTCTCGGCTCCGTGCCAGCAGCGTCGGCATTCGCGAGGGCGTGATGCCATCGGACAAAGCGATGCGCAACTGTCCCTGAAACCCACTGGCGGCGGACTTGACGCCGTCACACGCCTGTTTCAGAGCTTCGAAGATTCGCGGCACCCGCTCCAGGAATGCCATTCCGGCAAAGGTCAGGCGGGTGCTTCGCGTGGTTCGCGTGAACAGTTGCGCCCCGAGCTCTTCCTCTATCTCCTTGATGGTGCGCGACAAAGGGGACTGATCGATGTGCAGCTTTTCCGCTGCGCGGCCAAAGTGAAGTTCTTCGGCCACCGCTATAAAGCAACGCAAATGCCGAAGCTCCATGGTGTATCTCATCCAAGTTAAAAGGCCTTGACGAGTTCCGGCACAGCCGCGAACAGGTCCGCCTCCAGCCCGTAGTCGGCCACGCTGAAGATCGGCGCCTCCGGGTCCTTGTTGATCGCCACGATCACCTTGGAGTCCTTCATGCCCGCCAGGTGCTGGATCGCCCCCGAGATGCCCGCCGCCACGTACAGCTGCGGCGCCACGATCTTGCCGGTCTGGCCCACCTGCAGGTCATTGGGCGCGTAGCCCGCATCCACCGCCGCGCGGCTCGCGCCGATGGCCGCGCCCAGCTTGTCGGCCAGCGGGGTGATGACTTCGTCGAATTTTTCCTTGCTGCCCAGCGCACGGCCGCCGGAGACGATGATCTTGGCCGCCGTCAGTTCGGGCCGGTCGCTCTTGGCGATTTCGCTGCCCACGTAGCTGCTCTTGCCGGTGTCTGCCGCTGCGGTTGGCGTTTCCACTGCTGCGTTGCCTCCGGTCGCCGCTGTGGCGTCGAAGCCGGTGGTGCGCACGGTGATGACTTTGGTGGCGTCGCAGCTTTGCACGGTAGCGATGGCATTGCCGGCGTAGATGGGGCGTTCGAAGGTGTCGGCGCTCACCACCTTGGTGATGTCGCTGATCTGGGCGACGTCGAGCTTGGCGGCCACGCGCGGGGCCACGTTCTTGCCGCCGGCCGTGGCCGGGAACAGGATGTGGCTGTAGTTGCCGGCGATGGCCAGCACTTGCGCGGCGACGTTCTCGGCCAGGCCGTTCTTCAGGCTGGCGCCGTCGGCGTGGATGACCTTGGCGACGCCGGCGATTTGCGCTGCGGCCTGGGCGGCTGCACCGGCGTTTTCACCGGCCACCAGCACGTGCACGTCGCCACCGCAAGCGGCTGCGGCCGTCACGGTGTTCAGGGTTGCGCCCTTGATGGATGCGTTGTCGTGTTCAGCAATAACGAGTACCGACATTTAGATCACCTTCGCTTCGTTCTTGAGTTTTTCGACCAGGGCGGCCACGTCAGCCACCTTCACGCCGGCGCCGCGCTTGGCGGGTTCGGTCACCTTCAGGGTCTTCAGGCGTGGGGCGACTTGAACGCCGAGGTCTTCGGGCTTGATGGTGTCCAGCGGCTTTTTCTTGGCCTTCATGATGTTGGGCAAGGTGACGTAGCGCGGTTCGTTCAGGCGCAGGTCGGCGGTGATGACCGCGGGCAGCGTGAGGCTGAGGGTTTCCAGGCCGCCGTCCACTTCGCGGGTCACGGCTGCCTTGTCGCCGGCGAGCTCGACCTTGGAGGCGAAGGTGGCTTGCGGCAGACCGGCCAGCGCCGCCAGCATCTGGCCGGTCTGGTTGCAGTCGTCGTCGATGGCCTGCTTGCCCAGGATCACGAGGCCGGGCTGTTCCTTGTCGATCAGGGCCTTGAGCAGCTTAGCCACGGCCAGCGGCTGCAGTTCTTCATTGGTCTCGACTAGGATGCCGCGGTCGGCACCGATGGCCATGGCGGTGCGCAGCGTCTCCTGGCATTGAGACACGCCGCACGAGACGGCGACGATCTCCGTTGCCGCGCCTTTCTCCCTGAGCCGCACAGCCTCTTCGACGGCAATCTCGTCGAAGGGGTTCATGCTCATCTTGACATTGGCGATGTCCACGCCGCTGCCATCGCTCTTGACGCGGACCTTGACGTTGTAGTCAACCACCCGCTTGACGGGAACCAGGATTTTCATGGGAGGGTTTCCTTTCAGGATCATTCAGAGTTGATCGTCCGCCAGGGCCAGCGTGCTGGCGGCGCCGCCCGTGACGATGTCGCGCAGCATCGGCGCCTGCACCAGGACATGCGCCGCGTAATGGCTGGCTGTGGCGCGCTTGGTACCGAGAAAGCCCGCATCGCCCGCGCCCGCCGCGAGTTGCGCGGTAGCGGCTTCGGCCATGCGCGCCGACAGCCAGCCGCCGATCACGGTGCCCGCCAGCCGCAGGAAGGGCACGGCGCCCGCCGCGCACTGCGCGGGTTGACCGTCGTGGGCCAGCAGCCAGTCGGCCGCTTCGTCCAGCGCCTGGGCAGCGGCTGCCAACGCGCGGCCGATCTGCGCCAGCACTGCATCGGGCGATTCGACCAACCGGCGCGCATCGCCGTCGATGCGGCCCAGCAGCGCCTTCAGCGTGCGCCCGCCCTCGCGTGCCAGCTTGCGGCCGATCAGGTCGTTGGCCTGGATGCCCGTGGTGCCTTCGTAGATGGTCGTGATGCGCGCGTCGCGCATGTGCTGCGAGGCGCCGGTTTCCTCGACGTAGCCCATGCCGCCATGCACCTGCACGCCGTCGGACGTGATGCCCTGCGCGCTGTCGGTACACCAGCCTTTGACCACCGGTATCAGCAGGCCGACCAGGGCCTGCGCCTGCGCGCGCTCCTGCGCATCGGCGTGGCCCGCGGCGCGGTCCATCTGACCGGCGCAGAAGTAGGCCAGCGCGCGCATGGCCTCGGTGCGGGCCTTCATGTCCATCAGCATGCGCCGCACGTCCGGGTGGCCTGCGATGGCGGTGCTGCCGCTGATCAGCGGCTTGCCCTGCACCCGCTCCAGCGCATAGGCGCGTGCGCGCTGGTAGGCGCGCTCGGAAATGCCCACGCCTTCCAGGCCAACGTTCAGCCGCGCGTGGTTCATCATGGTGAACATGCAGGCCAGCCCCTGGTGCGGCTCGCCGACCAGGTAGCCGATAGCGCCGCCGCTGTCGCCAAAACTCATCGACGCCGTGGGGCTGCCGTGGATGCCCATCTTGTGCTCAATCGACGTGCAGGCCAAGTCGTTGCGTTCGCCCAGGGTGCCATCGTCGTTGACCAGGTACTTCGGGCACAGGAACAGCGAGATGCCTTTCACCCCCGGTGGCGCATCGGGTAGGCGCGCCAGCACCAGGTGCACGATGTTCTCGGCCATGTCGTGCTCGCCCCAGGTGATGAAGATCTTGTTGCCGCTGACGCGGTAGTGGTCGCCCTCGTGTACGGCACGGCTGCGCAGCGCGGCCAGGTCGGAGCCGGCCTGGGGCTCGGTGAGGTTCATGGTGCCCGTCCAGCGGCCCTCGACCATGGGTGCCAGGAAGCGGCGCTGGAGTGCGTCGCTGCCATGGTGCGCAATGGCCTCCACCGCGCCCAGCGTGAGCATCTGGCACAGGCTGAACGCGAGGTTGGACGACTTCCACATCTCCAGCACGGCGGTGGAGACCAGCGTGGGCAGGCCCTGGCCGCCCCATTCGGTGGCAGCGGGCATGCCGTTCCAGCCGTTCTCGCAGAAGCTGGCCCAGGCTTCGCGAAAGCCGTCGGCGGGCGTGACCCGACCATCGTGCCAGCGCGCGCCCTGCACGTCGCCGGGGTGGTTGAGCGGATCCAGCACGCCAGCGGCGTAATTAGCCGCCTCCTGCAGGATGGCCTCGACCAGGTCGGGCGTGGTTTCTTCATGGTCCGGCTGGGCGCAGATCGCGTCCAGGCCGCCGACCTCTTTCATGGCGAACAGCATTTCGCGCAGGGGGGCTATGTAGACAGACACAGCGAATTTCCTTGATGGCTACGATCAGGCGTTTTGCGGCGTCTGTTGCGACGGGCGCAACTCGCGTGCAGCCTCTTGCGGGCCCACCGACGCCGGGCCGCCATGCCTGATGAACGCCAGGGCGATCGAGCCGATGATCCCGAAAGCCCCGATCACCAGGAAGTTCTGCTCCAGCGGCAGCTCAAGCGCAACGATCTGGCCGATTAGCAGCGGCGCCGCGATCGCGCCCAGGCGCCCCACGCCGGAGGCCATGCCGATGCCGGTCGAGCGGATGGACATCGGGTAAAACTGCCCGCAGTAGGCATAGGCCACCAATTGCGCGCCGGTGGTGCAGGCGCCGACCGCGCCGATGATCAGATAACGCAGCTCGGTCGAGGTCTGGAACGTCATCAGGTACAGCAGCACGCCGCCCAGCGCATACATCCCCACCAGCACCCACTTGATGTTGAACTTGTCGGCGAGCCACCCGCCTCCCACGGCACCGATGATGGCGCCAACGTTCAGCGCGATCACGAAGCTGAGGGCAGACCCCAGGCTGTAGCCAGCCATAGCCATCAGCTTGGTCAGCCAGCTGCTGAGCGCATAGACCATGAACAGGCCCGAGAAGAAGGCGATCCAGAACAGCACCGTGCTCGGGCCTCGCCCGTCCTGGAACAGCCGGGAGACCGGCGCACCCGCCACGCGGTCGGCGGTGGGCACGACGAACTGGGCGTCCGCCGGGTGCTTGACTCCCGGCTGGAGATTACGGGCCACTTCGGCCAGTTCGCCGTTGCGGCTGCGCGAGATCAGGTAGGTCATTGATTCCGGCACCAGCTTCAGGATGAACGGAATCAGCAGGACCGGCACACCCGCTGCGATGAAAACGACCTGCCAGCCGTACTCGCCGATCAGCTGCTTGCCGAGCACCGCGGCCAGGATGCCGCCCAGTGCGTAGCCCGAAGTCATCAGCGCCGTCATCAGGCTGCGGATCTTCTTGGGCGAGTACTCGACCATCTGTGCCACGATGACCGGCAGCACACCGCCAATCCCCAGGCCCGCGATGAAGCGCACCACGCTGAAGCTGATGGGATCCTTGGTGAATCCGGCGGCCGCGGTGAACACGCTGAACAGCATGACGCCAATGGAGAGGGCCCAGCGCCGACCAATCCGGTCGGACAGCGTGCCCAGAACCATGGCGCCGAACATCATGCCGAACAGGGCCGAACTGGCCATGAAACCGGCAGTCGATGCGTTCACGCCCATCTGCTGCATGATGGACGGCAGGGCGATGCCCACCACGGCGATGTCATAGCCGTCGATGATGAGAATCAACAGGCACCACAGAAGCACCTTGGCATGAAAGCGGTTGAAGCGAGCGTCGTCGGCGAGCTTCTGCATGTCGATTTGGCACACGTGTTTGTCTCCTTTGGGTTAGGCTCTGGATCGTGGGGCGGCGGTCATCGCCGCTCCGCTACATGTCGTCCAGCGCACACAAGGAATCCTAGGTGCCGGTGCTGCGAGCCGCGATGACGAAGCGCCCCGATCGAATGACAAACGGCCCCTTTCTGAGAGCACTGTTCAAGTGCGCCAAGAGGTCAGGCGTCAAGCTGAATATGGTCGCCCGTGCAGCTGATATTCCAGCACGAAGGGCGCTTCTGCCTGCTGGGAACACCCCGGCAGTGTTGGGTGCCCAGGGGCTCACGCCCCATCGTCGGCGCACGCCTCAACGCCAGACCCTGTACGCCTTCGCCGCCGTCAGCACGCACGATGGCGTGATTGACTCTCTGGTGCTGCCCTGGGCCAACGCTGAGACGATGCAGGTGTTCCTGGCCGAGATGGCGCGACGCCATGCCGTCGAGTTCATCATGATGGTCATGGATCAGGCGGGTTGGCACATCGCGGGTCACTTGGATGTGCCACAGAATATGCGCCTAGAGTTTCTGCCAGCCTTGAGCTGAACCCGGTCGAGCATCTGTGGAAGGTGCCGTGCCAGGATTGGTTTGCCAACACGGTGTTCAAAGAACTGGAGGCCGTACACGACGCGCTGGTGCAAGGACTCATTGCTCTCGAAACACATCAGCAAAGAACCCAGTCAATGACAGGCTTGATTGGGTTACTTCTATATCCTTGAGGGCAAATTAGTGCATCAGGCGAGCCGATAGCGCATTGCACCGTCTTCGTCTTCTGCAGACACGATTTCCCCACGCTGGTCGAGATAGTTTAGGTGGGCGAGCGTCTCTCCGGTCGCGAGGTTGAGGTGCATTTGCTCCGCAACAATGGACGAACGGTACAGGGCGCGAACCAGGTCGATGACCCTCAGAGGCTGCACAAGTTGTTGCCTGACGCGGTCGGTGCCTCTGACGGTGCTCGCACGCAGTTGCTCCAACCGTAGGTGCAGGCCATGGAAAGGTTCGTTGTGGGCAGGCAGAATCAGGGCGCTCCCAGGTACGCGTTGCATCAACCGGTCGATGGAATCGAGCCAGCCCTGCAGAGGATTCGCATGCGGCTCGGTGGCGTACACGGAGGTATTGGAACTGATCCTGGGAAGAACCTGATCCCCCGATATCAGCAAATCCAGTTCGCGCGAGTAGAAGCACGCGTGCTCGGGGGAATGTCCTGTGCCGACGATGACTTCCCATTCCTGGTCCCCGATCCGCAACATCTGGCCATCCGTGAGCCGCACAAAGCTGTCAGGCAATGGATGGATCATCTTACCGAAGTCACCGAACCGGGTGCGGTACTCATCCACCTCGGTGTCGCTCCATCCGGCCCTCCGATAGAAGCGAACGCCATCGACTGGCGCTTCCCGCCCCGTATCGGCAAGCATCACCCGACAGCTCAAATACTCGTCTCGTGTCATCCAAAGCGCGCATTCGAAGCGACGTGTCAACCATCCCGCCATGCCCACATGATCCGGGTGCATGTGCGTCGCTATCACACGGGAGATGGGACGGCCGGCTAGCGGCCCCTGCGGAGCGAGCAAGGCGAGCCACGCGTTCCTGACGTCCACGCTGCGAATGCCCGTGTCCACGACCGCCCAACCAGGACCGTCGCTCAATGCCCAGAGGTTGATGTGATCCAGGGAAAACGGCAGCAGCATGCGCAGCCACAGCACACCAGGCTTGATTTCCGTGGCTTGGCCAGGGAGTGGGAGATCCGAGAACGGATACGAGAGTGCCGGGGCTGCGTCGGTCATGATGCTTGATTTACATTCTGGCAGTGCCGCTCCAAATGGCACACAGCCATCACTCCTATGCAGTGCGAGTTCAGTTTTAGCTTAGGAAGCTTAGAAGTCAGCCTCAACGGGTGGCAATGACGAATGACCTCGATAGGCTGACGGAAAACATCTGCTTCCTGGCGCAGCCTGTCGCTGCGCTGCCGTCGGTGCAACTGCCTCAAGGGCTGCAAACAGTCTCTTGAGCGCACGAGAGCCTCGCTCGATGTGGGCCAAGGCCCGGCAGCTATGAAGGCGCCGATCTTCTCGGTGGTCGGCTACAGCCTCGTGGCCGTGCCGGAATTGGTCGAATGCCTCTATGTAGGGTGCTGCCCGCTGCGCGAGCGGGCGCGGTAGGCTCCCGGCGCGCTGCCGGTCCAGACCTTGAAGGCGCGCTGGAAGGCGGTGCTGTCGGTGAAGCCCAGGTCGGCGGCGATGGCGATGAGCGAGGCTTCGCTGCTGGTTAGGCGCACGATCGCCATGTCGCGCCGCAGTTGGTCCTTCAGTGCCTGGAAGGAAGTGCCCTCGGTGGCCAGGTGCCGCTGCAACGCACTCACCGACATATGCAGGCGCTGCGCGGTGACGGGCAGGTCGGGCCATTCGGGGTTGGCCAGCTGCAGCACCATGCGGACCCGCGCGCTGGCGCTGCGCTCGTTCAGGTGCGGCCCCACCACGTTGCCCGGCGTGGCGCGCAGAAAGGACTGCAGCGCGTCCCGATCGCGCCGCACCGGCAGTTTGAAGGCGTCGGCGTCGAACCAGGCGGCCGTGCGCGGCTGCCCGAAGCACAGCGAACCGGAAAAGATGCGCCCGTAGCTCATCGCATGGAGCGGCAGCGCAAAATTGAAGTCGAATCGCTGCGGCACCAGCCGGCCGCCGTGCAGCCACAGCAACAAGCGCCAGAACACGCGCAGCAGATGTGCATGAAGGAATTCGGCATGTGCGCCCGGGCCGCCGCGCATCTCCAGCGCGAAGCCCCCCAGCGCGCCCTCGGTCACGGGCACCAGCGTCACGTCGTCCTGCAGCAGGGCGAAGGATTCGCTCAGGCGACGCAGGGCGCATGACAACGAATGGGCAGTGAACGCGCTGCGCACCATTAGCGCGAAGCTGCCCGGGCGCATGGGTCGCTCATGTAGGTAGCCCAGGCACTCGTCGTTCAGGCTGTCCTTGACAGCGATAAATAGCGCGTTGAACTGCTCCACGGTTACGCGCGAATCCTCGAGCTCCAGCAGCGATTCGCTGATGCCGGCGCGCCCCAGCACGCCCTTCAGCCATTCTTGCGTGGCCAGCCCCTTGCCGCGCGCGCCGTCCAGCAGGCCATGCACGGCGAAGATAGGAGCAGTAAAGACGGGTTGCAGCATGGCGTGTGATCGAAGGGGTCAACGCCGGTCGCACGGGCCGAACGAAGTTATTTGTCAGTTGATTGAGGCAATCCGCCATCGCCCTTGCAGGGGCCAATTATTACGATTGTCGCATCCCCCAAAGCACTTCGGCAGTGGCGCTGTGCGGAACGCCCGGCGCGGGGTCAGAAGCCAACATACAAGGAGACACGCTCATGCTGCCACAGCTGTATCGCCACGCCTGGATGGACGGCGAGATCGACGCCTTTCGCGAGCAGGTGCGCCGCTACGTTGCCGCCGAATTTACTCCCCGGCTCGACGAATGGCGCCGCCAGGGCTACATCCCGCGCGAGGTCTGGC
>CAXBFJ010000013.1:0-86630 GCA_963975245.1 uncultured Panacagrimonas sp. | reverse complement strand
GCCGCCGCCAGCACGCCAACAGGGGTCCAGTATTTCAAGTAGTCCATGGTTCTTCTCCGTCCAGCTTTCGCCGATTTCACGGCGTTATCAACAAGGTTCACCACATGCGTGAATGACCGCCATTACCGACAGGGTGCCTTCCTTCTTATGCGTGAAGCTTACCCCGAACCTGCTCCAATTTCAGTCTGGAAATGGCGCGCTCAGGCCGCCTTTCCATTGTCCATCGAGCGAACGTTGGAACCTCCTGCCGCTTCCCGGTAAATGGCCCGTCCGATGATGTGTTTCATGATTTCAATGGAGCCGCCGGCAATTTTCACGATGCGCGCGTCGGCATAAGCGCGTGAGATTGGGTACTCCCACATGTAGCCCCAGCCACCAAACAGCTGCAGACACTGGTCCACGACCTTGCAATGCAATTCGGACAACCACATCTTGGCCATGGCGGCGTCGATTTCCGTCAGCTCACCCTTCATGAACTTCTCGATGCAGGCGTCCGTGAAGACGCGACCGATGACGGCTTCGGTCTTGAGTTCGGCCATCTTGAACTGGGTGTTCTGGAAGTCGGCAATGGTCTTGCCAAAGGCCTTTCGCTGCGCGGTGTAATCAACCGTCCATTCGATCACTGTTTCCGCCACCGTGGCCGAACGAATGGCCTGGGCCAGCCGTTCCTGCGCCAACTTGGTCATCATGATCTTGAAGCCTTCGCCTTCCTTGCCGAGCATCGCACTGGCCGGCACGCGCAAATCTTCAAAGAAGAGTTCAGACGTGTCCTGACCCTTCATTCCGAGCTTTTCGAGATTCTTGCCGCGATGGAAGCCGGGCAAGGATGTATCAACCAGGAACAGTGTGACGCCGTTGGCGCCCTGATCGGAATCGGTCTTGGTCGCCAGAACCAGCACATCACACATCTGGCCGTTGGAAATAAACACCTTCTGACCATTGATGACGAAGTCGTCTCCGTCACGAACGGCCTTGGTCTTGATGGCCTTGAGATCAGAGCCTGCGTGGGGCTCTGTCATGCCCAGCGAGCCAATGGCCTCGCCCGACACCATCTTGGGCAGCCACTGTTTCTTTTGCTCGTCAGTTCCGAAGGACTTGATGTAGGTCGCCACCAGATCGCAGTGAATCAGGAAACCGGGCCCGGTAAAGCCGCCGCGCGCAATTTCCTCGAAGACCACCACGTCAAACAGGTAGTCCAGCCCGAGGCCGCCATATTCTTCGGGAACCGTGCAGCACAGCAGGCCCGCCTCACCCGCCTTGAGCCACAGCTCGCGGGGAACACACTTGTCCTTTTCCCACTGCTCATGAAAGGGCGCAATTTCCTTGTCGATGAACTTGCGGACAGAATCACGAAACATTTCGTGCTCTTCAGAAAACAGGCGTCGCTCAAACATGGACCGCTCCTCGGACAGATGCCAATAATCGTACGGTACATTACTAACTTGTGTAAAGACTTCTCTCCAGAGCGCCGCAATCCGCGGAGGGGAAAGCGGACATGACCGAACTATCAGGGCAGGATCGAATACCGTTGAAACCGTCTCTGGCGGGCTTTCGCTGCTCAATATTCATTTGCCGATGACCGTGCACTGCCCTGAAGAATGCTGCCGGAGTGATGGACGGCACCGTCGCACATCGAAACGCGGTCTGCGCTCCGGCGAGCTGGCGAAATGACGCCGACCCGGCCGCTGGACGGGCAGAACCGCTGCCATGCAGCACGCATGACCAAGACAAATTGCCGGCGGCGGCGCGGCGTTGAAAGCCGCACCGTTCTCTCGTATGGTTCCGTACTAAATTAACTGGGCCAGCGCGCCCGCCTTTGAGGACAGCCGATCATGACCATCTACACAGCCGACGCTCTTGCTGGCAAACGCATCCTGGTGACAGGCGGGGGAACGGGGCTTGGCAAAGGTGTCGCAGCCTATCTTGCCAAGCATGGTGCCCATGTCCATCTCTGGGGCCGCCGCCTTGAGGTTCTGAAGAGTGCTGCGGACGAAATCAACCAGGCCTGCGGCGCGGAACGTGCCCATATTCAGGCCGTCGACATTCGAAAGGCAGAACTCGTGGATGCCGCGGTAGAGGAAATTTTCACCCAGTATGGCCCTCTGACCGGACTCATCAACAATGCGGCTGCCAACTTCATCGCGCCGACCAAGGATCTCAGTCCGCGCGGGTTCGAAGCGATCACATCCACGGTGATGGGCGGTGCCTTTCTCACCACGCAAGCCTGCGCCAAACGCTGGATTGATCAAGGCCTGAAGGGCTCGGTGGTCTCCACGCTGGTGACCTGGATCTGGACCGGCTCGGCCTTTGTGGTGCCGTCGGCAATGGCCAAGGCAGCGGTCAATGCCATGACCATGTCGCTCGCCGTTGAGTGGGCCAAGTACGGCATCCGTCTCAATGCAGTGGCACCAGGGCCATTCCCCACTGACTACGCCTGGGAGATGCTGTCACCGACAGACGACGCTAAAGTAGGCGCCACCCAGGCAGATGAAGTCCCGATGGGACGCTATGGTGAGGTAGAGGAACTGGCCAACCTCATGATTTTGTTGCTGGGTGATGGCGCTGATTACATTACCGGTGAAACCATTTGCATTGACGGAGGTCATCATCTGGCGGCGCCTTCCACTTTTGCCGGCCTGACCAAACTCTCCGACGACGCATGGCGCAAAATCAAAGAAGCAAGCACCAAGGCAACAGCGGCCTCCAAAGCACAGCGCAGTACCTGAAGCCTGAGCACAATGCAGCCAGGTCCGGGTTTCTGCCGGGCCTGGCGGGGCTGCTGCTGATCAGCGCTGCCAGTAGTGGATGGGCGCAGTCAGCCGTTGACGATGCGTCTGCGGCACCCGCACGAGCCTCCGCGCCATCAGTGGCTCGCAGCGCTAGCAATGACTGCCCACCCCCGCCGCCGATCAAGGTCTCTGCCAACAAGGGACCCGTCGCCTGGCGAGATTGCGCCGATACCCCAGAAATGATTCGCCTCAAGGGCGGGCGTTTCCTGATGGGCGAGCAAGGCAATACCGGAACGCTCTACGAACAGCCGGTGCGCACCGTGCGCGTCGCTGAGTTCGCTTTGGGCAAGTACGAAGTCACCTTTGACGAGTGGGACGCCTGCCACGCCGCACGCGGCTGCCTGCGCAAGGTGGATGACGAAGGTTGGGGGCGCGGCCGCCGGCCGGTCATCAACGTCAACTGGGTAGATGCCCAGCAATACGTCGCATGGCTGAGCCGAAAGACCGGTCAGAAATATCGCCTGCCCACGGAAGCCGAGTGGGAGTACGCCGCTCGCGCTGGGACCAGTACGCGATACAGCTGGGGAGACAGTTCGGTCTGGGTCTGCAGCCTGGCCAATGTATTTGACCGCACCGGGCTCGCGCTGCATCCGAATTGGCACTGGAGCTCCGAATGCGATGATGGCTACGCTACGACGGCGCCGGTAGGAACATTCAAACCCAGCCGCTGGGGCTTTCATGATCTCAGTGGCAACGTCTGGGAATGGGTTCAGGACTGCTGGCACTCTGATTACACCGGGGCGCCTGCCGACAGCCGTGCCTGGGATACCGGCCCGGATTGCCACAAGCGTGTGAATCGTGGCGGCGGATGGGGCAACAATCCGCGCAGCATGCGCTCGGCCTCACGTGATGCCGATGAAGCCGAGAGCGTCAGTGACGCCTTGGGTTTCAGAGTGGCGCGCAGCCCCTGATCAGGCACAGCCGCCAAGTGCCGTGCCAGCGGCGCGGCCTGCTTCGTGGCTTCTTCCGCTAGCCGCCGGCCAACGCGGTCTGCAAATAAATACCGATGACCGCGCCGGTGGCAACCAGCACCCAGGCTTCAAAAATCCACCTCACAATTGACGGTGCATGCTTTAGCTCCATGAAGTAGAGCAGCACCATGCGTACCTTGAACGCCGCGATCAGGAACGTGACAACGGTGGCAACACGTGCAGCCACAATGTCTTTTGACAACCACCAGGTCGTGGCGATGGTCGCCAGCATCAGCGCCATCCAGACCATGGACGAAGAGCGTTTCAGCAGTTCCATCTTTCAGCGCATCAGGTAGAGCAGCGGAAACAGCACGATCCAGAGCAGATCCACCATGTGCCAGTAGGTCGCACCGCATTCAAGAACGACCATGTTGCCGCTAGAGAATTTTCGCTGGCGCGCCTGATTCCAGAGAATCAGCAGAAGAATGGAGCCAGCGGTGACGTGTAACAGGTGAAAGCCTGTCAGCACGTAATAAAACATATAGAAATCGTTGGTCGCCGGGGTAATGCCGGCGGTCAGCTTTGCACCGTATTCAAATGCCTTGGATATGCCGAACGCGACGCCGCAACCGAATCCGGCAAACAACCAGCCCGGAATCTGGGACAGCTGATCCTTCTTGGCTGCCTCTACCGCAAGCACCACAAACCACGAACTGGTCAGCAGGATCAAGGTATTGATGCCGCCGAAATTGGGGTCGAGCGTGCGTCTTGCGACCTCGAACACCTCGGGACTCTTGAACCGTTCAAGCATGAAAGAGACAAACAGGACCGCGAAGAAAAACATGTCAGCGCCAATAAACACCCAGACGCCTTCCACTCCGGGAAGGCGCTGGGCGGGCTTGTTGCGCTTGGCTGCAGCCTCCATGAAAGACGCGAGCGTTAACGCGCGCCTACGGTCGCACCGCGAACCGATTCGGCCTTGGCTTCAGCGGCGCCGTCTTCAATCTCAATGCGGTTGACCGCCTTGATGATGAAGATCGACATGGACACGATCCAGATGTACCAGGTCGGGAATGCAATCCAGAAATTGAACATGCCGTGGAAGGCAAAGGGGCCATCCTTGAAGAACGGCACCAGGCTGACCGGGAAGAACGAAGCCACGGTCACGAAGCCCCACCAACTGACCCAGCTTGGCACCAGCTTCTTTTCACGCTTGTCCTTCAGAAAGACAACGGCGGCAGCGATGATCTGGAAGCTCGTCACCATGTAGGCTAGGTCGATGATCATCCAGCCCACGTAATACATGGTCTGCACAGCGGAAGGGCTCAGCAGGTCAACCTGCATGGCGCAGGTCAGCCAGATGCCGCAGGCCACGACGATCGGGCAATAGGTGATGGTGGCACCCATCATTTCCAGGTTCGCCCACATGCCGTCGGGCCCTTCGATGCGCCGCATGACGCGGGAAACCGCGGCGCCAAAAGTCATGTAACAAGCGCCCAGCACCATGCAAAGGGACATGCCGAGCATGATGTTGAACTGACCGTCCTTGTAGTGCTGCCACATCTCCTCTGCTGGAGTCGATGCCGCCATCGGCGGGAAGTTATCCGCCAGCAGGCCCCACATGCAAAAGAATCCAATGAAGAAAATCGGCCCGGTCCAGGCCAGGAATTTCCAGCTCCCGAACTGTCCGTCAAATTTTTGCGTCTGCATTTTGAAGTCCTCCTCGATGAGGCGCCCGGTCCGGCACAGGGCTTATTTGCGTCCCTGCCAGCATAGCGCCGAAACCCTCGACTCCCACCATTTCGGATTGAGACAGAGCCAAGGCCGGGTGCATTGTGGCACCGAGTGCCAAATTTTGCACGCCGAGATCAATTCAAGGATTTCCTGGCAGAAACTCAACGCATAGCGCTTACTTCGGCGGTGCTGCCTCAAGTGCCTCGACCAGCATCTCCAACGACGCCTGCGCGAATGCCCACATATTGGCCACCCGGTCGTCATCTTGAGTCCTGAGCGTTCGAACCCGCTCAACCGGGCCACTGATTGCCATACAGGTATGTCCGGCCGGATCACCGTATTGATTGCCACTGGGCCCCGCAGCTCCGGTTTCCGACAGGGCCCAGGTCACGTCGCCGTGCCGAGCGCGGACGGCCTGCGCCAACCACTGCGCATAGGGCTCGGAACTGGAGCGGATACCCTTGGCCTCCATCTCTTCGCGCGTGATTCCAACCAGGCCCTTGATCGAGCGCAGCGAGTAGGTGATGGCGCCACCGGCGAAATAGTTTGACGCTCCGGGCACGGCCAGTAGGCTCGCCGAGATCAGCCCGCCCGCCGACGTTTCAGCAACCGCAATCTTTTCCTTTCGCGCCTTGAGCAGTTCGCCTGCCCGTAATCCCATTGCAAGAATGTCTTTCAATGATGGTCTCCATAAGCATGAAGCAGCCGCGCAGGCATGCAGACAACGCAGCAATAAATAAACGAAGAAATCTGCCCGTTCTGAGCTCGTATTCGCTCAGGAACCCTGATTTCAGGCGGCCAGTTTCTGGTCAATCCAATTTGTCAGGTCCTTGAAGACCACGGCACGATCTTCCGGCAGCTCGTTGAAGATCTCGTGATACAGGCCCTTGTAGATGATCAGCTTCTTGTCCTTGGAACTCGCGCCATCTGCCACCATCTGACTGCCGGAAACGCCGGCGAGCTTGTCCTGTTCACCATGCAGGAGGAGCATGGGCAGCTTCAGCTGCGGCAGGGCTGCGGGAAGAAACTCCACAAACTTGACGATCTCGCTGAGCGTGCGCGCAGGCACTTTTCCATGTGCATTGAGCGGGTCACTGGCGTAGTCATCAACCACGCTCTGGTCGCGCGAGACGTTGGACGGATCAATGCTGAACATCCCAAGGCCCGGCAGAAACATGCCCAGCACCTTGCTGATGGGCCCGATCAGGGGCGGCGCACCATCAAGCGCAACAGCCGGACCTGAGAGAATCAGTGCGTCCAGCTTGGACGGATCACGCAGCGTATAGCTCAGCGACAGGGCACCACCCATGCTGTGTCCGATGAGAAACGTCTTGAGTCCCGAGTGTTCCCGCTGGGCAAGATCAATGACCTGATCAATATCGGAAACGGCATGGGCAAAACGATCAACCAGCGCCCGTTTGCCGCCGGACTTGCCGTGCCCGCGATGATCCATCGCATAGACCGCGCAACCTGCTGCGCACAAAACCTGCGCGACTTCCTGATAGCGGCCGCTATGTTCGCCGAGTCCGTGAACCAGCACAGCCAGGGCACGCGGCGCATCAGGGGTCCAGCTCTGCCAGAAAATTTCCACTCCATTGACGCCGGCAATCCGGCCTTCCTGACGATTCATTTTGATGACTTCCGTGTTGATGTGGTCTTGGATGTTTTTTTCGCTGGCTTTCCGTAATTGACGAGTTCGGCAATGCCTTTTTCAAGGCACTCCATCAGCAGCTCCGGCTCGCTCACCGCAGCGCGGTCACTGTTGACGCCAATACAGCAGCGCCCGTTGTGTGTCAGCAATACGATCATCATGCCGCAGCCCGGCACCGGGGCGAATGGATAGATGTGCGTGATCTCAGCGCCGGCCATGTAAACCGGATAAGGCAGACCTGGCACGTTGCTGATTTGGGCGTCCTGCGCTCTGGTGAACTCACCGGTCAACGCAGTAACGGCACTGAGCGGCAGCCGCGTGATGATGGGCATCAGGCGAATGACAATATCCATCGCCGGCTCTGCTCGCGTGTCACGAACAAATCTCTGGATATTGCGGACCAGTGCGACCGGGTCTGTTTCGTGCAGCGGCGCTGCATATTGGCTGCCGGCAAACTTGTTGCCGCCCATGGGATCGCCCTCTTTTCGCAGAGAGATCGGGAAGCCGATGGGAATCTCGGAAACGGAGACGCCCATCTCATCGTGATACAGGCGGAATCCGCGAATCAGCGCGGCGAGAAAAACATCATTCAATGTGCCTTCGGTCGCCTTGGCCGCTTGCTTGAGGTCCGCCAGTGGCAGTTCGATGCCGTCGAAACGCCATGACAGGCTGCGACGCTTGAACAGGCCCGAACCCTTGACCGGCTTGATGCCCAGAACTTTCCTGACAGAAGACAGGTATTCCATGCTGTCTTTCGCCGCGTCTGGTTCACGTGCAAGTTTGCGAATGTTCTTGACGATCTTGGAAGCCACACCCGCAGCTTCAGCGGGCGCGGACAACAGTGACTTGCGCAATTGCTTGGTCGCCAATGAACGCGACGAAGGCGGCCGTGGACCAAACTTGTCGATCTTGGGTGGCGGCGGACGATGGCTGGGTTCGCGCTGCTTGCTGAACACCCGCGACAGCAACTGCATGATGCCCATGCCATCGGAAGTGGAATGGTGCAGCTTCAGGACATAGCCAGCGCGGCCGCCTTCGAGGCCTTCAATGACGGTTGCTTCCCAGGGTGAGCGCGCTTTGTCGAAGGGCGTCATTGCCAGGGACTGCGCCAGGTTAAAGAGTTGCCGCTCGCTGCCCGGCGCGGGCAGGGCCACTCGGCGCAGGTGGTAGTCGAGGTCGAAGTCGGGGTCCTCCACCCATACCGGGGGGCCGACGCCAAGCGCAGGCTCGACGACGCGTTGGCGGAATCGCGGCACCGCCTGGACCAACCACATATGGGCCGCATAGAGCCGTTCCCAGTCCGGCTCCTGATCCAGAATCATCACGGAAGTGGTGGTTGAACGCAGGCTGGGATCGATCTCAGCTCGCCACATGACCGCTTCGAAAGCGCTCATCTCGGAGGGGCCGCCCCATCCTTGCAAATCTCTGAGCAGTTCTTTCTGCTCTTCGGTCATCTTCGTCATGTTGTGGCTCTTGAATAATCGTGTTCAGTAAAGTGCTGGGCACTTCGCAAAGGCGAAGACCCAAAGCAATAAGGCAGGCGTCTAACCGGATTCTTGCTCGGCGCCAGCCGCGAGTTTTCGCAGGCCGCGAAATGCCTGCGCGGCGTTGTGTTCACCACGGACGACGCAGTCCACCTCCCGCGCAATTGGCATCTCAATGCCGTACTGCTGCGCCAGCTTGACCACCACACTGCTGGTCTTGATGCCTTCGGCGACCATGTTCATGGAAGCGACAATCTCATCCGTAGTCATGCCTTCCGCAAATTTCACGCCGACCTGTCGATTGCGCGACAAAGGACTCATACAGGTGGTCAGCAGATCGCCAAGTCCAGTCAGGCCCGAGAAGGTTTCAGGACGGCCACCGAGTGCCACGCCCAACCGGCTGATTTCCGCCAGGCCGCGCGTAACCACCAGCGCGCGGGTGTTCTCACCCACACTCAGGCCGTCAGCCATGCCCGCCGATATGGCCACGACATTTTTCAATGGCCCGCCCAGTTCACAGCCGATGATGTCCGTGTTGGTGTAGACGCGAAACACGGCGCTTGAAAACAGCGGCTGCAGGGAGCGCGCCACGTGCTCATCGTGCATGGCAATGACAGTGGCTGCGGCAAGCCCCTGCAAGACTTCCTTTGCAATGTTGGGGCCGGCGAGCAGGCCCGCAGGATGACTCGGCAGCTCTTCGTTGATGATCTCGGTCATGCGCCGATGCGTGCCCTGCTCCAAACCTTTTGCAAGGCTGATAACGGGCACCCATGGGCGAATGTGCGGCGACACTTTTTTCAGCGTTTCGCGAAAACTGTGCGAGGGCACGCCAATGACCAGTACATCGGCATGACGAACAGCTTCCTCGAGCGAATTGGTTGCGCGCAGATTCTTGTGCAGCGGCAGATCTTTCAGATAACTCTCATTGAGATGTTCGCGATTGATCTGATCAGCTGTGTCGCTGGACCGCGCCCAGATCAGCGTGTCTGCATTACGCGCCGCTACCGATGCAACCGTGGTGCCCCACGAGCCGGCGCCCAGTACTGCAATCCGCATGGGTGTACTCATGCTTTCTCCTCTTCTTCTGGCCAGTTTTCCAGCGTATCAACAAACTTCTGGCGCACTTCTGCGATGCGCTCCACCATATTGCTTTCAGTCCAGTCCGACACGTCTATCGGATCGAGAATGGCGACGTGAATCGTGCCGGAGCGCATGGTCTGATCATTGCGCCCCATGATTTCGCCGGCATTTCGGATCACCACTGGCACGACCGGCACGCCGGCCTGCATCGCTAGGTGAAACGGGCCCTTCTTGAACGGACCGAGCTTGGGCGTCCACGAACGCGTGCCTTCCGGCGCAATGCACAGAGACAAGCCTTTTTTGAGGCGGTCCACTGCCGGCTTGAGTGCATCGATGGCCTTGTTGGAATTGCTGCGATCCAGAAACGCAACATCGGCCATTTCCATGAATCGACCAAAGCCCGGCACCTTGCGTGCTTCGATCTTCGCCGCACCGGTGAACTCGGTTCGCACCAGATGCATCATCACGAACATGTCGAACTTGCTCTGGTGGTTGAGCAAGAAAACGCAGGGACGATGCGCATTCAGTCCTTCTCGATTGATGACCTTGGCCTTGACTCCGAGCACCGCGAAGGCAGCATCGCTGGACATGGCGGTGATGAAGTCCACTGCCTTGCGGGTTTCGCCGGTTGCCTTTGCATACCCCAGCCCAGCGAGAAAGGTCGCGCCCATTGCGGCATAGGCGCCCACGGTACGCGCCATGGCCTTGGCCGGGCCACGCTTGCGCGGTGGAAAACGCAGAATCGGCCATTCGCTTTCTATCGCCAATGCTTCCAGTTTCGGCTTGGGCTGCACCGCACTGGGACAACCCACGGACTGCAAAAACGCGATGTCTTCATCGCCATTGGCGTAGCCATAACTCTTGGACAAGGTGATTTTCTTGTCCTTGGCGAAGGCTTTAACCGCATTGGCCTTGCCCTGCCCCCAGAGCGGCTTGCCGATGATGCCGCCGGTCAGCTTGCCGTTACGGATACGCGGCTGCGTGGCAAGAATGTGCTCAATGCCGTATTCGGCGGCAATGGGTTCGATCTGATAGGGCGTTGCCGAAGATGCAACTGCGATGGTGTGGCCCATGCGCTTGTGCGCCTGAATCACTTTCCACATTTCGGGAAACATGTTGGGCGCCACTTTGTCGAACCAAAGGCGACTCCAGAGATTGCGCAGTTCCTCTTCACTCTGACCGGCCCATTCCATGATGCCGTCACCGATGATCTCGGCAAACTCGTCGTCGCTCAGATCTTTCTTGCGCGCCAATTTCAGCGTATCGACAATTTCCTTTGCCCCCATGTGACCGCCCTTGATGCGATCCGTGAAGTAGGCAGCAGCGGAAAAGCCATCAATCAGGGTGCCGTCAAAATCGAAGAAAGCGCCGATTTTCGGGCCTTTCGGACCCTCCAGAATTCTTTGAATTGCTGCTTCGCTTGCAATACTCACGTGGTGGCTCCCGCCGTTTGGGCACTGCGCATCTGATCGAGTTGTTCGATTGCGGCAACGCGCTGTACTGCTGATTCAAGTTCCAGGAAGAAGTCCTGTCGACGCTGCGCCAAGTCAGGCGCCTCCGGGTCCAGCAGATTGCGGTTGGCCGCAAGTGAAATCGCATTGGTGAAAATTTCGCGGGACACGCACTCGGGATTCCTCAGCCTCTGCTGCAACACGTACTGACGTCCCACGGTGACGCACTCGTCAATCAGCGCCTTCTTGTCGATCTTGCGGCTCGTTGACTGTGCGGCAAGGCGATCAGCGACGATGTAATAGGCCTCCAAAAACGCGGGCAGGACGCGATGCGCCATCAACATGGGCACCTTGAGCAAGACATCCTTGCGATCAGTTGCCTTGGCCACACGCTGTCGGAACTTCGGATCAATCAGCCGTGACTCTGCTTTGAGCTCATCACGGAACTCAGCCTTCTCACTGAAGAAGAATTCAAATTTGAGCAGGTCACGCAGTTCGAAAGCTGAGGCCCAGGCCTGCTCAAGCGGGCCTCCTTCGTTCTGCCGCGTGGAATCCAGCAATGCGACTTCCAGAATGGCGCGATTCACGAACCAGTGGATGGCGGAGTTGCGGTAGAAAGCAGCCACCGAATGCTGTCCGGCTTCGATCTTGTAGACCGTCTCCAGGCCGCTGTCGTAGACGCTGACGACACCGCTCTCGTGCAGCTTTTCGAGCGTTTCCTGCACGCCCTGCGCAATGGCCAGCTTCTGTAGTGGAGAGCTGGGCAGACCACGCGAATTGGCATATGCCAGCAAGGGCTTCACCAGGGCGCAGACTTCCTGCAGCGTCAGTGCGCGGTCGTGTGTGCCGAGCAGCGCAAAGGTCACCAGTGCCGGCGCGGTCACTGGCGTGCACCGGTTAATGCGCTGGAACACTTCGAAGGCGATCTTGGCCACGGTCCATTTGCCGCCGCCATCTTCTTCGGAAGCGGCTCGCTCCAGCGATTCGCGCAGCGACAAGGGCTCACCGAATCGCACATAGGCCGAGCCGATCCACTTCTGCTGCCTGCGTGCATAACCGGCCAGCCAGGCCAGGTTTTCCTTGGCCTTGGATGCACCCGCCTCTTCAGCCGCCATGACGCCGATCTCGTGCATCTGATCGTAGGTGGTAGATACCGGAACCAGCATCATGTCGTCGGCACCGCCGCTTTCGATGGCGGATACGAGATAGCTCAGCAGGCCGTATTTGGGTGGGCGCAGTTTTCCGGTTCGCGAACGTCCGCCTTCCATATACCACTCAAGATTGAGCCGCTGCGAGGCCAGCCACGCGAGATATTCGCGGACCACCATCTTGTACACCTCGTCGTCTTGAAAGCTGCGGCGGATCAGGATGCCGCCACTGCGACGCACGATGGTACCCAGCGGAAAAAACCCGAGGTTGTTTCCGCCGAGGATATGGTTTCGCTTCATTCCGTTGTCGCGCAGCAGTCGCGACAGGATGAAGGGGTCCGCGTACGAACGATGCGTTGGCAGATACACCAATGCCTTGGTCTTGTTGAGCTCCTTGAGCTGACGCAAGCCCTGCAGGTCAGCGTCGACGGTCCACGCCCGCGTATGCATCGGGCCAAGGCCGAAATCGAATGCGGCGCCAAATGCCGGACTCTGCACCGTCACGATTTCCTGCACGCCAATCAATGCTTCGGCGGCAACGCTCTCGGTGCTTCGGCCAAGCTCTCCGGCGAGCTTCTCCACCTGCTGGATGAACCGCTCTGAGCTGACCACTTGCTTTGCAATCTGCTTGCGCTGCATCAAGGTGGCTGCCAGCACGGGATTCAGTTTCGTCAGATTCACGCTTCCACACCTTCTGCTTTTTGAATGGTATTGCGAACTACGTCTGCGACTTGCTGAGGGTCATCGTACATGGGGACGTGCCCCACATCGCGAACCATGACAGACGTACATCCACCTATCGTGGCGACCATGGGTTTGCCGTAGACCTCATATGGAATCACCTTGTCACGCTCGCACCATGCAATGGTGATGGGCACCTCGCCAGCCTGCATGGATGGAATAGGCCCGTCGGCGCCCATGGACTGGAGCAGCTCCGGCAAAATATGGGTCTGGCGCAAGGAATGCATCGCACGCCGGCATTCGTTTTCCGGGACCCGGTCACCGTGCTCCATGGCCTTCTTGTTGAGCGCCTTGCGCACACCCGCAAAGCGCAGAAACAGCGTGGTCAAAAAAATCAGGATGGGCAGGATCGCGTAGACGATTTTGAACGGCTTGGCGACGGCCTTGTAGTCTTTTTCTGTCTGCCAGGCACCTGCTGGAGACAGTGCCGTCACGGACTTTGCGTAGCCCCGACGCGCCAGCTCCAACGACATCAGCCCACCCAGGGAATTACCGACCAGATGCGGCTTTTCGATGCCGCGCTTTTTCAGCTCGGCCATCAGGGTGTCCGCCAGCGAGTCGCGGCTGGCGGTGATCCCAGCTGGCATATCCGGGCCATCCTGATGGCCTGGCAGCGTGATCGCATGTACCCGAAACGAGGTTTCCAGCAGTGGAATAACGGGCTTCCAGATGTGCCAGGTTCCGCCCAGGCCGTGCAAAAGGACCACGTCTGGACCTACTCCGCCGACATAACTTTCTGCAGATTCAATCCCTTGGCTCACTATTTATTTCCCCGTGTGCGCTGCCGTACGAGCGCTGTCGATACTTTGCACCAATTGGCATGCTGAGTCTGCCCAATTACGTATGGCGGCGCCCCATGCTTTTTATTGCAGCCAAAATGGCGTCGGCGCTACTCCGGCTCGGCTTTTGCTCAAGTCGCGAGCATAGTAGTATGGTGCCATACTACGTAGCGTTCCCCTTTTCCTCCAAATAAACCAAACCCGGGAGAATTTTTGTGCGCGGACTGAAAGACAAGGTGGCCCTGGTCACCGGAGCAGGTAGCGGCATCGGCCTCGGCATTGCCAAGCGGCTTGCAGCCGAAGGCATGATTGTGGGCGTGCTCGACATCAATCCCGAAGCGGCCAGCAAAGCGGTTGAAGAGATCAAGGCTGCCGGCGGCAAGGCTGACTGCGAGGTCTGCGACATCACCAATTACGAGGCCGTGGTCAAGGGCGTTGCCGCTATTGAAAGCCGCATCGGCCCGACCTGGACGCTGGTCAACAATGCGGGCTGGGACAAACCCATCCCCTTCCTCAAGACCACGCCGGACTTCTGGCAGAAAGTGGTCAGCATCAACTACATGGGCCCCTTGCACATGACCCACGCCGTGGTCTCCGGCATGGTTGAGCGTGGCGGTGGCCGCGTGATCTTCATCGCTTCCGATGCAGGTCGCGTCGGCTCCAGCGGCGAAGTCGTGTACTCCGGCACCAAGGGCGCGACGATTGCGTTTGCCAAGGCACTGGCGCGCGAAGTCTCGCGCAAGAACGTGCTGCTCAACTGCGTTTGCCCCGGCCCGACCAACACACCGGCCATGGATGCCTTCGTTGGCACCGGCGAGCAAGGCCAGAAGATTCGCGATGCGATGGTCCGCGGCGTGCCGCTGGGCCGCATCGGCGAGCCGGACGACTATCCCGGACTGGTCGCCTTCCTGGCCAGCGACGACGCCAGCTTCATCCAGGGTCAGACCATCAGCGTCTCCGGTGGACTGTCGATGCACGGCTGATCTTCCCAGATCATGGCAACACCAAAACGCGGCCCGAGTGGCCGCGTTTTTTTATGGGCGAAGTCTCGGAATGACCGCCCGGATGCCGGGGCGGTCTTGACGAATATGATAATGAGAATTATTCTTATTTGACCGCACTGTCACTGGATCGAGCACGACAGTTTCATCGGTCACGGCCAGCCCATCGCAAGCCAGAGATTCACATCTGACGCCACCGCGATGCCGCCATTCAACATGCCTTATTTGCCCCCCTTGCCGAACTGCTCCCCTTTGCCTGTGCCCAGGGCAGTGACGATGGACTTCGCATGGGCACTTCTCCCGTTCGCGCCGGCCCGACCCACTCCTGAGGCTTGATACTTCCGGCGCGATCCTTCTCCCTCACGTTCCACCATCGCGTGAGGGAATTTTTTACACCTCCGCAACGCAGCCAACACAGTCTGTGTCGCAACCATCACCGCATCGCCAGCCTTCCGCTCCAGGATCGCAAGCCCGTGTGCTCAAACGACCACTCTAGCGAGAAGCGATTCCGATGCATCCCATCCGGCTCCCCCTGATTTGCACGCTGTTGTTGATTTCCAGGCCCGTCAGTTCTGCTGAAACCAAGGCAGCTGACTTAGAGGCAGACGTCCAGACCATTACGGTAACCGCCGACTCACCCGGCCATTCCGAGCCGCGACAGAGCAGCGCGGCCACGCCACTGGCGCTGTCGCTTCGCGACACACCGCAGTCCCTGACCGTCATTTCTAAGCAACAGCTTGAAGACCAGAACCTGCAATCGATGCGGGACGTTCTGGATAGCACCACCGGCGTTTATTCCTACGCTTATGACAGCGAACGGGTGGTCTTTACCTCGCGTGGATTCATGGTGGACAACGTCATGCTCGACGGCGTGCCGGCAGCCAGCAACTTCAGCACCGACTCGATCGACGAGACGCTGGACACGGCGCTGTACGAGCGCATCGAGGTGGTTCGCGGTGCAACCGGATTGATGAGCGGCGCGGGCAGCCCATCGGCCTCTGTAAACCTGGTCCGCAAACACGCCACAGCAAGAAACTTTGGCGTTGACATCGATATGACCTCCGCATCCTGGAACGATCAGCGCGGCGAGCTGGACGTCTCCATGCCATTGACCGCCAGCGGCAATGTGCGTGCGCGACTGATTGGCGTGTACCAAAACCGGGAGTCCTACCAGGATTTCTACGAGAAAGAGAAGCAGGTGATCTATGCGATCGTCGATGCAGACCTGGGGGAGCGCACCCGACTCAGCCTGGGTCACGACTATCAGCACACCCTGCCACAGGGCAACACGTGGGGGTCGTTCCCGCTGTTCTTTGCCGACGGAACACGGACGCAGTGGAATCGCTCAGTGAGCACTGCGACCAACTGGAGCTTCTGGAACAAGCGCAACCAAAGCACGTTCGCGCAGCTGGAGCATCGCTTTGCCAATGATTGGAAGATCCGTGTTGCCCTGGATCACCGCGATCGCAAAGATGATCTCGCCCTGTTCTATGTCTTTGGCTATCCGGATCCGGCAACTGGCGAAGGGCTGTTTCCCTACGCCTACCGCGAGAAGGTCATCACGCGTCAAGACGCTGCCAACCTGATGGTATCTGGCCCTTTCGCGCTGTTGGGTCGCGATCACGAACTGGTCGTGGGCTATAACGGCTCACGCACCGATGTGGACGGCACCGAGTTCGCGCATGGCGCCCTCGCAGATACCGGCAATTTCTTCGAATGGGATGGTCAATACCCGATGCCGGAGTTTGCCGAACAAGGCGACGTGGACGCGCGGGTCAAGACGCGGCAGAACGGCGCATACGTCGCGACGCGACTGAGTCTGGCCGAGCCATTGAAATTGATCGCGGGCGCACGCTACAGCACCTGGAAGACCGACTACTTTTATATCTACTCGGGCGAATTCAAACATGACCATGAAAGCACCACGCCCTATGCCGGCCTGATCTACGACATTGCCGACCACTACTCCCTGTTCACCAGTTACACCGAAATTTTCAATCCGCAAAACGCGCTGGGCGTCAATGGCACTTATCTGGATCCTGTCGAAGGCAAGAGCCTTGAAGCCGGAATCAAGGGCGAACACTTTGACGGGCGTTTGAACACGGCGCTGACCTTGTTTGATACGCGCCAGGACAATGTTGCAGAGCCTGCCTTTGATGAGATCACTGGCGACCCCATTTTTCTCGGCGACGGGGTCACCCAGGCCTCGATTGCCATTGACGGCACGCAGACGCGCGGATTCGAGATGGAAGCCTCAGGCTCGCCGCTTCCTGGCATGCGTCTGTCCTTTGGCTGGTCGCGTTACCTGCTTGAAGACGGCAATGGCGAGTCGGTGAAGTCCTATATCCCGCGCACCATGGTGCGGACGTTCAGCACCTGGAATCCGCAAGACAGGCTCAACAAGCTGACCCTCGGTGGCGGCGTCAAATGGCAATCTGGCAGCAATGTTGATGTTGATGGCCCTAACGGGCGAGTCGATATTGCACAGGGCTCAGTGACGCTGGTGAGCCTGATGGCGCGCTATCAGTTCACTGACGACATTAGCGTGCAGCTCAACGGCGAAAACCTGCTCGATAAGACTTTCTATGTACTCGACGAGTACGGAAATCTTTACTTCGGCGAGCCCGCCAGTGCCTCAGCCAGTCTGCGCCTGCGCTTCTAAACCTCATCAAATAATGAAAACACGACTTCAAACCGGCGCCTTCCTTTTTCTGATTGCGCTCGCCGCCCAAGCTCAGGAATCTTCTGACGCTACGCTGGACACCATTGATCTCGGCCCACGCTCGGACGCGCCGCCCGTAACGCCAGAGGAGGACCCGGCAACACTGACCACCATCGTGGTCACCGGAGAAAAGCTCGCTCGCACGCTGACGGAAACAAGCAGTAGTGTGGCGGTTGCATCGCGTGAGGATCTGGACGCGTCGACAGCCGCATCGATGAAGGATGTGGCTGCGTCTTTTGCCAATGTACTGAGCGCATCGGGCGACCGCGAAATCGCAATTCGAGGCGTGCCCCAAACTGGCATCGGCGGCGAAGGAGAAACCATCAGCGTCTATCTGGACGGCGTTGCCCTGCCGACTCAAGCGGCTCGATTCGCGGGCCCCTTGAGCGCCTGGGACCTGCAGCAAGTAGAAGTATTGCGTGGTGCGCAATCTACCAACCAGGGCAGGAACAGCCTTGCCGGGTCAGTGGTCCTTCGCTCACGGGAACCCACCTACGACTGGGACGCCCGCCTGCGGACCGGTGTGCTGAGCCATGATGGCCATGACTATGCCTTCGCCGGCGGCGGCCCGCTGACAGAGAGTTTGCGATTCCGCATTTCGGCGCAGGATCGTTACGACCGTGGTGACATCTTCAATGTCACTCGCAATGAGGACGATGCCGGCCGCGAACGCACCCGCAATGCACGTGGCCGCCTGTCATGGACGCCGGCCCGGCTGCCGGGGTATGAAGCGCGCTACGCCTACACGCAATCTGACAACGAGTTTGGCGACCCGCTTCACGATGCCTCCAACGGCGAGCGAACAGAAACTTCTGATGTTCGCGGCAACGAAGACGATCGCACACGCGTCCATGGCCTTGAGCAGTCCATTGATGTGGGCGACCACTGGCAGATCGAATCCATCACCGGTTACGCGCAGATCGACAATCTCTACACCATTGATTACGACCGCTCAGCCGCACAAGGCGGCTACTCCGATAACACGCTGGACGACGCGCTGATCAGTCAGGAGCTGCGCGCCGTATACGAACGCGGAACTTTGAGCGGCGTCATCGGTTACTACTACGCTGAATCTGACAAGATCACCCGCACACAGGGCTACGACATTGCCGCGGCCGGAGGCGCTGTATTGCTCAACGGCTTCATCAGCTCCGACAGTCGGGTGCGCACCCACGCCCTGTTTGCCGAGGCTGATTGGGATTTCACTCAATCCCTGCGCCTGACGCTCGGGCTTCGTCTCAATCAGGAACGCAGCCAGCGCAGCGATGAAAGCGACCTCAGCCTGACACTGGTGGCAGCCGTGCCCGGCCTTCCTGCCGACCTGCCCATTGGCGTGCCATTGCCCGATGCACTGGGCGATGCACTTTCTGAAGCGTTTCCTGATTTCGTACCACCTGACTATGCGGTAGCAGACCGAGAGAAGTTCAGGGACGTACTGCCCAAGATCGCGCTGACCTGGTTCTCCGAACGGGATACTTCGCTTTCGCTGTCTTACCAAGAAGGTTATCGATCAGGCGGCACCAGCGTGTCCTTCTTCGGGGGCTCGGTCAGCAACTTTGGTCCCGAGACTACCCGCACCATCGAGTTTGCAGTCCGCCACGTGGGCTTGGATCAGCAACTTCAGATCAATGCCAATATCTTCTATACCCGTTGGCGCGATCAGCAGGTCACCATCGGCGAGGCATCGGGTTTCGAAACCACAACGGAGAATGCGGGCCGCTCACATTATTTCGGCATGGAGATGGAAGCCGCCTGGCGTTTCGCATCTGCACCGCTGGAGATATTTGCCGGGCTCGGACTGTTGCAGAGCCGCTTCGACGAGTTTGTAAATAATGGCGATGACTACAAGGGCAATGAATTCCCCTATGCGCCGCGTCACACCAGCCGACTGGGCATGCGCCTGCTGGAATGGAAACGGCTCAGCGGAGATATCGTTGCCCAGCACATCGCCAGCACATTCAGTGACCCGGACAACGATCCACTGTCGCGCGCCGATGCACGCACACTGCTGCATGCAAAACTATCCGTGCGTCTGCCAGCAGGTTTCAGCATTGTCATATTTGGCCGGAACCTGACCGATGACCCCAACGAACAGGGCGCCCTGGTTTCCGGAAGCCGGATTGCCAGTCGTTATGGCGAATCGCGAACATTGGGCGCACTGCTGGAATGGCAATTGTGAAGTTCGCATCCCGGTGCACCCGCGTGCACCGGGATCATCAATGAATTACAGGACGTGCAAAGGGCCATCGTCCACAGCACGTACACCGTCCACACCTTCGGCCAGTTCAACGCTGCGGTAGAGCATCGACACTGACTTAACCCGGCCAATCAGGGTGACCACGCCATTGAACGTCGTCACTTCAATTTCGCCCTTGAGCCTGCCGTCTGATTGCAGCGCCTTGATGACGGCCTCTGTCGTCTGGTGATCCGCAGCACTGACGAGCTTTCGATCAATGCTGCTCATCGCGCAAGCGCGATCACGCACCACCCAGTTCTGGGCGCCCTGCCGTGCGCCAGATGCACGGCTTGCGCGAGACTTCAGCGAAGGCGAAAAGAACTCACCGGTGGCGGCTGTGCCCAGTGATGGGCTGACTCTGGGACATTCCAGATCCTTGTGCGCACTGGCGGGCGATAACAACATGAGGGAAAAAAGCGTCAGGCTGGCGCCGAGGGCGCGGCCGAGCCTGTTCGATGATGAGTTCATCGGGAATCCTCCTTATGGGTCTGCCACATTGGGTGGCACGGAAATTTTCACTTCCAGTCGCTGCGTCCGCGATTCTTAGAGTGTGTGCGGCACTGCCATGAGATACGTCAGTGGCGAACATGCAGATGCAGTGCAAACACACGCCGCCGCGGGCCTGGGGATGGCACAGCACTGGACGGAATCCGTTCATTTATTCGGATTCGCTCATTTGAAAATCAGACTGGCACGTTTTACGCATTGAATTGCAGCCCGAATTCACGCGAGGTATCGCGCATGCGACATCTGAAGCTGAGCTTTTTCCTGATTGCCGTCTTGTCAGTGCCAGGCCTGGCGGCAGCCACCGGCTACGGAGAACTGTTCGACGCTATTCCTGCACCGCCGGCCACTGTTGAAGATGCCGGCGACTGGGTCGAGGGTGAGACGCTGGTGGCACCGCAGGTTCTTGGCACACAGGCGCGGCTGGAAGCCGCAAAGCAAAATGCCGGCAATACGGATGCGCCTGCCAAATCTGCGACAGCGGTGGCAGACGCATTGGCAGCCTGGGATCGTTACCGTCAGGAAACCGACGGGAAAGATGCAGGCAGCGTCCTTGCGGATCGCACGCAGTGGTTACTGAACCGGTTTGCAGCCTTGCAAAAGCGAAATTCAGACCCTGAACAGGCCCGCCACATGCGCGAACAAGAACTCGCTGCATACGGCACCTTGTTCAGAAGCTGGAAGCAGGAGCGATCGCCAATCATCTGGCTGGCACAGTCCAAGCTCGCTGCGGCCGGCGCTCCAGAAAAGCTGGATGACCTGCAGCAGCGCGAAACGCTCATGTCATTTTCTGATGCGCTTCTGGCAGAAAGCGAAGCGCTGCTGGGCCTGACCCGGTTGGCAGCAGAACGCGCGAACGGGCTCAGCGAGCCCGATCTGGATGCCGCACCCGACAACCGACCCAGCACGCTGTGGGATCTGATGAAAAACCCGGAATAGCGGCCAGACCGAATGCCATCTGCGGTGGCCGGCAAGCGATCATGCCGGGCGCTGATTCTCTGCGCATGATGAACGGCTTTCTGCCTTGGGCGCGGGTGCAAGCCAATGGGCGAGCGCCCAACCCAAAGCCATGCAGCCCCCTGCCCAGAGCAGAAAGGCCGCCCACTGCGCTGCCAGCAACAAGGCCAGCCCAGGCATCAGCGCGATAGTGGCCAGCAGTCGTCGCTGAGACAGCCCCCATGCGGGGCGGCTTATGCGACCGCTGCGCTGCACGTTACGCAGCCGCTTGGGGTCTCGAATGGCCAGGCCCACCAGCGCGGCCGCACTGAGGGACACACCTATCCACAGGAAAATGGTCATGTTGATAGCGATCCTTAACTGCTGGCCTGGGCTTGCGCCTCAGGCTCCGCCAGCTGGCGTTGTGTGCCAGAGCGCGCGGCTGCGCGCAGACAGAGCGTTCCAGCCGCCAACAGGGCGATGTCGAATGCCGGCACCACGGCCATGCCAAGGTCGATGGCACTGATCCAGCCGGGCTGGTCACACAGGAGCCGCAGACCGGGAAGAAAAAGCATGGCCGCGCCGGCCGCACCGATCAGGATGCGGCGCAGTCGGTCGGTATCTGCAACGGCCAGTGTCATCAGGCCGGCTGCGGCTGCCGTTGCAATGAAGGTCCACGCAATGGGCGAAATCAAAGGCATTGCACCGCTCGCGCGGGCAATGAAGTAGGCCCAGGGCGTAGCGGCCAGCGCCAGTGGTAATCCATAGCCCACCCAGGTGACTGCGCGGGCCATGCCTTGCCAGACACGCGACTGCGCGCGGCGCGTGGTCCACAGCAACATGCCGGTCAATGTGACGTAACAACTGGCAAAACCCAGCGCAAACCACACCGCCTTCGAAGCCAGCCCCCCGAAGTTTCCAAAATGCAGCGGCCCCATCAGGTCGGCAAGCAGCCCGCCCGTTGAAGGGACCAAACCCAAACCGGGCTTCTGCTGCAGGAACTCGCCACTGGCGCCGTCGTACAACAGATTGACGTTGATCACCTGCCCCTCTGGGGGGAACGCAAATGTCGTGACACGCGCATCTGCGCGACCGAATCGCTCAATGCCCACAAACCGCACTTCGGACTGCCCCCGCTCACGGGCATCAGCAAGAATGCGGTCAAGCCTGGCCAATGGCGTCGGAGTGGTGTCTTCTGGCGGGGGCGTGCCCACCACGGTTTCGATCATCGCCTCCTGGTCACCGCCGAAGGCAACCATGGCCATCACCGGAATGCCAATGGCCCCGGCAAAACTGAAGAAGCTGCCCGTGAAGGCCAGGACAAAGGCAAAAGGCAGATTCCACGTGGCGGCAATTACATGGGTGTCCCGCCGCGCCAGCAGGGCATCGCGCAGACGCCGGATCGTGAACAACTCGCGCAGCAGATGGCGATGCAGAACCAGGCCGGTCACCGCGGCGACCATCATGGCCAGGCCGAGAATACCGGTTGCGAAAACCCCCCAGGGGTCGGGTATGTGCAGGCTGACATGCAGATGCACCAGAAACTCGGTCAGTGCATTGGCGGTGTTGGCGGCTTCAATGTCCTCGGCAAATCCTTCGCGTCGATCAAGGACTTCCAGCGTTTGCGGATGCAGATCAAACTCCACGCCCTTCTCGGCCGGTTTGCCATCACGCGTCGTGTGGTGATGGAAGAAGGTTCGAATTCGCGAGCCTGCCTGTGGGAACAGGAAGATGTCTTCGTGGTACTTCGCATCGACAGTTGTTGCGAGCTCGCGCAGCTTTGCATCCAGACCAGGCGGCAGGGGCGCAGTCTGGTTCTGCGCCAAAGGACTGGCCCAGTCGCCAATTTCGTCTGCAAACACGGCAACCGCACCGGTCAGAATCACCACGTAAAGCAACAGCCCCAGCAGCACCCCGCTCCAACCGTGAATGGCGAGCAAGGTGCGCGTTCGTTCCTGACTCATCGCGATCATGTGGCGGGGCCTCCCAAGAATTGTGTACCGATGGCAATGCCGTTGAGGGCCAGCATGACCAGGACCAGACCCCAGGCCCGAAGTAATTTTCTGTCCAGGCAGGCATAGAAAAACAGGGCCGCCCAGATCACTGGAAACAGCACAATGGGCAGCACCAGGTTGTCGATACTGGCGGCGCCCTCAGGCACCCACAGCGCGCACGCGGCCATGACCACGACACTGGTCAAAAAGACCACGGGCCCGGCCAATATCGCGCGGAACCATCGTCGCGTACCGCCGCGGCCTTGTTGCTGGAGAGCGCTCAAAAGTCGAACCGCGAGGTGAACTTGAGGGTCATCGGATCGGCATACGTCAGGATGCCCTGCTCGCCAATCCAGTACTCCTCGTTGCTGATGTTTTCCGCCGCCAGGATGAACTGAGTGCTCACGTCGCTGATGCGGGTCTGGTAACGCAGGCCAGCGTCAAAGCGGGTCCATCCGTCCAGCTCCTGCGTATTGGCCTGATCCAGGAACTGCTTGCCGTTGTGGTAGACGCCACCGTTGAGGTACAGACCCGGCACCGCCTTGAGTGCATAGTCCAGAAACAGGTTTCCTGTGAATCGGGGCACGCTCACCGGCCGGTTTCCGTCCAAAGCGGGGTTTCCGGTGGATTCCGACTCCGGATCAATCCACGACAGCCCGGCCACCACATCCAGACCCGGCAGCACGCGACCATTGGCGCCCAACTCGATCCCGCGATGACGCTGCTCACCGTCCTGCACATAGATGCCCGCCGCATTGACGAATTCTGAAGGACGCAGCAAGTCAAACAGCGCCAGCGTGTACAGAACTCCGCCTCGCTGCAGTTTGAACCCAAGCTCGTACTGCTCGGTCACCAGTGCTTCGAGTCTTGCACCTGCATTGAGCGCGCCCAGCGGTGCCTCGCCGCCTTGCTCGACGCCTTCACCAAAGCTGACATAGATCAGGCTGTCATCGACCGGCTTGAACATGATGGCCGCCGTCGGAGATGTGTCGGCAACGCCGGGGGTTGCAGTGCGCGTCGTTCCGGTTGCATAGCTGAAATTGTCCTGTTCATATTCGGCTCGCCGCGCTGCCAGCAGCACCGACCAGCGCGGTGTGAATTCCACGATGTCGCTGATCACCACACTATTGGAACGGGATTTACTGCTGAGCAGTAATGGCAGGCCGGCATCGGGAGGCTCTGCTGCCTGTACAGGCGCATAGAGGTTGGTGGCGACTGCCCCGATCGGCCCATAGCTACTGCGGTTGGTTTCACTGGTAGCCAGGTAGGCCAGTGTGATGCGGTGCGTCAGCGCGCCTGTTTGCGCCTTGCCGCGAAACGAGAGTTGGACACTGTCGCTGTTCGTCTCCGAATTTTCTTCGCCCGCAAACAGGGTCACATCGCCCTGCGCATTATCGATACTGCCAAAGCGGGCATTCTTGTGTTTTGGTCGCTCCGAGACACTGCTGAGAATCTGCAGACTCGTTGTCCAGTCCTGGGCCAGGCTCCAATCGATACGGCCATAACCACTGTAACCCCGTGACTGATAGTCGTCCCAGGACTGGGCGAGATTGGCGGTGGTATCGCCGGGTTCGGGCGGCTGCAGGCCAGGGCTCAGAATGAGAAACGGCGGCAGGGTGGGAAGATGGTTGTCCGCATACTCGAACACGCTGAACATCTTCAGGGTGCTACTGGCATCCCAGTCCAGCGCCAGACTGGCGGCGGTCTGATTCCACTCATAATGCTCAACCGCCTGCTCGCCATCACGCACGCGCAGATTCAGACGTGCGCCAAAGCGCTCGCCCTCACCGAAGCGACGTGACAGGTCACTGGCCACGGTGAACTGCGATCGGTTTTCATAACCGGCCTCGATGCGGGTGAGCGGTTCGCCCTGCGCCCGCTTGGGCAAATAGTTGAGCGTTCCACCCAGACTGCTGGCACCTCCGAACCCAGCCAGGAAGGTGCCCGGCCCCTTGAAGATTTCAATGCGATCTGTGCTGTCGGTCTGATAGGTGTCTCCAATGGCCGCATGGCCCGGCATGCCGTCGTACAGATAACCGTCGGACCCCAGGGAAAAGCCCCGCAGAGACAGGAACCCCACCGTGACGTTTCCGGTGCTGGCACCCGGGACATTCTTCAGAAAGTCGCCGTAAGTAGAGATTTGCTGAATGTCGAGCAGATGCGCGTTGATCACGTTGATCGAATAAGGCGCTTCAACCACCGCCATGTCGCCAAGGACGCCAACAGAAGCCGCGTCGGCCCGGACGCTATCGTCGGAGCGCTCCCCGACAACGACAATGGTGGTCGGCGTTTCGGCCTGCGCCGATGCGTCGGCGACCGGGCCGGCGCTTTGCTCTGCCTGAGCACTGAACACCAGCAAGCCGAAAGCGGCCAACGGCAAGGATCGATACATTCTCTGAAGCTCCCTGAATCATTTGATTATTCGGGCGCTTGAGGCTTGCGATTGCTGGCACGGCGCGGGCCGGATTATATATGCGAATTATTCTCATTCGCAAAAATGAGCGTAGTCCGTCGAAGGAACAGGGCGTCCCGACGAACACCCGCGCCCACGTTGGCGACCCGCCAGGGCCATGCATCTTCATTTGATGCAGCCGGTGCGGTGCGGCGCGCGCGGCCACGGACCGGCGCGCCCACATGCTGCCCCTCAGTTCAGGTCTGGGCGAGCGCCTGATCCAGGTCTGCAATCAAATCATCAATGTGTTCGATGCCAATCGACAGTCGCACGGTGTCTTCGGTAACGCCTGCCTTGCGCAACTCTTCCGGACCGAGCTGGCGATGCGTGGTGGTTGCCGGATGCGTTGCCAAAGACTTGGCATCGCCGATGTTGACCAGCCGCGTAAACAGCTGGAGCGCATCCTGGAATCGCGCGCCTGCTTCTCGGCCACCCTGAAGGCCGAAGGTAAGGATGCCCGATGCGCGTCCGCCCAGATATTGCTGGGCAAGTCCGTGATCGGGATGATCTTGCAGGCCGGCATAGTTGACCCACAGCACTTTTTCCTGCGCTTTGAGATGCTCTGCAATGCGCAGGGTGCTGCTGTTGATCCGGTCCATTCTGAGCGACAAGGTCTCAATGCCCTGCAGAATCTGAAACGCATTAAACGGTGACAGCGCAGCGCCCATATTGCGCAGCGGGACCACGCGGGCGCGGCCAATGTAGGCCGCCTCACCCAAAGCTTCGGTGTAGACCACGCCGTGATAACTCACGTCTGGCTCGTTGAGTCGCGAAAAACGCTGCTTGTGCTGCGCCCACGGGAACTTGCCCGAATCCACGATCACACCGCCCAGCGTCGTGCCGTGGCCACCCAGATATTTGGTCAGCGAGTGAACCACGATATCCGCGCCGTGCTCGAAGGGCCGCAGCAGATAAGGCGTGGCGACGGTGTTATCGATGATCAGGGGCACGCCCTGGGCGTGCGCAATCTTCGCGATCGCGCCGATGTCGGTGATATTGCCAAGCGGGTTGCCAATGGATTCGGCGAACACCGCCTTGGTGTTCTCATCAATCAGATCGGCAAAAGTCTCCGGCTTGCGCGGGTCGGCAAAGCGCACTTCGATACCAAACTGTGGCAGCGTGTGGGCAAACAGATTGTAGGTGCCGCCGTAAAGCGTGCTGGCCGAAACAATGTTGTCGCCGGCACCGGCAATGGTCTGGATGGCGTAGGTCACGGCAGCCTGACCCGAAGCCAGAGCAAGTGCGCCGATGCCGCCTTCCAGGGCTGCCATGCGTTGCTCGAGCACGGCATTGGTCGGATTCATGATCCGCGAATAAATGTTGCCTTCGACTTTCAGGTCAAACAGGTCCGCACCGTGCTGAGTGTCGTCAAAGGCATATGCCACGGTCTGGTAGATTGGCACAGCGACTGCGCGCGTCGTTGGGTCAGGTGAGTAACCGCCATGCACCGCGAGCGTCTCGAATTTCCAGTCAGATTGGGCCATGTTTCTTGATTTTCATTAAAGTCACTGTGAATCGGAGCCTGCCATTGTAGGGAGCTGGAAACGATTGACCGATGCGGGCAAACCCCTTGCGGCCCTGCCCGCGCCAAAATCCGCTGCTCCTGCTTGCCACCTAAGCGGTTGACGGGTGCGCCGGCCCACCTAAAGGTTGGTCACCGTTCCGACATATCACCGCATTCTTATCAACACTAAACCAGATAAATCAAAATGACCGATAGCGCTATTCCACAGTTCGAGACCGTTCTGATCGAGTTTGATGGCCCGGTGGCCTGGCTCAAGCTCAACCGCCCCGAAAAGCTCAATGCATTGGACCGTCGCATGTGGGCCGAACTCCCCGAGGCCCTGGAGTGGCTGGGAACGCAGCGGCAAATTCGCGCGATCATCCTCTGCGGCGAAGGCAAGCATTTCACTGCAGGTATCGACATTTCCGTCATCAGCGGGCTCAGAAGCAAACTCTCGGATCCTGAGCGCAGAACGCGCGGACACGAAGAAGTCCTCGCGGACATCCAACGCTTCCAGCATTCGTTCACCGCCGTGGAAAACACGTCGGCGCCGGTCATTGCTGCGATCCACGGCGTCTGCATTGGTGGCGGCATTGACCTGATCGCGGGCTGCGACATGCGCCTCTGCTCGCAGGATGCCAAGTTCTGCATCAAGGAAGTGGATCTGGCGGTGGTACCCGACGTGGGTACTTTGCAGCGCCTGCGCCACGTGATTGGCTATTCGGCAATGACTGAACTGACCTATACCGCTGAAACCTTCGACAGCGAGCGTGCGCTGAAACTGGGACTGGTCTCGCGCGTCTGCGAATCCAGGGAAGCACTGATGGCCGCCGCACTGGAACTGGCCAAGACCGTCGCGGCCAAATCACCGTGCACCACACGCGGCATCAAACGCAATCTGCTGTGGTCGCGTGAACACAATGTGCAGGATGGCCTGAGCTACGCCGCCATCTGGAATACATCGATGCTACTGGGCGAAGACCTGGATGAGGCGCTGAGCGCCTTTCAGGAAAAACGCGCACCGAAGTTCAAGGACTGATCACAACACCAGGGGAGGTCCCGGCTGGCGCGCATGGCGATGTGAATCATCACCTGCGCCCCGGCAAACCCATCAGGGTTTGGACTTCCACCCCGCATGACATCACCAACATCTGAAAGAGAACAATATGAGTACTCCTCCGCGCCGCGCCGACAAACTGTTCAGCGACCTTCTGCTACCAGAAGAAACCCTCAAGGTTCGCAAGGATGTTCGCCAGTTTTGTGATGACGTGATCCGGCCAGTGGCGCATCGGCTCAACACCACGCCGGAAGCCAAGGAAACATTTGCCCGCGCTGAATTCGATGCCATGGCCAAAGCGGGCCTCTACAAGATTCCATTTCCTGCCGATGTGGGCGGCTTGGGCCTGGAATTCCCGACGCTGGCAACGGCAACTGTCTGCGAAGAACTGGGCTACTACTCACCCAGCCTCACTTCATCGATGTACGACGGTCAGGCCATTCTGGTCGGACGGGCCTTGCAGAACGCGCAGGCCGATATTCGAGAAAAATACCTGCCCAAGCTGATTCGCGGGGAGTTCGTGGGCTGCTTTGCCACCAGCGAACCCGAAGCCAGCACGGATCTTTCTGTGAAATCGGTCAAAACCGTGGCGACCAAGGTCGATGGCGGCTATCGCATCAATGGCAAGAAGCGCTGGATTACCAATTCTCCTGTGGGCGACCTGATTGTCGTGCTGTGCCGCACGGGCGATTCGCTCAGCATGTTGCTGGCAGACATGCATGATCCCGGCGTCAAGGTTTCCGCCCCGGATCTCAAGATGGGCAATCACGTACAGCTCACAGCCGACATCGACTTCACCGATGTATTTGTTCCTGCGGATCACGTCATCCAGAAAGAAGGCAGCGGCTTGCGCGCTGCCATTGGTTCGCTGGTGCTGGGCCGCATGGGCATCGGAGCCATCGGCGTGGCGATGGCCCAAGCCTCGTTCGACTTTGCCAGCCACTACATGACCCAGCGCAAGGTCTTTGGCCAGGAACTGGCCCGCATGCAGCACTGGCAATATCGCTTTGCCGAGCATGCCCTGCAGATCGAGATGGCCAGAAACCTCTATCAGAAGGCAGCCATCCGCTTCGACAAGGAAGGCGGTGCGGATATCGAGGCCGCCATGGCCAAGCTGGCCGGCTCGCGGCTGGCCTGCGACGTGGTCCGGGATGCCATTCAGGTGTGCGGCGCGTATGGTTACGTCAAGACCCTGTCCGGACCCGGCGAGAATTTCCCGCTGGAGTCGATTTATCGCGATGCCAAGATTGGCGAGATTTACGAGGGCGCCAATGAGATTCAGAATTGGGTCATCGCACGGCATATATTTGGGCGCGAATACACGGGATAAAAAGAGAGGAGAACATTGGCCAGACTCCGGAAGCCAGCACAAAAACAGCAACGGGGTCGGGTCAGGCGAAGGCAGGATCCGCCGAGCTTCTCTTTTCCGCTGGTGCGCTCGGCTGCACTGGCAGCCGTGCTCAGGAAGAACTGGACACCCAGCAAGCTGAGTTGTGTGGTGGCGCCGACGGGCTACGGAAAAACGGTGCTGTCGTCGGCAGTCTCCGCGCAATGCGCCAAACAGGGCATCCATACCTTGTGGCTCTCGCTGGATGATCGCGATGACAGTATCGAGCGCGTGGTGGACGTCCTTCAGGCGGCACTGAGCGAGGGCGACGACGGGATTCACCCCGCGCAGGCACTGATCCATGGAGACGAGCCGCTGGAAAATCGCATCGATGATCTGCTGGAGACGCTGGCCCAGTTGCCGGAGCCTTCCATGATCATCATCGACAACCTGGGTTACTGTCAGGACGAAACCCTCGGCCAGCTTCTGGAACGTCTGGTCTACCAGACGCCGTCGTCGGTTCACTTCTGGTTTGCCAGCACCCAGCGCGTCCCGATGAACGTGGCTCGCGCCAAGCTGCAAGGTGCGGCCACCGAATTCGGCGTCGAAGAACTGAGCCTCAAACAACAGGAAGTCAGCCAGCTTCTGGGCGCGCAACTGTGCAAGAAGCTCGGCGTAGAGGCCATCGATCGCGTCACGCGACAAACCGAAGGCTGGCCCGCCGCGGTGCGTCTGTCCCAGATCATTCTGGAATCATCCGAAGACCCACTGCAGGCGCTTGAGCAGTTTTCAGGGGCCGATGAAGACCTCTCCAACCTGCTCAATCGGCAGGTGCTGGACTCCTTCTCGAAAGAGATGTTGAAGTTTCTGCTGGAGTTGTCGCTGTTGCGCACGTTCAGTATCGAGCTGGCGCAGGAAGCCTCCGGCGATGCGCAGGCGGGCACACATGTCGCCCTGTTGCTGCAACGCAATGTGTTTGTCATTCCTCTGGATCGCAACGGCACCTGGCATCGCCTGCATGGCCTGTTCCGCGAGTTTCTGCACAAGGAAGCCATACAGAAACTCAGCCTGAATCATCGTCGCGGCGTGTTGGAACGGGCGGCCCGGTGGTGTGATCAGAACGGGCAATGGAACATCGCCATAGATTACGCACTGGAAGCCAACTCAGCCTCGTTAGCCAGTGACATTTTGGAAAAGGCAGCGCCACATTTTGTCCGCGACCAGGGCGACCTTCGACAGTACATCGCCTGGGTAGAGACGCTGCGCAATCGCGGTCATGACGTGGGCTGGGAGGCCGATTACTGGTACGTCTGGGCGCTGGTGTTTCACCGCCGCTATGACTTTGCACGCCAACAGCATGAGCGCCTTGCACAGCGCATCGAACGTGAAGACATCGGACGGCAGAATGAACAAAGGCTTCCGGAACTCAAGCGACGTCTCGCCGTCATCCGCATCTGCATCGACACCTACACAGACGACCTTGGCGAGGCGCACAAGCTGATTTCTGCCTGGCTCGCTGACCGTGCAGCCGACGATCCTTTTGATGTTGCAACAGTGGCGGTGGCAGCAACGCTCTATCTGTCCAACGAACATCGCTTTGCCGAAGCGCGTGAGTCTGCCCGCACGGCCCGCGCTGCGATCACTCAAGCCAGCAGTGTCTACGGAGACGCCTGGGTGTCGCTCTCCTCATGCATGAACATGATGCTAGAGGGCAATTTCGCAGTCGCCTACAACGACGTTCGCGGCGCCCTGAGCAAAGCGCGCGCCGCCATGGGAGACAGCAGCGGCATGATCGGCACTGCCTCATTGGTTGCTGCCAAATGCGCGGTTGAAACCGGACGGGAAGATGAAGCCCGTGAACTGCTCGCCAGTGGCCTGCGTCGTGCCAACAATCACGGCATCCTGGATACCGCCGCCATCGGTGCTGACGCCGCCTTGAAACTGTGGACCGGGCAGGATGACGAGATCATCTGCATCGCTGATCTGCGTGACCTGGCGGCCAACTATCCACCGCGCATGAATCTCATGCTGTCCTGCTTCGTGGTCCAGCGCCTGCTGCGACTTGGACGGCTACAGGACGCTCAGGCCGAGGCAGATCTGATGGGGCTGGGCCGCGACAAACCACCGGCCGTGGCGCAATCCAGTGCGCGCGTGCGCATGCTCCATGCTTTGACCAGGATCGAGCTGGCCATTGCCAGTGGCCATCATCGACAGGCCGCATCCCTGATCAGCACACAGACACGTCTGGCCCGGGATCAGGGCTGTGCAGCACAACTCCTGGATCTGGCGCTGTGTGACATGAGCCTTGCACTGGCGACGCAAAAATCTGCGCAAGCCACAAAGCATCTTGTAAGAGCCATTGGCCTGGGCGCGAAGCGCGGCATCCTGCGTCCTTTTCGCGAACGCGCCGAACTCATTGCGAGCCTGGTCAACAACACTCGTCCGCAAGACTGGGGCTTTGCCCTGGAAGAAGAGCGCCTGTTTTTTGTTGAGATCTGCCGGGGGCTGCCGCTGGGTAATGCGGACCTGCTTGAAGAACTCAAGCAAACTTATGGCGATGAGACCGAATTGCTGGACAGCCCGACGTCGCGCGAGCTGGAACTGTTACGTCTGATCGAAGTGGGCCTGAGCAATCAACAGCTGGCGGACCGCCTAAACGTATCTGTGGCCACGGTAAAATGGCACCTTTACAACCTCTATACCAAGCTCGGGGTATCCAGCCGTTCCGCGGCACTGGCGCGGGCGCGCTCACTGAATCTGCTGGGTCGCTAACTGGCATAAGCAAACAGCGCGCTGCTCGTCTGCGCCCTTCCCTGAATCATTTCCTTCACCCTTCATCCATCCCTATCAACAAGAGCATTCATATGAAAACAAGAATCACAGAGTTGTTTGGCATTGAACATCCGATCATTCAGGGCGGCATGCATTTTGTCGGTTTCGCAGAATTGGCGGCAGCGGTTTCCAATGCAGGCGGGCTGGGCATCATCACTGGCCTGACGCAAAGATCACCCGAGGATCTGGCAAAGGAAATTGCGAAATGCCGCGCGCTGACGGACAAACCATTCGGTGTGAACCTGACATTTCTGCCGATGCTCAAAACTCCGGACTACCCGGGCTACATCGACGCCATCATCGACGGCGGTGTAAAGGCTGTAGAAACTGCCGGACGCAACCCGCAGGAGCATTTGCCTCGCCTCAAAGAGGCGGGCATCAAAGTTATTCACAAATGCACCTCGGTACGACACTCACTCAAGGCAGAGGCGATTGGCTGTGATGCCGTTTCCGTTGATGGCTTCGAATGCGGTGGTCACCCAGGCGAAGATGATGTTCCGAACATGATCCTGCTGCCCCGCGCTGCCGACGAACTCAAGATTCCGTTTGTTGCCTCCGGCGGCATGGCCGATGCCCGCAGTCTGGTTGCCGCGCTGGCGATGGGCGCAGAGGGCATGAACATGGGTACGCGCTTCATCGCCACCAAGGAAGCCCCGGTGCATCAGAACGTCAAGGATGCCATCGTTGCCGCAGGCGAACTCGATACCCGTCTGATCATGCGTTCGCTGCGCAACACCGAGCGTGTGTTGAGCAATGAAGCCGTCGAGCGGCTGATCACCAAAGAGAAAGCACTGGGCGACAAGCTTAAATTTGACGACATCGTGGATGAGGTTGCCGGTGTCTATCCTCGCGTCATGATCGATGGCGACATGGACGCGGGTGCATGGTCCTGCGGCATGGTCGCCGGCCTGATCAAGGACATCCCGACCTGCAAAGAGCTCATCGACGGCATCATGCGTGATGCTGAGCAGCTGATTCAGGCGCGCTTGCGCGGAATGCTGAGCGCCTGATGAGCTACCCCTGGCTCGCCTGCCGTTGAATGAGTCATCGGCCTGCGAGTGGAGGGATCTACAGAGCAAGAAAATACCGACTGAGGGCCGGCGCCCTCAGTCGGTAAATGCTCTCCTTAGGAAGAGGAAAAGGAGAACGTGGAGCTTGCTGATCAGAAGCCGTAGGTGACGCGAACCGACAGCTCGTCGACGAAATCTGCAGTGGACAGGAGATTGTTGTTTCGCTCCCCCCACAGACTGCCATCTACAAAGTTGTAGAACGCCTCTACCGTCATGCCCTTGCCAGGATTCCATTGCAACAAGGGCTGCATGAGGACTCCGCCTTCCACGTCGAGCAAAGCAGCAAACTCCAGCGCGAAAATCTTGTTCGGCCATGGCTGCAAGAAGCCGAAGACCACGTAGTTGGCATTGCTTCCGAGCCCGGTTGATTCGCGCTGCTCATTGCCACCCATGCCACCAAGATGCCGCCCCACGAGGTCACTACGATTCTTCGTCAAGGCCTGGAAAACCATGTAGGTCGCCGGGAATTCATCTGTCCATCGGTGCCACTTATCCGTTACCAGCGCAACGGTGTACTCGTCTTGTTCGATGTAGTTCCGACTTAGGGCGTAGGTGCCGTTCGTGAAGGTTCTTTCAGGGGTGTATTGAACTTCAAGATTGACGATCAGTTGGTTGAGAAAATGATTCTCGCTATCGATGACATAGCTGCCTCCGAGACCAAACACACTCTCCGAATGGTATTCGCGCGCGATGTGCCCACGCAGGGAGCCACCGCCAGCCATGAAGAAGGTATTCAGCTGGGCGATCGCCTGATCGTAGTTGTCCACTGAAGAAGCAAAGAGATCGATGGAGCCCTGGAACTCGTCAATGCCCGCATTGAGCCCCAAGACACCATTCAATCGGGCCTGCCCTGCGTACTCAAACCACTCATTTGCAGAGTACACGCCACCGGGAGAGGCTTCGAATGGTGTGTTGGCAAACGCTTCTTCTGCATCTGCGAATCGCCGGCAAGTCGCCGGGTCATAAAGCGCTTCAGGACAGTTTGGCACCTTCGCGTTATAAGCTGCAGTCACGAACTGACCGAGGTCCCCATACAGTGGCGTTCGCACGCCAGACTCGGTCCAGCGGAATGTGCCGTCTGGATTGAATCGGTGCACCGCCATTGCCTGCCATCCCCACTGCCCATAATCACCCTTGAGACGGAGGCCCACATTGATCTTGTCGTCCCAGCCCCCCGATACATATCGATCATGAACGGTAAATTGGACCGGAATGACGTTGAAGGGTGTATTGGGATTGGGATAAACGGTGGGCTGGAACTTGGTCGCATAACCATCCACCAGAATATTGTTGCTGACCTGGTAGGTCACACGAACCCCCAAGGCAGGTTGCCTCTTGTCGGAGAATTCCTCCAGACCGCGATCGACGATCAAATGGCGTCGGTAATCCAGCCCGCTAGGAACATCGAACACCCGGAAGAATATGGCTTGCCCCCAAGCAATTTGCTGATTGCCCGCGCGTATATTCAGCTTTCCTGAGTTGTAATCGAGAACGAGCGCCGGAAAGTAGATTTGGTAGTTCTCTCCAGTCCACTCCAGAGGGTTGGGCTTGCTCCCACCTTCAACAATGTAGTCGAAATAGTTGGGTGACCCGTGATAGAGATCAGGCTCACCACCGACGATCCCGCCCTGATACTGACGCACGTTTGCGGCGTCAAACTCTTCGTAGATGCCAGGATCGTAGACCCCCCTGACACGTCCTATAAGCGTCAACTTTTTTGATAGCTTGATCTGCACTTCGCTTTCGGCTCGAAAGACAGCCAGGTTGGTCCAATTGTCCTCGGAACTGACGAAGTCGCCACGACGCACCTGATCCGAAAATCCGACATTTGGGAGAAGCTGGCTGCCAAAGACCTGAGAGCCATTGATGCCCAGAGGGACTGCGCCCCAGGTACCTCCTCCCAGGGCCGGCGGAAGAAAAGCAGTGCGATCTACTGTCCGATCATTGAAGACATTTCCACCCTGATTATTGGGATTCTCTGAACCTGATGTTCGTGCACTTAGTTCGGCGCGAAGGTACCCGTTGTACCGCCAACTCATGTCAGAAAAAAATCCGCCGTCTGCGGCCATAAGATTCATTGGCGCTGACAAAGCGGCCGCCAAAAAACTCGCAGCCGCCAACGAGCGCCGATTCAATCCCTTATTCATGTTCTTCTCCTCTGTTCGCCAACATTGATTTGAACCACTCCCTCGGGAACGCCAAAAAACATGCTCCCCGAGCGCGCCAGGCCGTTTTTGGGCCAGCAGATTCCCAGGCTTTGCCGGATGGCAAGCCGATCATCAAAAAAAATTTTTGCAGCTCAGGTCATCTCGGAGCTGCTAGTCGAGCTTCAGAATCAGGCCTGAATCTCCCACGACAATGACGCCCTTCCCTTCACCCGCACCTGCACGATCAACACCCGAATACCAAGCCGAGATCACCTTCGGATCCGAGAAGGAAATCCAGCTGCTCCCATCGTCAGGACTGGCCAACATCGCGTATCGCCCAACCACAAGAACGGATCCAGACGACTCAGAGCTAACACCCAGAAGAATTGATTTCGTTCCAGAGTTGAGTTCGAGCCAGTTCATGCCGTGATCACGAGTCTGAAGAATGGTTCCTTCCTGACCGACAGCGTAGCCAATACCGTCATCACGAATGTGCAATGCAAAGATGGAGGGGCTACGTTCCTCACCTAGATTCGCGCTCATCTTTCCGCGGCGAACGAGCGCCCAGCTGGCGCCGTAATCGTCACTACGAAGAACAAGACCCATCTCTCCAGCCAGGAAAATCTCGCCTGGCTTAAGCATCTGGACAGCGTAGAGATGAGGCGCGAATCCGAAGCCCTGCTCCGGAAACATTTTCTCCCAATCCGGTGCGATCGATGCCCAGGTCTTACCGCCATCTCGTGTCATTACAACGGCACCAAATGAGCCGACTGCCGCGGCCTCCTGATCGCCATTCCCTATAGATACGGACAAGAGCCTTTCTTCTGTTCCACTTTCAATCGGTTCCCAGTTCTCGTCACTGTTTCTCAGAAGAATTTGCCCGAGCTGTCCTACGGCAATGGCCACTTCTCCCTTTACATCAACACCCAGAAGTCCGAGGCGAAGCTCGTTCTCCTTTACTTCCCATGTGTCGCCGGCGTCTTTACTTTCCTTAATCTGCCCAGATGTGCCGACTGCAATGCCGAACTCATCATCAAAGCTGACTGCCATCAATGCCCTGTGAGCAGACGCACGATCGACCTCAGTAACACTGGGCAAGGAAGAGAAGGCATTTCCGGCGACAAGGATAAAGACGGTTGCGGCAATCGCGCATTTTTTCAAGATAGTCATCAGAGTCTCAATTTGTCAGATGATCTGAAGAAGGCATGGCGCGTGGAACTGGTGCGCCATGCCTACTTGGCTAGACCGAACCCAGACGCTGAAGTGCCTGCTGTGTGCAGAAGGTGTCGTACAACTCTTCACTGCTGCGATCGAACCGGGTCTTGTAACCACCGGTAATTTCTTCGCAATGCTCACCACGACTCATTCGATTGTTCTGGATGTCGTGCGCCATCACGTAGGTCCAGGACCATGCCGGGCTGGTCGTGCCAGGCTCATAGACCGCTTTGTCCCCATCAACGAACTGCCCTGAGCCCATTTCGAAGTTGACCCAGGGATTTCCTTGTCGGTCGTAGCGAATGTTGCCGCAGTACATGCTGTTTCGAACATCGACATAGACTCGGCGTTTGCTGCAAGGCGCTCGCGAGTAGCTCGTGGGATCCATATCCAGAACGAGAACTTCAGGGGCAAGCTCATACTCGGTGTCCATGAATGTCACTCCTTCAGCTCCACCGTGCAATGGCTTTTCCCAATTCTTCTGCTGGCCAGCCCAGTTACCTGAGAAGCCGCCGAGCATGGGCTTGCGTTCAACCGTTCGGAAATTGCCCCAGGTCTGCACCGGATCTCCCGCCGCCCAGGGGTCACTCAGGAACCAGGTGACGCCGGGAATCAGGGGCTCAAATCTTTGATTGGTCGGAAACTGACGCACTCGCTTGAACTGCGGCAAGTAGCCGTACAGGTCTGGGAATTTGCGTTGGTCGTAGTACCAAGTGCTCAGGAAGGAGCTGCCAGCGACGTCCTGCGAGGAAGTGAACAAGACCAACTGATGACGCAACAGATCATCACGCCCCTGGAAGACCGTGCCATCGGTACGGTTGTTGACCTGAAGTTCTACCCAGCAAAAAGTGTAGTTATATGAATTTTTCCCGTTCGGACCGACATCAGTTTCGAGGATCGCGTACTGGCGATTGTCTCCCTTGCCCCAGCTCATCGCCAGATTCGTCATTGCCTCTACAGCGGTCTTCGGTGCGGGAAAGGGTTGACCTCCTTTGAACGGCTTTCCGTCGGCGCCATAGACGTTACCATCGTCGCCGAATTTCGCCGTGCCTTGACTCTTCAAAGTGCCTTCGAGGAACGGGGCCGGATACATTTCGCTGACATCTCGCGTGGTCGCTTTGATCTTGATCTTTCGGCCATGCGACTTGACCTGCTCAAAAACAATGGGGTCGAGGAGATGCTTGGCATGCTCAACATTGCCGGCCGTCAGCATGTCGCCAGTCTTGATCTTTCCCTTGGTCTGCATCTCTATCGACATCAACTCATCAGGATAAGCCTTGCCGATATCTGCAGCGTTACCAACCAGAGGCCACAGCGGAGTCAGTACGCCCGCAGTTGCAGAGCCCTTTACAATTTTTTCCATCAACGCTCGTCGACCATAGTCGAAATCGTACTTTCTGATCCTCATTAGATACTTCTCCTTTTGTCTAATCCTGTTTCCGGCGGATTCTTTCCGGTGGCGCTTCTCTATTAGATTCAGTCTTCAGCCCGCAGCCTGCGGCAAGGTTCCTGTCGTGTTGGTGTCCGCGGGACTCCCTTTCCTGCCCTTACCTTTGAATTCCGTGTCGTCTTCTGCTTCTGTGAAAAGCGTCAGGTCCACACCCTCTCCGACGAGCAGGTCCTTGCGCTTCACGAAGTTGGGCTTGATCAGCCAGACAGTCAGCGGCAGAACAACCAGCGCCAGAACCATGTTGTTGAGCATGATGGATGTCAGGAGAAGCCCCATGTCAGCCATGAATTTGAGGTCCGACATGAAGTACCAAGGAACGATTGCAATAAACATGATCGAAGCAGTGAACATGATCGCTTTGCCCGTCGTTGTCAGGGTGGCGGTGATGGTCGCGCCCCAGTCACCTTCCTGCGCATGAAACTCTTCGCAAATTCTGGACAGCAAATAGATGCCATAGTCGATACCGACGCCGACGCCAATTGCTGCGACCATCAAAGAATTGATGTCCAGACCGATTCCGATCAGATGCATGGAGGCATTGAGAATGAAGTTCGCCAGATTGACTGGAAACAGGAGAATCAATCCGGCCGCAAACGATCTGTATGCCCAACTCGTTGCAAAAAAAATGACGAGATTCAGCAGCCCGATGATGACCCAGTGATATCGCTCGACAACATGATTGGTTGCGTGCTGCAACGCGATAAGACCAGTGCCTACGCGCACTGTGAAAAGTTCATGGTCGATGCCCACCTTTTCCACAGCGTCATAGGCAGCTGCGATAGCGTTTTCGACTGTTTCCTGTTTGTTGTCCTTGTACCAGAGTGAAACCGTTGAATTTCTCTGCTCATAGTCCACGACATGAGAGAAGTTCTTCTGATTACTACCCATCGTGACGACGGTTGCGGCGGAAGCGACGGCACGATCACTCGGGTCCAGGAGCAACCATTTGGGATTTCCGCCCGCGAAGAGACGGTTGCCCTCCATCATGTAATCAGCGAAGGCAAGCGTCGCTCTGGGCGGATTGGGTCCAGTTTCAATGATGTCTTGCAGCGCCATAGCCGTCATCACGGTGTCGCCTTTCCTGGCGGGTCGATTCAAGCCGTCCTGGTCTTTGGCTTCAAGGATGATCTCTAGCGTATTAACGCCGGGAAAGTGGTTGTTGATCTTTCGAACTGCAGTATTGAAATCCGAGTCATCCCACAACAGATTGCTTCCCTCAACGGGATTGCCAATCTTGATCTGCATTGTCGTATATACAGAAAAGACTAACGTCACGAGCACAGCCAACGAGGTCCATTTGGCGGCGCGCCCTTGAGCAAGCTTTGATGCACCGGTCAGGATGAGCTTGAATACCGCATGAACACCTGAGCTCTTTCCGCGACCTGTCAGCCTGGCAACATCCTTTGGCGGCGGCAGGATCGACAGTAGAAGAGAGATGAGAATGACACCTGTCGGAATCAAGGCGATGCACCAGAATCCACAGAACAGGGCAAAGCGTTCCATGGCTGGTATCGGCGCAACTGCGATGAGCAGGACACCGACGAGGTCGGTAAAGATTCCGAGAACACTTGGAGCCATCATGACACCCATCGTTATCTCAGCAGCTTTGACACGATCCTTTATGTGCCAAAGAATTTCGTAGTATCGCTCTGTAAACTGAACGCAATGAGAGAACGATCTTGCGACCAGCAGCAAGGGAACCACCATTAGAAGAGGTTCAATCGGCGAGCTGATCCAGCCGGTAAATCCGAATCCCCAGATCGCGGCGACAACACTCGTCACGATAGGAGTGACAACGCCCACGATGTTGCGCATGTAAAGAGCGAGCGCGATGATGAGCGCGCTGACAGTGACAGCGAAGATGCTGTAGGTCTGCCGTTGAAGCTGGTAGACCCAACCCGTCAGTATTGGTTGACCAGCGACATAGATCTCATGATTCTCGTCTCTGGCTTTCTCAGCCATATCCTGAATGAAGTCGAACGCGATGCCATAGTCAACCAAGCTTTCGATGAAAATGGCATTGATGATTGTGGCAGTGCCATCGTTGGACACAAGGAATGTTCGTGCGTTTGGAGACTGATCAATTCTCCGCCGGAAGTCCGTCACTTCAGCTTCGGTCTGCGGGGGACTGTCGCCCATGACAGGACGCATATCAATTCCTAATGGGGTTGCTTCCGCGTAGCGCGCCTTCTCCGTAGCGATAGACAAGATGCCTTCATGATCGACGCCTGGCGTCAGATCAATATCGCGGGTCAAATCCCAAACCTTTTGCAAGGTGTCGTGATTGTAGATGTCGCCATCAACACGTTTCACCATCACCGTAACGGTCAGGGGATTTCCAAAGTTCGGGTGATCCTTGAACGTTTGAACGAACGGATCATCCTTCGGCAGTAGGTCCGAGAAGATGGTCTTGATGTCAACACGCGGTATACCTGCAGCGAAGAACGCTGTTGCCATGACAAAGAGAGCGAGTGCGATTGCTCTATGTCGCAATACCCAACTGGCGATTCTGAATCTGAGGGTCTTATGGTTCATATATTTCTACCAGCGGAATTTCTATGTTTTTCCTAAAGCGCAGAGCCTGACCAACGTCCTGATCTGCATTCTTATGAGGTTTAGATGAATGAGAGTTTCGTGTGCGGAGCTCAGGTTAGTCGCCAGTACTCAACTGAGATTCCGGCACGCCGGATCGGCACGTGATGGATTGGAACGACACCCTGAGCGCATCGCCACCGACCTTCTGAGCAACTGTGACCAGAGCTTCGCTCCGAGCACCTTGAACTTTTGTTGATCCACGCAGAGCTCCTCCTCTTTCGTAGTCCTTCTGTCGTTTCATCTGCATCGGAGAGCGATTCGCTGCAGATCCGATGGAGAATGACGTTGTCCTATATTTCTAGATGAGTTCCGACCAAGCACCCATCGTTTGTACAGTTGGAAGGCCTGCTTGCTGAACTTTTTCTACGCCGCTTCCCAATGAGAAAAAATATTTGGGCGAGAGGAATAAACAGAGCCTTATCACGCAGAGGAAGAGCAAGGCTTTGTACTCCGGTGACACCTCCTCGCTCTAGGCTTTATGAATTTTTACTTCAGCTAGAGGCTTGTTCTCATCGGTACAAGCACGCTTTGGATTCACCGTTCGACCCAATACTCTTGCACGGCCGTACAGGTTCTATGCCGCCCCGATCGCAGGTCCGGAGAAAAATCTAGCGTCATGGCGGCTAGTTTGCTTTCTCATTCCTGCGTGGACACCTCAAGAATCTGGGCCATCTTTAGGTGATCGATTTCGAGCACATTTCCACCTGCTTTCTCGTAACGCCGCCAGGCAATCTGTATCGGATTTTGTTCGCGATTGGCAATGGGATGCCGCTTAGGGTGATATCCCTTCCGGAAAACTGGAAGCGCATTGATGACGAACAAGCTCAAGAAGTAGATGCAGAAGCTCATGTCTTTGATCCATTTGAAAGGACTTCTTTTCTTGCCCGCTATCCATGACATATGACTGCACGATTTGATCGCTTCTTTGGCAATGTGCAATAGCGCTCCGAGCACCATGCGCTTTCGATACCACTCATGCTGACCAAAGAGATGCTGGTAGACCTCAAACGCTACTGATCCATGCTCGATCTCTTCGACCTGATGCCAGACATACATCGCCTTGATGACGGGATCTGAGTCTGCAAACCATTTCTTATAGTTCTGCAGGATGATTGCACCGCCGAGGAATGTGAAAGTTTCATAGCCTGCCGTGAAGCCCACCATTGTCTTGAGGTCGTCATTCTTCGCGCGCTCAGAGAAGTAGCGGTTCGCATCGGCATCGTGCTGGGCAATCTTTGGATAGTGCCTGGCCAGCGCGCGATTGAACTCAACGAAGTTTTTCGCGTGGTGCGCTTCCTGACCAACGATTCCCGTGATATCTCTCAGCAGCGTTGGGTCGCTGATGTGAGCCTTCGCTCTGGTCATGGACCGAATCAAGTACCGCTCGAAATACGGAACATGGACGCTGAAAGCATTAAGAAACATCGCAAAGCGCGGGTGCGTTCGACTCCAGATTGGATCTCGCTCTCCAATACCCTCAACTGCAAACTTTAGCGGTCGGACAGGGAAATCATCCATAGGATGACCTTGAATCTGGCTCATGTTCTCGCTCCTTATATCTGGATCGAGAAAGTCTCGTTTTGCGTGCTTTGGGTTGCACCCATCGTTTGATGGGTCGGTACGGGTACAGATGTAAAGAGATGACGGAAGGACTGCATTTCGTGCCCTCGCTTAGTTCTTTCATCATCGTTACCGCGTCGAAGAAGGCACAGGAACGCCCTTCCATTGACTCAACGGAAACCGGCGATGACTGGGTATTTCAGAGGCGTGGAACTGCCCCACTGGAAATGGGTTGCGCGAAATGCGATCCCTACTTCCGCGGTTGCTCGCTCCGCGCCTTGTCGGTTCAGGTCGTGGCGACAGTGATTTTTGCATCTGCCAGAGCACGAGTAACTGTGACCTGACATCCTAGGCGGTAACCCTTGCTGGCGTCGCTGCCGATGAATTCGAGGAGCTCGCGCTCCACAGCATCTGGCGGATTGAGAGTCAGCGCTACCTGCGACTCAATCAGCACATGGCATGTCCCGCAAGCGCAGTTTCCACCGCAATCCCCGTCAATGCCAAGCACCTTGTTTCCAGTTGCTACCGTCATCAGGCTTTCTCCGACATTTGCCGTAACTTCTCGCTCTGCACCATCTCGATCAACGTAGCGCATGGTGACTTCAGTCGCATCTTTCACTGCAGCGGTTGCATCGCTCATCAGAAGCTCCGGTTCCTTTCTTTGCTTGTTTTGGCCTAGCGTGGCGGATATCGCCTGTCGAACTTGGCTCAGGAAGTGTTAGGCGCGAAGTCTGAGATTGGAAAAATACTTTGTGACCCACCAAACGATGGGTAGTGTCGCAGTCGCTCCCCGCCCACTGGTGGGATGCCATCTGCTCATAGAAATGATGAGGCTCTATTCGAACACGCAGATCCCGCATCTGCGATCTGTTTCTTAATAAACCGAGGAGAACCTGTTCAGTCAGAGGAGCATCATCTCGCGCGCCTTCGCAGCAGCGGCTGTGCGATTGGCGACTCCTAGTTTTTCATTGATATTGTGCAGGTGCCACTTCACCGTGGACTCGGAGATCAGCAACATATCTGCGACCTTCTTGTTCCGAAGACCTGACTCCACAAGGCGGAGCAATTCAATCTCGCGCATGGTCAACGCGTCGTTCTGTACCGGCGCAGGTTCTTGGGCTGGAGCGCTTTCGATGGACTCTGATTGCTTTCCTGACAAAACAGAAACCATCAATCGTCCCAGACGCGCGATGGCTTCTCCATCACGATGAATTGGCGCATCCCGTTTCTCTTCAATCGCTTTGAGGATGGGGAGAAGGCCTCGGCCACAACTGACGATCGGATACGCGCAGCCTTCACTGGCCGCCGACGCCATGGCACGGTCAAGTTCACGCACTGATTCTGCGTGACGATCCATCTGCCACAGCGCCATAGCCTTGGCGGCGCGTAGTGTCAGGTGGAGGTTGGTGTCCACATCGGTGCCAAGTGTGTATTGCAGTTGTGAAAGGAGCCGGAGTGCCTGCGGGGCATCACCGCCGAGGAGTACCAAACGCGCCCGCAGGAGCTTGAGCTGATTCTTGAGCGCGTTGGACGCATCAAAGTTGTGGATGGAATCGGACTCCTCAAACAAACTGAAGGCGTTTGCGGTTTCGGTCGCTTCGTCCAGCTGCCCGGCCATGATCAGAAGCGCGACCTCTTCTATGGCTAGGCTGAGAAATAATCTCGGGTAGTTGGACTTGAGCGCCATCGCGCGACCTTGCTCCAGGACCAAGCGAGCCTGCGGAAGATTGCTGGTCCACGCACACACTCTGGCGTCGTTGCGATAGGCCAGCTGAAGAATCTCGACCATTCCGAAGATGACCGCGAAAGATCTTCCGGTTTCCATGTATCGCTGGGTCTGCTGGAAGTCACAGCGCTGCGTCGTAATTTCAGCATGCAACAAAGCCGCCATTGCGCCCGAGCAACTCTTCATCGTGGATGTGCCACCGGCAGTCAGCTTGGATCGATGCGCGTGTTCCTGGGCAGTCTTGAGCTTTCCAAGCTCAATATCTGCCATGCCATGAATAATGTCTGCCCAAACCATGGCATAGGTCGAGGCTGCCCTCTGACCATAGAGGTAGCCATCGGCGGAGACTCGAGTCGCGCTTGCGAAGTCTCGCCGGGCAAGATGGTTGTAACTGATGCAGTTGCATGCCGAAGCAATGACAAAAGGTTCCTCTTCGGGGCAGTGCTTTCTCAGTTGCTCTGCATGGGCACTACCTACATTGAGCTCGTCGGACCCTGTCTTTGCAACCGCCTGTACGGCCTCTGCAAAGAACTGCAGACGCTCTCGTTCCGCCTCAGTGAGACTCCATTCACTGGATCGCTTCTTCGAGCGCAGACGTGAAATGACCTGATTGGACAGCTCCATGGACAGCGGCGTGTCTCTTGAAAATGCGCAAGCCCATGCGTGACTCAAGCCAATTTCTGGTCTGCGCATATGGTATTCAACGGGCAATCGCCGCATCCAGTCGAGCACGGTGTAGTGCTCCCCTTGTTGCGAGAAATTCAGTGCCCGAGTTGCGATCAAATCAGTTGCCTTGTCAAACTGATGCGCGTCCAGCGCGTACTGTATGGCCTCTGTTATCTGGCCTTGTTCCTCGCACCATGCGCCAGCACGTTCGCAGATACTCTCAAAGAGTTTCGGATCAGCCTGGCGCAGTTGGTTCTTTAGGAAGTCGCCGAAGAGATGGTGGTAGCGGTACCACTGCCCTGTGCGATCGAGTGGAATAATGAACAATTTGCAACGTTCGAGATGCACGAGCATCTCGTTCGGATTGGGGTGGCCCGACGTAACTGCACAAAGGTCAGCACACATCCGACGCAGCGGTGCTGTGCGCAGCAAGAATAATCTGACACTTTCGGGCTGACTGTTGAGCACGCTCTGAGCAAGATAAGTCATCAGGTCTTTGTCGCGTCCTGAGAACTGCTGGACCAATTCACTTGCGCCGCCTTGATTGCGACGCAGTGCCAGTGCCGCGAGCTGCATTCCAGCTGCCCACCCTTCCGTGGTCGACCAGAGCGATTCCACATCCTCTGTCGACAGCTCCAGATTGTGAGACTGGCGAAGAAAGTCTCTCGCTTCCAGAGCATTGAAGTTGAGATCATCTTGCTCTATCTCAGCAACGATACCGGAAACCCGAGCCCGGCCAAGTTCCATGGGCAGCCTGGTTCGGCTTGCAATAATGACCTTGACCCGAACAGGGAGATGCGCAATCAAGCGCTCTACAAAGGCGACGACCTGCGGATCGGTGATGTGCTGAAAGTCGTCGATGAAGATCGCTGCATGGTGCTTGATATTTGATACATACACCACGAGCTCTTCAAACAGCTCATCAAAAGCCCGGATGGGAAAATCTTTCTGAATGGCAAAGTCCTGCCCCTCACCCAAAGGCTCAATCTCGTTTAGAGCGGCGATGAAATAAGCAGCAAATGTAGCCGGATTATTGTCATCAGCATCGATACTGATCCAGCAAGTCGCCGCGTCCCTTTGGCTCAGAACACTGTGCAATTCCGCCATGAGGGTTGATTTGCCTGAACCGGCCGCGGCCACGATGGAAATGACTGACAGACGGTGATCGGGATCCTTCAGCTGCTCCAGAACCAACTTTCGTGGCACTCCGCGTTCATCCCAACGCGGTGGTATCAGCTTCGTCGCGATGTAATTGTCGCGGACCTGCACGTTTGATTTCATTGACCCCTCCATCGATGCATTCCGGTCGCGTTTTATGCATTCTCTGGGCTGCGCGCTAACCTTTGAGACGGTGCATTCGTCCTATAGTGCTTTGGCATTCTACGAAGGTTTATGAGCCTCTCCCCCATCATTTGATGGGGGGCCAGACCATTCGAATATAGCGCTTTTCGTATGCCTTCCCGTTTCACGCGGGGCTCCAATATGCTCTGCTAGGACGTATAGGCGACCCGCAGGCGCATCTGGGAAAGCGGCCACGCCGCTCGCGCAAGGCACTTCGGCCGAACGACATTAGCAATGAAGGTTCAGCGATTAGCCTGAATCAATTTGATTCACATCAGATCGCAAGGCGATGCCCGCCGGTGAATATCACTCCACCAGAGCGAAGGCGGAATTAGCCGGCCACTGGAGGTCTGGCCCGCGCGTGCAGCTCCGGCTGCCCCGAACGCCGGTCAGAGACTCCTCGAGATCAGCTCGCGCATGATCTCTGAGGTCCCGCCGTATATGCGCTGCACGCGGGCATCGGCGTAGAGCCGGCAAATTTCGTATTCCCGCATGAATCCGTAGCCGCCGTGAAATTGTACGCAGGCGTCCACCATGCGGCCGTGCATTTCGGTGCACCACAGCTTGGCAGTGGAGGCATCCAGCGCGGAGAGTTGGCCGAGGACGTGTTTCTCCAGGCACTGATCTGCAAAAGCCCAACCCACCGCGAGGTCTGCCTTGAGATCGGCCAGCTTGTATCGCGTGTTCTGGAATTCTCCGACCGTCTTGCCAAAGGCCTTTCGATTGCGCACATAGTCTACGGTGATGTCGAAGGCGCGCTGGGCCGACGCCATGGACTGATAGGCAATGATCAGACGCTCTTGCGGCAGTTCCGTCATCAGCGTGGCAAAGCCGGTGCCTTCGCCGCCCATGAGATTGCTTGCTGGAACCATCACGTCGTCAAAGAATAGCTCCGACGTGTCAGCAGAGAGATGTCCGAGTTTGTGCAGATTGCGACCGCGTCGGAATCCGGGTCGATCGGCCTCAACCAGAATCAGGCTGATGCCCTTGGCACCCGGCGCATCCGAGGTGCGTGCCACCACGATCACCAGATCGCAATGCTGACCATTACTGATGAAGGTCTTGGCGCCGTTGATCCGATATTGATCTCCTTCCAGCACGGCCCGTGTCCGCACACTTTGCAGATCGCTGCCCGTTCCAGGTTCGGTCATTGCGATGGCACAGACCGTTTCGCCGCTGACCATGCGTGGCAGCCATTTCTCTTTCTGCTCCTTCGTTGCTGCATTGAGCATGTAGCCTGCACACACATCACTGTGGACGGAAAAATCCGTCATCGGACCTGCAAAGCCGGCGTAGGCGAGTTCCTCAACAACAACGCAGTTGTGTTTGAACGAACCTCCCGCACCGCCATACTCCTCCGGAATATTCGCGCACAGGAGTCCAGCTGCGCCCCCTGCTGTCCAGTAGCTGCGATCAACGACACCGGCCTCTTCCCATCGATCAAAATGCGGCGCAATTTCAGACTTGGCGAAGCCACGGACGGCATCGCGGAACATCTCATGTTCTTCGTTGTAAACAGGTCGCTGACTCAACATCCGTAATTCCCTTCTTTCACAGACCCGTCCACGGCAAGCGGTAACCGGTCTCATAGAGGCCATAGCCCATTGTTCCGTCGTCAAGACGGAATTCCATTAACTGCTCTCTCAGAACAAAAGTATCGAACGGGAACAACCAGTTGAACAGCGGCTTGCCGTTCATGCCCCATTGCCGATCTTGCTCATCGGTAAACGTCCATTTTGCACTAGTGACTGCAAAACCTTCATCATCGAAAATCATGGCGTCATCCACGTGCTTGACCCTGATCCAGCGCTGACCGTCATACATCATGCGCATCCACGCAGACTGACCCGCGGTTGAGATGCCATGCACCCCGGCGAAGGCCATTCCATTGTCGAAGACCGGCCAGGCAAGGCGATAGTGCTTGAGACCATCCCAGTTGCGTACACCGGCAGCAATATCTCGAAAACCGGTGCCAGCGAACGCGGAACTCTCCCCGCGATGAACCAGCTCTCCGGTAACTGTGGACGTGCCTTCCAGATGAATGTGTGCGACTTCCCGCGCGAACGAGCCTTCTGCATCCTGAGTCATAGCAATGCAGTCTTCCATGGGGGCCAACTCATTCCACACAAGATTCAGAGAGAAGTCGGCGGACTCGAACTGAATGCGCGTGCGCTTTAGCGGTACTTCTGCGGTGATGGTCATGCCGGCGATGGTGATGCCATCCGCTGGTCGTTGAGACGTGCCCGGCAAGTTCAGATTTGTACGTGTGAACAATGGACGACCATCGCGAAAGACAATCAACCAGGTGTTGGCCTCATGCTGATTCTCCAACAGTCCAATACGGATAAACGCGCCCGTGCGTGTCACGGGATCATAGGCCTGGTAGTACCAGCTCTGGTTCCAACGCGGTTCTTTATTACCCGCAATGAAGCCTTCGTACCTGGCATGGTCCGGATTCACGAGGATTCTCCCTGCGACAACAGTGACTCAATGTTCGGCAAAGCGGCTGGATCCGGCTCCCATTTTTGCGGGGCCAGGAGCGCCCGGTCACGAAGCAACTGAGCACCAGACGCTGCCAGAACATTCTTCTCGATCTGTATTCGAGTCCCTTCTGAAGCATGTTCGTTAGCGAGGCTCACCAGTTCACCGATGCGAAACCGCAGTGCGCGAACCGCTTGCTGCAATCCATCTGGATCAACTTTGCTTCCTTCCAGAACGACACGCGATTCGGCGATCAGGCGCTTGTGCTGCTCGAGGTGACTTGAAAGGCCTGCATCCTGCTCACACAACAGCCTGCATCCCTCGAGAGTTTCAATAAGTCGCTTGAGTTCGTCGCGATCAAACCGATATTGGAGCGGCATCTGATGCTGCATCAGGCCCAGCATTCCGGTCACCAGTTGCGCTTGCTCAACGGCCAGGCGATTACGATCATCAAGTGCCGGGATGACGACATCCTGCATAGCCTTGATCATGCTTTTCAGCTGGATTTCGGATCGAAGCTGCATGGTCAGGCTCCTTGTTCAAGTTGTACGCGCATCTGGTCGAGCACCATGTACCCGATACCAATTAACCAGGTCACCAATACGTCCTGATGGGTTTTTCCGTTGCGTGCCACACGGTAGCCACTACCGATCAGGAGAATCGCCAGGCTGAAATTGTTATAGATCTTGTGCCAGTGGAGCGTGCGTGCATTGACGCACGCGCCGGATGCACGTTCATACTCTTCGAGGAACTGCGCTTCGGGCACCATGCCGCAGACGAGCAGTGTCTTGCCGTCAACATCAACGTTGGCGAAAGCTCGACTGGTGGTCCAGGCCAGATCCTGATGACGATCACCAATGCGACCCAGTTCCCAGTCGAGCCAGGCGGTAATTCGAGCGTCGTGCTCGGTGAACAGGAAGTTCCCCAGACGGTAATCGGAATGCACGATGACGGGGTCGGGCAACTCTGGAAGATTGCGCCGCATCCAGTTCGCTGCGAGGCGAAGTAATGGAATCTCTTCGTCGCCATCCTCCTCCCAAACGCGCTCCCACCAATCCACGCCCCAGGCAGCACACTGAGTACTGCCAGGCTGCGGTGCCTGGAAGGCACTAAGGTCAGCCTGCGCCCAGTCGCGCCCATGAATCTTGGCCAGGTGATCAATGAACTGTGGTGCGAGCTTTTTGCGCAGTTCGGGTGTGAGCTGGGTGCCGGCCCCGGAAACATTGCTGACCGCATTGCTGGGCTTGGTTACGCCGGTGGCGAAACCGTAGATCAGGGCCGGATGGGGCAAATGCTCACCTAACTCGTCGCACCAGAATACCGGCGGAACTGGCACGATGCCCTCCATGGATTTGATCAGCTGGAACTCGCGCAGGCGGCTGGTCTCAACGATGGATTCTGCAGGCTCCATGCGAAGCACCATTGCCGTTTTCTCAGGTCCGACACCAGGACGTTCCCACTCTAGGGAGAAGGCCATCTGAAGTTTCGATGCGCCCCCGGAGAGCCAGTGCGCCTCGCTCACCTTGAACGCACCTCTGACCTGAGTGCGCAAGAGTGACTCGATGCCTGCACAAAGCTGCTCAAGCCTGACAGGTACATACGCCGGGCCAGATCGCCGCCGCAACTTGCGAGTGAGCAAGGCGTCTACTGGCGCTTCGAGCTGAAATCGCTTGCGAAGCTGGGCGATCCACTCCGGCGATGGGTGATCCTTATTGGGCCCTTGCTGGGCCAAAGCATTCGACAACATGGGTCGCTTCTCCTCGACAGCCCTTTGCACAGGCTTCTTCTGACCTGAGCACTCAGGTCGAAATGATTTCTGATGCCGCGACGTTTGGCCTTGCCTCTCTTGTACCGCGCATTCTGATGTCAGGCTGCGTCGGATCATTCGGCGAGATGATGACGTAGTCTTCATGCACCTCAAGCAGCGTTCCAACGAAAGGAAAATCAGGAAATTTCTCTGGCACGCGGTAACTGACCATGTCCCCAACCTTGAACGTGGCAGGATCAAAGTTGAATGAGAATGGACAGGATTCGTCTGCACCACCCATTTCTTTCATGAGGGATGACCTCCTGGTTGTCGTTCAGAGACGATGCTCGTTTGATCTTCGCGCAAGGAGTTCATAAACGGCTTCGCTTCCTCTTCTGTAAGGTTCAGAGCGTCACTCCAGAATGCCGTGATGATCTTTAGTTCAAGCTCAGGGTCGAGTGTTTCACTGCACGAACGCAGCGGGTTCGTAGCAGGTTTCGCGGCAACACTTCTCAGAGTTGAAGGTTTTGCATCGGATCGACGCATGGTCATGCAGCTTTTCCAAGGATCATGTCGACAGCTTTCTCGGCAATCATCATGGCCGGAAAATTGGTGTTACCGCTGCACAGCCTGGGCATGATGGATGCATCGATAACACGCAATGCGTCCACGCCACGCAACCTGAGCTGGGGGTCCACCACAGCCTGATCATCGGTGCCCATCTTGCAAGTGCCGACCGGGTGATAAAGAGAATTGGCGTTGGCGCGAATGTATTCGTCGAGTGCGTCGTCTGATTGCGCGGCATCGCCCGGCGCGTATTCATCGCCACGCAAACCGTCGTAGGCCGTCTGCGCGAAGATATTTCGAACCATGCGAATGCCATCACGAAGGACCCGCATATCCTCCGGCGCACTCAAATACTGCGGATCGATCAGGGGCGAGATGGTGGGGTCACCGGACTGGATTCGGACGCTGCCAACGCTTTGCGGCCGACTGCCATTCATCACGGCCATGCAGCCCTGCTCGGGAATGATGTCCCTGCCATGGTCGTTGTACATGATCGGGACGGAGTAGACCTGAAGGTCTGGATAGTCCAGGCCGGCTTGCGTCTTGAGGTGAGCCCAGGCCTCCAGCGCACTCACCGTCGTTGGCCCGGATTTGAACAAGAGATACTGCAGTCCTGCCTTGGCCATACGGTGAAGCTTGAGATCACCGAGCATCGACACGGGTTTGGTGATGCGCTGCTTGACCGCAACTGCGATGTGATCCTGCAGGTTCTGCCCAACGCCGGGCAATTCATGTTGCATCTTGATGCCGTGCGGCGTGATGTCGCGCGCCGCCCCGATACCGGAGAGTTGCAGAATTTGTGGTGAGTTGACGACACCGGCCGCGAGCAGAACTTCCTGCCCGGCTTCGATTAACTGGGCCTTTCCGCTGACGACAACCTCAACGCCAGCGGCCCGGCCGCTTTGGATCACAATGCGCTTGACCAGAGCGCCGGTCAGTATTTTGAGATTGGGACGCTTCTGAGCGGGCTCCAGATAGCAGGCAGAAGCGCTCTGACGCCGCGCATTGGCGTAGTTGCCCTGCATCTGCGCTACCCCGAACGGATCGCCTTCGTTCATATCTTCAATGAACGGGTAACCGGCCTGTTGCCCGCCATCGATCCAGGCCTTGGCTGTCGGGTTCATGGTTTCCAGCTTCGGTCGCGTAATCTTGACCGGACCGTCATGGCCACGAAAAGCCGGGTTGCCTTCTGGAAAGGATTCGAGTCGTTTGAAATACGGGAGTACGTCAGCGTAAGACCACCCATCATTACCGGCTTCCGCCCAGGCGTCGTAATCGCCAGCATTGCCGCGCGAAACGACCAATCCATTGATTGCGCTGCAACCACCCAGGACTTTTCCCCGTGGAAAGTACAGCACCCGACCATTGGCGTGCTTCTGCGGGACAGTATGGAAATTCCAATTGCCCTTGCCCGCCTTCATCAGCGGGAAGAAGCCTGCGGGCATTCTGTAAAGGAGGTGTTTGTCTGAGGGGCCAGCCTCAATGAGAAGGACCTGGACCGCCGGGTCTGCGCTCAATCGGTTGGCGAGCACGCACCCAGCCGATCCACCACCTACGATGACAAAATCCGCATTCATCGGCATCTCAGTGCTGGCTTTCGGGCATGCGCAGCACCAGACCGTCCAACTCGTTTGTCATCACAATCTGGCAGGCCAGTCTGCTGTCCTTCGCAGAGCCATCCGTCAGGTCCAGCATTTGTACTTCCATGTCATCTTCGGCGACACCTGTCTTGTCGATCCAATTCGGATCAACGTGGACGTGGCAAGTGCCGCAGGCGGCCGCGCCACCGCAGTCGCCATCAATGCCGGGCACGAGATTTTGAACGGCGCCTTCCATGCATGAGGTGCCAACTGGAACATCAACAACCCGTTCTTCACCCTGCGAAGTAATGTAGACAACCTTCGGCATTTTGTTTCTCCTGAATTAGTTTTTTGGCCGCAGCTCAATGAGAGAGTTGCACGGGCAGATCGATATAACCGTGTATGAGATTCGACGGGACGCGGACAATGTCTCCGGCCAGCTCAATTTTCGAGAAGCGGTTCAGGAACTCATCCCAGAGGATGCGCAGCTGCATCTCGGCAAGACGATTTCCGAGGCAGCGGTGAATGCCGAAACCGAATGAGAGGTGATGACGGGCACGGGGACGGTCAACAATGAAGTCCATCGGCCGGTCAATGACGTCGGTATCGCGATTGCCAGACAGATACCACATGGCGACCTTGTCGCCCTTGCGGATCGTCTTGCCGCGGAATTCCACATCCTCGATGGCTGTGCGACGCATGTGTGAGATCGGCGTCTGCCAACGCACAATCTCGGGCACCATGCTGGCGAGCAAGGCACGATTATTCTTGACCTTGGTGATCTCCTCCGGATGCAGATGCGCGGCCAGCGCACTGCCGGACATGGAGCTTCGGGTAGTGTCGTTACCACCCACAATCAGCAATACGAGAATGCCGAGAAAGTCGGTGGGCGTGAGCTCGCCCATCTCTGGCGAATGCGCCAGCATTGAAATCAGATCATTCTTCGGCGGTAGTTTCTTGCGCTCGTCGTACAGGTTCTGGAAATAGCCCAGGCATTCCATCAGTTCAGCCGTGCGCTCCTCCCAGGTATCCACCAGACCAAAGCCGGGACGCGTGGTCACGATATCTGACCAGCGAGTGAGCTTGGCGCGGTCCTCAAACGGAAAGTCGAGCATGGTCGCGAGCATCATTGTGGTCAGCGGAATGGACACCTGCTCGACCCAGTTAATGGTCTGGCCTTCTGGCAATTCGCTGATGAGCTTGCGCGTGCGCTCGGTTATCAGCTGCTCAAAGTTGAGCAGATTGTGCGGCGCGACAATGGGGCTGCAGACCATGCGATGCACGTCGTGCTTGGGGGGATCAAGGCCCAGAAAGTTTGGCATCTCGATACCACCTTCGACCGCCTGCAGCGTGGTGTCGTCCAACACGAAGCTGCCATTGCTGTGGTCGGACGAAAACTGCTTGTGGTTGGTATCAATTGCGATGCAATCGTTGAACTTGGTGATCGACCAGAAAGACCCGTAGTCGCTCTCCGGGCAGAAGTGGACGGGATCTTCCGCTCTCAGACGCTCGAAGTAGGGGTGCAAGCCCTCGCGGGCATAAAGCTCTGGCTTGCTGACGTCGATCTGGTCCAAGGGCATGGACCGGGCAAGCTCAACATCAATTTCGCTGATGGGGGTAGGCATATCCGTCTCCTGGCGGTGGCAGCGGCGCTGCTCGTCGTGGTTTGCTTTCAGAATGGGATGCTACGAGCCTATTGCGGACTCCATGCGGTACTTAAGTACTGGTTTTGAGACTCCCAAGGTCGCAAGATGACGGAATGGACTTTTCCTCGCCCGCCGTCGCGGCCCCCAAACCACCCAAGGAGCCGCCGCACTACCCGTTCAAGCCGGTGCTCACCCAGGCGCTGGCAGACGCTCAGTCCCTGTCTGGCTCGGCCAAACTTCAGGCCATTGTTGCGCCAGTGGGCTATGGCAAGACCGTCCTGATGACCACGCTGTACAGCACTCTCGAGGCCGAGGGGCAGAAATGCTACTGGACCACACTCGAAGAGCGCGACACGCAGCTGGAAGACCTGCTCGGTTATCTAGAGGGTCATTCCCGCAGCCTGCGCCACCAGACGCATCCCACCCAGGCGCTATTTCGCGGTGGAGACGCGTGGGAAACCCGGGTGGACCGGCTGCTGCGGCTGATCCGGTCCATGGCGGTGCCGTTTACCGCTTTCATCGACAACCTTCACTTCTGTGATGATCCCCGACTGCGACAGCTGCTGGATCGGTTGATCTTCGAGACGCAGGATGAAGCGCGCTTCATCGTGTCGAGCACTGCAGCCATTCCGATGAACCTGGTCCGCGCCAAGCTCGAAGGCCGCGTGCGGGAAATCGGATTCTCTGCCCTGAGTCTGGACCTGGAAGGCGTTGCCAGCATGCTGGGCGCAACGCTGGCAGACAAACTTGGCCCCCAGCATCTGCAAGCCATTCTTGAGCAAACCGAGGGCTGGCCCGCCGCGGTCCGCATGATGCAAATCGTGATGGCCAAGAGCGATGAACCTGAAACCTTGCTCAAGCAGTTCTCAGGCTCCGATCAGGATCTGGTGGCGTTGCTCAATCGGCAGGTTCTGGATGGACTCCCCTCCGAGCTGCGCGCCTTTCTGCTTTCCATCGCCTTGCTGGAAACTTTCAACGCGCCGCTGGCTGCATTTGTCACCAAGTCTTCCAGAGCACAGCAGCATATTGATTACCTGATCGACCACAACTTGTTTGTCATGCCGCTGGACCGGAACCGTCGTGACTTCCGGCTGCATGGATTAATGCGGCAGTGCCTGCGCGGCGAAGGTCAGATTGAATTGAGCTCGGCACATCGCGCACAACTGATGACACGTGCTGCTCAATGGTGTGAAGAGCAGGGCAAATGGAGACAGGCCATCGAATACGCCATCGAAGGTGGCGCATCCGATATTGCGGTGAGAGTGCTTGAGCGCAGTGCACAAGCGCTCGTGCGAAATCAGGGAGATATTCCACAGTACATCGTCTGGACCCGGCGCCTCCTGGACCAGGGCAATACGCTGGGCTGGGAAGCGGAGTACTGGTATGTCTGGGCGCTGGTCCTGAACCAACGCTACGACGAAGGACGCCACCAACTTGCACGACTCGCGCGCCGCATCGATCGCACCCGCGGTCTGCCCGGAGAAGAAGCCAATCTGCGTGACATCGAGCGGCGACTTGAAATCATTCGCATGTGCATCGATGTCTTTACCGACGCGCTCGCCGATGCCAATGACAAGGCCATGCGGTGGCTCGAAAGCGGATGGACAGATGATCCTTTCGACATCACCGTGGCACGCTGCATTCGCAGCATCTACAGCTCCAGCGTGTACGACTTCTTCACTGCTCGCGACAGCATCCGTGCAGGAAACACCTCTGCGCTGCAGGCTCAAAGTCACTATGCACTCGGTTGGACCACGGCACTCACGGCATTGCCATCGGTCATGGAAGGTCACTACGAACAAGCCATCCAACCATTGCTTGCATCACTCAAGGTGCTGCCCGGCGAGCTCGGCGACAGCGCCGGAATCTGCGGCACGATTGCCTTGCTGGCAGCCACCTGTCTCATCGAGACCGGCGAAGAAGAGCAAGCACGCACATTGATTCAACAGGGATTCAGAACCGCGCAATCGCATGGCTTCATCGATGCGCTGTCCAGCGGCATGGACGCTGCCATCAAGCTCTGCGCCAACCCGCTCACCGACCGGGACTGGGTTGCGAACATCGACCAGATCGTCAGCCACTATCCATTGCGCTTGGCCTATCTGGTTGGATGCCACTGGATACGCCGCCTGCTTCGCCTCGGCCACGAAGAAGAGGCACAGCGTCGCGCCAGGACGCTGGGCATTGTTTCCATTCACGACGACGCATTACCCGACTGGGCTTGCCGGGGGCATGGATGGGACATCTACAGTTCTACCCTGGCAGATGTGAAACTGAGTGAGCCGCACCTGCCAGCTGACACAGAACCGCTGATCTCTGAAGTTTTTGAGCGAGCCAAAGCGGAAGGCCGCACCGCCCGGATGGTAGACGCGCGACTCATGCAGTGCATTCTTCATTTCAAGAACGGCAACCTGAAAACATCGACTCGACGCCTGATACAAGCGATCAATCTCGCGGCCAGTCACGCCATCTTGCGGCCGTTTGCAGACCGGGCCAGAGAGCTTGCACCGCTGATAGAAGACACACGCCCGTCCGCCTGGGGCTTTGCAAGAAGCGAGGAGCGCGAATTGTTCTCAAAGCTGTGTGCGCAGTTGCCTTTGAGCGACCCCAGCCTGAACGAAAGACTGATCGCAGGCGCGGTTGAATCCGAGTTGAGCGAACCACTTACCAAACGACAGATGGAGCTGTTGCAATTGATTGAGGCCGGCCTATCCAATCAGCATATTTCAGATCGGCTGGACCTCAGCGTCAGCACAGTCAAAGGACATCTTCAAAATTTGTATCGCAAACTCGGCGTACCTAGCCGCTCTGCCGCAATTGCACGAGCACGTGTTCTCAAGCTCCTCTAGTTGCTCTTCGCCTTCTGATCGTTGAAGGAAGCGGGGAACGCGACCATGTTCGCCGTTCCCATGTGGCTGAAGACGCGGAACACCCTAAGAAGGGTTAGAACGGCGATCGGACTACCGCAACAAGAGCGCAGCACTTGCTCTGTCCGGGCGGGCCTCTCCGAAGGCCCGCCAAGCGCATTTAGTTCGGCAACAGGCACCAGAGCACTGGAGGAATACGTGTAATGCCACGCCTTTCTAATGCGCTTTCTGATTTGAATTGATTATTGCGCATCTGATGATTTCAATTGGCGCACGAATCAAAACAAGTAGCGCTGTCCAGATGAAATGCAGCGACGCCTATCAATCGTCAGGTCTCGTGCAATTTGCCCTCAGATAGAGGTCGTTAAAACATGTTCCAAGTCCGTGTCATGACTTCTCGCGGTACCGCTGTATCGGATGCTCATTTTTCGGACTCAGTCTGTGTCATCGGCAAGGCCCCTGATTGCGGTGTAGTACTCCAGGGTTGGCGGGTTGAGGCCTCGCATGCACGCCTCGCTGTGCAGGAGGACGGGCTTTATCTGGAGGATCTGGAAAGCGAGGAAGGCACCCGGGTCAATGGAATTCGCATCAAACACTACGGCCCGCTCGGCACCGACGACCTGATTCAGATTCATGATTATCAGATTCAGGTCGTCCCAAGGCTTCCGGCTCGCCCAGCCGCTCGAAGCCAGGGCGAAGGCTGTCCTGGTCAGAACTCAGACGATCCAGCGCCAACAAAGAGAACAACAACTGAGGACCATGAACATGGAGCAGTGGATGGACAGCGAGTTCGCAAAGACGAAGAAACGCTGCATACGTGGCGAGTCCGCCTTCGAGTAGGCTTGCACGAACAAATGGACTTGCGCCGTCTGAACGTGAGCGCGATGTCCGACGAAGAACTGCGTGAACTCGCTCGGCAACTGGTATCCGAAATTCTGGAGTCGGCAAGCGATTGTCCAGCCAACATTGACCGCCCCTTGTTGATCTGCCAAGTCGTCGCCGAAGCCGTGGGTCTAGGGCCGCTGGAGCCGCTGCTGGCCCGCGATGAGATCAGCGAGATCATGGTCAATTCGGCCCGCGAGATTTTTTACGAGTGCGACGGTCGCATCAGAAAATCTGACGTCACTTTTACTGACGACAATGCTGTCCAAGCCACCATTCAGCGCATTGTGGCGCCGCTGGGCCGCCGTATTGACGAGAGCTCGCCGATGGTGGATGCGCGGCTCAAGGATGGTTCCCGCGTGAATGCGGTGATTCCGCCGCTGGCACTCAAGGGACCGAGCTTGACCATCCGCAAATTCATGAAGGAAAAGCTCACTTCAGAACGACTGGTGACCTTCGGATCGGTCAGCGGACAGATGATGGAATTTCTGGAAGTGGCCGTTCACCAGCGGCGCAATGTGTTGATCTCAGGCGGAACGGGTTCGGGCAAGACGACCCTGCTCAATGTGTTGTCCAATTTCATTCCGCCAAGCGAGCGCATCGTCACTATTGAAGACGCGGCGGAGCTTCGCTTGTATCAGCCCAACATGGTGTCCTTGGAGGCCAGGCCATCGAACCAGGAAGGCCGGGGCGCCGTGAGCATTCGTGATCTGGTGAGAAACAGTTTGCGCATGCGGCCCGACAGAATCGTGGTCGGCGAGTGCCGCGGCGGCGAAGCGCTGGACATGTTGCAAGCCATGAACACTGGCCACGACGGATCGCTGACAACCGCGCATGCCAACAGTGCGCGGGATTGCATTTCGCGCATTGAGGTCATGGTCATGATGGCGGGCATGGACTTGCCCATTGTCGCCATCCGCGAGCAGATTGCGTCGGCCATTCACCTCATCGTTCAGCAAACTCGCTTCAGTTGCGGCTCGCGAAAAGTGACCAGCATTTCGGAAGTGACCGGCATGGAGAACGGCCGCACCCAATTGGCAGAAGTGTTCCGTTTCCGCCAATCCGGATACGACGAAAGAGGGCGGGTACAAGGCCGCTTTGAAGCCACCGGCCTGGTTCCGGAATTCTACGAAGATCTGGCCACGCGCGGTGTTGGGCTGGACATGTCGATCTTTCAGTCCGCAGGCACGCAGCCAGCATGAACGCGGCGCTGATGCTGTCTTTGCTCGTAGCCGCATTGGCAACAGCCACGGCCTACTACGTAGCGCGTATTCTGGTCGATGCAGGCCGAATCTATCGCCGGGAATTCCAGATTGCCGCCAATCGCAATTTGTCGGACATGTTCCTGTTCATCGATCCGGCGCGCCTTTTCATGGCCAATTTGTTGTTGCTGTTGCTGGTGTTCTGCCTGGTCTTGCTACTGGGCGGCGGCCCCTTCCTGGCCCTCCTGTCAGCCACTGCGCTGGGCGCATCGCCGCCGTTGGTTTACTGGTATCTGCGTCGACGACGTCTCAACAAGGCCGTTTCCCAATTGCCTGATGCCCTGCTCTCCATAGCCACAAGCCTGCGTTCCGGATTGAGTCTGACGCAGGCCATGGAAACCATGATTGCTTATCAGCAGCCACCTTTGTCGCAGGAATTGGGGCTGACGCTGCGAGAACTGCGCCTGGGTATTGCCTATGGCGAAGCCATGGACAACCTGTACAGGCGTTTGCCTGAAGTCGAAGTTCAGCTGGTGACGGCGGCAATGAAAGTGTCGCGAGAGATTGGCGGAAATCTGGCCGAGACGCTTGAGCGCATCTCCGACACTCTACGAAAACGCCTGCAGATGGAAGGCAAAATCCGCAGCCTGACCGCGCAGGGAAAGCTGCAGGGCCTGGTGATGACCAGCCTCCCTGTCTTCCTGATCTTCGCTTTGTCGGAGATGGAGCCACGCGCCATGAGCTACCTGTTCGACGCATGGTACGGCTGGGCCACCATTGCGGTCATCGTGACACTGGAAGTCATTGGCTATCACTTCATCTACAAGATTGTGAATATCGATGTCTGATTCGCTGCCGATGCTGATTATCACGACGGCGTTGCTATGCATTGCCACGACGGCGCTTGCCATCAACAGCTTTCGCAAGACGGTGCGCGGCCCAGATCGCACTTACATGGACCCACTCTCCGGCCCCACACGTGTGGTCTGGCCCCTGGTCTTGTTCGTCTCGTACTACTTTGGCCGCTGGCTTACTGTGGAGTACCTGGAAAAGATCCAACGCAAGCTGGTACACGCGGGCCTGAACTACAACATGGGCGCGGAACAGTTTGTGTCGCTACGCGTCGTCACGGCAGCATTGTTTGCAGCCGCGGCGGCATCCGCTCTGAGCATGCTCGACATTTTCTCGCTGTTCTGGCTGATGTTGGCGGCCGGTTTCGGCGGCATGGTTCCCTTGCTGAAACTCAAGGAGGCACGGCGCAAGCGTGAGCGTTCCATCGTCAAGACGCTGCCCACCTATCTGGATTTCATCACCATGGCAGTGGAAGCAGGCCTGAGTCTTCCGGGCGCTTTGATCCAGGCCACAGCCAACGGTCCGGAAGGACTTTTCAGGCTGGAACTGGAAAAGGTCAATCGAGACATCAAGGCGGGTGCCGGCCGGGTGGAGGCCCTGGAGTCGATGGCGAAGCGGCTTGAGATGCGTGAGGTGACCAGCGTCGTGTCGGCCATTGCACAGGCCGAGCGCAGCGGCGGCAGCGTTGGCGCCACGCTCAGAGTGCAGGCAGAACAACAACGCATCGACCGATTCCAACGTGCTGAGAAGCAGGCCATGGAAGCGCCTGTAAAACTGATTTTCCCGCTGGTGGCCTTCATTTTTCCGACAACCTTCATCGTGCTCGGTTTTCCGATTGTGATGAAGCTGCTGCATGACGTCTGATCATGATCGGTAAGACGCTCTGCTGTGGCACGCTCTGCGATGCACAGAATCGCGTCCTGTTTTCCAGAGCGGTCAGACCCTTTGGCTTTTTTTCTCGTTTGCGTGGACTGATTGGCCACGAAGAACCCGGCGTTTCAGAAGCATGGTGGTTCATCCGCTGCCAGGCGATTCACACCTTCGGCATGCAGTATCCCATCGACGTGCTGCACCTTTCGGCCGAGGGCCGCGTGCTGCGCATCTGCGCTGAACTTGCACCGGGCCGGATCAGCCTTTGTTCCAGGGGAAGGCAGGTGGTGGAGTTGAGGGCGGGAGGCGCAACACATTGGAACATCCACGTTGGATCGCAATTGAGGTTTTGCCCATGACGCGCATCGTGCTTTGCATGCTGGTTCTCGGCACCCTGTTGTCGGCATGCGTAGGCCCTTCCAGGGCCGTGCCGCCGCAGGCCGGCGATCCTCTCCGAGACAAACTTGAGCGAGCCAGTCTGGCCTTGCGGGAAGCGCGTCTTCTGGATGCCGAAGTCATGTATCGCGAACTCAGTGTCAGCCATCCGCGATTGCCTGAGGTGTGGCTGCAACTTGGCAATATCTATACGCGACAGGCACAGCTCGAAGCAGCCATGCGCGCGTACAAGGATGGCCTGAAGTACACGCGCGAGGATGGTCGCCTCTGGCACAACCTGGCCGTGGTCGAACTCAAGCAGGCCATCCAGACGCTCGAAACAGCGAGCCAGGTCCTACCGGCGGACAGCCCCTATCGCGGACACATCAATCAACTGCACGGGCGCCTCCTGAGTGGAGCGGATTCGCAGGCCACTGCGGACACCGTTGGTCGCGCCGCCACAAATCAATGAGGCCTGACCGGCAGCACGGCGCCGGGGCAATCGAGTTCGCAGTGGTTTTTCTGATCTTCGCGGCCTTGATGACCGGCCTGTTCGAGATGACACGCGTCTATCGCACCAAGCACACCCTCAATACGGCGACGTTTCTGGCGGCGCGCGCCGGCGCGGTGAACCACGCCCGGACCGGCCCCATCGAAGCTGAATTGGCCAACAACATGGCAACGCTCTATACCTTGGGCCAACGGGACAGCACCGGTCTGAGTCAGGCGGTAGCCAGGGCAAAGACATTGACGGCACTGCCGGGCATCGGTGCGGAGTTGGTCAGCCCCAGTCGTGAAATCTTCGACCGCTTGCAAAGGCTTCAGTGGATTCGCAGAACTGGCGAAGAAGACTATCGGTGGCAGAACGTCATTCCTAACGACAACCTTAAATATCGTCCGAGGACGCTTGCCCATTTCTCATCGGACAGCGGAAGCGGCCAGATTAATTTGCAAGACGCAAACTTGCTCAAGATTCGCAGCCTGTGGTGCCATCGTCTGGTTGTGCCCGGTCTGGACAGGTTGATTTTCCAGATCGTGAACCAGCCGGCGTTCGTATCCGCACGGCAGCTTGTATGTAGCGCCATCAGCGGTTTAGAGCAGGACGGGATCGCTCCCGGGTTCTACCTGCCAGTGGCTGCTGATGCGACGGTGCGAATGCAGAGCGCGATCGTCAGTGACGATCTGCCCTGAGTCGAGAGACACCGGTGAGGCGCGGCTGCGCCGGCCATTGCGCAACGAATCTGGAATGGCCCAATCGCAGATCGACTCCCCGCGTGTGACCCAATTGGCAGAGGCGCTCGGAACTCTGCAAAACACGTGGGTTGTCAGGGTTGTGAGAGGCCGCCCCCCGGGACAACCTAAGTCTCTTGCGCAATGTCGTTCATGGAACATCTACCGTGATCGGCAACGGCACACCGGAAGCACCATTGCATTAATGAATTGGAGAGACGCTCATGCAATACAAGACGACGCGGGAGATCCTGGGCCAGGGCATGGTGGAATACATCATCATCGTGGCGTTGATCGCTTTGGCCGCCATCGGCGCGTTCTCTTATTTCGGCAAGTCCGTTCGCGGCCAGACTGCACAGATGGCACAGCAGGTAGCAGGTCAGAACGTGACCACCGGGCGCGAGGCTGCAGAGGAAGGTGCAGATGCCGCGCTGGCTGAAGCGCAAGACGAGTACGGGCTGAATAATTACACCGAAGCCGACGTTCAATAATGCTCTGAGGGGGTGTGGCGCATGTATAGCCCGCCTCGTTTGATTGGCCGCGACAGACCGACGGGGACATTGTCGTAGCCACATCAGGAGAGGCTCACGGGCGCGCACGCACGCCCCGTTTGCGGCAAACCTGCCCGAACATGCTGCAGGTCTTGCTATCAATGCTGATTTCGGAACAGGGACCTGGATCATGCAAGAGCACCGCCGACTTACGCAGAAAGGTCAGGTCATGCCCATGACGGTGATCTTCATTGTTGCTGTGATTCTGGCGTTGTGGGTGATGTATGACTCCGGGTCTGTCATGAGCGACAAAATTCGTCTGCAGAACACGGCTGACAACGTGGCCTACAGCACTGCAACGCTGGTTAGCCGCGACCTCAACTTTATTGCCTATACCAACCGAGGACTGGTCGCCAACCAGATTGGCATTGCGCAAATGGTGGGCGTCAGCTCCTGGGCTGCGAGCATTGAGCAGCTCTTTGCCAACCTGAACACGATCTTCCAGAACACGCCATTCGGCGCTTTCTCAGGCGGCGCGCTGACCGCAGCGACGGCGGTTTCAAACTTCATAGATGAATTTGCTGAATTCATGATCGACCGCAACAACGATTTCAGCGATGGCATCACGCGTGCGCAGTCCATTTTTCATGGTGCGATCGTTCTGCAAATTCCGGACATGGCCCGCGATGTGGCTGACCGCAATGAACCCGACGCCTACGCCTTGTTGTCGGTGGGGGCATATTCTTTTTCCGAAGCCGCCTCCGTTGTCGAACAGTTCAACGAACAGATCGGCGCCCAGTACCAGCGTCACGCGACATCGGACGACAGCGAAGATGCCCGCTTTGAGAACAGCCGGTATCGCGATCTTGAAGGCGTGGTGCTCGGCTCGCGAGGTCAGTTCACTCGCAACCGCAGTTACGAGTGGGAGCTGCCCTTCACAGTGCCCCTGCTTTACGAAACGCAGAAGTACGGAGGCAACGAGTTCTTCCGGTACGAGGACCCCAGCGACGAAAAGTACCGCTGGGATTGGACAGCGATGGAAACGGTTTCATTTCGCTTTATCCATTGCGGCATCGATGGTTGCGAGAAAGGCCCGGAGGTCCCGCTTACCTGGGGCGCAGCGCACGCGCTGGATGAAGATGAAGCGTCTGATTTCAGCGATTACGGCCTTATCGAGTCCAACCGGCGCGCAAAGCATCTATGGGGACAGGGCACCTGGCGTAACTCGGCGTCTGCCACGCTACTCAACACAAGCCCGGCTTCCAGCGAGGTCACCGGCGGCAAGGACCATATCAATCACCGTATCGCCAGCTCCGCCGCTCTCAGACCCTTTTACGAGTTTCGCAGTAACGACATTATCGACACCGGTCCCGAGATCATTGCGCTCTATGCAAAGGATGAGGGTCGGGTCAATTCACAAGACAGCATCATGACCGCTGGCGGAGGCGTCGTGGCAACGGATATCGATACTGATCGTGACGGCGGTCTCGCCAGCAATCGCCTCGGCGCCATTGCCAAAGCCCAGCCATATTACGCTCGTCCCACAGATCTGGATGGCTGGCGCCGCCGGGACAACCGGATCGAACACGGCAGCCTGTACAACCCATACTGGCAAACTCGGCTGATCGAGCTGAGCAATGCAGAAAAGCTCGCCGCCACGGAGATCATCGGCGGCGTGGTGCTTACAAATAATGGCGGGTCACGATGACGATCATGCAATGGAAACCTGGATTGCGCACAGCCGTTCATGCAACACGAAGCTGCCTGGTGGCTTGCTGCCTGTCTCTCACCGCACTGAATGGCCACGCGCAGGAACTGACGTTTCCAGATCTGGGTGATTCGCTGAATTGGACGCCCGGGCCAGCACAGCCTGGAGCCGTCACCTGCCCGGGCGCACAACCTAGCGCCGACAGTCCTTACGCTGCGCAAATTTTTGCGGTGGCGGGGGAACATCTCGAGTATCACCGGAGCGGCGCCAAAACGAGCCTCGAAGCAGACTGCAAATATCATGAACTACAGCGCCGATCCCAGCAGTTTCAGACCTGCAGCGGCTGGGTGATTGCACCCGCAAGTCTGGGCAGTGCACTGCATGAGGCGGTTGAGCGCGGCCTGGAAGACCCTGAAGCCGAGCGCCAGAGAATGCTCGACGATCTGCTTGCACCCGATCATTCGGCTCTGCACAAGAAATTTGCCGAGGACACTTTTGAGCGTACCTACAAAGGGGCAGAAAAGCAGGAGGTCAAAAGCACCAAGTTCTGCCACTGCATGGCCCTGCCCGTCAGGCGCGTGGTCACGTCCAGCGCGTTTTACCCTGATCACTGCGCGAACACGTCGCCACCATGATGCTCATGCATCGCGCCAGTCGGACGTACTTCTTGCTGAATCAGCAGGCCGGACAATCCCTGACCGAGTTTCTGGTGGTCACGGTCTTTCTGCTGCTGCCGCTGTTCCTGTTGATCCCTGTCCTCGCGGGCATCATGTCGCAGAAGCAGGACGTGGAACTGGGTTCCCGCTACGCGGCTTGGGAACGCACCAGTTGGAACCGGAGTAGTCCCCCAGTTCCTGGCGGAGGCGAGTCGGTCAAGTCGGATGAGCAAATTGCTCGCGAGATTGATGCGCGAATCTTTGCCGTAGATACGCAAATCATTGTCTCCCAGACAGACGCCGAGGCCATTATTGACCCCTTCAGCCGCCTGACAGACACCGGGGAATCCTTGATGAAGGATCAAACGGGCAGTGCGGGTTCGGGCGCGTCATATGCACAGCACACCGCTTCGGAAACAGAGCCTGGCGGGCTCACCGGCGCCAGCGACGATGCCTTCGCCGCATTCGGCCAACTGACGCGCTTCGAACTCAAGCGCGAAGGCATGGTCGAAGCGGCCGTGTCGGTGGAACTGACCGATCTCAACCGTCTGTTCGATCTGGCCAATGTTGATCTGCAGGCGCTCACGCTGTCACGAACCAACGCGCTCTTTGTGGAGGCTTGGACGGGCGGCAACAAACGGCAGGTGGAGTACCTGATTTCAGGGCTGACGCCGCAGCAGTACCTCGACAACTCAGCGATCGGCACCGTCCTCACTGTGGCCTCCATGCAACCCTATGGCAAGGAGCTGGCCCCCGACAAACTGAAGTTTGGACATGCAGACATCGACCCTTTGCCAGCCTATCGGATAGGCGACGTGGTGCCAGCCCAGTGAACATCACCGCAGCCATTTCAGGCGAAGCGCCTCAAACAATCTGGCAGCGCTGGAGCTGCACACGCCAATGGGTTTGTGCGGTCCTCGTGGCCGCTGCCGGGATGGCAGAACCCGCACATGCTGATTCAATTTTTGTCGGCATAGCATCGTTCGAAGTACCAGAGCGCATGCGCCTGGGAAAGGTCGGCGACAGCATGCGAATCAACGGTATTGATACGCAGGTCTACAGTTTTGAATCAGAACTCAGCGCAGATGAGTTAGCACATCACTTTGCACGACAGTGGCCCGGCCAGATGAAGCGGGGACAGGCTGGGCCGTGGTCGGTGCTGTCGCATCGTCAGGATGATTACCTTGTGACAGTGCAGATTGCTGGAGCAGGCTTCGGGCGAACCCGCGGATTCATTTCTGCCTCCGAAATCTTTGCATGGCTCAAGCGTAAACCCCGGCCTCGCAAGCTCGATGTTCCCCTGCTCGCACGCACGCAGATCCTGCAGCGCATCGAGTCTGAAGACTACGGACGCCACAGCCGGACACTGATTCTGGTCAGCGAGAAGTCCGCTGCCCAGAACATGGACTTCTACCGAACACATTTTCGCACTCAGGGTTACGCGCCCATTACCCGTACTGCTTTGCGACGTGGCGCTCAGGGTGGCGCAATGGCACTAGAACGCGACGGGACGCAGCTCAACATTTCTGCTGCCCAACAGGCGGGTATGACCATCGTTGCCCTCGTACAGGTGGGGCCATGAACTGGGTGGTCTTGTACTGATGGCCGTCATCAAGAAGGACTACACCGGCTGGGTCCTCATGGCTATCGCCGTCATGCTTGGACTCGGCGCGTTCTTCCTGATCCGGCAGTATCTCGGCGGCGAAGAAGCGCGCCTGCGAGACGAAGCACTCAAATCGCGTGGAAAACTCGCGCCTGTCATCGTGGCCAAGGCCAGCTTGCCAGCGGGGTCGGTGATCGGGAAAGCCACCATGTCGATCGGCGAGCTGCCAAGCCGGCACATCTCCGCGCGTATGGTCCGACCCGATGATTTTCCCCAGGTCGAGCATCGCGTACTGAATCGACCCATGTCGGCTGGCGAACCGCTTATTGCGGACTTCGTTTCAGGGCTCGTGGTGAATCGCTTTTCCGAATTGTTGGCCGAGGGTACACGTGCGATCAGCGTGGAAGTCTCTGCCCTGGAGAGCCATTCCGGCTTGCTGATTCCGGGCGACTACATCGACTTGTTTGTCCAGCTGCCCATCAAGGATTCGCGAGACAAGCGTCTGGTAGGACTCTACGAGCGAGTCAAGATTCTAGCGGCGGGCCCGAGCCCGCTCCGCACTGCGGACCAGGCGTTCCAGCCCCTGTCTGAAAAAGGGGCTTCATACAACCTGATCACCGTCAGCCTGCCAGCAGACGACGCGGAGAACCTGCTGCGCGCCAGAGAAAAAGGTGAAATCGTGTACCTGTTGCGAGGTGCTGCCGACGAAACCCTGCAATTCGCTGCCTCGGGCATTCCAAGGTTCGGCGACACCGTCGAGGCTCCAGAAGATGAGGCACCCGCCGTCGTCGGCGGATACGCCTATTACTCGCCTGCGGTGCCACGCGGCGAAAGACGGCTGCGCTACGGAGCGTCCGACAAGGCAAGCCTTGATGAACTTGTCGAGGACGACGGCGTTTTTTTCATGGACGACGATCCAATGGAGCACGACGAGGCTTACCTGCGTCGGGTGATTCAGACACCTGTCCGTCCGCGTGAATCGTCCATCCTGACTGGCAACAATGATTAAGGGCTACCTTTGTGGACACCGCTGTGGAAGCCGGCTCACTGCACTCACGGCAAGCCTGCTCTTTGCCATTCAGCTGGCGGTGCCGACGTTTGCGGAGTCACCCGGCACCGCCTCTGAAACGCTTGATCTGGAATCCGGCGCAGTAGCGACGCTCTACGCGGGTGGGCTTTCTCGCTTCGAGGTGCAGGATAGGCGCGTGGCGATCGTTGAGCGGCAGGGGCGGCTGAACCTGCGTGTCAGGGCAAAGTCTCCGGGCAGCACATTTCTCCAAGTCTGGACAACTGATGAACAGCCGCATGTCTATGAGATTCGCGTGCGTCCCGGCACCCAGGACTTACTTACGCACCGGTCACAAGAAGCTGCTCCCCCGCAGCCTTCTGCGGAACAAGCCTATCCGTCAAAGGCGATCTCCATGATGGATTCTGCCGCCCTGGCATCACGTACACAGAGCCAGGCTTCAGTGCATTCCATCGCCTCCAAGCCAGGTCACCGGCCCATGGATCTGTTCGTCGGCGCGGTGTCCACCACACGGGCGGGGGAGGTCAAGCGCATCGTGATGGGCAACGACCTGATTGCGGAAGCAAGCATCCTCGACGACGGCGAATTGCTGGTGCTGGGAAAGTCACCCGGCATTACCGAGTTGCAAGTGCTCACCGAAGCTTCCGGTACGCATGAATACCTGGTCCGCGTCTATCCGGCACCACCGGCAGATGCCCTGGACCTGCTGAGAATTGCACTGTTGCCCTTTCCCGATTTGGCCATCGAATCCAAGCTCGGCCGCCTGATTGTCACCGGAACCGTGGACGCTGCCGATTTCGAGCGTTACACCAGCGTGGTCCGCGGTTTCCCCACAGTGTTGTCCACCGTTACGCCCCAGCTCAATGTCTTGATCGAGCCCAGTGTTGTTCTGGATGTTGCGGTATTGGAGGTCAATCGCAGTTATCAGAAGACTGTAGGTGTTCGCTGGCAGGACACCGCATCTGGACCGGCCACAGGGATCGTCGGCAATCTGGTGCCCAACAACGTCATTGGCGTGGTGTCCGACGTGGGCACTGTCACCAACGACCTGCAAGACCTGCTGGGCGCGGTGGGTTCCGGCACTCAGCGGCTCAGTGGATATCTCGGCATCACCTCTATTTTTGGTTCGGAAATTCAGCTCCTGCAAGAAGAAGGTCTGGCTCGCGTACTCGCAGCGCCAAGCCTGTCTACAGTGAGCGGCGAGCAAGCCACATTCCTGGCCGGTGGTGACTTCCCGGTTGCCATCCTCAACCAGTTTGGGCATCCAGTGATCGAGTTTCGTGAGTTTGGCGTGCAGCTGGAAATCCAGCCCGTGGTAGATCGCAACCTCAACATTCGCTCCAAGATTCGGGCAGAAGTCAGTTCGGTGGATTTCACTACACAGGTCAACGGCGTGCCTGGCCTGCTGCGCCGGGAAACGGTGTCTACCATCACCGCCCGCCCTGGCGAAACCATCATCCTCTCCGGTCTTCTGGACGCGCGCGACTCTCGCAACGTGGACAAGGTTCCGGGCCTGGGCAATATCCCTATCCTCGGCGCGCTGTTTCGCTCAGATGACTTCATCAAGCAGCGAACCGAGTTGATCATCACCGTCACGCCCCGCATCCAGAAACCGAATCAGCCGCTCAGCCCGGAGATGCAAGCGGCGGATCATCATCTGAGAAAGCGCTTGCTGTCGGGCAGCAAAGGCATTGATCAGGCACTGATTTCAGCAGACCCCACAACGATAGAACCGGAAGGTGCGCAGTGATCTGGCTGCCGGGGCGCCGTGAGGAAGCCCTGCGGAGGGAGCGAAACATGAAGCACATCATGGCGCGAGGGAATCCCGCACCACATCGCGCTAAGCGCGGCTCTGCTCTGGTGGAATACATCCTGCTGACCGGCGTGAGCGTGGGCGCACTGCTGCTGCCTTTTGGAGACGATAACCAAAGTGTGATCAAGCGCCTGACCGAAGCCGTGCGCAAAGACCACTCCGGATACATGTACATGGCGGGACTGCCGAGTCTGCCGCGCACAGATACTCTTGCCGGAGGCCTTCCCGGAACTGATCCCGGCGGTAACGCCCCTCCCGGCGAAGGACCGAACCCAACGCCGCCGGTAGCAGCACCGGGGCCAGGTACAGAGCCGCAACCCGGCTTACCGGGCGGGCCACTACCGCTGCCCGGCCCGGGCTTGCCGCTCCCGGTGGGCGGTCCAGTGACGGGTCCGGACACGCTTCCAGTAAGCGTTCCGCTACCTGCAGTGCCCCCGATTGGTGTGCCCGGCGGCCCGGTTATCGTCGGCCCTGCGCCTGTCGGTGGCCCCGGCACTGGACCGGCGCCGGTCGTCACGCTGCCTACAGAGGTTCCGCTGCCGACCCTGCCAGTGTCGCCACCCGGCGGAGGTGGCGGCGACACCCCGAATCCACTCCCGCGTTTTCCACAGCCCGGCACGCCCGGCAACCCCATCAACACCATTGTGGATGGCCCCGCCGGAGGCCCTGACAATGGCGCGCCGGTATGTCTGGCGCAGACGCCGATCACCGGCACTGGAATTTTCTCGCCAAGCAGTACGTCCACCTCGTTCTCGGCATCGCCTTCTTCGAGTAATCGCTCTGCGTTCCAGGGTGCCGCGCAACCCACCAGCATTGCCGCCACTCATGTTGGCAACCCCATTCATGTCGTCACCGGCAACAAGTATCAACTCGAAACTGATCTGACACCTTTGCCCGGTGCCATGGCACTGAGCTTCACGCGTCACTACAACAGCCGCACGCCCTATCGCGGCGTACTTGGGTTCAATTGGCGCCACAACTTTGAGGTTGGCCTTCTAGAAGTGCAGGACCAACAGCAAATCGACGGCGCCGTACAACGTCAAGACCGCATCCATCTATGGCAGGCCGACGGCCGCCGCATCGACTTCACACCCGTGGCGCGCGGCCAAACGCCGCACCTGCCCAAAAGCCTGCGTCAGTACGAGGCTGAACAACACAGCGACGGTCAGCTCACCGCAGGGCCTTTTGGCTATCAGTGGCGTTGGCGCGACGGCACCGCCCTCGACTTTGCCCCGAACGGCAAACTGCAAAACATCACTAACGCACAGGGCCAAGTCTTCAAACTCGGCTATGACCACAGTGATCGCCTGATCAAACTGACCGACGCCCAGCAGCGCAGCCTGCATCTCAAATACAACCGCTACGGGCAACTTCAAACGGTCACCGACCCCGGAAACCATGTCACGCACTATCACTACGACGGCGATCAGAATCTTATCCGGGTTCAATACCCCGATCAGACTTTCAAGATCTATCACTACGAAGACGAAAACGACACCCACAACCTCACCGGCATCAGCGTCGGCAGTGGCATCGCAGACGACAGCGCCATCCGTATCGCCACCTGGGCCTACGATGACCAGGACCGCGCCATTTCCTCCGAGCACGCAAACGGCAGCGACAAGGTCAGCCTGCACTTCGACAAAGCCGGTCAGACAACCGTCACCGATGCACGGGGCCGGCAAAGCATTTACCGCAACAGCACCCGGCAAGACATTCCCACCGTAGACGCCATTTACGGCCCCGGCTGCAACCAATGCGGGCAAGGCGACGTGGCCTATCGCTACAACGATCGCATGCAGATCATTGCGCTGGCGTACAAGGATGGCAGTGAGCTGCATTACAGCTACGACGCATTGGGCCGCACCATCGCAGCACTGATCGCGCTGCCGGGGCAAGACGCAGTGGAATACGCAGGTTTCACCTATCTCGGTGACAGCGACAAGGTTTCTCAAATGCGCATTCCCAGTGTGCGGCCGCATTACTGGCGCACGATGCAAGTCAGCTACGACGGCCACCAGCGTCCCACCCAAGTGACCGAAACCGGCTTCGCGCCAAAGCCCGATGGCAGTTTCGCTCCGATCACGCGCAGCCAGCGTTTCGCTTACAAGGGACGCGACCGGCTGGTTGCAGTAGATGGCTATCGTGATGACATTGAAGACCTGCTCAAACTGGAGTGGGGCGAATCCGGCACCTCCAGAACGGTCTTCCCCGACGGCGGCAGCTTTGAAGTTCTTACCGTGGATGCTCACGGTCGCGCGTCGAAAATCAAGACTGACAGTAGCGGCCCGCTGGACCTGATTTACAACCCGCAGGGACAGATCGCCAGCGTGAGCAATAACGCAAGGTCAATTCAATTTGATTACGACACCACGGGCCAAATCGCCGCACTCCGCATGGGCGATCAGCGCATCGCTCTGAGCGAAAGGCAGGACACAAATCCCGCGTACACGGGAGTCGATCCGGCAACGCCGCTGACCAATCTCCTGGCCTACGCCCGCACCCGGCTCCCCGACGCGCTTCAGCGAAATCACTTCTTGAGCTTTACCGATGCGCGCGGCAATGCCACCCGCTATGCCTATGACGACTTCGGCCGTCGCGCCTTCACCCTGAGTCCCGACACTGGCCTGAGCCAATACACCTATGACGGCGGCAACAATCTCATCAGCCAGACCGACGCCAACGGCCAGCAAGCCGTATTCGACTACGACGCCAGTGGGCGCATCTTCCGGACCAAGGTTGGCGATACGCCGACTGAGTTCCAGTGGCAAGGCCCGCCCGGTGCACGCCAACTCGCCGCCATACATGCGTATGACCAACGCGAAATCCGAACTCTGGACGCGCAGGGCAGGGTTCGGGCAATCACGCTGGCCTACGCTGCGCATCGCTACACCACGAAGTACCGCTACAACGACCAGGGCCGGCTGCAGCAGAAAACACTGCCCGACGGGCGCAGCCTGATCTATCGCTATCACCCAAGCGGCGCTCTGGCCGCCATCGAGCAGAAGAGCCACCTTCTACTCAACCCCAACCATCCCTTGCTCAGCGGCCTGAACGACGAAAGCCCAGAAGAGATTCAGGCCGGTATTGCCGACTGGCAAGCGCTCAACGGCATCACCACCACGATTCAACGCGATCCAGAAACCCAACGACTCACCGGGCTCCGCATTGGAAGACTCCACGACCTGCGCTACCGCTACGCAATCCAAGGCCCGATCAAAGGCAAGATCACCGGCATCGACGACGCCAGCCGCATCAGTCAGCGCTATCGCTACGATGCGCACGGCCGTCTCGACTTTGCCCTCGCCCAGGACGCCCTCTACGGCTATCGCTACGACGCCAACGGCAACCGCACCCGGCTGACCGTCAATGGCCAGCACATCGACTACGCCCACTCAACCGACAGCAACCGTCTGATCCAGACCCGGGCAGCCGCCCCCGCCTGGCATGCACCAATGCAAATCAATGCACTGAGCTGGGCCGGCCACAGCGCCGCGCCCATCACGCCCCTCACTCACACAAGCGCCTCCATCCGCTATAAGAGCAGCGGCGAGATCACCCACCTGGGCAGCTTCACCTTCCGCTACAACGCCAACGGCCAGCCCGAACACCTGTATCAAGGCGACGCCCACCGCGCCAGCTACCAATACAACAGCCGCGCCCAGCGCATCGCCAAAAAGACTGCATCCGGCAAGACCACCCACTACCTCTACGAGAATAACCGCCTCTCCGCCGAGATCAACGAGCAGGGCAGGGTCCAGCGCCAGTACCTGTATCTGGACCATCACCCCATCGCCATTCTCGAACTGGGCCAGAACTACGCCGTGCACACCAACCACCTGGGCGCACCTATTGCGGTGACCGATCAAAACCAGACCCTGATTTGGCAGGCCCGCTACGCACCTTTCGGCCAGGCAGAAGTCGATGAAGACCCGGACGGCAACGGCATAGCCTTCACTCTCAACCTGCGACTTCCCGGCCAATACTTCGACGAAGAATCCGGCCTGCACTACAACCATCACCGCTACTACGACCCCATCGCAGGCCGCTACATCAGCTCAGACCCCCTGGGCCTAGCCGCAGGCCCCAACACCTACGCATACGTCGAGAATGATCCAGTCAATCATATTGATCCCACTGGACTGCTTTTGTTTGCGTTTGATGGGACCGGCAACCACGACGGCGACAAAGGCAAGTCTGATTATTCCAACGTGGTGAAATTTCGCGACGCCTACAAGGGAGATTATCGAGAGCTTGGTGTGCGCGAAGGCACGGATGAAAGCCAAAAGCATTTCTTTTACATCAGCGGTGCTGGCACGCGCGACGAGCGTAGCGGTATCGAGGGCCCGGCCGGTGATGCAGGTACCGGCTACTCCATGCCCGACCGCATCGCTCGGCTGGCGGACGACTTCTTCGACTATATAAACTGGCACCGCAACACCCGCCGCTACGGAACCGAAGTCGAACCGCCACTGGATCTCAATGTTGATGTCGTCGGGTTTTCGCGCGGTGCAGCCTCCGCCCGCATCTTCGCCAATTTGCTAGTCGCATTTCTTGATGGCAAGAATGACTTCGTATTGGATCATTCAAGCAGCCGGCGCTACGACTTCAGCCGTGGTGATCCAGCCTCCGCGAGGCACTACATTTCGGAGGCCTGTCGCAGCATCACGCTTCGCTTTCTCGGGCTCTGGGACACCGTCCCGCACTACGATCTGATAAAGCAGAACGACGATTTGCGCCAATTGGACCTAGCCATTGCAGAGCCGGAGCGGGGAAATGCGTTCAGGCAGGTCGCTCACGCCGTGGCTGTAAACGAAAATCGCAAGGACTTTCACGGCGTCTCAATCCACCCTCACGGCGAGAAAGGCAATTCTTCAAAGCGCATTGAGCAGGGTTTCATCGGCGCCCATTCAGATATTGGCGGTGGCTATGCCGAAGGTGATCTGTCCGATGTGGCGTTCATGTGGATGGTGCAGCAAGCAACGGCAGCGGGCGTGAAGATGAACGATGGAATTATTCTCGAACGAGATTGGGATGAAGTTAATACACCCGTCCTGCACGACAGCATCGGCGTGAGGCCGCCATGGTCTCCCGTCACATTTGCTCCGGGGCGCGATTTCAAATACACGCTCAGCGGAGCACCCAGCGTCGCGCAACAAGACTGGAGCGGTTATGGCTTGGACTTCGCCACAGCGGACCAGCAAGGATATTACGACCAGCGCTACGTGAAGAACGGAAGAAAGAGCCGGGACAATAGTGAGGAAAAGGATCGCACGTTGGTCGGAATTGTCGATGGCGCGAAGTACAGTCAATGGTTGAAGGATAACTATCAGCTTGATGTTGTCATCAACGACCGCGGACTGAAGGACGGGCTGCCTCCGCCCATACGACCATGATCAGGACGAGAGTTCTTGCAATGACGGCATTTTCTGTCACTGCTGTTTTGTGCAGTGGATGCAGTGATTTGATCTATGGCGTCGATGTCGTCAATTACGGTCGCAGCGGCGTTCTAATTTTGCAGGTAGGGGAAGAGAAAGCAGCTAGTCCGCACAGCTATTTTTCCAAAGTCGGCGTACCGTTTCCCGTTATCGCGGGCCGAGAACCCAGCATGCCCACTAAATACCGCGATCCGGCAGACAGCTTCGGCTATTTCGGAGGCCACCCAAACTCCCTTCCCAAGGAAGTCGAGGTGGTGTGGCAGCTGGCAGAGCTGAGTGAGTGCAGAAAGGACATCTTGATTACCTCTGAGAAATCCAAAACAGAGGTCAAATCTCTCGGCTACGACCCAGCCAATCACGTCGTTAAGGGTAGCTGTACCTGGCGTCCAATGCCCGACAAGATCTTCCGCAAGAAGCTGGACATGCGAGCGTTGCGCAAGACAGACGAATACAAGCGTGCGGGAGATTTCACTTGGGATGTGCTTTTCGCCCGCTACCGGCTCAACCTCACGCTGGTTTTTATTGAAGATCAGGTCACCATCAAGGCGGAAAATTACTCTAGCAATCCGTGGAAATAACGTCCGATCAAAGCCAAGATCGCCGGCATCGACGACAACAACCGCACCAGTCAGAATTAAAGGGGCCATGCTCGAACTATCTGTACATAACGGGGGCGAACCCGACGACGAACGTGGCAGTTTTAACGCAGGGACCTTTGACCAAGAAAATCTGGATATTGCCTTTGGCACGAGAACAGGCGCTCGAGTCGCTGTAATGGCGGAGTATTTCTATTCGTATATTGTCGGCCTCGACCAAGCCCAAATGAGCGGCTACGCCATAAACGACTACCTTGATATTGATATCGTCGGATTCAGTCGGGGAGCTTCCCAGGCAAGAATTTTTTGCCAATCTACTGGATGCGTTCCTCAATGGCGGCGACGATATTCTGATCCTCGACACAGTTGTTTTTTACGATACTCGTCACGGCGGAACGTTCGGGAACGAATACGCTGACTTTCAAAGAGAGCGTCCGCAGCGGGCCCGAGAGATCATTCAACGACTGTGCCTGAATCTCACCCTGCGGTTTCTAGGACTTTGGGACACTGTCACGCACATCGGCACCTCGCAAAAGAATGATTCGCGCGAATCCGACGGGAATACAGGCGGCACTTTTCAGGGAATTTCTGATCGGGTCAAGTACACGGTTCACGCGTTTTCCGTCAATGAACGGCCCGAAGCCTTTGGGGCCTGGTCGATCTATGATCGGCCCGAACAGCAGGATCAGGAGATTGCGCCAAAGTCCACGCGCCCACTCCCGGGGAGCACTGGATTCAAGATTGAAAAGGGCTTCCAGGGCGGACACGCCGATATCGGCGGAGGATTTGGGAACAGTGATCTCTCCGATGTCGCCTTTATGTGGATGATTGATCGTGCCAAGGACGCAGGGATTCCCACGGAGACCAATAGAGGAATCGATTTGCAATTCATTATTGATCAAGGCGGGAATGAAGTAACACAGCCGTTTGCCAACGACTTGGTTTACGAGGCTCCGCTCGGTTTTGACTTCATTTACAACCCGGGCAGACTGTTCAGATACCTTGATGCGGGAGAAGGAACCGACGTGTTGCAAGAAGATCTCAATGTTCCAGCAGGATCGCGGTTCCTCAGCTTCGAGCAATCCCTAAATTTCATCGAAACGAACATCTATGCTGACACTTCCGATGACGACGATGGCTTGCGGGTAATAGAGCCAAAAAATGCAACCGACCGTGCCGGTCGTTTCGGGCATTGCGCCGCCGACTAAAGCATATCTTTATCAAGCTTGGCTCAAAATCAACTACGATCTGGATATTGGTATTAGGGATGGGTCAAACAATCGCGGGGCAACCCCGTGAGGGTGATCAAAAAAAGCTCTCGCATTGCTAGGGATTTTGCTTGCAGCAGGAGCGCTTACCCGATGCTACGCGAAACAAGCGGGAAAATTTGACTATGGGATGAAAGCAATCAACTACGGTACTAGCGGGGTCATCATCCTGGAATTGACAAACATCAAAAAAGAGGTATTCGAGAAACATCCCAATCTGGGGGAGATCGTGTTGCCTGTGTACCCAAACTTACCGGCGATCCACGCGGAACAAAGGTTGGGAAAGTTTGGCGGATACCCAGACGGTCTTCCCCAGCGTGTTGAAGTTGTTTGGCAACTCGCAAATTTGTCTCCTTGCAACGTCGAGTATCGGTCAAGTAATTATCCTGCTCATGTGCGCAAAAGCGATTGCGTCTGGACTCCTATCCCCGGGCAGGTGTACCGCAAGACGATTGATCTTGTCGCGATACGACAGACGCCTGCGTACCAACGTGTTGGTGGGCCGGTCGAAGGTTCTCATTGGGTCGAAACCTATACGCTACGCCTGAATTTCAATTTCACTGACGAAAAGCTGAGTTTGGAGGTCACAAACGGTCAGACATTAGGGATGGGGCAGTAGCTTGCGTCAGAAAATTGATGCCCCGATTGATCCGCAGAACTATTCCTGATGCTAAGGGAGCAGGGCTGCAAAGAAGTCGCCGTACCGGTGAGCCATGAATCGAATTCCGCTTGGTCTGCAAGCTTTTCCAGCGTGTGCCTCTTCACCGGCGATGGTCGGGGGCGGTATTGGAAGTATCAGAATGATTTGCATCGTCCGTGTCAGCGCGACTGGACCGGATACGGCATGGACACCAAAAACCACAAAAAGGGGCTAGGCTCAATTAATTTGATGATCTGCGGCGATGCCTCGTCGAACACGCATGCATTTAGATGGCGTCCCCCTTCATCTTGTTCAGCGGGGTCACTATCGTGAGCCGTGCTTCTTCTGTGAGAAGGACATTTGCTGCTATCGCTGTTAGTTCCTTGGTGAACGGATGTGGAAACTTCAATTACGGGATTGATTTCGTCAATCACGGCCAGCACGGTGTAATCATTCTGAAAATGTCCTACTACGAAGCGTTTGAAGTGAAGTCCTATAAGACAACTAGCGCGGCAGGACTGGAAAGTACCCATGATCCAAGGATGCCTGGTTTAAAAGAAGTAAGAAGAGTTGCTCATCTCTATCCATCTATTCCTTCTCAGTTTCGAAATCCCGCGAATGCGTTCGGCCGATTTGATGGACACTCACATTCGCTGCCTGATCAGGTAGAGGTTGTGTGGCAATTAGCCGAGTTGAGTAGTTGCGAGACTTATCGCGCCGCGCATTCAGAGAAATCGGAAAAGTGGATGAGCGCTAACGGTTTTGATGTCGAATTTCATCGCATTGCTTTTGGTTGTACATGGCGCCCCGCGCGCGCCAGAATCTATCGTCAGAAAGTCGATATGGAAGCAATCAGGGCGAGCGATGCCTATAAGAAAGCCGGGAGAAATTTTCGACCAAATCTTACCTTCGAGTTTATTGAAGGCGAGCTGCGCGTAAAACCTGAAGCATTCAGAATCAATCGCTGGAGCTGATAAACGGATTGCGAAAGGCATGGAGTACATCCAACCCGGCAAGCCTCAGCAGAACGCCTATGTCGAGCGCTTTAATTGAACCGCCCGCTATGACTGGCTGGCCCAGTACCTATTCGAATCCATAGCGCAAGTGCAGGGAGCAGCGGCTCGCTGGCTCTGGACGTACAACAACGAACGACCGAACATGGCGCTCGGCGGTTTCACCCCAGCTCAAAAACTGGCCATGGCCGCATAGGTCCACTTTTCAAATCAACTGAAAATGGGGGGAGGGGGATTACCGTCAGATCCGCCGCATCAGATAGCACACAGCACGCGTTTGCCACGGTAGTCATCAAAAAAAGGAGCGGTCCAATACCTTTTGACATAACTACTGATACTGAGTGCGTATCGTTTGAATCGATTGATTCATTGGCGGCCCTTTTTTCTGTTTCGTGCTTGCCTCACAATGTTTTCATGCCATGCTGAGCCGATGGCGCAGGGGCCATAGAAATATTTGCACCACGCACATTTTCTGCGTCCGGCCGGTCTACTCAGCATTGAACCACTTGCTGCATGACATGACAGCGGTGTTCGCCCTCGTCTGCACTAATTACACTACTATGTTCTAAGAGAACCCGAATTGAGATTGGGGCAAATAGCGTTATGAAATCCAGCGACCTAGATCTGAATCTCCTGCCCTACTTCAATGAATTGATGCGTGAGCGAAAAGTCGCGAAGGTGTCAGAATCAATGGGGGTTTCGCAGCCTGCCGTAAGTAACGCGCTTAAGAGGTTGCGCCTTGCCTTCGGAGACGAACTTTTCCTGCGCACAACACATGGTATGGAGCCCACAACTCTCGCTCTGCAATTGGCAGAGCCCATCGCCTATGCGCTGGACACTATTAAGGCTGCGGCTAGTCAGCAGGTCACGTTTGATCCAAGTAGTGCAGAGCGTAACTTTCGCCTGGGTCTAAGTGATCTGGGTGAAGCTTTTTTTCTGCCGCCGCTACTTGAACGCCTGAGCGTGCAAGCACCTGGAGTTTCGATAACAACCGTGCGGAATAATTTGTCGACACTCAAGGACGACATGGAAAACGGTCGGGTTGAGGTATCCATTGGGCTTTCTCCGCAGTTGCAAGGTAGCTTTTTCCGGCAGAGGCTCTATAGAGAGCGCTACGTATGCGCTTTCCGAAAAGGACATCCACTCAACGAGAAAAAGATCTCGGTGGAAGATTTTTTATCCTTTGATCACGTTGTAGTATCTGCCGGAAATGATCACAGCGAGATAGATCGTCTTCTGGAGCGCAAGGGAATCAAACGAACGATCAGTGTGTCAGTGCCACATTTCGGTTCTGTCGGCCATCTCCTGCAAACGACGAATCTCATTGCCACTCTCCCCTCCCGAATGCACGACATTATTGCGCCTCCATTCAATCTGGCCTGCGCAGACCACCCGGTAGATCTATCAGAGGTTTCAGTTGGAATTTTTTGGCACGGATCATTGCATCGCGACCCAGCAAACCAGTGGTTCCGCAGGGTCATTTTCGAACTTTTCTCTGAAGTGCAATCTCCCAACACCTGATTGTCTTGCAACAGGCGGATCCTTTTGAAACTAGAACGATGGAACTCCTAATTCGAAATTTGGGCCGCTCATTCACTCTGGCACCCGGCGAAACAGTTCTGAATGTCATTCGATCAAGCGGCATTTCTTACAGTTGTGAAGACGGCCGCTGCGGCATGTGCCGGTGCAGACTTGTTCGCGGGAATGTCCTAGAGCACGTACAGCCGCCGCGCCAAACATTCGGCTGCCCTGAGAGATATGTGCTCGCCTGTCAGACCTCTCTATTGGACGATTGCACTATAGAAGTCCCAGACCTGAGAGAAACAGTTATCCATCCTCCTACCCGGTTTCGTGGCCGCGTCCTGGGAGTCGAGTCACTTTCGGATAATGTGCGCCTACTGCGCATCGGACTAGACCGGCCGTTTCAGTACTCACCTGGCCAGTGCGCGGAACTCGAGTTGTCGCGAGGCCTTTCTCGCCTCTACTCAATGGCGGGCCTTTCCGGTGACGATGAGCTTCGATTTCATGTGCGCATGCACCCACACGGCCGGGCTTCTCACATGATCGACAAGCAACTCAAGGCAGGAGATATAGTGAGAATCCGTGGGCCTTACGGAACTTCATTTTTACGCCAGCGCCATACCAAGCCCATTATGATCTTGTCTGCCGGTACAGGCTTGGCGCCGCTTCTTTCGATTCTGCGGGCAATGGCAGAATCAAGAATGTTGAATCCCGCACATATCTACACGGGATTCATGACGCGGGAGGAAGCCTACGGGATATCCACACTGCACGAGTATATAGAGAAAATTCCCTCGGTTCGGGGTAAGTTCGTACTTATTGGTGCGGGGAAAATAGAGCGAGGACTTCGTCGTGGCTTACTGACTGAAGCAATCGACGCAGACTTTGACGACCTCTCTGACTTTCGAGTGCACGCCTTTGGGTCGCCGTTTGCAATTGATGCAGTAGTCCAACTACTTCGGCGCAAAGGTGTTCCCGAAGATCACCTGCATGTAGATGCGTTTCATTCACTTTGGAATTGAGAAGACCGGTCGGCCCGCGAGCCCTTCGGCTTGGCAATCTTCCAAATCGACCACCAAGCGAAGGGTCTGGCTCAGGACGCCGTTATCCACATTCCAGCATGACCAGCTAGGCCTGCACCGCCTCTAAAGCGAGGCCCGACCTAAACTCTCGCGTGGCTCGCTTGCATTCTTCAGCTGCTGACGATACATCAGGGATGGCATCGCAATATGCGTCTAGCGCACGGTCTGCTAATGGCTCCCATTTTGCAATGGTTTCGAGCATCCACTCACTGTTGCCAGGCACATCAGCAGCAGTTCGGACAAGCGCTGATGCCCAACGACGATGCCGCACCGTGTCGGTCCACTGAGAGTCCGTCAACATGCCAAGCAGTGTGTCGTTATTCCGTCGTCCAGCTTCACCGAGCCGCCGCATGACAGCTTCTTCTATTGCAGGCTTGGCAACCAGATTCAGCGCCACAAAAGCCTCTGCCCAGTCATAAGTGATGAGCACTTTTTCCATCAACTCTCGGAAGCCCTGCCATGCAGCATCATCCTCCCAGTACGCACGCTCAGCCTTGCCGAATCCGAGATCAGGAAACGTGTTTGACAGCTCCTTTGCTCGGTATGCAGCGTGACTGAGCCATCGGAACGCATCAGCACCCTGAAAAGCGGCGCAGAGAGAAATAGGGCTCGCGGGCGCAATCTGAGCGATATAGGCTGAGGCCATTTGCACCGTGTGATACAGATAGCGCAAGGGAGTATGGAGTCGAACTAGGGAGCCGGCCCACTGCGGACTGAGGACGGTGTCGTGTTCTCGTTCATTGAACTGATTGAAAAGACCATGGACGTAGCCTTCCTGGCCGTCCTGCAACATGACGTAGGTTCGGTAGATCAGCTCGTCTGGGTCTCGGAAAGCATTCCAGTCTTCGTGCTTGAGAGGACTTGCGTCACGGTACTTTCGATACCAGCGATTCATCGGAAGGTTGGGATCCAGTTCATACGGATCCGAATCGGGGCGCGTATTGTAATGAAGATTGAGTGATACGATTTCGTACTCACTTGGCTTGCGCCGACGCGCGGCGAGGTGGCTCCAAGTCTTCAGCGGCTTCAGCACTTCGGCTTGATTCACAAAGGTCTCCTTTTTTGTAGTCAGCAGCGAAATCCTGCTTTGTCAAAATGTTTTTTCGAAGAAAAAGCGGACTTGTTCGTCACTGAATTCGATGCGCCCGGCAAATGAACTAAGCTCTACTTCCAATTCATTCATGCGAAACGGTTGGCCGATCATTTCTTCAATAGTGTCGCGCCGTATCAACATTTCGCCATCGGTGGAAATTCTGAGGTAGGCAATTTTGTCTTCCACCGTAATGATGCGATCTGGATTATCGATTTCAGCTGCTTCTGCGACTGCCCTGGCGAGCGCTCCCTGGCGCAGGATTGGCCCCACGCGATTATTCAGGTGCGCTGACGACATACTGCCTTTTTCTTTACTCATGAAGATTACTGTGCCCTTAAATTATGGGTGAGCGTATACCGGCTTTATTCCTTCAACTTCTACAAGCACATCTCCGTTTTCAACCTTGATTGGATAACGGGCGAGACAGGTATCAGCCGGATTCATGCCCTTCCCGGAGCACGCATCGAACGTCCACTGATGCGCTCTGCAAGTGATGACTTTGCCATCGAATTTTCCTTCGACAAGCGGAATGTCCTGATGTGGGCAGGTCCCTTGATATGCACAAGGTTCCTGGCCTTCAGGCCAAACGACCAGAACCTCCTCACCATCGACGTCGAAGGCTTCCATTTCTCCTTCCCATAACTCGTCGACATCACACACTTTCTTATAAGCCATTTGAACCTCAAACAGTTGTACGAACTGCGGAAGGCGAACCCTCCCAATAGATCTCCACACACTCCATGGGGCGAAGTCCTGAATCTGCGACTTTTGTCGCACGCGCCAACGGTTCCTCCGCCCCTTGGCGCCGGACCCTCAATACGCCGGGCCGCGGCTTTACGCGGCGCCCTACAGAGTGCACGGCGGCGGCGGCGGCCAGATCGTCGATGCTGCTTTCGTCATCGATTGAGACCAACTGGAGAACAAAGTCCTCCTGAAAATTTGAAACTAGTGGGAACATAGCCACGCTGGCGTCTCCTTGTTTGCGGTTGTTATGAGCAGAGTCCTAGCTCGCCTTCTTGATTCTCATTGCTCGGGCTTCCTCCACCCAGGCATAGTTGGTTGCGTCTGCCCCCATCTCGCCTGGAGAAAGCCCCATATACTTTAGGGCTCCCCCTAAATCTGGCGGTTGTATTTGCCCGGCAAGGAATCGATCTACGAGCGAAAGATGGCCTTTGTAACGCTCCGGCTCTTGCTCAAAACACCACTTACAGCCTTCGGAGCAGAAGTGGTAATCCCTTCCCTCGAAAGTAAGTGGATAGTCTCGGACCTTCCAGGCTGGACCCGGCGTGTAGTTGATCGGAAGCTGGCACATGTTGCATACAACGGGCAGCGTAACGGGCAATGACTGGTCTTCTCTATCTTCGAGGAGATTTTCCGTAAGCTGGTCCCAGCAATGACCCCAGGTGTCATTCCAGCCCGGATATTTTTCTTCTAGCCATTCACGCTCGGCTGGGGACACTCCTGCCGCGGGATTCCAGAAGACAGTCGGACGCCAGAACCATACGCCCATATGCATTCCATGATGTTGTTCGCTAATTTCTTCGAGAAATGCATCCCAGAACCAGGGCTTTTCGAGACCAAGTTCGAGCAAAGATCGTTCGAATTGGGCGACGATCCACTCTTCCATGAATTCCTTAAAAGACTGCTTTCGGTGCTCAAGAGGCGTGTAGTAATCCATCATCGGACCTGTAAGCACTGAGAACAATTTCCACGAGCGCCAAATGGAAATATCCACCAGCTTCTGCGCCTCAGCCTTCTTGCCGTTGTTAACAAGAATCTGAACGAGAGGTCCGCCAATTTGTGCGTGACGTGACTCATCGGTCTGAATGCTTGAGATCAAACTGGAGAACGTCCAATCACCTGCTTCTGCGGCGTCTGCCGCAACGCCGAGAAACTGCATGTTGGTGAAACCGCTTTCAAATGCGAACGTCAGCGTAAGTGCGACGCCTACTGCTCCGCGCGTCACCATAATGTCATCGAAGAAGTGCCTGGCAGCGATCATGGCCCATTCGTTTGTATCGTAGGCCTTAAAGGCCCAATCGAACTGGCGATCCTTTGAAACGTACTGATGTGGAAAGAACAGTTGGAGCTGGGCGTGACGGATCTCGTCCATCATTCCCATCGTGGCCATGTTGCGCATGCCAGGCGCACGACCGAAACGAACCATTCTGGCTTCTGCGCTGGAGGCGGAGTACTCCCCACGAGCAATTGAGCCGAAGTGGGCCTTAAGGACTGACAACCAACCAGGTGCTGCGTTCTCATACATTTTGCTGCGTTCAAGTGCCGCTTTCACCGAATAGACACCTGAATCCTTGTCACGCTGCACGCGGACGTACTCAGGATAAGTGGTCTTGTATGGCTCGTCATAAACTTCGAAAGCTTCTACATCGAGGCCAAAAGTAGAACTCATTTCCTCTGGAAACATCTCCGATTCCAGAACGTACTTTGGCGTCCAGTTTGTGGTCCGCGCTATGTCATACCAATCGAGTCGACCCAAATTTGCCATGTCATGCTCCTCCAGTTTTGATGTGACGAAGACTCATTCCTTCTTCGCCTAGTTGACTAATTTTCTCTGCGGAAATCTCTTGCGTGAACAAGGTCAACCCGCAATGCATTGATTGCCGCGCAGTGTGATGATCTATCTTTACCTAGTTATCGCGGGCAACCCATATGCTCGTCGATATGTTTTCCATTCGCGGCCTGAATGTGGACTCGAGAGGGCTGATAGGCATCGCATTGATAAGGCATTCCCACAATTGACAGCATGATCTCCGCTGCGCTGAACTGAGTCGGTATGTGCCTGATTTATATCGCGTCATAAGCATTCGCGGGGCGAATTTGCATGGCGACAACTGAGGTCTTCTAATGTTCCGACTGTCAACAGGCGTTTCACAAGACGATTGGAAATGCAGCCTGAAGCCAGATCGAATCGCCTTTTGGGCCATTCCGGACATGAACTTCATGCTGCCATTTGAGTGCGGCAGCGACGGCAGGCGAGAACCAGTAAACCGCTTGAGGCCCGGCAGACAGCTTTCTCAGGCGGAACCCTGTAGGTACTTTCTGGTCATCGATCTCATCATCATTGAATTGCTGGACGTAGAGCCCGTTAATTCCTAGCTGCCACTGTGGATGCGATGGAAACGGGCGATAGCCAGCGCTATAGGTTAGTCCAAACAGGTCGCCAGAACGGTAATCGGTTTCGCTGTTTCGAAAATTAAAGGACACATTCGCATCTAAGGTCACTTCCCATTGTGGTGTTGGCAACCATGTGACAGCCATTGACTGAGAGACAGTCGCGTAGTTTTGGGAACTGTGAGCCAGATCCGCAGGATCGTAATTTCCCAACGGCAGCCAGACGTATGTCGCAGTTTGCAGATGCCAGTCGCCAATATTAATGCCCAAGTGTATTGGATCAATTTCGATCAGCGTTGGACCGTAATCACTATCTTTTTGCCCGGCGGCCTCAATGGTGGCATAAGTAGATTCGAAAATTACGCTACTCGAAATGCTGATGCCTTTGTATGTGCCCCACGTGTGCAGAACCCTCAACGCCTGCAGATGAATATCAGCCTTGAAGTTCGGGATCAGTTCCTTTCCCTGATCGTCGAGAAAGCGATCGGCCCTGTAATTGACGGCATAAGCGTTAAACAGGGTCATTCCAACGGGTGGAAGCATGCCTGCTGCAATGGTTTGAACGCCGATACCATAGTTGCCGAAGCCTCCATTCTCAGAACCCAGAGACTGCGACGTCACAAGCAAACTGATCACCGCCAGCATGTATCTCGCACTTTTTCGGAAGCTGTGTATTGCGCGGTCAAAAGATGTTACTCGGCTTTGCATTTATCTACTCTCGTTCGTTATTTCTTAATGACGCCGTTTCGCTAGGAGGATCGGGGTATTGCCCCTCCGCAGGATCAGACTAAGTACTGCGTAACTGTGTATTCGCCTGCCTGGCTCGTTGGTCGGTCGAAGTGGAATCAAGTTCAATACTCGTAGTGTTAGGCGCCGTTGTCCATGAGGCAGTAGATATGTCGTTCATTGCTGCCCTGAATGTTTCTATTCCATAACTGTGCGCTCCAGGACATCGTGTCAACGACGACCTTGGCAAACTTGGAGAAGACTCTCAGATCCATGGATGGGCAGCGACCCCAATCATCAGCATTGATGTGGCAATGTGTTACAGATCAGACGCTCTTCTTTTTGGATGCGCAGGGTAGTCCGTTCTCACGCTGATCCGAGCTTCATCAGTGCGCCCTGGGTCAAGAACTCGTCGTACATG
>CAXBFJ010000012.1:0-104635 GCA_963975245.1 uncultured Panacagrimonas sp. | reverse complement strand
TTTTCAGTGAGCAAAACCTCGAAATACTGGTCAGTTTTCAACGCGCAGCAACAGGACGGATCAGGCCGAATGTTCCTGGCTCACAGCAAGACTGATCAAGAAGGAGCAGGCGTTCTTCAGTACTTAACGCCCAGCACTGTGGTATTGCTTCGTAGCTGGATGATGGAAGCCAATATTGCCGATGGCCCAATTTTTCGGTCCTGTGCTCATAACCGTGAAACTTATGACAACGCATTGTCTGACCGCGATGTGGCTCGAATTTTCAAAGCCCGAGCGGTTGCCGCAGGTTTAGATGCCGAACAGGTTTCTGGGCACAGCACGCGCGTTGGTGCAACGCAGGATTTGATTGCTCATAACTACAGTGCAGCCGAGATCATGCGCCAAGGCAGGTGGAAATCTGAACGAATGATTGTTCGCTATAGCGAGAATTTGAATGCCGGTCGTAGCGCGATGGCTAGGATGGCCAAGGGTATAAAGCTTGCTCGCCGGCGTGACACATAAATTAGATGGTCTTACCTTGTACATACGACTGTGGCCAACCGAGCTGTTAAAAGTCTGTCCAACTTCTCAACTGCAAGACCATCGGCTCAGGAGAGCCACAACCTTAAATGCGCCCACAAATTACAGGTTACTGTTCCGTGGTTACAGACAAGGCCCTCCTGTGGACTACCGACAAAGTAGAATCCGAATTGCGAATAGTCGCTAATACCTCGTATGTGCCTTCCGGATCATGCGGATCAGCTTGGAAAATCAAATACGGGCGCCCTAGATAGACCAGATTTTTAATTAGTGGCTTTCCCCGCCACAATTTGCGGTCGTTGTGGGATCCATATTCTGTACCATCTGGCTTCATGACCAAAAAATCGACCGACATGTCACAGATGCCATCCTTCCCAACAAGACAGTTAGTGAAGAGTAATACGATATGAACCGGCTGGCCTTTCAGGACATGATCGATAGAGGAAGCGTCGGGATACTTTCCCTCTTCAGCTCTAACGTCCCAATCTCTGGTAAGCGCTTCATATTGGTCAGTAACAATCAATTTGGCATGAAATCCACCCTCAGCTCTTCGCCATTCCCCTTCAGCGTTTGAATCCGCTCGATTTGTCGTAGTGCACGCCGTCAAGCCCAACGCCAGTGCGGTGACAAGCAGCCAGGCGCGAACGAGGCGCATCGGTAGAACTAATCGGGCATCAAATTCAGAAAAACACATTCAGATTGGTGTCCGGTACGGTGCTGTGGTCTAGGGTAATTTCGCGTTTTGCTAGACGCCATTCTCCGTCGACCTTGCGCCAAAGGTCCTGCCGACCCGCAATGAGAAAACGTCGTTCACTGTCAATCCGGCTTCGGTGAATCACTATTACCGAATACACCGTCTTTTCCAATTGTTGGCTACTATCCTCAATCGCCACGTTGCTAACAACCCGGCGGACAAAATTAGGCGGGTCCTCTGCCCAAACGTAACCCGATTGCAGACGATTGATTCTTAAAGCCAATCGTTCGCGCGTGTCGTTAAAAATGTAGCCAGCACCCTGACTAAGGGGCGCTGACCGATCTTTGCGGAAACGACGGCTGCTTAGCGCCATCCGATAAATAATATCTTCGGTAGTCTGATCAAGCCATTCGGTATAACGTTCCGCATCCAAAAGGCGCGCTTCACGATAGAGGGATTGTTCCAATGCGCGTCCGTCGAGCAGCTCTTGCAATTCCTGATTCATGTCCATGTTCAGACCTCCTCGTCTAGGCGGTTGAGGTTGTAGCTGGGAACCTCCTTCCAAGACGCGGCGCCAGTCATTTCCTGCCAACGCCGATAGAAATAGCGCTGGTTGTGTTCGCTCACCAACCCGGTGGCAATATCGCCAGGGAACCCCTCGCGCGGTGACGAGTGCCCGACAGCCATGTTGGTATAGAGATCCATCTGCGAAGTGCGCCAGCCGCGCGACTGCTCAGTGCACGCAGTGAGATTGTCGCCATCGTCGTTGTCAAACAGGCCGGCGGGACCAAAGGTCAGACATTGATTATCAAGAATCATCTCTTTGATGGATTCGGGCATATCATTTTCGGTCATTGCCCAGGTCCACTGCTCAACCTTTTCAGGACCTTTGGGGTGATAGACGCGAAACCAGTTCAGCCCTGGCAATAATTGCAGATTGGGAAAGATGGTGATGTTGAGCTGAGAGCCCCACAGCTTCCGTGCTCGAACGGCTCCCAAACGTTCTTCCACCTTTGCTCGGTTGGCCTCTAGATATTCCACAAAAGGTTTCGGATTCGGATAGAACGCATAGCCGGACTGTCCATCCAAGGCAGCCAGCACCATATGCCCGTTCAGGCCCGCAACCGACATGCCCATGTCGAGACCAGAAGCATCGGCATTTCCCGCCCTAAGGCCCGCAAGATCCATCGTCTGCACGGCTTGCATTGCAGCGTGATGCGCCCAACCCAAGTGATAACCATCACCACAGACATTCTCCACCGGCAATTTCCAATTAGTCGGAAAGTCGATTTTCTGTGCCTCACCAACCAGCGAGGTTCCTCCGGGCATGGCGTCCAGCCAGACATCCAAGTACCATTTAAGATCGCCTAGGTATTCCGAAAGAGATGGCGCGTTGGCGTCAAAGTTGCCAAAGAACAAGCCGTTATAGCTCTGCACTTGCGCCACCGGAACTAGGCCATGTTGCGAACGATCTATTTCTCCGAAATAGGCTTCCTTTTCAAGCGGGACTGCCGCGAGATCTCCATCAGCGGTAAAAGACCAGCCGTGATAGTTGCAGGTGAATGCACGTGCATTGCCCCGATCTGCCCGGCAAAGTCTATTGCCTCGGTGCGTGCAAGTATTTAAGAAAGCTCGTACGGAGCGATCTTTTTGCCGAACAACCAGCACCTCATCTTCTCCCATGAAGGTGCGGACAAAGTCGCCAGGATTTGCGATCTGTGAATCATGCGCGAGAAACAACCAACAGCGACCGAATATCCGCTCCTGCTCAAGGCGGTAGATATCGTCGTCAGCGTATATCTTACGGCTCTGACGGCCGGTTCGGAAATCAAATAGCGTTGCGGTTTCCATTCTATATCTCCGATAATTATTGTGAATTCTTGTACTAAGCGTTGATCTGACAACAAAAGTGCGTTGGTCAAGATTTGGCATTGCTGACGAAGGGAGGACTCGGCATCCGATTTGATCGCTGGTGTCGCACGAAGCGTCGCTAGCACTCAGCTCCCTCGCCGTCTGCTCGTCGAATATGACCACAGTTTTTTGGTGTTTTAGCTTGAGTCATTGATGTAGATCAGCCGTCAATCGTTCAGATAGTGATTGAGAACAGTCATCGTGCGCCACACAGCAGAAACCGTCGGAATTGTCAGTCCCAGTTCAGCCGCCTTGTCGAGGAATGGCCGTAATATCTCGTCGCTCTCTGTCTTGCGCCCTCGTAGCAAATCTTCATGCATGGAAGTCCTCACACGCATATTCTTCGACTCTAGGTTGGCTCCAATTTCCATCATGGACTGCACCGCCTCATCGAAGCTTAGAGAGTCGATTGCCTTTAGCCGCGAAAACGGCGCAAAGAAGTCTTGAGGCATATAACCAAGCGCCTTGTATACGCTCAGCAGCTCTCTTGTGATCTGCACGTTATGCTCGGCCCCTTCGCGAATTTTGAGGCCGTCCGGCAAACAAAGCTCGGGGATGGCAGAAAGGGTCGAGACTGACCAAGAAGAAGCTGAAGCAACATACGTAAGCTTCTCCCATGTGACCTGATTGATGTTGGTGACCGCTAGTGATTCTAGTCCCGCCTTGGTGAAGGTCTCTGCCAGTTTTTCCACACGCTCTGATTCAGAGCCATCCAGCTCTCCAAAATAGGCGGTTGTGGCCGCTGTCACGTGATTGCTGACGTGGCCCGGCTCAATCATTGTTGCCCCCTCTACCGTCACCGCCCCAATCACTTTTGAAGGTTCTATCCAATGCTGAAGACGTTCGGCACGGGCCAGCTCATTCTGCAAGGATAGAACCGTCTTTACGCGCGAACGCAGACTCGCGGCCCCCGCGAGCGCACTGCTCGTATCCTTGCTCTTTACTAGCAGTATCAGATAATCGAAGCAGCCTTCAGCATCCTCTGCGCTGGTCACTGCTCTGAGATTTTCCGAGACACACATTTCCCCACGGCGCCCCGTAATACGTAGCCCTTCTTGCCGAATTTGATCCACGTGTGCGGCACGTCCGATCAGCACCACGTCCACGCCCGACTGCGCCAGATAGCCACCAACAACCGACCCCAATCCGCCAGCGCCTAGAACGCAGATTCTCACTCAGAATTCCTCCGGCCGTGCGGCTACAACGTTCACGCCACTTCCATCGCAATCAGCCTGGCCTGCTCCCAGCGGCAGCCTCCTTGCAGAATATTCTATGCAGCGCCGCCTCACTGAATCGGAATCAAGTTCGAACACCGGGTACCAAACCATTATCGAAGTAGAGAGGCAGTACTTGCTTTGCATTACGATGATCAAATTTCCGGCCCAATAAGCCCACCTTCTAGGACGCCCAATTGAATCCGACCACGACCAGAAGGGTCCGTCCAGTTCTAGCGTCGCGCGCGATCTTTTCGCAATGGGATCCTCACCGAAACTGCTATCTATACCTGTCGGCGTCAATGGGACCGTGTGAACATCTCCAGCTTGCTCAAGCTTCCACTGCGTGGTTTCCATGCGTAAGAGCATCTGCAGTCAATAAAATCAGATTGGCGTCGCAAGCAGGGTGTCAATGCGATGAGTGTCGAAAACCACATCGCGTCGCCTGAGGCGCAGTACACCGTCTATCCGCTCCATTGCGTCCATGTACTTGCCTGCACTGAACACGCGGGTCTGACCATCCATGCGCGTCTGCAACAGAACGTAGCTGCACTGCACCCGCACAAGCTGATCATCAGATTTGATCAATATCGGAGGGCCAAGGATATGGCGATTGTAGTGAGCCGGATAGATGTTGGCCTTGCGCAAAGCAACCACGCGATCTATCAGCATGCCCCGGTTGTCACAAAATATGATGGCAGCGGGCAAGCCCAGATCAACATTCTCGCGCGGGATAATGCGGTACTCGCAAACTTCGGTGAAATAATCCGGCCACTGCTCGAGCTGATCGTCGTCGATACAATGTGCATAAGCTGCATTGAATTCCGCAATTTCAGCGAGCAGCAGCTGTCGCTCTGTATCCATTGCGTGCACTGGCGGATTCATGACTGCACCTGCGCTGCGCCGTTCATCAGAGCCAGATAACCCTTCCAGAATCCGCGTACGGCATTTTCATCAAAACCAATCGGGGCCACATTGTCCACGACATCATCACCGCCCATTTCAATCAGGGAGCGCCAGCCGCTGGTATTTGCAGTCCCCTGGTCGCACAGTTCGACCGCCTCACCATCTTCCATCGAAATATAGCCGGCAGGACCGACCAGATTGATGTTGCGCAGGCGATGTCGCGTCATCGCCTCGTCATCGTCTGCGTATCCAAAGTAGGTCCACACCAGCTCTGTCTCGGCGACCCCGTGGGGCACGATCTGGCGTGTGGCGAGCGTGTTCTGGATCTGCTGCAAGACGACGGATGGGAATAGCGACTGAATCAGCAGTGCAATGTTGTCATCAAATTCCGGACGAAATTCGAGCACGCTGGGATCACGCAACATCTCGGTCCCGGCTGCGCCGCCTGACATCTCACGATTTGCTTCGCTCTGGTAACTCTCGTATCCACCATTCTGGCTGGGCTTGGACACCGTGAACGCGTTGTGGAATCCGGCCGCGTCCACTTCGCCGGCACTCTCCTGGCTAGGGCGATAGATGCCAAAGGTCGGATAGAACAGATGCAGCAAACCGCCGTGATAGCCGTCGCGACTGTTCTCGGAGTACAACTTCCAGTTGCCGCGCATATTCTGCCGGGCATAGCCGAGTACGCGCACAGGTCGATTGAATACTCTTCGGATATAACGACACATGGCCGGTCCGAGAAACTGCTCCAGGGGCGGCACCTGATCGTCAAAGCTGAGAAACACCATGCCGCATAGGCTGGCCACCTGCAGCTTCTGCAAGCCGTGCTGCGCCAGATCAAAATCCTTGGCCATGCCGCCTGCCCCTTTCATCCCGCGGCGGAATGGCACGCCACGTAGATTGCCTTTCGCATCGTAAGCCCACTGGTGATACACGCAGACAAAACTTCCGTCTGCGGCATGCCCGCGCAAAGCACGGCAGACCAGTGCGCCCTTGTGTGCACATCGGTTGACCCAGGCGTTGAGATTGCCTTCCTCGTCGCGCGTCACTACAACTGGCGTGTTGCCGACAAATGTGGACTTGAATGCGCCCGCACCTTCGAGCTCGCACTCCAGCGCCACGTAGGACCAGACCGGGCCGCGGTAGATACGCTCTTGCTCCTGCTCGAAGATATGGGTGTCGTGATAAACGCGGGCATCAACCGCCTCTGGAACGGATGCAGCAAGTACGTCGCCAGCCTTCATGTTCGTTGCCCTCAGTTTTCTTTGGGGAATCCTGCGCCTGCAGCGAGACTGCCCGCTGTCGTCATCGCGCTGAGTATCATGCGATGGTCAGCGACCCCCTTGCCGACGATGTCATAGGCTGTGCCGTGCGCGACCGACAGATGCACATACGGCGGGCCGATGATGACGGCGGAATTCCCTGAGAAGCCCCAGGTTTTGATCGCGATATGGCCCTGATCGTGATACATGGCCAAAATCGCGTCGTAGCGCCCCTCGATGCACTGACGGAAAATCGCGTCCGGACTCACCGGCCCTTCTGCGTTGACCCCATTTGCAACGGCTTGCTGCACGCCAGGGGCGATCGCATTTACCTCTTCATCGCCCGTTGCGTGCGGATTCAAACCCGCTACTCCGATGCGCGGCTCGGCAATTCCCCAGGCACGCAAGCGATCGTCCAGAGTATGCAAGGCAGAGCTAATGAGTTCAGCACTGAGCAGTGCACATACATCACGCAGCGGCATGTGATCGGTGACATGCGCAACGCGTAGCGGTCCGCTGACCAGAAACAAATAACTTTCGCCGGGTGTGACCTTGATCACCTTGTCAAGAACGCCCGCCATTTTCATCGATACGCTGCTGATTGGCCCCATCACAGTAGCTGCCAGCACGCCGTCCCGAGCAAGACGATCGGCCTCGTCCAGCCACACGGCACTGGCGCGTCCACAAGACGCATTGTCCTGCCCGACAGTGAAATCGGACAAGCTCAGCGCTCCCGAATCCAGAATCTCGATCATCTCAGCTGAGTCGCTTATCTCATCTACTGATTTGATGGCACGCACTTGTGCCTTCAGACCGGCGTCCTGCACCACCTTCTGCATGACCTCCACACTGCCGATCAGAACCGGGCGAGAACTCTTGTGGACCTCCCCGCTACACCAGGCCTTGGCGATGACTTCCGGACCGATACCGGCAGGATCGCCAATGACGGTGCCGACCAGCGGTCTAGTCTGAGTCGAAGTCATATCAGTTGAGTCCTTTCAAAACGGGTAAACGATGTAGCGTGGCAACACGGTTGTGTCGTACACGGCGCGCTTCCGCAAAAAGCGCGGTTCGCCTCTATCCAGTACGACTCGATCCTCGTATTGCCCGACAGCCAGCAGATTCGAACTGCCACCTTCCGGTGTAATTGCGATACTGAAATTGGAAACCAGGCAGACCTGACCACCATCTTTATCTTTCTTTGGCACGCCAATTCGCTGTGCGAAATGACGGGTTCGGTAGGGCTGAAAAGTGCCAGTCCATATCTTGGTGATGAAGGTCACCCGATCGATCAGGCGTGCATGGCAATCATCGAACATCAAGGCGATTTCATGACCACGCTCGACGTTCTCAGCCGAGATGCAGTAGTACGAAGCGGCCGCGTCCTGCGAAAAACAGTCCAGCCAGGCATCCAGATCCCGTCGGTCGAGTGCTTCGATGTAGCGTCGTTGCAGATTATCGATCTCACGCAGAGAAGCTTCGTCTGTACCCAACATTTCAAGCCACCCCCGCGCGTTCAAAGCCCATCAGATCGCAATAATAATTCCACTTCGGCAGATTGCCGGATTCGTCGTTTTGCTTGACGTCATATGAGACCTCGTCAAGACGTTTCACCCCTTTCTGGAAAGCCGCATTTCCCGGTGTGTTGGCGCCAACATGTATGCGCTGGAAGATCGAGGCATCCTCCATGCTGACCATGCCGCAGGGTCCCAGCAGATTGGAAGACTGGCGGATACGATGGCGCACCAGCTCAGCACTGTCGTCGTCGTGCGAGAAATAAGCGTAGTGAACCTCGGTGCACTCGACATTGATCGGCGTTGCAAAGCGCACATTGATGACGTCCATATGTTTGGTGATAACGGTATGAGGAAATAATTGGGCGATGCGCGAGCCGGTCTCCGGATTCTCGCCCTTGAAATCGATCAGCGTCGGATCCTTTAGAAAGTCACGATTAGTTATCGGCTTCAGCTGGGATTCAAAAGCCAAGTGGCCGTTTGGCGTTGGTTTCTGGGTTCCCTGCCCGCCCTGCCACTGCAATAAGCGAAAGCCCATGTGCAACAGTGGTGCGTGATAACCGTCGTTGTCTGAATAGGCCTTCCAGTTGGATGCGTATCGCACCTTCTGCTGGCCGAGGAGCTTGAGGCGACCATCACCGCCCAAAGCGCCAGCCAATGTGCCGGCAACTTCACCGAGCCAAGTCTCAAGCGGCGGCGTATCGTCACTGGCCGTAGCAAAGATCAGCCCGCAAAATTCTGCTGTCCGCAACTCCCGCAGGCCGTAATTTTTCTTGTCAAATCCGGGAGAAAAATCCTCTGAGCCCGGGCAGGCGGCCAATTCACCGGTGGTGCGGAAAATCCAGCGATGATAAGGGCATTCAAAAGACTTGCGGTTACCACAGCTGGCAGTCTCCACCTGATTGCCGCGATGGGTACAGCTATTGAGGAAGACACGAATCTTGCCGTCTTCACCATGCGAGACGATGGTCGGCATGCGCCCAAGCAGTGCTGCCTTGAAGTCACCGGGAAGCAAGACTTCTGCACGGTGGGCCAAAGCGTGCCACTGCGCGCCGTGAAAAATGGTTTCTATTTCGCGTTCGTATAGCTGTGCATCGGTGAAGATGGCCTTCGGAATCTCGTTGATCTCCCGTGGCCATTGAATGGGTGTGCTCATGGTATTGCCTCCAAAACGTCTGTGAGCCGCCGACCGCGACGGCCGGTGTTGATGATTTCGCCGGTGATATGTGAGGCATCGTCAGAGGCAAGGAAAGCAATGACGGCCGCTTGTTCTTCAGCGGTGGAGAATCGTCCCATCAGATCCTCGCCATCTATGAGCTGCATGAACTGTCGCTCCCACTCCTGTTCCTGCGCCGTCTTCGCTCGCGCAAGGCGCGGCGTTTTTCGCTCTGGGGCCGTGGTACCGCCCAGGGCCACGCAGTTGACGCGGATGTTCAGATCCACGGCCTCAGCTGCGATTGCTGTAGTCATCGCAGCTACCGCGCCTTTGCACGCCGAGTACGGCACACGGTAAACGCCGTCGACGGCATTGGAACCGATATTCACGATCGCTCCGCCGTTTTTTTTCATGGCACGCACGGCTGCGTGTGCCGTCCACATGATGGGCCAGAAGGAGCGCTCCACTTCTTGGCGAATTTCGTCTGCCTCGTAGTGCCAGAACGGTTTCATCCAGATCGTGCCACCCACATTGTTGACCACCACATCAAGGCGACCGAACTTTTCTTGGGCGCAGGCCATGACTTCATCTGCTGCGCCAGCCACCGAGAGATCCGCACAGACCGCGATAGCCTCTATACCTAGATCGCCGAGTGTTTGAACTGCCTCGTTCGCAGGCCCCTTAGCCAAATCTGCGACAACGATTCGTCCACCCTCACTGCCAATGCGCTGGGCACAGGCGTAACCGACACCCTGTGCAGCGCCCGTAATCACGGCCACCCGCCCCTCGAATCGCGGCGGGCTCGCGCTCAAGTCGCGTCCTCGTTGATCAGATCACATGCGCGCCAGGCGACTGCCAATGTGGCGGCGTGGGTATGAGCAGAAACTTGCGTTGGGAACACCGATGCATCAATGACTCGCAATCCCTGGGTGCCATGAACTCGCAGCCGCTCGTCCACCGCTCCGCTCTCTGCTGTACCTATTCTGCAAGTGCCGACTGGGTGCATCACTGGCCCACCAAATTTTCGATGATAATCCAGGATTTGCTCATCACTCTGCACCTCTGGCCCGGGTGCGGTTTCTTCAGTGATGAAGCCCGCCAGGGGCTGTTGTGCAACGAGCTTGCGGATATAACGGAGAATCCGCGCGCTTGCTGCGCGGTCCGCTGCTGCCGTCAAATAATTTGGCCTGATCCTGGGAGGGATGTTCGGGTCGGCTGAGCAAATCTCAATGCTGCCTACGCTTTCTGGCCGCAACTGGTAACCGAAGATCTGTAAGCCGTGTCCGGACTCAAAATCCATGCTCAATTTCCCGGGCTTGACCAGGAAGGGCGCCATCACCAATTCCACGTCGGGCCGATCCAGGGCCTCATAGCTACGAACAAAGGCCACAGCGTCATGGGAGCCGGTCGCCATCAGTCCACGTTTCTTGAGCAGGTACTGGCCCATGTTTTTCAACAGACGCCAGCCGCTGAATTCCGGATTTAGACTCAGCGGTTTATTGATGCGGTACTGCACCACCATCATTCGGTGTTCTCGCAGCTGTGCGCCCACCAGGGGCGCATCGACCACCAGCGGTACCTGATGTTTATTCAGTAACTCGGCCGGCCCGACGCCGGAGACTTGCAGCAGCCACGGCGACTGGATCGCACCGGCAGCAAGCAGCACCTCGCTACGCGCAGCGACAACCTGCTTCTTCCCTTTGCGAGTGCATTCGACGCCGACTGCCTTCTGACCGTCGAACAAGATTCTCTCAACAAAGGTATCTGCCCAGATCGTCAGATTCGGGCGCGCTCGAACTTGCGGCGTCAAAAACGACACTGAAGCATCAGCGCGCTCGCCATTCTTGATGTTTAGCGTGACATAGCCGATGCCTTCCTGTTCGGGTCGGTTAATGTCGGTGCGCTTGGGCACGCCCAGCGCCGCGCCAGCGTCGATGAAGGCGTCGACCAGCGGATGCGGATTGGGATGCGTACTGACATGCAAGGGACCGCCGGCACCGCGAACCTCGTCGGCGCCCAACTCGTGATCTTCAAAGGCCTTAAAACAGGGGCCGAGCGTCTGCCAGTTCCAGCCGCGCGCACCGGAAGCCTCCCAGCCATCAAAATCCTCGGGCTGGCCACGCGTATAGAACTGACCATTGACTCCGCTGGAGCCGCCCACCATGCGGCCGCGCGGCCAGGATTCTGCTTCACCGCCGCTTCCCTCTTCGGGTTCAGTTTCGAAGCGGCGGACGCGCTCAGTGTCAAAGATCAGCTTGCCAAAGCCCTTGGGCATTCGCACGATGAAATCGCGCCGGTCAGGACCCGCTTCGATGAGCAAGATACGTCGCGTCGGATCTTCGCTGAGGCGATGGGCGAGAACACAACCGGCGGAGCCCGCGCCGACGATGACGACATCAAAGTCTGGAGCACCGGCTGGAAGGGTATTTGAAGGGGTGCTCAATGAAGAAATCCTTCTATAGGAAAAACAGGAGGTTCTTACCTTGAACCATGCGCTGGCCGTAAACCACACTACGTTCCAGCAATCTGAGGGCGCCGTCTTCGCCGCGTCGCAGGACATCCTCGCGCCGATAATGAAATTGATCGCTTTCGTAGACGCGGCGGTCGCGAATCATGATGACATTGGAATAGACCCGGACATCCCCTCCTTGCTCGTCGTCGAATGCCTCCACATTGGAGACGATATACATCAGGGTCTCCGGAGGATCGGAGCGCCACTGGATACCGGATTCAATCTGGTCCACGCGTTTGTCGAGCGCATTGATGTCATCGTCGAAATGAAAGACTTCAATTGGCTGATCGTAGCGCTTGCTCTTGGATGAACGCAGTTGGCGACTGCACACCCGGTAATGGATTTCCGGATGCAGCATCTGTGTGTGCCAAACACGCTCCTGGGCAGTGGATAAAAGTCGCGCCTCAAGATACAGGAACGCTTCAACCTCGGAGCGCAGCGACTCGCTCGCCCTGACCGGTGAGGGAGCAGGCGTGGTTACTTCTGTCATGGCTTCATCCTCTGTTTTTTATTATGCCGCTCAGGCAGCAGCTGCCTTGCGCGCTTCTTCCTCGGTCTGCTCTCCCAGCAAGGGGACAAACCAGTCTGCGTTATTGGCCCGAATCTCATCCCAGGTTTTGGCGTTCAGAATTTCCTGATAGAACCGGTAGTAGCCGCGATAGCTGGTTTCACCAATGGCTGAATCACCAACGACACCGGGCAGCTCGGGATCAATACGGTCGCCGCCCAGACCCATCTGGCTATTCATCTTTCCCTTGCGGGTAACGAATCCGCGGTTCACATGGGTCATGGTTTCCATATTGTCACTGTCGTCCGCCTCGAACATGCCTGCTGTACCGAATGTACGGTGCATGACGCGGGCAATGCCCTCTTTCAGATCGGCCGGCATATCTTTTTCAACGATGGCCCATGTAAAGGCCTCAATCTGTCCGGGCCCGCGCGGCGCCCACATTTTGAAAGTATTGGTGCCCCAAAGAAAGGAGTTATTGGGGAAGATCGAAGAATTCAAGTGGGAGCCGTAGAAGCGCGCACGCAGTGCACCCAGCTTCTTCTCGATCATCGGCTTCTTGCGCGCCTGCCAGGCGAAGATTTCCTCAATCATGTCCGACATCAGCGCAGGCCCGGCGTCATAGAGGATACCGACGCCATGACCGTGTCGCGTGGTGACCTGCAGGCCAGCGCCGGTCGGCGGCAGCACGGCGTTGCCCGAAAGTACAGACAAGGGACCCGGCATGACTTTCAAACCTGCGGCGTGCGTCCAGCCCACGTGGTAAGCATCACCAGCAAAATTCTCGGTCGGGGTTTTCCAGTTGCAATTGAGAATCGAGCGGCTGGGCGGGCCAATCAACTCGACACCACCGGTGGCATCCATCCAGACGTCGAGATACCACTTCATCTCGCCCAGATAATCTTCCAGGCTCGGGGCATCATCGTCAAAACAGCCGTAAACAAAGCCGTGATAGCTCTCGACTCGAGCCTGGACCAGTCCGTGTTTGGACTTGTCGACCTTGCCTTTGTACAACTCCTTTTCGAACGGCATGTTTTCCAACTTTCCGTCGAGGCCGTAGGACCAGCCGTGATAGCTGCAGACAAAGCCCTTGGCATTGCCCGCTTCTGCCGGGCAGACCTGTGTGCCACGATGCTGGCAGGAGTTGATGAAGGCTTTGATCGAGCCGTCTTGCTGCCGGGCGACGATCACTTCGTCCTCGCCCATCTTGGTGGTCACGAAATCACCGAAATTGGGGATGGCGCTCTCGTGGGTCAGGAACAACCAACAGCGCGCAAAGATGCGCTCGAGTTCCAGTTCATAGATGTCGCGGTCATAGAACACGCTCTTCTGCTGCGTGCCATTCCGCATGTCTACTAGATTTTCAAATTTACTCATCTCAGTATTCCTCTCGCACTCGTGTCAGGCTGCTTTGTCTGATTTTTGTTTTAGAAATTCTTCCAGGAAGTCCAGGCGATCATTGCCCCACCACATGTCATCTCCGATCAACATGGTGGGGGCTCCGAATACGCCGCGTGAATGGGCTTCAAGATTGGCGGCTTCAAATCTCTTCACCCCCTCCGGGGAATCAATGAAGTCGACAAATTCGGACTCATCCCATTTCATCTCCCTGGCTAGGCCAGCGAGCACTTCTGTATCGCTCATATCGTCGCCACTTGACCAGGCGCGACCATACGCTGCCGTCACGTAATCCTGTGCCTTGTTACGTTCTTGAGCATAGAAAGTCCCAATGTTCATTCGCTGTGAGGCGAATGAACTTGGGAATTTGAGAGGAACCCCATAACGCGCCGCCCAACGGTTCATATCCGCTGTCAGATAGCGCAGCTTGGCCGGCACCTCTCGATTGGAGGGGCCGAAATTGCCGGCGGCTTTCTTTGCCAAAGGCAGGTCAAAGGGCTTGTAGACAATGCCGTAGCCGTAACGCGCTGCCAGCTCGGGCAGGCGCCTTTGCGCCAAATAGGCAAAGGGACTCATGAAATCAAAATAGAAATCAATCATTCCGTTCTCGACATTCATCGGCATTCTCTTCCTCGCTCTACACAGGGATTTATTTGGTTCCGCCGTCCAGTTCGATATCCATACCGTAGCCAGACGCTTCATTGCCATGGCCAAAGATGTCGCCGTGGTAATACTCCTGCTGTGCCGGAGCCTTGGCTGCGCCCCAACCGAGTTCCCACAGCCAGCCTGAAGGGTTGGCATGGTAGAAAGTCAGAGCCTTGTCATTGGAGTGCTTGCCGAGCTGCACTGCGACATCAATCTCGCGCTTGCGCACGATGTCGTGAGCCATCCCAAGATCATCGAGATCCGTGTATTCGATCATCAGGTGATTGATGCGCTTGGGCATGGGGCCCAAACCGAAGGCGACGGAATGCTGACGCGCATTGCAGTGCATGAAGGTGGGTTTTGCCGTCATGCCACCGGGAAGCGGCAGCTTGTATTCGACTGAACCGCGCAGACCGAGCGCACGATAGAACTTGTAGGCGGCCTCGTCGTCACTTTGCCGCAGGATGCAATGTCCGATACCCTCATCAAGAGTGACGAACTTTCCATACATCGGCCGACCCGGATGGAAAGGCTTACCCGCATCCACTCTGGGGCCCCAGAAAACTTCGGTTGGAATGCCGCCCGGATCCATGAGCTTGATCAGTCCAAGCACGTGCCGTTCCTTGGCTTCTTCTTCGGTGCCGGCGCTGACTTCGTAGCCTGCATCGCGCATTTTTTGCGCCATGGCCTCCAATTCGTCCGGCCCTGCTACTCGCCAGCCGATGTACTCAAGATCATCGGTTTCGCCTACGTGGGCGACGATTCGGTGGTGCCATAAATCCATGCGCAGATAGAAGCGATCGCTCTCACCCTCATCCACCACCTGCATCCCCACCACTTCGGCCGCATATTGCTTCCAGGCCGCGGCGTTACTCACCGAGAGTCCGAGATAGCCGAGTTCAGTTACTTTGACTTCTGACATATTAGTTTCCTGTTTTGATTATTGATTTCAGCAAAACGCGGGTCGCGCTTAGCCCCCAAAGACACCGATAGGGCCTTCTTCCAGATTGATGATGACGCTCTTGGTCAAGGTGTAGTGGTGCAATACCTCTTGTGCAAACTCTCGACCAAAGCCACTCTGCTTGTAGCCACCCACCGGCATGCCAGCGATGAAGTTGTAATAGCGATTGACCCAGATGGTGCCGGTATCGATGCCCTGTGAGATTTTGTGTGCACGGCGCAGGTTCTGCGTCCACAGACCTCCGCCAAGGCCGTAAGTGGAATCGTTGGCCATGCGCACGACTTCTTCGTCATCTTTCCAGCTAATGACGGTGGAGACCGGCCCGAAGATCTCCTCCTGCGCGATGCGCATGTTGTTTTTTACGTCAGTAAAAATGGTCGGCTCAATGAAATACCCTTTTTCGAAACCGGGAACCTTCGCCGGCTTGCCGCCCATCAGCAGGGTCGCCCCTTCCTTGGGGCCAAGCTCCAGGTAGGCCGAGATCTTGTCGAGTTGCATTTTGGACGCCTGAGGCCCCATCTGCGTAGTCGGATCGGTGGGGTCACCCAGCTTTACCTTGCGCAAATTGGCCTGGAATTTCTCCAGGAATGCGTCCTTGATTTTCTCGTGTACAAAAACGCGGCTTCCTGCCAAACAGACTTCGCCTTTGTTCAAAACTACCGACATCGCCGCGCCTTCCGCTGCTGCGTCCAAATCGGCATCCTCACAAACGATGTTTGCTGACTTACCGCCAAGCTCCATCGTCTGAGGAATGACGTTGACAGAAGCGTACTGAATCAATTTCTGAGCTGTCGGTCGCGATCCGGTAAACGCAACTTTTCGCACCTTGGGATGAGTGATCAAAGCCTCGCCAATGTTGGGACCGAAACCGGTGATGACATTGACCACGCCGGCGGGAATGATGTCCGCCATTTCCTGGAAAAATTCCATGACGCCCAAGCAAACTATTTCGGATGGTTTGAGAACGATGGTGTTCCCTGCAGCAAGTGCAGGCGCAATCTTTGCGGCCATCATGATCAAGGGCACGTTCCAGGGGATGATCTGAGCGCAGACGCCCAGTGGCTCCCGATGAACGATGCCCAGTGCCGATGGCGTGCTGATGGATTCGCCGTGCAGGTGATATGCCGAACCGGCAAACATTTCGAACTGCTCAATCGCCATTGGCAGGTCGAAATGCAGCGCTTCCATCACTGGCTTGCCGTTATTCAGCGATTCCAGCATGGCGTAATCATTAATGCGCGCACGCATACGTCGCGCCATCTCGAACAGGAGTTCCTGCCTTTGATTCGGTCGAGTTTGGCGCCATGAAGAGAACGCAGCATAGGCTGCATCCACTGCGCGCACGGCGTCGGCGGCGTTGCCTGACTGTATATTCGAAAGTAAGGCACCGGTCGCCGGATTGTGCAGGCCGATTTTCTCGCCGCTCGCACCCCCTTCCCATTTTCCGTTGATGAAATGGCCGTATTCAGCCTGAAAAAGCGAACCTGCTGCTTGTGTGCTCTCTGCCTTACCCATCTCGGTACTCCTCTCAGTAATTCTTGATGTGTTCAATAAAATAAATTGGCGTCAGGATTCAGTCGACGAGATGTGCATTGCTCGTTTGTAATAATCCCAGTAGCTGACGATTGGCGCCTCGTTGACCAGATTGTCCTGTGGCTCACCCTTGCGGCCACCCATGGCAATGTAGGAAGTCGCATCGCCATCGCGCACGATTGCCTGCTGGACCAACTCTACCGCCTCGCCGTCTTCCATGGAGATCAAGCCGCCGGGGCCGACCAGATTCATCTGCCTGAGGCGGGATTCGCGTGCTGCCGGACTGTCATCCTTATAGCCAAAGTAGGTCCAGACCAGCTCCATTTCTTTTACTGAGCGAGGATGTATGTGACGCACCGCGAGTGAGTTGGCTATCTGCTGAACGACCAGATTCGGGAATATCGCGAGAATCACTAAGGAGATGCCGTCGTCAAAGTCGGGTGTGCCGGCTAGGAGTGAAGGGTCCTCCAGGGCAAATTGACCTTCCTGATAGGTTCGCAGCCCCTTGGTCGCCGACTGATCTTTGGTCTCGGATTTGGTCGCGGTCAGCAGGGAATGCCTGCCTTTAACGTCCATCTTGCATCCGCCTTTCTGCGTCGATCGATAAAGCCCAAATGTTGCGTGGAAGAGATGCAACAGACTGCCGTGATAGGCATCTCGAGTGTTTTCGGAGTAAAGCTTCCAATTGCCGTGCATCACCTGACGTTCGTCGCCGAGCAATTCAATAGGGCGGCTGAATATCCGATCCAGCATTTTGCAAACATCTTCGCCGAGATAGTCCTCGAGTGATTCCACTTCATCTTCAGCGACAAACGTAGCGAAGATCAGGCCGCGGTAGGTTGCCACGCGGAGCTTTGGTAGCTCATGCAACTTCATGTCAAAACTAGCGGGCATCCCGCCTTCACCATTTACACCGCGGCGGAATGGAACGCCCTTTAAATTTCCTTGCGCATCATATGACCACTGGTGGTACACACAAGTAAATGCATCCGCTTTGCCGCGTCGGTCTCGACAAACCATGGCACCGCGGTGCGCACAGCGGTTCACCCATGCGTGAATCTGGCCCTCACGATCGCGAGTCACCACAACTGGAGTATCACCAAGATAGGTCGATTTGAAATCGTTGGGCTCAGGTATTTCTGCTTCAAGTGCCAGAAAACTCCAATGGGGGCCGCGGAAAATATTTTCTTGCTCTTGGTCAAATATTCGCGGATCGGTGAAGACCTGATAAGGGACTTGCATCTCTTCACTCTGCGGCCAGGTGAACGGGCGCTGATCGACGTTCGGATTCATGGGTGCGTTCATATTGGCAAAACCAGAAGAGTGTGAATTCGGTCGTTGTCGGCAATGACTCTGCGACTCTTGAAGCGCAATCCCCGGTCGGTCATCACCATCACGTCAGTTGTGCGGCCAACACTGAAGATGATGGGATCCCCCTCCACTGCCAAGGTGCGCGTCACCATGTAGTTGCTGCTGACACTCACTGTCGTGTCGGTGCGCTCGCCGATCAGTAAATCAGTGACCAAGTGGTTGAAATACTGTTTAGCGTAGACGTTGGCGTGTCTCAGCGATGTCACCCGGTCACGCATCATGCCGATGGTCTCACAACGCATTGCGTGTGCAGGTAGATTGCGGTCAGCGTTTTCTCTTGTTACAAGTTCGAAACTGCCGTCGGCGGCGAAGAAATTCGGCCAGTCCTCTAAACGGTCCTCGTCGATGCACGCGCAGTATGCTTGCATCAACTGCGTCGCTTGGTAAAAAAGTTCGATCGCGGACATGGTGCGCAGATCGTCAGGACCGGCTTCCGTCGTTTTCATAACTCGAGGAGTAGTTTTGTTCTGTGCCGTCATGCTGCCAGACCTCGTTCCCTTGCCATGGTCATGGCCGTATCTTCAATCATATCTTCCTGTCCGCCGACCATTTTCTGGCGGCCGAGCTCGAGCAGTATCTCTCGCGCAGAGATGCCGTACTTGGCTTCCGCCCGTTTGGCAAATAGCAGGAAGGATGAGTACACACCGGCATAGCCGAGGGTCAGTGAGTTCCTGTCAATGCGAACGGGAAAGTCGAGAATCGGAGTCACCAGATCCTCGGCCACGTCGCTGATCTTGAACAGGTCCACCCCGGTTTCTACGCCCATGCGGTGGCAGACAGCAATGAATACCTCCAGCGGCGTGTTGCCGGCCCCCGCCCCCATGCCCCCACAGGCACAGTCGATGCGCCGGGCGCCGGCTTCGATGGCCGCCAATGAATTGGATACGCCCATCGACAGGTTGTGATGGCCGTGGAAGCCCAGCTCGGTCTCAGCTTTGAGGTGCTCTCTCAGATGTCCGATGCGGGCACTGACGTCGTCCGGCAGCATGTAACCGGCGCTGTCCGTGATGTAAATGCACTCAGCGCCGTAGGACTCCATTAGCTTGGCTTGCTCAAGAAGCTGCGCGGGCTCAGACATGTGCGCCATCATCAGAAAGCCCACGGTATCCAGACCGAGCTTGCGGCCGGCGGCAATATGCTGCTCTGAGACATCGGCCTCGGTACAGTGCGTCGCCACGCGGATGGTATGGATGCCACAATCTGCTGCCATCCTGAGATGATCCACTGTGCCGATGCCTGGCAGTAGCAACGCAGACACCTTGGCCTGCTTCAGCGTTGGAATCACCGCGCGCAGGTATTGCTCATCAGTAGCAGCGGCAAATCCATAGTTCACCGAGGCACCGCCCAAACCATCGCCGTGAGTGACTTCGATCAATGGCACGCCGGCGGCATCAAGACCACCGGCGATAGACTTCATCTGCTCGATCGTGATCTGGTGCTGTTTGGGATGCATGCCATCTCGCAATGACATGTCGTGGGTCTTTACTGCGATACCTTTCAGGTTCATGACTGTGATCTCAATTAGGCCGCAAGGTTCAGCCGACCGCTTTGAATTTCCTCGGCAAACATTTCGCCCGTGCGCGTTGCACTGGCAGTCATGATGTCGAGGTTGCCGGCGTACTTAGGCAGAAAATCGCCAAGCCCTTCTACCTGCATAAACGTCGTGACCCGCTGACCATCAAATACGGGTCCGTTAACCAGCTTGTACCCCGGAACATACTGCTGCACTTCAGCCAGCATCTCCCTCACCGATGCTTCAATTTCCTTGACGCGAGGCGGCTCAACGGTCAGACAGTGAACGGTGTCACGCATGATCAATGGGGGCTCTGCCGGATTGATCACAATGATGGCCTTGCCCTCATCGGCACCGCCGACACTGGCCACCGCCGCCGCAGTGGTGCGGGTGAACTCATCAATGTTCTTGCGCGTGCCCGGGCCGATCGATTTGCTGGCAACGGTCGCCACAATTTCGGCGTACTTGACCTTCTGCACACGCGACACTGCGTAGACCATGGGAATTGTGGCCTGGCCTCCGCAAGTAACCATGTTGACGTTCATCTCACGCTTGCCGGCGTGCGCCTTGAGATTGATCGGCGGCACGCAATAAGGCCCGATCGCGGCCGGCGTCAGGTCAATCATCATCACGCCCAGCGCATTGAGCTTGTCGGAGTTATGCTTGTGAACATATGCCGACGTGGCATCGAAGGCGATCTGTACGCCATCGGCCTTGACGTGCGGAAGCAAGCCATCAACACCCGCATCGGTCGTCTTGATGCCCATGTCGCGTGCGCGCGCCAGACCTTCGGATGTGGCGTCAACGCCCACCATCCAGACCGGCTCCAGATATCTGGAACGGCGAAGCTTGTAGAGTAGGTCGGTGCCAATGTTGCCCGGCCCGATGATGGCACAACGAATCTTTTGCAAACTAATCTCCTCCGCAAATTGAGCTCGACCAGGGAAAATTCGGCCACGCTAAATGATGAACCGAACTTAGTCAGATAATTTCTTGAGTGCCTCCAGCCCTTTCTGTGCGCATTCGACGTCTTGCTCCTCACTTGCCCCGGAGACTCCCACGGCGCCGATGCAGTTGCCCTCGAATATCACCGGAATACCGCCACCGAAAAGCACTATGCGCTGGCGTAATGGGACGCCCTGCTTCACGGCTTCCGACGCAGTTGAGAGATAGCTGCCCAATTCGGTGGTGGCCAAGGCAAAACTGGCAGCCGTATAGGCCTTGTCCGTCGCTATGTCTGTCGAATGGAATGGTGTTCCAGGCAGGCGAAGCAGAGACACCAGACTGCCGTGCCGATCAACCACAGCGACGCATACCTTCAGACCCTTGCTGCTGGCGTGCTCGATAGCGCCTCGGGTGGTCGCAGCGGCGGCCTCCCAGGAAATATTTGATTCTGATAAAGCCAGTTGCATGGGTCTCCTTGGCGCATTTCTTGTCTGCACCGCCTAGCACTCGGTGTCTGAGAAGTATCCCGCAACATCATCATTCTTCCCATCACGTACAAGACTATCCATCATCACCAGTGATGATGATCGAACGACTTTGACTGTGCTTTTACACGCCAATTCATTAACTGACGTTTGATATGTGGATGGAGGATCGAAAACTGGACAATTGGCGCGCTCACAACTTTGGCAAAACTGGAGTGTTAATGACCAGCTCGCCCCCCTCATAGTGGCCTCCGAATTCGATGCTCAATATCCGAGCATTGCGGTATCCGCGTAGAACTTCTTGGCGACGCCTTTACATACGTCTGACTGGATCGAGATCGACACCCTTGAGGCCAGCACACACTGCCTATTCCATGGAAATCACCACTGCGAGGCAGACACAAGCATTAGGAATCAAGAATGACGCGAGGTCGAAGGCTCAGGCCTGTCAGGACAATCAATTCTGAGCTGCAGCTGCTAGCAGAGACATAAGTCTGTGAATACTTTCCACACTCGAGAAACCCGCTTAGCTGCCTGAGTGGTAATGCAGTTCGCCATGCTTGCCACGCTCCAGTCATGCGAAGTAACGTTAGGTTGACCAATGCGGGTCTGAGGAGAAAGCTTGTGTGGCCAATTACTCAGCACAGCCAACCTTGCACGACGACTTAATCATGTCTAAGTCGAACGGAATATGAGAATGAACAAGATTGCATCATGGCTCACTTCGAATCGCCAGCGCCCATCTGGACCCTCGCGCATGCGGGAATCAGAAAAATCGGCGACGCGTACCCAGTGCCTCATTATCGGCGCGGGCCACAATGGCCTCAGCGTGGCGACTGCTCTCCGAAAGCGAGGGGTCGAACCGATCCTGCTCGAACAGCACGAGCGGATTGGCGATCAGTGGCGAGAGCGTTACGAGCGCCTGCATCTGCACCACATCACCGATGCCATGCACCTACCCGGTGTTCCCTACCCGGCCCACCTTCCTCGCTACCTGTCTCGACTCGATCTAGCAGATTACCTAGAGTCCTATGCCCGTCTTCACGAGCTGGACGTCCGCTTTGAGCACAAGGTCACTCAGCTGGGGCAGAAGGCTGACGGTACGTGGGAGGCCACTGTGACGCGGGGCGATGACTCGCAAGCGCTGCAATTCATCGCCGATCAGGTCGTGCTCGCGGCAGGAAGTACCGGGGTCACGCCGCGGAGTCCGTCCTTGAAGGGTCGCGAAGAATGGGCCGGCCAGGTGCTGCACTCACAGGAGTACCGCAGCGCCGAGGGATTCGAGGGCAAGCGGGTCCTAGTTGTCGGCTCGGGAAATTCCGCGCTTGAGATCTGTGGCGACCTCTACGATCACGGGGCGAGCACCTCGATGCTGATCCGTGGACCCAATTCCTGGATCACGCGTGAAGCCTATGCGATCTATCACCGCCTGATGCTGGCCGGCGGTCCGATCCTGAAGTATGTTCCCTTCACTTGGATTTTCTCCCCCTTTATCCTGTTTGGGCTCGACCGCTACTTCCAGTTCGACATCAAGCGGCGCTATGGTGATTTATCGAGCAAAGGGGTCCATCCCATGGCCAGCCCGCCCATGTGGGTGATGGCCAAGAGCGAGGGTGCGCATCCGCCGAGCTATGTTGACGGGACCTGGGGCGACGTCGGCGTGTCTATCTTCGAATTGATCCGGGACGATAAGCTCGCAACCTTTACTTCAGAGATTTCACACTTGGAGCCGGGGACGAAAACCGTCGTGTTCAAGGACGGCCAGAGTGCAGAGTTCGACGCGGTAATTCTTTGCACCGGCTTCGAGCCGATCCAGTCGCATTACGCGACCTTCGTCGATGCTCAGGTGGCCGAGAAGCTCAGCGACGCGAGCACATTTCGGTTTCTTGATGCCATGGAAGAGTTGCCCGGCCTGTGGGTCTCGCTGGGAGGAATCGCCAGCTCGCGCTTTGGTCAGGATGTTCTGGCCACGCGTGTCGCCGCCCGCGTCCAATCACGCCCTGACCCTGGCCGAATCTTGAGTTTACCTCTGACGTTCGTGTTCGTCGGTTTGGACCCGATCCAAATTCAAGTCCCGAGGAGGACCATCCTACTCAACGTGATAGCGGCTGTAGCGCTCCTTACGGTGTTGCTCTGATGTGGCCCCAAGCAATTATCCCATGACACCTTGAACGATTACGCGGAGCAAATCGTTCAAGGTGAAGTCTGCCCACTACGCTTTGCAATTGCCCGTGAACACATGCCTTGGGCAATACGATCTGCCTCTAACTCAGGTGCTCCGCCAGCAGCGGAGGCAGGAGTGGTCGTACACATTAGGCGCTCATATGACGCTTAAAGTAATTGGCGCAGGGTTTGGTCGAACCGGCACGGACTCGATGCGCGAGGCGCTCGAGATCCTCGGGGTTGGTCCTTGCCACCATATGCATGAGGTGAACGCGCAAGTGGAACAGAAAAGAATGTGGCGTGCATTTGTACAAGGTGCCCAGATAGATTGGGAACAGTTGTTTGCCGGATATGGATCCTGCGTCGACTGGCCGTCAGCTTACTACTGGAGAGAGTTGGCCGAGTTCTACCCGGAGGCCAAAGTCGTGCTCACGTACCGGACAGCTGAAAGTTGGTGGCGCAGCTTTGAGAAAACGATCCTATCGGGCATCCGCAAGAGTACTGACCCGGAGTCACTTGGACTCGCGTTAGTCCGTGATAAGGTTTTCGGAGGCCGACCAGATGATTGTGCGCATGCCATGGCGACCTACAAGACAAACGTCGAGGCGGTGAAGGTGACCGTGGCGCCTGAGCGACTGCTCATTCACAATCTGGGGGACAGCTGGGAACCGCTGTGCGCGTTCCTCCGCTTACCCACACCAGAGCAGCCCTATCCGAGACGCAATAGCACCCAGGATTTTCAGATGCGATCCTGAAAAGCAGCAAAATCACTGACAATACTGGATCAAGCCGATTGCCCGGTCTAAGCGGTCTTGTGAAGACAGGTATCCTTTCTGACTGCCATTCAAAAACAGTGTCACCAGGTCCGAGTCCAACCCAGCATCACTGTGTCCACGTAGGGTTCGACTGATTCCTGTCCGCCCACGCCAAATCCAGCGGTGGCAGATGGGCCTTTGAATTCCTTTCTCATATATCTGCCATAGGCCAAGTGAAACTGGTCACCAGACTTAGACAGCCAGCTGAATCCAGCGGTTAGCTGGCGAATAGGATTGGGCGCAAGCAATCCGAAGCTCACCGAGTTTGCGCTGGTATCAGCCGCAGGACGCCGCCCATAGGCATAACCCGCGCGAAGGATGAGTTGCGGTGTAGCTGCATAGGACACCCCCATCCGGTAATTGGTCTGATGCCTCCAGTTAAATCCACTGCCTTCCTTGCTGCCCAACGGTCGATTCTGTGGGTCCTCCAGGCTATTGAGCACACCGTTTCTCAAGGCGCGGATATCGCCAAAGAAAATTCGTTGAACATCTACGCCGACTTCCCAACCCTTTGCCGGCCGAACCACAGTGCCCACGCTGAAGTTGGCTGGAACATCGAAGTTGCCTTCATCAGCCAACAGGCCGCGATACTTGTCAAAATCTTCCATATAAACGCGGGTGGCATAGGCCGCCCCCACATCAAGCCAAGGAAGCGGCCGCATAAACCACCCTACCCGAACCCCAGCCCCAAAAGCCTCGTCGTACCCATTATTGCTAACCGCATTAGGCGCCGCTGAGACTGCTTCGAACGCTTGCAAGCCATAGGCCTTGAACCGCTGATACGCTAGGAGTGGCGTAATGCCAATGCTCTGTCCCGTTAAATATTTCCAGGAAAAGGTGGGCGCGAGTATGACTTGGCTCAAATCAAATCCGAGATTGCCGCAACCCAAAAAAAAGTTGCCGGGCGCATCGCCACAGCGCTGAGGATTGGCATTGGTCCCAGCTTGACTGGTGCCATCTGAGTATTCTGTGTTGAGGCCACCGTTTCCGTAAAGCGTGATACCCCATGACAATTTATCAGTGATTTTATGAACGTAACCCACTTCTGGCAGGAGAAAAAAGGAGTTCTTGCTGGTCGAGGAAAAGTCGTAAGGCGTGCCTGATTCCGAGCGCTCTATTCTCCGGTGCGGCATAAATAACAGCAGGTCTAAATCCAATCGATCACCAACGAAAGCTAACTTGGCAGGATTGGAGGAGCCGGCAAATCCATCCAGCCCCATAGCGGTCGATGTGCCCCCGCTCTGGTGAGCGAGCGGGCCGTAGCCAAGCAGGAAGTAGCCACCCCCAGCCTGTGCAGTTGCCGTGATAAATAGCGACAACGCCATTAGCGCGCTCATCAAGCCACGGATTGGCCAATCTCGTTTTTTATTCATTGATTCGTCCCATGAAATCCCGGAGGCTCACAGCCTGAAAATCCTTGCCACACGGCCAACTGGCAACCCTCAGTCGGCCTCCGAGAAAAAATCCCCAACAAGACGGGCAAATCTCGCGGAGTGCTCAATCTGCGTCCAATGCCCACATTTACCAAAGATATGTAGCTGCGAGTTGAGTATCCAACCCGACAGCTTGTGCGCGTTACTTACCGGAATCACCTGATCTTCGCGACCGTGGATGATTAGCGTCTCATGTGGCAATGCGCGCAAATCATGGACTGGACTACACAGGGCTTCAATGCACCGCTGGCGAGGTTCTGGGAACATCGCCGCATAAGCTTCTTGCATCCCTGGCTGAAGACTTGCCTCGTAGCGCATGCGTGCCAACTCGTCATTCACCAGCGACTTATCGTAGGCGAACATATCCATCATCCTACGCATATTCTCAAATGATGGCGTGTAACCCCATACCTCATCCAGCGGTCGCGTTAATTCAAAGTCGACTCCGGCGCTACCCATCAACACCAGGCGTCTCACGCGTTGCGGGTGACGCGCTGCAATTGCCAACGACAAAGCTCCGCCAAAGGAATTACCGACCAGATCCACTTGCTCCAGCTTTAGCGCATCCATAAATCCGATCGCGTGATCAACCCAGGTGTCGAGTTTATAGCTCACACCCTCGGGCCGCTCGGTATAGCCAAAACCGAGCATGTCTGGTGCCAACACCCTACGGTTCTTTGACAGGGCCGGAATGACCAGTCGCCAATTGGCCCAGGCACTTACACCCGGGCCGGAGCCATGGATCAGTAGCGCCGGAAAACCCTCGCCGACGTCGTGATAATTGGTCTCGATGCCGTTGGCTTTGATGCGCTTGCCAACTTCTGGGTTACTTGTCGCAGTAGCGGATGTCATGGGTGCTCTCGATGAAGATTAGTGGATTAAGTAAGTGCAGAAAGATCAGGTGGAAACCGACAGGAAGGCCTCGTTGAGCTTGCGGTCGTGATAAAAAATAGCCGGTCCGATCTGGTCGTCGGTCCAGGTGATCGTTGGCTTGTCCGGATACCAGATGTAACCGCCGGAGAATACCTCGTTGCGGTTTCCGCTTGGGTCAAAAAAATAAATGGTTTCGCCGCGGGTGATGCCGTGACGGGTCGGCCCCAGATCAAGGGTGACTTTGCGCTTGGAGATAATGTCGGCCGCTTTGAGGACCTCGTTCCAATTTCCCAACTGGAATGAAACGTGGTGGAGCTTGTTCTTCACCGGCTGCCGGATGAATGCCACGTCATGGGCCTTGTTGGAACAAGCCATGAAGGCAGCGATTCGCAGCTTGCCGCCATCAGCGACAATTTGCTCGGTGAGATTAAAGCCCAGAATATTCAGGAAAATATCCGTCGTGCCGTCGAGATCATCGCCATAAAGCAGGCAGTGATCCATACGTGACGGCGCCATCCCTTTCAGATCGTCGGGCCAAGGATCGGGATTATCGTAGCCGGTGTCGCAGCCGATGATGTCCTTGTGTGCATACAACTCCATCGCATGGCCGGTGGGAATCGAAAAGCGGAAGCGCTTTCCGCAGCGCATATGCTCGCCTTCTGCAATCCACTGCGTGTCGGTTGCCAGTGGCGACGCCTCAAGCTCCGCGGCCAGCCGCTCAAGCGTGGCATCGGAATCGACTTTCCAGCCCATATAGTCCATGCCGGCAGAATCTGCCGGCCGCAGCACGATACTGTGATGATCGCATTCGTCCCAGGCTTTCAGATACACCCTGCCCTGATCGTCCCGACCGGTTTCCTTCAAGCCAAGCACTTCGGTGTAGTGCGTGACGGATTCATCCAAATCCAAGGCACGCAGTGCTACGTGTCCCGGTCTCAATACGCCTGTTATTGCCATGGATTCAATCCTCCAAATTGTTCACGCCGTTACTCATTTCGACGCTGGTATAAAAATGAAAACTCGATGACGGTGTCTTGCGTGCAAGTGACCGCCCGATTCGTCCGACCACTTCAAGTAGCAAATTGCTTTCAGGAAACAGCTTGCAGGCTAGCGCATATCCGGCCGCGCGCTCCTCTGCATTCACACAGGCTGCACTCATGGTCTTGGTGCGGTACTCACCTTCAAGCACTCGCACCTTGCACACGCCGCAGCCACCACCGCGGCAGCCGACGGATATTCCCTCTCGCCCGCGACACAACATGCCCTCCAGCACATTTTCGCCGTCTGCACACTCAAAGTGCTGACCGCTGTGCGTGATGGTGATGGCAAAACTCATTTTTAAGACTTCTAGCTCTGATCCATTACCAGGACTGGTTTGATTGCACTGCCACTCTCGGAAGCGTGACAGGCTTCGTTGATCTCTGAAAATTTGAATTTTTGCACCAGGCGATCCAACGGAAATTTGCCTTCCTGGTACCAGCGCAACATTTGAGGGATAAACAACTGCGGATCTGCATTGCCTTCCATGATGCATCGGACGCCGACGCCACGGAGCAAAAGATCCATGAGGTTAATATTGAGCGTGCCGTCCGGTGGCGGAACCCCGATCAATCCCAGCATGCCCCCAGGCAAGAGCGTCTGAAATGCAGTTTCGATGACTGCGGGCCTGCCGGTGCTGTCCATCGCGTGGGTCACACCGCCACCCGCCGCCACTTTGATGGCTGCGAGTACATCTGGAGTCTCTTGTGGATTGATAACGTGCGTCGCGCCGAGGTTCTTTGCCAGCTGGCCACGCTCTGGGTTTATCTCAATAACAATGATGGTCGCCGCTTCCAGCGCTACAGCAGCGAGAAGGCCTGCAAGACCCACGGCCCCACCGCCAAAGATGGCCACCGACTGTCCTTTTTTTAGACCAAGAGCATTGGCCACTGTGCCGGCTCCAGTCTGTATCCCGCAGCCCAGTGGACCGAGAATCTCAAGCGGCAGCGACTTGTCTACCACCACGGTGTTGCGCTCATGGGCGATCGCATATGTGGCGAAGGAAGACTGCCCAAAAAAATTGCCATGCAGCATTGCGCCCTTGCTGGACAACGGTGAGGATCCGTCGTCCGGGCGGACACCACTGAAATTATGTGGATAGAAGCCCAGGCAGAACGGGGGACGCTCATCATTGCAGGCACTGCAATGACCGCAGGAGTTATAGCTCAGCACCACATGGTCGCCCACCTTTACCCGGCTGACTTTGCTACCTACGGATTCCACAACGCCGGAACCCTCGTGGCCAAGCACCACGGGTGCAGGCACATTGAAGCCATCTCGAACCACGAGATCGGTGTGGCAAATACCCACGCCGACGATTCGAACACGTACTTCATAGTCACGCGGCGGAGCCACTTCTATCGACTCGATCTGGAATGGCTTGCCCAATTCGCGAACCACCGCTGCCTCGGCAGCTACTGCCCCTGTGACACTGTTCATATATACAACCCCTCAGAATATTTGCCTTGCGAAATTCGGTAGCTGAACGACATTGGAATTGAAAACTTCAGATGCTGTAAACGTCCAATACGGTTGGAATAGTGTCGTTGTAGACGAGTATTTTTTTCTTGCGGATCCGCCAACCAGAATCGCAGGGCGCGAGCAGATACTCATAGCGGCCAAAAAAATGGGACGCTTCGCCAAAACGAAAAATGTGCGTTACCCAATTGGCGATCACTTCCAAATTTCCATCAGGCAACTCCCTGATTAAGGCGTTACTGACGAGATGGGAGGTTCGCGGCAATGGGGTGGAAGCCGCTGAGCGCTCAGTACGGATACGAAACACGCGATCTTCGAGCCCGGTACGATCGGCGTAATACATGAGCGAGACCTGATCGTGTGGATCGCTGACGTATTCATGCTCGGAATCCCAGCTGGGCACCCAGTATTCAACGTCCTCTTCAAAAAGCGCCAACCATTGATCCCACTGCCGAGTATCGACATAATGCGCTTCGCGCGAGAGAAACTCATCAATCTCGCAACGGAGACGCACCGTGTCATTTATGCGCTCAGCCTGCATTGTCGTCCCCACTGATTGCCGCAGCCATTAGTTCGGTCCAACGCGTGTGCTGGGGCAGAACGATGCCTTCATCTTCCAATTTCACCCCGCTTCTCAGCGGCTTTAGCCCCAATGCTGTGGCTCGTTCATCGGGCCCCTCTATTTCATGGCCTGCGCCGCGACTGACATCACTCCAACGGACGATGCGGTGATTCTTGTACCCCTGATGTGAAGCGTTGAACTCGGACAAGTCATCCGGCGTTGCCATGCCGCTGGCATTGAAAAAGTCCTCGTACTGCCGAAGCCGCTTGGAGCGGGACTCGCGGTCCTCTCCAACCGGCGCGAAGCAATAGATCATGACTTCGGTTTTGTCCACCGACAATGGCCGGATCACACGAATTTGCGTGCTCATCTGGTCCATTAAAAACACATTCGGATAGATCAGCATATTGCGAAGATAGCCCGTGGCCCAGTCAGCCCGGACCTTGCCCATCTGCGTCTCAAGCTCTTCATGCCTCGACCAGAGCGGACTGGCTTCTGGATTAGGCCACTCACTCCAAAGTATCGCGTGTCCCTTGCCCAGGTCATAAAAGCCACCAGCGGATTTTGCGATGCCACCCACGTTACGCGTCTCAATTTTCTTGCTGGTGGATTTGCGTTCCATCCTATTCTTGACCGTCGCGACGTAGTTACCATGGACTGCGTTGACGTGAAAGCCATCAAGACCATTTTCGGCTGCAGATTTCCAATTGCCCTCGTAGGTATAAGTGGAGCAGCCCTTCAACACTTCGACCCCTTGCGGGGACTGATCGACAATCAAATCAATAAAGGTCTTGGTCTCAGCCAAGTGATCACTCAGGGGTTCTGCCTCTTCGTTAAGCGTGCCGAATATGAACCCTCGATAGTTTTCCACGCGCACGCGCCGAAGCCCGCGTGTGGATTTGTCGAAGCCCTCGGGGAATCCGGCGCGTGATTCAGAGACCGCCGAACGAAGATTTCCGTCCAGATCGTATGTCCAACCATGGAAACTGCAGGCAAAATCGGCGGTCGAACCCTTGATCTTTCGGCACAGGGTTGAACCACGGTGCGTGCAGATATTGACCAGACAGCCGATTTTTCCCTCGTCGTTGCGATTGACGATTACCGGCACCCGACCAATCCACGTCGTGAAGTAGTCGCGTGGATTTTTCACCTGGCTTTCATGGCCCAGAAACACCCAGATTTTCTCCCAGATCAGAGGGAACTCCTGCTCAAACAGATCCGGGTCTGAGAACAGGCGCCGATCCAGCGCCCGAGTCCCGCCGGGGCCATGCAACACAAACTCTTCCATTTTCAAATTAACCATCTGATTCATTTTTTTCTCCTTGACCAATGGCCCCGTCTTTCCAAGCACGACTGACAGCGGCCTGCCTACGTTCACTAATGTTCGCTTTAATGCTCTTCACTGGTGGGAATGAGCACCCGCGACCTGCAATCTATGAGTGCAATCAACTCCGCTCAGACTGTAACCCATTGCGGCCAGCCCGCTTTGGCATTAGCTTCCATAGCCAATTTTTTCTCTGAGGCGCTGGCGAATCGCTCATCCCAATCCTTGAGGCGTGGCTTGGCAATGAAGCGGAACCACAGTGGTGGAATCAATCCGACAAGAAAGCACAAGAACAGAGACGGCATCTGCGGTGCTTTGGGCTCGGGTCGCAGGTCATAAAACCGGGTATAGCCGTCCATATGATGGTTGATATGATTCGTGATCTCGACGCCCAAGGTGCGTGCGATCGGCCCCAAATGATTCCAGGCATGATGTTTTTGAATCTGCGCGCCCTCTTCCCGCACCAGCCCGTAGTGTTGAAAGTAGTTAAACCCCTCAAGCAGCAACTTGGCATAGAGCAGCGTCCCGAGCGCGATGAGCATGGCGCCGGTGCCGGCAATCAAATAACAGCTGAGAGGAACGGCGACCAGCATTCCAATTTCCTGGTAAAGACGATTACTCAAGTGCCAGACCGAGCGCCCCTGCCGCCGCAGGCGCTCCGCTTCGGCCTCGACCGCATCCTTGTAAGCGCCCCAAGATGCCCGAAACACAAAGCTGTACATGGTTTCGCCGCGCAGCGGCGTGTCTGAATCGCGATGCGTATCCAGATGGATATGATGCGTCATGACATGCCCGATATCGCGATTGGGATCACCGTAGAATGTGTTCAACACTTGCGACATTCTCCGCGGGAACCAGTGGCGACGGTGCATCAGCTCATGCGCCACCGGCAAGGTCGGTACAGCACTGAGCCAGGTCAGGGACAGCACCGTCCCCGCGATTTGAGACCATGCCCCCTGCCCGGCAAGCGAATTACTGCCCGTATTTACCGAATACAGAAACGCGCCGTAGAGCGCGAACATGAGCACTACATGCATGTAGAGCGGCAGGTCGGCCGTCCAGCCCGAGCCAATTTTTCTCTGTGCCGTGTCATTAGGAAAGGCGACATCCAGCAGCAGGAGCGCGGGGAAGGTTCCAATACCCAGCCAGACCCAGGGGCCACCGAGCAGAAAACCCAGGACCCCACATGATGTGGTCAAGGGAACAATGTAATAACGCAGACTATCCATAGCTATATCTCACAATAAATCAGTTGATCAATCAGTTGCCTGGCGCGGGGGCCAGCTGTGGGTCGGCATCATCCAGCCAACGCGGCCACCCAGCTTTTTCGTTCGCTTTCATTGCCAGCTCTTGCTCTTCCGCCGTTGCAAACCTTTGATCCCAGTCCTTGAGTCGGGGTTTGGCAATGAACTCAAACCAGATCGGCGGGATCAGGCCACTCATAAAACACAGAAAGAGTGAGGGCATCTGAGGTGCGTCCGGTTCCGGCTGAAGATCATAGAACTTGGTATAGCTATCCAGGTGATGATTGGTGTGATTGGTGATCTCCATTCCCACCGGACGGATCACCGCACCCAGATGATTCCAGGCGTGATGTTTTTGCACCGTCCCACCCGGAACCCGCACCAGACCGTAGTGCTGATAATAGTTGAGCGCCTCTAGAAACAGCTTGCTGCCCGCCACGGACACTGCGCAGACCAGCATGGCCGCCGTCCCAGCGAAAAGGAAAACAAGAAGAGGCAATGACGCAAGTAACAATACCTGTTGATACGTGCGATTGGTCCAATACCAAGGACTGTGCCCGCCGCGACGAAGACGGCGAGCCTCCCTTTCAACAGCGTCTTTATACGCACCCCAGCTGGCCCGTAACATAAAGGTGTACATCGTTTCGCCACGCCGCGCGGAATCAGAATCCTCTGCGGTATCCAAGTGGATGTGATGCGTATTTACATGCGCGACGTCGCGGTTGGGGTCGCCAAAGAAGGTATTCGTAACCTGGGAAATGCGTCGTGGCAGCCAATGCCGGCGATGCAACAACTCGTGTGTCACTGGCACCGTCGGCACCGCATTCATCCAGATCAAGGATCCCACGCTACCGAGGATTTGCCAGACCGCGCCTTCTCCGGTCAGGGGGTTGCTGCCGCTGACGACCGAGTGCATGAAGGCAGCGTACAGGGCAATCATGAGTGGCAGATGCAAGTACAGCGGCAGATCACGCAGAAACGCCGAACCCGGCTTGCGCGGCGCGAGGTCACGCGGCAGAACAATGTCGAAGAAGGCCAGCACAGGGTAGGTTGCAACACCTAACCACACCCAAGGCCCGCCCAGCCAAAACCCAAGCACACCACAGGACGTCGTCAGTGGCACGAGGTAATAACGAAGGGTATCCATCATTCCATCTCCTAAATTTGCTTACTCAATGATGCTCAATGGCTTCAGTGCGCACTCAGTGCGCCTCGATGATTTTTCTCGCCGCCCAGCCAGTTTGGCCAGCCCGCTTTCTGGTTTGCCTGCATCGCCAGTTCACGCTCTGCGTCGGTCGCGAAGCGTTGATCCCAGTCCTTGAGCCGGGGACGTGCAATATGGGCAAAATACAGTGGCGGGATAAACCCTAGGACAAAGCACAGGAACAGTGAGGGCATCTGCGGTGCCTCCGGTTCGGGCTGCAACTCGTGATAGGGCGTATAGCTGTCTAGGTGATGATTGATGTGGTTGGTGATCTCGAAGCCCAGCGGCCGCACAATCGCGCCCAGATGGTTCCAGGCGTGATGCTTCAGAATCGGCCCATCAGGCGCCCTCACCAAGCCATAGTGCTGGTGGTAGTTGAAAGATTCTGCAAGCACCTTGCCCATCAACATGGCGCCAATGCAGATCACCGCTGCAATCGCACCACCAAGCATGGCGCACACTGAGGGGATCCCGATCAGGAGGGCCAGTTGCTGATATCCGCGATTACGCCAATTCCAGGGACTGAGCCCGCGCCGCCGTAGGCCCTCGGCCTCCACATGAATGGCATCAAGGTAACCACCCATGGTCGCGCGCACTACGAAGCGATAGACGTTTTCCCCACGTTCGGCAGTATCGCTGTCGCGCGCCGTATCCAGAAACAGATGGTGCGTTTTGACATGGCCGATATCGCGGTTGAGGTCCATGAAAAAAATATTGCAAAGATAGCCGAGACGCTGCTGAAAGCGGTTCCGTCGATGCCAGAATTCATGGACGACGGGCACATTGGGCACCGCACTGAGCCAGCCAATCGTGGCGATGCTGCCCGCGATCTGCCAGCCTGAGCCCGGGCCGGTCAAGGGATTGACCCCTGTCATCACCGAGTAAAGAAAGGCCGGGTAGAGCAGCAGCAAAAATAAGGCATGCAGGTATAAGGGCAAATCGGTAGCGAAGCCAGGGCTAAGCTTGCGGCGACCATGGTCGGCAGGCAGCAGCAGATCCAAGGTCATTAGCAGGGGGAAACTGGCGATGCCGAGCCAGACCCATTGTCCGCCCAAGATGAATCCGACGACACCACCGCCCGTGGTCAAAGGCCCCAAGTAGTAGCGTGAATGATCCAATCTCTTCTCCTTTGCCGGCTTCAATGAACCGATCTAAGCGAATGTTTCTGCACACTCCTAGCGTCTGCAGCTTCTGGAGGGATTCCTTAGCAGGCCTCGTGCCAAATACCAAAATTTCTTTTATTTCTTTAAAAACAATGCGCCCCGAATAGTCCGGCCGCGCGACACCGAGCGAAGACAGCCCCATTTAGAGCCCTTATTGAGCTGGCCTTACGAAAACGTAAAGCCGACCCCTGCCGCCAATCTCCCCGAGAAGCCAGAGTTGCGGGACCAGAAATGATTGACCCTTCATTTCTGCGCTGGTTGAAGTGACGCATTCGTAAGAATCGTCAGAGAGCCGACCCATTACGTCGGGACAACCCTCCTCGCATTGAAAGCGAACCTCTCCTACTCGGGATTCTACGGCGATCTGATACTGGCACGGGTGCTGCTAGCAGCACAGTTACGTTGCACCTGTATAGATGCAGAAAAAGCAAAACGCGAGTGGTATTAGCAGCCCGAATAAGCCATTGCTTCATCATCTTTATTAATTGACCAGGAGCTCAAGTGATAACTAAAGCCTTTCAACCGTCGATAGCGCGAAACAATAGGCATGGGCTAGTGTGCTCATTGAAGCTCCACTTTATCCGCTTGTGGTTGCTGGCTTGCGTAGTAACACCAACGATGGCGTCTGAGAATGGAACCGGTAATTATGGCGTCGGGGTGCAAACAGTCATGCCTGGCGCACTACCACCACCGGGCATGACTCTGTTTAACGGCTACATCGTTTATTACTCGGCTGACAGCTTCCGAAATGATGATGGAGATTCCTTGATTCCTGGATTCAAGGCAGATCTTCACATACAAGCTCTGCGAGCCGTACACAGCTGGGGAAGCTACAAGGGCCTGACTCTGAGCAGCAGTGTAATTATCGAATCCATTTACGCGGAGATAGAAGCCGGAGGGCAACAGGACAGCGATTTTGGCCCGGCCCTAATCGATTTCGAGCCCTTGCACATAGGCTTGCAAGTCGGGAATTGGTACTTGCAGACTGGCACCTATTTCTGGATTCCGCTCGGAGATTACGACGCGACCGCCCTGGCCAATAGTTCCTTCGGTTACGCCACAATTTCGCAATCTGTCGCTGCAACCTGGCAACCATCACCTCGATGGGAATTATCATTGGATAGCAACGTGTCGTTCAACTTTGAGAACAGCGATTCCAATTATCATTCCGGTGATCTGTATGGCTTGACCTATCACGTTGGTTACCGACCGTTTACATCGAAACCGGAATGGCAGTTCGGCATCAACGGTTTCTATGTGAAGCAATTCAATGACGATGAGCTCAATGGCGTTGACGTTCCCACGGGGTTTCGTTTGCAAAAATTTGCGATCGGGCCCCAAGTAGTTTATTGGTTTTCACCAGCGGTTGCGGTCGTATTCAAGTGGCAGCATGAGAGCGAAGTACGCAATGCCCCGCAAGGAGATTCCTTCTGGCTCCAAGCCGCATTCCCGATACCGTTATGACCTCATCAGAGCAGAATCTATTGCCAATAAGAATGGAATAGGAGAATGTTTATGGACCTGCGCGAACTAATTAACGTCAAGGAAGGTTGGATCGACCGACGCTTATTCTGGGACCAGGGGATTTTTGAACTCGAACTGGAACGGCTGTTCGCCCGATCCTGGCTCTTTGTCGCACATGAAAGTCAAATTCCCAAGCCGGGCGACTTCGTGACCACGTACATGGGCCAGGACAATGTGGTGGTTTCGCGCCACAAGGACGGCAGTGTGCGCGTCTTCCTGAATTCCTGCGTGCATCGCGGAAATCGCATCTGCTTTGCCGATCGTGGCAGCACACGCAGCTTTGTATGCAACTATCACGGCTGGGCCTACGGTACTGATGGTCGCCTGCTCGGCATGCATGAGGACAGCCATTACGAAGGCTGGATCGACAAGTCGCAATGGGGCTTGAAGAACGCCCGTGTGTCGTCCTACAAGGGTCTGCTCTTTGCCTGTTTCGATACCGACGCCCCCTCTCTCGATGACTTTCTCGGCGACTACCGCTGGTATCTCGACATCGTGCTAGATCAATGTGATGAGGGCACTGAATTCATCGGTGGTTGCGTCAAAAACATGTTCGACGCGAACTGGAAATTTGGTGCCGAGAACTTCGCCGGAGATTCTCTGCACGTTGGCTGGACGCATAATTCAGGAACCCAGTCGATCACCTATGGCAAGCAGGTTGGCGAGGTGATGCCTGTGGATCCGCAGTCTTTTCACGCCAATGCAAATGGCCACTGCTGGGAGGGCGGACTCGACGGTATCGGCTCGCTCGCGCTGCTCTCTTCGGATCGTCCGTGCATCATGGAGTACTACCAGGCGCGACGAGAAAAAATGGCTAAACGCCTGGGTGACCTGCGCGCCAAACGAATCTTCGGATCGGTCATTTCGGCGACGGTTTTCCCGAATTTTTCCTTTCTGCCTGGCATCGCCACCATGCGTGCATGGCTTCCCAAGGGTCCCACGCGCATCGAGCTGCGCGCCTGGACAATCATCAACAAGGACATGCCGGACAATGTGCGCGATGCGGTGCGTGACGCCTGCATGCTGAGCTTTGCCCCCGCAGGTCTATTCGAAATGGATGACGGCGAAAACTGGGAAAATGCAACACGTTCCAACGAGGGCGTGATCACCCGGCGCGGTCGACTGCACTACGGTCTGCGCAACGGCACGTCCCGGCGAGATGATCCTGATCTGCCCGGCAACATCAGCCGCCCGATGTACAGCGACGTCAACCAACTCGCGTTCTACCAGCGCTGGCTGGATTTCATGACTGCCTCATCCTGGGCTGACATTCCAAAATCGCGCTGAGGACTCGCCATGAATCAGACAAGTCTTGAAAAAATGATGCTTTGGCATGAAGTCAATCAATTTTATACCCGCGAAGCACGCCTGCTCGATGCCGAGGACTACGATGACTGGTTGAACACCATGACCGAGAACGTCTCGTATTGGATGCCAACACGCGAGAATCTGTTTCGAAAGGACGAGGCAGCACTCGACGAGAACCGCATGAATTTCTACAAGGAAACACTGACATCCTTGCGTGTTCGAACCCATCGGCTGAAGACCGGCACTGCCTGGTCAGAGAATCCACGCACGCGATATCGTCATATGATCACCAATGTGGAAGTAGAAGCCGGAGACGAGCCCGAACAATACAAGGCAAGTTCGAATTTCCTGATTTATCGAAACCGTCTCGAACGTGACGAGTGCTGGATGGTAGGCACGCGTCAGGACATTCTTTTTCGCGTCGAAAGCAACCTATATCTGGGCAAGCGAACCGTTCTTGTGGATCAGAACAGTCTGCTCAGTAAAAATCTGAACGTGTACGCCTGAGGCTTAACCCAATGAACGTTCCGAGTTTGGAAATTTCACACGTAAAGGCTGGTGCCAAGGACGGTTCCGAGCTCGATGCTGGCCTTACCCGATGTCACTTCCGCCTAGCAGGCAACGAGGTGGCGAAGCTGTTGTTGTTAACCGGCGCACCGTTGAGCGCTTGCTCGACTCGAAAGCGGCACTGCAATACCGCGGACTCCTCAAAGGGCGCCGACATCATCGCCACAGTCGTGGAAAGCCCATGACCTGTTCAAAACTTCATATCGGTGTGGTCGGCGTTGGTACGATGGGCCGTGGCATTGTGCAGCTGTTTGCTCAAGCAGGGCATCGGGTCTCAGTTTTCGATGCCATGGAGGGCACGGTCACGAAGGCCATCGCTTTGGTGACCGAAATGATCAATAAGGGCATCGAGAAAGGCCGACACACCCGTCAACAAGCTGATCAACTGGTTGCAGGCATCCGGCCATGCGATTCGCTGGAACAGTTCGCAAGCTGCGACGTCGTGATCGAAGCGATTGTTGAAGACGTCGCGGCCAAGCAGGCCTTGTTTGCCACTTTGGAAGGGATCGTCTCCGAACACGCTATTCTCGCCACCAACACCTCATCACTGATCGTCGCTGAGATAGCAGCAAAGTGTCGGCGCCCAGACCGAGTCGCCGCACTCCACTTTTTCAATCCTGTGCCGCTGATGAAGGTCGCCGAGATTATTCCGGCGGTGCGCACCTCCCCGGAAACCATCGAGACGCTTCACGCGCTGGTAGACGGAGCCGGTCACCGGGCCGTAATTGCTGCCGATGAGCCGGGCTTTCTCATAAACCATGCCGGTCGGGGCTATGTAACCGAGGCGCTGCGAATTCTGGAAGAACAGGTGGCCGACGTTCACGAGATCGACGCCGTGTTGCGTGAGGCTGCGGGCTTCAGGATGGGACCGTTCGAGCTGCTGGATCTCACCGGACTCGATGTATCAGGCAGAGTTATGGAGTCCATCTACGAGCAATTCCATCAAGAACCCCGATTCCGTCCGTCTTCGCTGATTCGTCCGCGCGTTGCTGCCGGCCTGTTCGGCCGCAAATCCGGAGAGGGTTGGTACCAGTACAATGTCGGGGCTAAAGTCCGCTGCGCCTCGCCGCGTACGGTGGTCTCCAAGCGCGCGCCGGATAACTTGCGGATCTGGATCGATCCGGCAGCGCCGCACCAACAGCAAATCGCTGCCTTCGCAGCGGATCGAAACTGGTTCGTCGTTGGCGAGTCCGCAGAAGCGGCTCTGATCCTGATTCAACCTCTGGGCAAGGACGCTTCCACCGTGTGCATTGAACAATCCCTAGACCCTTCGCGCACCGTCGCGCTTGACCCCCTGCCCGGCTTCGAAGCGCACCGCACGCTCATGCTGACGCCGGTAACCGACCCGGTAGCGCGGGACGCCGCACTGTCCCTGTTCGCCGACAAAGGTCATGCGGTGAGCATCATTAGTGACAGCCCAGGCTTTGTTGTACAACGCGTACTTGCGACCATCGTCAATATTGCAGCCAACATCGCGCAACGCGGCATTGCCTCGGTCGCCGATATCGACGACGCGGTCAAGCTTGGGCTCGGTTATCCGCATGGTCCGCTTGAGTGGGGCGATTTCGTCGGTGGCGACAAGATCCTTGAGATTCTGCGCAATATGCAGACCGTCACCGGCGATCCGCGCTACCGGCCGAGTCCATGGCTCTCGCGCCGAGTGGGTCTTGGCGTGTCGCTGCGCACACCCGGAGCTGCGCGCGGGTGAACGGCATTGATATCGAACATCTACGGCAATGGGTAGGCCGCCAACGCGTGTCAGAGGACAGCCTGCAGCCATTTTCCGCTCAGACGCTGGCAAGCGCACTGGACAAAAACCTCTCGCTGAAGACCGGAGAATTGCTCCCGGCGGGCTGGCAATGGCTGTATTTCGTCGATCCTCCTTCGGCGGCAAACACCGGTCCAGACGGCCATAGCCAGCTCAGCGATCATCAAAAAAGTTTTCTTCCGCCGACACCACTACCACGTCGTATGTGGGCGGCCGGATCCCTGCAGATCGAAAGACCGCTACGCCTTGGATATTCAGCGACCCGGCTCTCGACCATCTGCTCGGTCAACGCCAAATCCGGCAAGTCCGGCTCACTGATTTTCGTTACTCTCGACCATCAGACCTCTCAGGAAGGTCGGCTCTGCCTGCGCGAGGAGCAGAACCTTGTGTACCGCGAAATGCCGACAGCTCCAGAACCGTTGGCGTTTGGCGAATTAGCGCCGACAGAAGCCGACTGGTCGCGCACCGTTTCGCCCGACCCGGTGCTGTTGTTCCGATACTCGGCGCTGACCTATAACAGCCATCGAATCCACTATGATCGCGACTACGCGGTTCAACATGAGTTCTATCCGGCGCTGGTCGTGCAGGCACCCCTTCTGGCAATCCTCCTGCTGGACCTGGTGAGCACGAACCTCCACGATGCGAAAATTGCCAGCTTCCAATTCCGCGCGGTGCGCCCAACGTTCGACACGCATGCCTTCACCGTCAACGCCAAACGCCTGGGAGATAATCTTAAATTGTGGAGCGCGGATCACGAAGGCAATCTATGCATGAGGGCAACTGCGAGACTCGTATGAGTCTCGCAGTTGCCCTCATGCGATGGTCGCTATAGTGCTCAGACACATTGCGCAGCGTGTGGAGACCACTCTGTCTCCGACCTGCTTGATCTGGGGACCAGAGTCCAGCAAAGCTTTCGCATCAGCCGATAAGAAAATTTGTCCGCGAGATGTCGCGGCGCGCCTGGGCAAACCCATAATCGAAACACAATCGGTTCAATGACGACTTCCTTCAATCCGCACACTTCTGCCGCTCGTCTGCTTGCAACGCTTCGCGACGCGCTTGATGTTGCGACCGCCGCACTAGCGCGCCGCTGTGCGCCAAATGGCCGGCTTGATGTGCAACAGCTCGACACAGAACAGGTCCCAAGCTTCGAGCTGGCCTGGGCCAGCGCCGAACTGCTCGCGGCTGAAAGCGTACTCAAGGCGCTGGGCACCGAGACCAGTGACCTGGATCGTCGCCTCGCACTGATCTTCGCGGTGGAAGCCATCACTCTGGTTCGCAACCGCCTTGAAGCGCTTCACGCCGAACTTGATCTGCCATCAGAGGCACTCCATGCGGTGATGTTGGATCCTGATCTGCGCCGCCTCCAAAAACACAGCCTATCTGGCGCATCGCTGCACGCTGTCGCGCGATTGCTTTCTCGCGACAGCGCCGCTCTGGCACGGGTTCCGGTTAGGGAGGAACTAGCGCTGGTGCGTGACCAATTCTCGCGCTTCGCAGCCAATGCAGTTGCACCCTTGGCTGAAAGAATTCACCGCAGAGATTTGATCGTTCCTGAAGAAGAGTTGCTCAAACCGCTGCGTGAAATGGGTGTTTTCGGGCTATCAATCCCAGAAAAATACGGGGGTAGCGCTCCCAACGACGCAGAAGACAGCCTGACTATGATCGTCGTGACCGAAGCCCTATCACAGGCCTCACTTGGTGCCGCCGGCAGCTTGATAACCCGCCCGGAAATTCTTGCGCGCGCCCTGTTAAGCGGCGGCACGGAGGTGCAAAAACAGCACTGGCTTCCCCGGGTCGCACAGGGCGATCCGCTGTGTGCGATTGCGATCACCGAACCAGACTGCGGTTCGGACGTAGCCAGGCTCAGTCTTCGCGGCACGCACACGGATGGCGGCTGGTTGCTCAACGGCACAAAAACCTGGTGCACTTTTGCCGGAAAGGCAGGCTTGATGATGGTTGTCACCCGTACGAATCCGGACCGCTCACTCCGGCACAAGGGTCTGAGCCTATTACTGGTCGAGAAGCCCTCCTACGAAGGACACGACTTCGACTACCAGCAGGAACACGGCGGTCGGCTCTCAGGCCGTGCAATTCCAACCATCGGCTATCGCGGCATGCATTCTTTTGATATTTCGCTCGAGAATTTTTTCGTGCCCGACGCAAATGTGATTGGTGAAGAAGCTGGTCTGGGCCAAGGCTTCTATCACACGATGGCCGGCATGGTGGGGGGTCGCATGCAGACTGCGGCGCGCGCCAGCGGCGTAATGCGAGCGGCGCTGCTCGCTGGCCTGAAGTATTCGGAGGACAGAAAGGTATTCGGCGCGTCACTGCTCAGCCATCCGCTGACCGGCGCAAAGCTCGCAAAGTCGGCGGCACGATATGTTGCGAGTCGTTACCTGACTTACGCGGTCGGAAAAATGCTGAATGCGGGCGGCGGGCGCATGGAGGCGAGTCTGGTGAAGCTATTGGCTTGCCGCTCCGCCGAACTGGTGACTCGCGAAATGCTGCAGATTCACGGTGGCATGGGTTACGCAGAGGAAGTCGCAGTGAGCCGCTACTTTGTCGATGCGCGTGTGCTGACCATCTTTGAGGGGGCCGAAGAGACACTAGCACTGAAGGTTGTGGCGCGCAGCCTGCTCGAAGAAGCACTTAAAGCAAAGGTGAATTGATGAGCACCGGCATCCTCCAGGGACTGAGAGTGGTTGAGATCGGCGCCTTCGTCGCCGCGCCGCTCGGTGGCTTGACCCTGGCACAGATGGGTGCAGAGGTAATTCGCATTGATCCGCCCAGCGGCGGCCTCGACTATCGCCGCTGGCCAGTCACGGAGGACAACATCAGCCTGTTCTGGGCCGGGCTTAACAAATTCAAACGCTCAGTCACTATCGACTTCAACAAGCCAGAAGGACGCGAGTTGGTGCAGGCACTGATCGTGGCGCCCGGCGAGGATGCGGGAATCCTGCTCACTAATTTCCCGCCGCGTAGTTGGCTGAACTACGAGGCGCTCAAAGCGAAGCGCTCTGACCTCATCCAGCTCACCATTCAGGGCGACCATAAGGGAAAATCGGCTGTGGACTATACGGTGAACGCCAAAGTAGGGGTCCCCTACCTCACCGGACCGGTCGGCCACAAAGGTGCAGTAAACCACGTGCTGCCGACCTGGGATCTCATCACCGGGCAAATGGCTGTAGTTGGCCTGCTCGCTGCGGAGCGCCATCGTCGTCGTACTGGCGAGGGGCAGCACATTAAGCTCGCGCTAGAAGATGTCGCCTTGGCGACGATCGGAAATCTAGGCTTGATTGCGGAGGCACAGCTTTATGGTGAGCGCGCCCGCTACGGCAATGACTTGTTCGGCGCCTTCGGCCGAGATTTTGTTACTCGCGACGATGCACGCATCATGGTCATGGGGCTAACCACCAGACAGTGGCGCTCACTATGTATCGCGACCGGCATCGGCGCTCAAATCAAAGCGCTCGCGGAACAATTCAAGGTAAACCTCGATCTGGAAGGCGAACGATTCACCGCACGCAGAGAGATTGCAGCGATCATCGGCCCGTGGATTGCAGCTCGTCCACTGTCCGAAGTCGCCACAATTTTTGACGCGCATTCCGTATGCTGGGACCGCTACCAGAGCATTAAACAACTCGTTACTAATGATCCTGCCTGCTCTGAAGAAAATCCCATGTTCCGCACAGTCCAGCAGAGTGGCGTCGGCAACATATTATCGTCGGCGATTCCTCTCGATTTTGACGCCGGCCGTCTACCCGCAGAGCCGACGCCAGAACTCGGGGCGGACACGGAGGAAGTGCTTTCATATCTGCTTGGACTTTCGTCCAGCGAGATAGGCTACTTGCAGGATCGCGGCGTCGTCCGAATCTGAAGCGCTGCGATGCAAGCAACGCACGAAACAAATCATCAACGCGAATGGAGAGCATGATGAACAGACTTGAAAGTAGAGTGGCCGTCATCACAGGCGGCGGCGGCGGCATCGGCGGCGCAACTTGTCGCCGCTTCGCAAAAGAAGGGGCCCGCGTCGCGGTATTGGATTTGAACCTCGACGCGGCCGAGAGGGTTGCAAGTGCAATCCGCGCTGAAGGGGGCGCAGCCGACGCCTTCCGTTGCGACATCACCGACCGCGAGTCCGTAGATGCTGCAATAGCGGGTGCCGAGTCGAAACTGGGGCCAATCGATGTTCTGGTCAACAACGCCGGCTGGGATGTATTCCAACCGTTCATGAAGACCGAACCCGTTCAGTGGGACAAGCTGATCTCGATTAACCTGATCGGCGCGCTGCACATGCACCATGCGGTTTTGCCCGGCATGACCGCGCGCAAGGGTGGGCGTATTGTGAACATTGCATCTGACGCAGCGCGCGTCGGCTCTTCTGGCGAGGCAGTATATGCGGCCTGCAAAGGCGGACTGGTGGCTTTCTCCAAGACCATCGCACGTGAGCATGCGCGTCACGGCATCACAGTCAACGTGGTTTGCCCAGGCCCCACCGATACCGCCTTGTTCGCTGACTACAAGGAAGGTGCCGGCAATCCCGAAAAGCTCATGGAAGCGTTCAGACGCTCGATCCCGCTTGGCCGTATCGGTCAGCCCGAGGACCTGCCGGGCGCCATAACGTTCTTCGCCAGCGACGATGCCGCCTATATTACCGGGCAAGTGCTCAGCGTGTCCGGTGGTCTGACCATGAACGGCTGAAATTTCACCCCAATCCCCTGACGAGATAAATTGAATATGGAATTCGAAGACATCCTGTACGATGTTCGAAACGGCGTGGCTTGGATCACGATCAACCGGCCAGAGAAAATGAATGCGTTCCGCGGCCAGACATGTGACGAATTAATAAAGGCATTGAACCATGCCGGATATGACCGCAGCGTGGGCGCAATCGTGCTCGCCGGCGCTGGAGAAAGGGCCTTCTGCACGGGCGGCGATCAATCCGCACACGACGGCAACTATGACGGTCGCGGTACGATCGGCCTGCCAATGGAAGAACTGCACACCGCGCTCCGTGACGTACCCAAACCCGTCATCGCCCGAGTACAGGGATTCGCCATCGGTGGCGGCAACGTCCTGTGCACTATTTGCGATCTCACCATCTGTTCCGACAGGGCCATTTTTGGCCAGGTCGGGCCGAAAATGGGTTCAGTCGACCCCGGTTACGGCACTGCCTTTCTGGCACGTGTGGTAGGCGAAAAGAAAGCGCGCGAGATCTGGTATCTCAATCGCCGCTATTCAGGCGCGGAAGCAGTTGCGATGGGCCTGGCCAACGCCGTTGTGCCGCACGACCAGTTGGACGCCGAAGTACAGAAATGGGGCGAAGAAATCTGCGAACGCAGCCCGACCGCGCTTGCCATCGCCAAGCGCAGTTTCAATATGGATACCGCACACCAGGCGGGTATTGCGGGCATGGGCATGTACGCCCTCAAGCTCTATTACGACACCGATGAATCGCGCGAAGGCGTCAACGCGCTGAAGGAAAAGCGTAAACCCGACTTCCGCAAATACATTAAGTAAGCCCTTTGCAGAGACGTAACCTGCAATTCTCTGGCGGCCTGCGAGATATGTGGCTTAGCAATGCCCTCCTTTTGCAGCCGACCAAAGAAGTGCTCTGCTCTGCCCAGTCGCAGTCGCAAACTGCCTAGAGCCACGAGTCGCCCAAACAGGCTGTTAAGTAGACAGTGGCTCGCTGTGCTCTTGGGTGACTTCTCGCTGCAGCGCAATTGAACCACAGGTGTAAAAAGGCGAGCTTGGAGAGCGCTAAGTTGCGTTCCCCAATGTCTCGTCCTGCCATTCAGGCCAGCCAGCCGCCTGATTCGCTTTTCTGGCCAACTCTCGTTCAACCTCGCTTGCGTGGTGAAAATCCCAGTGCTTCAAACGCGGTTTAGCGATAACTTCCTCCCAAACGCGCGGAATAAACGAAGCCAGAAAGCACATGACGATGCTCGGCATCTGTGGTGCCTGAGGATAAGCGACAAGCCTCTCATAGGCCTTGTCAGGATCCAGGTGATGTTCAGAATGATTGGAAATTTCGAAGGAAACTGCACGGCTCAGGGTCTTAAGATGATTCCATGAGTGATGTGGCAGCAAGGGGGTACCCGGTTGCCGCACCAGACCATAGTGCTGGGTGTAATTGAATCCACTGATAATCAGGAAGCACATAACCCAGGCGATCAATAACACTGGCAGCCCCCAGGGACCGGCGATGGCAAGAAAACTGCCGATCCAGACTACCAGACTCAAGCTGCCCCACAGCAAGCGACTGCGTGGTGACCACAGCGGCAGCTTGAGTTTCTCAAGACGGGTCAATTCAAGACGCGCCGCAATGACAAATCCGTGAAAAAGGGATCGGAACGTGAAGTCGTACACGCTCTGCCCCCGCCGCGGCGTATCGGAATCTGAAAAGGTGCCCACGTTCGGATGGTGGCCATGAACGTGGTACAGATCATTCAAGGGCAATCCGAACAAGGTCAGATAGAGGCTGGAATAGAAAATTTCGAATGGATGCTTTCGATGCATCAATTCGTGCGCTGCCGGAAGGCCCGCCAGGGCGCTGAGAAATCCAACCGAAATGATCGCACCAAGGTAGTTGAAAGCACTGAGACTCTCGTGCCGCACATGCAAACCCAGCAGAATCCACAAACCCAGCATAAGCGGGAGCTGCACGTAGAGAACACCGTCATAAAGCCATTTTGGCGCCTTGTCATGCAATTCGACATCGTTGCCCAGGATTACGTCGGCGAGCGCCAGTGCAACGAAAGTGGCCAGTCCCAGCCAAACCCAAGCGTCACCCAAAACCAGACCGGCAAGACCGACACAAAGCATTGCGGTTGCCACCAGATACCTTGTGTATTCACCTAGGGTAGTCATCATGAAAGTTTACTCCGACATACATTGAAAAATAGCGTTTGTGCATATTCGTGATGCGGCATTGCAAGCCTCTTTGGCTGGACGCTATAACGACGTTCGATTGTTGATCGCTCCCGAAAATATGGCACGAAAAATCGCGTATCATTTTCTGGCTTGATCGCAATGCAGTCAGACACGAAATAGGCTTTTTGGAAATATGGATTTAAAAATGCTTGTCTCGGACAGCCCGCATGTTTAGCTTCCTCAAACGACGAGAAACACAATTGGGCCGAGTTCGCATTGAGCCTTTTGGAAATGAAATCGACGTCCCCGGAGAGCACAGTATTCTCCAAGCCGCCTTGGATGCTGGCATCCCTTTCCCTCATAGCTGCAAGGTCGGCACCTGCATGAGTTGTAAGGTTCGGCTGACAACTGGAAAGATCAAACCCATCCGGGATTTCTCTTACGTCCTCAGCGGAGAAGAATTGCAGGCGGGATACATTCTGGCTTGCCAGGCGAAAGTAAAAGCGGGCGAACATTGCGTACTGGAATTGGATGTTGAAGCCGATGCGCCGCGCCATCCAAGGCTTTCGGTCTCTGCAATGATTAAGGGCAAGGATCAACTGACTCACGACATTGTCGAACTTAAGCTGTGCACGACTCAGTTTTTTCCCTATACGGCCGGACAATACGCGGAACTCAAAGCGCCAGGAATAGCGCGTGGTCGCGCGTATTCCTTTGCAAGCAAACTCGGTGCCGGCAGCAGTCAGGAAATCAGGTTCTTTGTTCGCAAGGTGCCGGGCGGTGAATTTACGGACTGGATATTCGAGTCCGCACAGATCGGCAACGTTGTTGAGCTGAGCGGCCCCCTGGGCAACTTCTGGTTGCGTGGAGGAACGGCTCCATTGGTCTGCATCGCAGGCGGCAGCGGTCTTGCACCCATCATTTCGATGATGCAGGAGGCTGCAGAATCCCAGGTCAAGCGCGACGTCACTCTGGTATTCGGTGCTCGCGCTCAACGAGATCTTTATGCACTGGATGAGATCAAGTCGCTGGCGAGTAGCTGGCTCGGACAATTTAACTTTATTCCGCTGCTTTCCGAGGAACCGGAAGAGAGCGACTGGAGAGGCCAGCGTGGCTTTGTGACGCAAGCCCTGAATAAGTCGCAAATCGCGGACTTGGGCGAGCGGCATGCTTACCTCTGCGGCCCACCACCGATGATCGATGCCGCAATTCTCGTTCTTAACCAAGCCGGCGTGCCTCACAAGCATATCCATTACGACAAGTTCCTGGATGCCGGCGATGTGGCGGCCACCACAAAGTGAAAGCGACTGCGAAAGAGATGCCTTAGCCTGTCGACGGCGTGACGTAGGCAATCACCTGCCGCCAACTTATGGAGACCCCAGACGACCAAAAATTCGTGCCGGCAAAAGTTATATTTCTTCTCCGACCCCGAAAGCTTTGAAGAAACGGAATCCTCGACAGGCACAGCGCCCGTGACTTCTGTTCGTGGGCTGATTTCTGGCGATACGAAATCATCGTTGCTTCCCATGAATACCTCCGCCTTTTCAGGCGTCCTCGAATCCGGCAGCTCTATTTCAATGGACAGATCGCAGCTACCGTGCCAGGAGCCCCGATGCCCGTAAATTCGTGCAATTAAAGGCTTGATGCGAGCGTTAGACTCTTGGGGATCCAGAAGTGGGTGTACGGATTTGTCGATAAAAGGATTGTGGTCCCGAAAGCGTAACCTGGATCACCCAGCAAGTATGGCGCTTCACTTCGTCGTGATCTCAGCCCGTGACCGCGTCTAACATGACAACGATCCATAGGACGATCCTCGAGTTTCCGGCACAGTCGTGGAACTCATGTTCGAGGATACCTATTTCTTCTGAAATCTGATGAAAGTCTCCGCATTGAAGACCTGTCGTTTTGGAATTCCGCAGTGCCTGCGGGTGGCCGGAAAATTTCCTAAATTTGTTCTCGGATCGAGTGAGCCCCCCGCGGCAAGGCGTGATCCGACATAGTAGATGTCGGGTTCTTGAGCGCGGTCCTGCGGCATCGAATTAACCGCACTCAAAGCCTCTCGGCTGCCACAAAGCATCGGCTTGCAATAATGAACTATTTTGATCCGATTACGTTACTGCTTGCATGACCCTGCATAAGCCATCGATGGATCAACAAAAAAGCATTGCCTTATTTATTGATCACTCTCGATGATGATCGCTATCACTATCTCTGAATATTTTGAGGGCGCCATTTCGAATATCCTAAGTTGAGGAAGCTGGAGAGGGCCGATCAATTAATTGTTCAATCAACGACAAAACACCAACATGTCCAAATTGCATTCCAAGTCTGCCGCGACGCTGACTCCGATCGTTGCGCTTATTTCATGTTTTTTTGCGCCTTCTGCATTTGCTTCCCTTTTTATATCACCGCACGGCTCCGGTCGCGATGCTGAACTCGCAGGCAACACGGTGGCATCCCCTGACGATGGGTCCAGTGCCTTGCAGTTCAATCCCGCGGGCGTGGCCGGTCCCGTGCGAGACCAAGCATTGGCCGCGGTACTGGCATTCGGATATGTAACGCATTATCAAAACGACGCGACCGGATACGACGGCACCGGCAACAAAACCCCGATCAACTTGAGCCTCTGGTACGGACTCGGTGAAGTCGGCGGATGGTCTCTGGGCATAGGCGCGTATGGCGCACTCGGCACGGCCTACGATTTGCCTGCGGATCCTGATATTGGTCTGTCCTCACCCTACACTGGGCAATTAGGCATCCTCAATTTTGGAATCAACATTGGGCGCGAGGTCTTGCCTGGTCTACGCGTTGGCGCCCAATTGACACCCGCCCATGGAAAACAACGCGTGCGAACACCCAGCCCATTGGGACCGGTGGACGTCAAAGCGAACGGCTTCGGCCTTTCCAGCATGGTGGGTGTGGTTTACACACCAACACCGACGTGGTCTATGGGCCTCTCATATCGTTCCCGCGGTTTCATCGACATGGAAGGAGATGGGAGTGTCGGAGGAGAACAGCAGGACATCTCGGTCGACTTCGTTACCCCTCAAATGCTGATGGGCGGTGTGGCATATCAATGGTCTGAACGCCTGAATCTCATGGGGCAGCTGAGCTGGATGCGGTTTAATGATTTTGAGCACGGAGAGGTCAAGTTTGAGAAGTCTCCTTTGCTGAACCAACCGGTCATGACGAATACCCAGAACCGTGTCCGCTGGGGTGTCGGTCTCGAGTTCCTTACCGTACCAAACTCGATGCTCAGGATTGGCTACACCGAGAGCAAGGCAGCATTGAGCGACGCTGGCATGAGGCCCATGATGTTTGACAACGATAACCGGATGCTCATGGCCGGCTACGAGATTGATTACGGAACCTTGATGCTGGGTTTCAACGTTGGCTTGACCACCTTAGCGACACGTAATGTAAGCGCGCAGGACAATCCGGCCTTCCCTGGTCGATACGCCGCCGACGCCGACATGTCGGCTGGTATCCGTGTCACCTGGAAGCTTCAAAATCGTCGATCTGCAAAAACAGCAAAATGATTGCGGCAACCTCCTCCCTGAAAACCGGAACAAAATGAGCTGAAGTAAATCGGGGCTTTCAAACACCCTGAGGAGAGACGCAAATCGCATGCTGAAGACGAAGCACGCCGAATAGCAGATCGCATTCGCGCTTTCGCGCACCCAGACTGAGTACAGTTTGGGGAGGTCACTAATTGACTTGGCTCCTGGATGAAAATCACAGATCGACGAGACAGGTTTCTGAACAGATCGTCAATAAAGATATCCTCACGGAGACCACCAAAACGGCGCTCCGTAGCCTATTGGGGAGGACGATTTTGAAGGCTGGTGATCGACGCTCACGAGATCTTCTAGCGCATGGCGCCCCGTGAAAGTTGGGGGCCGCTGGCAACTCAAGTTACGAGATCGTCCAAGGCTGCACTCAAGGCATCTGGGCAACATAGAAATGGCGAGTGGTCGCTGTCTAGCGTGACGACTCGCTGACACGGTAACACCTGCTGCGTTGCTCGTTGCCGCTCCGGCAGGAGTGCGCGATCGTCGCTGCATTCGATGTAGTGCCGCACCACTTGGCCGAAGCCATTTTCAGTCAAAGATAATGGGCTAATCAGCGGCTGTATTGGCTCAGGGACTAGGCGCGCCGCCGCGTCCTGCCGTGTCGCAACGGCGCATCGCTGATACAGTAAATCCGCCGCCAGAGCCTGATCAAAGCAGGTAGCCTTGCCACCCGCTTTCAGCTTGATTGCGGAACCAAACCGGATGTTGGGCACTTCCATTTGAAAGTCACGTAGAATTTTTTCGTTGGGCAACATGAAAGCCGTGATGTAGATCAATGCGCTTATGCACTGCGGCACGCGATCTGCTGTCGAGCTAATGACAATTCCACCTCGACTGTGTCCACACAAAATGACCGGCTCGCGGTGACGCTCTGCAAGGCCAGCAACGAACTCGGCCCATGCCGGGTAGTGTTGGGGCAATCAGGGCATGTCCACTCTGTTCCAGCCGCCGCCGCAATGGCTCGAAACACCATCCGCCGTGCCAAGCACCGTGAATCATGAGAAATGTGGCCATATTTGAGAGGCTGCAGTTGAGTAGGGATCGCTGAATACTTTTCGAGATTAAGCGTCGAACATTTTTCTGAGTAGGCGATACAGTGAGCTGCGGGCTATATCTGGCCAGTCGACATGCGTAATGGAAATGAATTTAAATGTTTTAGTTCGTCGTATCCTCATGCGCTCATCGCGTGCGAAGTGACTGCGCCGGTTCCGGAAAATGGACTCCATCCGTAATTAAATAGGCACACCGCAAACCTCTACGCCCACCCTCAGAATGATGTCCCTGAGCCCGAACGCTTACGCCAATTTGCAGTGCCGCAGCTGTGGCGATGCCTCGTTACATGCAACCTGCCGACTCCTTTTTAGTGAAAGACTCCGTCCGACAGGAGAAGAAACTGCGATCAGTGCTGTGCCATCAACGCTCGCCCAATGATCAACTGCTGAATCTGCGTCGTACCCTCGTACAGGCGCAGGAGACGCACATCGCGATAGAAGCGCTCGATCTTGTATTCGCTGATATAGCCAGCCCCGCCGTGCACCTGTACGCCGCGATCAGCCAGGCGACCCACCATTTCGGTGCAGAACAGTTTGGTGCAGGAAGCGAGCATGCTCACCTCGGTATCTCTCTGCCCTGCCGGCTTGGCGTCGTAACGCGCCGCACAGTCCTTTACCATCGACCAGCCAGCGTATAACTCTGCTCGGCTATCGGCGAGCATGGCCTGAATCAACTGAAAATCGCCGATACGGGCGCCGAACTGCGTGCGTTCGCGTGCATAACTTACTGACTCGTCAAGAATACGCTGCGCCATTCCGCAAGCGATTGCGGACATGTGCAGACGCCCACGATCGAGCACCTTCATCGCGGTTTTGAACCCCACTCCAGCTTTGCCGCCGATGATATTGGCCGCTGGCACCCGCACGTTATCTAAATTGACATCGCAGGTTTTGGTGCCGCGCTGACCCATCTTCTTGTCCGGCTTGCCAAGGCTCAGTCCGGGCAGACCCGCCGGCACGATAAAAGCCGAGATGCCGCTGGCGCCACTGCCATCGGTGCGCGCCATCAGGGTGAACGCACCAGCTCGCGGTGCGTTGGTGATGTAGCGCTTGTTGCCATTGAGAATGTAATCGTCACCGTCGCGCTCGGCACGCGTCTCGATTGCGGCCGAGTCTGAACCGGCACCCGGTTCCGTCAGCGCGAAGGACATGATGATCTCGCCGCTGGCCACACGGGGCAGATACTCGCGCTTCTGCGCCTCAGTGCCATCCATCAGAATGCCTTGTGAGCCGATGCCGACGTTGGTGCCGAAGACGGACCGAAACGACAGCGAGGTCTGTCCGATCTCATAGCAGACCTGGCATTCCTGGCTCATCGACAGCCCGATACCGCCGTATTCCTCGGGAATCGACAGGCCGAACAGGCCCATGGTCTTCATGTCCGCCACGATGTCAGCGGGTACCTCGTCATTTTCCTCGACCTGATTCTCGGCGGGCACCAGACGTTCACGAGTAAAACGCCGGACAGTTTCCAGCAGCAAGTCAAAAGATTCGGAGTCGATAGACATAGAGATTCAGAGTTAAAGGAATTTGAAATTTAGAGGTGTTTGCTGTGATGTGTTGCTTCGAGGACAGCTGCAGCGCGCCAGGCCAACCGACATCCTCGATCTTGCTATAGAGACTTTTTAGTCCCTTCCGGCTGATATTGAATATCCGGGTGAGCAGCGGTTCTGTCCTGGATGCTTATGAATCTGCCTTGGCCGCACCGCTGGCGAGCATCGCTGCGATTTCAGTTTCGGTATAACCCAGTTGCGCGAGTACCTCGCGTGAATGCTGGCCCATGCGCGGTGCCGGTGTGCGGGCCTGCCCCGGCGTGAGAGAGAGCTTGACCGGCACCCCGGTTCCAGACTGCTCCGAGCCCAACTCCACACGCATATTTCGATGAGCGGTGTGGGGATGGGCGAAGGCCTCAGGCACCGAGAGAACCGGGCCGGCAGGCACGCCGACACGCAGCAGGGCTTCACATAAATCCGTTGCATCTCTTTCCGCCAGCGCCTGCTCAATCAGCGGGCGCAGCTCATGACGGTTGACGGTTCTGTCGCCATTCCTGCTAAAGCGCGGATCGCTCGACACCCCATCAAGACCCACGTGTTGGCAGAACTTACGAAACTGGCCATCGTTGCCGATACCGATAAATATTTCTTCGCCGTTGCGGACGCTGAATTTGTCGTAAGGCATGATGGTGAGATGACCGCTGCCCACAAGCTGGGGTACGCGACCGTCCATAAACCAGTTTGCCGCGTGCGGATGGAGCAGGCTCAGTGCAGTGTCGTACAAAGTCAGTTCCACCGCCTGGCCACGTCCGGAGCGGTTGCGTTCCGTCATCGCCAGCAGGATGCCGATTACAGCGTTAAGGCCGGTCGCCATGTCCACGATAGAGATGCCGATACGCGTGGGGCCCGCTTCGGGATTACCGTTGATGCTCATGACACCGCACATCGCCTGCAGCACGGCGTCGTATCCGGGCATGCCGCCTAGCGGGCCGTCGTCGCCAAAGCCGCTGATGCGAGCGTAGATCAGTTTGGGAAAGCGTGCCTTGAGGACTTCTTCATAGCCCAGCCCCCACTTTTCCAATGTGCCGGTCTTAAAATTTTCAACCAGCACGTCCGCATCTTCGAGCAGGCGCAGCACGACCTCGCGGGCCTTGGGCTGATTGAGATCCAGGACCATGTCGCGCTTGTTGCGATTGATGCCAACAAAGTAAGCACCCGTATCATCAAGAAAGGGGGGGCCCCAGCCGCGCGTCTCGTCGCCACCCGGGGGCTCGATCTTGATCACGCTTGCGCCGTGATCAGAGAGAATCTGGGTGCACAGTGGCCCCGCCAGCACCCGCGACAGATCCACGACCTTGACGCCGGTCAGTGCGCCAGCGGCGGGTGTATTCTTAATATCTGTCACGCGCTTCTCCTATTCTATGACGCGTAAATCGCGAATTAAGTTGCGGCCAATCTAATTCCCTATGCACGCCCCCAAGGGGTCTATTCAGCTGCCGGGGTCGGCGGCGGCTGGTGTCGAAGATGAAGGCGCCAACCAAGCCACAAACCAATGGGCACGAGCATGGTCGCTCCGAAAAGTAGCACCGGCCGGGTCCCCAGATGATCGGCAGCAATCCCCAGCAGGGCAACACCGGCCGATTGACCGAGAAAAAAACAAGTTGCAAACAAGGCGACCGCAGCGCCGCGTCGTGCGGGCATCATTTGCGTTGCATTGGTTTGCAGCGTGTTATGCAACATGTAGAAGCCAATGCCGGACACAAAAATTGCGGGCGCGGCCACCCACAAGCTGGTCTGCACCGCGACCATCGCCATTGAGGCCGATGCCAGCAGGGTGCCGCCGATAGCCAGACGCGTTTCGCCCAGACGCCGAACCCAGCGCCGGGCAAGAAATGCGAAAGCGACGCCCCCCAGAGAGAAGGCGACCATGGTCGTACCGGCCAGGGCCAGGCTGGCACCGCCCACCTTGTGCAAATGGGCAACCTGAAAAGTGAAAGCACCGAGAAAACACAGGGATTCAACAAAGGCCACGAACAAGATGACACGCGCCCAGGGCTGACGAAGCACATCAAGCAGCGCTTGTCCGGGGTGCCCAGCCAACTTGGGGACCTGATTCGATGGCTCACGCTGGCGACCAAGGAGTACGGCGACCACTGCAAATACGGCGGCATAAAACAGAAAGGGCCAGGCCCAGAAGGATTGCTCTGCAGCCAGACCACCGAGGACCTGACCCGAGGCCATGCCAATCATCTGACCGATCATGAAGCGTGCAAGGACATCCTGTCGCTGATCATAGGGAATCGCATCCCCGATCCAGGCCATGGCCAGAGGAATGGAGGCGGCGCAAAAAGCGCCGGCCGCAGCACGCGCAATGATGAACACGGTCAACGAGTCTCTGGCCAGAACGCAGGCCAGCGACGCCAGGGCCGCGAGTGCGGCGGCCACGCTCATGACCCGCAACTTGCCACGGCGGTCGGCGAGCGGTCCGTACAGGAGTTGCATCAGACCGTAAGCCGTGGCGAACGCCGTAATCGTCCACGCAGCCTGCCCCAGAGAGACGCCGAAGTCATGTTCCAGGCGCGGCAGCAAGGGGTCCAGCACCCGCGTCATGCCGCTTGAGGCAAACGCGCCGAGCGCCAGCAGAGTAACCGTGCGCCAAGGAATCGTCGCGGAATCGCTCAGATCAGTGGCCCGAGCAGACTTGCCGGGCGTTCTGACGGGCCCCGGGGTCGTCTTATCTTCCCTCACTTGGATGGGACAGAATCGCTCGAAGAACGAATGCCGCTCCAGCGTTGCACCGCCGGAAGATGGATGCCGAACTGATCGAGAATGCGCCCGACCATTTGGGTCGCGGCATCATCCAGTTGTTCCAGTCCGAGATAGAAGGCGGGGACCGGCGGAAATATCACCCCGCCGGCCTCAGTCACCGCGACCATATTGCGCAGCTGTATGAGATTCAATGGCGCTTCGCGTGGCACCAACACCAGTCGGCGTCGCTCCTTGAGCACGACGTCCGCCGCGCGCGTGATGAGATTGTCACTGCTGCCGTGCGCGATGGCCGAGAGCGTGTTCATCGAACAGGGCACAACCACCATGCCGTCGGTACGCCACGATCCGCTGGCAATCGCCGCGCCGATGTCTTTGTGCAGGTACACGCGGGTGGCCAGCGACTGAAACGCGTCTCGACCAACGCCGAGTTCCTGCTGCGCGGTAAGCATGGCTGCCGGTGAAAGCACCACGTGCGTTTCCCAACCCGCGACGCCGTGCATCATCTGCAACAGACGCAGACCGAGCAGGGACCCGGAGGCCCCGGTCACTGCGACTACCAGACGTTTGCTTCGCTCATTTTCATTTTCGCCACTGGGACTTTCTGCGTAGCTCATGCCAATGCGGATGCCAGATGCGAACGTAGGGCTACGAAACCCTCATTGCTGTAACGATCCAGCGCGGCACTCTGTAGCGCTGGGCTGCAGCGCACGACGCCTAGGCCATTCTCGGCGCCTTCATCGATCAAGCGCTTGCCCAGCTTCAGCCCCGCATCGACACCGCCGTCTTCAAACAGGATGAAGACTTCGGCCAGCAAGGCGCGCCAGGCAGTGCCTTGTTCTATCACCACACGACATGCGCTCCCCTCGGCCGCGACGCGGGTACGGCGAACGAAGTCAAGCGCCTGTTCGCCCTCGATCGGCAGCGCGAAACACAGGCGCAGCATGCGCTCACGGCTATCATCCAGAAAAGTCTTGTACGGACCCGAGGGACGACCTGCCATCAGCGCAGAGCGCTCGGCCTCGGCTTTCTTGGCTTCCGGGCCTTTGAGCGCCTGCAGCTTCATGCCTCCGAGTTGTGCCGTGAGTCCGCCCAGCATTTGCCACACCGTCTCCACGTTTTTGGGCAGACCGTACAGTGCGCCATAAATGTTCCAGGCCGCCGCATCGGGATCACCGGTGAGCGCCTTTTCACTTTCGCCGTCGATGGCCACCAAGGTATTAGGCACGACCATATTGACGCGCAAATCGCGCATGGCCTCGACAGCTTTAGCGAAGCCCGCCTCACTTTCAATCCGCCAGGCGAACGGCCGGTATACCGGCGGCGCGGGCGAAATCCAGAAGCCGACCTTGGTCATGGTCGTATGACTGGTCTGAGTAAAGCTGCCGTCAGCGTAGGGCCCAAAACCGTACTTGAACAATTGCCAGCTATTTTCTCCGGGCAGAGCGCCCATGCCGGTCCGCAGCAGTGAGCCATCACTGTGCATCAGCTCCATTCCACACTGCATCATCAGGCGATCGCCGTAGGCGGTGTAACCAAACGAGCGCTCCCAGATGCCACCGGCGATGGAGGCGTCAGCATCGGCACCGGCATCGAGCCAGAAGGGGATATTTTTCTCAGCCAGATGTGCGGCTAACTGGGCGTGGCTGACACCTGGTTCGACCAGGGCATAGCCGGAGGGCGCATCCACCGCAAGGATGCGGTTCATCTTCGACAACTCGAGCAATACCGGCGGCGCTGCATTTCCGCTCGGGACCACCAGCGCATTGCCGGACGCGTTCCACGCCGTCCACAGGCTGACACCTGAGGCATGCGCAGCCGGCACGATGACCGCCAACTCCTCAACGCTGGACGGGCGGACGACCCTGTCCGGACGGGCGCCGGATAGACCGACCGCACTGTGCAGCACCTGCGAGTCGCCGACTGCTTCCAGCACAAGTCCTGCTGCAGACAGACGCTTCTCAAAAGCTTTGATCGTCTGCTGGCTCATGATTTAGACCCTTGCTTCTGTGGCTCAATCAGATGACGCAGCCCCCCCAGGTTCACGCCCTTCAGTTGCGCCCAGGCCGGCCGCCGTTGTGGGTCGATGATTTCTGCAGCTTCGCTGTCACGCCAAGAGAATGCGCAGTGACCGCAATGCCACACCGTCCAGACGCGCTTGCCCTGCTCGTGGCCCTCGTGGACATTCTGGCAGTTCTGCTGTTCACAGCGGGGACAAATTTCAGACATCTTGACCTCCTTGTTCCTGCATCTCACGCAAGCGCTGCATCAAGGCTTCGATTTCGGGACCACCGGGCCGGGTGACCAGATGCGGATCAGCTCCGAGGTTGTCTGGCGCCATGAAGCTGGTGGCATCAATAATCAAGCGATGGCCCTTGCCGGGCACCTCGGCTGCCGGGTCAATCGGTACCATGGGCATATTGGGAATGACGATGATGTCATTGGAGCGTGTCCGGGTGGATAGCGCCCACATCACCTCGTTGAGATCGAACGGGTCCACGAAGTCATCGACCAGAATAATGTTCTTCAGATACATCACGCCGTGCGGCGTACCCAGTGCACGCATGGCCACGGACTTTGCGAAACCGGACATGCGATTGCGCACTGAGATGATCGCCGTCAGACCGTGCTGATACATGGCGTTGACCGCCTCGACTTCCGGAAAATCTTTCTTCAGCGCGGCATAGATCGGCAGCGACGTCGGCAGGCCGATCAGCGTGTCGTGTTCGGTCCAGCCCCGACCGATATAGATGTTTTCGAAGATTGGATTGTGCCGGTGACTGACCGAGGTCACCTTGAACAGCGGCACCTTGCGCACGCCACTATAGCTGCCAGGGAATTCGCCGAAGGGCCCTTCGGTTTCGCGCTCGTTGAGCACCATTTCAGCCTCGATCACCATCTCGCTGTCGGCAAGAATGTCGTTGCCGTTATGCGAATTAGTCAGGCGCAGACGCGAACCGAGAATTTGAGAGGCATAGGCAAACTCTGATTCGGCGTAGCCGACGGGCGTGCCGCCAAACAGCGTCATCGCCGGATGATTGCCGATCATGATGGCCGCGCGCAGAGGCTTGTTGTGCGCCTCTGCTGCCATCATCTGGCGGCCGCCATCGTGCGCTGGAATCGACAAGATGGTGACGGTATCCGGCCCCATGACCTGAATGCGGTAGATGCCGACGTTCTGCTTTTCAAAATTATCAGGATCCAGCGGATCGCGCGTGACGATACAGGCCTTGGCAATGTAAAAGCCGCCGTCATATTCGTTAATCCGGTGCAGTGGCAGCAGTTTGTACAGATTGATGTCCTGGTCTACATGGTTTTCGAATACCGGCGCCTGCTCGCGGGGTATGCGGTCGAGCAGGGGCTTGTCCGACCCCCAGCGACGCACCATCTCGAAGAACATCTCCCGCACGGTCGCGGTCTTGGGGAATCCGAGAAGTACGGCAAGATTGGCAAAGCTGCCGAGTACATTGGTGGCAACGCGGTGACCCGGATAACCGTGAATCTTGTCGAACAGCACGGCCGGACCGCCAGCAACGTCGTTGCCAGCCGCCACCGAAACATTTCGGATATCCGGCTCTGGCGTGACTGAATCACTCCAGCGCACCATCTGCCCGTGTTCAGCCAGCAGTTTCAGGTAGGCGCGAAGATCGTGCAGGCGGGCGGCGATCGCACGCGCGGCCTCGGAAAGATGAACGACGTTTTCAGTGGGCATGCGCGACTCCGGGCATCTGAATCGTGATCCATTTCCACTCGGTGCAATGGTCAATGTCGGTCGCAGCGCCCTCTCGTCCCATGCCCGAATCGCCCACCCCGCCAAAGGGTGCGTGGGGTTCGTCATAGAGCGTGGGCGCGTTGACATGGACCATGCCCGCGTGCAGCGCCTGTGATGCCTGGATGGCAGACTCGAGACTGCGCGTATAGACCGCTGCCGACAGACCGTAGGCGGTGTCATTGGCCAGCTCAAGCCCCTGAGCCAGATCATCGACCGCATACACCGAAGTGACCGGACCGAAGGTCTCTTCACGGAAACAAGTCATGCCCTCGCCCACTCCGGTCAGGATCGTCGGCTGGCAACGGTTTCCGACCCAGTCGCCGCCGCACAACACTTTCGCGCCTTTGGATTGCGCATCGACGATGTGATCTCGAATGCGCTGGCGCTGGCGCTCGGAGATGATGGGGCCGATGACCGTCGATGGCTCGCGCAAGGCACCCAGGCTCAGGGCCTTAGCTGCCGCCGTGAAGCGCTCGAGGAAGGTGTCATAAATCGGCCGCGCAACAATGATGCGGCTGGCCGCCATGCAGGCCTGCCCCTGATACAGGAACATGCCCATGACCGCGCCCTGGACTGCGGCATCGAGGTCGGCATCTTCCAGAATCAGCATGGGATTTTTGCCGCCAAGCTCCAACAGCGCGCGCTTCATGTGCCGGCCACACAGTTCCGACAAATGACGGCCAACCCGGGTCGAGCCGGTGAAGTTGAGTGCGCGCACGGCAGGGGCCTCGACCAGGCGATCACCGATTTCATGGCCAATGCCAGTCAACAGATTGAAGCTGCCCGGCGGAAAGCCTGCGTCGTGGAACAGCTGTGCAACCAGAGAGGCCAATACGGGTGCTTCCTCGGAAGCCAGCATGACCACCGTATTGCCGGTAGCCAGCGGTCCGGTGCACTGTTTCATGGCCTTGATCAGCGGCACGTTGAACGGCGTGACGCAGGCGAATACACCGATCGGCTCACGCACACTCATGCTGAGTCGACCCGGTGAATCCGAGGGCATGGTCTGGCCGCCAACACGGCGTGACAATCCCGCAGCGGTGCGCAGATGTCCGATCGCGTACTGGATCTCGAACTGGGCCTTCATGATCGGCGAACCAATCTCGTCGATGAGCACCTGGGCAAAGGCGTCGCTGCGCTCCTCCAGCAACTGCGCTGCGCGTAGCATCCAGGCTTCGCGCTCTCGAGCCAAAGTTCCGCGATAGCTCTGAAAAGCGGAATGGGCTGCGGCCACTGCCGCATCGACGTCAGCGTGTCCGGCCCGTGCAGCTACCGCATATTCGCTGTCATCCTCGGGCTGGCGATCAACAAATGTTTTTCCTTCAGCGGCAGCGCACCACTGCCCGCCAATCCAGAGCTTGGTTTGAATCGTCATGTCTATTTCCCTGATTGTGAATGCGGACCGGCGTCCAGATATTCCGCCAGCGCCTGCAACTCTGTGTCATTCAGTTCACCCGGTCTGAACGGCGGCATCAGATTGAGACCGTGACGCACGATGAAACGCACGAATGGCACTGGCAGTGACTGGCGGTCGAGCAAAGAGGCCTCCTGCGGCCAGCGATCAGCCAGACGCACGGTGCCCGGATGCTGGGGGCCGCGATCATGGCAGGCCGCACAATGCTGGACATACAAGGCGGCACCATCGGGCGCCGCATTCAGCGGCATTGGCGCCGCCAGCACCAGCCCGAAAACGAGTGGAATCATGGCGCGCTTCATGATCGTGCCTCCGGTGAACGCCCCTTTGGCCAGATCCCCATCTTGCCCGGCGACAGAATTCCCGCCGGGTCCATCTGGTCTTTCAGCCGCTGATGCAGCTTCTGCTGCGCGCCCCCATTCCAGCCATAGGTATCAGCGATGCGATCCATGAAATCCAGATGCGTGCGGTACTCACCATAGCCGGCGTCAGCGGCCGCGGAGATCAGCTCATCGAACAAGGCGTGCGCCCGGCGCTTTTCGTCGGTGTCACTGACGTCGTAGAGCAGGCAGAAGATATGGTGCATATCACGCCATCCCACCAACATTTCGCCGATATAGTCGAAGCCCGCCTTGTTACAGCGGTCTCTTATCAGGTGGTACTGACGCACGGCATCTTCGCCAGTCACCGGAGAAATCGGCGAAAAATCCATATGCCCGCCGTTGGGAATCCAGTTCATCAGATTGTATTCGGTCATATTGGGGACGCCGCGCATGAGGCGCTCGCGGTACTCCCAGCCGATGTCTCCGACGCGGTCCTCGGCAAAATACATTCGTGCGCCGGGGATAGACGCCAGCATATCGCGGACGACCTCGATATTGGTCTCCATGATCGGCGGCGGACCATAAGCGGCAGCGTAGAAGTTCCACACACCGATACGCAGATCCTCGCGAATTTTCTTGCGCGCGGAATCGGGCAGCGGCCCCTTGCCAGTGTAATAGTCACGCTTTTGCTTCTGTACTGCGGTTTCCCACAACATTTCCACCGTGGTGGCAGCATTGGGAATGACCATATTGAGCTTGAGCGGACGCACACGTTCGGTGATTTCGTGCAGATCGTCCTCATTCTCGTAGGTGATCATGTAGGGCTTGTAGCCCGGCGGCTCGGGCATCAGCCAGATGCCGATACGGGTGACGACACCAAAATTCGACTGGGTAAACAGGCCATCGGCCCAGGGACCCATGCCGTACTTGTAGAGGTGGGTCGTTTTACTCCCGGGGAGCGCGCCCATCGCCGTCTGCACCACCTTGCCGTCTGCAAGCACGACTTCCATGCCGCATTGCATCAGCAGGTGATCGCCGTAAGGGGTGTAACCCGCACCGTGATCCACCAGATTGCCTAGTACGCCGCCCCATCCGGGCGCTGCCGGATCGATCCACAGCTTGGAGCCGATTTTCTGCAAATGCCGATACAGATCAAAATAACTCACGCCCGGTTCGACGACGGCGTAAGCGTGTTTCTCATTGACCTCGATGATGCGGTTCATGCGTTTGAGGTCGAGTACTACCGTGCCCGCGACCCGTGGCGCTGGCCCGCCATAGGCAAAATTTTTGCCGGTGGAAATCGTCCACAGCGGAATGCCATGCTGCTTAGCCTCCCGCAATATCCCCTGCACCTGTGCCAGATTGGCCGGCGCCACGGCTGCCGAGGCCTGGTGGACTTCCTTGGGGGTGGTGGCGTACTGATCCTGATAGGCAGTCAAATCCCAGTCCGGATCCAAGAAAACATACGGTTTTCCAACCACATTCTGGGCCGCAGCGACAAAACTGCGAAAGGCCGCCTCACTGACACGTGGGGGAAGAATTTTAGCCATCACAGAATCCTCGTTGGCCAGGCCAGCAGCGAGGCGCGAGCATCCCCGGCCCAGTGCCGCGACTGCACGTGGTGAACAGAATTTTCTGCTGTCGACATGGCAGACGCATTTCCGCTGAGCTGCATCAGCACTGCGGCAAACGCGTCTTCATCCCGCGCTCCTGCGAGCATCGACGCCAGATCCGGCGCTACTGCGTCTGCCGTTTCCAGACGATGCAAACCGGGTCCGTCCACGCCGTGCAGGCCCTTGACGATGACGCGCCAATGACTGCCGAGCTGGCTGCGCAGTGCAAACAATGTCGTCGGCGAGCCCTGGGCCAATAGCGCGGTATGCCCTTGTTGCAGCAGCGCAGCGCCATCAAAATTCATTGGATCAGCCGCAAGATCCAGGCTCAGCGCTCGTCTTTCAACGGCGGTGTCCGGCTCGGGTTGCGGCGGGCCCGGGCGATCGCTGAGGAACAGCACTGAGCGCGCGCGCTCCGAGCCTGAATGTGCAATAGAAATTGCCCCAACTGGAAAGACTGCAGCGCCACACAGGCCTGCTGCGCCCACCAAGAAATTACGACGCGTCGTCATCGATTCCCCGCCAAGTTATGAAGCCGTTGAGACTGAGCCAATCTCGCTGGACGAAAGATGCCGTCCAGAGACCGATCATTCTGAAGATCGAGCCTATCCAAACAATTCATTCACCACAGTGATAGTCGATATTCCGAGCCACAAGTTCCCGCCTACTCTCTAGTGAACGAGGATGGCAGCTTACGAAAACGTCAATTTCAGGGTACTGCGTTCCTGAGTCCCCATAAATTCATTGAATGTGAGGAAGTGATGATGCGGAAAGAATTGCTAACCGTGGACCAAGTACACGGTGCTTGGGCGATCATGTCGACACCAGCCAAGGCCAACGCCTCCGACTGGCGCTCTGAAAACACGGTCGACCTCGATGAAACCAGCCGCGTGGTGGAGCAGCTCATTTCCTCAGGAGTCAATGGCATCCTTTCACTGGGAACGCTGGGAGAGTGCGCGACCCTGACCTGGGAGGAAAAATCCGCCTTCATGCGCACCATCGTAGAGACCGCGCGCGGACGTGTTCCTGTGTTCGGTGGCACCAGCTCATTATCTACACGTGAGACCGTGCGGCAGACGCGCGCGGCACGCGAGATCGGTGTAGACGGCGTCATGGCTGGCCCGCCGATGTGGTGCGCTCCCGATGTGCCGACCGCTGTTCAGTTCTACCGCGATCTGGCTGAAGCCTGCCCGGATACGGCCATCTGCGTCTATGCGAATACCGAGGCCTTTCGCTTCGAATTTCCGCGCCCTTTCTGGGCCCAAGTCTCCGAATTACCGCAGGTGATCACCGCCAAATACATCGGTATCGGCATGCTGCTTCCCGATCTTCAGGTGAGTCAAAAGCGCATCCGCTTTTTGCCGCTGGATATGGATTACTACGGTGCAGCGCGACTGGACCCTGAATTCTGCAGCGCGTTCTGGACCAGCGGTGCGGTCTGCGGCCCTAATCCGGTCATGCGTCTGCGCGATGTCGTGGACAAGGCCCGCAGCAGTGGCGCCAGCGCGGACTGGGCTGAAGCACACAAGCTCACCGGTGCTATTGCCCAGACCTATCAGACCCTGTTCCCGAATGGTTCATTCAAAGAGTTCTCGATGTACAACATCGGCATCGAAAAAGCGCGTATGGACGCCGCTGGCTGGATGAAGGCCGGCCCCTGCCGTCCGCCCTACCATCTGGTGCCAGAACAGCACCTCGAGGGCGCGCGCGAATCCGGCCGTCGCTGGGCGAAGCTGCATAAGAGTTTAGAAGCCGGTTAAATCTGCCAATTATTCGGCAGACAATCACCATAAATTAAGGAGAAGAGATGATGGGATGGCTTGATAATTCGGTAGCACTGATCACGGGGGGTGGTTCCGGGCTGGGTCGTGCGCTCGTGGAGCGATTCATCAAGGAAGGGGCTAATGTCGGCATTCTCGAGTCCAACGCGCAGCGCGCCGAAGAGGTGAGCAAAGCCTTTGGTGACCGAGTGACGGTCACCGTTGGTGACGTGAGCTCCTTTGCCGACAACCAGAACGCAGTCGAAAACACCGCAGAAAAGTTCGGCCGACTTGATACCTTTATTGCCAATGCTGGCATTTTCGATTTCTTCCAACCGCTTGCTGGATACGAGGGCGATGCTCTCGGAAAGGCCTTTGATGAACTGATGGCGGTCAACGTCAAGGGCGGGCTGCTTGGCTCACGCGCGGCGTTGCCGGAACTGGTCAAGACCGGCGGTAGCGTGATTTTCACCATTTCCAACGCCGGCTTTTATCCAGGCGGTGGCGGCCCGGTCTACACCGCGTCCAAGCACGCACTGGTCGGCCTGGTCAAACAGCTGGCGCATGAGCTAGCCCCCAAAGTCCGCGTCAATGGCGTTGCACCCGGTGGCATGAAGACTGGGCTTAGCGGCCTCAATGCGACAGGCACCGCCGGCCAGAGCTTGAGTGAGATAGATACGCTAGACGAGATGCTCGTTGGGATAACGCCAATGCGAATTTCTCCCAAACCCGAGCAGTACTGCGCGCCGTATGTGTTGCTCGCCTCAAAGGAAAACTCGGCCCCTACAACCGGCACCATCATCAATACCGACGGAGGTCTGGGAGTTCGCGGCATCGTCAACGTCAATGGCGGTGAAGAGCTCTGAAGCCTCGTTGTTGACCTTTAATTCTGTTGCATAAGAAAAATATCAGGAGAGCGTCATGAAACTGTTTTATTTCCCCGGTGCCTGCTCACTGTCACCACACATTGTATTGCGCGAAGTCGGTGCGAAGTTCGAACTGGTCAAGGTAGACCTTGCCACCCGAAAAACCGAAACGGGCGCGGACTTCAGCAAGATCAACCCGCGTGGCTATGTCCCCGCCCTGGAACTCGATGATGGCTCAGTGCTAGTAGAAGGCCCAGCGATTATCCAGTACCTTGCGGACCAGAATCCCGCAGCTGACCTGGCGCCCTCACCAACCGATCGAGCGCGCTACGAACTTCAGAGCTGGCTGACCTTCATTGGCACCGAGTTACACAAGCAGTTCTCGCCGCTGTTTAATCCGACCTCGGTCGAGGCGCAGAAAAAAGCCAGCGTCTTGGCCCTCAAGGGACGCTTTGACTACCTTGCCGATCAACTCGCCACACGCCCTTACATCATGGGTGATAAGTATTCGGTGGCTGATGCGTATCTGTTTGTAGTCCTGAGTTGGGCAGGTTTCGTCAAGCTGGATCTGAGTCCCTGGCCTGCACTGGGTTCTTACCTGCAACGCATCGCGGGGCGGCCGGCAGTGCAGAAGGCACTAAAGACCGAAGGCTTGACGGGATGAGTAAAGCAGTGCCCGCGGGAAAATGTCCTTTGCCACCCAATCCAACGGCGAAAGACGAAGCTGGCACTGTCGAGCAATTTAACCTGCGATCGAGATTACGATTCGATCTCGGTGCCGGCCAGATCTGGCTGGACGAGCAGCGCATGTTACTGATGCACGCAAAGGCCTTCGGCGCCTTACGCAAGGAACTCTACGAGACCCTGGGCGCACGACGTGCTCAAGGGGCCTTGCTGAGAATGGGCTATGTTTCGGGTTTGCACCATGCACGAGTAGCTAGGTCGCTATCCGGACAGGGCGAAGAATTCGACCTCTACCGTATTGGACCGACGCTGCACGAGTTCGAAGGCTTGGTCAAAGTAGACATCACCGAATACCGGGCCGATCCGGATGGAGAATTTCACTGCGATGCGACCCTGAACAATTCCTGGGAGGCAGAATCGCATCTTGAACATTTTGGACACGACGAAGAATGTGCATGCTGGAGCCTGGTGGGTTATGCCTCGGGATTCACCACCCATCTGCTCGGTCGCGAGGTAGTTTTCCGTGAAACCGAATGCTTTGCACAAGGACACGATAGCTGTCGCATTGTTGGGCGCGCTGCAGAAGCCTGGGGCGACGATCCCTATCTGACCTACTTTCGCGCACAAAATATTGAATGCGAATTCCGTCAGCTTGAAAGCGAACTGGAACGCCTGCGCATGGAATTGGGTCAGCACAAGGCCGAAAGCGGCATCGTCGGCAATGCCCCCTCCTTTCGCGCCGCTCTTCGCCTGCTTGAACAGGCCAACAACAGTACAATCAACGTTTTATTGCTCGGCGAAACCGGCGTTGGCAAGGAATTGTTTGCACGCTGGCTGCACGATAATGGGCCACGCGCTACCAGACCCTTTGTCGCGGTCAATTGCGCGGCGATCCCACAGGAGTTGATCGAATCCGAGCTTTTCGGCGTGCGCAAAGGTGCCTTCACCGGTGCCAACGAATCGCGGGCAGGACGTTTCGAGCGGGCAGACGGTGGCACGCTATTTCTAGATGAAATTGGCGACATATCACCATCAGCGCAGGTGAAGTTGTTGCGAGTGCTTCAGACGGGTGAGGTCGAACGCGTTGGCGACGACATGGTACGAAAAGTGGACGTACGACTCGTCTCAGCGACCAATGTGAACTTACAACAGGCCATCAGCGACCGCCAATTCCGCGCTGATCTTTACTACCGGATCGCGACCTACCCGATCTCGATTCCGCCGCTGAGAGAAAGGCGAAGTGATCTAACCTCGCTGGCAAAGGCTCTAATTGCCAAGTATGAGCCGTCCTACAACAAGAAAACGCTTGGGCTTAGCGCGGGCGCACTGCAGGCTTTATTGGCACACGACTGGCCGGGAAATGTGCGTGAATTGGAGAATATGATTGAACGCGGGGTGCTGTTGGTACCTAATGGAGATGAAATACAAATCGAACACTTATTTGCCGATGCGCCTGTGCTCAGGGCGGCCGCAGTCGGTATCAATAGACAGGGTAGCTTGGAAGCAGATTGCTTGGAGGATTGCGAATCCTTGCTTGTAGATGGCTTCGACCTAGCGGTTCATGAAGCTGCCTTGATGCGAACCGCCGTCGACCGCGCATCGGGAAACCTGGCTAAAGCAGCACGACTTCTCGGGATTACGCGTCGGCAGCTCGCTTACCGCCTAGAACGCAACGGAAGCTGAGAAATTTCGAGGTCGATCCCAATTCGTAAGCAGAACTCGCTGATCTAACGAAAGCGGCAACTCACCCGTCATGGATGAAGCCCTATTTGCCGTCTAACTTTCTGATTTTACCGGAAAACAGGTGAATGGCATGACCTCTGCTTGATCATCAGATAAATCATCCTGTACATGTGCGAAAAGGATGACCTGATTGCCGAAGCTGACGTTGGAGAATAAAAATGAGAATCAAATCCATTTTCAGGCTCGAAAAAATTCGGGCTTGTCGAGTGAGCATTTCCCAGAAAGTTAAACGTCTACCACTCTTTGCACAAAAATTAGTGCGAGCCATATCTGTGTCTGACAATGAAAGCGGACAGTCGATCTCCGGCAAGCCCGTTGCTCCGGATCGGCACCTCATCCTGCCGATCTGAATTCAAATGCCACTGGTCCCGAGAATGAACCTTCTCCATGACACGGATTCGCCAGCGGCTGCGGCAAGAGAAGAAAAAGCGAGCAACCCAAATAGATCCGATCATAGACGTGTAGCAAAGAAAGCTGGCGGGCGACCTTCCGACTTGGATTTCAATTGGCCGGCACTCTTCAGTCACTGTTCTATGCTCCTCCCGCAGGAACGAGAAGCCATCGTCAAGATATGGATCCCACTGCGTCATTTAGCCTGGGCAATTAGTTTGGACGCCGCCGCCCGAGCAGCTTCCTGCTCCAGTTCTCGGCTTATGAAACGGCACTTAGAGAATAGCCAAAGACATTTGGAAATCTGCAGATTTCTTTCGAATATGGGGTGGGCTCTAGACGGCGAATCATCGCTTCACCGTGCGCGCGACTTTTGGCTGAAGTCCCCAGAATGGCAATCATTACGCCGTTACACAGAGGACGCCATGGCCATAGCATCGCCGGTAGAGCGCACCCTCGCGTTTTCTCTGATTCTTGATGGCGTACTCTGGTCAGTCTTGGATGTGCGTGCATTGCGGCGCAGCCTGGGAAAGGAAACGAATATGCTGATCGAGCATTTTGAATCGTTCTTTGCGCGATTTTGTTATGCATCAGTTCTTCTTCCTGACGACGCCAACGCGGCCACAGTCAAACTGGTTTCCTGTCTCGAGTATTGGAGTGCGCGGGCCGCAAGTGCCGTGTTGCCTATTGCTGAACAAGCTTGGACACCAGTCACTGATGAAATCCTCGGTGCTTCAATGAGCGAGCTTGCGATTCGGGTGACGCAACAGGCATGAGTCTTCCCATGAAGACAGGCCCGACCGCCTCTAAAATGGATCATACGCGTCTGAATTCTGCGCTTTCCTGGACTCCGGATTACCGAGATGCTGCTGCACTTAGCACTTCGTCGCACTCAGAAAGTATGGTCATCAAAGTAAAAGCAGCTTGGCCAAGTGCACTGGGCTTGAACAATACACCGGACATGTCAGTTGAATCTCGCCGCACCGAAGGCGAACCCTTTGTTAGCCGCCATGCTGGGCAAACCAATACCGATTTGCATTTGCACGATTTGCTCGACATACGTTCTGCTCGATTGATACGGGGCTATATTCGCATCGGCCCCGCCATCGCTGAAGCTCATGATCTAAGCTGTGCACTGGCCGCAGACGCGCAAATATTTTTTGATAACTTCAGTTCCCGGTCAGCAGACCGTGGGCGAGCCGACGACGCACGCGAGGTCCAGGCGCTAGCTAGGAAATTCTGGCGCGGTTCAACCCGCCTTGGGCCGTTTGAATACATAGTGACCGTCGGATTTCTGTTTGAGAACCTGCTTCTAAATTACCTCGATCTGATCCCAGCCAGTGCTCGCCCTCGATGGAATAGGCATCGCGCGGTATGCGGCCGTGAATTGCTTTATTTCTTGCTTGATCAAGATCCCTCAAATGCACCGATAGTCCAGAAGTGGCTGGATCGCGCAGCCGTTCACTGCAGCCCACTGTTTAAGCACGCGCGAGAAACCCTAAGCGTCAAGACGCTCACTTCGCCGCACCAAACTTATGCCCAATCGCGCAATCCATTGACCGTAGTCTTTTCCAGCTTGGAGCGATACGGAATTCGCACCAGTAATCTCTTCATGTAAAAAAAACCTTAGCTTCTCAAAAATATTCCTTTACTTACGCGAAATCACAAATCATGGACCCCCAACAGTTCAAGCACTTTATTGACGGCGAATTTGTCAGCAGCACAAAAACGTTCGAAAAATATCGCCCCACGGACAGCGTCCTGGTAGGTCATATCCATGAAGGCGGTCAATCAGAAGTGAATGCTGCGGTTGCCGCAGCGCGCGCGGCAATGAAAGGACCCTGGGGAAAAATGACGGTCGAGCAGCGCGTCGATCTGCTGTACAAGGTGGCCGACGAGATCACGCGCCGCTTTGATGATTTTGTGACTGCCGAACTCAACGACATTGGACAGCCTCTGTCGATGCTCGAGCACGTCGCGATTCCGCGAGGGGCCGCGAATTTCAAAATTTTTGCCGATGTGGTGAAAAACGTGCCGTCTGAATCGTTCATGACCTCGACGCCCGACGGCGCAGGTGCCTTGAACTACGCGCTGCGCGTGCCCAAGGGGGTCATTGGGGTGGTCTGCCCCTGGAACATGCCCTTGCTGCTGATGACCTGGAAAGTCGGGCCAGCACTGGCCTGCGGCAACACCGTCATCGTCAAACCCTCAGAGGAAACGCCGGGAACCGCAACTCTTCTGGGAGAAGTCATGAATGCCGTTGGCGTACCCAAAGGGGTCTATAACGTCGTGCACGGATTTGGCCCGCGATCCGCGGGCGAGTTTCTCACCCAACACAAAGGCGTGTCGGCAATCACCTTCACCGGCGAAACGCAAACGGGCGCGGCCATCATGAAGGCCGCCGCCGACGGCATTCGCGATGTCAGCTTTGAACTTGGGGGCAAAAACGCCGGTGTCGTCTTTGCTGACTGCAATTTTGAGCAGGCAGTTGAAGGCATCTCCCGCGCTGCCTTTCTCAATTGCGGGCAAGTCTGCCTGGGCACCGAACGCGTTTACGTCGAGCGCCCGATCTTCGATAAATTTGTATCCGCATTAAAAACAAAAGCCGAATCCCTGAAAGGCGGCAACCCCAGGGACAAATCTACTGCCATGGGGCCACTGATCTCTGCCGAACATCAGCGCAAAGTCCTCGGCTATTACGAAAAAGCCAAAGCCGAGGGAGCGACGATTGTGACGGGCGGCGGCGTACCAGAAATGCCTGGAGGGCTTGCTCATGGGCATTGGGTGCAACCGACAATCTGGACCGGGCTGCCGGAAACCGCCAGCGTCATCCGTGAAGAAATTTTCGGGCCTTGTTGCCATATCGCGCCGTTCGATTCAGAAGATGAGGTCATCGACAAAGCCAATGACACGGACTACGGCTTGTCGACCACGATCTGGACCACTGATCTTTCGCGCGCGCATCGGGTGGCAGCTCAAATCGAAGTCGGGATCACCTGGATCAACAGCTGGTTTCTGCGCGACCTGCGCACGCCTTTTGGCGGCTCCAAGCAGTCAGGAATCGGCCGCGAAGGCGGCGTCCATTCACTTGAGTTCTACACCGAGCAGCGCAATGTGTGTGTGAAGTTGTGAAGTGTTTCACTCCGACGCGTTTCTCCGCGCCTAAGCGCTTTGCCCATTTACCTTGCGGTCGCCGCATTTCGAGCAGCACCGCTGCACTCATTTTCTCTAATTTACCTGGACTACGATGACCCCGGAACAAATTCAGCAATATGGTGACGAGCTGTACAAGGCCTTCACCACCCGCACCCCAGTCGCTCCCCTGCTCGGCCGCGCCGACGGCATTACGATCGAGGATGCCTATCGCATTCAGGAGCGCATGGTCGCCCATCGCATCGAAGCCGGCGAAAAAATCGTGGGCAAAAAGATCGGGGTCACCAGCAAGGCTGTCCAAGACATGCTCGGGGTCTATCAGCCAGATTTCGGCCAGCTAACTTCGGCCATGGCCTATGAGGAAGGTCAGGACCTGCCGCTGGGCGGCCTGATCCAGCCCAAGGCCGAGGCCGAAGTGGCATTCGTCCTGAAACGCGATCTGAAAGGTCCGGGCATCACCGCCACTGACGTGATCCGCGCCACCGACTACGTCGTGCCTTGTTTTGAGATCGTCGATTCACGCATCACCGACTGGAAGATCAAGATTGAAGACACGGTGGCGGACAACGCCTCTTGCGGTGTCTATCTGTTGGGCAAGTCACGGGCAAAGCTCACCGATCTGGATCTGACTCTGGCGGGCATGGTGCTCGAAATCAATGGAGAACTCTTCAGCACGGCAGCCGGTGCAGCCGTTCAAGGCGGGCCGGTCAACGCGGTCGTCTGGCTGGCCAACACCCTCGGCGCCTTAGGCATTCCCTTCCTCGCCGGTGAAACCATCCTCTCAGGATCGCAATCCATGCTGATTCCAGTCAAGCCCGGTGATGTATTCAAATGCACCGTCGGCGGTCTGGGCTCCTGTGAAGTCCGCTTTTCGGGAGACGCGAAATGAGCCTCGACACAAAATCCATCAGCGCGATTGCCGACAGAATTCAACACGCGCAGGACAATGCGCAAACCCTCAACAAGGTCACCGACGAACATCCGGACATGACAGTGGATGACAGTTATGCAGTGCAGGATGAATTATGCCGCCGCTGGATCGCGCGCGGAGATCGTGTGGTCGGCCTCAAGGCTGGCCTGACATCTAAAGCCAAGATGGATCAAATGGGCGTGAACGTGCCCTGCTTCGGCATCCAGATGGCGTCGATGGCCTGCGCTGAAAACAGCGTCATTGCCATGGACAAGCTGATTCATCCCCGCGTGGAAGCCGAAATCGCCTTCGTGCTCAAGGACGAACTCAAAGGCAAGGGTCTGACCATCGAGCAGGTGCTGGCCGCGACCGACTATGTCATTCCCGCGCTTGAGGTCATCGACTCGCGCTACGAAAAATTCAAGTTCGATCTGGTCAGCGTGATCGCTGACAACAGCAGCAGCGCACGCTACGTCACCGGTGGCCGGCCACTCGATCCCCGTGCGATTGACTTGCGCACCACCGGAGTCGTGATCGAGAAGAACGGCGAGATTCAGGCCCTAGCTGCCAGCGCCGCCGTGCTCAACCATCCCGCAAATGCCATCATCATGTTGGTTGAGCATTTGGCCGCACGTGGCCGATCCCTTCCCACCGGCAGCTTCGTCATGACTGGTGGCATTACGGAAGCGATTCCCGTCACTGGCGGTGACAACATTACGGCACGCTTCCAGAACATGGGTAGCGTCAGCTTTCGATTCAAATAAATCCGGAGGACCCTATGCCAGTTATTCAGGTCAATCTGATGCAAGGCAGAACCGACGAACAGAAGAAACTCCTCGCACAGCGCATTACCCAAAGTGTGGTCGAGGTACTCGGGGCCAAGCCTGAAGCCGTGCGGGTGCTGTTCCACGAAATGGGTGGCTACGATTTTGCTATTGGCGGAGTGCCGATGGCAGAACTCAGGCCACCTCCAAAGAAATGAGCAAGAAAGAGTTTCCAATAATTCATTCAGATTTCATCAAGAGGACATGACATGACCGTAGAAATTATCGAAAAGCGTTTTCCCTCTGGGCGCCTCGCCAGCCACGCAATGGTGGCTGGTGATCCAAAGAACCCGGCCCTGATCCTGCTGCACGGCGCGGGGCCTGGTGCTCATGCCGCTTCCAACTGGCGCCACTGCATTCCGGCGCTGGCGGAACACTATTATGTGGTAGCGCCGGACATGATCGGTTTTGGACAGAGCGAAATTCCCGACCCGCTGCCGCCGCACAGCATGACCTGGATGGGCATGCGTGTTGAGCAGACCCTGGGTCTGATGGACCACCTGAAAATCGAGAAAGCCAACATCGTCGGCAATTCCATGGGCGGTGCCGTCACCCTTCACTTACTGATTGAAGCGCCTGAGCGATTCGAGAAAGTCATGACGATGGGCCCGGCCGGCGCGCCGATGACCAAGACGCCCGAACTGGCCCGCCTGATGTCGTTCTACGCCGATCCACGCCTGGGCCGTTACCGCGAGCTGATCTCCAGCTTTGTCTACGATCCCGCGGCCGTACCTAATCTTGAAGAAATCATTCAGGAACGCTTCAAGGTCGCCACAGATCCGGATGTGCGCCGCGTGCAGGAAGTCATGTTTGAGTCCATGAAGGTGGGCATGGATGCACTGATTGTTCCGCCCTCAGCGCTAGCCCGCATGCCGCACGACGTGGCGCTGGTGCATGGCCGGCAGGATCGTGTCGTTCCTCTGGAGACCAGCATGTATTTGTTGCAACACCTTCAGCGCGCCGAGTTATTCGTCCTCGATCGTTGCGGTCACTGGGCGCAGCTGCAACGCTGGGACGCCATGTTGCCGCTGATGCTCCGACACTTCGGCACTAACTGAGCGAAAAATAATGCTCGATCAAGTCACTATCCGCGAACTTGCACTCGAGCTGCATGAAGCTGAGCGCACCGGGGTTCAGGTACGCCAGTTTTCTCAGCGCTTTCCGGAGATTCAGTTCGAAGACAGCTATCGTATTCAGCGTGAATGGCGACGAATCAAATTGGCGGAGGGGCAAAAAAGTATCGGCCGGAAAATAGGGCTGACCTCGCGTGCCATGCAAAAGGTCGCGAACATGACCGAGCCCGATTACGGCGTGCTGTTTGACGCCATGCAGATCGCTGACGGCAGTACGGTTGCGGCCGATCGATTTATCCAGCCCTGGGTAGAAGTCGAGTTGGCCTTTATTCTCAAACATGATTTGCGGGGAACCGAGCTGAGCATCGCCGATGTGCTCGCAGCCACGGATTGGGTCGTGCCGGCAATGGAAATCATCGATGCGCGCATTCAGCGCATTGATCCTGAAACCGGCATCCAGCGTCGCATTGTCGACACCATTGCCGATAACGCGGCCAACGCCGGCATCGTTATGGGCAACAAGCCGGTTCGGCCTGAGTCCATAGACCTGCGCTGGATCGGCGCGCTGCTGTACAAGAACGGACTGGTCGAGGAAACCGGCCTGGCTGCGGGTGTTCTGGATCATCCAGCAAACGGCATTACCTGGCTTGCAGCCAGACTCAGCGCCTGGGACGAACATCTTTCGGCCGGCGAGATTGTGCTATCCGGCTCCTTTACGCGCATCGTCGCGGCCAGTCCTGGCGATCAGTTTCTGGCTGACTACGGTCCGCTGGGCTCGCTGACGCTGAACTTCGACAGCAATTCATGAATACACCAATAAATGCCCTCAAGCTGGCGCTGCAGGAGCAGCGAGCACAGATCGGCCTGTGGTTGTCTCTGGGCGACGCGAATAGCGCGGAAATCTGTGCCAGTGCCGGCTTCGACTGGCTGCTGATTGACGGTGAGCACGTGCCGCACACGTCGCAAAGCGTGCTGGCCCAGTTGCGCGCCATTGCTGCTTATCCGCGAACCCAGGCCGTTGCACGCGTGCCCTCCTCTGATCCTGTTCAGATCAAGCAATACCTGGATCTGGGTGTACAAACGCTGGTCATTCCCATGATTGAATCTGCCGATCAGGCGGCCGCCATCGTGAGTGCCTGCCGTTATCCACCGGCGGGCAATCGTGGCGTGGGCGGGGCAAGGGCGGCGCGCTGGGGCAATATCCCAAAATACCTGCACGAAGCAAACGAGCAAATCGCGGTGATTGTTCAGGTTGAAACCCGCGCAGGTCTGGACCAACTGGACGCCATAGCAGCGACCGATGGCGTCAACGGCGTCTTCATCGGGCCCGCAGATCTCGCTGCCTCATTCGGCCATCTCGGCCAGCCGACGCACCCGGAAGTAAAGGCGGCCACACTAGAAGCCTTCAAACGCATCCGCGCGGCCGGCAAGGCCCCCGGCGTTTTGACCCGGGACGACGCTCTGGCACGTGAATTACTCGAGCACGGTGCCCTGATGCTGGGTGTAGGTTTGGATGCCCATCTGCTCGCAGCGCAAACGCGTTTGCTGGCGAAATCGTTTATCCCTGATCGCGCGAGCTGATCGGAAGTTCATCAAGTTGCAAAATCCACTTCTGGAGAAACAATGCTATGAAACTCGAAGACCTCAATCCCCGCCGCGATTACAGCTCATTTATGGATCTGGACGAGGGCTGGCTGTCGCGCCGGATCTTCCATGACCAGGATATTTACGAAGCTGAAATGCGTAATATCTTTGCGCGTTGCTGGCTGTTCGTGGCCCATGAAACGCAACTGCCCAAGCCCGGTGATTTCCTCACCACCTATATGGGCGAGGACGCGGTGATCGTCTGTCGGCAGAAGGACATGTCGATCAAGGTTTTCATCAACTCCTGTCCGCACCGCGGCAATCGCGTAAGCTTTGCCGACGCCGGTAACGCGCGGCGCTTCGTCTGCAATTATCACGGCTGGGGCTTTGATACGGCCGGCAATCTGCAGGGCATGCACGAAGAGTATTGCTACGATCCTGGCGATATCGACAAGAGCAAATGGGGCCTGCGCCAGGTGGCAAAAGTGGGCAGCTACAAAGGACTCATCTTCGCCACCTTCGACCCAGGCGCGCCCAGTCTTGAAGATTATCTGGGTGACTATCGCTGGTACCTGGACTGCATCGTCGACAATGACGACGGCGGCACCGAGCTGATCGGCGGCTGCATCAAGTCCATCATTCCGGCCAACTGGAAATTCGGCGTCGAGAATTTTGTCGGCGACGCCTATCACGCCGGCTGGACCCACGACTCCGGCACCCGTGCGATGAACGACGGCAATCCTTTTCCGCCGGTCGACATGGAGAACTCCTTCCACGCCAGTGCCAATGGTCACGGTCACGAATTCGGACTCGAAGGCGTCGGCGATATCTTTTTGCTCGGCCGCCCCAAGGTCATGGACTATTACTGTTCGGTTCTGCGCCCGCGCATGGCCAAGCGCCTGGGTGAACAGCGCTCCATGATCTTTGGATCGGTGGCATCCGCCTCCATTTTCCCCAATGTGTCCTACCTGCCGGGCATCTCCACCTTCCGCACTTGGCTGCCCAAGGGGCCGATGCATCTGGAGCTGCGCACCTGGGTCATCGTCAACCGTGACATGCCCGATGAAATCAAGGACGAAATCGCCACCGGCGTGATGCAGACCTTTGGTCCTGGCGGCGCCTTCGAAATGGATGATGGCGAGAACTGGGAGAACTGCACTGCGAACAACCGCGGTGTGGTCACGCGCGAAGAGCGACTGCACTATCGCTGCGGCATCGGGCGCAAGCTGGATCACCCCGAGTATCCCGGCATCATTTATCGCGGGCAGTACAACGACGCCAATCAACGTGGCTTCTACCGCCGTTGGCAGGACCTCATGAACGCCGGCAGCTGGGCCGATGTGCCTGACCGTGGGGGCAACCGGCTCAAGGGTCGCGAGACGCGCGAGCTGCACAAAGGGCTTCTGAGCCTGTGATCCGAACCGAAATTTGAGGACCAAGATAATGAATGCAGTAATCAAAGAAGCTGAAAAGCTGCCCGTCGCCTCCACAGATCTGGTGTGCGAGATTCAACAGCTGCTTTATCGTGAAGCGCGCCTGATGGACGCCGAGCGCTACGATGAATGGGTGCAGATGCTCGCCGACGACATCCACTACCACATGCCGGGCATTGAAACGCGCTATCGCCGCGACAAGACTGATCAGGTCAGTGATCTCAAACGCATGGCCTATTACAATGATGACCTTGAAGGCCTGAAGAAGCGCCTGCGCCGCCTGGACACCGGGACTGCATGGTCGGAAGACCCCGCCACACGCTACGTCCATATGATCGGCAATATCGAAGTTGAGCACACGGCCAAAGAGGATGAGTACCGGGTGTATTCGAATTTCATTGCCTATCGCAATCGCAATGAGCGTGATGAAGACTGCCTGTACGGGAATCGTGAAGATCTCTGGCGGCGCAGCCCGACGAAAGGCCTGCAACTGGTCAAGCGTCGGATAATTCTCAAACAGAATGTGCTGCTGAGCAAAAACCTGAACATCTATCTCTGAGATGAGCGAAGCCATGAAAGAATCTGAAACCGAACAGCGTAACGCCGACACCACGCGCGAATTCCTGACCGCCTGGCACGAATTGTCCACCGCCAAACTGCTGCCCTACTTCGCTGCGGACGCGGCCTACCAGAACATGCCCTGGCCGGTGCTTGAGGGCACGGCGGCAATCGGCGGCTTCATGGATGCCTTTTTCCCGATGGCGGAGAAGCTGGAATTCAACACCAGCTTGCTGACCGCCAAGGGGAATCTCGTTTATACCGAACGCCTTGACCATTTCTGGCTCAAGGATGGGCCGAAAATCACGCTGGCGATCCTCGGTGTGTTTGAGTTTGACGCGGCGGGCAAGATCAAAGCCTGGCGGGATTATTTTGACCTGAAGAGCTGGCTGGATCAGGGCGGCCCCGAGCTCTAGTACCGCGCTGGCCCGAACGGGCAAGTCATTTTAGATGAGCGTCCTTTTCCCTTTGCTGGGGGTCATCGGCGCGGGCCTGGCATGGCAACGGTTTTCCCCGGGGGGTGTCAGCGCGGGGGATCTGCGCCGCCATCTCAATGCGCTGATGCTCTACCTGCTGGTGCCTGCACTGGTCTTTCATGTCATGGTGCAGGCGCCGCTGGACCGCCAGCTTCTGGCGGTGGTCAGTGGTGGCTGGATCACCATCGGCTTCAGCGGTCTGCTGGCCTGGGGTCTGCATGTTTTGCTGGCCCGCTATTCAAGCCTGTCGCGTGCCACCCGTGGCGCACTGATACTCGCCGCCATTTTTGGTAATGGGCTTGGCGCCGCGCTGCCTCTGGTGCACCAGCTCTACGCCGGGCGCCAGGATGAGGTTGCCCTTGGCTTTGATCTGTTGGCCACGATTCCCGTGTCGTGGACGCTGGGGGTCTACATAGCGATCCGCTTCGGACGTGAAGGCGCGTCTTCGACCAGCCCGTTCCGGCAGATCCTGAGCCTGCCCCCGATCTGGGCGGTCACGCTGGCACTGACACTCAACGCCCTGGACCTGCAGCCCCCCCCCGTGATCATGGAAACGCTGGAGGGTCTATCGCAGGCAGCGCTGCCCCTGATGTTGTTGACGCTGGGTCTGGCGCTGGATTTCCGGCCTCATGCGGCCTGGCGCTGGATGGTGATTCCGATACTCATCCGCCTGCTGGGCGGACTGCTCCTCGGGGTTTTGTTCGGTCTCTTGGTCGGCCTTCCGGCCGAGGAGCATCGTGCATTCATCTGGGTCTGTGCAGCACCGCCAATCATGATGGGCATCCTCTTCTGTGACCGTTTTGGTCTGGATACTTCAGCTTTTGCGCTGACCATGAGCGGCGGCGTGCTGGTCTATTTGCTGGTGCTGCCCTTGCTGATTTCCATGCTGCCGCTTTGAACTGGTGCTGTGCGAACCGGAGCCAGTGTGGCCCACAGGCAGCCGGCGATGACCATGGCGCCGCCGAGTCCCTGATAAAGCTCGAAGGACTCGTGCAAGAGATAGACCGACGAGGCAAGCGCATACAAGGGCATCATATTCATTGCCGCCGCAGCATGTGCTGGTCCGGCCAGATTGACCGCACGGTTCCAGGCCAGCATGGCAACAACAGACGCAAATACCGCCACGTAGACCAGCCCACTAGCCAGGCCGACGGTCCATTCCACGCTTTCGCGGGAATGTTCGAGCAAAGCCCAGGGAAGCGAAAGCGGCAGTGCCAGGCCGGTGGCCAGCGCCGTGGTGCTGATCACGGAATTCTGCTGCATCACCTTGCGCCCGGCCAGGGCATAGACCGCCCACAGCAGCACTGCAATGAGAATCAGCAAATCCCCGCCTACAAAGCGTACGGCGAGCAAGCGGGCCCAATCGCCACCAGAGAGAATGACGCCGACGCCAATCATCGACAGCAGAATGCCGGCATAGGCAGATACCGGCAGGCGCGAACCATGAACTGCCCAGGCCATCAGCGCCGTCACCAGCGGGGCACAGGCATTAATCAGTGCCGCGTTGAACGCGCCGGTGGTGTGCAGGCCCTGATACAACAGCCCTTGATAGCCGACGATTCCAGTGCCTGCCATCAGCAAGAGCAAGCCCCATGGTCTCGGCGCGCCGGTGCCGGGGACCGACTTTTTCTTATTGCGGACAACGAAGCGCGCCAGAGCCGCGAGCAGAATGGCGGCGATCAGCGTGCGCAGACAAACCAGCATCCCTGGTCCGATCGCGTCGCGCAAGAGCCGGCCGACGGCCAGATTGCCGGCCCAACACAGACAGGACAGATTGACCCATAAAAAAGCGCGTGCTTGTGGTGACAGATTCATCTATATCCTTGAGTAGTGCGACTGACAGTCATAAACATCTCCATACCCTTTACTGAATTTCGCAGACCATGTCCGAACAATTACTGCTGAGCCTGGGTCAGGGCCTGGCTCCGATTGCCCTGCTCATCGTGCTCGGCTACATCTGGCGGCGCACCTCCCCCGGCGGTCTTGACGCGCTGCAGGCGCGCCGCGCCATCAATATGCTGGTGATGTACGCGTTTTATCCCGGACTCGCTTACCACGTTGTGAGCCACGTTCGCTTCGGACCCGACTTCTATTGGGTGCCCATGTACACCTGGATTGGACTGCTGGCCTCGGCAGGGATGGCCTGGCTGGTGTTCGCGCGCAGCGGCCTGTTTCCGGGATTGGGCCGACGCCAGCTCGGCGCGCTGATCCTCGCCTGCGCCTTCGGCAATATCTTGTCCATCGGCCTGACGATTCTTCAGCCCCTGTACGGCAGCGGTGCGGCTCGCTTCGCGATTTATGCCGATATCCTGGGCATTTCGGTCCTGTTCTGGAGCCTGGGCGCGGGGCTTGCAAGCGCCTGGGGAGACAAGGGAGACGGCCATTTCCACCCGATGGTTTTCTTTCGAACTTTCGTCCGCCTGCCGCCGGTGTGGGCTTTCTGTGCGGGTTTTGCCGTCAACCTGCTGGAGTTGCCCAACCCAGTTGCCATCGACCGCACCGCTGAATTGCTGGGTCAGGCCACGATTCCGGCCATGCTGCTGACCATCGGCATGTCGCTGTCCCCCGCTGCCCTGCGACGACGGCCGAGCCTGCTCGCCACCGCTGCCGCGCTCAAACTGCTGCTCATGCCTACGCTGGTAGCAGCCTTGTGCCTGCCCATTCTGGGTCACAACGAGATGACCGTATCCATCGTGCTGCTGGCGGGCATGCCGAGCATGATGGCAACGATTATGCTGTCCGAGCGATTCGGACTGGATACAGAATTGCTCGCCTCGGTCATGGTCGCCACCACGCTGCTGTACTTTGCAGTGCTGCCATTGACGCTGTGGATACTGTTATGAGGAATATCCCGAGAAGCGGATGGCATGTTCAAAACAAGTTCAGTCCAGGCCTTCGACGAAGATGAAATTCATCTTTGATGCCGCCTGACGCAGGGCGATCAGCGGGCGATATTCGGGCGAGTCGTACCAGGCTTTGGCTTTCTCCATGCTCGGGAACTCGAGCATGACCAATGGACCGGGAGACCAACTGCCCTCCGCCACGTCTGTCTTGCCGCGCAATATCCGATAGCGGCCGCTGAACTGCTCTACCGTCGCTCGCGCGCGCTCAGCATATTCCTGCATGCCTGCCGGATTGCTGACCTCGACCACTTCCACAATGACGAATCCACTCATGTTGCGTCTCCTCTTTCTCTGTCGTTTGGCAAATCGATGAATAACTCCAGGTGCCGATCTCCTTCGATCAGGGCAGCAAGACCAGATTCAGCCAGTGCTCGATCGACGATGGCAGGCGAGGACGAGTCCCAGGCCTCGTAGACCTCCATCCAGGTCTGCCTGCCCTCGGCATCCGGCTCCGGGCGCAGCATCAGTCGCGGGGCAGAGCGGCCCTGCGCCTCGATCAGGTCCAGCATCTTTGATGCAGCAGTTCGGGCTGCCATCGCGTCTGATCCGGCAATCCGATAGTAAACATACAGACTGGGTTGGTCGTGATTATTTTCCATGGCAACTTCCCGGGCCATAAGCCCAATTCTTGTTGGCAGGCGCGCTGCAATTTGCGAGGGAGCGTCGTCTTCTCATGTCGGCATCTACGCAGGCAGCTCCTCTGTTGCGGTTTCGCTCTTGGGGCTTTTGAGTCGCATCATCAGAATGGCGATGCCCCCGATCAGCAAGAGGCTGCCGAAGAAGCCGAAATAAGCCGGCATTCCCAGCTCCAGCAGAATCAGCACGCCGCCCAGCAGCGGGCCAATCACCGATCCGACCCGTCCAAATGCCGCGGCCCAACCGATGCCGGTGGCCCGAACGTCGACGGGATACAGGGTCGTACCCAAATTGAATAACTGGCCCTGAGTGCCAAGGATGCAAACACCAGCGATAAAAACAGCCACAAGCAGCAAGCTTAAATGGGTCGCCAGAGCACCGACCAGAGCGACGTGGATGGCGCCGATCAGCAAGGCAAGCGCGATCACTAATTTAGTGGCGCCCTCGAGGCGGTTAACGATCCACCCCATGCCAAACAGGCCAAACAGACCGCCAAAATTAAAAATAATCGAGGCCGTCGTTGCCTCGGCAATGGTGTAGCCCGTGCCCACCAGCAGCGTCGGAATCCAGGAAAAGAGAAAATAGATCGCCATTAAATTAGTAAAAAAAGCGGTCCACAGCAGGAGCGTGTTGCGCGCCATTCCGTCCCGGAACAACTTGCCGAAAGGCACGGACCTGGATGCAGCAGCCTCGCCAGCCGTCTGTGCGAATTCCACGTCAGGGCCGTAAGCACCGTCCGGATCTATTTTCTTCATGATGTCACGCACCTTGACCGAGTCGGATGCGCCGCGCCGGACCATGAAGCTGATCGACTCTGGAAGCTTGAACCAGAGAATGGGCAGCATCAGCAAAGGCAGACCGCCTCCGATGTAAAAAATCGAAGGCCAGCCAAAGTTTGGAATAGCCCATGTGGCGAGCAAGCCGCCAATCAGCCCTCCGGCAGGAACGCCTGCGAGGACCGCGCCGGCACACAGCGCACGCATCCTTCTCGGTGCGTACTCGCCCACCAGCACCACCAGACTCGGCAGGGTACCGCCCAGGCCAAGGCCGGTAAAAAAGCGAAAGGCCAGTACTTCGTTGAGGCTGCTGGCAAATCCGGTCAGAAAGGTAAACGCGCCGAAGGTCGTGACGCTCAGCAAGACCGCAACTCGACGCCCGTATCGATCTGCCACCGGACCCATAACAAGCGAGCCGAGGGCCATCCCCACCAGGCCGATGGAGAACACCGGTCCCAGACTCGCTCGATCCAGGCTGAACTCGCTCGCAATCGCCGGTGCCGCAAAGGCGATCGCCTGAATATCGATACCGTCGAGGACGATGGTACAGCCCGCAAGGATCAGCACCAGAAGCTGCAGCCCGCTTAGCCGGCGTCGATCGATCACCGCGGTCACATCTATCGTGCTCATATAACTCCCCCCTAATTTATTTTTTTATGGCTTAGCAATAATCACGGCTGACAAGGACAAGACCATGAGCGCGCCTCCAGCCAGACGCCAGCGATATTGCTGCGACGTCAGCTTCTCCAGACCCGTCAATCCCCAGGCGCTGAGCACATAAACCACGGGCAAAACCCACAGTGCGCGTGAGGTTTGCACGATGTTGACGATGGTCGCTTTGCCGGACAGAGCGAAGGCCAGCATCAGCAGTACCAACCCGGCCACCTGAGTCAGAGCGTAAAGCGATAGGTCGCGACCAAACGGCAAATCGACCGACCAATGCCGAGAAACACGTAGTAAAAGCAATGGGAGCAAAATTGCGCTTGGCCCGACCAGCACGGACACCACTAGCGCGGATACTGATAATCCGTGGCGCAGCAGATGGACGATCATCACGTCGATTCCAGCAAACAGGGTGCAGGTCACAAGCACCCAGAATACTGCGCGCATAGACTTCGGGGGTCTGCCATCTGACAGCAGAAACAAGCTTGCCAGCGCGCCCAGTCCGCCGAAATAAACCAGGGGGTGATAGATTTCGTCCAGCCACCATGCTGATAGCACCGCGACCACGAGCAGCTTCAGGCCCATGGCAGCCACTACAAAAGAGGCATCGCCGGTGCGCATGGCTTGGGTGAATGCAAACTGTGCGATCACGATGCCCGCACAGACTGCTGAAATCGTCGGCGCCTGCTGCCACAGCGGCTCTAAACGAATCCAGAACAACACTGGCAAGGCCAGCACCGCACAAGCGATCTGACTGAAGGCCACAATCTCCACTGGATCGCCCGTGTGCAGCCAGAGTCGCTTGGCCAGCGTAAAGCTCAGTGCGTGCAGGATTGCAGCGCCGAGGGTCAGCCAGATGTAAATTTCCAATTGCTTGTGCAGACCGTAGTGAGAAGTGTAGTGGCAGCATCAAAACGACCTGGGCAGGCCCAGCACATGCTCTGCAACATAAGAGAAAATCAGGTTTGTCGAGATAGGCGCCACCTGATACAGGCGAGTTTCGCGGAACTTGCGTTCGATGTGGTATTCCGAGGCAAAACCAAAGCCACCATGCGTCTGCAAACAGACATTGGCTGCCTCAAACGAGGCCTTGGCCGCCAGATACTTTGCCATGTTGGCTTCGGCACCACAGGGTTGATGAGAGTCGAATAATTCGCAGGCGCGCCAGCGCATGAGATTGGCTGCTTCGACTTCGATGTAGGACTCGGCAATCGGAAACTGCACACCCTGATTCATGCCGATGGGCCGGTCGAAGACGACGCGATCGTTCGCATAGCGGGTAGCGCGGTCGACAAACCAATAGCCATCACCGATACACTCGGCTGCGATCAGCGTGCGTTCGGCATTGAGGCCATCGAGGATGTATTTGAATCCCTTGCCTTCCTGTCCAATCAGGTTCTCTTCCGGAATTTCCAGATTGTCAAAAAAAACCTGATTGGTCTCATGATTGACCATATTTTCTATGCGGCGCATCTCCATGCCTTTGCCCAGCGCCTGATCAAGATGCACCATGAAAATCGACATGCCATCCGACTTGCGCATGACTTGCTCCAATGGCGTCGTCCGTGCCAGTAAGATCATCAACTCGGAATGCTGCAGGCGTGAGATCCACACCTTCTGTCCATTGACGATATAGCGATCGCCTTTTTTTACGGCATGCGTTTTGATTTTCGTGGTGTCTGTACCCGTAGTGGGTTCGGTAACGGCCATGGATTGCAAGCGCCATTCACCGCTCGCGATTCTGGGCATGTACCGCTGTTTTTGCATCGACGAACCATGTCGCAGCAGGGTACTCATGTTGTACATCTGACCGTGACAGGCACCCGCGTTGCCGCCGCACCGATTGATCTCTTCCATGACTACCGACGCTTCTGCCAGGCCCAGCCCGGAGCCACCATATTCCTCCGGAATCATCACTGACAGCCAACCCGCCTCAGTCAGTGCTTTGACAAAGTCTTCGGGATAGATGCCTTCCTGCGCAACCTTGCGGAAATAGTCGTCCGCAAAGCCAGAAAGCAGTTGACGCAGTGGGCCGCGAATCTCCGGAAACCATTCAGCAGTCTGCTTCTTCATCCGGTTTCTCCGCTTCAGCGCCGTTGCAAGAACGAGGCGCCGCTCTCACTCACTTGAACAACAGACTATCCCAAAAAAATGGCTCATCAGCGCACTCATGTCACCTCAAGAGGCAACAAGCTTAAAGCAGAGATCCTGCCCATTCATTTTCCCGGCTCACGCAGGCGCCATAAAGCGGTCAAGGTCAATACTTTCACCTACCAGCAAGTCCTCGCGAGCTGCAAACGCGGGCTTGATCAGCCAAACCAGTAATGGCAGAAGAACGAGCGCTAGCACCATATTGATCAACATGATTGCCACCAAGAGCAGCCCCATGTCCGCCATAAACTTGAGGTCAGACAGAAAATACCAGGGCAGGATCCCGATGATCATGATGGTCGCGGTAAACATGATGGCTTTACCCGTTGTGGTGAGCGCAGCCGTAATCGCAGCGCCCCAGTCTTGGCCCTGTGCGTTGAATTCCTCGCAGATTCGCGATAACAAATAAATGCCGTAGTCGATACCGACACCGACGCCAAGTACAGTGACCATCACCGAGTTGATATCCAGACCAATGCCCAGTACATGCATGGTCGCGGTCAGCACGAAGTTGGAAAGGTTTACCGGGATCAGCACAATAAGCGCACCCACGGGTGAACGATAGGCGTACCAGGTCACCAGAAAGATTGCTGCGTTTAGCAGCCCGAGAATGATCCAGTGGTAACGCTGCACCACGACGTTCATTGCTTGCTGCAACGCAATGAAACCGGAGGCCATTCGGACCGTGAATAACTCGTGGTCCTTTCCGACAATATCAACTGCACGCTGAGCGCTGGCAAGTGCTGCATCCACAGTTTCTTGCTTGTTATCGGCATACCAAAGCGACACAGTCGAGTGCTGCGCTTCGAAGTCCATCACGTGACTGAAATTCAGCGGGGTAGATCCGAACAACACGGCCTGACCTGCACTGAAGGCGGCACGCTTATTCTGATCGACGGGCAGCCACAATGGGTTTCCGCCAGCAAACAGTCGATTGCCTTCCGCCATGTAATCGGAGAAAGATAGAGTGGCACGTGGGGGTAATACCGGATCCAACTCCACCAAGGACTGCAACTCGGTACGAATTGCCATTGCTTCGGCACTGAGCGCTACTCGATTGGACGCGTCCTGCGGCCTCTTGGACTCGATGATCAATTCGAGGGTATTCATACCCGGAAAGTCGTCATTGATCGCCCGGACAGCGGTATTAAAGTCCGAATCTTTCCACAACAGATTGCTGCCTTCTACCGGATTACCAATTTTGATCTGAAAAGACAGAAAAATCGCTGCCAAGGAAAAAATCACAATCACTGAGGTCGTCCACTTGGCAGGCTTGCCGAAGGACAGCTTCGATATCTTATCCAGCAACCGTTTCTGCGCGGCGTGAAAGCCGCCGCTCGTCGAGATCATCGCATCGATGTTCTTCGGAGCTGGGAGATAGGACAACATGATGGAGATGAGAAACACTCCGGTCGGGATGATACAAAATGCCCAGAATCCGCAGAACAACGCGAATCGTTCCATGGCAGGAATCGGAGCGACAGCAATGAAGATAATGCCTAGAGCATCGGTGACCACGCCAAGAATTGATGGGGCCATCATCACGCCCATGGTGATCTCAGCGGATTTTTTCTTGTCCTTCAGGTGGGAGTAAATCTCATAGAAACGTTCGGCGAACTGAACGCAATGAGAGAATGACCGCGCGACCAGAAGCAGGGGCACGATCATCAGCAACGGCTCAATCGGGGACTTCAGCCAGCCAACCAAGCCAAACCCCCAGATTGCTGCAACGGCGCTACACACAATAGGGGTCACCGTCCCGGCAAGGTTTCGCATATACAGCACCAGCGCCAGAACCAGTGCCGACAAGGTAATGAGGAAGATGCTATATGTCTGAGTCTGCAGCTTGTAAACCCAACCGGTTAGCGTGGGCTGGCCCGCAAGATAGAGATCATGATTATCATCCGCCGCCTGCTCCAATAAGTTAGTCACGTAATCGAAAGCCACGCCGTAATCGACGTAGTCCTGAAAAGTCGCTTGTATTAGCGTGGATGAACCGTCTCTCGACACATAGAAAGTTCGAGCGTTGGGTGATTGCGCGACGCGGCGCTTGAAATCTGCAACTTCCGTTGCGCCTTTGGGCACACGATCCCCCATCAGTGGGCGCACATCGACGCCTTCAGGTGTAGCCTCCACGTAACGCAGTTTCTCTGTAGATATCGAAATCAATTGGTCATGGTCTACAGCCGGTGTGAGGTCTACCGCTCGTGTCAGATCCCAGACTTTCTGCAGCGTGTCTTCTTGATAAATATCCCCACCCTTTCGCGTGACCATGATGAACATGGTCAGAGGGTTTCCGAAATTTGGATGGTCGTAGTAAACCTGCACAAAGGGATCATCTTTGGGCAGAAGATCCTTGAAGATCGTCCGTATTTCGACACGTGGTATTCCAGCGCCCATAGCAATTGTGAGCAACAGAAAGAGAACGGATATGACCGCTCGACGATCCATAATCCACTTGGCCAATCTAAAGCTGGAAGGTAATTCTTTCATGGCTCTATACCGAGTTGTAGTGCGAGATGAATGCGAGCGCGAGCGTCGGGGAAAATGGGCGCAGGGGCCCGCGCGGCTTTGAAGCCGAGTTTTATTTCAGATGTTCAGCGGCCCCCTTACAGCCAGCCGATGGCGGCTGTAAGGGTTGCACCGGTTGTTTCAGCGCGCCGCCAGTAAATATCCAGCAACAGGCGAAACGTATTTAGAATTGATATCCCAAACGAATATTGAGCTCATTCGCGTAGTCAATCAGGCTCAAGGTATTACGGTTGGCGTTGTTGCCCCAGACCGAGTCATTCACGTAGTTGTAAAATAGATTTACGGTGACATTTCCTCGAGGTTTCCATTGCACCGCAGGCTGCACCAGAATGCCACCCTGGACATCGACGAAGGCTGCGGCGCTGTATTCCCAGATGTAGGCATCGGTCGGCTGCAGGAACGCGAACACCGCATAGTTGGCATGGTCTACGCCGCCACCACCGTTTCGGAAAGATCGCGGGTTGTCGCTGAGCGGCACATCCTTGTCCAGTTGAATGCCTTGACCGTAGGCACTGTATTGCTCTCCGCCATACCCATCAATGCGCAGACCGGCAAGGTCCGTTTCCTTGGACCACATGTATTGGAACACTAGATAAGTGGCCGGGAAACTCTGTGAGAATCGCAGATATTTCTCAATGACCACTCCCACTTGCAGGTCATCGACTTCCGGCGGATCGTTGCGTACATCCGGGGAAGCCAGCAGTCTATCCGGGGTGTAGGCAACTTCCAGATTGAACAACATCTGATCAATGAGTGAACCCGGCTCGCCTTGCCCGACGAAACCAGCGCCGACGCCAAAGACATTCTCGCGGAAATATTCACGCTCGATATGCCCGCGTAGGCCTTCGCTGGCCATGAAGAGCAAATTCAGCTGATTAGCAATCTGAACGACGTTGCCGTCATCAATTAGCAACAAATTAGTTGTTAGTGGTGCGTAATCTTTGACGATGCCGTTGAAAATACCCACAGCATCCAGCTTCTGATTGTTTGCCCCCCAAAACCATTCTTCAGCGGAATCCAGACCTGAGGGAACCACTTCAAACGGCAGCTGAGCTAGTTGTGGCCCACAGCCCTCGCCCGACGGCGATCCAAGCACACCTTCGCAGTATCGATTGAAGGTGGCGCCCAGAATGTTGGTCTCCGGTAACTTCTTGTTGATGCCAGACGGGGTAAAGCGGATGCGCCCAATCTGGTCGAGCTTGTTGGTATACATCACCTGCCAGTTGTAATTTCCGTACTCTCCCCGGAAACGTACACCAGCGTTGAACTTGTTGTCGTACCCGTCCTCAGTGTAGCGATCATGCAGGGTGAAATGGGTGTCAATGACGTTGTACGGGGTATTGGTGTTGGGAAGGATGGTCGGGATGAATTGCTGAACAAAAAAATCCGACGTAATTGTATCGGTAGTCTGCCAAGTGACGCGAAGTCCCGGCGCCGACTGACGCTCATCGGCGTACTCTTCCAGCGCGCGGTCCAGGAAAAGATGGCGGCGAAGATCCAGGCCGTTGGCCTGATCCATGATCCGGAAGAACAGCAGCTGTCCCCAGGCAATGGTCTGATTACCCAAACGGGCAGTGACATTGCCGTTGGTCCACTGCACGAACAGGGCGGGCGCATCAATCATGTAGTGCTTGCCAGAGCGCTCGAACAACAACGGATTGCGCTCGTCGTCCGTTCGATAACCCAAGAAATTAGGTGAGCCGTGGTACAAGCTCGGGTCGCCGCCCGTGATGCCGCCGTTTGTGTCTGCGTAATCTTGGTAGGAAAAATCTCTGTATCCCAAATCGCCCGGATCATAAGCTAGGCGAAAGCGGGACTGGATAGACCAACCGTTTCGCCAAGCTAAGGTCGGTGATATTTCGAATCGGGCCAAGTGATAGTTCAGATCCGGATCTCTGCCAGGTGCATACTTCGTGATGGTATCGGAGACGATTAGGGAATTACTGACACCGCGCCCCGGCGTACCGAGGCTTGCGGAGGTGCCAATCAAGCTGGTCAGGGGGCCTAATCCGGTCGGGGCCAGAGTCGTCGTATATCTGGTGCCCGGATTTCCCGCTTCTCGATGAATTGGGACGCCGTTTGCCGGATCACCAAACTGATTAAAGCGATTCGCCTGATCGGAAGTATTAATGGCGGCCTCTAATCTGAAGAGACCATTGAACGAAAAGTTTCCACCGAAAATTGTGAAATTTCCATCGCTCTGAGCAAACGCAGTGGATGAAAGCATCGCCGCGCCAATAGTCAAAATTGCTTTGATTTTTGCATGCATCATTTATTCTCCTCCTGAATTTATAATCATCTGAACCATCTGAAGCTCATGGCCAGCAATTTGCTTCTATTGCTTTGATCAGCTGCCAATTCTGATGATTCGCCCCGAATGACCAACTGCATACATTTTTCCTGTCTTTGCCTCGGTTCTTACCGTCTGATACCAATCGGTCGTAGTATCCCCTTCAAGGACTGGCTGCCAGGTCTTTCCAGCGTCCTGACTGCGATACATCACGCGCATGCCGGTGATAACGACATTTCCGTTTGGTGCAGCGCTAATGCCGAGAAAATTGAGGTCGGTCGCGATGCGCCGGCTGGACCAGTTTTCTCCGCCGTCGGTGGAGAGCAGCAGCTCTCCTTCCTGCCCCACGGCATAGCTCGTTCCCTGTCCCTGAATAAAGAGTGCGTGGAGCGTAGATGCCTTTGGATCCATCGCGCGAAGCACTCGCCAAGTGATTCCGGCATCGTCGGAACGAACGATGAGCCCATATTCTCCGGCCAGTGTTATCTGACCGGTATTGCTGAGCCATGCCCCATAGATGGATGGCTCCCCGGTTCCGAAATGATCTTCGATAGCCAGTGAGCTCCAGTCAGGCCCTGATGACGACCAACTGCGACCACCATCTGAGGATTGGAGCACCACGCCAAATTCACCTGCGGCAAAAGCCAGTCCTGATTCATTGACATCTACAACCATAAGCCTGGATTCCGAACCACTGTCTCCCAGTTCCCACTTCCCTAGACCGGCAGACACCGCCACAAGGCCGGTCTGACCCACCGCCACTGAATACTTGCCGCGACTCGATACGGACAAAAAGGCGTCTCGAGTGGGTGATTCCTTAACCTGGGACCAACTCTTGCCGGCATCCCCAGATTCGAAGATTGCGCCCTTGGCACCAACTGCGATGCCCCTTCCCTCATTGAAGGTCAGTCCAAAAAACTGGGCATGGGGAATTCCAGCGATGATCGTCGTAATCAGATCGACATTTGATCTGCCGACACCTGCACTACTGGTACCTATAGCTAGAAATAATGCGACCAATGTCCCCCAGAACTTCTGCATGCAGGACTCTCCTTTAAATTATTTTGTGTTCATGGCACCTGCCGACCCCGTGTCGGCAGGTGCAAATTTCACCGCAGCTTCAGATCAGACCGTGCCCAAGCGCGACAGGGCGTTCTGAGTAAAGTAGGTGTCAAAAGCCTTGTTCTCTTCTTCGGCGTCGGCGACCTCGTAGCGGGCCTTATATCCGCCGCGAATTTCCTTGCAGAATTGCAACATGCTCATGCGGCCAGACTGAATGTCGCCGATGTGCACCTGCGTGACTGACCAGTGCGGATGGCCATACTTATCCTTGTTGACCACGTCGCCTTCAATCTGCTGACCAAACGCAGCTTCAACTTGCTTCCACGGCTCGCCGCGACGGTCAAACGTAATGTAGTCGGCAAGCATGCCGTTGCGGACGTCTATCCACATCCGCTTCTTGCCTACAGGGGCTCGTGGATAACCGGTGGGCGTGCACTCTAGAACGATGCACTCTGGGACAAGTTCAACAACTTGGTCCATGAAGGACTGACCCTTGGGACCACCGTGGAAATTGGTGTTCTGCCAGTTGGGGTGGGACTTTCCTTTCCAGTTACCCTTCATGCCCACTAGGTGCGGTTCACGTTTGATAAATTTGTAATTTCCCCAAGTCAGCATGGGGTCCCCAGCGCCCCAGGCATCAGACAAGAACAAGGTGATGCCGGGAACCAAGGGCTCAAAACGCTGGTTGGCCGGGAACTGTCGAACTCGGCGGAACTGTGGCAGATAGCCGTACAGGTCTGGCAGCTTTCGCTGGTCGTAATACCACGGAGACAGAAAGGATGCGCCGGCCTGTTCTTGCGGTGAAGTAAAAAACACCGACTGATAACGGAGCATGTCGCTTTTGCCTTGGAATACCGCTTCCCCCTCTGTTCGGGCCGTCGTGTTCAGCTCGCTCCACAATAGATCGTACTGGTAAGCTGACGAACCATCAGGGTTGATGTCGTAGTCCTTAATGGCGTACTGCGAAAGATCGTGACGCCCCCAAGAGAGCGTCAGGTTCATCATGGCCTCTAAGGGCGTCGTCATATCCGGAAACGGATTGCCTCCGATCCAAGGGCCACCGGTTGCGGCTTCAACGCAGTTCCCCGTGTCATCAAACTTTGCTTTTCCTGCATTCTTGAGTGTCGCCTGCAAAAACGCGTGCGGATACATCGTTGTTACATCGGTAGTAGGTGGGCCAATTTTTAGCTTTCGCCCTTGTTCGGAGATCTGCTTGTACGTAATCTCGCTGAGCAGGTGCTTCACGTGCTCAACATTCTTGGAATCAATGGTGTCTCCCACCTTGATTTTGCCTTTAGTATTTTGCTCAATACTGATCACTTCGTCAGGATAGGCTTTGGAAATATCCTCTGCCGATTTGACGATTGTCGGCCACAACGGCGCCAGAACACCACCGCCTAGGCCAAGCGCTATTTTTTCCATGAATACACGACGGCTGTAATCGTGATCATATTTGCGGATTCTCATGATTCTTCTCCAGTCACTAACACTAATAAATAAAGAGGTTTGTTTCTTATTATTGGGTTGCAGCGCCAACTCTCGGGATTCTCGGCCTGCAAGCTAGATACATCATTTGCTTACAGGAAACGGTCAAAGTGCAGTTGCGCCATTGGCACTCTGCGATCCAGCATTAGCAATCGCTGGACTGCATCAGTCATCGGCGGCGGGCCACAGAAGTAGTATTCAAACCTGTTGGCTGGCGACGCCTGTTCTTCCAGCCAACGACCAGCAACTTCATGGATCAAGCCTTGCTCACCCTTCCAAGTGCTGCTCCTTTCCGGCTCGGAAATCGCCGGAATCACCGTCACCCGCCCTAGCAAATGAGGGTCTTCTTCTAGTAATAAATTCGTGCAGATATCCGCTTCAGTGCGGCCGCCATAGAACAAAAAGATTTTCCGGTCTGCCAGTTCAGGTTCGCGCACTGCGGCGCTGATAATCGCTTTCAATGGTGATAGTCCGGATCCGCCGCCAATACACACAAGGTCTCGCGGTGCAGTAGAGCGCAAATAGGCCATGCCGAAGGGGCCGTTCAATTCGACGCGGTCCCCGATACACATAATCTCCGCCAACACCGAGGTGCCGCGACCATTGGGCGTGCGCTTGATGATGAAGCTCCACAGTCCATCTGGATTCGGCAAATTGGACATAGAATAGGCGCGGTCGCCAACAACGCCGGGCAAGCGCAAAAGCGCGTACTGCCCGGGCGCAAACTCCGCCGCTTCCGCACATTTAAAGGTGTATTCCGCCATGTCAGCAGTCAGTGCATTGCGTGCGACCAACTCTGCCGTGTGCGCCACGGGCGCCGTTAATGGAACAAACTCCGGCTTACAACCGACCTTGATGCGGCAGTCTCCCTTGATCACCGACTGGCAGGCTAATCGCTGCCCCCGAACTCTGGCACGGGGCGATAAACCCGGTGCCTGCTCCCATTGATTCCTGACCTCACCCTCAAGAATCGCGAACTGGCAGCTGCCGCAGCCACCAGAGTTGCACTCGTAGGGAAAGCCCAAGCCTTCCCGCAGTGCAGCATGTAACAAGTTGTCTCCGGGCTGACACTCGAAGTTGCCTCCTCCTTCGACGTGAACCCGCACCCGAGTCACCGCATCGAGCATCTCAGAGTTCCGTGTACAGATCGTCGCCGTCACGAATGACGGCGTAAGTCTGAAGTGGTTTCTCGCAGGGAAAGGAGGTCGCCTCACCCGTCTTTACATTGAAGCATCCGCCATGTAGCGGACACTCCACGGTCTCTTCCTCGAAGTAGCCGTCCGTGAGCATGGCGACGTTATGAGTGCAGATATTGCTCGTCGCGTAATAGTCGCCGTCGACATTAAATACCGCTAAAGGTGGCGCATCTGCGACATCAATCTGCAGCATCTCTCCGGCAGCCACTTCTTCTGCGCGACAAAGTCTGACTTTACCTGCCATATACCGAGTTCTCCAAGTTCCAGGTTCTTTCCCTGCACAACTGCGGGGCTGGTTTGTAGACTGGATTGCCGTCAGCCATCATTCAATGGAAACTAAAAATAACTATCATCACTCAACGGAATAATAGGCTTGCCCAATGGATATTCTGAAAATAGATCTCAATCTGCTAAGAATCTTTCACCGCATGATGATCGACAGGAAAGTCTCGGCTGCAGCCGAGGCGCTCGGGGTGACCCAGCCCGCAGTCAGCAATGCACTTAAGCGCCTCCGAGAACTCACTGGCGACGAGTTATTCACGCGCTCATCTCTCGGCATGCAACCAACTGTCTATGCAGCGCAAATTGCGGAGCCTATCGGCTACGCGTTAGCTACTATTGAAACCACTTTGAATCGGCCGGCAAGCTTCGATCCAGCGACAGCAAAGAACACATTTAATCTGGGACTTTCAGACATTGGCGAGGTGTACCTCTTACCTCTGCTGCTGTCAGAGACAGCCAAATGTGCTCCCAACATTCGATTCACTACGGTGCGTAGTGGCACGGTCAGCTTGCGTGAAGAAATGGAAAGCGGCGGAATTGGCCTCGCAGTAGGTCTGTTGCCCCAACTGCAGGGCAATTTCTTCCATCGCCGCCTCATGCGGCAGAACTACATGCTCTGCGTCAGAAAGGGGCATCCTCTGGCGAGCAAGAAGAAATGGAGCCTCAATGACTATACCGCTCAAGAACATGTAGTTGTTGTATCTGCAGGAACAGGTCATGGCGACATCGATACACTGATGGCCCGCAGGGGTATCTCCCGCAATGTCCGACTCATCGTGCCGCATTTCATGGCTGTAGGTCACGTACTGCAAGCTACAGACATGGTCGCTACTTTGCCTGTCGCTTTTTCGCGATTAATTGAAAAACCCTTCGACCTGATAAGTTTGTCACATCCCGCTGGCTTGCCCACCGTAAACATTGACTTGTTCTGGCATCGACGCCTGCACCGAGATCCGGCCAATTTATGGTTGCGCAATTTGTTGGTAAAGCTATTCTCGACCTAAGGAAAGTTGTGCATGCGAGTCACCCTTCTGCCAGATAATCGTCCTTTGACTATTGAACCTGGAGAGACCTTACTGTCTGCGTTACGCCGTCAGAACGAACCTATTTCTTATAGTTGCGAGGATGGGCGCTGCGGTCTGTGTCGATGCGGCCTCGCAATCGCCGATCATATGACTTCCGACAATACACTGATCAATGATCACGGAGAGAAATCGACTGTTCTTGCTTGCCAGACCGTGCCAAATAGTGATTGCCTTGTCGAACTCTCAGACCCGAAAGACATCTTGGTAGTGAAACCTCAAATTGTTCGCGCACAAGTTGCGTCGATTGAGAAATTAGCCGATCGGGTTCTTGAAATCACTCTGCGAACGAAGAAACCGCTTCGCTTTGCTGCGGGCCAACACTTTGAATTATCCCTATCGACCAATTTTGTACGGATGTATTCTGCCGCGAGTTTGCCGAGCGATTTAGAGCTCAAGTTCCAGGTACAGTTGCATCCTGGAGGCCGCGCCTCAAAATATTTCATCGAAACATTGAAAATCGGTGAGACAGTTCGACTCCGCGGCCCTATGGGAACTGCTTATTTGCGGGAGCATTGCACCGCCCCGACACTTTTTGTGTCCAGTGGCACCGGGTTAGGCGCAATGCTTGCGTTGCTACGCTCGTTTGCCAAGGCGGGCAAGAGCAATGCAGTCCACGCATACGCAGGCTTCACCATGTCCGAGGACGCTTACGGCGCTGACGCGCTTGATAAGGCAATTGCAGACATCATGTCGGCACGCAATTATCAGCGAGTAATTGGAGGAGGCCCAATGGCCCGAAGAGATCGCCGCGGTCTGCTCACTGAGGCACTCGCAGCCAATCTTGGTGATCTGCGCATGTGGCGTGCCTACGTTTTTGGATCCCCACACGCCACTGAGGCGACCGCTCGCCTACTTAGGCAAAAGGGGATTACTCCAGAAAGGCTCCATGTGGAATCCTTCCAGTTTGCGGCAATCTGACATCGGAAAGTATGCGTTCCACGGTACCGTTTGGCGCATACATGAATCCAGCCAAGGGGGTGCAATGAATCCCGATCAAAGCAACGGGAAGTGCAGGTAGATCAACAGCACTGGAGGCCTTCTGAGTTTCCGACCGTATCTCATTCGGGCCGAGCAAGGGGAGACTTCTTGTCAGCAGCATCAGCGCCTTGGTGCCACCTTTAAAACCATCGGGCAAGGTGCTCGTAGAGCAAAGGCAGCGCAAGCAATTAGGGCTCAGTTGAAGCCCGAGTGCCGATAATTAAAGAAGTTGGAATTACTGCAAAAAGCACGTCCCTGTACTTGATCTGGATTTTCAAAATGATTGCGGTTGCCGTAAGCAGAATCGGAAGCAGGAATGAACGAAACGCGGCCACCAGGAGCAATTAGATTGTCACCAGCACCGCATTGAAGATCACGCTCATTTCACGCAGAGAGTCCTGGGGCAGGCGAAGTTCGCCGTCCCATAGGAGCTGGCGGCCATTGAAGCAGTCGGGATTCTCTGGCGTTAGAGCCTGATTGCCTGTGTACAGGTGCTCCCCAGCCACGAGAATGACGTCCAAGCTCTGGCCCATGGTCGGAATGCCGTAGATCAGCGCAGTGTTAACAGTGAGGTTGCTGCCGGCGGTGGTGACCTGCGCATTATTCTTATTGCCCTACCCTCATTGTTGCGAATGATCACTCGATCAAGGAGTATCGAGAGATCTCAGTATCGCGGGGAACCTGGATGCGTATTGGCACTGATTTTTTTCTCGCCTTTTATTAAATCTAGGCGACGACCAAGTCGGCCATCAAAGCCCGCAGGGTTCGTTCAATATCAGCGGCTTCCGCGCCCGATAGGATGGCTTTTTCCTTATCAACGATGACATCAATCTGTTCTCGCTTCGCAGCCTCGGTGTCAAACACGTCGATAACCCCATAGGCCTGCATGAAGCGCTCCGTAACCTCTGCCGAGGTCGCCCTTAGCATTTACAGATCGGCAAGTGGCACTGCTAGACTTGGAAACGTTCGTATAGAGCAGGCCCGTTAAATGCGAACAATACGTTTCTGGCTAACCGTTTGAGGTAAATCAATTTACTCAGTTAATTCGCGGGTCTTCGCGAGATCGAATCTTCTTGATGCGATAATCAAGTTGCGCGCGGGTCACCTGCAAAGTACGTGCCGCACGCGATACATTGCCATCTGCCCTAGCCAGAGAAGCCAGCACAATGCGATCTTCTGTTGCCTGAAGGTCGAGGCTGTCACCTTTCTTGAGCCAGGCATCGACCGAGTCACGCACCTGCGCGCCGGCTTCATCAGAATCCGGCTGCGGTTCAACCAGATCGCCGGTGCTATCGAGCTCGAAAAGCTCAGCTGGGACGTGTGAGGCGAAAAGATGGGACCGCTCCAGGGGCTGTGCCTCCTCGGCCAAGATCACGCCGCGTTCGATGACGTTTTCCAGCTCTCGAACATTACCCGGCCAGTCGTGTTCCAGCAGCGCGCCTAGCGCGGCCGGAGTCAGCCCTCGGAGATTGCGCTGGTGCATGCGCGAGTAGTGCTGCAGATAGTGTCCAATCAAGATAGGAATGTCGTCGCGCCGCTCACGCAGAGGTGGAATGCGGATCGGAAAAACATTCAGCCGATAGAATAGGTCGAGCCGAAAAGTGCCATCTTTAATTGCACGAGCCAGATCCACATTGGTGGCCGCAACGACACGCACATCTGCGTGTCGCGGCCGCGGGCTACCAAGACGTTCGAATTCGCCGGTCTGCAGCACTTTGAGCAACTTGCCTTGCGCAGTGAGGCTCAGGGTGGCGATTTCATCTAGAAACAGAGTGCCGCCATCAGCAATCTCGAAGCGTCCTTCACGGGACGCGTTTGCTCCTGTGTACGCACCACGCTCTGCGCCGAACAGCTCAGACTCGATCAACTCGTTTGGAATGGCCGCACAATTCACTGAGATGAATGGCCGCAGTCGTCGTGGACTGCGATCATGAACTTCACGTGCAAACAGACTCTTGCCCACCCCGCTTTCGCCAAGCAGCAGGACGGTCGCACGCGTCGGTGCTACACGGTCAATCTGGTGCAGAATGTTGTTGAATGCAGTCGAGCTTCCGACCACCGCCGATACGGCGCGGGAAGCCTTTTTTTGATCTGCCTTTGGGCCGCTGGCAGACAGAGCCGCATCAGTTTGCGAAACCACCATAGAGGCGCCAACAGGATCTGCATCTGGCAACTCCCAGGCTTCCGCAGGCTTCGCAATCGCCCGGCACTGTTCGTCGCCGCGTGCACGGCATTCAACTTCTCGGACGAGAATACGCTTGCCCATGAAAGCACTCGAGTAGCCCGAGGCATACCCGGTCAACATCCAACACACTCCCTGACGCGCCAAGAGCGATTCGCCTGGCGGATCCTCGACCTCGAAGGAATCGCGAAAGATGAATTCGCTTTGAATTTGCCCGGTGCTGACGTCCATGTGAAATTGCTGCAGTTCGATTTCGGCCATGCCCTTGAGCGCGTGCAGCTGCGGGCCGACGACAAAGGCGTCAAAAACGCTACCTTCACTACGCAGACGCTTGGCAAACGCGGCGTCACGACTTCCAGCGACATAGCCCATTCGCTCGATCAGTCTTTGTGCGGCCTCCAATCCCAGACTCGCCACCAGCTCACTGCGCAAGGCACGGAATGACTCGGCGTTCATCAACACCATGCGCTGATCTTCGAGCCAGATGCGTCCCTTGTCCGGACTGAAGTGCAGATGGCCAGCAATATCCCGAACAGCAGGGAAAGAGAAGTCACCCGTCGCCAAGTCATGACTTGCAGCGATTTTTCGTGCACTCATGCGCACCTCTTTAGCTTTGAATCGATTAACCAAATAATGAATTATTAATATCATTAATTCATTATTTTATGAAGTTTTATCTCCGATACGTCTTTCCTAATACCGTGAGTATATGCATTTGTCCCCCTATAATCATATCGTTATGTATATCGTACGAGGCTTGGCACGGGGGTTGCTTTTACACTCGGCAAGCGGGTGCATAGAACATTCGCAACTACCCTATATGAGGCGACTGGATGGCAGAGATTTCTTCACTTGGATACTTGTGTATCGCAAGCCGTGAGCTCGCGAGTTGGGAGCAGTTCGCGGTCGATATCCTTGGCCTGATGGTGGGCGATCGCGGTGACGATGGATGCTTGGCGCTGCGGATGGACGACCTTGAGCAAAGGATTCTTATTCAACCCGGCGGTGACGAGGATCTGGTCGCTGCCGGTTGGCAGTTCGAAACGGCGGATGCGTTGGCAAGATTCGCAGATGGCCTCAATACACGAGGCGTGTATTTGCAGCGCGGAGACGAGGCCCTGTGCGCATCGCGCCGCGTTGAACAGTTGCTCCATTGCACCGACCCCGACGGCATCCGCCATGAGTTCAGCTTTGGACCGGCGTATTCACCGACACCCTTTCGTTCCCGCTTGCTGCGCGGCGGCTTTGTCACCGGCGATCTTGGGGTCGGACACTATGTATCTGCAGCTGGCGATTACAAGAAAACAATCGAATTTCACCGCGACACCATGGGCCTGCGCGTCAGCGACCACATCCGCGCACCACTGATGACTCCGCACGGCGAAATTCCTTTTGACGCCACGTTCTTCCACACCGCCACGGGTCGGCATCATTCATTCGCAACCGCTGCGATCCCCTTTCCCAAGCGAATTCACCACATCATGGTCGAGGTCAGCAACTTCAATGATGTCGGGCTTGCCTATGACCGCTGCCTGGCCGCAGGCGTGCCGATCATGATGGGCCTTGGCCATCACCCGAATGACGGCATGTTCTCGTTTTACGCCATAAGCCCATCGGGCTTTGCTATCGAGTTCGGGCACGGCGGCGCAGTGGTTGATGATGCCACCTGGTCCGTACGCAGTTATTCGCAGCTGAGCGACTGGGGCCACGCTGCCCCGACAAGTTAGTTATTACAAAAAACGAGGAGCAGAGCATGGATGGCGACAGACAACAGACAGAGACGATACCGGGACGGTATGAAGATGCTGCCCTGGGCTTCCGCAATCACTGGTACCCGGCGATGCTCTCCGATGAAATCATTGAAGAACAGTTAGTCCCACTGACTTTGCTTGGTGAGAACTTGCTGTTTAAGCGCATCGATGGTGTGGTCTACGCTATTGCCGATCAATGCATCCATCGAGGTTTTCGCTTTTCTACAAAACCGGAGTGCTACACCAAGAACAGCATCACCTGCTGGCTGCACGCCTTCACCTACAACTTCAAGGACGGCAAGCTGGTGGCTATCCCCAGCGCACCGGACAGCCGCCTGATCGGCAAGCGCGGCGTCAAGAGCTATCCGGTGCAGGAAGTCAATGGCATGGTCTTCGCCTTTGTCGGTGACTTGGAGCCGCCGCCACCGCTGATCGACGATGTCCCTCCAGGGTTTCTTGACGAACAATGGTGCACGGTCGGTGCGGTCAATGTGCCTGCTGCCTGTAATTGGCGACTCGCTGCGGATTCGGGCTTCGATCCTAATCACATTTTCATTCACAAGGATGATGAATTTCTGAAGGTGCTCGATCGCCCCTTTCCGATCGCCAACCGACTGGTCGGCGGCGATACATTTCACGAAATTACGGAAGTAACCGGTGACGGACCCAAAGGCCTGATTGATGCGCTCGGCAAGTCCGAACCGGTGTTCGAATTTGAATTCGAGTGCGACGGCGAGCGCGGTCGCATGGCGTCACGAATACCCGCTAATGAAATGGCGCACATGGCTTACGGCTCCATCGAAGGTTCGATCTGGTTGCCGGGCGCTCTCAAGGTGGAACCCTGGCCAGACATGGGCATGCTTCATTACGAGTGGTACGTGCCGGTTGACGAAAAAAACCACCGCTACTTCATTGCCTGGGGCCGCAAGACCACTGACCCGTTGGAATGCGCTGCCTTCCGCGAGGAAGTGAAGACCAAGTGGGTGAAGCTCGGTTTCGAGCAGTTCAATGCTACTGATCTGGTCGCCAATATGGGTGTCGAGGTCGGCACTGATGGACTGCCTTACCGCTCCACCGAAAACCTGTTCGAAGGCGATGGATACACCCTGGTCTGGCGACGCTTGGCGAGCCGCCACAATCGCGGTCTACAGCAACGCCCCACCCAGAAAGCGCCGGCTCAGACAACAGAGTGACCGCTTTGGCAAAGCAAAGAATCGGCTCAATTCCATATTCATTCGAGTCACAGAATCCAGGCTCAGAATCCGCCGCACGCTTGACGTCGCGGTAGATAAATTTACAACATCTAAGGAGTAGACGTGACAAACGGTACACAAACTGAGTGGGCTGACCAAGACATCCGCAATCTCGTCGATGTGCGAAATGGGGCACTCGACCCACGCATCTTCTGTGACGAAGCGCTCTACCAGCGCGAACTGGAGCAGGTGTTCGGCCGCAGCTGGCTGTTCCTCGCGCACCGCTCGCAGATTCCCAAGGCAGGAGATTTTTTCACCACCTACATGGGCGAAGACCCAGTTATTGTTACGCGCCAGAAAGATGGCAGCGTGCTGGCTTTCCTCAACCAGTGCCGCCATCGCGGAATGAGGCTGAGCCGCCTGGATCACGGCAATGCACGCTTCTTCACTTGCTCCTATCACGGTTGGAGCTATGACAATACCGGCAAGCTGGTCAATGTGCCAATGGAGAAGGAGGGCTATTGCAGCAAATTGAATAAATCCGAGTGGGGCGCTCAGAGGGTCCCGAAAGTTGCCGAATACATGGGCCTGATCTTCGGCTGCTGGGATGAGAACATCCCACCATTAGAAGAACATCTGGGAGATGCGAAGTACTACATGGCGGCGATGTTCGACCGTTCCGAAGCGGGAACCGAGATATTTGGCGGGGTGCACAAATGGGTCATCCCCTGCAACTGGAAATTCGCCTCAGAACAATTCTGCAGCGATATGTATCACGCGCCGCTCTCACATATGTCGGCCATTATCTCCGCCCTGCCGGAAGGAGCGCCGCCAGAAGCCGCGGCCTGGCCAACAGAAGGGTATCAGTGGCGTGATCCGGCAGCCGGGCACGGCAGCGGCTTTCACACGGGCGATCAGGAATATGAACTGATTGGTGCCATTGTAGGTCCCGAAGTAGCCAAATATCTGGTGGAGTCACGCGATCGGGTTGAGCAACGCTTGGGCAAGCCGCGCGCCCACGCCATGAACGGTCAGCATATGACTATTTTTCCCACCTGCTCATTCCTGCCTGGCATCAATACCCTGCGCGTCTGGCATCCACGTGGCCCAAACGAGATTGAAGTGTGGGCACTCGCTGTCGTCGATGCCGATGCGCCTGCGGAGGTCAAGGAGATCTGGGGCAAGGGCATCATGCGCACCTTCAGTCCTGCCGGCACATTTGAGCAGGACGATGGCGAGAACTGGATCGAAGTACAGCGTGTGCTGCGCGGCACGCGCGCACGCCAGCAGAAGCTCAACATGCAGATGGGCATGGGTAATACAAAGAACGACGAGCGTTTCCCCGGACCGCTCAGTCATGTGTTTTCTGAAGCTGCCGCTCGCGGTTTCTACACGCGCTGGGCGCGCATGATGACTGGTGAATCACATGAGGAGCTCGCACGTCCACATGAGGACGTGACATGAGCAAAATCACTCCAGAGCTCCAACTCGATATCGAACGCTTTCTGTTTGAGGAGGCCGAACTGCTTGACCGCCACCGCTTCCGCGACTGGCTCGCTCTCTTCGCCGATGATGTCGCGTACTACATGCCAGTAACCACGAACTACCATGAACAGGCCTCCGGCGAAGCACCGCCCACCGGAGCAGTCGCGTGCTATTTCGACGAAACCCTGCATACACTCACGCAGCGAGTGCGGCGCCTGGAAACCGGGAAAGCCTGGGCTGAAATGCCCCCTTCACGCACGCGACACTCAATCAGCAATGTCTATATCAGACCGGGCGATATCGCTGGCGAATGGGACGTGAGCTGCAACTTCATGTTGTATCGCTCGCGCCTTGAACGGCAAGAGGATCAATTTATCGGTACGCGTGTTGACCGTCTGCGGCCAAATACTGGTGGCGGCCCGCGCTGGAAGATTGCACGCCGCGATATGCGTCTTGATCAGGCCACGCTATTGGCCAACAACCTCAGCCTCTTTTTCTGATATGACAGAGATTCGCGCCTGCGCCGTCGACGATCTCGATGACGGTGAGATACTTAGTGTGGCTAACGCCCCCCTTCCTTTAGCCGTGTGCCGAATTGATGCTCAATGGCATGCTTTTGAGAACAACTGCAGTCACGAAGACTTTGAACTCAGCGAAGGAATGGTCGAAGGGACAGAAGTTGAATGCCCACTTCACGGCGCGCGCTTCTGCCTGCGCACCGGGGCGGTCCGTGCCGCGCCGGCTTCTAAGGGCATTCGAGTTTTCGCAACACGAGAAGAAAATGGGGATATTTTTGTTGATCTAAACAAACCGCTATCTGTTGACGAAACATCCTAGGCTTATTGCCAATTTAATTTTGTATTTAACATGCGTCGAAACAGTTCAGCTCTCCGCTTCGATTTCTCAATATTTTTTACGAGAAAGAATGAGGTGGCACCCAAGCTCTTAGAGATAGCGGTTTGCGTTGATCGCCTCTGATCCAAACACCAAATACGAGTAGAAAATGACCCGATTAACTGATCCCTCAACTAGCCGTACCGTCGAAGCTGGCGGGCACACTCTGCACTATCACGATGCCGGCGAAGGTCCTGCGGTCATCATGCTGCATGGCGGCGGCCCGGGCGCGGGTGGCTGGAGCAATTTTCACCGCAACATCGACGCCCTTGTCGACGGCGGTTACCGGGTCATCTTGCTCGACTGCCCCGGTTTCAATAAATCCTCACCACTGGTGTCGGCGGATCCACGCGGCCTGATTAACGCACGCGCAGTTCAGGCGCTCATGGACACGCTCAAAATCGACAAGGCGCATCTGATCGGCAATTCCATGGGAGGTCTGTCAGCACTCACCTTCGCTCTCGAATTTCCGAATCGTCTCGACCGCATGATCCTGATGGGTGCCGCTGGCCTCGGACAGAGCCTGTTTCAGCCTTCACCACAGGAAGGCATCAAGCTGCTCATGAAGCTGTACAAGAATCCGACGTTCGAGAATCTGCAGGCCATGATGCAGGTCTTTGTCTACGACACATCCGTGTTGACTGAGGAACTGGTTCAGGGACGTTGGAAAGCAATGCAAAATGCGCTGGATCATCTCGAAAATTTCGTCAAAAGCAACGAGCAAAATCCACAGGCATTATTTGTAGACTTCACGCCGCGCCTCCCGGAGATTATGGCCCGTACATTGGTGATCTGGGGTCGCGATGATCGATTTGTTCCGTTGGACAATGGCCTTAAGGCGGCGCGCGGAATTCCTGACGCTGACCTTCATGTATTCACACGTTGTGGTCATTGGGCACAGTGGGAACATGCCGACAAGTTCAACCAGACCGCATTAGCCTTTCTGGATCGAACTTGATGATCCAATATCAGTGAAGTGAACTGCGTTGCTTTGCGGTTTCAAGCTGCGTAACGAGGTAATCCGGAATGGGTTCTGTTGCGGCAAGAATCTCTGCCATTGCAGTCGTACTGCTTGATTGCGCCTCTATCTACAGGCTGCCTAATTGACGAAACCGTCCCTCGCAGTAGAAATGAGAATCTGCTGCTCCGCTGAAGCAGGCATTCTTTATTCACCAATTGATGGGTGTTGCTGCTCACTGAAAACTGACCATGTCTGCTCATTGAAAATTGACCAGGGC
>CAXBFJ010000011.1:0-122767 GCA_963975245.1 uncultured Panacagrimonas sp. | reverse complement strand
ATTCGTGAAGGCGGCCGCACCGTCGGCGCCGGCGTGGTCACCAAGATCCTGGCCTAAAGCCTGATCAGATGGTCTGCAGACAAAGGGCGCGAGAGATCGCGCCCTTTTTCGTTGTGCGTCCCAGGCCTAAGAAGCCGTTGCAGTAGCGCCAGACGATGAGCCAGCGCACTTCAGATTCGACGCAGACAGCACCGGCCTCAGCTGAGAGGCCTATGCGCGGGCGTATTCAGTGGCTCGCCCGGCTGTGGCCGTATCTTTCTCCGTATCGCGGCATGCTGGTCCTGGCCCTGACGCTGTTGTGTCTGGCCTCAGTCGCCTTGCTGAGCGTGCCGCTGGCATTCCGTGGCCTCATCGACGAAGGATTCGGTTCGTCCAGCAGAATCGACTGGCATTTCCTGGCTCTGTTCGGAATTGCGCTGCTCTGGGGCCTGAGCGTGGCCGGTCGCTACTATTGTGTGAGTTGGATCGGTGAGCGTCTTGCCGCGGACCTGAGAAACAAGGTCTACCAGAACATGCTTCGGCAGTCGCCGGACTACTTCGAAACAACGCAGTCGGGTGAGGTGCTTTCGCGTCTGACTTCAGACACAACCGTGATCCAGACGGTCGTCGGTTCGTCCATCTCGATGGGCTTGCGCAGCCTGTTCCAGTTTGTGGGCGGCATGATCATGCTGGCCGTGACCAGCCTCAAACTCTTCTCGGTCACGCTGGTTCTTCTGGTCCTGGTGGTGCTGCCACTGGTGATCGTGGGGCGCAGGGTCAAGAAGCTTTCCCGAGAATCGCAGGATCGAATTGCAGATACCTCAGCGCTGGCCGGCGAAATCCTCAATGCGGTAACAACCGTGCAGGCGTTTACTCAGACTGACGCGGAGAACCATAAATTCTCAACACGGGTTGAATCCAGTTTCGCCGCCGCGATCGCGCGGACCCGCCTGCGGGCGCTGATGACGGCCGGCATGATTGGAGGTGTTTTTGGCGCCATTGTTTTTGTCCTGTGGCTGGGGGCTAAAGCCGTTACCTTGGGTTCGATGAGTGCAGGGCAGCTTGCCTCCTTCGTGATGTACGCCATGGTTACGGCGGGCGGGGTAGGCGTGTTGGCTGAGGTATGGGGAGAAATCATGCGGGCCGGTGGTGCGACAGAGCGCCTGATTGAGCTGCTTGCCGCAAAACCTTCCATCACCCAGCCGACGGCGCCTGCGCGGATGCCTGATCCACATCAGGCGCGGGTCAGCTTTCATAACGTGAGCTTTCACTATCCCTCGCGTCCGGCAGATGCGGCGCTACAGGGGCTGAACCTGGATATTGCCGACGGCAGCACAGTGGCCATTGTTGGGCCGAGCGGTGCGGGGAAGACAACGCTATTCCAGCTACTGATGCGTTTCTACGACGTCAGTGCTGGCGCTATCTGCATCAACGGCGTGGATATCAGGCAGCTGGAACCCAACGAACTGAGGACGCATATCGGTATCGTTTCGCAGGATCCGGTCATTTTCTCGGCCGATGCAATGGAAAACATTCGCTATGGGCGCGCTCATGCCAGCGACGAAGATGTCCTGGCTGCGGCGAAGGTCGCGCATGCAGATGAATTCTTAAATCGACTTCCCGACGGCTACAGCACATTCCTGGGGGAGCGCGGCGTGCGACTCTCCGGGGGGCAACGCCAACGCATATCGATTGCGCGCGCCATCCTTCGAGACCCTCCTGTGCTGCTTCTGGACGAAGCGACAAGCGCGCTGGACGCCCAAAGCGAGGCTCTGGTGCAGAGCGGGCTGGAAGCCGCGATGCGCAACAGAACGACGCTGGTCATCGCGCATCGGTTGGCGACGGTGCGCAAGGCTGATCGCATCATCGTGCTGGATCACGGCCAGATCGTCGAAGACGGCACTCCCGCAAGCCTGATTGAACGGGGCGGGCTCTACGCCAGATTGGCGAATCTTCAGGTTATTGCCTGATGACGTCGCCATCACAGACCACGACAAACCTCTCTCTACGGCCGAAAATCTCGACCCCGGCTTGAGACGCAGGCAGGCAGCACCGCCCTGTATCCCCTGAGCTGCAAAGCAACCCGTGACAGAATCAGGGCAGATACCGACAACCGGCAGCAAGAGACGACTGATCACACAGGTACTGTGGCTAACCATCTTCATAAGATTCACGGCATCGGCGAATCAATCTACAAAATCTTCAAATATCCGTTGCTTCCAATTTGGGCCGCGGCTATACTGCGCGCCCTTTCGAGCAAGCCCCCTGGGTAACACCTGCACGAAAACCCCTGTTTTTGTGCTGATTCCGGTGTCCCGGGGTCGTTCTTTAAGACCTTTTCCTGAGTGAGAGCATGGCCGCGACCAGCCAGTCGATTCGTATTCGGCTCAAAGCCTTTGACCACCGTCTGATTGACAAATCAGCCCGTGAGATCGTTGAGACCGCCAAACGTACCGGTGCACTTGTGCGCGGGCCGATTCCTTTGCCGACGCGAAAGGAGCGCTTCACCATTCTGGTGTCGCCCCACGTCGATAAGGACGCCCGTGACCAGTACGAAATTCGTACGCACAAGCGACTGATGCAGATCGTGGATCCGACGGAGAAAACCGTCGATGCGCTCTCCAAGCTGGACTTGCCTGCGGGCGTAGAAGTCCAGATCAAGGTCAACTGAGGGCGGATTCGATCATGACTATCGCAATTATTGGTCGCAAGGCCGGCATGACGCGGATCTTCACCGAAGCAGGTGAGTCGATTCCGGTCACTGTTATTGAATGCGCGCCCAACCGAGTAACCCAGGTCAAGACCGTCGATGGCGAAGGCTATCGCGCTGTCCAGGTCACCGCGGGCGAAGTGAAGCCATCTCGCGTCAACAAGGCGATGACAGGCCACTTTAAGAAGGCAGGCGTTGCCGCCGGGCACATCGTTCGAGAGATTCGTGTCGAAGGTGACGAACTGGCCGACGCTGCTCCTGGCAGTGAAATCAAGGTTGATGCCTTTGCCGATATAAAGCGGGTGGACGTAACAGGCACCAGCATCGGTAAGGGATTTGCAGGCGTGCAGAAGCGCTGGAATTTCCGCGGCGGCCGTGCCAGCCACGGTAACTCCCTGTCGCATCGCATGCCGGGCTCAATTGGTCAGCGTCAGTCGCCAGGCAAGGTCTGGAAGGGCCGCAAGATGGCCGGTCACATGGGTAACGAGCGCATTACTGCTCTGAACCTGGATCTTGTCCGTGTCGACGCTGAAAAGAATTTGCTGCTGGTCAAGGGCGCTGTCCCCGGGTTTGCCGGCGGCGACGTCATTGTCCGGCCTACGGTGAAGTAGAGAATTCTCATGGAAATTCAGGTTCACAACAGTGACGCCAAGATCGCGCTAGCCGATAGCGTGTTTGGCGTTGACTACAACGAAGCTCTGATTCACCAGATCGTGACCGCCTATATGAATGGCGGCCGTGCTGGCACCAAGAAGCAGAAGACCAAGGCCGAGGTTCGCGGTGGCGGACGCAAGCCCTGGAAGCAGAAGGGCACCGGTCGTGCGCGTGCGGGCTCCATCCGCAGCCCGATCTGGCGTGGCGGTGGTCGTGCATTTGCCGCTCGCCCCCGTGACTTCTCCGAGAAGGTCAACCGCAAGATGTATCGCGGTGCGATTCGCTCCATCTTCTCCGAGTTGGCCAGGGGCGGTCATCTGGTGGTCACTGACTCTCTGTCGGTTGAAGCTGCCAAGACCAAGACCCTGATCGAAACGCTGAAGGCCTACGGCAGCAATGATTTGCTGCTCGTGACTGAAAGCGTCGAAAAGAATCTTTATCTGTCCGCGCGCAATCTTCACAAGATCGGTGTTACGGACGTTTCGAGTCTTGACCCGGTTTCCCTGCTGAGCCACGAGAAAGTCGTGGTTACCACTGAAGCCGCCAAGAAAATTGAGGCCTGGTTGTCATGAGCTCAAAAGCACCCAGCAGCAAAGTGATGGCGGGTCGCCTTCACCGCATTATTGTTGCGCCGATCGTTTCCGAGAAATCAACACGCGTTGCTGAAAAGAGCAATGAGGCGGTGTTCAAGGTTATTCCGGACGCGACCAAGCATGAAATCAAGGCGGCCGTCGAAAGCTTGTTCAAGGTTGAAGTCAAGAACGTGAACACGCTCAATGTCACCGGCAAGAACAAGCGCTTCGGCCAAAGAATGGGCCGTCGCTCCGACTGGAAAAAAGCATATGTCAGTCTGGCCGAAGGTGCGGAGATCGACTTCGCCAGTGGCGTGAAGGACGCGTAAGGATTTAAGCCATGCCATTGATCAAAGCAAAACCGACATCTCCCGGCCGACGCCACCAGGTCAAGGTGCTGACGCCTGGCCTGTGGAAAGGTGCGCCCCATGCTCCCTTGTTGGAAACCAACAAGCCGGACGGCGGCCGCAACAACAACGGTCGAATCACCACGCGCCATCGCGGCGGCGGTCACAAGCAACACTACCGCGTCATCGACTTCAAGCGCAGCAAGGACGGTATTGCCGCCAAGGTCGAGCGCATTGAATATGACCCCAATCGCTCAGCGCACCTGGCCCTGCTTTGCTACGCAGACGGCGAGCGCCGCTACATTATTGCGCCGCGCGGCGTCGTCGCTGGCGACGAGCTGAAGTCGGGCAAGGACGCGCCGATCAAGCCGGGCAATGCACTGCCGATGCGGAATATTCCGCTGGGTACCACGGTCCATTGCATCGAAATGCGTCCCGGCAAGGGCGCGCAGATCGCACGATCGGCTGGGGCTGCAGTACAGCTGGTCGCTCGTGAAGGCAATTACGCAACACTGCGTTTGCGTTCTGGCGAGATGCGCAAGATTCATTCTGATTGCCGCGCCGTTGTCGGCGAAGTAGGCAACAGCGAGCACAACCTTCGCCAGTACGGCAAGGCCGGTGCGAAGCGTTGGAAGGGTATTCGTCCCACCGTTCGCGGTGTGGTGATGAACCCGGTTGATCACCCGCATGGTGGTGGTGAAGGTAAATCTGGTCAGGGTAACCCGCATCCGGTTACGCCTTGGGGCCAGCAGACCAAGGGTAAGAAGACCCGCAACAACAAGCGCACGCAGAAATTCATCGTTCGCGCGCGTCGCAAGAAGTAATCGCCCGCGTAACGACTAAAGCAATTGTGAGATAGAAATGCCGCGTTCCCTCAAGAAAGGCCCGTTTGTTGATCACCATCTCGAAAAGAAGGTGGCGGACATGGCGGGCAGCCGCGTGAAGAAGCCGATCAAGACCTGGTCGCGTCGATCCATGGTCACCCCGGAGTTCGTGGGTTTGACCCTGCAGGTGCATAACGGTCGCGCGCACATTCCCGTGTTCGTCACAGAGAACATGGTCGGTCATAAGCTCGGCGAGTTTGCGCCGACCCGGACCTTCAAGGGTCACGGCGGCGACAAGAAGGGAGGCCGCTAAACATGAATACGCAAGCCGTATTGAAGTTTGTGCGTCTTTCACCGATGAAGGGTCGCCTGGTTGCTGACATGGTGCGCGGCAAGAAGGTTGATGAAGCCATCAACATTCTGAAGTTCTCCAATCAGCGCGCCGCCGGCATCATCAAGAAAGTGCTCGACTCCGCTATTGCGAACGCCGAGAACAACGATGGCGCCGATATTGATGAACTGCGGATCTCTGAAATCATGATTGATCAGGGTCCGGTAATGAAACGCATCAGCCCGCGTGCCAAAGGCCGCGCCGACCGAATTCTCAAGCGCACTTCGCACGTGACCGTGCGTGTGTCAGACGGAAACTGATCATGGGTCATAAAGTTAACGCCAACGGCTTCCGCCTCGGCATCAGCACCAAGTGGACTTCAAACTGGTACGCCGAAGGCGAAGCCTATGTGAAGAACCTGGCCAAAGACATGCAGGTACGCGAGTTTCTGAAAAAGAAGCTGGCTGCGGCCTCTGTGTCGAAGATCAAGATTGAGCGCCCGAGCAAGTCGGCCCGCGTGACGATCGCCACGGCACGTCCCGGCATCGTAATCGGCAAGAAAGGCGAAGACATTGAGAAGCTGAAGCGCGAAGTGGCCGTACGCATGGGGCTCAAGCCCGAAAGCGTGCACATTTCGGTAGAAGAGATTCGCAAGCCTGAGCTCGACTCACAGCTGATCGCAGAAAGTGTTGCCCAGCAGCTTGAGCGTCGCATCATGTTTCGTCGCGCCATGAAGCGTGCGGTGCAGAACGCGCTGCGACAGGGTGCCCAGGGTATCAAGATCCAGGTTGGCGGACGTCTTAACGGCGCCGAGATCGCACGAGTCGAGTGGTATCGCGAAGGTCGCGTGCCGCTTCATACGCTTCGTGCCCACGTTGACTACGCGACTGCAGAAGCCAAGACCACCTACGGCATTATCGGTGTCAAGGTCTGGGTGTTCAGCGGCGAAGTCTTTGATGAGCGTCGCAGCAACAAGAAGGAAGAAGCGGCTGACACGGCCGCTGCCTGATCCTTCACGTCAAGTAATTCTATTAGGAGCCCGCTGCCATGATGCAGCCCAAGCGAACGAAGTTTAGAAAGCAGCAGAGAGGCCGCAACACCGGTCTCGCCCTGACCGGCAACAAGGTCAGCTTTGGCGAGTACGGTTTGAAGGCAACTGAGCGCGGCATGATTACCGCCCGCCAGATTGAAGCTGCCCGTCGTGTCATCACGCGTTACGTCAAGCGCGGTGGCAAGCTCTGGATTCGGGTGTTCCCGGATGTGCCTGTCACCAAGAAGCCTTTGGAAGTCCGAATGGGTTCTGGTAAGGGCAATGTCGAATATTGGGTGGCCAAGGTTCAGCCTGGGCGCATGCTTTATGAAATGGAGGGCGTGTCCGAAGCAGACGCCCGCCAAGCATTCAAGCTCGCGTCCGCCAAGCTGTGCGTCAAGTCCACGTTTGTTACCCGGACGATCCTCTGATGAAAACCGCTGATTACGTCAAATCGCTGCGCGAGAAAGACGCGCCTGGCCTGAAGGAAGAGCTTGCCGCGCTTCGTCGCGAACAGTTCAACCTGCGCATGCAGGCTTCCATGGGGCAGATGAACCAGTCGCACCTCGCTCGCGATGCGCGCAAGAAGGTGGCACGGGTGCTGACGCTGTTGAATGCAAAGGTCAAGTGAAATGAGCGATACCGATACACAGCCGACCCAACAGGTCGTTGAGCAAGTCGAGAAGAGCAAGCGCCGCGTCGTTGGCCGAGTTATTTCCAACAAAATGGACAAGACGATCACTGTGCTCGTTGAGCGCAGCGTCAAGCACCCGTTGTACGGAAAGATCATGCGCCGTTCCACCAAGCTCCATGCTCACGACGAAGGCAGTGTCGCCAAGGAAGGCGACCTGGTTGCTATCGTCGAGACACGTCCGATTTCCCGCAGCAAGCACTTCAAGTTGGTCGAAGTGCTTAATCACCACGCCTAAGCCCTCGAGGAACTGGTCCGATGCTTCAACAAGAATCCTTTGTGCTGGCGGCTGATAACAGCGGCGCCAAGCTCATGCAGGTGATCCAGGTCAAGGGCTCAACCTATCGCCGTTATGCAAATGTCGGCGACCTGATCAAGGTCACGGTTAAAGATGCCATCCCGCGTGGCAAGGTCAAGAAGGGCGAGGTGCATGATGCGGTCGTCGTCCGCACCCGGCATCCCGTGCGCCGCCCCGATGGTTCGGCTATTCGATTCGACACCAATGCCGCGGTTCTTCTGACCAGCAAGCTGGATCCGATCGGCACACGTATTTTTGGGCCGGTGACGCGAGAGTTGCGCGACCGTTTCATGAAGATCGTGTCGTTGGCGCCTGAAGTTATCTGAGGCTGAAACACCATGAACAAGATTCGCAAAGGCGACGATGTCGTCGTCATCAAGGGCCGAGACAAGTCTCGCCGTGGCACCGTCACCGCCGTGCGCGCTGATGGGAAGCTCATGGTAGAAGGCATCAACATCGTCAAGAAGCACCAGAAAGGCGACCCCAATGCCGGATCCCCAGGCGGGATTGTGGAAAAGGAAATGCCGATCCAGGCAGCAAACGTGATGCTATGGAATGCGAAAGCCTCCAAGGGCGATCGCGTGGGCTTCCGCTTCGAGGGCGAAGGCGAGAACCGCCGCAAGGTCCGTTACTTCAAGTCCAACCAGGAATTGGTGGACGGTTAATCGAGCAAGAATGATGGCGAGTCAAGCAAACCAGAATGTCCCGACGATGCAAAAGGACTACCGCGAACGCATCGCACCCGCGCTGAAGGAAAAGTTCGGTTGCAACACGATGGCCGTTCCGCGCCTGAGCAAGATCACACTGAATATGGGTGTGGGTGAAGCAGCGGCGGACAAGAAGATCATCGAGAACGCGGTCGCAGACATGATTGCGATTTCGGGCCAGAAGCCCATCGTGACCAAGACGCGCAAGTCCATTGCGACGTTCAAGATTCGTGACAACATGCCTATCGGCGTGAAAGTCACGCTTCGTGCTGAGCGCATGTATGACTTCCTTGAGCGCCTGATCTGCATTTCTTTGCCGCGAATTCGCGATTTTCGTGGCATCCCTTCCAAGGGATTCGATGGCCGCGGGAATTTCAATTTCGGCATTACTGAACAAATCATCTTTCCGGAAATCGACTACGACAAGATCGATGCGATGCGCGGAATGAACATCACTTTCACCACCACGGCGAAGAATGACGAAGAGGGTCGAGCGCTGCTCGAGTCGTTCGGCTTTCCGTTCCGTAAGTAAGGCGGTCTAGCAAATGGCAAAACGCAACATGATCGAGCGCGAAAAGAAGCGCGAAGCACTAGTCGCCAAGTACGCGGCTCGTCGAGAAAAGCTGCGCGTGATCCTCAAGGATCCGAACGCTAGCTATGAAGACAAACAGGCTGCCTCGATCCAGATGCAGAAGCTGCCGCGTGACGGCAGCTATACCCGCCAGCGTAAGCGCTGTGCCATCACCGGACGTCCTCGTGGCGTATATCGCAAGTTTGGCTTGGGTAGACACAAGCTGCGTGAAGCCATGATGCGGGGCGAAGTCCCCGGTCTGAAGATGGCCAGCTGGTAAGGATAAGGAAGAACATATATGTCCATGACCGATCCAGTCGCCGATTTCCTGACCCGCATTCGTAACGGTCAGTCCGCGCGCAAGAAAACCATCAAGAGCCCGTCATCCAAGCTCAAGGAATCAATTGCCAACGTTCTTCAGGACGAAGGCTACATCTTGGGTTACGACGTAAGCACCGAAGGCAGCAAGAAAACCATGACGGTTGCGCTGAAGTACTACGACGGTAAGCCGGTTATTGAAACCATCCGCCGCATCAGCACGCCGTCTCTTCGTGTGTACAAGAGCAAGGACGAGATCCCGACCGTGCTAGGCGGACTTGGGGTTGCCATCATCTCCACGCCAGCCGGTGTGGTGACTGACAAGCAAGCGCGTGCCAGCGGTCAGGGCGGCGAAGTGCTTTGCATCGTCAGCTAGTACTCTTTTCAAGGGAAGCGTAGAAATGTCTCGCGTAGCAAAAATGCCGGTCACTATCCCGGCGGGTGTGCAAATCACCTCAGACAATGGTCAGGTGACCGTGCAGGGCGCAAAAGCAACCCTTAGCATGGCTCTGCCGGGCGGGGTCGCCGTTGAGATCAACGGCAATGAGCTGAATATTGCTCAGGCGTCCCAGGAAAAGAGCACGATGATGTCCGGAACTGCGCGTGCGCTGATCCAGAACATGGTCGTCGGAGTAACCGCAGGCTTCGAGAAGAAGCTGACCCTGATTGGTGTGGGTTACAGAGCCGCCGTACAGGGCAAGAAGGTCAATCTTCAGGTCGGCCTGTCACACCCTGTAGACTATCCGATCCCGGACGGCATCTCGGTGGAAACACCGACGCAGACTGAGATTGTCATCAAGGGCGCCGACAAGAAGATGGTCGGCCAGGTGGCAGCAGATCTGCGCAGCTATCGTCCGCCTGAGCCTTACAAGGGCAAGGGTGTTCGCTACGCCGATGAGCGCGTGGTGATGAAGGAAGCCAAGAAGAAGTAAGCGTCTGTAAACAATCTGAGTGACTTGGCGAGCGGCCTGATCAATCAGGTTCGCCGGCAAACGAAGCAGCACTCCTCAAGAGTCGAGTCGATATATGAAAGACAAAAGATCATCCCGTCTGCGCCGCGCAAAGCGCACGCGCTATCACATCCGCAGGCTGGGTGAAAACCGTTTGACGGTTCATCGCACTCCGCGACACATCTATGCGCAGATCATTGCGCCAGATTGCTCCAGCACTCTTGTTGCAGCGTCCACGCTGGAAAAATCAGTTGCCGAAGGTCTGAAGGGTCTTGGCAACGTGGAGGCAGCCAAAAAAGTCGGCGCGGCGCTCGCAGAGCGTGCCAAAGCTGCCGGCATCTCCCGAGTTGCGTTCGACCGTTCCGGATTCAAGTACCACGGCCGCGTTCAGGCGCTGGCAGACGCCGCGCGTGAAGCCGGCCTGGAGTTTTAAGTTATGGCTCAACAAAATCAGTACGACGACCAGCAGGGCGGCGACTTCAAGGAAAAGCTGATCACGGTCAACCGTGTCAGCAAGACCGTGAAAGGCGGCAAGCAGTTCGCTTTCACAGCGCTGACTGTCGTCGGTGACGGCGCCGGCCGTGTTGGATTTGGCTACGGCAAGGCTCGCGAAGTGCCGCAAGCGATCTCCAAGGCAATGGAACAGGCTCGTAAGAACATGATCAGCGTGCCGCTTAAGGGGCTGACCCTGCAGCACGAAATCTGGGGCATCCACGGCGCGACCAAGGTGTTTATGCGTCCAGCATCTGATGGTACCGGTGTCATTGCTGGTGGTGCCATGCGCGCTGTGTTTGAAGTGGCAGGCGTCCAGAACGTGCTCGCGAAATCATTTGGTTCTCGTAACCCCATCAACATGGTTCGGGCGACGCTTGAAGGCCTGAAGAACATGAACATGCCGTCCGAGATTGCCGCCAAGCGCGGTAAGTCACTCGACGAACTCGTCGCCTGAGGTCGCCAATCATGACAACCCACAAGCAAATCAAGCTCACGCTGATCAAGAGCCCGCACGGTCGCCTCAAGAATCACAGCGACTGCATTCGCGGTCTGGGTCTGCGTAAGACCAACTCAAGCCGGGTCCTGGTTGCAACGCCTGAAGTCATGGGCATGGTCAACCGAATTGCTTATCTGCTCAAAGTCGAAGACGTCGGATAAGTCGACTCATGACCAGTGCAGATATGGAAATCGAGAAAATGAAACTCAATACGATCAAACCAGCCGAGGGATCCAAGACCGAGCGCGTACGCGTGGGTCGAGGCATGGGTTCGGGCTTCGGCAAAACTGCCGGTCGCGGACACAAGGGTCAACGCGCCCGTAAGGGTGGACGCGGCAAGATGGGCTTTGAAGGCGGCCAGATGCCTATTCAGCGACGTCTTCCCAAGCGTGGATTCAATTCCCCGCTGCTGGGTCTGACCGCTGAAGTGCGCCTTTCAGACCTGCAGAAGATCAAAGCTGAAGGCGATATCGACGTGGCTGCCCTCAAGGCGGCTGGCGTTGTGCCGGCAAAGGCACTGACCGTCAAGGTGATCAAGTCGGGTGAACTCAGCCGCAAAGTGAGCCTCAAAGGCCTGAAGCTGACCGCCGGTGCGCGTGAAGCTGTGACCGCCGCAGGCGGCTCAATCGCCGAGTAAATTCGCTAAACACCATCATGGCCAAGTCGCCCGCCAATACCGGAACCGTTCCTGACCTCTCCAAAATTGGAGAAGTGCGCGGCCGGCTGTTTTTCCTGATTGGCGCATTGATCGTATTCAGAATCGGTAGTTTTATTCCGGTTCCAGGAATTGATCCGGCACAGCTCGCTGCATTGTTTGACCAGACGCGAGGCTCCATCCTCGACATGTTCAACATGTTCTCTGGCGGCGCGCTGGAGCGACTGTCGATCATGGCCCTTGGCGTCATGCCCTACATCTCTGCATCTATCATTGTGCAGTTGTTGAGCGCGACGGTGCCCAAGCTCAAGGAGCTGAAGAAAGAGGGTGAGTCCGGTCGTCGCCAGCTGACCAAGTACACCCGCTACGGAACGCTTGGCCTCGCCATTTTCCAGGCGATCGGGGCCTCAGCCGCGCTGCAGAAGAGCGGCGTCGCAATCGCGCCAGGCTTCGGATTTGTTTTCACTGCCACCGTTTCACTGGTTACAGGCACAATGTTCCTGATGTGGCTGGGTGAGCAGATCACTGAGCGCGGCATCGGCAATGGTATGTCCATCATCATCGTCGCCGGCATCATTGCGGGTCTGCCTCCCGCCGTCGGTTCCACCGCGCAGCTGGTCAGCGAAGGCTCTCTCAACCCGGCATTGGTCATCGTGCTCGCAGTGCTGACGGTCGCCGTGACCTTTGCAGTCGTCTACGTAGAACGTGCACAGCGACGTATTCCGGTACACCATGCGCGCCGCCAGCAAGGCCGCAAGATGTTCGCTGCCCAGACGCAGCATTTGCCTCTGAAGCTGAACATGTCGGGCGTCATTCCGCCGATTTTTGCGTCGTCCATCATTCTGTTCCCCGCGACACTGGCTCAGCTTTTTGGCGCGGACGGTAGTACCAGCAGCTTTGTTCAGGAGATTGCCAACGCGCTCTCTCCGGGTCAGGCGCTGCATGGCGTGCTGTACGCGTCGATGATCATCTTTTTCTGCTTCTTCTACACCGCGCTGGTGTTTGACTCTCGCGAAACAGCCGAGAATCTGAAGAAGTCAGGCGCCTTCATTCCGGGCGTTCGCCCTGGTGCGCAGACCGCAAAGTACATCGACCAGGTGCTGACGCGACTGACGGTCGCCGGAGCGGCCTACATCACCATCATCTGTCTGATGCCCGAGTTCATGATTGCCTATGCGAATGTGCCCTTTGCATTCGGTGGGACCTCATTGCTGATTACTGTGGTCGTGATCATGGACTTCATGGCGCAGCTGCAGGCCCATCTGATGTCCCACCAGTACGATGGCCTGCTCAAGAAGGCCAACCTGAAGGGGCTGGACGGCGGCGGTAAGGGCGGCCGTGGTCGCAGTGGAAGTGGTTCAGGAATCAAGCCAGTCGCCCGCTGAGGGCTAACGAAACAAAAGCAGCACCTGCAAACGAGATCACCATGAAAGTTCGAGCATCAGTCAAGAAGATTTGCCGCAATTGCAAGGTCGTCCGCCGCAAAGGCGTCGTCCGCATCATTTGCACGGATCTGCGTCACAAACAGCGCCAGGGCTAGTTGTCCCTTGCCCCAGCGTCACTAAATCCGTACAATTCGCGCCCTTTTTCGCGCGTCCTCCCAACCGGAGTTTAAGGTTCATGGCACGTATCGCCGGCGTCAACATTCCAGACAAGAAACACACCGTGATCGCGATTCGCTCGATCTACGGCATTGGCGGCACTCGTGCCAAGGCAATCTGTGCGGGTGCGGGCATTGATCCGACGATCCCGGTTCGAGATCTGACCGAAGGTCAGCTTGACGCACTGCGCGCGGAAATCGCCAAGTCGCCGGTTGAAGGTGACCTGCGTCGTGAAGTGTCAATGAGCATCAAGCGCCTGATGGACCTGGGTTGCTATCGCGGGCAGCGCCATCGCCGCGGACTCCCCGTCCGCGGACAGCGCACCCGTACCAACGCCCGCACCCGCAAGGGCCCGCGTCGCGCCATCAAGAAATAATCATTATTTAAGCAGAGAGCCTCATGGCAAATCCGGCTTCAGGCAAGGGACGCGGCAAGCGCGTCAAGAAGAACATCAGTGACGCTGTTGTGCATGTGCACGCATCGTTCAATAACACCATCGTGCTCATCACGGATCGGCAGGGTAATGCCATCTCCTGGTCCACAGCGGGTGCCGCAGGCTTCCGTGGTTCCAGGAAGTCAACCCCCTTTGCCGCTCAGGTCGCCGCCGACAAGGCCGCTCAGGCCGCCGCCGAACACGGCGTGAAGAATGTTGAAGTGCGCATCAAGGGCCCTGGCCCAGGTCGCGAATCTGCTGTCCGCGCGCTCAATGCCGCAGGCTTCAAGGTTGGCAATATCACCGACGTCACGCCGATTCCGCATAACGGCTGCCGTCCTCCCAAGCGTCGTCGCGTTTAGTCGTCGTCTGGACGCTCGGAATAAGGTTTAGAAATTATGGCTCGCTATATTGGTCCCAAGTGCAAATTGTCACGCCGTGCAGGCACTGATCTGCTGCTGAAGTCTCGCGCCCGTGCGCTAGAATCCAAATGCAAACTGGATAGCCCTCCCGGGCAGCATGGTGCTCGCAAACAGCGCCTCTCGGATTACGCCACGCAGTTGCGTGAGAAGCAGAAGCTCAAGCAGATGTACGGTGTGCTGGAACGTCAGTTCCGCAACTATTACCACAAGGCTTCTGGCCAGAAGGGTGCAACCGGTCTCAACCTGCTTTTGTTGCTGGAAGGCCGCTTGGATAACGTCATCTATCGCATGGGCTTCGGCCGCACGCGCGCTGAAGCGCGCCAGCTGGTAGGTCACAAGGCGATTCTGGTGAATGGCGAATCGGTCAATATTCCGTCCTATCAGGTCAAGGTTGGCGACACACTGGAAGTGCGTGAGAAGTCCCGCAGCCAGGGTCGGATTGCAGAATCTCTCTCAATCGCAGCTCAGATTGGTTTTCCAGAGTGGCTGGAAGTAGATGAAAAAGGTCTCAAGGGCACGCTGAAAGCGATGCCGGATCGCGAGCAGTTTCTCCAGGACATCAACGAGAATCTCGTCGTCGAGCTTTACTCCAAGTAAGAATCAGGTTTGCGCGGCCTTGTGGGGCCGCGCAAACGAAGACACGCGAATCACCAGCGGGTGGTTCGCCACTAGCTGAGGTAGCCCCATGCAAGGTTTTGTTTCCGAGTTGCTCAAGCCGCGCGAAATCAAGGTTGAGGTCGTATCGACCAATCGTGCCCGCGTTTCGATGGAGCCGCTTGAGCGCGGATTTGGCCATACGCTGGGTAATGCATTGCGTCGCATCCTTCTTTCGTCAATTCCCGGTGCAGCTGTTACCGAGGTTCAGATCGAAGGCGTCGTGCATGAGTACAGCGCTATGGAAGGCGTGCAGGAAGACGTTATCGACATCCTGCTGAACATGAAGAACATCTCCATCCGCATGCATTCGCGTGATGAAGTGACCCTCCGTCTCGAGAAGTCTGGCAACGGCCCGGTCACGGCTGGAGACATCCAGCTTGATCACGATATGGAGATTGTGAATCCGGAGCTGGTGCTGGCCCATTTGACGGGCGGCAGTCTCAAGGCCTCGATCAAAGTCACTCGCGGTCGCGGCTATCAGCCGATTTCCGCAAGTTCCGGCGACAGCGACTCCAGCACCGTGGGTTTGCTCAAGCTGGAAGCTTCTTATAGCCCGGTTCGCCGCGTCAGCTACTCCGTAGAACGTGCGCGCGTCGAGCAGCGTACGGATCTCGACCGGCTGATTCTGGATGTTGACACCAATGGCGGCATTGATGCCGACGAGGCTGTCCGTCAAGCGGCTCGTATTCTTCGTGAGCAGCTCACGGTGTTCGTTGATCTCGAAGCCGAAGCGACACCGCCTCCCCAAGAGGAAGGCAGCGCTCACAAGCTCGACCCTGTGTTGTTCCGCCCGATCGATGAGCTGGAACTGACGGTTCGCTCTGCGAACTGCCTCAAGGCTGAGAGCGTGTATTACATCGGCGAGTTGGTGCAGCGCACCGAGAACGAGTTGATGAAGACGCCGAACCTCGGCAAGAAGTCGCTCAACGAAATCAAGGAAGCCCTCAAGGCCCACGATCTCGCTCTGGGCATGCAGCTGGACAACTGGTCGGCGCCGAAATCGGCTGTCAACTAAGCACTCTTTGTAGAATTAGGAAGATTCGAACATGCGTCATGGAAAGGCAGGCCGCGCTTTCGGCAGAACAAGTAGCCATCGCAAGGCGACCATGCAGGCGGTCACCGTTGCGCTGTTCAAGCACGAGTTGATCCGTACGACCGTCCCGAAAGCGAAAGAGTTGCGCCGTATTGCGGAGCCGCTTATCACGCGAGCAGGGCAGGACAGCGTGCACAATCGCCGCATTGCCTTCGCGCGTCTTCGCGACCGCGACGCGGTGCAGAAGCTGTTTAACGACCTCGGGCCGCGTTACGTCAAGCGCCCTGGCGGGTACCTGCGCATCATGCGTTGCGGATTCCGCCCTGGAGACAACGCTCCAATGGCTTACGTCGAACTGGTCGATCGCCCTCAGGCGACCGAAGCCGTCGAGGTTGAAGAATCAGCTGAAGCAACAAGCTGAGCTTCACGCGGCACGAAAAAGGGCGCTTAGGCGCCCTTTTTTATTGCGTGCGATGGATGTATGGAGTTAACCGTCAGAGGCGCTTGAAAGCACGGGCGCACTAACTTCAACGATGGACTCCGTGCCGTCCTCGGCAATCAAATCTATGGTGATGGGTAGATTCTTGAACTGAGACGGGTCTTTGCGGTATCCCATCAACATCAGATGCATTCCGCCGGGAACCAGCTTGACGCTGCCACCCGGTGGAATACTGAGGTTTTCAACTTCTCGCATCCGTGACATGCCATCGACTACGCGCGTTTCGTGGACTTCAACCATGGAAAACGCAGGGCAGCTGATGTTGCCGATGGTCAGGTGCTGGTGGCTGCCGTTGTGCAGCTCCATATAAGCGGCCGCCATCTGCATCCCCGGCGGGGGCAGCACAATTCTGGCGTCACTGATGTGAGGCGCGGTTTCGCGCGAGCAAGCGGCGAGCAGAAGGAGCGCCAGGCCAGCGTGTATCCAGTGTTTGGTCATCATGAAGGGCATTGATCAAGGGTGTGCAATTATCGGGCGCGAGACGAGGCTTGCACAGCTGCGGTTCTGGGTGACCAGAGCGCTTTTCGGCTGTCGCGTGGAAAACAGGCTGCCCTCTGATAGCATGCGCGCCCCCTTTTTAATTGCTTTCAAGCTTCCGGATGAGTCTCGTTACCCACAACACTCGCATTGCGTCGATCAAAGCCGTCTCCACTCCCGCCCAGGTTCAGGCCGAATTGCCACTGAGCGACAAGGCGGCCGAGACGGTTTTGAACACCCGACAGGACATTCAGAACATTCTCTCCGGCAAGGACCAGCGTCTGCTCGTAGTGGTGGGTCCGTGCTCCATTCATGACACGACTGCCGCGCTGGAATATGCAGATCGTCTGAGCAAGCTCCGTGAAACGCTGAAGGACGATTTGCTGATCGTGATGCGAGTGTATTTCGAGAAGCCCCGTACCACCGTAGGCTGGAAAGGGCTCATCAACGATCCCGATTTGAATGACGGCTACGACATCGATCGCGGTTTGCGCCTGGGCCGTAAGCTCCTGCTTGATCTGAATGAAATGGGCGTCCCGGCTGGCGTCGAGTATCTCGACATTCTCACGCCGCAATACCTGGCGGATCTGGTTTCGTGGGGTGCCATTGGCGCCCGCACAACGGAGTCCCAGTTGCATCGCGAAATGGCTTCCGGCCTGTCGTGCCCTGTCGGTTTCAAGAATGGAACCGATGGCGGGGTGAAGGTGGCAGTTGATGCTTGTCTGTCGGCCTCTTCGCCGCATCGATTCCTGTCGCTGACCCAGGATGGCGAAATCTCCATTTTTGAGACCAAGGGAAATCAGGACTGCCACGTCATTCTTCGCGGTGGTAGCGCCGGCACGAACTACGATCGCGAAAGTGTCGAAGCGGCCAGTGCGGCAATGGTGAAGGGCGGCGTCGAGCCGCGTCTGATGATTGATTTCAGCCATGCCAATTCGAGCAAGCAGCATAGGCGGCAGATTGATGTTGGCGCTGACGTGGCTGGCCAGATCTCCTCGGGCGATACACGAATCATGGGCGTCATGATCGAGTCGCATCTGGTGGAAGGCCGGCAGGACAACAAGCCCGGGCAGCCTCTGACCTACGGACAGAGCATCACGGATGCCTGCATTGCATGGGAAGACAGCGCCGAGTTGTTACGCAATCTCGCAGTAGCTGTGAGCGCGCGGCGCAAGTAGGCGTCTACCTGATCCGCAAGACCCTGCAGACTATGGCAGGATCAAGCTGAGGGCACTGTCGCATCAGGTTTGGCAGCGCGCAGTTGGCATATCTCGGGCGGACTGAACTTTGCTTGTTCCGCACCGAAACTGGATGGGGAGCGCGGAAAGCTTTGGACGACGACATCACCGCTGATCGGGCGATCCCCGTAGACGGGCTGTTTGATCAGCTGATGCCGGCGCCGACGTCCCAGGCCGCGCAACCGATGCGTCTGCCGGGCGAGCCTATCGTCTCAATACCTGTGCGCATTCTTCGCAGTTGCTGGAGATACCGCGCGTGGATTTTGTCAGCGGGCATCGTTGCCTTGTTTGCTTTCTTGCTGGCCAATATTTCGAATGCGGAGCGAGCCCGTGCACTGGCAGCAGAAGCCGCGGAGTCGTCCAGACGCGCCGCCGCCATGAATGCGTTTGTCGCCGATATCTTCCGGCAGGCAGATCCGGCCATTGCCGCCGCGGACGCGCCGCGCGAAGCCAGCGCCACCAGAATGCTCGATCTGGCGACGCCCAAGGTCGGCCAGAGCTTCGCGGGTGACCTGCCTGCTCAGCTGCACCTGCTTGGCGTGATAGCCGACATGCATCGGGCGTTGGGAAACATGACGCGCTATCAGTCCCTGAGGCTGCAGCAGGCCCAGATGGTTCTGGGGCATCGCGCGGAACTGGATAAAGGTTTTCTGCAGACCTTGATCAGCGATTCTCGTGATGCATCAGCGCAGCAATTGCCCGGCGCCGCACTGGGATATCTCAATCTCGCGGACCAGATGATCACCCAGGCCGAACTCGACTCAAGCGACGCACGTGCGCTCTGGTGGCTCGCCTATGCCGATGCACAGCGCGCCTCAAATGTAGCGCCGATTCAGGAAGTTCTTGCACTACAGCATGCTGCGCAGATATTCGGGCAGTTTGCGCCGGATCATATTGCCTACGTCGAAGTCCTCAATCGCCTTGCACAACTGCAGATACAGGATCGCCCGGACTGGGCTGCGGATCAGTTTCTCCAGGCGAGCCAGATTGCGCGAGAGCACACTGGAAGCGAGGCACTCCTGCGCGAAACCATCTACCCGGGGCTTGGCAAGGCCCAGGAGAACCAGGGGCTGTATGAACCGGCGCTCGCCAGCTTTCAACTCGGTGCAGCAATGTTGCCCGAGCTTGACGGGCAAAGCCCGGCATCCGATGTGCGCGTCCAGCTGATGTATGCAGCAGCACTCCATCGCAACGGAGATGCTTCTAATGCGCATCGCTTATTCACGGCTCTGATGAATTGGGGGGAAACCAGAGAAAAAGCGCTGGCTCCAGAGAGCGATGCGGGCCTGATTGAATCCATCCGCCGTGCCTACGCCGGTGCGCTGATCAGTGAAGGGCGTCCGCAATTGGCGGTTTCACAACTTGAGGCATATGTACGCGGCGGCTCTCCGGCGGATCCGCGCACCTCGCTGATGCTGACGAAAGCCTATCTCGACCTTGGTGCGATTGGGCCGGCGCAGGCAATGCTGGCCCCCATGGTGCGCAGCCGCAAGCAAAGTGCAGATTCCGAACAGCCCGCACGCAATTTCTCCACTCTGGAACTGAGCGATCAATGGGCGAGGGTGCTGCTGACTGGACGCAACGCCGATCTGGCTGAGCCTGAGTTCGCTGCCATTCTGGAGCAGGTCAATGGTCGGCCGTTGATGGCAGCGGTAAAGGCCCGCGAGGGCCTTGCCTTGCTTGCGCAGCGGCATGGAGATTGGGAGCAAATGCTCGCGCACAGTACGAGGGCTGTGGTGTCCTACGAGAACATCAAAGGGCGTCGTGACCTGCGTCTGGGCGGCCAGCTATGGGTCCTGCATGCGCGTGCCCTGCGCTTTTGTGGTGATGCGGTTTCTGCTCGCATCTGGGCAGATCGAGCGCTCGGTCTTGCACGGCAACTCGGTCCTACCGGCGCAGCCCTGCAAGCGATGGCGCAGGAAGAACTGGACGCGTCCGCTGCTCCGGATGCCGCTGCCGCCTGAGGCAGCGATCAAATCCCCTAGCCGGCGGGGTTCAGAATGACGCGGGCGAAGCGGCGTGACCCCACCTGCAAGAGATGCTCGCTCCCGGACTGGAGCATCAGGCCCTTGTCTTCAACCCTCTCCTGATCCACCCGCACCGCGCGCTGTCCAATCATTCGTGAGCCCTCGCCATTGCTGGCGACCAGTCCGGCTTCCTTTAGAACGCGCGCCAGGCTGAGCCCCTCGGCGGGCACCGCAATCTGGACTTCGGCAATATCGTCGGGCAGCGCACCCTTTGAAAACTGCTTGATGAATGCTTCGCGTGCCGCTTCGCCTGCGCCGGCACCGTGGAAGCGCGATGCGATTTCCACACCGAGCTCCATCTTGATATCGCGCGGGTTGGCGCCCTCTGCCACGCTGATTTTGAGCTTTTCCAGCTCAGCCAGAGGCCTGAAAGACAGCAGCTCGAAATAGCGCCACATCAGGCTGTCGGATATCGACATGATCTTGCCAAACATGTCGCTGGCAGGCTCGTTGACCCCGATGTAGTTGCCCAGCGACTTGCTCATCTTGTTGACGCCATCTAGCCCTTCGAGAATCGGCACCATCATGACGTTCTGCGGACGCTGCCCATGCGCTTGCTGCAGGTGGCGGCCCATCAACAGATTGAATTTCTGATCCGTGGCACCCAACTCAACGTCTGCCTTCAGGGCAACCGAGTCATAACCCTGCAGCAAGGGGTACAGGAACTCATGCAGGGCAATGGGCTGGCCTGACTTGTAGCGTTGAGAAAAGTCGTCACGTTCCAGCATCCTGGCGACGGTTTGTTGCGCGGCGAGACGGATGATGCCCTCCGTGCCCAGCGGGTCGAGCCAGCTCGAATTGAAGACCACGGTGGTCTTGTCCGCATCCAGCACCTTGAAGACCTGTTCGCGATAGGTCTGGGCATTGGCCTCGACGTCCGCCCGGGTTAGGGGCTTTCGTGTCTCGTTCTTGCCGGTCGGGTCACCGATCATGCCGGTGAAGTCGCCGATCAGGAAGATGGCCTCGTGGCCCGCGTCCTGAAAGGCACGCATCTTGTTTAACAAAAGGGTGTGACCCAGATGCAGGTCGCTCGCCGTCGGATCAAACCCTGCTTTGATTTTCAGCGAGGAACCATTCTTTGCGGCTTCGGTCATTCGTGACCGGAAATCTTCGAGAGGCAGAATCTCGGAGGTGCCGCGTTCTAATTCAGATAAAAGCATATAAATGGAGGCGCTAATGTACTTCGGAGTGGACGGGCTGTTTTGCACACTTCATCTTGCAAGACAGGAAAGTGCAGGAAGCGCTTGCAAGCAAAGCGAAAGTATGTTCCCTTACCGTCCAGTCTGGCCTGAAAATGTGAATTGGATCACGCCAATCTATTCAGGTTTGACCCGCGCGACCCTGTCGTCAGGCCCAAAAGATTCAACCGAGTCAACAAGATGAAGCTTGATTATAGCCCAGCTGAACGGCAGCCCCGTTCGGCGAGAAGGATTGTTTTGGCCGCTTCGGTGTGCGTGCTCGGTCTCGCAATCTTGGTAACGCGCGAAAGTAACGCCAATCGCGCCGCGCTGGATGCCAGCCTTTTGTCGGAAGCCGAAATGGTGGAGTCCATGGCGTTTGACCAGGCCATTCAGTCTGCCGCCGTGAGTAATGTGATCACTCCGGCCGCCAGTGAGTGGACCACGCTGGATGTAGAGTCGGGCGACTCACTTTCAACTTTGTTTGACAGCCAGGGGCTGGGCACCCAGCAGTGGGTATCGATCCTGACCCTGGGCGAAGATGCGCGTCAGCTGAAGTACGTCAAGGCGGGCGAGAAAATCGAAATCCTGCAGCGTGATGGTCAGTTGCAGGAGCTGCGCTATGACCTGGACGATCTGCGCACCCTGCATGTGCGCAGAACCGAAAAGGGTTTTGAATCCACCACGCTGACTGCTGCCGTCGAACGCAGCACGCGAGTCGTGGCTGGTGTTGTCGACAGTTCCCTGTTTGTCGCTGGTCAGAAAGCGGGCCTGCCCGTCAGGGCTGTGATGAATCTTGCGGAGCTGTTCCGCTACGACATCGACTTTGCTTTGGATCTGCGTGAAGGCGATCGTTTTGCTGTCGTGGTTGAAGAGCTTTTCAAAGACGGCAAGAAATTGCGTGACGGTGATTTGCTAGCTGCCGAGTTCATCAACCAGGGCAAGGTGCACCGCGCCGTTCGTTACAAGGATGCCAAGGGCCGCGCTGCCTATTACACGCCCGAAGGCGAATCACTGCGCAAGGCCTTCTTCCGAACCCCGCTGGATGTCGCGCGCATCAGTTCGCATTTTAATCTGCGCCGACGCCATCCCATTCTCAACACCATTCGCGCACACAAGGGTGTTGATTACGCCGCGGGCACTGGCACGCCGATCAAGGCAACCGGCAAGGGCACCGTCAAGTTTGTTGGCGTCAAGGGCGGCTATGGTCGCGTGGTGATTCTGCAGCACGGTAGCCAGTACGAAACCCTGTATGCACACATGTCGCGTTATGCCCGCGGTCTTCGTGCCGGCAATCGCGTGAAGCAGGGGCAGATCATCGGTTATGTTGGGTCTTCAGGTCTGGCGACAGCTGCGCATCTGCACTATGAGTTTCGCGTCAACGGCATTCACAAGAATCCGGTCAAGATCGTGATGCCGCGAGCCAACCCGATTCCGCGCAGCGAACTGCCTGGTTTCCGTATGCAGATTGCGCCGTTGCTGGCGCAGATCGATGCCGCCGAAGCACCGAAAGTCGCAATGGCGCCGTCAGGCATCGTGCCCGCCATTTCTGCCACTGCTATTCAGTAAGCCCGTCCGTCTCTGACGCCGAAGGATCTCTCGCATGCGCGAGTGGCTCATCGGCGTCATGTCTGGCACCAGCCAGGATGGCATTGACGCGGTACTGGCGTCATTCGAAGACGGCGTGTTCCAAACCGCCCATGACCACCATGTAGGTCATTACCCGCCAGATCTGCGCGAACAGCTTCTGGAACTTAGTCGCGAGGCCACCCCCGTGACGCTTGCGCGCTACGCGCAACTTGATCGTGCGGTCGCTGAGGTATTTGCCGACACGGTATTGAATTTGATCGCATCGGCGAACATCGCTGCCTGCGATATCACGGCTATCGGTAGCCACGGCCAAACCGTTTTCCATGATGCGCACCTTATCGGTAACAGTCTACAACTCGGAGACCCGTCGCGAATTGCCGTCCGCTGCGGGATTCCCGTGGTTGCCGATTTTCGGCGGGCCGATGTGGCTCGCGGTGGCCAGGGTGCGCCGCTGTTGCCCATTTTTCACCATGCGCTGCTGGCCAATGCAAAAGAGCCGCGGGCCGTGCTCAACCTGGGTGGTATTGCCAACCTGAGCCTGTTGCCGGACGCCGATGCTCACCATGTCTCGGGCTTCGATACCGGTCCGGCAAGCTGCCTCATGGATGAATGGGCACAGGCGCATATCGGTGAGCCTTTCGATCGGGGCGGGCAGTGGGCGGCGAGCGGCAAGGTGAATGAAGACTTGCTGTCCGCGCTTCTGGCTGAACCTTATTTTTCAGCGCCTACCCCCAAAAGTACCGGGCGCGGCTTGTTCAATCTGGCCTGGCTGGAATCGCGTGCACCAGACGTGTCTAGCCTGTCGCCGGCGGATGTGCAGTGCAGCCTTGCAGAGCTCACCGCGCGCACCGTGGCAGAGCATCTGACCAGGCTGGCGCCCGATACCCAGCGCTTGATTCTCTGCGGCGGAGGACAGAAAAACCATTTTCTGATCTCTCGCTTGCAGGCCTTGTTGCCACGTTGCGCAGTTCAAAGTTTGAGTGAGTTTGGCCTCGACCCTCAGTGCGTCGAGGCCTGTGCCTTTGCTTGGCTGGCACAGCGGCGCCTGGCTGGCCTGCCGGGAAACTTGCCTTCAGTCACAGGCGCTGCGAGCGAAGCAGTGTTGGGCGGTGTTTTCCTGCCCTGAGCGCTTTTTCTCAGAACAGGTCGATGGGGTCCACGTCGACCGACCAGCGAACCCGTCGGGCGCCTTCGATTGAATCGATCTGAGGCACCAGTTTGCTCAGCAGGTTCTGTAGCCTTGCGCGGCTTTCGCAACTGAGCAGCAGTTGGGCTCGGAAACGGTTGGCACGACGCTCCATGGGCGCTGGTATCGGGCCCAGCACGTCGATCGGTCCGCGCGTGATCAGCGTGGCGACCCGTTGCAGAAAGGCGTGCGCCAGTTGCGCGTCCAGTGCGTCCGCACGCAGTAGGGCCAAGTGTCCAAAGGGAGGTAAGCGGGCGCTGCGACGTTCGGCCAGCAGGCCTTTGGCGAGGCCGGCGTAGCCCTGCTCAAGCCAGTTCTGAAGTTGCGGATGTTCCGGTTCGTGCGTTTGCACGATGACCTCGCCGGCCACCTCGCCACGCCCGGCCCGGCCTGAAACCTGAGTGAGCATCTGTGCCATGCGTTCAATGGCGCGGAAATCTGCGCTGTAGAGGGCCTGATCTGCCGTGACTACGCCCACCAGGGTCAGGCCATCGAAGTCGTGGCCCTTGGCGAGCATCTGCGTGCCGACCAGGATCTGGATGTCGCGATTGCGAACCTCTTTCAGCAGGCGTTTGAGCTCACCGGCCTTGCGCGCCCGGTCGGAATCCATTCGCTCGATACGTGCCCGCGGAAAGTGCGCTTGAAGGGCCTCGTCCACACGTTCTGTTCCCTGTCCCACCGGGATCAGAGTGGTGCCCGAACAGGCTTCGCAGCGAAGCGGCACCCGGGCCTGCGCACCGCAGTGATGGCAAATCAGTTTGCCGCGAGCACGATGCAGGGTCAGCCGTGCATCGCAGTGCGGGCAGGGCGCGACCCAGCCGCAGTCGTGACACAGCACGGCCGGTGCGTAGCCGCGCCGGTTGACGAACATCAAGACCTGGCCGCCCGCTTGCAAATGACGCTCGATGGCGTCCAGCAAAGGCTTGGACAAGCCGTGGTCCAGGCTCATGCCGCGAACGTCCAGCAGCCGCAATTCCGGCAGGCGCTGCGCCGTCGCACGTTCCTGCAGATGAACGTGCAGGTAGCGCCCGCTCTGGGCATTGTGCAGAGACTCCAGAGAGGGCGTGGCGCTGCCCAGAATCAGCGGCAGTTTTGCCTGTTGTGCGCGAACCACGGCGACGTCTCGCGCGCTGTAGCGGAAGCTTTCCTGTTGTTTGTAGGACTGATCGTGTTCTTCGTCTATCACAATCAGCCCAAGCTTCGGCATGGAGGCGAAGACCGCGGAGCGAGTGCCAATCAGGACGCGGCAGCGTCCTTCATGCGCCGCTCGCCAAGCGGATGCACGCGCCTTGTCACCGAGCCCGGAGTGCATCACCGCGACGGCGTCGCCAAAGCGCGCTTTGAAACGATCCAGCAATTGTGGTGTGAGGCCGATCTCGGGTGTCAGGACCAAGGCTTGCAGGCCCTGGTCGATGACCTGCTGCACGCGCGCAAGATAGACCTCGGTCTTGCCGCTGCCGGTGACACCTTCGAGAAGGCTGACCGAAAACGTCCCGGCCCCTGTTTCGAGCGCCTGCAAGGCTGCCTGCTGACCCGGATTCAGTGCCTGCACCTTCGACAACGCCTTTCGCGTCTTGCTGCTGGCTCGTGCTTGGGTGGCACGTTCAGCAGGCGGCTTGATCTTGCGCAGGTAAGCGGGCAATGCAGCGGCGAGCACTTCGCCAATCGGGTGCTGGTAATAACGGGCGGCCCATTCGCACAGGCGAAGCACAGGTGCGGGGATGGAAGGGCCGTCTTCGTCCAGATTGGTTTCGATCGGGCGGCATTTGATGCCGTCGTTATCTTCGACCTGATCCACAAGGCCGGTCACCACGCCGACAATCTTGCGCCTGCCCAGCGGAACCACCACCCGGCAGCCAAGGGTGACCGGCGTATTGCCCGGCAGGTAATCCAGCGGGTGGAAAAAAGGGGCCGGTACGGCCACCTTGATGCGCATCGGACTCATATGGGGCTGTGGGTAAGCTTGTTAATGACCGTTCGTCGGGCGGAGCCGACTCAGCGAGGTCGTGTGAGCCGCTGCTGAATGAGGCGATATGACGAAAAATATTCTCAACTTAATGAGTGCGATACACGCTTGTTTCACTTGAATGACCCTTTTGAGACTTGACGTGACAGTCGGCTCTTGTTCCTGAAAACCTGTGCATAAACCGTTTGTCGGGATCGCTCTGGCATGCCCGGCGGCAGTTTCCGGACAGCGCCGAGCGGTGACAAGTTTGGCCCTGAGGATGGCAACGAATCTCCACGGCTGCCCACGAGTGAACTGCACCAATACAGTGCATTGAGTCGGTCTTCATGTCCCTGTATCCGCTATTGCGCTCCCTTCAGGTTGGCACGCTCCGTGCTCCCGTGCTTGGCATGCTCCGCGGGCCGGAATCGCAGGGCACAGGTTAAACAGAAATTTTCGTAGCTTGATCAAGGAGTTAATAAATGAAACTGATTACAGCCATCATCAAGCCGTTCAAGCTCGATGAGGTGCGCGAGGCACTCTCTGAAATCGGGGTGGCCGGTATCACGGTGACGGAAGTCAAAGGCTTTGGTCGTCAGAAGGGGCATACCGAACTGTATCGCGGCGCCGAATATGTCGTGGATTTTCTGCCCAAGGTGAAGATTGAAGTTGCGGTTGACGACGACAAGGTCGACGCCGCCATCGATGCCGTCACCAAATCAGCCCACACCGGAAAGATCGGGGACGGAAAGATTTTTGTCTTCAGTCTCGATCAGGCCATTCGAATCCGTACCGGCGAAACCGGCAAGGACGCGCTCTAAGGAGGTTTACCCAATGATGCGTAAATATCTAGTTGCACTGACACTGGCTTTCAGTTTCATGATGTTGCCCTCCTGGGCACAGGCTGAAGACTCGACTTTGGCTGCAGACGCCATCCAGTCTGCAGAAGGCGCCGTCCTGGCCGCTGCGGATGCAACGGCTGAAGCTGCTTCCGATGCCATGGAAGCCATGACGCCGGCGGAACCCGAAGCCGCCGCGGAAGCCCCCGCAGAAGAAGCAGCGGGCCCCATTACGACGGTGGAACTGGCATATGCCATGGACACCTTTTACTTCTTGGTGACTGGCGCTTTCGTGATGTGGATGGCGGCGGGTTTCGCCATGCTCGAAGCGGGACTGGTCCGCACCAAGAGCACGGTTGAGATCCTGACCAAGAACGTGGCCCTGTTCGCCATCGCCTGCATCATGTATCTGCTGATCGGCTACAACTTCATGTACACCGAGGCAGGTATGTACTTCCCGGGCGTGGATTTCATCCTCTCCATGGACGACAACACGGCAGCCGCCGTGACCGCTGGTGGTGACGATGCGCCGTACTACTCCAACCTGTCGGACTTCTTCTTCCAGGTGGTGTTTGTGGCAACGGCCATGTCGATCGTTTCCGGTGCTGTGGCTGAGCGCATGAAGCTTTGGGCGTTCCTGGCCTTTGCTGTGGTCATGACCGGCGTCATCTACCCGATTCAGGGCATGTGGAGCTGGGGCGGCGGATTCCTCGGCGAAACCTTTGGCTACTCCGACTATGCAGGTTCTGGCATCGTGCACCTTTGTGGTGCAGCTGCTGCGCTGGCACTGGTTCTGGTGGTTGGGCCAAGAAAGGGCAAGTACGGTCCGGACGGTCGGGTTAATCCGATCCCCGGCGCCAACCTGCCGCTGGCCACGCTGGGTACCTTCATCCTGTGGATGGGCTGGTTTGGCTTCAACGGCGGCTCCGAGTTGAAGGTTGCTGCGGTTGATTCGGCCAATAACGTGGCGCGCGTCTTCGTCAACACCAACATGGCAGCTGCCGGCGGTGTCATCGCGGCCCTGTTCATGGCCAAGCTCAAGTACGGCAAAGCCGATCTGACCATGGCGCTCAACGGTGCACTGGCGGGCCTGGTGTCCATCACGGCAGATCCGCTGTCACCCTCGGCCTTCCTGGCCACCGGTATCGGCGCTGTTGGCGGCGTGATCGTGTTCATGTCCATCCTGTTCTTCGACAAGATCAAGATTGATGATCCGGTCGGTGCCATCTCGGTTCACGGAACGGTGGGTATCTGGGGTGTGCTGGCGGTGTTGATTGCCAATGGCGATGCCACCTTCAGCGGTCAGATCGTCGGTATCGCGGTGATCTTTGGCTGGACCTTCGTAACGACTCTGATCGTGGGCTTCATCATCAAGGCCATTATGGGCGTGCGAATCTCCGAAGAAGAAGAGTACGAGGGTGCGGACCTTGCCGAATGCGGCATGGAAGCCTACCCCGAGTTCAAGCAGTCCTAAGCGGGCAAGGGCGGCGCCATCCGGCGCCGCCCTTTTTTTGCCCTGGTTCCAATCCGTCTGGTTTCGGCCAGGCCATCTCTTGAAATTGTGAGACGCATGAAAACAACCATTCGCAAGTGGGGCGCAGTGCTGATGCTCGCGGGCATGCTCGGTTCCACCGCAGTCTTGGCCCAGGACCCGGCAGCATCGGCCACGGCCACAATGGCTGAAGAAATTTCTCCGGCTGCTTCAGCTCCGGAGTCTGTGCAAGTCGCAACAGCTGCAGTAGAGGCAGCGCCTGAGGTCCTGCTGGATTCCGGCGATACCGCGTGGATGTTGACCGCGACCGCCCTGGTTCTGCTCATGACCATTCCCGGTTTATCGCTGTTCTACGCCGGTATGGTGCGTTCCAAGAATGTGCTGTCCGTGCTGATGCAATGCTTTGCCATTACCGGTCTGATGAGTGTGATCTGGACCATATACGGCTACAGCATTGCCTTTGATACCACCGGCATGGAAGCCGGGGTTCTCAATTTTTCCAGTTTTGTCGGAGGCTTTGATCGGGCTTTCATGTCCGGTATGACGCTCGATGCCATGAGCGGGACCATTCCTGAATCTGTGTTCGCCACCTTCCAGATGACCTTCGCCATCATCACCCCGGCGCTGATCGTGGGTGCTTTCGCGGAGCGCATGAAGTTTTCGTCCATCCTTATCTTCATGACCCTGTGGGTCACCGTCTGCTACCTGCCGATGGTGCACATGGTGTGGGCCGGCGACGGTGGCCTGATGTGGGATTGGGGCGTGATCGACTTTGCCGGTGGCACAGTGGTTCACATCAATGCCGGTATTGCGGGTCTGGTTGCCGCGATCATGCTGGGCAAGCGCAAGGGTTACGGCAAGGACCAGATGCCGCCCAACAATCTGGGCTACACCATTGTCGGTGCGTCCATGCTGTGGGTTGGCTGGTTCGGATTCAACGCCGGTTCTGCGCTGGCAGCCGGTGCCTCGGCGGGCATGGCCATGTTTGTCACCCAGGTCGCCTCAGCCAGTGCTGCATTGGCGTGGATGTTTGCCGAATGGATCATGCACAAGAAGCCTTCGGTTCTGGGTATTGCATCGGGCGCGGTTGCCGGTCTGGTGGCCATCACGCCGGCCTCGGGTAGCGCTGGTCCTGTGGGTGCTCTGTGGATCGGTCTTGCGGCCGGTGTCATCTGCTTTGTCGCTTCAACCCGGATCAAGACCGCTCTGGGATACGACGACTCACTGGATGTTTTTGGTGTGCACTGTGTTGGCGGCATCGTCGGCGCCATTCTCACCGGCGTATTCTGCTTTGAGTCTATGGGCGGCGTGGCAACACCCGATATCTCAATGGGCGCGCAGGTCTGGGTTCAGACCAAGAGCGTGATCTTCACCTTGCTCTATACCGGCATCCTCAGTGTTGTGCTGCTCTACATCACCAAGCTGCTCACCGGTGGGCTGCGGGTCAGCGAAGAAGCCGAGCGAGAAGGTCTGGACATCACCCAGCACAACGAACGCGGTTACATCCTCTAATTGCAGAAGCGGGCCGGAGCTGCTGGCTCTGGCCCGCTTCTGATTCAAGCTTCCAGGGGTCTTGGGGCGAATCGTGAAAGCGGTTCGCCCCTTTTCTCTGGGGCAGCAAAAGCCGCAGGCAAAAAAAGACCCCGCAGAGCGAGGTCTTCTCAAAGCCAGTCGAGGATTACTCGGCAGCTTTTTCTTCGCCTTCCATGGCGGCCGCGGCTTCGTCAGCCATTTCGCTGGCCTTCTCGCCGGTCGCCTTGGCGCCTTCTTTCACCGCTTCGGCACCATCGGATACCGCCTCAGCGCCCGCATCCATGGCGTCCTTGCCAGCTTCCATTGCGCTGTTGCCGGCTTCAACGGCGGCGTCGGCTGCTTTTTCCAGGGCGTTAGGCTCGCCGCTTTCGTTGTTACCGCAAGCCGCCAGAACCAGAGCCGAAGCCAGGCCCAAGGCCAGATAAGCGTTACGCATGTTTTACTCTCCCAAAGATTGATCAGAGTTGATTGGTTTTGAAACATCAAATGTGCTGCGTCAGCACTGTGAAGTGCTCACTACCCCTGCACCACAAAAATTATGCAGCTTTTGACGCAACGCACAAGGACCATGCGATCCACTGCGGATGCGGCAACACATTTTTCTCCGGAGTTTCAGGCAGGCCCGTGGTGGCCCTGAAATCTCGCGCAGCTGCCGGGCCAGATCATGGAAGGTCTTGATACAAGCGAGAATTGATATTCGGCTCAGAGGTCGGGTCAATCGAGCTCTGAGCCCTATTTTTAGTCCGGTATGGCATCAGAAGGTTTGCAGGGAAATAAACGGGCCAGCAAAGCTATTCAGCCACCTCAACCCAGGCGAGCCCGCACCGCTGCGGCAACCAGTTCGGCGGTCATGTCCAGAAACAGTTTGCCCTGTCGCGGCTGGAACCGGGCCGGATCGGATGATCCCAGCACCAGCATGCCAAGATTCTTTTCCTTTTCCAGCGGCACAATCGCAGCAGACTGGGGCAAGGTTTCAGCCTTCGGGAAAAGCAGCTTTGCACGTGGCTCATCGAGTGGGCCGCATTCAATCAGTTTGGTTCTGAAGAAGTCGTCAAAGTTGCGGGCAATGGTGCCGTCCGGATCCAGGCGCACCAGGCCGTCGATATTCTTGTGTTTCATCAGCGGCGACATGATCCCGACAAAGACATGGCCGATATCAAAATCCTCTCGCATGCTGGTCTGCAAGCCGAGGATGGCGCTGGCCAGGGTGGGTGCGCGAATGAGTGCGCGTGCCAGACTGTGAACGCTGGTGGCCCGGCGCTCGTTGTCACGAGCCGCATCAAGCAGATTGCTCATGCGATCTTCCAGCCGTTGGCTGCGACCACGCAGGATGTCGACCTGTCTTTCAATCAGCGAGACGGCCGAACCGCTGGTGTGCTGAAGCTCCAGAAACTCCAGCAGTTCCGGATTGCGTGACAAGAAATTGGGGTGCGCGCGCAGATACGCAGCGACATCGCTTTCTTCCAGAGCAGGTGTTGTTGCGGGTTCTGCTTCCGGTTTTTTCTCAGTGTCCTGAGTCATGCGCAAGACACCCCCATGAAGATTGAGACGCTCAATTCCATTCAAATTCCCCTTTGAAAACTGTTTCGGCTGGGCCGGTCATCATGACCGGCGCATCGTCGCCCGCCCATTCAAGCAGCAGCTTGCCGCCGCGCACGTGGATCGTCGCCCGTTCGCCCAGTTGATTCCACAGACGTGCCATGACCATCGCGGCGCAGGCACCGCTGCCGCACGCCAGGGTTTCGCCGGCGCCGCGCTCGAAGACGCGAAGTCGCGCCTCATCGCGTGACAGGGTTTCGAGAAAACCGACATTCACATGCTCCGGAAAATCCGGATGCGATTCCAGCAGTGGTCCCAGAGTTTCCACCGGAGCGCTGTCCACATCGTTGACGCGCAGAACCAGATGCGGATTACCCATGCTCAGCGCGCCAAACTCCACGCTCTGTCCTTCAATCTCGCGCTGGTAGTGCAGGTTTCGGCTGGGCTCCAGAAATGGAATATCCGCTGGTTCGAGGCGCGGTGCGCCCATGTTCACGCGCACCTGCTCTTGGTCCAGCCGCTCGATCTCGAGTACCGATGTCGCGGTGCGAACACGCAGCTTGCGCTTGTCTGACAGTCCTTGCTCGGCCACGAAGACGGCGAGGCAGCGAGATCCGTTTCCGCACTGACCGACTTCTGAGCCATCAGAATTGAAAATGCGGTAATTGAAATCCACATCGTTTTGCGAGGCCGCTTCGACCACCAGAACCTGATCGCAACCTACGCCGAAGCGGCGATGGGTGAGTTTCTCCAGCAGCGCCGGCGTTGCCTCGAATCGCTGTCGGGTGGAATCAATGACGCAAAAGTCATTGCCGGTGCCGTGCATCTTGGTAAAGGAAATCAGCATAAGAAACGAGACGCACGGGACCGAAGGTGAGTTGTTACATTCTATTGAACTTTGTCAGTTCAAGCCAAGCATGATGACGCACCTGCGCCTGTTCAATCCGCGCGAATGCAGACGAGCCGCGATAATCCGTCCGTGAACGAAACCCTGATCATTCTGAGTCTGGTGGCCCTGCTCAGTTCTGCGCTATCCGGCCTGGTAGGGCTGGGCGGTGGCACCATCCTTATCGCCGCATTGTTTGCAGCCGGGCTGACGCCACTGGAAGCGGTGCCCCTGTTTGCGGCGGTACAGCTGGTGTCCAATTCCACACGCACGGTGGCCTATGTTCGACATGTGGATTGGCGCGCAGTGGCGTGGTTCTGTGCAACGGTGATACCCGCCACTTTCGTGGTGGCTCCATTTGCAGCCTCGGTAGATGTTGACGCCGTTCGCTTATTGCTCGCAGGGCTGATCCTGGCCTCACTGCTGCCGGGTCGCGGCGGCGAAGCGCCCTTGCCGCGACGACCTTCGTTCCTGCTCGCGGGTTTGCTCAACGGTGGCCTGGGCATGTTTGTCGGCGCCACCGGCTTATTTGTCGGGCGGTTGTTTCTGCGCCCGGAGTGGCGCAAGGAAACCACCATCGCAACATTGGCCGTGACGCAGGTGCTGGGTCATGGTTTGCGCATTGTTGCCTGGGGACTTGTAGGTGCCAGTGCCTTTGCGCAACCGCGCCTGCTGTTGGCGATGTGTGCGGCCGTGATCGCAGGCACATGGATAGGCAAGAGCCTCAATGGACGACTGAGCGCCGGACAGTTCACGGGTCTGTTCAAGGTAATTCTGGTGGTACTGTCCACCAAACTGATTTTTGATTCCCTGAGAGGATTCGGATGGATTTGAAACTGATGCTGGATGCAGGCGAGGTGGAGCAACTCATCATGCGGGGCTTTGAGGCGAGCACGCCTTTTTTCCATATTGATGCTCTGGAGCCCGGTCGGGCCAAGGTTCACATGCCTTTCAAAAGCTGGATGCGCCGCCCCGGCAATGTGATTTCTGGGCCTGCGCTTTTTACGGCAGCGGACCTGGCCATGTATGCGCTGGTGCTGTCTCACCTGGGCCCGGTGATGATGGCGGTCACCTCCAATCTGAATCTCAATTTTCTCAACAAGGGAGAGGCGGGGGACGTGCACGCGGAAGCCGAAATGCTCAAGCTTGGTCGCAAACTAGCGGTCATGGATATCAAGCTGCGCTGCGCTGACAAGCCAGTACTGGTTGCACATGCCACAGGAACCTACAGCATTCCATCGGCGCGTCCCGCTGCATGATGCGCGGGTGAGGATGCTCTTGAGCCGGAATGTTGCCCACACGCCCGCCCGAAACGCGTGTGGTCTGTCTCGGGACCGCATCGGACAAGAAGTGAACCGGTGAATGGTTCTGTGCGCCTTGGCCTGAGCCTATTTGTCCTGACTGTGCTGGGCGGGCTTGGAGCCGCTTTCTACGCGCAGTCTTCGTCCCTGCGCGCAGCACATGAGCGTCTTGCGGTGTTGGACGCCGGTGCAATTGAAATCGGTTTTGCCCAGGCAATGAGCCTTCATCATCAGCAGGCCATCCTGATGGCAAAGTTGCTGCTGGATGGGCAGCCCACTGCGCTTGCGGGCCTGGCCAACGGCATTGCCGAGGCGCAGCTGGTGGAACTGGGCGAGATGCGCGGCTGGCTGCGCTTGTGGCAACAGCCCTGGGTGGCCGCGACCCGCTCAATGGACTGGATGCTGTTGGGTGAGTCGCCCCCCGACGATGCGCTTCGAAAATACCTGCTGGACTGCGAAAACGCACCGACAGGCATGGTGGGCCTTGCGACCAAGGACGAACTGAACCGTTTGCGCCATCTTTCGGGCCCGGCACGCGATCAGCTGTTTCTGGAGTTGATGCTGACGCATCACCGGGGCGGCCTCCCAATGGCGCAGTTTGCTGCCAGAGCATCGGGGCTGGACGCGGTACGCAAGCTTGCCCGTCAGATGGCAGCCGATCAGCTGGCAGAGATGGGACGCATGCAAATGATGCAGCAGGTGTTTGCGGAGACTTCTGCGGCGCGAGACGCTGCGAAGCAAGACTAGAAAATGAATTTGAGGAGCAGCGCGATGAAAAGCCGGACCCATAAAGCCAGGCAGTGGCTCCTTGTCTTGAGCGCGGCAAGTCTGTTCATGGTGGCCTGCGACGGCAGTCGAAGCTCCAATGCAAGTGGCATTGGAGATTTCCAGAACAATGGGCCGGCTTCCGGCGCAACGCCGCGGGCGATCTGCGGGCCCGGTGCCTTGCCGGAAAGCGGCATGCAGGGACGGGTCAGCCAAGCCGATCACGATAGCGGTCGCGCCGCCCTCGGCTTCAAGTGCAATACCGAGTTGGTCGGCAAGTACATTGTTCCCAACACCATTGGCACGGTTGGTGGGTTCAAGGTCGAGCGCTACGTGGACAGCGCGGGGCGCGAGTGCGCCTACTACGACAGCACCCTGCTGTTTCCAACCAATATCCTGGATGCCAATGCTGGCGTGAATGTGCTGGACATGAGCGATCCGGCCAATCCAGTGCTGACCTCGCGTCTGATCACCCCGGCCATGCTGTCACCGCATGAGTCACTGGTGGTGTCGCAGCAAGCCGGGGTCTTGGCCGCCGTACTGGGCAATCCTGCGTTCTATCCAGGTGTGGTGGATGTCTACGATCTGTCCTCGGACTGCCGTTACCCGCAACTGATGTCTTCGGCCCCGGTTGGGTTTCTGGGTCACGAGAGTGGCCTCGCGCCGGACGGAAAAACGTTTTATTCCGCGTCACCCGGCACGCCCACTCTGACTGCGGTGGACATCACCACACCGCTGCTGCCGTTGCCCCTATGGACCGGCAACTACACCTCGCATGGCCTGTCCATCAGCAACGATGGCAACCGTGCCTATCTGGCTTCTGGCAATGACAACGGTGTGCTGATCCTGGATGTGTCCGAGATCCAGTCACGCAAACCCAATCCCACCGTGCGCGAGATTGGAAAGGTCAGCTGGCCCAACAAGACCATCCCGCAGAACGCCATTCCCTTTACGCGGGACGGCAAACCCTACCTGATGGAAATTGACGAGTATTCCGCTGATGGCTCAGGCGGCATTGTCGGCGTGCATGGCGAAACCGTGGGTGCGGGACGCATCATCGATATCAGCGATGAAACCAATCCGGTCGTCATTTCCAACCTGCGGTTGGAGGTGCACGAGCCGGAAAATCGGGCTGCCATTGCTGCAGATCCCGGTGCCAATAATCCTATCGGAGGGTACGCGGGGCATTACTGCAATATTCCGACGCGTGTGAATCCGGACATCGTGGCCTGCAGCATGATCCTGTCCGGCCTACGCGTGTTTGATATCCGCGACCCGTTCAATCCGCGTGAAATCGCCTACTACAACGCGCCGGTCTTGCCGCGCATCATTACCGTCCCGGCGCCAGCGAGTAACTGGGCCATGTCCAGCCCCAGCTTCAATTCGCAGCGCAAGGAAATCTGGTACACCGACGGCTTCAGTGGCTTTTACGTGGTGCGCCTGACCAATGGTGTCTGGTAGACCGAAGCCCTGATCAGTCTGCCAGCGGCTTGCCGCGCGTCTCCACCACCCAGGGCATCAGCAGCAGACCGGCCAGCGGTACCAGCCCTACATAGATCAGGATGGTCTCTGCGGTTTCAAAGGCATTGATGCCCTGGCTGGCTACGTAGCCCACCAGGAAGGGGCCGCCCGCCGCAAAGATGCGGCCAAAGTTGTAACAGAAGCCGCTGCCGGTTCCGCGCAAACGCGTGGGGAACAGCTCTGGCAGGTAGTAGGTGAAGCTGCCGAACACTCCAAACACCGTGACCCCGACCACGAAGTACATCAGTAGCCGCAGGTTAGGCGACAGATCGAATCCGTAGGTGGCGAAGATCGCCAGTGCAGACCCCAGGAAGTAGATCGCAAACATCGGTCTGCGACCGAGCATTTTTGCCACCGGGATGGTCAGCAGGGTGCCGATCAATCCGCCCAGGTTGAAGTAATTGGTTGCCGTGGTTTTCCAGCTTTCGACTAGTCGCTGGGTCGCAACCTTGTCCAGACCTTCGGCCAGGGCCTGCGTCTGTGCCAGGCCGGTTGAGATCAAGGCGATGAAGGCATTGTTACTCCACCAGGTGAGCAGGCAGATGATGGCCATCGCCAGGCCGGAAAACGTCATGGCCCGGAACTGCGGTGAAAACAATTCCGATAGCTTCGGTGGCGGTGCCTTGTTGACCGCTTTCTCCCAGCGCTCGGGCTCCTTGATGAACATGCGCACCAGGAAGGCAACGAAAGCGGGGATCAGGCCAAACAGAAACACGTAGCGCCATGAATTCGCCGGGTCTTCCGGGAACCACACACCAGCGACCTGGAAGTTGACGTAGGACGCCAGAAACAGACCGAGCGGCGCAGAGGTGTAGAGCAGGGCGCCGCCTTCCACGCGCTTATCTTCGGGCATGACCTCCGCCACCATTGCGGCTCCGGCGGCCCATTCGCCGCCAATGCCCAGCGCGGTGATCAGGCGAAACACCATCAGCATTTCCATGCTGGTTGCGAACGCACAACTGAAGGTGCCCAGGGAGTACATCACCATTGTGAGCAGCAGCGTGCGTCGCCGGCCGATGCGATCACAGACCCAGCCAAAAACGACACCACCGACAGCCCAACCCAGCAGCAGCAGAGCGGTCAGCAGCCCGGTCCAGTAGATGGTGGCCTGTCGCGCTTCATCAGAACCAATTTCCAGGCCCAGCAAGGTCGGAACGCAATTGGGTGCCACATAGTTGAACAGCAGGCCATCGAAAATATCGAAGCCCCAACCCAGCCATGCCGCAAACAATACGGTCCATTGGTAACGCGAAAATCCCAGCATCCCCAGCCCCTGTCCCAAATACTTATGTGGTGTGTACGCGCGGTTGCGACGGTGCAGTGCCGCTGTGCATACGCTCGAGGCGCGCATCCTTGCGCGACCAGATTGCCTTCAGCCAGTTCTGAAAGTGCTCGCGAAATTTCGGATCATGATCGTAATCGCCACTGAGCATTTCAGGTGGGATCGGCAGCGTGTCCACGTGAATCGACATATGACTTTGCCGGCCGCAGAGCCAGCTCCACAGTAATGGACCGTTGGTTTCCTGATAGGCCAGCGTGACATCGATGATGCCGGCGAACTGATCGCCCATTGCGTTGAGTGTGAAACTGATTCCAGCCGACTTTGGCCGCAGCAGATGGTGCAGTTCGCTGTTTTGCGCTAGGCGCTTGGCCTGCGTATGGCGGGTCCCTTCAACGAAGTTCACGACTGTAATGGGCTTTCCGCGAAATTTCTCGCAGAAGCCCCGTGTGGCCGCAAGGTCGCGCTCGCGAACGCGTGGCGTGGCAACGCCGCTCTTGCTGCTGCGTTGCAGGAAAGGCATGTCCAGTGCCCAGCAGATCACGCCCACCAGCGGCACCCAGATCAATTGCTTTTTCAGGAAGAAGCGCAGAAAGGGCGTGCGGCCATGAAACAGGTCAAACAGAATCAGGATGTCCGCCCAGGATTGATGGTTACTGATCAGAAGGTAGCTCTGGGTGGGATCGAGATGGGCGTTGTCGTCGATTCGCCATTGCGGAGCGTGGAGCAGGCGAAACACCAGTTGGTTGGACGCCACCCATTGTGTGGCAATGACGGCCAGAACTTTTGACAGGAAGTCCCGAACCACCGGGATCGGAATGAATAGTTTGAGCAGCATCACCGGGACAAACAGCAGCAGCCCCCAGAACAGCAGCGCGATGAGCATGACCAGAAAGGTGGTCACGCCGACCAACCATGCGGGTAACAGTGCCGAGATCATTGCCGCGCCCTTTCTTGCAGATCTAGGGGGAATGATAGCGAGGCGAGAGCTCGCGTACTGCCTCGATCATGGCGGCTGCGTTTTCCGGTGGCACGCCGGGCACAATGCCGTGCCCGAGATTGAATACATGGCCGGGGCCGTGCCCGAAATCGGCCAGTACCCGCGCAGCTTCTTCGCGAATCCGTTCAGGTTTGGCGAACAGGGTGACCGGATCAAAGTTGCCCTGCAGTGCCACGCGATCACCCACGCGGGCCCGGGCGTCTGCCAGCGATGTGGTCCAATCCAGGCCCAGAGCGGTGCAGCCGGTGTCCGCCATGCGCTCCAGATGCTGGCCGCCGTTCTTGGTGAACAGGATCACCGGAATATCCGGGGCGGTCTTTTTCAATGACTGCACGATGCTGGCCATGGGAGCCAGCGAGAAGCGTGCGTAGTCAGCCGGAGCCAGCACGCCACCCCAGGTGTCGAACACCATCAACGCATCGGCGCCAGCTGCGACCTGTGCGGCGAGGTATTGCGAGACCGATTCCGACAGTTTCGCCAGCAGACGATCAAACGCTTCTGGCTCTTCGATCATCAATCTCTTGACGGTGGCAAATGCGTGACCACCGCGGCCTTCAACCATATAGGTGGCCAGTGTCCAGGGGCTGCCGGCAAATCCGATCAGGGGCAGGCGCTCGCCCAGCGCACCGCGAATGGTGCGCACGGCGTTCATCACGTAACCCAGATCGCTTTCCGGGTCGGGCACGTGCAGGGCGTCGATCTGCTCGATTGTGCTCAGGGGACGGTCAAACTGTGGACCTTCGCCCTCAACAAACTTCAGGCCCAGTCCCATCGCGTCGGGAATAGTCAGGATGTCGGAAAACAGGATGGCGGCATCCAGGTCGTAGCGATCCAGCGGCTGCATGGTGACTTCGCAGCACAACTCGGCATTGCGGCACAGCGACATGAAGTCGCCGGCCTTGGCGCGACTGGCGCGGTACTCGGGGAGGTAGCGTCCGGCCTGTCTCATCATCCAGACGGGCGTGCGGTCAACACTCTGGCGACGCAGGGCGCGCAGGAATCGGTCGTTGTTTAGCGTTCTCATGCGGGACTGGAATCAGGACCTGAAGCGGATAAGGTCGCCCAGTTTACTGGTGCAGCGGTTGCAGGGCATCGCTGTGATGAGGATTTGTCACAATGGTAGGCCTGCGACAACAGTGGCACAGTAGACCGACATTTCGCATGACATTGCATGCGCATACCTAGAAAAAGTAGTGGAGAGATGATTATCAACAAGCGTTCACATTCCATGATGGGGCTGGCTCTTGCGGGCACGGCGCTGGCGACGGGCACGAGTTGGGCGGCGACAGCGCAATCCGATGAAGCGCTGATTGAAGTTGCAGTTGTAGACACGGTGACCGTGACGGCAACGCGCGTGGAGCAGCCCGAATTTGATGTGCCGGCCTCGATCGACGTGATCAGTGGTGATGATCTGTACGGCCGCAATCTTGGAGTCAACCTGTCTGAAGGCCTGACGGCGGTGGCTGGTATGCATGCGCGTGACCGGCAGAATTATGCGCAGGACACGCAGATATCCATTCGCGGTTTCGGTGCCCGCGCGAGTTTTGGTATTCGCGGTATTCGCCTCTACGTGGACGGCATTCCCGCGACGCAACCCGATGGGCAGGGTCAGGTTTCGCACTTCAACCTGGCCACGGCGGACAGGGTCGAAGTCCTGCGCGGTCCGTTTTCCAGTTTGTACGGCAATGCATCCGGTGGGGTCATTCAGCTGTTTACTGCTGATGGCGGCGAGCAATCCAGCCTGAGCCTGGGCTCCGCCTTTGGCAGCTTTGGTGCCTGGAGAACCAATATCGGTGCCAGCGGACAATTGGGCGAATCCGGCAATGCCGACTACAACATTGGCTATTCACATTTCGAGACCGATGGCTTTCGTGACCACAGCGAAGCCGAGCGTGAATCTTTCAACGGCAAAGTGAATCTGCGAGTCGGCAGCAACGGCAAGCTGTCGCTGGTGGCCAACTACTTTGATTCGCCGGAGACGCAGGATCCTCTGGGCATGACGCGACAGCAGTTCGAGCAAGATCCCAGTCAGGCGGATTCTCGCGCCGATGACTTTCGAACCCGAAAAAGCATCGAGCAGATTCAGGGCGGCGCCATTTACGAACACGCACTGAGTGATCAGAGCGGCCTGCGCCTGGTGGGTTATGGCGGTCGTCGTCAGGTTCAGCAGTTCCTGGCCATTCCGACATTCGTGCAGACCGGAAGCGAGACGCATTCCGGTGCGGTGATCGACCTCGACAATGAGTATGCGGGCACCGACATGCAATGGAATTGGGAGGGCCTGATTGACGGGCGCCCACTGTTGCTGGTGGTGGGTATGAGCTACGACATGCTTTCGCAGGAAAGGCTGGGCTTCGAAGGCTTTGTGCTGGATCAGGGCGTACAGATCGTTGGTGACCGTGGCAGGCTGCGTCGAAACGAAGTCAACGACATCGACAACTTCGATCAGTACATCCAGGCCTCGCTCGATTTGTCCGATCGCTGGTCCGCCATGCTCGGATTGCGGCATAGCAAGGTGGAATTTGATTCGCAGGACAAGTACATCGTCGGTGCCAATGGCGACGACAGTGGCCGTACCGATTTCTCACAGACCACGCCGAGCTTTGGTCTTATGTTCAAGGCCTCCCCGGGCCTGCATCTGTACAGCGCGTTCGGGCGCGGTTTCGAGACGCCGACGTTTGCCGAAGCTGCCTATCGCCCGGATGGTGGTCCCGGCCTCAACTTTGAACTGCAGGCGGCGCGCAGCAGCAATACCGAGGTGGGCGCAAAGTGGCGGCTGAATCCCTCAACGCGGATCAATGCAGCCCTGTTTCATATCCGCACGCGAGATGAGCTGATTGTTGCCACCAGCAGTGGCGGACGTACCACCTTCGTCAACGGCGGCGACACCCTGCGTCAGGGCGCGGAGCTGAGCCTGGATGCGCGACTGATGAAGAATGTGCAGTTGCTGATGTCCTGGACCGTTATTGAAGCCGAATTGCCCGATGGCAATCAGTTGCCCGGTGTGCCGGAGTCATCCTTCTACGGCGCGCTCAACTGGGGCGGCGAGACCGGTTGGCACGCGGGCATTGATGGCCAGTATGTGGACGCTGTTGCGGTCAACGACGACAACAGTGAATTCGCTCCGGCCTACGGCATCATGGGCCTGAACGCGGGTTATGCACTGAAGCAGCGCTGGGGTCGTTTGAGCACCTTCCTGCGGGTGGAGAACGTGCTAGACGAAGATCATGTCGGCTCGGTGATCGTCAACGAACGTAACGGTCGCTACTACGAGCCGGGTCCCGACACCAGCGTGATCGGCGGCTTCCAGATCGACTGGAATTACTGATCGGGCGCTGGTTTTCGGGTTAGCGCTGCGGCTGCGTTGTTATGAGCTTTGAATGGATTCGCGACCCACTCAAAGCTCAGGGCCGTCGCAGATTCAGTGCGTGATGTGCCATGTGATCGGCAATGAAACTCTGGATGAACCAGTAGCTGTGATCGTAGCCGGCGTGCTCGCGCAAGTTGAGTTTCTGACCTGAGGTTTCTGCGGCTGAACGCAGAGCCTGCGGATGCAGTTGTTCTTTCAGGAACTGATCAGACAGACCCTGATCAACCAGAATCTCTGTCGGGTGCGCCGCTTTTTTCATGAGTTCGCTGGCGTCCCAGTTGGTCCAGCTTGATCGGTCCGCGCCCAGGTAGTTGCCAAAGGCCTTTTCGCCCCAGGGCACGGCGGCTGGATTGCTGATCGGAGCGAATGCAGAGACCGAGTTCCAGCGTTGCGGATTGCGCAAGGCCGTCACCAGAGCACCGTGACCGCCCATGGAGTGTCCGAAGATGCCGCGCGCGTTCCGGTCCGCCGGGAAATGCTGTTCGATCAGATCTGGCAGTTCCTGATTGACGTAACTCCCCATCCGGTAATGCGCGGACCAGGGCGCTGCGGTCGCGTCCAGATAAAAGCCGGCACCGACGCCAAAATCCCAGGCATCGGAATCGCCCGGAATATCGAGGCCGCGAGGACTGGTATCGCAGGCCACCAGCATCAGGCCATGTTCTGCGGCATGTGCAATGGCGCCGGCCTTGATCAGGAAAGTCTCTTCGTTGCAGGTCAGGCCTGCCAGGTAGTACAGCGCCGGCACCGGTGCATGCTCCGCTTGCGCCGGGGTGAAAACGGCAAAGCGCATGTCGCAGGCGGTTTCGCGGGAGGCGTGCGTATAGAGGCCAATCTTGCCGCCGTAGCAGAGGTGTTCGCCGCGTTTTTCGAGACTCATGAATGACCCTGATCAGATTGAGAGGGGCCCGACACTAACCAGCCTCACCCCGCACAACAAGCCCTTGTAATCGAAGGACGCGTCTTGTGCACCGCTCAGGGAATGGAAAGTTGGCTTCCCGCATAGCAGCCTGCTGCATTCGGGCAGGGCAAAACGATGGGAAGTTCCGGGTTACTGACAGTCACGGTATATGGATTGGGCAGGCCGACCACGCCGACGGTGTTGACCGGCAGGTACTGCACGTGATTTTCGTAGAACAGCAGCCCCACCTGATCGCCGACCTGCAATTGTTCGCCCACGCCGGGAAGCAGGATCTCGCTGTTGCCTGTGCTTCGGTTGTGGCAATGATCGGTCAGTGGTGGCGTAGGGCAATCGCTGCTCCCGATGTCGGGTGGCAAGGCCGCAAACGGAGTGACTTCGTCATCCACCAGGATGGTCGTGCTGCCGCGCCGAATGCCTACGCCCACGTAAGCTACCGGCGTTACCAACGAGCCCGCGCCGGCGCTGATACTGATACGGCTGGCGCGCGGGATGCCGGCCAGCACTGCGCCCGCCTGCGCTGCAGTGATGCTAGTAATGGGTGCGAACACCGGAACGTTGGCGCTGGCGATGGGCACGCTCGCACTGAGGCTGGCGACAGTGGCGGGAACCGCGCCGGTGCCGCTGAGCGATCCCACCGGAATATCGTCGAGAAGCAGACCTGTGAGCGAGGCATTGTCCGGCGCACTGTTGGGCGCGGGCGTATCCGTGACGGAAATGCAGACCTGCGGAATGGACTGGTAGTCGCTGGAGTTCAGCCCTTTCAGTTTTTGATCGAACCACGCCAGGATCGAATCGAGTCCGGCGACGGCGCCGCAGTTGGCCGTGCCTTCGCTCTGCAGGGCCAGTGGATTCATATGGCCGCCCTCGGTACTGAGCAGGCGAACATCTGCGCCGGCTGATTTGAAATAGCGATAGTTGAAATAGGCGTCGGTCAGATTGAACAGCGTGTCGCGATTTCCCTGTATGAAAAGTGCAGGCACGGCTCTTGGCATTGCGGGGAGCACAACCGGCGGAGTGTCGCGCGGCGGAATGGGTTTGCCGTCACGCGAAGGTTTTTCAAAGTATCGCGTGCCGTGGGTGTAGAACAGGTTGAGCAGTTCATCGCCGTCTGCAGCCGGTCGCGGAAGGGCCGTGGGCAGGGTCGCGGCGCTCACAAGATCTGCGCGCGTGCGCAGGCTCACTGCACTGACCCCGGTAGGTCCAATCAGATTGCACAGATTGGCCAGCAGTGGTGTGTTGTTGACGTTGCCCTGCAGCGCCAGTGTGCAGAGCAGGCTGTCGAAGCCCAGTTTGACCGCATCGCCGGGAAGCAGGCTGTACAACAGATTGTTCCAGGTGCCGTTGGGTACGATGGTGTCGACACGCTCATCAAGCAGGGCCAGAGGCATTTCAAAACCACCGCCATAGCTGTAGCCGATGGTGCCAACACGAATGTCCTTGCTGATGCCGGTGTCCGGCTCGGTCTGCACGAAGCTCAGCGCCGGATAGTCAAACGCCCAATCGAGCAGGGCAATGGCGTCCTGTGTTTCCGCTGCCGGATCAATGGCGCGCGCATTGTGCTGGGCCTGAGCGGGCCGGGACGCGCCATGCCCGCGTTCGTCATAGCTGATGACAACGTAGTCGTGATAGGGCAGTGCGCGGATCAGGGTGTTGATGGACGGAAAATGAGCTTCGCTGGTGTCGTAGCTGCCATCAGGCCCCACGGCTGATTCGCGTGATCCGCTGTAGCCGTGACTGTGCAGGACCAGAGGAAAGCTGTCGCCGGGGCAGCGCTCGGGCAAAAGGATGCTGAAGTGGATGTCGGTGGTGGGGGTCGGTGCGGGGCTCGCGGTGGCGTCCAGATCAGAAGGCACATTGACCGTCACCGTGTAGTCCATGGCCTGTACCGGCAATGGCGCGGCGCAACGAGGCGCCGCAGGACCGCCAGGGGCGCTGAAGTTGCCGCCGGGCGAGTTGGCGGAGTTATTGCACCCCGACAGCGCAATGAGCGATGTCGCGGCTGCAAAAGCAAGCGATGAACGAAGGTATGGGCGCAGGTTCATGGCGTGTATCCGGTGGATCAGTTCAATCAAGACTACGCCTTCATGGCCTGGCCAGACGCTCTCAGGCAGGCAAAATTGGCCCGCGGCGTGTGTCAGCTGAGATCTGTGCAGGCCTCACGGGGCAACCTTAAGCGCTGTTGTTTTTGCTGCGCGCGTGTTGCGCCTTGCTTGGCAGGGTCCCCATCAGCTTGCAGATAATGCCCAGCATGATCTCATCCGCGCCGCCGCCAATCGACACCAGGCGAGTGTCTCGATAGGCGCGGGCCACGTTCGTCTCCCACATATAGCCCTGGCCACCCCAGTACTGCAGGCAGGCATCCGTGACTTCGCGTGCCACGCGTCCGATCTTGAGTTTGGCCATGGAGGCCAGCAGGGTCGCGTCACGCCCGGCGACATGTTCTTCGGTTGCTTGATAGGTCAGCGCCTTGACGCATTCCACTTCGGTGCACAGTTCTGCCAGTCGAAAATGCACGGACTGGTTATCGAGAATGCTCTGTCCAAAAGCCTGTCGCTGTCGCGCGTACTCAATGGTCTCGTTGATGATGTTGAGCAGGCCGTCGATGCCGTTGGCGGCGGCAAACAGACGCTCTTCCTGAAATTGCAGCATTTGATAGACGAAGCCCGCACCTTCTTCGCCCACCAGATTGCGCTGCGGAACGCGCACGTTATCCAGGAAGATCATCGCGGTATCCGATGAGCGCATGCCGAGCTTGTCGAGCCGGGTGTTGCGATCAATGCCTTTGGCATCCAGCGGAACAATGATGAGGCTCTTGTTCTGATGCGCCTTGCCCTCGGAGGTGTTGACCAGCATGCAGGCCCAGTCTGCCTGGGTGCCGTTGGTGATCCACATCTTGGAACCATTGATCACGTAGTCGCCGCCTTCCTTGCGCGCATGGGTCTTGATGCTGGCCACATCCGAACCCGCGCCCGCTTCGGAGACTGCGATAGAGCAGCACAGGTCGCCGGCGATGACCGGGGCCAGGTACTCCAATTGCAAATCGGGGCTGCCGAAGCGCGCCAGCGCCGGGGTCGCCATGTCTGTGACAACGCCAATGCCCATCGGCAAGCCTCCGGCAGTACAGTTGCCCAGCGCCTGCGCCATCATCATCTGGTAGCTGTAATCCAAACCCATGCCGCCGCAGTGCTCAGGCTTGTTGATGCCCAGCAGCCCGAGACCGGCCATCTTCTTGAGAACCTCCCTCGCCGGCCAGATGCCCTGCTTTTCCCATTCAGGCACGTTCGGGTTGAGCTCGGACTCCACAAAACGGCGGGTGGTTTTGTAGAGTTCCTGATGTTCATGGGAAAGAAGCATTACTGATCCTCTATTCGATAATTTGCGCTCGATAGTAGCCTATGTTCGAGGGTGCAGATACGGCTTACTTCATAAGTGGTAATGAATATTACGAATGCCTTTCTGCGATCTTGCACGATCCCATTTCTACCTCGAACAACTTTGGCCAGTATTTGCCAGTGACCAGAAGATGGTCGCCGTGCAGGGCCAGACCGTTGAGATCAGTCTCTCGCGGCATCTGTCCTGCAGGCCAGCTCAGTCGTTGGCGAAGCGCGGAAAAATCGAACCAGCCGGTGACCTCGCCCGATGTGGGTTCAATGACGACAACGCGATCCGAATGCCAGATGTTGGCCAGAACCTGGCTTCCCACTTGTTCGAGTTCGTTGAGCAGGGGCACCGGCTCTCCCGCCAACTTCACAGTGATACTGCGAATCGTCTCAAGCGTGTCCGGATCAACGATTCGCAACTGATCGCTGCCGTCACTGAGCATCAACTTTGCGGGACCATCGCCTGACACGAACCGGGTCAGGCCCCAGCCCTCGCCCTTGTAGCGCAGGGTGTGCATCGGATTGAGATTCGCGTCGTAGACCAGCGCTGTCTCGGCCTTCCAGGTGAGCTGAACAAATCGCTCGTCGATGTGCGCAAGACCTTCCGCGAAATAATGATCCGGCAAGCGATGTCCGCTCACCACTTCGCCGCTCGGAAATGCCAGTTTGATGATGGCGGATTGCCCATATTGCCCGCTGCTTTCGTACAGGAAGCCGTCATGCATAAGCAGACCCTGCGTGAAAAATGCAGGGTTATGGGCGTGTTCATTTATGAGTGTCCATTGCCGTTCGCAGGGAGGTGCTGATGACAAGCCTGCAGGAGGGTTTGTGTCGGCGCATGCGGGCATCACCATGAGGGCGAACAAACACGCTGATAAATGATTGACTTTTATACGCAAGTGCCTAAAGTCCGGTTCAGCCGAAGACGCTATTTTCTTCGACGAAAAATGTTGGGGTGCCTTTTACATCATTGGAGAATAGGGAAATGGCAACAAAGTCCAAAGCAAGTAAGGGAAGTGCCGCGAAAAAAGCTGCGAAAAAAGCGGTCAAGAAAGCTTCCAAGAGCGTCAAGAAAGTGAGCAAGGCTGCAAAGAAAACCGTCGCCAAGAAAAGCGCAACGGCCAAGAAGAAAGTAGCCAAGGTCAGCAAGGCTGCCAAGAAGACGGTGAAGACAACCCGTAAAACGGCGGCCAAGAAAGTCAGCAAGGCTGCCGGCAGTGCGAAGAAGGCGGCCAAAAAAGCCAGCAAGTCTGCCAAGAGCAGTGCAAGCCAGGCCACAACGGCAACCAAATCGCGGGTCAAGAGCCTGGTATCCAAGGCCAAGTCAGCGGCGCGTAAAGTGGCTACACGCGCCAAGAAGACGGCAGCAGCACCAGCCGCACCAGCCGCCACCTGAACGGTGTTGGCAAAAGCAGTTACATGATCAGAAAGATGTGAGCTGCGATAATTTGTTTCATATGGGCGGCCTCGTGCCGCCCAATTTGTTTGCGCGGTAGCAGGGAAAAATCACAATGATGCACAGCATGACGGGCTATGCCCGCGTTGAATTGCAGGAAACCTGGGGACGACTGAGCTGGGAATTGCGTTCGGTCAATCACCGCTACTTCGATCTGAGCATTCGCGCGCCAGAAGATTTTCGCGCGATGGAAGCGCGCCTTCGCCAGCTGGCGGCCAAGCGTATCGCCCGGGGGAAAGTTGAAGCGGGTCTCAAATTCACCCGCGACGGCAATGCTTCGGCAAAGCTGTCACCTGATCTGGAACGCGTGGCTGCACTCAGGGATGCGGCATCGTTGGCGACAGACTGCTGGGGTGCAGCTCAGGCCGGCAGCATCGACCCGCTCAGGCTGCTCGCCTTTCCGGGTGTGCTGCGTGAGGAGGCCGCTGACATGACGCCGGTACTGGAAGCTGCCCAAGCGCTTTTTGAGCAGGCGCTGGTCCAGTTCAATGAGGCGCGTGCTAGTGAGGGCGCTCGACTGCAGGCGTTTCTGCTGGTGCGTTGCGATGCGATTGAAGACATGGTGGCGCAGGTCAGGACGCGCTATGCCAGTGCCATACGCGGCGCCAGCCTTGATCGTCTGCGAGATCGTGCGGCTGAACTGGGTGTTGAACTCGACCCCGGGCGTCTGGAGCAGGAAATGGTGATCGCGCTGCAGAAGCTCGACGTTGAAGAAGAAATGTCTCGCTTGCTGTCCCATCTCGTTGAAGTGCGCGACGCGCTGGCGCGCAAGGAAGCAGTAGGCCGCAGGCTGGATTTCCTGATGCAGGAACTCAACCGTGAGGCAAACACCTTGTCTTCAAAATCTCAGGACGCAGAACTGACCCGGCTTTCGGTGGAGATGAAAGTGGCTATCGAACAGATGAGAGAGCAGGTGCAGAACGCCGAGTAGTTTCTCATTGGGTTCCGCGCGATCTTAAAAAGACGCAGAAAAACAATAAGATAAATGCACAACTGTTTCAGTTTGTCTCACGGTGTCTTGTGGCAAATTAGGGGTTTATTTGTAGCCGGAGTTGTAGCCAAACTTGTAGCCACGGCGCACGTCTCAGCGGTGCGCGTAGGTTGGCTACAAGATGAGGCACAAGTCATAGACAGCAAAAAACAAAAGAATCACTGATGTGCAGGTCAGGGCGCGGCACAGGAACCCACCAGCCAGCGCTCAGAGTTGTGGGGGCGGGCTTTATTTTCATGCGCGTGAGGGTGGGGTTAGTCAGTGGGTCTTCCGCTACAGCCTTAATGGGCGTGCACGATGGATGAATATTGGCCACTACCCTGAAAGATCTCTTGCGGATGCGAGGCAAGCAGCAAGACACGCAAAGGCCGATGTAGTTGACGGGAAGGATGTGGCGGTTGAAAAACGTCGCGCCCGTCTAGAGGCCTTGGCAACGCCGACGATCGAAGGCCTTGCCAATGATTGGTATGTTCACCAGGTGGAAAAACGTATCAACAACCCACAGGTTGTACGGCGGAGGCTGGACAATCACATCATCCCCACAATTGGCAGTGTTTACCTTGATGAGGTGCGGGCATCCGATATTGACCGTCTTCTGAGGAAGGTGCGCACTGAGTACCCGGCGACTGCGAGTAACTGTCTTCGCGATCTCAAGAAGATGTTCAAGTTCGCTGGCAAACGCGAGTGGATGGCTAGCAACCCGGCGGCAAATTTTGATTTGTCAGACGCGGGTGGAAAACCATCGGCGCGAACACGATATCTAACCGCAGAAGAGCTCCAGGAGCTCTTCAAAACTGTTCACAAATCAGAACGCTTTGGGAGGGTCAACGTCATTTCACTCCAGCTACTTTTAGCGCTTTGTACGAGGAAGATGGAGTTGCTGGCGGCTCGTTGGGATGAGTTTGACTTGAATGGTGGCGTGTGGAACATGCCCGCGAAAGAATCCCAAACGGGAGGCCAGATTAAGAAAACGGGTCAGGCCATTCCGCTGGCTGCGCCTTTGGTGCTTTGGTTAGAGGAGCTAAAGGTCTTCGCCGCCGGCAGTGACTATTTGTTTCCTGCTCGTCGCGTTTCACGCAAGCGCCGATTTCCACATATCTCACCGGACACGTTGAACGCGGCACTAAAGAATAGTCTCGATTTGGACCTGAGCCATTTCACGGTTCACGATTTAAGAAGAACAGCTCGTACTCATCTGGCCGATCTGGGAGTCCTGCCTGATGTTGCCGAGCGAGCGCTGAATCACGCCCTTGGTGGAGTTCGCGGGGTTTACGACCAGCACGACTATTTTGATCAGCGTAAAGAGGCCCTTGACCTCTGGGCTCGGCGCTTAGTCGAACTCGGTGCTCGCTGAATCCTTGGGAGGTCCGGGGCGAGAGGATGTGATGCAGTTATCAACGTATCCATCGACCTCATGTTCGAGCCAGCCACGGTTTGCAGCGCCGCGGCGAACCGACTTAGGGAAACGGTTCTCTGACATGTAGCGATAGATTGTTGGGCGGGAAAGCCCCGTACGCCGTTGAACTTCACGGATCGTGAGAATTGCTTTTGGTTTCATGTTTCAGCAGGTTGAATTGATACCTGCTTACTGAGTCTTTTGGCGTGGGATGATTTTTGTACCGAGGGCTGTCGGTGCTAACTATCGGCCAGTAGCTGACCTCCCCGGCAGTCCGATCGAAATCGAGATAGTAAGCATAAGCTGACCTTCAGGCAGGGAACGGCAGTGACCATTCAATCGATTGTCGCTCACCTTTCCTGGCATAAGGCAGAGCGGAAATTGCTGCCAGCGGGGTGGTGCTGTTCAGAAATCTCAATGAAAATGAAAACGGCCATTCGCGTGAAAAACATCGAATGAGCAAGGATCGTCCAGTAATCCACTTTGAGCACAAGAGCTACGATCATGATCGAGCGCACCTTCAAAAACATTCCTGACGAGAAGGTCAGCGAATCAGATCAGCAGTCGTTCTTAGTAAGTCTCGGTTGGGCGCGCGGCTCAACGTGGAAGGATCTTCTGCGATCAAAACGTATTTTGATCATTTCTGAAGCCGGAGCAGGAAAAACATTTGAATGTCGCACTCAGGCAGAACAGCTGTGGTCAGCGGGAGAACCAGCTTTCTTTGTTGAATTGTCCGGGCTAGCGACTGAAGAACTTCGCGACCTTCTAGATACCAATGAAGAAACCCGACTGGACGCTTGGCTTGTCTCACAGTCGGAGGTGGCGACATTTTTTCTGGACTCGATTGACGAGCTGAAATTGACTTTGGGGTCTTTTGAGCGTGCGCTCAAAAGACTAGGGAAGTGCATCGGAAATCAGCTTCACCGGGCGCGGATCGTCATCACGACACGACCAATACCCTTCGACGAAAAGCTTGTTCGAAGTCTACTGCCTGTTCCTCAAACGTCGTCATCAGAATCTGATGAAGAGGCATTTGCGAAGATCGCAATGCGAGAGCCTCAGCAGCAAAACGGTAACAGCGGCAAGGACCAACCGCCCGATTGGCGGACTGTAGCCCTAATGCCTCTGTCGGACGAACAGATCGTCGATTTTTGTCGGCACCACAAGGTGGGCGATCCCGAACGTTTACTTGAAGATCTACGACGTCGCAATGCCCTTGAGTTTGCGCGCAGGCCTCAGGACCTCATTGAACTATGCGCGGACTGGCGTGAGCACAAGCGCATCCGAACGCACCGGGATCAGGTTGCCACAAATGTTAGGGTGAAGCTGCTTCCTCGAGATGATAGAGCTGAGCCGGCGGAATTGTCCGTCGACAAGGCGATAGAAGGAGCGAGTCGGCTCGCGCTTGCTGTTCAAATGACACGTCGTCTGACAATTCGTCATAGTGCAGCTTCCGATGCTGTTGACGGTGAGGCGGCTCTCGATCCCGCAGTGACCCTCTCCGATTGGCAACCAAACGAACGAAAAGCACTGTTAGAGCGTGCTTTATTTGGCTTCGCTTCATACGGCAGGGTGCGCTTCCATCACCGCTCGGTTGCGGAGTATCTTGCTGCGGAGCGACTAATCGCTCTTCGAAGTCAAGGCATGCCATTCCGCGCCCTCAAACGGCTTCTCTTTGCGGAAACTAAAGGCAAGACGATTGTGCGCCCATCCAAGCGCCCAGTGGCGGCTTGGTTAGCGTTGAAAGAAGACGGAATATTTGAACTCTTGCGGGACAATGAGCCTGCGGTGCTTTTGAACGAAGGTGACCCAGAGTCGCTGACCCAACCGCAGCGAAATCAAGCTCTTCGCGCCTACGCTGATCGATACGGCCCAGGCGGCTGGCGAGGCCTTCAAGTACCTCACATTCAAGTCCATCGATTTGCATCGAAAGAGTTGGCAGATGAAATCGACGGAATATGGCGTAGCGGCGTGGAGAATCCGGAGGTGCGAGAGGTTCTTATCAACCTTATCGAGGCAGGCCGCATAGAAGCCTGCGCCGACGTTGTATTCGATATCACTCAGGACACCACAGCACCTGTGGTTGAGCGCTTATCAGCCATTGATGCGTTAGTAGCCCTTGATGACGAAAGGCTAGCAAATATCGCTGTCGGGATAGCAGATGCTGACGTTCTCTGGCCTGACGAAGTGTCGCGTAAATCATTACTACGCCTTTTCCCAAAGCACATGTCAGTTGAGCAGCTTTGTCGGGCCCTTCGTTGGATCAAGCGAGAGAAGCGGAGTGTAGGCGGCCTTAGCTGGCAACTGCCGCGCCTAATTTCCGGGTCGCCCCTGGATCTCCCTGTCCTTGAGGAGCTTCGCGATGGCCTATTCTCGCTGGTCTCAGACGGGCTTAGATGGCGACAAGAGTGGCCACATATTTCGAGCGATCGGCCACATCTCAGCGGCGCGCTCGCAGCAACATGTGAACGCGGCCTAGATATGAGCCAGGATGAGCAATGGCTGCATGCTGGTGCACTTGCATTGCGATTACATCACCGGGACCATGGCGACGACGAGCCGATCAAGTCGCTTCGAGAGCGTTTGAGCAATCTGAATGCAGAGGACAATGCTCGTCTGTTCTGGGTTGAGGACGCTGTGATTCAGTCTCTCCATGAAATCAAAGACCCTTGGAGACGGCTCGCAGAGATCACAATGCACGATGGCCCCGTCCAACTTCGACCGGACCGTGATCTGACTTGGGTAAACGACGCACTTGGGGATACAACTCGGGATGCAGGTGAACGCTCAATGCTCTTGGAGGCAGTCATGCTCCTATCGCCGCATCGTGACACGCGGAAAGAACACGCTGAAGGACTCAGACCTCTCATTGTGGATGAACCTTCTCTCGCGCAGAGGCTTGACGACTGGCTGAAGCCATCGAAATACGAAAAAGAACATCGTCGTTGGGAAAAGAAGCAGGCTGAACGAAGGAAGCAAGAAGAGAGGCGAGAGGCCAAGAACCGGGCTAGCTGGATTCAGTTCTGGCGAGAAGTTGCCAATCAACCTGAAAACGCATTTTCGACGGAGAAAAGCTGGAACACGGCTTGGAACTTGTGGCGCGCCATGAGTCACGATGGTGAAGACAGTCGATCATCAGGGTGGAACCGGCGCTTCATTGAAGAGCAATTCAATAAAGAGACGGCCGACAGGCTTCGTCGGGTGCTGATGAAGATTTGGCGCAATGACCACCCGACGTTTCCGGGCGAAAGGCCCGAAGGTGAGCGCAATACATTTCTCGTGCGTTGGCAGCTTGGTCTGTCCGCGATATACGCCGAGGCAGAGGACCCTAATTGGGCCTCTAAACTCACCGATGCTGAAGCGGAGCTAGCCGTGCGGTACGCCCCGATTGAACTGAACGGCCTTCCCCTATGGATCGAACATCTCGTTGACGCAAATCCAGACGCTGTGGACAGGATGCTCGGAAGTGAATTGTCGACTGAGCTGAACCGGCCGCCAGGTGAGCATGGACATTCAATCCTGCTTCAAGGAATTGGTTATGCACCTGAGAGAGTCGCGAAACTATTTATCCCACGGCTGGACTCTTGGCTGGATGCCGGTGGTGACCAGATCGATGGAGGCGATAACGCGACCGGAATGGCCGAAAGGGTTCGGCAAGTCACACGGGTTATCTTGAAACATGGCAATGATGCGGAGATAGAGAGCCTTCGAGAACAGGCAGTTCAAAGATTGGAGCAACAATTGCCGTTTGCACTGCGTCTTGCTTGGATGTCGACCTTAATGCGAATTGATCCTCAGGCCGGTATCGAAAAGCTAGTAGATCAGATCGCAAATGTTGAACCATCTGAACGATCAGATGCTGTGACCTGGCTGGCCAGCCTCTTCGGGGACCGCCATGACGGAATAGGTTTGCATGGCGAACGCGTCTCGCCGCAATTACTGCTGCGGCTGCTTCGTCTGGCATATCGCCACGTTCGATTACAAGACGATGCGCACCATGATGGATCCTATTCGCCGGACACTCGAGACGACGCGGAACAAGCACGCAATAACATTGTGACAGCATTGTTCAACGCGAAGGGCGAGGACGGGTTGGCCGCCAAGCTTGAGATGGCCGCCGATCCTTTGTGCGCTCATTTCAAGGATCGCATATTGGCCGTGGCAGAAGAGAATTGGGCGCAAGAAATTGACGCTGCCGCATTTGATGAGACTCAAGCGGTAGCGCTTGATCGAAGAAGAGAAGCGCCTGCTTCCACGAACGAAGCCATGTTTGCGATTTTGAAGGATAGGCTTTCTGACCTCGATGACCTTCTTCTGACTGATGCTTCACCCCGAGTAGCTTGGGCAGGCATATCAGACGAGAAGGTCATGCGTCGAGAAATCGCGAGAGAACTGAAACATGCAGCCAACTCGATCTACACAGTGGACCAGGAGGCCGCAACCGCAGATGAAAAGGAAACCGACATTAGATTGCGCTCAGTTGCCAGCCATCATGAGGTGGTGATCGAGCTCAAACTTGGGGATGGGCGAACAGCAAAGGATTTGCGCGACACCATCGAAAATCAGCTGGTGAAAAAGTACATGGCGGCAGAGCACAGCCGGGGCGGTGCGTTAATGGTCACCCTTGCGAAAGATCGGCAGTGGGACCATCCGGACGAAGGTCATCGGATCAAGGCAGACGAACTTTTCTCCCTGCTGCGCAAAGAGGCGGAACGGATTGTAGAAGCCCTGGGCGGGGCTGTCGCGCTAACCGTGCACTTCCTTGATTTACGGCCTAGGTTGCCGATTGAAAGCACGACCAAAGTAAAGACAACCAAATCCAAATCTGCTCGAAAGCCTCAGAAATAGGGATATCCGTGCGCTGAGTTCGATACAGCGATGTCTTGATTGATCTGACAGAGCCAGACTTTACGCAAGCTAACGAGTTTCTTGATTGAATCACTACCAATTAACGACAGCTTTCGGGATTGCGAGCTAACAGAATTCAGATTCCCGAATGTCTGAGAAGGGTCGAAAGCCACACTCAGAGCAATAGCCACAAGTATGTTTGAGCTCATTTGGTTGAGTTGATGCGTAGGGCTTGGGAAGGCTAGTGTGATTGTTCGCAAGTGCGTCCCGGGTTCTACACCGTTTCTACGGACACTTTCAAGAAGGCTCAAAATGAGCCGAAGGAGTGTTTATGTCGAAGCGAAGGAAGTACAGCATTGAGTTCAAGCGGGAAGCCGAAGACGGCTCGCTTCCCGCTTTCAAAGGTTCTGGCAATCCACGCGATCAGGAAGTGACCCGGCTAAAGCGCGAGCTGGCACGGGTGACTCAGGAGCGGGATTTTTTGAAAGGCGCGGCGGTGTACTTTGCCAAGGCATCATCGAAAGGTACGCGATGATCCGGCACTGCCGCGAGGAGTACCCGGTACGGCTGATGTGTCGTTGCCTGAAGGTTTCACCCAGCGGCTATTACGCTTGGGAAGTACGCGCGCCGAGCGCGACCGCCGTGGACAATGATCGTCTGCTTGAGCGCATCCGGGAAATCCACGACGACAGCCGGGGCGTGATCGGTGCCGGCCGCATGCAGGAAGATCTTCTCCACGAAGGCGAAACCGCCAGTCTGAATCGCATTGCACGGCTCATGGCGGCGCACGGCATTCAAGGCTGGCCGCGCAAGAAGCGGATCGGCAAGGGCAAGCCGGGACTTCGACCGCTGGGTGTGGCTAATCTCTTGGAACGCGATTTCACCGCGACGGAGCCGGACACCAAGTGGGTCACGGACATCACCGAGATCGCGACGCAGGAAGGCAAGCTATTTGTCTGTGTCGTGATCGACCTCTACAACCAGATTGTTGTCGGCTGGTCCATGCACCATCGCCAGGACCGATATATGGTCCTGCGGGCGGTCGACATGGCCATCGGACAGCGCCAAGGCGGTTGCTCTGTGATTTTGCACTCGGATCGCGGCAGTCAATTTATCAGCGGCGATTACCAGCGATTCCTCAAACGAAACACGCTGATCTGCTCCATGAGCGCGGTCGGACACTGCGGCGACAACGCGGCCCGCGAAGGCTTCTTCGGGATGCTCAAACGAGAACGGATTCACCACATGAAATACCGCACGCTCAATGGTGCAAGAGCTGACGTATTTGACTACATCGAGCGTTTCCACAACCCTAGGATGCGACGTCGAGTCGCCAAACAAGATCAGAAGTTTTTAGCCCTTTCCAAACCGTCCATGAAAACGGGGTAGAACCCGAAACAAGCTATCGATATTTAGGGAAAATCACGACATTTTGGTCGTGTCTTCGTAGTGTGGTGGTTGACCTGCCGGACTTTTTCTCCAGGCAGGTCACACGTGTTAGAAGAATGTTCTCCCACAGTCCAAACAATCTTGAGGTTGTAGCTAGAGTTGTAGCTGTGATCCAAGCGTTTATGAAAAAGACAAAAAAAGCAAAACATTAGGTTGTCCAGAAAGATTCAGGTGCAGAACGCCGAGTAGTGTTCGAATCGGCTCCACCTGACGTCCCCCGACGCCCCCGTTCTCATGTCTCGGTCGTGACATGAGAACGGGGGCTTTTTCGTTTCATGAAACAGCGCAGATGATGACGGCTCCAGGCTGACGCAGCTTCAGGCCGTTTGCGCCGCCATTTCGGCTTGCGCCCGATCAATGTCCGGCGTCCGGTACTGCGATTCGGGAATGGTGGCCAGACGTGAATCGACCAATTCTTCTGAAAGACCGTAGAAGCGGCAGAAGCTCATGATCAGGGGGCGCCACTTGTTGGGATCAATGCGGTTATCCGTCCCCGGCACCAGCATCGAAGGGTGCACATGAACACGGCGGATTCGCATTTCTACGCTCTCGATGCCCGCCACGGTGCACTCCGCTACCCGTGGATGCTGCATGTAGTCGTAATCGTCTGCCATGACCGAATCCACTTTGACCAGCGTCGCTTCCATTTGCACCGGACATTCCTGGACGCGCGGCGGCGCCACGGTTTCCGAAGCCTGTTGGGTTAGTCCGGCAACGCCGAACTTGTCCGCTTCGAATCGATAGCCGCGAAGCTTCTTGCCGTCGGGCACCGGTGATGTGCCGGTCAGCAGTGCCAGCCGATTGACCGCATCAACCTGATCGGGAGAGGGCAGGTTGATGACGCATTCTCCTGTTCGCTTGATGTTCTGCAGTGTTTGCGAGACGGACTCAAAGCCCAGGATGCAACGCCAGCCGAGCCAGAAAACCGACGACATCGGTGCAAGGTTGAAGGTGCCGTCCGGATTCTCGGAGCTGTTCAGCGCTACAGGCGTGCCGAAGTACAGAATGGCGGGTTCAACGCTAACGTGTGAAGACATGAAGTGTTCCTCCTGAGTGGTCCAGTGATTGAATCGGTCGGCATCAGTCATGCCGTTGAGCCACTCTAGGTAGGCGGGGTGCCGCGCTCACTCCGTTTCTTGCTAATGAATTCTCGGTGTCCCTTGCCGCAAGCTCGTTCAGGGCTTTGGATGGCAGGGGATTCGTTTCGCGGCGCGACGAGATCCGCCCACATTTTTATGATGGATTTTCGAACAAACTGATTCGACTGCAGGTGAGCAATAAAGAGCCAATGGGTGTACGCTGGCTTTGGGCTGGCGGGTGGCCATAAAGGGTGGCGTGAGCCCTGATTCTGTCGCTGGATTTGCAGTTGCAGGAGCGTGAAATGATGTCCTCTGGACCGCAACCATTTGTCTACCTGAATCGGCCATTGATCGGTTCCGGCACATCCGCTGGCGTACCCTCGCTGAATAATAGACCCGTGCTTCAAGTTTATTGGTTGACCCACTCCAACTGACTCACACTCAAGGAACGATCATGAAAGAACAAAACGGCTCTCTTCTCCCAGCTCTCGTCTTCATTGCGGGTTCTCTGGCCATCTCTTTTCTGTGCATTTACGGCGTTGCCGTCTAAGCATTTTGAAGTGGCAGCGCCTGCCTAAGCAGGCGTTGCGGAAGTACCGAAAAGCGCGCTGGATCTCAATCGGGATCAGCGCGCTTTTTTGCTTTCAGGCGATAGACCAACTGCGCGCGGCTCAGGCCCAGCGCGCGCGCCGCTGCCGCCATGTTTCCGCCGTTGGCGCGCAGCGCGCTTTGGGTCAGGGCATCCTCGATTTCCTGGAGGCTGGTCGCGTCGCTGCTGCCGGCTTCAGGTGTGCCGGCGAGCAATTGCGTGACGCGCATCTGCACCCGGTGAGAGAGATTGTCGTCGCCATGTGCAGCGTCGGAGACGGATGACGCATTGGCAGAGAGCTGGCCGCGGCTGTCCAATCCCATATGTCGTGGACGAATCTGTTCACCGCCAGTGAACAAGTGAATAGAATCAATCGCGCCGCCATCCGGCGCCATGATGACGCCGCGCTCTACGACGTTCTCGAGTTCCCGGATGTTGCCGGGCCATGCATAGCTGAGCATGGCGTCGATCGCGCGGCCGGTAAATCCGGCGGCATTGCGGTTATGCCGTTCGCAGAACTTGCGCAGAAAATGATTCATGAAAACCGGAATGTCTTCGATTCTTTCGCGCAGGGCGGGAACGAGAATCGGGAAGACGTTAAGGCGGTAGAAGAGGTCCTCCCGGAAACGTCCGGCGCGCACCTCATCCTGGAGATCGAGATTGGTGGCTGCGATCACCCGAACATCGACCTTGATGATCTGGCTGCCGCCCACGCGCTCAATCTCGCGTTCCTGCAGCGCACGCAGGAGCTTGCCCTGAGCCGTGCTGCTCAGAGTGCCAATTTCATCGAGAAACAGGGTGCCGCCGTTGGCGCGCTCAAAACGACCCTGGCGGCTGTGGCTGGCACCGGTGAAAGCGCCACGCTCCACGCCGAACAACTCGGACTCGATCAGGTTCTCCGGAATAGCGGCGCAGTTGATGGCGATAAAAGGCTGGTCGCTGCGCGGACTGATGCGGTGCAGGCTACTGGCCAGCACTTCCTTGCCGACGCCGCTCTCCCCCAAAAACAGAACCGTGGCCCGCGTGTCGGCCACTCTGCGCACCTTGTGGCAGACCGAATTGAAACCGGCGGAGACGCCAACCACATCGGCACTGCCCAGCGGAGATGCAATGGTGCTGTCGCCTGCGCTGCTGCCGTGGGCTGCGGACAGGCCGCCTGTGAGCTGGTCGGCGCGCAGGAAGCGCAGATCATCTTCGGCGTCTTCCCATTCGTCAGCAGGTTTTCCGACGATGCGGCAATGCTCTGCGCCCTGGGCCGTGCATTGCACTTCACGGAATAGGACCGGCTTGCCCATGAATCGGCTGATGAATCCGGATGCATAGCCAATCTGCATCCAGCACACCGGTTCGTGGCCCAGACCGTATGTGCGTACGTGTTCTTCTGCCTCCACCGAACCGTGCCAGAGGTATTCGCCGCTGAAACGGCCGGTTTCCTCGTCAATGTCCTCCACGACCGGCGTGACGGTGCCGATGCCTTCCAGCATGTGCAGCTGCGGTCCCACGTGGATGGCGTGCATGGGGTTGATGTCGCCGCGCAGACGTCGCGCAAACTCGGCGTCATTGGCGCCAGAGTTGTACCCCATGCGCGTCAGCAGGCCACGGGCATGCTCGCTGCCAAGGCTCTCAATCAGTTCTCTTCGCAGTACCCCGTAGCCGGAAGCGTGCATCAGCAACATGCGCTGATCGTCCAGCCAGATGCGGCCGTCCTTGGTGGCGAAATGCAGCCGCGACAGGATGTCTGCGTTGTCCGGCAGGGGCGTGGATGCGGCGGGTGTGTCGGTAGGTGCGGGGGCTTGGCTCATCGTTGTCCGTCTCTGCAATGCCCATCAACAGTAGAGCATTTGAATCATATTGGTGGGTGGAAGCTGTGAGGAAATAGACCAAATAGATCATTTAGGGACGATTGAGGCTCGATAGCGGATAACTTGTTCGAGCGATTTTATTTGATAAAAAAGCATATAAACAAATAGTTAGGAGTTATTTGGCCCTAATCCAAGCCTAGCTTCCAGATTCTGGCACAGGCAATGCAAACCAAGTCTGCAAACAGCCGGCCGTTCACGGACCGGCGCAGCGAGGAGGAGAAGTGCCAGAAACCCGTAAGCAAGCCGCGTCATCACCAGTGGACGACAGTCCGCGTCTGGTGAGGTTCGGCCGCATTACAGACCGCGGCTTTGTCGAATTTTCATTCGGCATTGGCAGCACGGACCTGATGGTGGAGCTGGTCTTGCCGGTGGAGGCCTATCACGAGTTCTGCAAGACCCATCGTGTGGTCTATCTGACGCGGGAACAGGAACAGGCACTCGATCACGATCAGAGCAAGTGGCGCTTCGGCAGCCCCGGCATTACCGAATAACAACAAAACCAGTGAACTTAGAAAGGAGACGCGCATGACCGTCGAGATCAAGACCCAGGGGGTCAAGCCCATCCGCAATGCCTACGCACACCTGGAGGCGCGCTTCGGCAACAAAGCGGCGACGCGATATCAGGAAATTGCGTATGACACGCAGTCCACCACCAACTTTCATTACAAGCCCTTATGGGACCCGGGGCGAGATCTCTACGACGCAGGTCGCACCGCGGTGGTGATGAAAGACTGGTACGACTTCAAGGATCCGCGTCAGTACTACTACGGCAGCTACACCACTACGCGTGCCAAGCAGCAGGACGCGCTGGACCGCCAGCTCGACTTCGTCGGCAAACGTGACTTGCTGCGCCTGCTGCCAGAAACGGCGCGCGCCCAGATCATCGCCAACCTCGTGCCCCTGCGGCACTACGAGTGGGGCGCCAACATGAACAACTGCCACATCTCCGCGTACGGCTACGGCACCGCCATTACACAGGCGGCGAGCATGGCCACCATGGATCGGCTGGGCATGGCGCAGCATCTTTCGCGCATTGGCCTGCTCACCGATGGCAATAGTGGTGAGGCGCTGGACGAAGGCAAACGGCAATGGACCGATGAAGCCGCATGGCAGGGCGTTCGTCGTGAAATGGAAAACATGTTTGTGACCCACGACTACTTCGAACTGCTGGTCGCACAGGATCTGGTTGCTGATTCCCTGGTGTACCCCTTGTTCTATGAGCAGTTTGAATCCCGCTTCGCTGCCGAGCATGGTTCCGCCTTGTCCTCGCTGACGGACTACCTGATGCGCTGGCATCAGGAAACCAATCGCTGGGTGGATGCCTGCATCAAGACGGCGGTCAGTGAAAGCCCAGCCAATCAGGCCTTGATCGCTGGCTGGATCGACAAGTGGCGCAGCGCCTGGAACCAGGCCCTGCAGCCCATCGCGGTTTCTGCTCTGGGCACCGACGCCGACGCGAGTCTGGCGGCCGTCAACGAGGTATTTGATGCGCGTCTCAAGAAGCTACGCGTCTGAGTGCAAACCACAGGACTATAAAAAATGACAAACAGCACACAGCCCGTCTTCATCGCGTTTCAGGCCAATAACGACACCCTGCCGATCATTGCGGCCATCGTGGAAGACAACCCCAACGCCAAGGTCAACGAGATGCCGGCCCTGGTGAAGATCGATTGCCCCGGGCGTCTGGTTATCCGCCGGGAAACGGTGGAAGAACACATCGGGCGTGAATTCGATCTGCGCGAACTACAGATCAACATGATCTCGCTTGCAGGCGAAGTGGATGAATCAGAGGACGAGTTCGTCCTCGAATGGAAGTCGCAGTAATTGCATTGATCATTTAAATAATTGAACAACGGAGCACACCATGGCTGCTGATGGCGACATGAAACCGGCAAAGAAACTCAGTCTCAAAGAAAACTACGCGATGCTGACGCGTGGCCTGGGCTGGGAACCGACCTACCAGAAGAACGAAGATATCTTCCGCAACATCGAGTTTGAAGGCATCAAGATTCATGACTGGGACAAATGGGAAGATCCCTTTCGCCTGACCATGGACGCCTACTGGAAGTACCAGGGCGAGAAAGAGAAAAAGCTCTACGCCATCATGGATGCCTTCCAGCAGGGCAATGGTCAGTTCAATGTCACCGATGCGCGCTATGTGCAGGCCCTGAAGGTCTTCATCAATGGCATTGCCAGCCTTGAGTACGCCTCGCATCGCGGCTTCAACATTCTCGGGCGCGAGTTTCCGGGTGTCGGCCCGCGCATTGCAGCGCAGATGCAGTCGATTGACGAACTGCGTCACGCCACCACACAGATTCATGGCATCAGTCACTACAACAAGTACTTCGAGGGAATGTCCAACTTCCCTTATCAGTTCGACCGCGTCTGGTATCTGTCGATTCCGAAGTCATTCTTCGAAGACGCTGTTACCAGCGGGCCTTTCGAGTTCATCGTGGCCGTCAGCTTTGCATTCGAGTACGTGCTGACCAACCTGGTCTTCATGCCTTGGATGAGCGGCGCCGCCTACAACGGCGACATGAGTACGGTCAGCTTCGGCTTCTCCGCGCAGTCGGATGAAGCGCGGCACATGACGTTGGGCATCGAGGTGATCAAGTTCCTGCTGGAGCAAGACCCCGCCAATGTGCCGATCGTGCAGAAGTGGATTGATAAATGGTTCTGGCGTGGCTATCGCCTGCTGGCGCTGCTGGCCACGATGATGGATTACATCCTGCCCAAGCGCGTGATGAGCTGGTCCGAAGCCTGGAGCATTTATTACGAGGAAAACGGCGGCGCCCTGTTTGCCGATCTGGCGCGTTACGGGATCAAGCCACCCAAGCACGCCGATGTCACGATCAAGGAAAAGGGACGTGTCTCACACGAGATGTGGAGCGTGTTCTACGCCAACCGCGATGTGGTGGGCTTTCCGGTCTGGACACCGTCGGAAGAAGAGATGGACTGGTTCTCCGAAAAATATCCGGACACCTTCGACAAGTATTACCGGCCACGCTACGAATACTGGCGTCAGCTGGAGAAGGAAGGGAAGCCGTTCAAGAATGCGATGCTGCCGCAGTTGTGCCAGGTGTGTCAGTGGCCCTGCCTCTACACCGAGCCGGACGATCCCACGGAGTTCTTGCACCGCGAAACCGAGTACAAGAACGAGATCTTCCACTTCTGCTCCGACGGCTGCATGGACATCTTCCACGACGAGCCGGAAAAATACGTGCACGCTTGGTTGCCGGTCCATCAGATCTATCAGGGCAATTGCTTCCTGCCGGAAGCCGATCCCACGGCGGACGATTTCAATCCCATGGTCGAGGCGCTCAAGTACATGGGCATTAAGCCGGGGGTCGATGGCGGCCTGTTCAAGGATCACATCGACGCCAAACGCTGGGAAGAATGGACCTCGCGGCCGGCCAACATTCACGAAGGCGCTTTCACCGACAAGGTGCGTGACACCGCGGCCAGCAAGAAATGAATGCCTCTGAACCCCTTACAACCTTGAAAGCCTCTTCAGGAGTCATGCAATGCCCGTAAAAGCCATTACGCCGGATTACCACGGCGACTTCCAGGACACGCAGGACAAGTTTGGCGACAAGCAGCTGCTGAATATCTGCTGGGAAAAACACACGATGATGGGCTGGCCCATGTGCGTCCCACTGTTGCCGGATACGCCGTTTGGTGGTCTCATCGAGCAGGTCTTGCCGATGATCTACGCCGTGCATCCCGACTTCGAAAAAATTGAATGGGACAAGGTGGAGTGGTCAACCTCGAGAGGGCCCTTTACTCCGGACATGAGCAAGACCATTGCTGAGAACGGTTTGCGTCACAAGCAGCAGATTCGTTTTCGCACACCGGGCCTGGACGGTCATTTGGGCGGCGGTTGAAGCTGCGTGTGAGCCGATGTGACTGAAGACCTTTCACCCAGAAAAAATGACAGATGAGCTACGAACTCACCATTGAACCGCTCGGCCAGACCATTGAAGTCGAGGACGATCAGACCATCCTCGACGCCGCCTTGCGTGCCGGCATCTGGTTGCCTCATGCCTGTTGTCACGGCCTGTGTGCCACCTGCAAGGTGCAGGTGACCGAGGGTGAAGTGGAGCACGGCGATGCCTCGCCTTTTGCGCTGATGGACTTCGAACGTGAAGAAGGCCTGACGCTGGCCTGCTGCGCCACGATGGAATCGGATGTCACCATCGAGGCTGACATTGATGAAGAGCCCGATGCTGAAGTCATACCGGTGCAGGACTTTTCGGGGACGGTCAGTCGCATTGAAAGTCTCACGCCAACCATCAAGGGAATCTGGATTAAGCTCGATGAACCGCTGCATTTTCAGGCAGGCCAGTACGTCAATCTGGAAATACCAACGCTCGGGATCAGCCGGCCTTTTTCTCTGGCGCACGCACCGGTTGAGGGTGCGAATGAGATCGAGCTCAATGTACGTATCGTGCCCGGCGGAAGTGGAACCACGTTTCTGCATCAGCAGGTCGAGGAAGGGCAGGCGGTCACGCTGTCTGGCCCCTACGGACGCTTCTTTGTTCGCAAGTCAGCCGAGATGCCGCTGATCTTCATGGCCGGTGGTTCTGGGCTGTCCAGTCCGCGCAGCATGATTCTTGATCTGCTCAATGAAGGCTGTGAGCTGCCAATCACGTTGATCTACGGTCAACGCACGCTCAATGAGTTGTACTACCACGACGAGTTTCTGGCGCTGGCCGCGCAGCATGACAACTTCACCTACGTCCCGTCTTTGTCGGACGAAGCGCCGGACAGCGAGTGGGATGGCTTCCGCGGCTTTGTCCACGATGCTGCGAAAGCGCATTTTGATAATGACTTTCGCGAACACAAAGCCTATCTCTGCGGGCCGCCCAAGATGATTGACGCTTGTATCAGTACCCTGATGCAGGGGCGTTTGTTCGAGAAAGATATCTACACCGAGAAATTTCTTTCAGCGGCGGATGCGCAGCAGAGCAGGAGTCCCTTGTTCAAGAAACTGTAGGACCTGAGCGCCAGTGTGCGCCATAAGATAAAAAGCGCAGATGTCGCAATGAGGAGAACAAGAACGTGAGCAAGGCCGTGGATCCTTCCGTATCGTCATCTTTCGATCCGTCAGGATCTGGCCCCGCACATTTGCAGGTGACAGCGCTGCAGGCAGATTACGAGGCGCTGCGCGCGCTATGTCAGGCAGGCGAGTTGCCGGTGTTGCTGCTGACAGCCGCGCACCTGAGCGGTGATCTTGATTTGCTTCGACCGGAGTGGATGCCGCGTTACGCGTTTGCAAGCTATGCCCCTCACCTGAGCGCCGAGCAGGAAGCGGAGGCGCGGGAAGTTTGCTTCGGAGCGCTGGCCGCTTTCCGTGATGCCGGTGGCCCGGTGCCGGGCCGCCCTTCCTATGATTTCTTCCAGGAAGCCTTGAAGTGGATTTGCGGCAAGGACGCAGAATCTCTTCACCGCATGCTCGACGACCAGATTGTCTTTGGCCGGGATGATCCGCAGACGCCGCAGTGGAACAAGCAGCAACTGGATGCAGATCGCGATTTTTGCGTTGCCATTGTCGGTGCCGGTGAGAGCGGCCTGCTGACCGCTTACCGCCTGAGCCAGGCCGGCGTGCCTTTCGTGATTCTGGAAAAGAACACGCAAGTGGGCGGTACCTGGTGGGAGAACACCTATCCGGGCTGCAAGGTGGATATCAACAGTTTCATCTACAGCTACGCCTTCTCTCAGAAAGTGTGGCGCGATTACTTCGGTGCGCAAGGCGAAGTTCTGGAATATTTCAAGAGCTTTGCGCAGCAGTGCGGCCTTCATGATCAGGTGCGGTTTTCGCATGAAGTGCGCAGTGCGACCTGGAACGCCTCCTCTGCGCAATGGGATCTGGACATCATGACCCCGCAGGGTGGCGTGCAGCTCAGTGCCAATGTTCTGGTCAGTGGGGTGGGGCAGCTGAACCGGCCGTCGTTTCCAGATATTGCCGGGATCGAAGATTTTGCTGGAGAGAGCTTTCACTCAGCCCAATGGGATGCCTCCGTGACGCTCAAGGACAAGCGCGTGGCGGTCATCGGGACCGGTGCGAGCGCCGTACAGTTTGTGCCGCACGTTGCAGATGCTGCTGCAGAAACCAGCGTGTTCATCCGAACGGTGCCGTGGCTGCTGCCAACACCATTGTTGCTGCAACCGGTGGAAGATAGCTTGCGCCAGCTCATGGAGCAGCTGCCCAATTACATGCAGTGGCATCGCCTGTTTACGTTCGTGCCACAGGCCATCGGGATTCTGGATGAGGCGACGGTTGATCCGGCCTATCCGCCCACTGAAACTGCAATTTCGACCTCGAATGACGCCGTACGACAGGCGCTCACGGCTTGGGTAGAAGCGCAAACCGAAGATCGGCCAGAGCTGCGTCCCATGCTGATTCCGAATTCGCCGCCAGGCTCAAAGCGCCTGCCGCGTGATGACGGCCGCTGGATCAGAACGCTGAAACGTGAGGATGTGAAACCGATTACGACAAAGATCGACTGCATCACCGCAAACGGCATTCGCACCCAGGACGGTACCGAGCATCGCTTCGACGTCATCATCTACGGCACCGGATTCAAGGCATCCGAGTTTCTGATGCCGATGAAGGTCACTGGCCTGGATGGTCGTGATTTGCATGAATTCTGGAATGGCGACGCGCGCGCCTATCTGGGCTCAACGATAGAAGGCTTCCCCAATCTGTTTTGTCTGTACGGCCCCAACACCAATCTGGTGCTGCACGGGGCGAGCATCATCTTCATCTCAGAGTGTGCCGCCAACTATGTGCTTGAAGGCGTGCGCAGCCTGCTGCAGGGCAAGGCCCGCAGTCTGCGCGTGAAACCCGAGGTGTACGCCGGCTACAACGAACGGCTCGATGAAGCCAATGCCATGCGCGCATGGGGATTTTCCAAGGTCAGTAGCTGGTACAAGAATGCCAAGGGACGCGTGACGCAGAACTGGCCCTTTTCAGCGCTGGAACTCTGGCGGCGCACCCGTCATCTGGATGTAAACGACTATGAATTCGACACTGAATAAAGAATCTATGGAGCGGCATATTCGCGATTATTTTGCCGCTTGCAATACCGGCGTGCCGGAACGCATCGCTGAATACTTTGAGCCCGATGGCGTGCATTACTTTCCGCCGGGCATGTACGGAGGCCCGTTTCGCGGGGCCATGGAAATTGGCAGGCGCTGGCAGGCGGCTGTTGAAAAGTTCGGCTCTTACTGGACGGTGGATCAGGTGATCTGCGAACCCGAATCACGACGCGCCGTCATCGAGTGGAGCCACTTCAAGCGCAAACAGAACACGCTGCTGCGTGGCGATGAGTGGTACATCTTCAGTGAGCGCGGATTGATCCAGGAAATTCGCGCCTATTACGCATCGCCGCAGGACGCATCGCTGAACACACTGGCGCTTGGCGGTTTTGACTATGCAGGTCGAGGCTATCCTGAAACGGCACCGGGCGACGCATGAGCGATCTCGTGCACAACGTCAATCCTTCCGACACGCGGGATGTCATTGGTTCGTTTGAGCCATGTGGTGCGGCTCAGGCCCATTCAGCCATCGCACGTGCTCGTGAAGCCTTTGTGCATTGGCGCAAATCAAGTCCGCAGGAGCGTGCTGACATTCTCGACGCCGCAGGCAGCCGCATTCTTGCGGTACGCCAGGCACTGGGAGAACAACTGGCGCGCGAAGAAGGAAAGACGCTGGCCGAAGCCGTTGGCGAAGTCACCCGAGCCGGTCACATATTCAAGTTCTTTGCCGGCGAAGCGCTCCGTGTGCAAGGTCACTCCGGTGGCTCGGTGCGTCCCGGCGTAGATGTGGATGTATCGGTTGAACCGATCGGTGTATTCGGGCTGATCACGCCGTGGAATTTTCCAATTGCGATTCCCGCCTGGAAGCTTGCGCCGGCATTGGCCTTTGGTAACTGCGCGGTGCTCAAGCCATCCGAATTCACCCCGGCGTCTGCGGCGTCGCTGAGCAGAATTCTTTCGGAATCTGGCTTGCCTGAAGGCGTATTGCAGGTTGTGGATGGCATTGGCAGCGAAGCGGGCGCGGCTCTTGTTGAGAGTCCGGACGTGGACGGCATCAGCTTTACCGGATCGCAGGCGACCGGACGCGGGATTGCTGCGAGCTGCGGCCAGCAGCTCAAGCGGGTGCAACTGGAAATGGGTGGCAAGAATCCACTGCTGGTGTGCGAAGACGCCGACATTGCGGTGGCTGTTGAATGTGCCATCAACGGCGCGTTCTTCTCCACGGGGCAGCGCTGCACGGCCTCGTCGCGTCTGATTGTGGTGGACGCGATTCACGATCAGTTTGTAGCCAGAATGACGGAGCGAATAAAGGCGCTCAGGGTTGGGCATGCCCTGGAGAAGGGGGTTGAGATTGGCCCTGTCATCCATCAGGCCCAGCTGGACAAGAACCAGCAGTGGCTTCAGCGCGCGGTCTCGGACGGTGCAGATCTGGCGTGTGGCGGCGAGCTCTTGAAACGCGAGACGCCCGGCTTTTATATGTCGCCCGCATTGTTTGTGAATACGCGAAACGACATGCCGGTGAACACGACGGAAGTGTTTGGACCGCTGGCCAGTGTGATCCGCGTGGGCGACTTCGAAGAAGGTCTGGCCTTGGCTAACGACACGGCGTTTGGTTTGTGTGCAGGGGTGTGCACCCAGAGTCTTTCACGTGCGACACACTTCAGGCGCGAAGCGCAGGCCGGCCTGGTCATGGTCAACCTGCCGACGGCGGGCATTGATTATCACGTGCCCTTTGGCGGTCGCAGAAGCAGCAGCTTCGGCCCGCGCGAACAGGGCGACGCGGCAAGAGATTTTTATACGCAGGGCAAGACGGCCTACATTCGCGATTAGACTTTACTGCCGATCGCTGCTTGCGCAGGTACGCCAACGACAGGCGCAAAAAAAGCCGGTCAGTCTTTTGAACTGACCGGCTGATTCGAATCTGCCGCCGATTGAGCTGAGACTCAGTCGCGGGTTGGCGGATTGTTGGTCAGGCCTGCGAGAACAAACTCGCACATTTCGCGCGCCACGGCTTCCGGATCAGAAGGTTGTGCTTCAAGAATCCAGTGCGGCACGTGGGCGAGGATACCCATGATGACGCCAGCAATGGCGTCCGGGTCCGTAGCGCGGAATTCACCTTCTTTCTGCCCCTGAATCACCAGCTGGCGAATGGTTCCGGCATGGCGTTTGGGTGTGGAACGTGCCCACTCGCCCAGCGTGCCTTGCATGCGAACCATGTCGCGCGCCAGCAATGCGGCTTCCAGGGGGTGTGAGGTGGAAACGTTGAGATGCGCTTGCAGAAAATAGTCCAGGCGCTTGCGCGCACTGCTGCCGGGAACACCCTGTCCATCAAAGTCACTGAGCGTGCGAACGCGGCGGAACAGGCGCTCGTAGATTTCTTCCTTGGAGTCAAAGTAGTGGTACAGGCTGCCTTTGACGATGCCAGCGGCGGCGGCAATGTCCCCCAGCTTGGCGCCGGAGAAACCCTTGGCCCAGATCACTTCAGCCGCGATACGGAGAATCTCTTCGTCGCGGGACAGATCGCGCGCGACGGCCTTGCCCAGACGGGGGCGACCGCGACGTCGAGGCTTTGCGGCCGTCTCGCTGTCATTGATCGCATTTGTGTGCGTCGTAGTTGCAGTCGTCTGGTCAGAGACTGAATCAAATTTTTCAGCGTTCGAGGGATTACTGTTCATTGTCGTGTCCTTAATGCCGCGTCCAAACCTGAGAGTAAGTTCAGGTATCGTGGCGTCAGCTTTCATTGTCGCTTTTGTTCTCTGGTGGCGGTGGCCCGATACGGAAAAAGTGGCCCGGATCGAGCCGGAGATCCATTGCCTTTCATCGACCCAGAATTACATATTAGCAATAAGGGTGTGGCGATAGATAGCCTAAAGGACGTAATCAGGCGGCTAATGGTTCCCTCACATCACAATATCGGTTCACCGGCCTATAAATTTGGCTTTGGACCTGATTCGGCTGATGTCAAAAGCCTTGCTGGGCTTTGCCTGCATCGGCCAAGAGGTCGGCATAGGGACTGGCCGTATTGCAAGGCGGCAGGTGCTGCGTGCCATCATGTTCACCTCCACAGCGCCGACAAATACAACTCAAAATAATGACCAACGGGTTTTCTGAACGTGAATTCAGGGATGCCATGAGCCAGTTCTGCACCGGCGTCGTGGTTGTCAGTGGCCAGACTGAAGCAGGGCCCGCAGGGTTCTCTGTCCAGTCTTTTGTGTCGGTTTCACTGGATCCGCCGTTGATTGCGGTCTGTCCTGCGCTAGGCAGTACCAGTTGGCCCAAGATTCGTGACCTGCCTAATTTCGGGATCAATATCCTGGGCGTGCATCAGGAAGATCTGTGCAAGCGATTCGCCTCGCCCAACATCGACCGCTTCGAAGGGGTGGCCTGGACGCCGTCGCCCTACGGAACTCCGATGCTGGACGACACGCTGGGGTTCATTGACTGCGCGCTGGAGGCCGAACACGACGCGGGTGACCATGCACTGGTGGTGGCCCGTGTGCTGGAATTCCAGTTGCACGAGCCGCTACGAAATCCGTTGTTGTTCTTTCGTGGCAGCTTCGGATCGTTTGCGGGCTGAACAACGTATCTAAAAATAATGACGAGAGGAGAGAGACATGGCGGGCATTGCAATTCTGGGAGGCAGTGGCGGGCTGGGTACGGCCATCGTCCGGCGCATCGCGCTTCGTTCTCCGGTCACCATTGGTTATGGTCAATCGGCTGACAAGGCCACGGCGCTGGCCGCCGAAATCAATGCCGCGGGTGGTAAGGCTGGCGTCGCGCCGGTAGATCTTTGCCAGCGCAGTTCGGTCGCCGCGTTTCTGCAGCAGGCGGGCGAGCAATGCCAGGGACTGGACGCCATTGTTTCTGCAACCGGGCCAGCAATTCCGCTATGTCCGCTGTCAGAAGTGAGCGAAGAAGATTTTCGCCGCATCTATGACACCGATGTTCTGGGCGCATTCAACGTGCTCACGCAAGGATCACAAGTGCTCAAGGCCGGTGGCGGTGGAAGCATGGTGATGTTCCTGACCACTGCGGTGTTGCGAACATTGGAAAATGACGGGATGTCCGGCGGGCCCAAGACGGCTGTCGCAGGTTTGCTCAGGCAAACCGCACGCGAAATGGGCCCGTCTAATGTGCGATGCAATGGTGTGGCACCGGGGGTCATCGACGCCGGCATCGTGCACAGCTCGTTCGAGATTGATCAGGTAGCCAAGGACGTCATTACCAGCTGCATGAACCAGACGCCGCTGGGTCGTATGGGTACGCCGGAGGAAGTGGCGGCTCTGGTCGACTTCCTGACTTCAGAAAGTGCGGCTTACATCAGCGGGCAGATCATCGCCATCGACGGTGGGTACAGCGCCTGATCCGGACGGTGTGCGAGGAGCAGAAGTGTCGCGGCCCTAACGCCGGCGGCCTGCTTTCTGAAAAGAGAAAGAGCGCGTGAGCTTGCTGCTGGTGCTGCGTAGCTTCTTCAGCAACTTCGGCCGGGACGGCTCATCCGCAATACCTAGCAGCAGAAGAATGACGCCATGCACGGTCTGGGCGCGAAACGCGGACTCGCTCAACTCGCCCTGTATCCATAAATCCAGCACGCCCACGAAGTGAATTTCCAGTTCGAGCGCCAGCTGGTCTGCGCTGAGTTCGGCAGGAATCAGGCCGGCTGCCTCCAGGCCGCCAATGGAGTCTCGCCAGTAGGCCAGGCCGCGGTCCATGAACGCAGGGCGATGCAAAGGGTCGCTGACGCCCAGAAGAAAGCGATACAGAACCCGATAGAAGCTGGGGTCTGAGGAGAAGAATGCGGCCACCGCATCGGCATAGGCCAGGGCTCTGTCAAACGGGTCTTTCTGGGCCGCTGCGATCTCGCCCAGATCGCTCACCCCATCCATGGAGCGGTTCATCAGCGCGTAAAGCAGGCCGGCTTTGGAGCTGAACAGGTTGTAGGGCGTGGTGGGGCTGACCCCGGCGAGTTCCGCCAGTGCCAGCATGGTGAACTCGCTGGAATGCGACATCCTGATCAATGACTCTGCTGCATCAAGCAGCTTGTTGCGTCGTTGTGCCAGCTGTTTTTGCCTTACCAATGTGTCCTCCATGCCTTGCGAACGATCATCTGACAGGGCAGGCCGCATACAGGGCCTTCCCTTACTTGCACAGCTTCTCCGAATTGGATAGCGTCAGCCTTATCTTATAGCGCACTACAAGTTTTTTACGGGCTGCTTTTGTGGGGCCTCTGGAAGACCTGACAAGCGCAAAACAACGAGGAGCGCATCATCATGGATATTGGCGTACTGGGTGTCTTTCAGAACTGGCACAAGGACATGAGCGACGAACAGATGTTCGTCTCCGAAATCGAGATGCTGGAACGCAGTGAATCGCTGGGTTTCGATTCGATCTGGATGGCCGAGCATCATTTTGATGATTACTCCATGTGTCCGGACAACATGCAGGCGCTGTCTTATCTCGCCGGGCGCACCAAGAAGATCAAGCTGGCCACCGGCGCGGTGATCCTGCCCTGGAATAATCCGCTGCGCGTCGTCGAGAAGATCACCATGCTCGATCATCTCTCAGGCGGCCGCATGATGTTTGGCATGGGCCGTGGCCTGGCCAAGATGGAATACGCCGGCATGGGCATTGACATGAACGAAGCGCGCGAGCGCTTTGACGAAGCCGCACCAATGATCATCAAAGGCCTGGAAACCGGCTTTATCGAGGGTGACGGCAAGCACTACCCGCAGAAGCGCATGGAGATTCGCCCCAAGCCAAGCCGCGGCATCCGTGACCGGCTTTACTGCGTGGCCATGTCGCCAGACTCTGTAGACGTGGCCGCAGAACTGGGCGCCACCATGACGTCTTTTATTCAGCACGACATTTCCAAGCATGCGCCAGAGATTCTGCGCTACAAGGAATTGTTCAAGAAGCATCACGGACGTGAGGCACCACCGCCAGTGCTGACGGATTTTCTGTATTGCGACCACGACATGCAGGAAGCCGAGCGGGTTTCCAAGGAGCACATCGCCAAGTACTTCCTGTCTGTGGTGAAGCACTACGAATTTGCCGGTACCCACTTTGACGCCACCAAGGGCTACAAGAGTTATGGCGAGGCAGCAGCACTGATCCGCGAGTTTGGTCTGGAAGCTGCTGCAGAGGCTTATCGCAATGCGCAGAGTTGGGGCAACCCTGAGAAAATTCTCAAAAACTATGCACGGTGGAAGGACCTGATTGGCCCGTTCTCCCTCAACACTGTCTTCAGCTACGCGGGTCTGACTTTCGATCAGGTGGAACGCAGCCAGCGCCTGTTTGCCAAAGAAGTGATGCCCGAACTGCGCAAGATGATGGACGCGCCGATGAAGGCCGCTGCATAAGAGAAAAATGAGTTGCTGAAGCCTCGACCGAGCCGCCGTTCATGGCGAAGGATGAACGGCGGCTCGCTTGGTTTTGCAAAGGCAAATATCTTCAAATTGAATTGGGGTGGCCGATGCAGTGCTAGCCGCCCATGAGGTTTGAGACAAAGGCGCGGCACTGGCCAGATGATCCGCCACGACGCGAGCGCAGCGTACAAGCAGCTTCGCGTTCAACTCATTACCATTGATGCCGCCTTCGGGTCTGTTGATTCACGGCAGCCGTCACCCATTAATGAAGCGGAGTCATCACTTGAGTTCTGAGCCACAGCGCTTCGCCACCTTCGAAAAAGAAGGGCGCGTTGCAACCATCACCTTCAACCGTCCCGAGTCGCGCAATGCCATTGGCACCGCACAAGATTGCGCGGACATTCTCGAGGCGATGCAGCGCGCATCGGAAGACCCGCAGATCAGCTGCATCATCCTGACCGGCGCAGGCACTGCGTTCTCTGCAGGCGGCAATCTGCGCGCAATGAAAGAACGCCGCGGCATCGGTCGGCTGGATTCGCCTGCCAATACGCGCAGCAATTACAAGCGCGGCGTGCAGCAGGTGATCAAGGCGCTATGGGAATGCGAGATTCCGATGATTGCGGCCATCAACGGACATGCCATTGGCCTGGGCCTGGATCTGGCCGCGATCTGCGACATTCGCATTGCCTCCGGGAAAGCAAAGTTCGCTTCAAGCTTTATCAAGATGGGCCTGATCCCCGGTGACGGTGGCGCGTGGATTCTGCCGCGGGCAGTGGGTTTGTCAAAAGCGTCCGAGATGATTCTGACCGGCAACACCTATGACGCAGCGCAGATGCTGCAGGCCGGTCTGATCTCCAGTGCAGTGGTGCCGGATCAGTTGATGAATGAAGCGCGCGCCATGGCAGCCAACATTGTCTGCAACCCGGCCAAAAGCCTGCGCATGGCCAAGCGCCTGCTCAGAGAGGGCCAGCAGCAGCGTTTGACCGATGTGCTGGAGCTGGCTTCCGCCATGCAGGCCATTGCGCACGAAACCGAAGATTCCATTGAGGCTGTAGATGCTTTTCTGGAAAAACGAGACCCCAACTTCACAGGCCAGTAAACAGACATGCCCAACATTCCCAATCTGCTGGATCTCAGCGGCAAGACCGCACTGGTTACAGGCGCATCCGGAGGGCTTGGAAAACACTTTGCCTCAACCCTCGCGCGTCACGGCGCGCACGTGGTGCTGGCCGCACGCCGGGCAGACAAGCTGGCCGATGCCGTTGCAGAAATTGAGCAGGCCGGTGGCAAGGCCTTGGCCGTGGATATGGACGTGACCTCGCGTGAGAGCGTGATTGCGGCGCTGGAAAAGGTTGCCAGACAGATTGGCCCGCTCGATATTCTGGTCAACAACGCCGGGGTCAGCGGCACCAAGCGCCCGCTGGACTACACCGATGAAGACTGGGACTGGGTGGTGGGCACCAACCTCAAAGGCGCCTGGGTGGTGGCGCAGGAAGTGGCCCGCGCAATGGTCACGCAGAAGCGCACCGGCAGCATCATCAATATCACCTCCATATTAGGGAGCCGGGTCACCCACCTGTTGGGTCCTTACGTAGCCGCCAAGGCTGGCCTCAAAAATCTGAGTCAGGCTTTAGCGTTGGAATTTGCCCGCTACGATGTGCGCGTCAACAGCATCGCGCCCGGTTACTACATCACCGAGATCAATCGCGATGAGCTGGAAGGCGAGGGCGGAGAGAAACTCCGCAAGCGTATTCCCACGCGTCGATTCGGCGAGTATCAAGATCTGGATGGAGCGCTGCTGCTCCTGGCGTCCGACGCCAGCCGGCATATGACCGGCTCCGAGATCGTGGTGGACGGGGGGCATCTGGTGAGTGCCTTATAAATAAGGAAGGCAGAACTTCGGGCCCACCTTTGCACAGCACGGCCGTGGTTGGGCGCACATATATATGTATGTGTGTCACACAGATCGAGCGCCTTATGCCCGCATTGACACCCGAAACTGACAATGCGCGTCAGTTGCACTTACTGATATCGCAACCTGCCTGACTGCAAACCCGTCTTGCCGACCACATGAATACCGTTCATGCCGTTTGAGCGACCGTTCAGCCTCCATAGTGAAATCGGCCCACAGGCCGAATAAATCCTTGCAACTCAAAGACTTCCAACTGACCCAGATTCCTACTTTTTCTGACGTTAGTTGTCATAAATTGACAATGGCGTCAGAGACCGCAGCGAGACAGGATCGGCCAAGGTTGGATAAATAGTTGATTTTATTGCTTGACACCTGAAACGGTTTATTTGGCACAGCCGCTGCAACCCGGTTTGAGCGAAACAAAAACAACGTTTCACATCACCGCTGGTAAGAACACTCTCAAGGAGTCATCACATGAACAAAATGCAAAAGGGTTTCACCCTCATCGAACTGATGATCGTCGTTGCGATCATCGGCATCCTGGCCGCTATCGCTATTCCTGCTTATCAGGACTACATCACTCGCTCCAAGGTTGCTGAGTGTGTGAATCTGGCCAACCCTGCGAAGCTGGCTGTTGCAGAGACCGCTTCATCCTTGACCGGCCTCTCCAGCGTTACCGCTTCGAACACCGGCTTTGTTTCGTCATCCACTCAGTACTGCGCGTCCATCGCCATCACCAATTCATCTGGTGTGGTGACAGGTACAACGCGTAACACCGGTGCAAACGGCGACGCTCCTGCGTTCACGCTGACCCCGGCAGAGAATGCTTCTTCTGGCCAGCTGGTTTGGACCTGCGCAATCAGCGCCGGCGAATCCAAGTACTTCCCGGCCAACTGCCGCTAGTACGGGTCACATCAGCAACAATGAAAACGCCGCCTCCGGGCGGCGTTTTCATTTGCAAGGCAGCCAAAACCATGAAAAGAAAAAATTTCCGGGGTATCAGCTTCTGGTTTCTAGTGGCGTTTACGGGTCTTGCGCATTACTGGGTTGCGTTCAGTCAGCTACCGCCGCAGTTGATCAAGGGGGACGAGGGCAACTATTTCGCTCAGACAATCAGCGAGCACCCGGAGATTTTTCAGAAACTCCTGCTGGAGTTTCTCCCTTTACTGCTTCCGTATTGCCTCTTTTTTTGGCTAGTGGCTTTTTTATCCCGCCCGCGGGGAGAGGCGACACATTGGTCTGACCAGCCGACCGTTTCGCTCCTGCTGACATGGGCATCACTTAGTTGGGTGGCCCTGCGTACACATGCATTGTTCTTCCCCAATTCAATTTGGGCCTGGCTCTTACTGTCAGTGACGACACGCAGCACGGTTTACTTTCTTGATCTGATCTCCGTTGCTTGGACGGCGTGGAGATTGGTTATGTTGTTCAAGTATCGGGCGTCGCCCAGCTTTCGCCCTTCCGTCTTTGGCACTCCAGCGCTACTGATTATTTCAATGGCAGTACTGGTTCTTGCCGTTGTGAATTATCTGGGTAAGGCAGGTGTACCCGAGGCGAAGCAGAGCCCCGGAAGCGACAGCAGGCCCAACGTCGTCGTGATTGGCATTGATGCCCTGCGCAGAGATGTCATCCTGACGGTTCCGCCGAACGAGCTTCCAAATATCGCCGGCTTTCGTGACGAAGCATTCGTGCAATCCAATGTCGTCACGCCGCTTGCCAGAACCTTTGTGGCGTGGAGCAGCATTCTCACTGGGAAAAGCCCGCGAGAAAACGGCGTGCGTGAGAATCACGCGCCGCGAGAAGCAGCCCGGCTGGAATCCAGTTTCGCCAGGCGCATGGCCGATGAGGGCTATCGAACTGTTTACGCCACCGATGAAACCCGCTTCAGCAACATTGGTGCGGATTACGGGTTTCAGCAGGTCATTGGCCCTCCACCCGGTGCCGTAGATTTTCTGCTGGGGCAATTTGCTGACATGCCATTGTCAAATATGGCAATCCAACTCCCTTTCATGGAATACCTCACGCCAACGCTGACTGCCAACCGTGCCTTTGCCCACGCCTATCGCCCCGAGCGATTCGTGAGCCGCATACGGCAGGAATTGGGTCAGGCGACGTCTCAGCCGACTCTATTGGCTATGCATCTGTGCATTCCCCACCATCCTTTCTTCACTGCAGCGCCAAAGGGCGATGGTTCATTGGACGATGCGTACTTCCACTCACTGCGAGCAGTAGATATGCAACTTGGTCAGGTGCAGGCCATGCTGCAGGAACTCGGATATATCAATGACAAGACCTTGGTGGTCTTATTGTCAGATCATGGTGAAGGCTTGGGGCTGGACCTTGCACATCCCGCAACTATCACCCAACACCAGACTAGCTTGACGACTGCGCCTCCCACTCGAGGACACGGCGGAAGTCTGTTGGAGAACGCGCAGTGGGAAGTGTTTGCCATGTTCAAAGGCGCTTCTTCTAAAGGCCCCATACTGCCTGGCCGATCAGACCAACTACTCTCACTTCAAGATATTGCACCCACAGTGTTGGAGTTGGCTGGCATGGAAGCCACTTCAGAGTTTCCTGCCGCAGTAACCCAGGGGAAGGGCGGTCTGATCAACGACGCTCCGTCCAGGCCTTATGTGGCTATGGAGACCGGCTTTCGCGTGCGTGGCTTCAATCTCGAAGCACCAGAAGCCGGTGCTGCGGTTGATATCGCCAAATCGGTCTACAACATTCTTCCCAATGGCCGCCTGGAGTTGAAGCTTGGCGCGTACGAGAAAGCGATTCGCGAGAAAGATCTCGGTGTTACAACTGGAGACAAGCTGCTGACCCTCTTGTGGGGGGATGACGAAGAAGTTCTGATTGAAATCGATTACGCACAGAACACTTGGGACGTATATCCGATGGACCCCTCTCAGACAGAATCATCCCCAAGCCTACTGAAAGAAGCATGCTCCGATGATGAGTTTCGAGCGCGCATTGAGAGCTGGTGTTCGCAAGCCAAGACTGGAGCTGGCGCTGGGACAACGCAAGTCGTGAACTCAGTCAATTAGCGGATTTTCGTGCATGTCGAATCTTAATTAGAGTCCACCAGAGAGAAGGTCCTCCAATAGCAAACGTAAGGGCAACAAGAATTGCTCTATCGAGAGTTGCTGCAAATACGCCAGTTGATAAATCCAGTCCAGCGGCCAAGGAAACTGCTCCAATTGTCCATTCACGAAGGCCCAGATTTCCGGGCGTGATCGTTAGAAATGAAAGAAGCGTCGCAATCGGTACGATTAGAAGAAGCGATGATGGGGAGATCGACTGTCCGATGATCGCAAAGCAAATGGCCATCCTTACGCCAAGCAAACTGAACTGAACAAAGATGAGCCCTAAAGTTGCGCACGCTTCCCAGGGATGTCGTCCAATTGATGCGAAGCCTTCGACGAAGCGTATTGAGATCGCGCCTAGACGCGAGGTTGGCGAGAAGCGAACGTATCTGATTCCAACAAGCAGGGAAATGCCGATCGCAGCCAAGCCGCCATAGAGTAGCCAGAGCGTTCTGGAGAATTCGTGCTCGGTCGCAATTAGGCCCAAAAGACTCGCGAAAGACGTCGCAAGGATCAACAGAACCATGCGAACAGCAGAGAGGCCTCCGAACAGGCTGTAATCTACTTTGTGAACCACTTTGAAATAGTGAAAGCGCAAAGCAGTGCCAGCGCGCATCGGCAAGTAGTTTCCGAGAATGGCAGCAGTCTGTACCAGTAAATTCTCGAAGAAGCCTGACCGTATCAAGTTCACTCGCAACATCAGTGTCGACTGTGCGGCATTGACCAGCCAGGCTCCTAAGATGCAGAGGCATATCAGGATCGCAGCCGAAAGCGAGATGTCTAGGCTGTCGGAGTGCTTTGCCCAGTTCTTCCACACGTAGTAGCCCAGGGCCGCGACTAATGCCGCCGCCAAACAATGTGAAAGCCAACGAGTGGCGACGGCGCCGTTGTTGGTAGGTCGCTTATTCACCAGGCTGCTTGAGGACGTTCAAGATGTAGTGGTGCACTTATGGACGATACGGCTATATGTGGCGAGCATGCTTGTGGCATGAGACGCGTAGTGCCCAAGGCCGATATGTCTGCGGAACAGCTCTTCGGCCAACTTGGGTCGAGTCAGGTTTTGAACGTACCGCTCGTCTACAGCAAAGGGAAGCTCTTTGATGGTGGATAAAAGGTGTTGTTCAAGCTGCCCGGAATACCACCTGTCAACAGGCGCACGAACGGGAGATGCCTTGGCCTGGTAAATGATTTCAGGCGGGAGCAGGTTTTTCATTTCCGCCATCTTCATGAGCACGTGCTTGCCGGGTTCTCTTGAGCCCGAGCTTCCTTTGGGGCGCAGCATCTGGTCCGGAAGGGCTTTTGCCAGTGCGACAATTCGAGGATGTTGAAAAGGGGATTGGAGGGTAAGGCCCGATAGTGCGGTACAGCCTTCGACTTTTGCCTTGTTCAGGCCAACGGCAGATTTACCCAGGTAGGCAAGGCGCGTGGGTGTGAATGTTTCCAGGCCGCTCGCGAGACGGTCGAGAATGTCTTCAACGCTCTCTTTCTGCATCGGTTGCGTGCCAAGGCGTAGATGGTTGAGGCTCTGCGCATCAAATACCCGACTGGATATGTGCCCGCGTGTGGGCATGGACCGACCTGCAATCGTGACGAGGTTTCTCAGGAACCGAGCCACGTGTCCAAGTCTGTTCTCAGCAAACTTAAGTCCAAGCATCTTGTGCAGGATTCGGACGATCCACCCGGGGAAAACGCCCAGGCGCTGAAACAATGCAGCTCTGGCATGGACGGTTGGATATCCAAGAAAGACTTCATCGCAACCGTCGCCGGTCAGGCAATGCAGATGGCCTTGCCGACGGATAACACTGCAAGCGTAAGCTGACTGAATCAGGTAATGCATCTGGCCTACAGGTTGGTTGAAGCTTTTCTCGTAGTTGTCCAAGCCTTTGGAAATTATCTCAGGGGAGATGTCGATCCACGTATGCTCGTGGCCCAGAAGTTGTTGCAGCGAGTCTGTATGCGCCTGTGTGAAGCCCGACTCTGAAAATCGGAAGGTAAAGGTCTGGACTTTCTTGCCCAACCGAACGAGCGCCGCTGCGATCAGTGCTGAGTCGAATCCACCCAATAGCACAGCGACACGTTCTGACTCGGGGCTGATGTCCTTGATGACCTCCATAAAGGCCGTGTAGAGATCATCAATGATGCTCTCCTCGCTCAACGCTTCAGTTGAAGTAGGCGAATGCGCGTAGGCGCTGATCGCGATTTGATGCGAACTGTCTGTGGACAGACGTAGAACGCTTCCTTTCGGAAGGCGATGAACATCCTTGAACGGCGTCAGGCCATCGGGAAGGAATTCGTATCCGAGCAGAAAATCTTCTCGCGACCTGTCCAGCATCACTGGGGTTTCGAGCAGTGCGCCCATGGCGGCCAGATTGGTACTAAACGAGATGGCATCAGGACTTCGGTGAACAAACAACGAGCGATGTCCCCCGGGATCTGTGGCTACGACAATATCGTTGTTTCCGGCTTCCAGGATCACAACTACGTATTGGCCCTCGATTCCGTCGAGAAACTGTGTTCCAGTCTGGAGATAACGGTTCAGGAGGAGGCGCGCGATGCGTTCCGGGCTTCCCTCCTGATGATCTTCGGAGCTACCGGGCAGAGGTTTCAGGAATACACCTGCAAAGCAGAGAAGAGCTTCTCCGATCCTCGCCGAGCCAATGAGTGCCCCGCCATCGGAAACTTCGCAGAGCAAGGCGCGGCCGTTGGCGCTTTGGTGCAGTAAGACGTCCTGATGAAAGTAGTCAGTTACATCTGCAGCAATACGTCCACTGTCAGCTGCATCACCAAAGCACAGGCTGCCAAGCAATTGGTTCATGCCCGATGTCCAGCCGAATGCAGGGAGAGGCGTCTTTGAAAGCGAGTCGAAGGAGCCATGATCTAAGCCGGACGGTTCAGAAGTTCAACGGCCAATTGAGTTGTTCGAGCGGATAGTTCGCGAACTGCCGGTACGCGCTGACTGAGGGTTGCAGACAATTGATCGCGATCCCGGACCACTTCTTGAAGGCACCGCAGCAGAGGCTCAGGCTCCAGACGGCGGATATCGAACGCAAAATGCTCCAGGTTCAGTGCGCGCATGAATCCCAAGGCCTTGTGTTCGTAGTAGATGCAGACGCCAGGAACATTCGCAGTGGCGGCAAAAATCTGGGGATGATAACGGCTGGCGATGCAGATATCGGACATCCCGAAGAGTGACCGTTGAACATTTGAGTCGAGCTCCGAGCTGACGATCTCCCATGACGCCGAGGCAGGAATCAGTTTGCTCAGTGTTTCAAGAAATGGAACGTCTGTGTGATAGGCGCCATAGAGCTGTGGAATCAACAGGAAGTGGCATTCTTTTTCCTCTGCGAGAAATTCGATAGCACTTACCAGGCAGTCCAGATAGCGGTCTTTGGAGGCAGCAGGGTCCGGCTCTCCAGGGAAGGCATATTCGATTGCGGATACGGCTACGACGAACTTGTTACGGAGCGGTGTACGCGCACCAGTAAAGTAGTCTTCACGCTTTGCTGCTGGAACGATCTGTTGTATCGCCGAGTCTGCAGTGACGTGCACTACGGCGTCTGGCCCCATAAACGTCTGCAGCAAACCTTGAGAGATCGTTTCCCTGACGCAAATCACATCAAACTTTCTGAAGAGCCATTTTCGTATTGGGTTCAGCAGCCGATTCCGAAACGGGCCTGCAGAAGGGGCGTATAGAAAAAGTTTCTTGCGGTGTCGACAGGCAAGCCAGACGTAGTACCAATGGACAATTTCATGATCGGCATAGAGATCACCGAAATACGGCCCTCCGGGAGCCGATACCACTAAATCAGCAGACCCGAATGCATCTACCATTTTCTCTGTGCGTCGCGACAAAAGCCACCAAGCGCGAATGCCAACTATTCCCAAAAGACTGAATGCTAAGAACCGGAAAAACTCTACAGGAGGCATTCGAAGGTTTAGAAAAGTCACGTCCTCATTGAACGGTATGCTCAGTTGGGGATCGCGAAACTGGGCAATCACTGTGAATCGACAATTCCCAAGCTCTTTTTCAAATCCAGAGACCATGGCGCGGAGTGCAGCTTCGTCTCCACGATTCTCTCCATGTTGGTTGACGATGAGGATATGGCGCACATCCGCGCCTGCGGGTTCTGTAAACAACTTTCTCGGAAGTTTCATGCGTTTGGTTTTTTGGCGTGCACAATGAAAGAAACGCCAAGGTCCGTACGGTAGAAAAATCTTTGCATTCTTGCCGCTACCATGAAGAGTATCTGACCAAGCCAACTGCCATAGTATTTGAAAAAACGGGTTTCAATTTTTCTGTTGAATCCACTCGCCATTGTTTTTTCTGGGTCGCCTACCTCAATATTGGAGGCCGTTTCGCCTGCTCGGTTCATCGACGAATTTGTTGTGCGTTCCCGAATGTATTCAATCATGCGAGATGCCGGCCAGCCATACGTGCCGATTCTTTCAATCACCAAGTCCGCAGCTTGCAGTAACTCGATTACATCCGGGCGGTCGTATCGACGGAAGTGACCTGCGTTGACATCAGTGAGGTTCCATCGGTGCGAATGAGCCGGAACTGAAATAAGGACGCTTCCTCCAGGCTTGAGAAATGTCAGCCACATACGCAGGGCTTCTGCATCATTCTCGATATGTTCTAGTACTTCGAAAGAAAAGAGATAGTCAGCACTCTCAGCGGTGATTCCATCGGTGTTCGGGACGACCTTGAAGTTCATCGCATCACGGAGTAGATCACGCGAAAGTTCCAGTGAGGTTGGCGAGCGCTCTACCCCAATTCCGTGAAATCCTAACTTAGATAGATCGTGAAGCAGGGCGCCGGGTCCGCAGCCAAATTCAATGACTCGACCTGTTGGCATTCCTTGAAGCCAATCCAGAATCGCAGCACGTCTGAGTATGTACATCGGAGAGGGTACCCATTCGCGTTCGGGTAACGCTGCGCCCATTACAGTTGAATACTTCACGTCAGGGCTCTTTCTAGGAGGTTGCGATAGCTTTCACCTAAACGACTCTCACTGAATCGCTCCGCAACCTCCGAGGAAGGTTGCTGTCCAGTTTCTGCGAGGGCGGTAATCGCTTGGACCAAGGCATTCGGGTCGCCGGGGGGGACTAGGTGAATCCCCTCATCACTATTCGATATCAGTTCACGCATCGCGATGCTATCCATGGTGACCAGAGGACGACCAGCAGAGAGAATTTGAAAAACCTTATTCGGTATCACGCGAGAAGCCTTCCCCGTTAGTCCGAAGATCCCGAGGCAGACATTCGATGATCGTAGGGTTTCCGCCAATTCATCGTAATTTATCCATTCCAGCCAATGTAGGGATTTAAGCGGCTGCTCAGACAATATGGTGCGAACGCGTGCGGCTTCTTGCCCGGTTCCAACGATCGTCCATTGGATAGAGTTGCCGGCTTCTTCAGATAATCGGGCAGCCTCAATAATTGTGTCGATCCCATGAAGCGGAATGAACTGGCCGTAGAACAGGACATGCAAGGCCTCATTCTTATTCCAGACTCTTGGGGTTAGCCGTGGAAAGTGAGCTGTCTCGCAGCCCACCATGACGGCTGCCGTACGCTGATCCGACAGGTCAAACAGTTTCTGAAAATACCTCGCATGTGCTTGCGTATCCAGAATGATGAGGTGCGCTCTATGGCAGGCGAATCGCTCAAGCTGGTAGAGCAGCTTTGCCGCAAAACTGCTTGAGCGGATCAGTTGCCGATCAATGACGACCGTATCGTAGATTGATATGAATGCATCCAGAACGATCTTTGCTCCACGTGCCCGGGCAAGGAGGCTGACCACAAGAATATCCAGGATGCCGGGATACGCGACCATGACAACCTTGTGTGCAGGTGCGCGGAGGTAATTCCAGATCAGGAGTGGATAAGCCAGTGCCCAGCGGACGGCGAGACGCAATCTGGTTAGAAAACCGGTTTGCGTCTTGTCCTCGACGTGTTTCCAAACATCTACATGAACCTGCTCAACCTCAACTCCTTGACTCTGCAACGACGCAAGCATGATGCGATTCCTGGGTTTGCCCAGGTCGTAAGTCCCAAACAATACGACAGGGCTCAATCCACTGTCAGTGTGGGTGACCATTCTTCATCGTCGTTGGTTCATCGTCCTTCATTGCTTTGCGCTCTATCGAATCTTCCAGGCGACTGATTCGAAGAAGCGCCCGTTCGAGCAACTGCCGGTTAACCGCAATCAGATCGGCAATGAGGGCGATCATGAAGCACACCGAGCCTATGGTCAGGAGCGCGCCACCAATCACGAGGGACTGAATGTGTCCGGCACCGGTGCCCTGCGCAAAGAACCAGAGAAATCTCAGCAGGGGCCATGCGCCGAGAAGAGAAAGAAACAAGCCGGCAAAGAAGAAAACCCTTAGCGGCTTGTACATCGCATAGGTGCGCACCATGGTTGCCGCAGAGCGTCCGATGAAGCCGGGCATGCTCTTGAACAGGCGAGATTCTCGCGTTTGCGGATTGGTGCTCACCGGTACCGAAGTCATGGCAATGCCGCGTTTGCCAGCCTGTATGACCATCTCTGTGGTGTAGCTGAAGCCGGAAACAATATTGAGTTGCCCGGCTGCTTCGCGTGAGATGGCGCGAAAGCCGCTCACGGAATCCGGTACCTGCACGCCAGCCATTGATGTGACAACGCCACTGCCAATTTTCTGCAGCTTGCGCTTGAGCGCTGAGAACTCAGGGTTGTCTGCGGGTCGTCGGTCGCCAATAACGATGTCGGCCTTCCCGGCCAGAATAGGCGCAACCAGTTTTTTGATGTCGCTTCCGGCGTACTGGTTGTCACCATCGGTATTGACGATGATGTCCGCACCGGCCTTCATGCACGCATCGAGGCCACGTTGGAACGTGCGGGCAAGGCCCATGTTCCGCTTGTTGCGAATGATGTGATCCACCCCCAACTCGCGGGCCACTTCAATGGTGCGATCAGAGCTGCCGTCATCAATGATCAGCGTCTCGATCACATCAATGCCGTCTATTGTCCGCGGCAGATCAGCCAGCGTTCCCGGCAAGGTCTCTGCCTCGTTGAAGCAGGGAATCTGGATGATCAATTTCATGATGAAAACTGATTAGGGGAAGTTGCGAAAGCCCAGTCCGGTAAACATGCCGCGCGGTAACGGTGGCCCTTCCGGTTGGGGCAGGGCGCGACCGTAGCGCAAGATTACGCGATTCCCTCCGGCAGGGCCTTGCAGCGTGTGCTGGCCCGCTTCCAGATCAATCACAGCCCCAGGCTCGAGCGTTTGCCCGTCAATGGCAATCGCGTTCTCAGCGATGACAGAGTATGGACCTGCAACGGGCAGCTCGAAGCTGTGAGCCTGTCCATCGGTTGATTCAAACTGCCTGCCGGCAAGATGGATGGGCCCCCAATAACGCAGGTAGTGCTTCTGCAGATACAAATGGTCTTCCGGTAGCAGCCGATATGGCGAGGCTGCAATCTGCTCCACGCTCAGGCTCAGATTCAGGCCGGGTGAATTTTCAAGAATGAAGGGTGGCTGGCGTGATTCCACCAGAGATTGCATCACCGGCGCCCCTCGTTCGCGGTAAACCCCACTGACCAGCGTGCTCATGAAGATGCCCAGCTTCGGGTAGTCCACCACCATCGAGCATCTATCAATGTAGGGCACGGGCTCAGGAAACAGGCGCTTGACCGCCGCCAGCACCCTGCGCTGCGGCGTCACGGTATCGTCGTTGTTCAGGCCAATCAGTCGCACGGTACGGGTGCCGGCTAGTAGCACGGCCAATCCAACAATAATGGCTGCGAGTGCGGGCCGGTTGGGCAAGACGCGGGGTGCCAATGAGGCGAGCAGGCCAATCGCCAGGCTGGCTGGTGGAATCAGGCAGATGTAGTAATAAGGAAAGCTGTTCCGATAGAAACTCAGTGTTGTCAGCGGCAGCATCATGGCCAGGACAATCAGGCCAGTCCTTCTATGCGGAGCTTTGAGCATGACGCCGATGGCTGCTAGGCCGCCCAGGGCGGTCAGCATCCACCAGGTCCGGTCCCAGTTATAGGTCAGCGTGAATGTGCCCGATGGTGGTGGGGCCCACATGCGGGTCCCCGTATCAGACAGTTTGTCGGTGAGCTCATAAGCCGGAGCAGTCCCCAGCGATGCCTGATGCGCCAGATACAAGCCAAGCAAAGCGATGCCGGACGCCACACAGAAGCCAATGCTGGCGCGAAGGACCGCCCCGCGTGATTCCTCTGCCGTGCGCCAGTTGATCAGCAGCAGTATGGCAATGCTGGGGCCGTAGATGGCGGCCTTGATGGAGATCATGGCGGCAACCGCCATAAGCACACCCGCTGTGACTGTTGCCAGCATTCTGGCTGGAAACAGGATCAGCAGGCTCGCTGCCACCATGAAACAGCTGGTGATCAGTGGATCGGCGCGGAACGATTCGCCGTGCATGATCACGTAGGAAAAAGCCATGGAAGCGGCCACCGCAACAAGAGCGCCAGTGGTGCCGAAGAGCCGCCTGCCGATCAGGAAGATGCACGCGCAGGTGAGCAAGCGCAGGCCGAACATGAATTCGCGTGCGGCAATGATCTGGTCAACGCCATTGTTGCCCGCCGACCTGATCCACCCAAACAGATGTACATGGAAGCTTTGTAACTGAGAGGTCAGCTCGCCACGCTCGAATGCGTAGATCTTTGAGGCAAAAAGGAACTCATCCCAGTTGATGTTCAGGGTCGACAACAACTGGAGCTTGGTTGCCAGCAGGGCAAGGATGGCTAACAGGAGACCTACGTTGAGTACCCGCGCGGCACTCGTAGATGAGATGGCTGACGCTGCCTTGAGATTACTGTCTTCCATGGACTCGTGGGTCAGGGTTTTGTTATCGAAGGTCGGTTCGCGGGTCAGCGATGTTCACTGATTGGGGCAACCTTCTTGTCTGTTCTGGTGGACGATTTCAATATAACTTTATTGTCATGCCCTGTCCGAATTGAGCGTCCGGGTGAATATGCACGTCATCTCAGCGAAAACATGCTTTGCTGATTGCGCCAATCAAGAGCGTGTCAGCCCCTTTGAAGCGCTCGGCGTATTGCCAATCACTGCCCGGTCCAACAGACTTTGCACCCTAATTTTGTTTGCGACCCTGTTCTGATGACTCTTGTCCCCATCCTCATGGCCGGTGGTTCCGGCACCCGTCTCTGGCCGCTTTCCCGGGAGTCGTACCCAAAGCAGTTTCTCAGCCTGCTCGAGGATCGCAGTCTGCTGCAGGCCACCGTAGAGCGTGCAGGCAAGATTCCGGGCGCCACCGAGCCGGTGATTCTGGGTAATGAGCGCCATCGCTTCCTGATTGCAGAGCAGCTGCAGCAGATGGGCATTGAGCGACCCAATATTCTGCTGGAACCGGAGGGGCGCAATACCGCTCCAGCGGCAGCAGCGGCTGCGCATTTTGTAACCGAGCAGCACGGACCTGACGCGCTGATCTTGTTGATGGCTGCCGATCAGACCATCTCGGACACTGAGGCTTTTGTGGCCAGTGCCGTCAAGGCCGCGGAGGCCGCGCGTGCGGGTCGTCTGGTGACTTTTGGCATCAAACCTACTGCGCCGGAAACGGGTTTTGGTTATCTGCAGGCCGGTAAGGCGCTGTCCGGTGTCGAGGGTTGTTTTGAGGTGTCCGGCTTCTTTGAGAAACCGGAGCGCGAACGCGCAGAGCAATACCTGAAAGACGGCGGTTTCTTCTGGAACGGCGGCATGTTCCTGTTCTCGGCCGCTACTTTCCTGGCTGAGTTGAAGCGGCTGGAGCCTGAGATGCATGACGCGGCGGCGGCCTCGGTCAAGTCAGCACAGCGCGATATCGATTTCCTGCGGCTGGATGCAGATGAGTTCCGCAAATGCCGGAATATCTCCATCGATTACGCGGTGATGGAAAAGACCAGCAACATCGCGATGGTGCCGCTGGATGCAGGCTGGGATGACGTGGGCTCCTGGACTTTCCTGTCCAAGCAGCCCGGCGACGCCGACGGCAATCATGTGCGCGGCAATGTGATGACCGAAGATTCCCGCAACAATCTGGTGCAGGCCGGCAAGCGTCTGGTCACCCTGATCGGCGTGGAAGACCATGTGGTCGTGGAAAGCGAAGACGCCATTCTGGTGGCGCGCAAGGACCGCGTGCAGGACGTAGGCAAGCTGGTCAAACGTATCAAGGCCGAGAAGCGCACCGAGGCGGACAGCCTGCCGCGCGTGTATCGCCCATGGGGTTACTACGAGTCCATTGCTGGTGCGGAGCGCTTCCAGGTCAAACGCATTCTGGTCAAGCCGGGTCATATCCTGTCTTTGCAGATGCACCACCATCGTGCCGAGCACTGGATCATCGTCAAGGGCACCGCCAAGGTCACCTGCGAAGACAAGACCTTCCTGCTCACCGAAGATCAATCCACCTACATTCCCATTGGCTCCACCCACCGGGTCGAAAACCCTGGAAAAGTGGCGCTGGAGATGATCGAAGTGCAGTCCGGTGCCTATCTGGGTGAGGACGACATCGTGCGCTTCGAAGACGTCTACGGCAGGGCGCCCAAGGCCTGATTCACGGGCGTTTGCTGTAACGCGGCGCTTCGCGAAAGGCGGTGAAAGAGGGCGGTTGAGATGACGCGGCTTTGGTCGCGTTCATCCTTAGTGGCCAATAATGGGTCCTCAGCCTTTGTCTGAAGGACCCCGTGTCATGCGAGCCAGCCCCGTTCTTGTTGCCGCCTTGCTGTTTGTGGGCGGATTTGCGCTCTGGTTTCTGCAACCTTGGGCGGAGCAGCGGAGGCACTTCTTCGTGGCCGATGCCTTTGCCTTTGATCCGCATGCTGCTCATTCCACCGAGCCTGTCCGCTACAGGAGTGAGACGGTGGTCTCCGGCTTCGATTCAGCCTGGGACGTCGCCTTTCTGAGTGCGGCAGATGCGCTGATTACGGAGAAGCCGGGCCGCCTGTGGCGGGTCAATCTTGAGAGCGGCAGCAAGCGTGAACTCAGCGGCCTGCCGGAGGTGGCCAACCGCGGACAGGGCGGCCTGCTGGCCGTGGTGGCGCACCCATCGTTTGATTCCAATGCACTGATCTATCTGAGCTACGCAGCGCGGCTGGAAAATGGCCTCTATACCACCCGGGTGATGCGGGCAAAGCTTGTGGACGATGCGCTCACTCAGACCAAAGTGATCCTCTCAGCGCAGGCGGAATCAAGGGCTTCGCATCACTTTGGCGGCGCACTGCTGTTTGGTCCGGACGGGCACCTGTTTGTCAGCGTCGGTGATCGCGGCGATCGTCACAAGGCGCAGCAACTGGATGCACACAACGGCAAGATTCTGCGTCTGTTTGATGATGGCAGCGTGCCGCCGGACAACCCCTTTATCGGCCAGCAGAATGAGCTGCCAGAGATATTCTCCTACGGGCATCGCAATCCGCAGGGGCTTGCCCTTGACGCGAGCACCGGCCGCATCTGGGAGGCCGAGCACGGTCCGCGTGGTGGCGATGAAATCAATCACCTTCGTTCGGGGCTCAATTTTGGCTGGCCGGTCATCACCTACGGCAAGGAGTACGTGGGCGGCAGTATTGGTGAGGGCGCATCGAAGCCGGGCATGGAGCAACCCGTTCATTACTATGTGCCCAGTATCGCTACATCCGGCATCGCCTATTACAGGGAAGCCAGCTTTCCGGAGTGGAAAGGCAGTGTATTTGTTGGGGCTTTGCGCGGGCAGCACCTGAACCGGGTGCAGCTGAGGGACGGGCAGTTTATTGCGGAGACGCGGCTGCTGGAAGATCTGGATCAGCGAGTGCGTTCGGTTCGCATCAGTCCGGCCGGAGATTTGTATGTGGTCACGGAAGAGGGCGCGCTGATTCGCATCTATCGCTAATCCAGCGCGGGGCCGCCGTCTCAGGGCGTGTTGATGAAATCGCAAACCGCCTGACTGAGCACATCGGGCTGATCCCGGTGCGGCGAATGACCACAGTGATCCAGCTTCAATAAGCGGGTGTCCGGCGCGAGGCGGGCGATGCTGTCGATCTGCGCCATGGTGCCGTATTCATCGTCATGGCCCTGCACCGCCAGCACCGGGCAGCGGATCTTCTGCACTTCGTTCTCGATGTTCCAGTCACGGAACTCAGGCGACAGCCAAACGTCGTTCCAGCCCCTGAACGCAGAGTCCACATCCTGATGATACCGCGCCAGCTTGTCGCGCAGTGCCGTCGTCTCAAATGCCGTTTTGGCCTTGGCAATGCTTTGCACGCTGAGGTCTTCAACAAACAGGTGCGGCGCGGCGACCACCAGCCCGGCGATGGCATCCGGAAATTGCGCAGCGTAGAGCAGCGCGATGGAGCCGCCATCACTGTGCCCGAACAACCAGGGCCTGTCCTTGCGTGCATCTATGCCCAGTGCCTCCAGAAATGCTGGTAACACTTGCTGCGCCTGCACATGCATGAAGTCGGGGGCAAGCGGCTCTGAAAGCGAGCGCGGCGTGGAATGGCCGTAGCCGAGACGCGAATAGACAAGACCACGAAAACCGCCGGCATCGCACAGGCGTTGAGGGTAGTCGCGCCACATCGAGACAGACCCGAGGCCTTCGTGCAGAAAGATTAGCAGCGGCGCCTCGCGGCGCTCCGGAAACAGGGTTTGATACTCGATATCGACGCTGCGCGTATTCCAGCGCAGCGTGATGATCGATGTGTCAGAACTCATCTCTCGGCGGTTTCAAGCTGACGCAATTTGAAGCGCTGGATCTTTCCGGTCGGCGTCTTTGGCAATTCGGCAATGAAGTCGATGCGTCGCGGATACTTGTGCGGTGCAAGGCGGTCCTTCACAAACTTCTTGATCTCCACTGCCAGTGTGTCGCTAGCTTCGACCCCCGGCTTGAGCACGACAAAGGCCTTGGATTTGACCAGCCCATTGTCGTCGTGGATGCCGATCATGGCGGCTTCAAACACACTTTCGTGCTGCATCAGGCAGCTTTCAACTTCAAAGGGCGAAACGTACTGCCCGCTGACCTTGAGCATGTCATCAGAGCGGCCGGAGTAGGTATACCAGCCTTCGCTGTCACGAACATACTTGTCGCCGGTGCGCGTCCAGGCGCCGAGAAAGGTGCTGCGGGATTTGTCCCGGTTGCCCCAGTACATGAGTGCGCTGCTGTCGCCTTTGACATAGAGATCGCCCACGGTGTCGTCGTCCACCGGCGTGCCGTCTTCGTCGAGCAGCTGCAATTCATAACCAGGAACGGGCTTGCCGCTTGTGCCATAGCGAAGCTCGTCCACGCGGTTGGACAGGAAGATATGCAGCATTTCTGTCGAGCCGATACCGTCGAGAATCGGCACACCAAAGTGGGCTTCAAAACGCTCGCCAATTTCTTTGGGCAGGGCTTCTCCGGCTGAGGCACAGACGCGCAGAGACAGTGCATCGCGGTCCGGCATCGGGCCAGCGAGCATGCCTGCGTAGAGGGTGGGGACGCCAAAGAAGACGCTCGCCTTGTGTTCGCTCAGTCGCTTGAAAACGGCTTCCGGAGTGGGGCGCTCTGCCATTAGACAAACCGTGGCGCCGGCGCTGAGGGGGAAGGTCAGTGCATTGCCCAGGCCGTAGGCAAAGAACAGCTTGGCGGCGGAGAACGTGACGTCTTCTTCTGTCAGCCCGAGCGCGTGGGTGCCGTAGGTCGCCTGTGTGGCAAACAGGTTTCCGTGTGTGTGTACGGTGCCCTTGGGCCGGCCGGTGGAGCCTGAGGAGTACAGCCAGAAGGCAATGTCATCGCGACGAGTATCAGCGGGCTTTTCCAGCTCGCTGCCTTCTTCCAGCAGTTGTTCAAGTCGCAGGCCGCCCCCGGCGAATGCTTCAGATGCACGCGAGACAATAATCAGTGCAGGCTTGGTGCTGGACTGGCCGATGGCGGTCTGCAGGGTGCTCAGCAGCGCGTCGGAGACGATCACGCCGCGTGCGTTGCAGTGCTCAATCATGTAGGCGTAGTCATCTGCGCTGAGCAGGGTATTGACCGCGACTGGCACTACGCCTGCATACAGGCAGCCGAGAAATGCGATGGGCCAGTCAGTGGTGTCGTGCGCGCACAGCAGAACCCGTTCTTCTCGGCGAATACCCTGATCGATCAATCTGGCCGCGAAACGGCGGACATGCAGGTCAAGGTCTGCATAGCTCAGCGAGCCTGCGTCATCGATGTAAGCGAGTTTCTCACCGCGGTCGGCATTGAGCGCGAGCAGGTGAGCAGCGAAATTGAGTTGGGCGGGTGCCTGCACGACGGGCTTGGATTTCATTTTGAGCTTGCTTCCCCTGAGTTCATTATTCTAGTGATACCCCTGATGGCTGATGGTGGCCAAGGTGGCCGATCAACCGGACTGGATTCCGTTTGAGGGTCAGCCAATTCAGGGTGCGTAATTTTTGCCATTGTCCGTGATTGCGCCGAGTCCGTCGCTTTCAATTTGGATGGCACTGCGTTGATGGTAGAACTGAAGTCCCCGCAGGCCGCCCAATTCTTCGCCACCTCCGGCGCGTCCGGGCCCGCCGTGGATTGAGCTGGGCATGACGTTGCCATGGCCGCTGTGGCTGGTGCTGACCGCTGGTGTGATGACGTGAAGCCGTCCGTGTACGTGCGCCAGCTCAAGAGATGCGCGCGCACCGAATTCCGGATTGGACGCGTAAACCGAGCACACCAGAGATCCCTGGCCAGCTTCGATGAATTCAAAGGCCTGTTCCACATTGTCGTAGCCGATAAGCGTGCATACCGGGCCAAAGACCTCGAGTTCGTGCGTTTCGCGGGCGCGCGCGCCGGTGTTGATGCCCAGCAGGTAGGGTGCGACACAGGCGCTGATGTCCGGGTCCGCGTCCACCAGGGCGCTACGGCTGCCGTCAAAAAGCAGTTCGGCTTCTTCGCGCAGTTCTGAAATGCCGCGCAGAACATCGCGTTTCTGCGCGGTGCTCACCAGTGACCCCATGCGGACGTTCTCGTTACGCGGGTTTCCGACAGTGATCTTGCCCAGCGCCGCGCAAAGCGCATCGCGACAGGACTCGTAGTTTTCTCTGGGCACAAAGATGCGCCGGGGTGCCGTGCAGCGTTGTCCGGACTTGATGCTCAGTTCGCGGGCCATTTCCTTGGCAAATTGCCCGAAGTGATCCGAGCCCGGTGCGACATTCGGGTCCAGCAGCACGCTGTTCAGGCTGTCAGCTTCGACATTGGTGCGCACGCTGCGCGCAGCAACGGCTGGATGTGCGCGCAGCATGGCCGCGGTTTGCGCAGAGCCAGTGAAGGAGAGCCGGTCCATGGGTTCAAGGGCGTCCAGAAGGCCGTCGCCAGAGCCGCAAATAACCGACAAAGCGCCCTTGGGTAGGACATTGGCTTCGATCGCGTCGGCCACCATGGCCTGTGTGAGCCAGCAGGTGGCGGTTGCCGGCTTGGCAATCACCGGAACACCGCTGAGTAAGGCCGGGGCGGCCTTCTCCCACAGGCCCCATGCCGGGAAATTGAATGCATTGATCAGCAATGCCAGACCGCGTGAGGGCACCATCACGTGCTGCGCAATGAAGCTGCCATCACGGTCCAGCTCCGTTGCTTCGCCATCCACCAGGTAGCGTGCGTCGCCCAGTTCCGTGGCCAGTCGCGCGTAGTAACCCAGGGTGAAGATGGCACCGTCAACATCCGGGCTCGAATGAGCGGCTGTTGTGCCCGAGTTTTCCATCGAGATCTGCAGGTAGCGGGCGCGATGGGTCTTGAATACATCCACCAGCTTCCGCAGGGCCTTGCCGCGTTCTGCGTAGCTCATTGCGCGCAAGCCCTTGCCGCCCTGTTCACGCGCAAAGGCATAGCCCGATGCCAGATCAAGGCCGGCCGCAGAAGCGCGCGCCAGCTCGGTGCCCAGCACCGGGTCGAGCAAGGCAGTGCCTTCGCCAGCGCCGGCAATCCACTTTCCGCCAAGGTAGTTTTTCAGGGTGATGCTCATGCAAAGGGTTCCGTTGGCTGAATGTTGGGCAGGGTCCGTTCCTGCGTTGTTCTGGTTGCGGGCGGATGCAAGCCGCCTGCCGAATGGGCTCCAGTGCCCGGCTGGCCGGGGAGGCCCCGCAGCGACGGCCGAGCGTTTCTTGAGGTGGCGCGGCAAAAAATGCATCATAGTGCATTGAAAGTCAAAGCACCCCGTGCAGGGCCTTACCCCATGTCTCCATCTGCGGTCCCGAGCAAGCACAACGCCCCTGGCGATACCGTGGCGGAGCAGGACCGTGATCCGCTGCAGACTGCGATGGGTGCGCGCGTGCGCCGGCTGCGTGCGCGGCGCGGCATCACACGCAAAGTGCTGGCGCAGATTGCAAATGTCTCGGAGCGTCATCTGGCGAATCTTGAAGCCGGCATCGGTAATCCTTCGATTCTGATCCTGCGCCAGATCGCACAGGCGCTGGATTGCTCGCTGGCCGAACTGCTGGGCGACGAAACCACCGATTCCCCGGACTGGCTGCTGATTCGGGATTTGCTGCACGGGCGTTCGCCTGAGCAGTTGGAGATGGCGCGCACCGCGCTGAGCCGTCTCTTTGGTGCACCGGAGGCACGTGACCATCGGCTGGACCGCATTGCCCTGATTGGCCTGCGCGGCGCAGGAAAATCCACGCTGGGTCGTGGCCTGGCGGAATATCTTCGTCGGCCTTTCATTGATCTGCACCGCGAAATCGAGCGGGTAGCAGGTTGCAGGCCTGATCAGATTCATTCGCTCTACGGGCCTGCGGCTTATCGCCGCTACGAGCGCCGCGCGCTGGAAGAAGTGTTGGCCGATCCCACGCCGGTCGTCATCGACACGCCGGGTGGCATCGTCACCGAGGCGGCCACCTTCAACCTGCTGCTGTCCCGTTGCTACACGGTCTGGCTGACCGCCTCACCCGAAGAGCACATGAACCGGGTCATTGCCCAGGGTGATATGCGCCCCATGGCCGGCAACAAGCAGGCGATGGAAGACCTGCGCATGATTCTGGAAGAGCGTTCACCCTTCTACGCCAAGGCCGATCTGTTGTTCGACACCAGTGGCAAGCCGCCCTCGGCCTGCCTGGAATCGGTATCCACGGCCATTCAGCGGGCCATCGCCACTCGCGACTGATCCGTTCGGGGCGGATTCCTGAAGCCGTGGGTAGCGGGCGTCGAAGGGTTCGCCTGCTTTCCTGACCATGGGCGCGTTCATTCGCACCTTGACATGCAAAATAATGCATGCAAAATAGTGCATATCAATTCATGCGCTCAGGAGATGACATGCAGGCTTCAACGCTCAGGGTGGACTACCAGACAGACCCCTCCCGGTATCGCCATTGGAGCCTGAGCTTCGACGGTGCCATTGCAACGCTGGCCATGGATGTGTCCGAAGACGCCGGTATCCGCGAGGGCTACAAGCTCAAGCTCAATTCCTACGATCTGGGTGTGGATATCGAGCTTCACGATGCATTGCAGCGCATCCGGTTTGAGCACCCGGAAGTGCGCACCGTGGTGATCAGCAGCCTGAAAGATCGCATCTTCTGTTCCGGCGCCAACATTTTCATGTTGGGAACTTCCAGTCACGCCTGGAAGGTGAATTTCTGCAAATTCACCAATGAAACGCGAAACGGCATTGAAGACTCCAGCCGACATTCCGGCCTGAAGTTCCTGGCCGCGGTCAACGGCGCCTGCGCTGGCGGTGGTTACGAAATGGCGCTGGCCTGTGACGAAATCTATCTCGTGGACGATCGCAGTTCTGCAGTTTCGCTGCCGGAGGTGCCCTTGCTGGGTGTGTTGCCGGGAACCGGCGGCCTGACCCGCATCACCGACAAGCGCAAGGTACGCCACGACCGTGCGGATATTTTCTGCATCACCACCGAAGGCGTGCGCGGGCAGCGTGCCAAAGACTGGAAGCTGGTTGATGAAATTGCCAAGCCTGCCGTTTTCGATGAAGTGGTTGCCCAGCGTGCAGCAGAACTCGCTGCGCAGAGCGACCGCCCCTCAGCTGCAAAAGGCGTGGCCCTGACACCGCTTGATCGGACCATCACTGACGACGGCATCGAGTATGGATTCGTATCGGTAAAGTGCGATCGGGCAGGGCGTCTGGCACACCTCACGGTCCGCGCACCGGATGCCCCGCAACCGACAGACATCGAAGGTATTCTCGAAGCAGGTGCCAATTGGTGGCCGCTGCGCATGGCGCGCGAACTGGATGACGCCATCCTGTCCTTGCGAACCAATGAATTGGAGCTTGGCACCTGGCTGCTGCGCTGCGAAGGCGATGCGCAGGCCGTGCTCGATTGCGATGCGGTGCTGGAGGCGCATAAGGATCACTGGTTTGTACGAGAAAGCATTGGCATGTTGCGTCGCTGTCTGGCGCGATTGGACGTCTCGTCGCGCACCCTGTTTGCGTTGATCGAACAAGGCTCCTGTTTTGCGGGCACTTTGCTGGAAATCGCGCTCGCCGCAGATCGCAGTTACATGCTGGACCTGCCGGACGAGCCGGAGAAGGCGCCGAAACTGCAGGTCTCCGCGCTCAACTTCGGCACCTATCCGATGGTCAATGGCAAGGACCGCATTGCGCAGCGTTACTACGACGATGCCGGTGAAATTGCCGCCGTGCGTGAACAGATCGGCAAGGCGATTGAACCGGCGCAGGCCATCGAACTGGGCCTGATCACCGAGGCGCCCGATGACATCGACTGGGAAGATGAAATCCGCATTGCGCTGGAAGAGCGCGCCAGCCTGTCGCCGGATGCACTGACCGGGTTGGAAGCGAATCTGCGATTCGGCATCACCGAGACCATGGAGACGCGCGTCTTTGGCCGTCTGTCAGCGTGGCAGAACTGGATCTTCACGCGGCCCAATGCCGTGGGTGAGAAGGGCGCGCTCAAGGTGTACGGAAAAGGCGAGAAGGCCGACTTCAACATGGAACGCGTTTGAATCTGCACTAACCGCGAAAGCCCGTTGTGATCGGGCTGCAAGACTCAATAACTGACGGAGCCACACATGGGCAGCATCGACTACAGCCAGAAAATCCCCAACAACGTGAACCTCAACAGTGACCGCAAGCTGCAGCGCGCACTGGAAAACTGGCAGCCCAATTTTCTGGACTGGTGGGGTGACATGGGACCGGAAGGCGCGCAGATGAATGACGTGTACCTGCGCACGGCGATCTCAACCGAGCCCTCCGGCTGGGCCAACTTTGGCTACGTGAAAATGCCGGATTACCGCTGGGGTATCTTCATGGCGGATCAGGTGCAGGATCGCCGCATTCACTTTGGCGAGCACAAGGGCAAGGAGGTTTGGCAGGACGTTCCCGGCGAACACCGGGCCAATCTGCGTCGCATCATCGTCACCCAGGGTGACACCGAGCCAGCTTCGGTTGAGCAACAGCGCTTGCTGGGCCTGACTGCACCATCGCTGTATGACCTGCGTAATCTGTTCCAGATCAATGTGGAAGAAGGGCGTCACCTCTGGGCCATGGTCTACCTGCTGCACCGCTACTTCGGGCGCGATGGTCGCGAAGAAGCCGATGCCCTGCTCGAACGCCGCTCCGGCCAGGTTGATAACCCGCGCATTCTGGGGGCCTTCAACGAGCAGACGCCGGACTGGCTGGCGTTTTTCATGTTCACCTACTTCACGGATCGTGACGGCAAGTTCCAGTTGAACGCGCTGGCAGAATCCAGCTTTGATCCGCTGTCGCGCACCACGCGATTCATGCTGACCGAAGAAACCCATCATATGTTCGTGGGTGAAACCGGCGTGTCGCGCATCATCCAGCGCACTTGCGAGATGATGAAGAAGCACAACGTCGAGGCGCCGGATCAGGTCCGCAAACTCGGTGTGATCGATCTGCAGACCATCCAGCGCTATCTGAATTTCCATTACAGCGTGACGCTGGATCTGTTTGGTGCCGACCAGTCATCCAATGCGGCGATGTTCTACAGCTCCGGGCTCAAGGGTCGCTACAAGGAAGGCATGCGCAAGGACGACCACGAGCTCAAGGATCAGTCCTACAAGATCCTCGACGTGCAGGACGGCAAACTCGTAGAGAAGGAAGTGCCGATGCTCAACGCCCTGAACGAAGTGCTGCGCAACGACTTCATCGTGGATTCCGAAGGCGGTATCGGACGCTGGAACAAGGTCATCGAAGCCGCAGGTCTGCCCTTCCGTCTGACCCTGCCGCACAAGGCCTTCAATCGCCAGATCGGTACCTTGTCTGGCGTGCACCTGTCTCCCGAAGGCAAGCCGGTGAGCGAATCCGAGTGGAACGCCAGCGTTGGCGAGTGGATGCCGACCGCAGAAGATCGCGAATACGTGGTTTCACTGATGAAGGCGGTCACGGAACCCGGAAAATTTGCCAACTGGATCTCGCCGCCGCGCGTGGGCATCAACAAACAGCCGATTGACGCCGAGTACGTGCGTTTCAACTGATGGGCAATGCGGCACGGCGCTTGCAAGCGGTTTGCAAAGCGCCGGTTTCTTGAATTCGAGCGGGGCCGGGGCATACTTGCGTCGCAACAGGCAGGAGGCAATGCGCATGACCTTGGATCAGATCAGCAAGCGGACGATTGTGGCGCGCCAGCGCTATGGGCAGTATCGCGCCCATGTGGAGCGGTGCGAGCAGGTGATTCAACACGCCCATGACCTGGGCTGGAAAGTCACGCGCATGCTCCATGATGAGCGCAGCATCCGTGGCGCAGAATCCCTGTTCGGTGTCGTCATCCGCTCCGATTTTCCGGAACGCACTCCTCTGTCGAAACTCATCTACAGCATCTGATCCGCGCAGTGGGGCGGGTGCGCGGCTGCCTGGAAAGAGACTGAGGTCTACAGAAAGCCGGGTTCAGGCCTGCGCTTAGCCGTCGGCCCTGCTGAGCAGCTGAAGCGAAAAGAGCTGCTCCGCATCGGTCCAGCTGTTTACGACCTTCAGGCCCGCCTTGCCGGCCATGCCGGCGAAGTCTTGCGGCGAATACTTGCAGCTATATTCGACGAGCATTCTTTCTCCGGCTGCAAACTGGGCAATCTGCGAGCCACCCATGGCAATGGTCTGATCACGGCGGCTGCGGATATGCGTTTCGATGCGCCCCGGAAGCGGGTTGTAGCGAGCGCAGTGCTCGAACTGACTCACATTGAAATTGGTGTCCGCTTCGCGATTCAGGTGATGGAGCATGTTCAGCGTGAATGCCGCAGTCACGCCTGCGCTGTCGTTGTAGGCCGCCTCAATCACGGCAGCGTCCTTCTTCAGGTCAATGCCAATCAGCGCCAGCCCTTGCGCGTCCATTTGCGAGCGCATGACCGAGAGCAGGCGGATGGCATCGCTGTACTCGAAATTGCCGATGGTCGAGCCCGGGAAGAAAATCAGGCGGCGCGCCGGCTTGCGTTGCGTGGGTCTCGGCAGGCTAAGCGGCCGCGTGAAATCGCCGCACATGGGCAGCATTTCAATGTCGGGGAAACGAGTGCCGAGCTCCTCAAGGCTGCCATTGAGTGCGCTTTCGGAAATCTCGATGGGGACGTAAGCCACCGGCGACTGAAGTGCATCGAGCAACAGTCCGGTCTTGGTGCCGCTGCCGCTGCCGTATTCGACAACCATTGCATCATCGCCAACCGCATTCGCGATATCAGGGCCCTGTTCGCGCAGGATCGAGAGTTCGGTCCGCGTGAGGTAGTACTCCGGAAGATCGCAAATCTGCTCGAACAATTCAGAGCCCCGCGCGTCGTAGAAATATTTCGACGACAGCTTCTTGGGCCGCGCCGACAGGCCGCGCCGGACCTCCTGACGCATGAGTTCCGCAGCATCTTCTGCGGTTTCGATGTGAAGCGCTGCGCTGGCTTGTTTCACGATTCAAGGTCCTTGGCGATGCGGATGCCCATGAATTGCCAGCGGTCCGCGGGATAGAAGAAGTTGCGATAACTTGCACGGATGTGCCGATCGGGCGTCACGCAGGAGCCCCCGCGCAATACCTGCTGGCCGCACATGAACTTGCCGTTGTATTCGCCCAGCGAACCGTCGGCAGGTTTGAAACCGGGATAGCTGACGTAGGGACTGGCTGTCCACTCCCAGACATCACCGAACATCTGTTGGAGGCCTTCGCCGCCGCTTGGCGGCATGGGGTGCAGAGCGCCGCTGCCGACAAAGTTGCCGGTGACATCGAGTGGTGCTGCGGCGGATTCCCATTCCGTTTCAGTAGGCAGACGCGCACCGGCCCATCGGGCGTAGGCATCGGCTTCAAAGTAACTGACGTGACTCACCGGAGCGTTCGGATCAATCGGCTGCGGGCCGTACAGGGTGAACTCGGTTTGCAGATCGTCCGACCAATACAGCGGATGTGCCCAGCCCTCGCGCTGCACGGTATTCCAGCCTTCGGATAACCACAGCGTCGCCTCGCGATAGCCTCCGTCGCGGATGAAGGCCAGATACTCGGCATTGCTCACACATCGGTTGGCAAGGGCATGCGGGTGCAAGAGCGCGGTATGTCGGGGTGTTTCGCAATCAAACGCAAAGCCATCTTGTTGGTGACCGATTTCCACGAGACCCTGCGCGCCTTGCAGGAACTGCAGTGGCAATGCGTGTATTGCAGTTTCGCTTGCAGGCCTCGTTGCAGGGTCACGATAGGCCGGCTGCAAAGGATTGCAGGACAGCAGATGCTTGATATCGGTCAGCAATAACTCCTGATGTTGCTGTTCGTGGTGCAGGCCAAGTTCGATCAGGTCTTTTGCCGCCTGATCAAGACCGGCATTCATCAGATCCTGCACGCGTGCATCGATGACATCTCGATACTCTAGGATCTCTGCCAATCCGGGACGTGACAGTAGTCCGCGATGTGGCCGCGAATGCATGGGGCCCACGCTTTGATAATAGGAGTTGAACAGGAAGTCCCAGCGCGGGTGATGCACCTTGTAGCCGGCATCGCGCCCCAGAAGGAACTGCTCAAAGAACCATGTGGTATGGGCCAAGTGCCACTTCGCCGGACTGGTGTCCGCCATGGACTGCAAAGCCGTATCTTCAGCGGAAAGCTCGCGGATCAGTGAAGCACTTTGCTTGCGAACCTGCGTGAACTGCGCGGCCAGGTCCGTAGATGAATCCTGATCAGCCCGAACATCGTCGGTTGTGGGTATTCGATCCAGCATCTCGCTCCATGTTTCTGTTCTTTCGTGCGACGCCGGCAGTCTGCACGCGCAAAGAGTATTTATAGTGACACCATGACAGTGACGAGACAGATCATCAACTACGACAGCGCGCAGTTATTTGATGTGCCGAAGGATGTCATCTACCTCAATACCGCGGGGCTAGCGCCACGTTTGCATAGTGTGACGCGCGCGGCTGAAGAGGGACTGTATGCGAGTGCGCGGCCCTGGGAAGCAGGGGCGGACGATTGGATCGTTCAAACCGAGCAGTTGCGAGCGCTTGCTGCTGAGCTTCTGAACACATCTGTCGATGCGCTGGCCTTCACGCCATCAGTGAGCTATGCGATGGCGGTGGCAGCGCGCAACTGTCCTGTCCATGCAGGCCAGAATCTGATTGTGCTGGACGCAGAGTACCCGTCGAATCGCGGCATCTGGCAGCAACAGGCCGAGGCATGCGGAGCGCACATGCGCCATGCCGTTCGTGAGGCCGGTCAGGACTGGACATCGGCCGTTCTGGCGCAGATGGATGCGTCAACGGCGGTGCTGAGTATTCCGCATTGTCACTGGGCTGACGGCAGCCTGCTGAATCTCGAACAGATTGCGGCAGAAGCGCATCGCCTGGGCGCCGCCTTGGTGATTGATGCAAGCCAGTCGATAGGTGTCATGGCCTTGGACTTGGAAACCATCGCGCCTGATTTTGTGGTGGTGCCCGGCCACAAATGGTTGCTGGGTGCCTACGGTCTGGGCTGGTTGTGGGCGGCGCCAAAGCATTGTGAACGTGGCGAGCCGATTGAGCAGACAGTTCTTGCGCGCGAGGCCAGTTGCGACTTCGCGTCGATGGGTCGGACGCTTCCCGCCTATCGTTCTGGCGCGCGACGATTTGATTTTGGACCGTTCCCTCATCCGCTGTCCGTGCCGATGTCGATGGCGGCGCTCCAGCAGATGCAGGCATGGGGCATTAGCCATATTGAAAAGCGCCTGAATGAACTGAGCACACACTTTCGCGATGCCCTGGTTGCCAAAGGCTTGGGGCAGGGGCTGAGCGCGGAGCCTGTTGCACCGCATGTGATCGCGTGGCGGCCTGAAGATCAATGCAGCCCTGAAAGGCTCAGCGCTGCTCTGCGAGGGCAAGGCATATTCGCAGTGCCGCGTGGCGGCGCATTGCGATTTTCGCCGCATCTGCATATCAGTGAGCTGGCGCTGGATCGGGTTGTCGATGTGATGTGTGCAGCGCTGACCTGAATAAGCGAATTGCCTGTCTGCTGTAAATCCTGGGGATGCGTTTATGCGGCGGATTGTTGTTCAAGCCGCAGCAACGGGCGCAGTGCAAGCAGGCCTAGCAAAGGACCAAGCGCCAGCCACGGCAGCAGGCGTGACAGCGCGATCGTCTCTGACAACATCACAAACAGCTGAATGCTGACGATGGAAATGCCAAAGCCGATGCAGTTGCTCAGGGTCAGGATGCTGCCGACCCATTCCGGCGGCGAATTGTTGGCCGTTAATGCAGAAAACTGAGGTGAGTCCCCCGAGACAGTGGTTCCCCAGACTAGCATCCAAAGCAGGAACAGCGGCAACGCAGATTCCAGCATCCACGGGGAGATCAGGCAGCACAGTCCGCTGATCGAAAGCTGGATGCCCGCAACCCTGGCGCCGCCAATGCGCCGCGCCCACTGTCCGCCAATGACGCAGCCCAGAACGCCCGCGCCGAGCACCACGAAAGCGGTCCATGACAAGACCGTGTCGGACAGGCGGGTCAGCAGGATCATCGGTGCCAATACCCATAGCGAATACATCTCCCACATGTGGCCAAAGTAGCCGAACATGGACGCGCGCACTTTGGCGTTGGACATGGCGGTCCAGAGTGCGCGGAACTGCAGGCCAACGATTCTGCTCGCCCGAATGGGCGGCTCCGGAATCAGCGTGTGCAGAAGCAGTCCGGCGAACAGGGCTGCGAGCGCAACGCCATAGAAAACCGATTCCCAGGGCCAGCCCGCCGACATCGCGCGCAAGGCATGTGGGCTGGCGCTGCCCAGTACCAGCGCACCGACCAGAAATCCCAGCGCGGCTCCCAGACCTTGCGGAAACCACTGTGCGGCGATCTTCATGCCCACGGGGTAGATGCCGGCCAGGAAAAAACCGGTCAGGCCGCGCCACAGGCACAGCAGTACGAATGACTCCGCGCAGTACACCGCAGCCAGCGTGCAGAGCGCTTGTGCAATCGAGCAGAGCAGGAAAACCCGCCGCGCTGAGAATCGATCTGCGATGGACAACAGGGCGAAGACCAGCGCGCCAAGGATGAAGCCCAACTGCACGGCCGATGTCAGGGTGCCGATGTCACGCGCGGGCCATCCAAAGGCGGATTGCAGGTCCGGCATCACTGCGTTGACGGCAAACCAGGTCGAGGTGCCAATCAGCTGCGCCAGAACCAGCACTGGCAGTACACGCGCAGGCGCTTTCGTCATTCTGGAAATGCTTCGTCCATGCGCAGAATTGTTCCGGAGTTCATGGCGTCGTAGCCGGGCAGGGCGTTGATCACCGCGCGAAACTCCGCACTTTGTAGTTCATCCAGCACCGGGCGCATGGTGGGCGATTCGAGGAAGCCGGCCTTGCAGGCAAAGAAGTAGCGTTCCGATACCAGCGGGACAAAGTTCAGCCCGAATCTCTGTGCGGGCGTCTCCACCCCGAACCCCACGTCCGCCATGCCGCTGGCGATGTACGCGGCAACTGCAGCATGCGTGAGTTCGTGTACGTCATATCCCGACAGTGTTTTTGCATCGACGCCAGCGGCTTGCAGCATCAGGTCAAACAGCAGCCGGGTGCCGGATCCGGGCTGGCGATTGACCATGTGCAAATTGTTCTGGCTCAGATCTGACAAGGTGTGAATCCGAAGAGGATTGCCCTTCACCGTCATCAGGCCGAGCCTGCGGGTGGCCAGCAGAATCAGGCGGATATCCTTTGCCCGCAAATGACTGGCGTAGTGGGCCAGCGAGGCGCCCTGGAATTCTCCGATGGGCACGTGAAAACCGGCCATGTCGCACCCGCCGCGTGCCAGGGTGGCGACGGCTTCAAGGCTCGTGCAGTACTTCAGGTCCAGTGGAATCTGCTGCTCGTGAAAGCGCCTGCGCAGAGACTCCACCGCGAATCCATGACTCGCATGCAGACGCATGATGCCCTTGGCATGGGTGAGCACGCGCTCGATCTCGGCTTCGAGTTCCGAGGCCAGCGAGTCGAAGACCGGGGTCAGGCGCGCTGCAATGCGGCGGTCTGCCCAGACCAGACGCTCGCCCAGCGGGCTGAGCAGGGCGCCGCGACCGCGGCGACTGATGACCAGCGGCATGTCGAAGGCGCGAGCGCCTTCGCGCAGCATTCCCCAGGCGTAGCGATAAGACATGCCCATGCGCTGGCAGGCCTCGCGCAGGGTGCCGCATTCGTCAATGAGCACCAGCAGCTCGATCAGGCGCGGCAGCTCCGGCGCACCTGCGCCCCGGTCGAGTTGCCACTGGGGCCGGATGGAGACCTGAAACATGGAGGCATCATATATGCAAATAAAAACATAAAGTACCGGCGCGCTTGAGCCTATTGTTGGCGTCTCAAACTCAGAAGAATATTATTTATCAACAGGTTTGCGCTGGGTATGCGGCCCACTGCAAATAGGCTTTTATTAATCCTATAGTGATCGCTCACGGTGTCAGGCCCGATGAAAAAGCGCAGTACAGGAAAGCTCATTCCCATCCGGCTGGAGCCGGGTGCGCGCCTGTTGCCTGCGCAGCGCGAAGCCGTGAAGGATGCCATCAGTGCTTGTGGGCATCTGCAGGGGGCTCTGCTGCCGGTATTGCACGCGGTGCAGGAACGTCTGGATTTCATCCCCGCTGAGGCCGTCGAGCTGATTGCGTTCGAGCTGAATCTGACCCGGGCAGAGGTCCACGGCGTGATCAGTTTCTATCCGGACTTTCGGACCCAGGCGCCGGGACGTCATGTCCTGCGCATCTGTCGCGCCGAGGCCTGTCAGGCGGTGGGCGCAACGCAGCTTGAGGCGCATGCGCGCAGCGCGCTGGACATTGAATTTCATGGCACGACCGAAGACGGCGCACTGACTCTGGAGCCGGTCTACTGTCTGGGCAATTGCGCGCTGGGTCCTTCGGTCATGGTGGACGATCAGCTCTGTGGCCGGGTGTCGAATGCCCGGCTCGACCAGATCATTGCGGATGCCCGGTCATGAGTGCGCCGGTCAAGGTGTTTGTGCCTTGTGATGCAGCTGCGCTGAGTGTCGGCGCGGATGAAATTGCACACGCCATTGCCGCCGCAACTCGCCCGCTCAAAGACAAGGTGCAGCTGGTCCGTAACGGAAGTCGTGGCCTGCTGTGGTTGGAGCCAATGGTGGAGGTGCAGACACCGGCAGGTCGGGTGGCTTACGGCCCGGTGCGTCTGTCGGACGTGCCCGGCCTGATGGCGGCAGATTTTCTGAATGGCGGCGAGCATCCGCTCCGTCTGGGCCTGACCGAAGAACTGCCGTGGATGAAGCAACAGCAGCGGCTTTGCTTTGCGCGTTGCGGCCTGACCGATCCGCGCTGTCTTGAGGATTACCTTGCCCATCAGGGTTTTGCGGGCCTGCGCCGAGCGCTGCAGCAAACGCCCGAATCAATTGTTGAGGCAATCAATGATTCCGGGCTTCGTGGCCGCGGCGGCGCTGCGTTTCCGGCGGGCATCAAATGGAACACGGTGCAGCAGGCGTCGGCTGCGCAGAAGTACATCGTCTGCAACGCGGACGAGGGCGATTCCGGCACCTTCTCTGATCGCATGCTGATGGAAGGCGACCCCTATCTGCTGATCGAGGGCATGATCATCGCGGGTCTGGCCTGTGGTGCGAGCCGGGGCTTAATCTATCTTCGCTCCGAGTATCCGCATGCGCGGCGCACGCTCGAATACGCATTGGCGACAGCGCGAGACCGCGGCTACCTCGGTGACAGCGTGTGTGAGTCTGGGGTGGTCTTCGATATCGAATTGCGGATCGGCGGCGGCGCCTACATCTGCGGCGAGGAAACATCCCTGCTGGAGTCGCTGGAAGGCCGGCGCGGAGAAGTCCGCTTCAAGCCGCCACTGCCTGCGTTGGAAGGCCTGTTTGGCAAACCAACCCTGATTCACAACGTCATCACGCTCGCCTCGGTGCCGATCATTCTGGACAAGGGTGCAGCGTTCTACCGGGACTTCGGCATGGGGCGTTCACGCGGCAGCCTGCCGATTCAACTCGCCGGCAACATCCGCCACGGCGGACTCATCGAGCTGGCTTTCGGCATGAGTCTGCGAGAACTCCTGTACGACTTTGGTGGTGGTTCGCTCAGCGGACGACCGATCCGCGCGGTGCAGATTGGCGGCCCGCTCGGTGCCTATCTGCCGGAATCCCAGTTTGATATCCGGCTCGACTACGAAGCATTTGCTGCTGCCGGCGCCATGCTCGGCCATGGCGGAATCGTGGTCTTTGACGACACGGTGGATATGGCCGCGCAGGCGCGCTATGCCATGGAATTCTGCAGCATTGAATCCTGCGGAAAATGTACGCCCTGCCGAATCGGATCGACCCGAGGCGTGGAAGTGATTGATCGTCTGGTGGCAGGCAAGGCAGATGAGGCACAGGCGGCACAGACAGTACTGCTTCGCGATCTCTGTCAGACCATGAAAGATGGCTCGCTCTGCGCCATGGGCGGCCTGACACCGTATCCGGTGTTGTCCGCCCTGGATTATTTTCCGGAAGATTTTGGCGTACAGGCGAGGCCTGTCGGTGCAGGAGCAACATCATGAGATCAATCGCAGAAGCTGATCTGGGAACTCCAGAAGTAAAGGCCGAAACGGCTGTCACGCTGAACATCGATGGCCATGACATCACGGTGCCTGAAGGCACCTCCGTGATGCGTGCTGCAGCACTGGCCGATCTGAAGATTCCCAAGCTGTGCGCGACCGATCAGTTGGATGCGTTTGGTTCCTGCCGCCTGTGCCTGGTGCAGATCGAGGGCGTCAAGGGTTATCCCGCCTCCTGTACCACGCAGGTGCGCGAGGGCATGAAGGTCACCACGCAGAACAGCAAACTCGCCGCGCTGCGTCGCGGCGTGATGGAGCTTTATATTTCAGATCATCCGCTGGATTGCCTGACCTGTCCGGCCAATGGCCACTGCGAGTTGCAGGACATGGCGGGCGCCGTAGGTCTGCGAGATGTACGCTATGGCGATCAGGGCGACAACCACGTGCATCGCTATGTGCCGGGCAAGGGCACGGTGAATCCCCGGTTTGTCGAAAAAGACGAGAGCAATCCCTATTTCAGCTTCGATCCGAGTAAATGCATTGTTTGTTCGCGCTGCGTGCGTGCCTGCGACGAGCAACAGGGCACGCTGGCGCTGACCGTTCAGGGCCGCGGTTTCGACTCGAAAATTGCAGCAAGCATGAACGAGTCCTTCATGGACTCCGAATGTGTTTCCTGCGGCGCCTGCGTGCAGGCCTGCCCAACGGCGACGCTGACAGAAAAAACCGTGATCGAGAAAGGCCAGGCGGATCACAGCGTGGTGACCACCTGTGCCTATTGCGGCGTCGGCTGTTCCTTCCGCGCGGAAATGCAGGGCGCTGAGCTGCTGCGCATGGTGCCCAACAAGGATGGCCATGCCAATCATGGTCATTCCTGTGTGAAAGGACGTTTCGCATTCGGCTACGCAACACATCCGGATCGCATCACCACGCCGATGATCCGCGCCAGCATTCAGGACCCGTGGCGGCCGGTGAGCTGGGATGAGGCCATTGCCCACGCCGCCAGTGAATTCAAACGCATTCAGGCCGAACACGGCCGCGATGCCATTGGCGCCATCACGTCCTCTCGCTGCACCAACGAGGAGGTCTATATTGTTCAGAAGCTGGTCCGTGCCGGATTCGGAAACAACAACGTGGACACCTGCGCACGTGTCTGCCACTCACCGACCGGTTACGGCCTGAAGCAGACGCTTGGCGAATCGGCTGGCACGCAAACTTTTGACTCGGTGATGAAGGCGGATGTGATTGTCGTCATCGGGGCCAACCCAACCGATGGGCACCCGGTATTTGCTTCGCAGATGAAGCGTCGTCTGCGTCAGGGTGCAAAGCTGATTGTGGCCGACCCGCGTCGGGTTGATCTGGTCCGGACGCCGCACATCGAGGCAGCTCATTATCTGGGGCTGCGACCGGGGACCAATGTTGCGCTGATCAACGCGCTGGCACACGTTATCGTGAATGAAGGCCTGGTGAAGGAGGATTTTGTTCGTCAGCGCTGCGACATGGAATCTTTCGAGAATTGGCGCGCTTTCGTTGGACGGGAGAGCAACTCTCCCGAGAACATGGAAGCAGTCACTGGTGTCTCCGCGCAGGAGGTGCGCAGCGCCGCACGCCTCTACGCGAGCGTCGACAATGCGGCCATCTATTACGGTCTGGGCGTCACCGAGCACTCGCAGGGATCGACCATGGTGATGGGCATTGCCAACCTCGCGATGGCGACCGGGAATATCGGACGTGAAGGTGTTGGCGTGAATCCCCTGCGCGGGCAGAACAATGTGCAGGGTTCCTGCGACATGGGTTCTTTCCCCCACGAATTCCCCGGTTATCGCCATGTCTCGGACGACGCGACGCGACAGGCCTTTGAGCAGGAATGGCAACAGACGCTGTCACCGGTTCAGGGGCTGCGTATTCCGAACATGTTTGAGGCGGCCCTAGACGGCGAGTTTCTTGGACTCTATGTCCAGGGTGAAGATATCGCGCAAAGTGATCCCAACACGCAGCACGTGACGGCAGCACTGTCTGCCATGCAGTGCATCGTGGTGCAGGATCTGTTTCTCAATGAAACAGCAAAGTTTGCGCATGTGTTCCTGCCGGGCTCTTCCTTCCTCGAAAAAGACGGCACCTTCACCAATGCCGAACGCCGCATTTCCCGTGTTCGCAAAGTCATGGCACCCAAGTCGGGCGTTGGCGAGTGGGAGGCCACGCAGAAGCTGGCCAATGCCATGGGGTATCCGATGCAGTACACGCATCCATCGCAGATCATGGATGAGATTGCGCGCCTCACACCCACCTTCCAGGGCGTGAGTTTTGCGCGGATTGATGCACTGGGCAGCATCCAGTGGCCTTGCAATGATGCTGCGCCGCAGGGCACGCCGACCATGCATGTCGACAGCTTCGTGCGCGGCAAGGGCAAGTTTCTGGTGACCGAGTACGTGCCGACCTCAGAGAAGATCACCGCTAAATTCCCGCTGATTCTGACCACCGGACGAATCCTGTCGCAGTACAACGTCGGCGCGCAGACAAGACGTACCCACAACGTCAGTTGGCACAGCGAAGACCGAATTGAGATCCATCCCCATGACGCCGAGTCGCGCGGCATCGCCGAGGGTGACTGGGTGGGCGTCAGCAGTCGTGCAGGTGAAACGGTACTGCGTGCGAGCCTGACCGCTCGGGTGCAGCCGGGTGTGGTCTACACCACGTTTCATCATCCCTTCTCCGGTGCCAATGTCATCACCACGGAAAATTCCGACTGGGCTACCAACTGCCCGGAGTACAAGGTGACCGCGGTGGAACTGACCCGGGTCAGTCAGCCCTCGCAGTGGCAGAGCCGTTACCGGGCCTTCAGTGCGCAGCAAGAGCAGCTGCTTGCCGAGGCATCCAGGTGATTGCGTCGGCTCACAGCACCAGCCAGGTCTGGCGCGATGGCGCCAGTGCGCCCGATCATTTGGCAGAAGAAGTGCCGGTTTCCCTGCGCTACAACGGACAAGCCTACGTGGTGATGATGTGCTCCCCGCAGGATCTGGAAGATTTTGCGCGCGGCTTCAGCGTGACCGAAGGTCTGGTGGGATCGGTGCGCGATATTCTGGATATCAAGGTCCTTGCTGCGTCAGGAGACGACGCAGTGCAGATTGATATTCGCGTTACGCCAGATTGTGCCCAGGTGCTTGCATCGCGCGAGCGCAATCTTCAGGGGCGCACCGGATGCGGCATGTGCGGGGAAAAAACACTGGATGCGGCAATGCGGCCCGCGCCGCGGGTGCCGGCAGGAGTGGCCATCACCGCTTCAGCCTTGCGCAGAGCGCTGGAAGCTATCAAGCGGCATCAACCCGTGAATGGGCTGACCGGTGCAACGCATGCTGCCGCCTGGGTGAGCACCGACGGCTTGATCCTCGCAGCTTGTGAGGATGTCGGTCGACATAATGCACTCGACAAACTCATCGGCCGTTTGCTGGCGCAAGGCGCAGACCTGTCACGGGGCTTCTGCGTGATTACCAGTCGCGCCAGTTACGAAATGGTGCACAAAGCGGCGGTTGCAGGAATGCCGCTACTGGCCGCCATCTCTGCGCCAACCGCGCTGGCCGTTCGCGTGGCACAAGGCGCCGGACTGACCCTGATTGGCTTTGCGCGCCGCAATCAGCATGTCATCTACAGTTGCCCGTCTCGATTGCTTGAAGCCTCATGAAAGTTGAGCACCTTGTCATCATGGCCAACGATATCGGTCGCTTCTTCGGCAGCGAACCCGAGCCTGCAGATGCGGTCGCAGGCGTTCTCAATCATTTGCAGAAATTCTGGGACCCACGCATGCAGCGTCAGATCGTTGAGCACCTGCAGACGGGCGGGGCCGGCCTGCAGGAACCTGCACGTTCAGCCGTGAGCGCGCTCGAAGAGGCGCTGGCCTCATGAGCGCCGCGAATTGCATGATCCAGATGCTGATGACAGATGAGCAAGCGTGCTGCCAGATATGAGCGAGCTTCAGATTGAAACCTTGCGCGGCATACAAGTCAGCGCGCACCTGGCGCCGCTGGCCCAGTTGCGCATCGAAGTGTTTCGCGACTGGCCGTATCTGTATCAGGGCTCTCTGGAATACGAGCGCAACTATCTCAAGACCTATGCGCAATGTGAGCGCAGCCTGATTGTTTTGGTGCGAGAGGGTGAGCGTTGCGTTGGGGCATCAACGGCATTGCCCTTGTCTGATGCAGAACCCGCCATGCAGGCGCCGTTTCTGGAAAGCGGCATGCCGGTGGCTGACATCAGCTATTTCGGCGAATCACTAGTTCTGCCCGCCTGGCGTGGTCGCGGCCTTGGAGTGAAGTTTTTCGAATTGCGCGAAGCCCATGCGCTGAGCCTGGGTCTGTCGCTCTGTACTTTCTGCGCTGTCAGCAGGCCGGACGATCACCCGATGCGTCCTGCCGGGTACGTGCCCAACGATGCGTTCTGGCAGCGACGTGGTTACAGCCCGGTCCCCGATATGCAGGCGCATTACGAATGGACTGATCTGGACCAGCAGCAGGCGACATCAAAGCCCATGCAGTTCTGGAGCAGGCGACTTTCTTTATCATGACGTGCCTGTGTCGCCGTCGCTCCGCTGATTGCAGCGCGAGCGGGCCAGACATCATCAACAGATCATTTTTATTTCTTTCAATTCACCCGATCACTACGTTCTGGAGTTTGCAAAATGGATGTTCGCGCTGCCGTTGCATTTGAGGCTGGAAAGCCGCTCGAAATTGAAACCGTACAGCTAGACGGCCCCAAGGCGGGCGAGGTGCTGGTTGAGATCAAGGCAACCGGCCTGTGCCACACCGATAAATACACCTTGTCTGGCGCAGATCCGGAAGGCTTGTTCCCAAGCATTCTTGGACACGAAGGCGCTGGCATCGTTGTTGATGTGGGGCCAGGCGTCACGACCCTGAAGAAAGGCGATCACGTGATTCCGCTGTACACCCCGGAATGCCGTCACTGCAAAAGCTGCACTTCACACAAAACCAATCTCTGCACAGCCATTCGCGCAACGCAGGGCAAGGGTGTGATGCCGGATGGCAAGAGCCGTTTTTCGTACAAGGGCAAGCCGGTCTCGCATTACATGGGCTGTTCCACCTTCGCCAACTACACGGTGATGCCTGAGATTGCGCTGGCCAAGGTCCGCGAGGACGCACCTTTCGACAAGATTTGCTACATCGGCTGCGGCGTTACTACCGGTATTGGTGCCGTGCTGTACACGGCCAAGGTGGAAGCCGGTGCCAACGTTGTGGTGTTTGGGCTCGGAGGCATTGGCCTGAACGTCATCCAGGGCGCAAAGATGGTCGGCGCCAACATGATCATTGGTGTGGACATCAATCCGGAACGCGAAAAGATGGCGCGTGAATTCGGCATGACCCACTTCGTCAATCCCAAGGAAATCGAGGGTGATGTCGTTGCGCATCTGGTAGAACTGACAGACGGCGGTGCCGACTACAGTTTTGAATGTGTTGGCAATACAGATCTTATGCGACAGGCGCTTGAGTGCTGCCATCGAGGCTGGGGTGTTTCCACCATCATTGGCGTTGCGGCGGCTGGCCAGGAGATTTCCACGCGGCCCTTCCAACTGGTGACCGGACGTCGCTGGCAGGGCACGGCATTCGGCGGTGCCCGAGGGCGCACCCACGTTCCACAGATTGTGGACTGGTACATGGATGGCAAGATCAATATTGATGATCTGATCACGCACACCATGCCGCTGGAAAAAATAAACGAAGGTTTTGATCTGATGACACGCGGTGAGTCAATCCGGGGTGTTGTCGTGTTCTAGGGCATGTAGCACCGGCGTTCCGCCGGCTCTGCTGTGATGCAACAAAAGGCCGCTCCTCGGGGAGCGGCTTTTTTGTTGCGTGCGTACCCGCCGGGGACACCACCCCCTTTTTAAGGGACCGTCCTAATTGTTGGTCAGTAGACACGATTCCATAGTGGGTCTGCGGGGGAGAAAAGCGGTACACCCGCCCATTCCTTAAAACTCCAGAAGAAGAGGCGGACGTCCTATGTCCATGCTGATCAGTATCGATAACGGTGGCACGCTCACCGATGCCTGCGTCATTTACGGTGCCAAGGTGTTTCGTGCCAAGACCCTGACCACACCACATGACCTGACCCAGTGTTTTGTGCAGGTACTCAAGGATGTTTCCGAGCGGATCTATGGCGAGCCGCGCATGGACAGCCTCCTTGAGGAAGTAGATTACATTCGCTATTCCACTACTCAGGGCACAAATGCTGTTGTGCAGCGTAAAGGTCCGCGTCTTGGTTTGATCCTGCGCAAGGGGCAGAAGGTGAAGGCCCTTGTACGCAACAAGGATGAAGGTGATTTGCTTGAAGCGATGGTGGGCGAGCGCGTTGCTTTCGTTGATCCTTCACAGTCGGAAGAAAAGCTCGAGACCAGCCTGACGCAGGTCATCAACGATCTGATGGCTGCGGGCGCCAATCGCCTTGTGGTCAGTCTGGGCGGCGACACCCTGGTTGCCGACGAAGGCAAGATCAAGCGCGTCGCGCTGGTGCGCTATCCGCGTCATCTTCTGGGCGCGGTTCCGATGCTGTACTCGCATCAGCTTTCTGATGATGGCGATGATGCGCGACGTACCTGGAGCAGTCTGATCAATGCCTTCCTGCATCCGGCGATGGAGCGTTTCCTGTACAACGCCGAAAACGTGCTACGCGAAGCGCGCGCGAGAAACCCGCTGCTGATTTTCTGCAATGACGGCACCTCGTCTCGCGTTGCCAAGACAGTGGCGCTGAAGACCTGGGGTTCAGGGCCACGCGGTGGCATGGAAGGGGCCCGCACGCTGGCCCAGCATTACAACAAGACCACGGTACTGACCATGGATATCGGCGGGACGACCACCGACATCGGCATGGTCGATCGAGGCAGCGTCCGTGAGCAGCGCTGGGGTTCTCTGGAAGATATCCAGATATCGTTCCCGCTGTGCGAAATTGACAGCCTCGGCGTCGGCGGCAGCTCCATCTTCAAGGTGGTCAAGGGCAAATTGCAGGTCGGGCCCGAGAGCGTTGGCGGCGCACCCGGCCCCGCTTGCTTCGGTTACGGCGGCAAGGAAGCCACCATCACGGACGTGAACCTGTTGCTCGGCATTCTGGATGGCGACTCCTACTTTGGCGGAACCATCAAGCTCGATCCAGCACGCGCCAAGGCCGCCATTGAAGAGAATGTGGCCAAGCCTCTGAAGATCAGCCTTGATGAAGCCCTGGTGCGAATGGAGGCGGCTTACATCGAAAAGATCAGCAACGCGATGGCAAGCATGGGGGCTGATGTTTCGAGCGCTGCGCTACTGGCCTACGGCGGCGCCGGTCCAATGACCGCGTGCAAGGTGGCGGAGAAGCTGGGCATCAAGGAGATCATTGTTCCGCGCATGGCGGCGGTGTTCAGCGCTTTCGGCATCGGCTTTTCTGATATCGCGCATAACTACGATGCCGCACTGACCCAGGCTGATGAGGGCGGATTGCGCGATGTGATCGCACGACTGAGCAAGCGTGCCGAACGCGACATGTTTGCAGAAGGTTTTGATCTGTCGGAGTGCAGCATCGACAAGACGCTGACATTCACCCAGAACGGCGAACAGGCCGCTCGCCGGCTCAATGGCGACCTCAGTGTTCCGGATGGCATCAAGCAGGCGCAGGACGTTCGTGTGCAGCTGCGGGCAACGCGGGCCATTCCGCATTTCGCCCTGAAACAGAACGATACCAAGGGCGGAAAGTCTGCCAGCACCAAGCAGAAACGCTCGGTTCGACTCTTGGAGGGCAAGACCTTGGCGCCTGCCAAGGCACTGCCGCTGTACCTGCACAGCGAACTTGTACCTGGCAACTCTGGTTCCGGCCCCGCAGTGGTTGAAGAGGAGTACTTCACCTGCGTGGTTCCTGATGGCTGGAGCTTCAGTGTCAACGAGAACTACGACCTCGTTCTGACCCAATCAAACTGAGAGAGACCATGAAAATTGCAATGACCGAGTACCTCCAGATCGATCTGGAAACGGAAAAATGGCACTGCCGCGTTTGCGATCACGATGTGGGTCCTGCACGCGAGAACTACAAGGAAGGACTGCTGGTGCATGCGCGTGATCCGCGCGAAGTGCACAAGCCTATTCTCGACGAGTCCTACGAGTTCACTTTTGCTCCTGATCCGAAGTGGGTCCAGATCGTCGAGTACTACTGCCCGAGCTGCGGCACCCAGATGGAGGTTGAGTATCTGACTCCGGGCCACCCGCCGCTTTACGACATGGAATTCGATATCGACGCGCTCAAAAAGCAATGGAAGAAGCGCGGCGCTCAGGATGTGTCCAAGCTTGCCGGGCCTGAGCCCGCCGGCGTGGACTATCACTCTCACAAGTCGGCTGGCCACGGAGGACGCTGAAAATGAAACGAGTTGCCGTCGATATAGGTGGAACATTCACCGACTGTTTCATGGTCTGGAACGAACACACCATTCAATCCAAGGCCCTGACCACGCATCACAACTTGGCGCTCGGATTTCGTGAAGCGCTGCAGGCCGGATGCACCAAGCTAGATCTCGACATGCAGGACGTGCTGTCGCAGGTCGATTCGGTTCGCTATGCAACCACGCTGGGCACCAATGCTTTGATTCAGCGCAAAGGGCCCAAGGTTGCACTGCTGATTACAGCGGGCTACGAATCCTCAGTGCCGCTGTCTCGCGGACGCGGATATGGAGAAGGTCTGGATTTCCGGGCGCAGCAGGATCTTCCGGGCGCATGCCGTCCGGAGGCCCTGGTGCCTATTCCGATGATCCAGGGGGTGAGAGAACGTCTGGACGCCGTTGGCAACGTACTGATGGCACTTGACGAAGATCATCTGCGGGAAACCATTCGAAACCTAGTGGATCGCGGTGCGCAGTCCTTCGTGGTTTCACTGGTCAATGCAGTGGCAAACCCCGTGCACGAGCGGCGCGTGCAGGAAATTCTTCTCGAAGAGTATCCAGAGCACATGCTCGGCGCGATGCCCATTGTCATGTCACACAAGGTCGCCGGCAGAAAGGGCGAGTATGTGCGCACCTCGTCGGCGATCATGGACGCATTCCTGCACGACGTCATGTATCACGGACTGTCATCGCTGGAATTGAATCTGCGTGATTCGAGCTACAGCAAACCGATGCTGGTGATTCACAACTCGGGTGGCATGGCCCAGCTCAACTCAACCGACGCGCTACAGACTATTCACTCGGGTCCGGTGGCGGGCGTATCGGCTTCGGAACATCTTGCCGCCGAAGCAGATCTTGGCAACGTGATCTGCACCGATATGGGGGGCACCAGCTTTGATATCGGTCTGGTCGTGAAAGGCGGCGTGAAGCACTACGACTTCAATCCGGTGATCGAGCGCTGGATGGTGTCGGTGCCGATGATTCATCTGGTCACGCTCGGCGCTGGCGGCGGCTCGATCTGTCGCTACGATCGCATGTACAACACGGTGCAGGTCGGCCCGGAGTCAGCGGGTTCCGATCCCGGCCCGGCGAGTTATGACCGCGGTGGTCTCAAGCCAACGGTGGCAGATGCCGATTTGCTGCTCGGTTATCTGGACCCGGCCAACTATGCAGGCGGACAGATCAAGCTCAAGGCCAACCGTGCGAAGCAGGCGATGGAAGATGCCATTTGTGATGAGCTGGATTGCTCGGTGGCGGAGGCCGCGCTGATGGTCAAGCGCAAGGTGGACGCCAACATGGCCAACGGCATCGCGACCGAACTGCGTGCACGTGGCTATGACCCGACGGAGTTCACCTTGCTGGCCTACGGCGGAAACGGTCCCTTGCACGGGTGCGGCATTGCCAACCAGCTCGGCATTGACAAGATTCTGGTGCCACCTTTCTGCTCGGTATTCTCCGCCGTGGGTGCGGGCAACATGCATCAGCTGCATATCCACGAGAAGTCACTTTTCATGTGGATCTACGACAGCAACACCCAGCAGCTGTATCGGGACTACAAAGCATTCAACAAGCTGGTCGAGGAGCTTGAGGATGCGGGGCGGCAGGATTTGCTGCGCCAGGGCATGAAGGCCAAGGACATCAGGCACAAGCTGGAACTGGACATGCGTTTCGGCAATCAGCTGGCGCAAACCACGGTCGTCTCCCACAAGCTTCGTCTGGAGACCATCGATGACGTTATGAAACTCATTGAGCAGTTCTCCCTGGACTACGGAAACCGTTTTGGAAAAGGCAGTGAAGCACCAGAGGCCGGAATTCGCATCAACACGATCCGGGTGCAGAGCTATGTGGAACTCGAAACCGTTGATCTTGGCAATCTGCGCGCCAAGAAGACCAAGCCTGCTGGCAAGCCGGTGGCAAAACGCAAGTGCTATTTCGTGGGTCACAAGGGCGAGGTGGAGACCGCGGTCTACAAGCATGAAGACCTGTCTCCAGGTGAGGTTGTGAGCGGACCTGCGGTCATCGTGTCGGCGACCACGACCTATCTCATCGAACCAGACTGGACCGTTGAGATTGGCGAGCATGGTGCGGCCTGGTTTACGCGGGGCAAGGCGGCAATTGGTGGCAAGGCGGGCAAAAGCTCGGCGAAGTCCAAAGCGCTTCCCAAATCCAAGGCCAAGGCCTGATTCAAAACCAAATACTGGAGTCACCCATGGGCAAGAATGAAACCCTGAGCTACACAGAAAAAGAAAAGAGCATTGTCGATCAGTTCCTGGCCAACAATGTTCTCTTCCTGGGCCCTGATCCGGAGATCATGGAAGAACATGATATTGCTCCGGAAACCGCAGTCGAAAAGGCCGCCAAGAAAAAAGCGACAGACCCGGCGATGCTCGCCCTGGTGCGTGACCGTTTGCAGGCGGGCACAAATGAATCCTTCGAAATGCTTGAGCAGATGGGAGCCGCGCCTGGTGCCAAGTGGGGCGATCTGATCACAGGCGTGTTCACCAAGAGCGGCGACCTTGCCGTATCCAGCGCCGGCGGTGTGCTGATCTTTGCCGCTGTGGTGCATCACCCGATCAAGTTCATCATGAAGAATTGGGTGAATGACAAGACCGTTGGCGTCAAGGAGGGCGACGGTTTTATCCATAACGATGCTCGCTACGGCAACATCCACAACACGGACCAGAGCCTGATGCTCCCGGTGTACTGGAAAGGCGAGATGGTTTGCTGGGCCAGCGCGACGGTTCATGAAGGTGAGAACGGCGCCATCGAACCAGGCGGCATGCCTTCACTGGCAGAGTCGGTTTATGAAGAGGGGCTCAAGATGTCGCCCTTCAAGGTTGCCGAAAACTATGAGTTGAAGAAGGACTTGGTGACCTTCCTGCAGAACTCGGTGCGCGAGCCCAAGCTGCAGTTCGAGGACATGAAGACCAAGCTGTATGCATGCCGACGCATGGAGCAGCGCATTCATGCCTGTATCGAGGAATTTGGTTTGGATTACGTGATTGCTGCACTGCGTACCGGGCTGGAAGATTGCAAGGAGGAAACCAAGCGACGCATCGCGGAATGGCCAGATGGAAAGGTCCGCGCCTGCGTCATGGCCGATTCCACCTTGCGCGAGAACGCCTTGATCAAGGTTCAATGCGAGGTCAGCGTCAAGGGCAATGAATTGATCTGTGACTTCCGAGGATCCAGTCCGGAGTTTGCCAACCGCTGCAACAATACCTTGCTGTCATCGCTGAAGGGCATGTTGGCGCAGTTGTTCCTCGTGTTCGTATGGCCGGATCTGCCACGAAACCAGGGCGTTTTTGCGCCCATCCGCGTCATCACGGATCCGAAGTCGGCTTTGAACTCGTCGTATACGACCCCCAACGCACAGTCGATGATGACCTTCTTCCCGTCATTCTCATGTGTGCAGTTGGCGGTGGCCAAGTTCATCTACAGCACGCCGCAGAAATATTCGAAGGTTATTGCTCCGTGGCACAACATGATTCGCACCTTTATCTGGGGCGGCATCACGCAGCACAATGAGATGGTCGGTAATCTCTGTGCTGACCTCAACGGCATGGGCGGCGGTGCGCGTGCGGACCGTGATGGTGAGCATGCAATTGCGCCGATCTTTGCGCCGATGGCCGATCTTGGCGAGCAGGAACTCAACGAAGAGGAAATCCCGTTCATCCAGATTGTCAGCAAGAAGATCATGAAAGATAACGTCGCCTTCGGTAAGTTCCGTGGCGGCCAGGGTTATCAGATGATCGCGTCGAGCATCGGCAGCCCGCTGTGGGGATTCATGACCTGCTGCATCGGCTCCAAGGTCGGTTGTGTGCCAGGTGTGTTTGGTGGCTATGGCGCGCCAACGTATCCGCTTTGCAAGGTGAAGAACATCGATGTGTTCGAGATCATGAAGGACGATCCGGGCAAGTTTGAGTTCGACATCGTCGAGATCATGAACAACAAGCCGTTCGAAGGTGCGAGTTACACCACGCATCACACGGGCCTGCAGTTTGAGCTTGCCCAGCGCGGTGAGCTGTACATGATCACGCAGGGCTCTGGAGGTGGGTACGGTGACGTGCTGCAACGCGATCCGGATCTGGTCATCCGCGATATTGAGGAGGGGCTATTGTCTCACGAGACCGCGCAGCGCATGTACAAGCTGGTCTACAACCCCGAGACACTGGTGCTGGATCGGGAGGGAACAGAGAAGGCGCGGCAAGCCGAGCGTGATGCACGAAAGAAGCGCGGTCTTCCGTTCAAGGAGTTCGTCAAGAAGTGGGTCAAGAAAGAGCCGCCCGCAGACGTGCCTTATTACGGTTGCTGGGGCACTGACCGCGAGACGATCTACGCCGGTCCTCATGGCGGCGTGCCGCGCACGACCATGAGCGCCTCTGATATCCAGCCCATTTACATGCCCAATCCGCGCGATGTAAAAATTGCTGAGCTCGAGGCCAAAATCAAGGAGTTGGAGAAAAATAGCTAGAAAGGATTCATCCTTCGGTCGTTTGTTGAACCGATTCCAATACCGCGCCCTTTGGCGCGGTTTTTTTTTGGGTGGCGTTCCGGACTTCGTTTCCTGATCCGGGCTCCGGATCGCTATTGGATCTGTCTGCGGTGGCCAATAAGGGTGCTTACTAGCGGTGATTCACTGACGTGGATTTGCCGAAGGTTTTGCCCATCTGATGTCGAACAATGGGTAGGCGTATATCTATATGCGAGCCTTTGCAGAGACAGGAGAGGGCGTCGCTACGGCATGGCTCGGTACACAGCGCCGCGACCAAAAAACAGGCGCACATACATCGCAATGGAGAAGATCTGATGAGAATCAGAAAGTACGACTTTGACTATAGCCGCCGCAGTTTTCTTGAGAAGGTGGCAACGGGTGCGGGCGCCGGTGTTCTGGCACCACTCTGGCCCACGATTGCTCATTCGGCAGACGATATCAGCAAGGCCTATCCGGACGAATTGCTGTCCATCGAGATGTACACCAAGGGCAAGGTCAAGCCCGGTGATGTGATAACTGCCGACAATGTGGATGTTGTGAAAGACCTGCTAGAGCCTATCGAATACAAGCAGGTGAAGGAGTTGGGGCGGCGAATCAATATTGTTGATTCGGTGAAAGACGTCACCAAGTTGTTCAATGCCAGTTACCTGGAGAAAACCCTGCAGAACAACGGGCGCGCCAAAATCGGTGCGGATGGCAACATCTGGACCGATGGTGACACCTCCAAGCCATGGATCGGGGGGTTGCCCTTTCCGGACGCGAAGACCGGCTTCGAGACGCAGGCCAATCTAACCCTCAACTGGGGGCGTCATGATTACTCGCAGTACGCGATTCCGTTCTACAGCCTGAATCCGGACGGTGAAGTGGGCTATCGTCATGAGCTGGTCTGGTGCGAACTCAACACCACGGCACGTACTGACGGCACCGTTTTCCAGGGGCAGGCTGACAAACTGCGTTTGCAGTCGGTGTTCTTCACTGCGCCGAATGACACCAAGGGCTCATCGTTCTTGTCGATCTGGTACTACGACCAACGCAAATTCCCGGATCTTTACGGTTACTTCCCTGCGTTCAAGCGTGTGCGCCAGTTCCCGACCAACCAGCGTTTTGAACCGCTGGTTCCGGGTGTCACTTTCTTCCTGTCCGATGCCTGGGCTGCTGGTGACCCGATCCTGACCTGGGGCAACTACAAGATCATCAAGCGCCAGCCCATGCTGGGTGCGGTGACCTCGCACAATTGGGCCAGCGATCATCCAACTTACGATCAGAAAGTGCATGGTGGGCCCAAGGGCAAGACGTTCTACGACACCTATTTTTCACTGATCCCTGAAGTGATCGTGTTCTCCTGCGAGCCCACGGGTTATCCGCGCGCACCGGTAGGCCGCAAGGAAGTCTATGTGGACGCCCGCAACATGATGTTCCCGTCGCAGGTGACCTACGATCGTCGTGGCGATATCTGGAAGCAGTTCGAGCCGGGCTTCTGTCAGTACAAGAACGAGCATGGAGAAGTGCTGGACAAGAACGGCAAGCCGGACTGGAGCTGGTTGTACTGTCATACCCACGATATTCAGTCGGGTCGCATGACGCGCTTTCGCAACGAAAAGTCGATTCCCTCGGGCTACAAGCAGCAGTTCTCCGAGGAAGGCGTCGACGTGTACAACAAGTTCCTCACAACCTCCGCGATGGCGAGGCTTGGCAGATAATCCTTGCTACAGCTTCGATTCCTGCCCGGCCCCTGAGCCGGGCTTTTTTTTTCCGAGGCCATGCATCGAACTTGCGGTAGGTTCACTGCACGACAATCCGTTCGATTAGGCTTGCGAATGGATAGTGTTCACCCTTAGTCCTGGCAGATGGAACCTGCCCGGAAGGGTAGGTTTAATAAGGGCAGAACTACGACAGAATCGACCCGGTATTGATCGGGTGGAGTGGTAGTTTTCTTCCAGATATTCCCGACGAACGGTGCGTCTAAATGCCCAGAGCGCCGTATCTATCAGTATTCGTGAATCTCGGAATTTATTGGGTCATCCATTCAATTCGAGGCTGTTGGAATCAAGAGCCGGCGAAAGTCGGATTCGTAATAATAGAAGGGCAGGAGGAAATAAAATGCGCATACGAAAATATGACTTTGACTATAGTCGCCGCTCCTTTATGGAGAAGGTGGCAACGGGTGCGGGGGCCGGTGTTCTGGCTCCGCTCTGGCCCACCATTGCCAACTCGGCAGACGACATCAGTAAGTCCTATCCGGACGAGCTTCTGTCCATCGAGATGTACACCAAGGGCAAGGTCAAGCCCGGTGATGTGATCACTGCGGACAACGTTGAGGTTGTGAAAGATCTCCTCGAACCCATCGCATACGAGCAGGTCAAGAACCGCGGTCGCCGCATCAACATCGTGGAGTCCAACAAGGACGTCACCAAACTGTTCAATGCCACTTACCTTGAGAAAACACTGCAAAACGCCGGTCGTGCCAAGACTGACGCGGATGGCAACATCTGGACCGATGGTGATACTTCCAAGCCCTGGATCGGTGGTCTGCCTTTCCCCGATGCCAAGACCGGTTATGAAGTTCAGGCCAACCTGACCTTGAGCTGGGGTCGTCACGACTACAGCCAGTACACGGTGCCCTTTTACAGCCTGAATCCAGATGGTGAAGTGGGCTATCGTCATGAGCTGGTCTGGTGCGAACTCAACACCACGGCGCGTACTGACGGCACCGTTTTCCAGGGGCAGGCTGACAAACTGCGTTTGCAGTCGGTGTTCTTCACTGCGCCGAATGACACCAAGGGCTCATCGTTCTTGTCGATCTGGTACTACGACCAACGCAAATTCCCGGATCTTTACGGTTACTTCCCTGCGTTCAAGCGTGTGCGCCAGTTCCCGACCAACCAGCGTTTTGAACCGCTGGTTCCGGGTGTCACTTTCTTCCTGTCCGATGCCTGGGCTGCTGGTGACCCGATCCTGACCTGGGGCAACTACAAGATCATCAAGCGCCAGCCCATGCTGGGTGCTATTTCTGGCTATCACAACTGGATGGGCGGCAAACATCCCACCTGGGACCAGAAGGTACATGGCGGTGAGAAGGGCAAAACCTTCTATGACACCTACATGGAACTGATTCCGGAAGCCATCGTGTTCTCTGCAGAACCTACGGGTTATCCGCGCGCACCGGTAGGCCGCAAGGAAGTCTATGTGGACGCCCGCA
>CAXBFJ010000010.1:0-156487 GCA_963975245.1 uncultured Panacagrimonas sp. | reverse complement strand
CAATCGTGCCGACATTCACGTGCGGCTTGATACGTTCGAATTTTTCCTTGGCCATTAGATTTGCCTCTGCTTCCTGCGATTAGCGAATTAGTTGAGTTAACGAAATATGTTTGACGCGATCAGTCTTTCTTCATCAGGCCGTCCGCGATATTGCGCGGCGCTTCCTGATACTTCTTGAATTCCATCGAGTAGGTGGCACGACCCTGGCTCATTGAGCGCAGCGAGGTCGAGTACCCGAACATTTCTGAAAGCGGAACTTCAGCCTTGAGGGCCTTGATGCCGCCAACGTCGTCCATGCCCAGAATCATGCCGCGACGACGGTTGAGATCGCCCATCACGTCGCCCATGTAATCTTCCGGCGTTTCAACTTCAACGGCCATGATCGGCTCGAGAATGCACGGATCGGCTTTCAGCACGCCGTCCTTGAAACCCATGGATCCGGCGATTTTGAACGCCATTTCGTTGGAGTCAACGTCATGGTAGGAACCGTCATAGCAGGTGACCTTCAGGTCGACCACCGGATAACCGGCGATGACGCCATTCTTCATGGCTTCCTGAATGCCCTTGTCGATTGCAGGCACGTATTCCTTGGGAATGACGCCGCCGACGATGGCATTGACGAACTCGTATCCGGCGCCCGGCTCCTGCGGCTCGAGTCTCAGCCAGCAATGGCCATACTGACCACGGCCACCGGACTGGCGAACGAACTTGCCTTCGGACTCGATGCTCTTGCGAATGGATTCGCGGTAGGCCACCTGAGGTGCGCCCACATTGGCTTCAACTGCAAACTCGCGGCGCATGCGATCGACCAGAATTTCCAGATGCAACTCGCCCATGCCGGCGATGATGGTCTGGCCAGATTCTTCGTCGGTGAAAACACGGAACGAAGGATCTTCCTGAGCCAGTCGATTGAGCGCGATGCCCATCTTTTCCTGGTCGGCCTTGGTCTTGGGTTCCACCGCCTGGCTGATGACCGGCTCCGGGAACACCATGCGCTCCAGAACAACCGGCTTTTCCTTGTCTGCGAGCGTGGTGCCCGTATACACATCCTTCAGACCAACGCAGGCGGCGATGTCGCCAGCACAGACGCTTTTGATTTCTTCGCGGTTGTTGGCGTGCATCTGCAGCAGTCGGCCAATGCGCTCTGATTTGCCATTGCGGGAGTTGTACACGCTGTCACCAGCGTTGAGCACGCCGGAATACACACGAACGAAGGTCAGCTGGCCGACGTATTTGTCGGTCATGATCTTGAACGCCAATGCGGAGAACGGCTCTTTGTCGTCAGCCTTGCGGATGACGCGCTTCTCGTAGTCATCAACGTCGTGCGCTTCCATTGGCGGCACGTCGGTCGGCGCCGGGAGCAGCTCGATCACGGCGTCAAGCATGGCCTGCACGCCCTTGTTCTTGAATGCGGAGCCGCACATCATCGGAATGATCTCGAGCGCGAGTGTGCGCTGGCGCAGACCCGCCTTGATGTCAGCTTCGGACAGGTCACCCTCTTCGAGGTACTTGTCCATCAATTCTTCTGAGGTTTCAGCCGCAGCTTCCACCATCTTCTCGCGCCACTCCTTGGCCTGCTCTGCCAGATTGGCGGGAATATCACCATAGTCAAAGGTGATGCCGCGGTCTTCCTCATTCCAGAGAATAGACTTCATCTTGACCAGGTCGACCACGCCCTTGAACCCTTCTTCCGCACCGATGGGAATCTGGATGGGAATGGGGTTAGCGCCGAGGCGCTTCTTCATCTGCTCGTAAACCTTGAAGAAGTCTGCGCCGCTGCGATCCATCTTGTTGACGAAGGCCAGACGAGGCACTTTGTACTTGGTGGCCTGACGCCATACCGTTTCCGACTGCGGCTGCACACCACCAACAGCGCAGTAGATCATGCAGGCGCCGTCGAGCACGCGCATGGAACGCTCAACTTCGATCGTGAAGTCAACGTGCCCCGGGGTGTCGATGATGTTGATTCGATGCTGATCAAACTGCTGTGCCATGCCCGCCCAGAAGCAGGTCGTGGCAGCGGAGGTGATCGTGATGCCACGCTCCTGTTCCTGCTCCATCCAGTCCATGGTGGCGGCGCCATCATGAACTTCACCAATCTTGTGGTTCACACCGGTGTAGAACAACACACGCTCGGTGGTGGTGGTCTTGCCCGCATCGATGTGGGCTGAGATACCGATATTCCGGTAAAGATTGATGGGTGTTTGACGGGACATTGCGCAGTTCAGTGATGAAACGCGATCCGAATTCCTTTAGACACCAAGCGAATCGAATTGCGGAATTGAAATTGGCCGAACGAGACTCGGGCTGATCATTCAGCCTTTCGGAACAGACTTACCAGCGGAAGTGGGCGAATGCCTTGTTGGCTTCAGCCATCTTGTGCGTATCTTCACGCTTCTTGACAGCTGCGCCGCGATGCTCCGCGGCATCCATCAGCTCGCCCGCAATGCGGTCAGCCATGGATTTTTCGCCGCGCTTGGTCGCTGCATCAATGACCCAGCGCATGGCCAGCGTGGTGCGGCGCACGGCACGCACTTCAACCGGCACCTGATAGGTTGCACCACCGACGCGGCGTGACTTGACCTCAACGGCAGGAGCCACATTCTCGAATGCCTGCTCAAGCACGCTAGCGGGCTCTTCGGCATTCTTCTTGGTCGCAATCTGAGTCAGCGCGCCGTACACAATTTTCTCGGCTACAGATTTCTTGCCGTCCTGCATGACCATGTTCATGAACTTGGTCACGACCAGGTTCTTGTACTTGGGATCGGGCAGGATGACGCGGACTTCGGGTTTACGACGACGGGACATGGTTTTTCTCTAGGTTTTACTTGGCGGCGCCGGCCTTGGGTCGCTTGGCACCATACTTGGAGCGGCCTTGGCGGCGCTTGTCGATACCGGCGCAATCCAGCGCGCCGCGCACCGTGTGATAGCGCACACCGGGAAGATCTTTCACACGACCGCCACGAATGACGACCACGGAGTGCTCCTGAAGGTTGTGCCCTTCGCCACCAATGTAGCTGGTGACTTCAAAGCCGTTGGTCAAGCGTACGCGGCAGACTTTGCGCAACGCCGAGTTCGGCTTCTTAGGTGTGGTTGTATAGACACGCGTGCAAACACCACGCTTCTGCGGGCATGAAGCCAAGGCTGGCGCCTTGCTCTTTTGGATACCCGTTGTGCGGCCTCGGCGCACGAGTTGATTGATCGTTGGCACTGCTTTTTCCCGCCTCAGAGATAGGAACGACGGGCGGAATTAGCTTCCGGCCCGTCGTATAGGGGCGCGAATGATAGGGGCGAGCATGGGCACTGTCAACGCAGTGAATTCAAGGCCGCCACTAACGAGCTGGACGCAATGCGCCTTGGCCGCAGCGCCGAGGGTTCGGATCAGGCGAGGAAACCGCCGATCAATGCCCCTACCAGACGCATACCGGCATCCAGGACGCCGATCACGATCGCCCCCATTCCCGCCAGCACCCCCACAACCACGATCCCGGTCAGGGCGGTTCCCAGGAGTCCGAAGACGGCAGCCACCAGCAGGGACGAGATGATCCAGGCCAGCAACGATGAGCCCACCCCGCCGGCCACCTTGCCGCCCACGAGGCCACCGACAAAGCCGCCGGCACCAGGCAACCAGCAAAGAAGCAGTGAGATCACGATCATCCAGATTGCCCCGCCCATGACAGAGCCCTTTGCCTTATCAGTCACTAAAACATCCTTCTAAATGAGTTGCTTACGCTCCCCGGGGCTGAATCACCAGGGGGGTCTGCGTTACCCTGACCGAACACTTTCCGCATCAGGACATTATTAATGCAAGTCGCCGAGCAGTGCGTTGTCAGCATCCACTACAAACTTACCAACGACAAGGGAGAGGTGCTGGACAGCTCCGAGGGCCGCGATGCTCTGGTCTACCTGCATGGTGCCGGCAACATTATCAAGGGCCTGGAAACGGGCCTTCTCGGAAAGAAAGCCGGCGACAAGGTAGACGTCAAAGTCGCCCCGGCCGATGGCTATGGCGAGCGTGACGAGCGCCTGATCCAGCAGGTTCCGCGCAGCGCCTTTCAGGGTGTAGACGAGGTCAAACCGGGCATGCGCTTCCAGGCCCAAGGGCCCAACGGCGCGACCACCGTCACCGTTGCCGCCGTGACCGAAGAGAACGTCACCGTCGATGGCAATCATCTTCTGGCAGGCGAGAATCTCAACTTCGCAGTTGAAATCACCGACGTTCGCGGCGCCACGCCCGAAGAGCTGGAGCATGGCCACGTACACGGTGCAGGCGGGCATCAGCACTGAAGACAAAGCAGCAAACCTGTGCCCGGCGTCGCCGGGCACAGGTGTTGTCACCATAAGCCCTGCCCTGCATTGGGCGTCGCTCAAACAACACGCGCTGATGTCATGCGGCCCTGATCTGATTCAGCGAATCCCGGGCCAGGGCTGACCGCCGGGCCGGCCTCTCAGCCAGAAATCATTTTCTTGGGGATCGAACCGAAGGTTCTGTCCCATTCGTCGCGTTGCTGGATCAGGCGAAGGTCCTGCCAGAGAATGAATGGCTCAGTGCCCAGATGCTGGCCCACCTTGCTCACCGCCAGCTCGACGGTGCTCGCAATCCTGAGCGAACCCTCGATCTTTTCGCGACGCGCATTCTGATCGCGTTCCAGGCCCAGCGTGCGCTGCTTGCGCACGTACTCCTCAGGATCACTGGGGACAAACTCGACCTGATAGAGACGATCGTTGAAGAACTGCAGGCTCATCTGACCCACGTGCCCCAAATGTACGTAGTCAGCGACTCGTATCGTGTCGAAACGATACGGCGGGTAGTCCGACGATTCCACCGCACGGCGGTGCCTGCTGGTGATCTCCTTGAAGCCTCCGCTTTCAAGCACCTTCAGGGTTGAGCTGACGTCCTGATAGCTTTTGAAGCGATCGGCCAGCGCAACACCAACCGCGAGCCGTGTGTACTTGGGAACCTCAGCATGAGGCTTGGGCAGCAGGAAGCTCGGCATTGAGCGCTCGGTAAGACCGAACTTCTCAGGCAAATCAAACTCATAAGCCGCCCAGGCCACCAATAGCAGCGCTGCAATCCAGCGCAGCATTCGGGTGCGCCCCCAGATGCCCCCCGACGCCTGGTGGTGGCGGGATTCGGCCCGTCGATTTGTCCCCGACATACTCCCCGGCACTCCCTGCTGATTTTTAGAGATTCTAGTCTGGAATCAATTGTACGTTCCCAGGGGGGCAGATGCGTATTGTTTTCAGTCCTCTGGCTCGTATCCCAGATTCGGCGCCAGCCATTTCTCGGCCACCGCCAAATCCCAGCCCTTGCGACGGGCGTAGTCTTCGACCTGATCCTTGGCCATGCGTCCGAGTACGAAATACTGAGACTCCGGGTGGGCGAAGTACCAACCCGACACACTGGCCGCGGGTTGCATGGCCATCGACTCAGTCAGGCTGATGCCGATGTTTTTATCAACATCCAGCAACTTGAACAGTGTTTCCTTTTCCGTGTGCTCCGGACAGGCCGCATAGCCCGGCGCCGGGCGAATGCCGCTGTACTTTTCCTTGATGAGCGCTTCGTTCTCCAGGCTCTCATCGGGCAGGTAGCCCCAGAACTCCTTGCGAACGCGCTGATGCAGGCGCTCGGCAAAAGCCTCGGCGAGTCTGTCTGCGAGGGACTCCAGCAAAATCGCACTGAAGTCATCGTTGTCCTTCTTGAAGGCCATGACCCGATCCAGACACCCCAGACCTGCAGTGACTGCAAAGCCTCCGACGTAATCCTTCAGACCCGAATCAAGCGGGGCCACGTAATCGGACAGGCAGCGATTGGGCACGCCCTCACGATGCTCGCCCTGTTGACGAAGATTAAACAGGCGCGCGCGCTCCTGACTGCGGGATTCATCGGTGTAGACCGCAATGTCGTCATGGTCCACGGACTGCGCCGGGAAAAGGCCCACGACGCCGCTGGCCGTCAGCCATTTTTCCTCGATGATCTTGTCGAGCATGTTCTGCGCGTCGTCCCAGAGCTTGCGTGCCACTTCGCTGGTCGCCGGATTATTCAGGATCTCAGGGAACTTGCCCTTCATTTCCCAGGCAATGAAGAAGGGCTGCCAGTCTATGTAGTCGCGCAATTCCGCGAGCGGGTAATCCTTGAACACCTTGACGAACTGCGCCGCGTGCTCCGATGTGTGTGCGCAATCAGCTCCACTGCAGACATGCTTGTCCTGCTGTTGCAGCATTCGCGGCTTGAACGGCTGATATTTGCTCCAGTCCAATGGCGTGCGATTAGCGCGCGCTTTTTCCAGACTGAGGAATTTTTCCTTGCCGCCCTTGTTGGCATGACGCTCGCGGATGCTCTCGTAGTCCTTGTCGAGCTCGGCAATCAGCTTGGGTTTCTGATCATCGGACAACAGCGCCGCAACCACTGGCACCGAACGCGAGGCATCTTTCACCCAGACAACAGGGCCATGGTAGGCCTTGTCCACCTTGACGGCGGTATGCGCGCGCGAAGTCGTGGCACCGCCAATCAACAAGGGGATGTCAAAGCCTTGGCGCTCCAATTCCTTGGCAAAGTTGACCATCTCATCCAGTGAGGGCGTGATCAGTCCGGACAGGCCGATGACGTCAGCCTTTTCAGCCTTGGCGGCATCCAGAATCTTCTGGGCCGGCACCATCACACCCAGGTCCACCACATCGTAGTTGTTGCACTGAAGCACCACGCCCACGATGTTCTTGCCGATGTCATGCACGTCACCCTTGACCGTGGCCATCACGACCTTGCCCTTGGCCTTCTGCACGTCGCCCGGTTTTTTCTCTGCCTCGATGAAAGGAATCAGATAGGCCACCGCCTTCTTCATCACGCGCGCAGATTTCACCACCTGCGGCAGAAACATCTTGCCGGCACCAAACAGGTCACCGACGACATTCATGCCGTCCATCAAGGGGCCTTCAATGACCTCGATCGGGCGCCCGCCGCGCGCTGAAATCTCGGCGCGCAGTTCTTCGGTGTCCTTCTCCACATGCGCATCAATGCCCTTGACCAGCGCGTGGGTGATGCGCTCACCAACCGGCAGCTTGCGCCAGGCCTCGTCCTGCACCTCGGCCTTGGCACCGTCAGAGCGGAATTTCTCTGCAATTTCGAGCAAGCGGTCCGTGCCATCCTCCGGACGCCGGTTGAGAATGACATCCTCGATTCGCTCGCGCAGTTCGGCATCCAGATCAGCGTAGACCGGCAATACACCGGCGTTGACGATGCCCATATCCATGCCAGCGGAGATGGCGTGGTAGAGAAACACGGAGTGAATGGCCTCGCGCACGCGGTTGTTGCCACGGAAGCTGAAGCTCACATTGCTCACGCCGCCGCTGACATGCGCACCCGGCAGGTTCTGGCGAATCCAGCGCGTTGCTTCGATGAAGTCCGTGCCATAGGCATTGTGCTCGGCGATTCCGGTGGCCACCGCGAACACGTTCGGATCAAAGATGATGTCTTCGGGTGGAAACCCGACCTGTTCGGTAAGAATCTTGTAGGCCCGCGCGCAGATGTCTTTGCGCCGTTGCAGATTGTCTGCCTGTCCTTCTTCATCGAAGGCCATGACCACGACTGCCGCACCGTACTTCAGGCAGAGACGTGCTTCCCGAATAAATTTTTCCTCGCCTTCCTTCATCGAAATGGAGTTGACGATGGGCTTGCCCTGAACACACTTCAGGCCAGCCTCGATCACTTCCCATTTGGACGAATCAACCATGATCGGCACGCGGGAAATATCCGGCTCGCCCGCAATCAGGTTCAGGAACTGGGTCATCGCGGCAACGCCGTCGATCATGCCCTCGTCCATGTTGACGTCAATCACCGGCGCACCGGCCTGAACCTGCTGCAGGGCCACGGCCAATGCAGCCGAATAGTCATCGGCCTTGATCAATTTCTTGAAGGCTGCCGACCCGGTGATGTTGGTGCGCTCACCGACATTGATAAAGCCTCGCTCCGGCGTCAGGCTCAGAGGTTCCAAACCGGCAAGTTGGCAGATATTGCTGCGCTTGGAAGGCACGCGCGGCGTGACATCGGACACCGCTCCGGCGATGGCCTCGATATGCCCAGGAGTGGTGCCGCAGCAACCACCGACAATATTGATCAGGCCGCTCTGGCCGAACTCGCGAATAATCTCGGCGGTGTCTTGCGGACGCTCGTCGTACTCGCCAAAAGCGTTGGGCAGACCGGCGTTGGGATAGCAGGAAATATGGCAGTCGGCGAGTTGAGACAACTCAGCGATGTAAGGGCGCATTTCTTTGCCGCCCAGTGCGCAATTCAAGCCAATGGCTAGGGGATTGGCATGGCGCATGGAGTTCCAGAACGCTTCCACCACCTGACCCGACAGGGTTCGCCCGGAGGCATCGGTAATGGTGCCCGAAATAATGATGGGCCACTTGCGGCCGCGCTCTTCAAACAGCGTCAGACACGCGAAAATCGCAGCTTTGGCATTGAGCGTGTCGAAAATGGTTTCGATCAGGAACAGGTCCGCCCCACCATCAACCAGACCGCGGGCCTGCTCGAGGTAGGCGTCTACCAACTGGTCATAGGTGATGTTGCGCTTGGCCGGATCGTTCACGTCCGGACTGATGCTCGCCGTACGGTTGGTCGGGCCCAAGGCGCCTGCGACAAAACGTGGACGGTCCTTGGTCGCCACCGAATCCGCCGCTGCGCGCGCTGCCTTGGCCGAGGCCACGTTCATCTCGTAGGCCAGCGACTCCATCTTGTAGTCGGCCATCGAGATCTTCTGCGCGTTGAAGCTGTTGGTCTCGATGATGTCAGCGCCTGATTCCAGATACTTGGCGTGAATCTGCTCGATGATCTTGGGCTGGGTCAGCGACAGCAGATCGTTATTGCCCTTGAGATCATCCGGCCAGTCCTTGAAGCGCTCGCCGCGGTAATCGGCTTCTTCAAGCTTGTAGCCTTGGATCATGGTGCCCATGGCGCCGTCGATCACGAGCACGCGCTGTGCCAGCAATGCCTTGAGCTGGTCTGTGCAGTCGGGGCGGATAAGCGTTGAGTCTGTTGCGGGGATATCGTCCATTCGCAGATTATAGCTCCAATATCCGCTTATCCGCATAAGAGGATATTGGAGCTATACACGCATATTGAGCTTCCGGGCTTGCCCCGCTCCACCCGTCTTGACGTGCGTCGACCCACTGATACTGCACAGGACACAGCCCTGCGCGTTATTGTTCGCTTTCTGAATGTCCGCCTCTTGTACTCACTAATCTTCCGCAACTGGCCTCATGCTCTGCCAAGTCTCTAGAAATGAAAGCTTTTCCTGAGGAGAAAAACACTTCAGAAGTAGCCGGGGACGACGCTGGCGCGCGCGAGACACAGATCAATCCGCTTGTAGACCTGCTGCGCGCCCAGACCGCACCGGCGCTCAGCGGCCTGATTGGTCAGCTGTTCGATGATCTGCCGGCGCAGCTCCCGCTGGTTGATCCACGCACGGGTAGCGGCGAGATGTCGTTTCCACACGCGCAGATCATTCAGCATGTGGCTGAGCACCGGGCCGAAGCCGAGGACGAGTTCGCTGAGATCCTTGCCAGCACTTACGAAGCACCCGTTGAAACCGCGGACCGTCTCGACCTCGACCGCCTGAGCGTGCAACCGACCGAGGAACTGGAGGAACGCATCGCCATCGGCGGCATCATGGAGCGCGTGGAGACCGTGCATGCGGGCGCACTGGACGATCTGCGTACCCGCATCACGCACATGATCCGAAATCTCGGCATTCCCATTGCGCGCCAGGCCCTGTCCCCCGGAACCATTGCCAATGCCATTGGCTCCAGCCTGGTTCCGTTGCGGCTTCCGCTGGCGGCGCGGCTGCTGATTCTCAAGCAGTTCGAGAAATTTCATGTTGCACGCCTCGAAGAGGTTTTTGATCAGGCCATACAACTGCTCGAAGATCACAAGATCAATCCAGCCATCGTTGAAGCCGAGTCATCCAGCGATACCGGCAAGACCCACGCCGAACTCGCAATGGCCGGCGCCCCGACGCTGGATCGCGCCACGCTGAGGGCACTCAAACGAATCGCCACCGCAGAGCACGAGGCACTCAAAGGCGAAACCGAGTTCGCCAGAGAGCTGATCGAGTTTGCGACAACCAAGGAACCCAAGACCGAGCACGTGGCGACCTCGCAACGCCTGTCGCTGGTCGGGCAGATGTGCAACGAGATCATTTCCGACCCACATCTGCCGGCCTCGATGCACCCCTTGTTTGAACGCCTGCGATTCCCCCTGATCAAGATTGCACTGGCTGACGGCAGCTTCTTCAGCAATCGTGGACATCCGGTACGCAGACTGGTGACAGAGGCCGCAGAGACCGCAGCCTCCTCGCATATCGCGAGCAAGACCGTGATTCGCCGGCTCGAAGAACGGCTGAGTCAGATCGCCGAACAGGCTAACCTGTCCGCGACCTTCGTGCGGCCCCAGCTCTCACGGCTGGACCCACTGAACATGATGCAGATCGCGGCCTTTCTGGATCAGCAACGGGAAGAATCCGAATCGCGGCGCGAAAACGTGCTGAACAAAGTCCGCCGCGTGGTCACCCAGGAGATGGACGTACACAGCCTGGGCAAGAAGCCGCCGGAGTCCATGAGTCAGTTCCTGCGTGCCGGCTGGGGGCCGTTGATGTCAGCGCGGCTGCTTCGTGATGGCATGAACAGCGAGCCCTGGGTGGTCAGCATCGAGCGTCTGGTCGAGCTGATGGCCATCATGGATGAGCGCAAAGTCACCGATATTCAACTTACGCAGCGGCCTTTGCTGCGCCAGCAAGTCGCCTCAGATCTGAATGAAATTGGCATGCGGCCGGACCGCATCGAGAGCGCACTGGCCTATCTGGATCAAGCTTTCGAGGAAGTCGAAAGACGTCGCAAACTATTGCCGCCGGAAGAGCGCGAGCGGGGCGATTCCGACCTGGAACTGCTGTCACCGATGGAAACCGCGCGGGTCATGGGCGGATCATTCGACCGCCCGGTAGATGAACCCGGCAAGAGCACGAACCGCAAGCCTGCAGAACCGGAGGACATGCTCGCTTTCGACCTCTCCGAATCACTCAGCGAGGCGCAAGATCAGCCGCCAAGCCCAGATAATGCTGACGCCGTGTCCCTGCTGGACGAAGAACTCAGCTTCGAGATGCCGGCCACGGAAACACCTCGGCCGGCCGAAGCGGAGACCCTTGAGTTGCCTGACGAAAAACCGTCTGCAACTTCGGTCCAGGTCGATGACGATGCCTCCGATGATGACGCCGACACTGCCTTGGACGGGCCAGCCGAACCACCGCCAGACTTCAAGGAGGCCCCTGTATCGGTGGCCGCCATGCGCCGCTCAAGCAGCCGCGACCCCGCCAGCGCCGGAGCGCCGGATGACATGGCCGCAGAAAGTGACATGGATCTGCTGTCGTTCTGCCTGACAGCGGAGACCTGGTTCCGCGTCTATAACGCGCGCAATGGGCAGACACTCTGGCTCAAGGTTTCCAACTACTACCCGGAACACGGCAGCGTCGGATTCAACGGCTTTGATGCCTCGAAGATGCTGTCCATGCGCACCAACGCACTGCTCGATGATCTTGTTGCGGGGCGATCCGAACCGGTCAATCCCACGCCCGTACAGGCGCGCGCAATCAGTGAGTTGCGCCGCCGGCGCGCACAGAACGCCTAAGTTCTTGCGCTCGCCCGCAAGGGCGAAAAATCAGGATGAAGCGGTGCAGGCCCGTGCCAGCGGCAAGGTATGCACAAAGTTTCCTTCATCAGCCTGATCGCTCGTAGCCAGCTTGATGAGTGCGCCTGCCACTTCATCGGCCGTCACCGCTCGATAAGCCTTGAACGGGCCACGCATTAGCAGATTCATGGCCGGGGCAAGCGACTGTGCAAGGCGTTCGCCGGGCCGGTTTTCCTCGCGTGCGCCCAACAGCAGGGAAGGCCGGAGTATGTGCACGCAATCAAATCCAATCTGGTTGACCGCCTGCTCCGTTCGTCCTTTGACCCGGCTGTAGTAGAAAGGTGCACGCGGATTGGCAGACTGGGACGACACCAGGAACAGTCGGCGCGCACCGGCCTCATACGCCGCGCGGGCAAATTCCACCACCATGTGAAAATCGACACGCTCGAATGCCGCACGGGAGCCTGCTGCCTTGATCGTGGTGCCGAGACAGCAAAAGGCGTCATCCGCCTGCAGGGCGTCTCCCAGATTTTTGAAGCTTTTCATGTCCGAGTGGAGATACTGCAAGGTCGGCTGCTCCACCTGGGGCGCCCGACGGCCCAAAGCCTTGATGCTGCTGTAATCACCCCGCTCCAGAAGCTGACGTAGCAGGGCTTGGCCAACCAGCCCGGTATAACCAGCAAGGAGTGCAGTCTTAGACATTGAACCAATCGCAACGAACAGGGCACCTATTCTAACCGGCGTATCTTTCAGGGAGATGGTGATCCGGGCGCTGGTGCGTCTGATCCCTGCAAAACCGGCTCCGCCCTCACTAGACAGGTATCTGAATCATGAGACTTTTTCCTCGGCTCCTGATCGCAATCATGTTCAGTGGACTGCTCGCCTGTGGCGGCGGGGGCGGCTCGGGGGGCGCGGTCGGCAATGTTCCGGCCATCAGCCGGGCAAACCCTGATCTCAATTTCCCCAGCGACACCATCCAGGCATCCAACATTGCGATCATTCGGGCCTACCCCAATCTGAGATTCAGCTTTCCCTTGCTGGTCCTGCGTGCGCCCGGCGACAACACGCGGCTCTACGTTGTGCAACAAGGCGGTCTGATCCTGAGCTTTGATGCCCGCGATGAATCGGTCAGCACAAGCAGCGTCTTCCTGGATCTGAGCGATCGCACGCGCGCCAATGGTGAACAGGGCCTGCTGGGCTTCGCCTTTCACCCGGATTATCCCAACACCCCAACCGTCTACGCCTACTACAGCGCCAATGCCAATCCTGATCTGACGATTGGAGATTCAGTTATTGCCAGCTTCACCGCAGACCCGGCGAATGCCAGCGCGGACAACAGCAGCACTTCCGAGCTACTGCGCTTCACCCAACCTTTTCGCAATCACAACGGCGGCCACATCGCCTTTGGCCCGGACGGCATGCTCTACATTGCCTCCGGCGACGGGGGCAGCGGCAATGACCCGCAGAATAATGCGCAGAACCTGGGAAACCTGCTGGGCAAGATCCTGCGTATTGCGCCAGACGGCAGTGTTCCCGCCGACAACCCGTTCACCGGCCCAACAGCGCCCGCCGGCGCGCAAGGCGAAATCTGGGCCTATGGGCTGCGAAATCCCTTCCGCTTCTCTTTCGATGTTGCCACCGAACGCCTTTGGCTTGGCGATGTTGGCCAGAACGCAGTCGAAGAAATCAACCTCATTCGTCGCGGCGGCAATTACGGGTGGCGTCTGTATGAAGGAACACGATCCAACGTGAATCCGGAAGCTCGGCCCCTGAGCGATTTTGACGCACCGGTATTCACCTATCTGCAAGATGATCCTGACCCGCAAAAAAGTGGGCGCAGCATCACGGGCGGCCTTGTCTATCGCGGTAGCAGTGTGCCGGCGCTGAATGCGCGCTATGTCTATGGCGACTTCATTTCCGGAAATATCTGGGCGCTGACTGAATCCGGTGGCGCGGCGACCGACAACGTCCGCATCGGTTTCGTGCAGAACCCCAGCAGCTTTGGTGTAGATCTGGACGGGGAGATTCTGGTCACATCATTCGACGGCAGCCTGCGGCGGATTACTGCAGCGTCTGATCCCGGTGGCAGTGTTGATCCTTTTCCGCAGACGCTCTCGGACACCGGCTTGTTCACCCATCTTGCCGACCTTACCCCAGCGCGCGGGGTCGTCGAGTTTGAGCCCGCGGCACGATTCTGGTCCGACGGCGCGAGCAAGCGGCGATGGATAGCGATTCCCGAATCATCAGAAATCCAATTTTCAGCCGACGGGAACTGGTCCTTTCCGCAAGGGTCCGTGACCGTCAAGCACTTTGAGATGCTGCTTGCAGACGGCAACACAAAACGTCTGGAAACAAGGGTTTTTCTGAACCAGACTTCCGGTTGGCGCGGTTATACCTATCGCTGGCGAGACGATGAATCTGACGCCGATCTCCTGCTCAACGGCAGCACCGTCCTGCTCGAAAGCGACGACGGAAATGGTGGCGTGCGCCAGCAGACCTACGAGTTCCCTGGCCGCGGTCAGTGTCTTGAATGTCATACGGCGGCCAGCGGATTTGTGCTGGGCCTGCGTACATCGCAACTCAACAAGGCATTGCTGTACCGCAACGGCATCCGCGCCAACCAGCTCGGTGCGCTGAATGAGGCTGCGTATTTTGATCGAGACATCGGCGCGCCGGAAAACTATCCCGTCTTGACCGATCCTGAAAATCAGGCAGCTCCGTTGGCCTTGCGCGCCCGTGCCTACCTGGAAACCAATTGCGCACAGTGCCATCAGCCGGGTGGCCCGACACCGATCAACATGGATTTGCGCGCGGCAACCGCGCTGGCTCAGACCAACACGGTGAATGTGGATGGCACCGGCACTGCCGTGGGCGGCGCAACGCTACGCATTGCCCCCGGCAGCGCGCAGACCAGCCTGATCTGGACCCGGATGAATGCCGCGGAGGAGACCGTTCGAATGCCGCCTATCGCCACTCACGTGATCGATGCCAATGGACTTGCCCTGATCGGAGACTGGATCAACGCCATGGAAAACCCATAGCGGCGATTTCTGATCAGGAAATTTCCAGACCAATGTGATCGACGCCGAGCAAAACAGCTGACGATTCAGAGCACCGGAGAACGGATATTCAGCGGCTCTTCCGGGCGCAGCTCAATTTCTTGCGGAGCATCCTCCTCAATCACAGCAGGCGCGTCTTCGCTGGGCTCATCAAACAGATAGACCAGCATGTCGTAATAAGTCCGTACATTGCCGACATAGGTCTTGGCTTCATGTCCGCGCGCGTATCCGTGACGCGTCTTGTTGTACCAGCGCGGCTGCGTCAGCAGGGGCAAGGACTTCTGAACATCAATCCAGCGATTAGGGTCACCACCTCGGGACGCGGTGATCTTGCGCACATCAATCAGATGGCCATAACCCAGGTTGTAGGCCGACAGCGCCAGCCAGGTGCGATCCGGATCCCGGACGTCTTCATCAATCAGGTCCTTGAGCCGGCGGATATAGCGGGCACCCCCCATGATGCTCTGGGCCGGATCAAGGCGGTCCGCCACCTTGAGAAACTTGGCGGTCTGTGAGGTGAGCTGCATGATGCCGCGTACCCCGGTCGGGCTTACCGCAGCCGGGTCCCAGTGCGACTCCTGATAACCAATGGCGGCGAGCAGGCGCCAGTCCATGTCGTACTTGCGTCCCGCCTCCTCGAACAAGGCGCGGTACCGCGGCAACCGGTCCTGCGCATCCGAGGCCAGCTTGAGCGCACCGACATAGTTCACCTGCTTGACGTGGCCAAAATAGCGATCACGCAACTGCGCCAGATCAGATTCAGACAGGCTGCTCAAATAGTGCTGGCCGCGGACAAACAGGCTGCGATCCGTGCTCATCGGGAACGCCCAGGCCACGTCCTGCGCGGCCGCGAGATCAAAGGCTGATCGCAGCATCGGGTAGTAGCGCTTGTTAATGGACAGCACGTCAGACGGGCTGATGGTGTAGTCAATGACGCCTTCCGAGACTTGAACCAGCAATGCTTCGGTGTCCAGATCCTCGCTCTCAGTCCATTCCAGATCCGGCCAGGTTTTCTTCAAGCCCTGAAGATACTCAACCGAGGCACTGCCGGCTGGCACGACCAGCTTGCCGCGAAGTTCGCCCGCCGAGTTGGGCCGTCTGTTGCCGCGACGGTAAACCAGTTGCGGCACCACACTCATCACGGGCCGCGAAAAGCGCCAGCGCTTGGTACGCCCGGGGGTGATGACGACCGCGCCGACCGACAGGTGCGCGCGACCGCGGCGAACTGCATTGAGCGTGCGCGAGGTACTGGATTCGGTAATCAGCTCGAGTTCGACGCCGAGATTCTCTGCAAAACCCTTGACCAACTCATATTGAAAACCCGTGGGTCCCGCCGGCCCTTCGTAGTAGGTCGAGGGGCTATTGGTGGTTGCAACGCGCAAAACCCCGATCGCCTTGACCTGATCGAGCACCGAAACGGCCGGTGAACAGGTCCCCAAAAGACTTGCCAGCAAGCCGATGACCAGCAGTCCACCCGCACGAATCAACACAGCACTCGCAGCAATGGCACGCATCCCTTAAAATGGTCGTCCGGTCATGGGGTGCAAAAGCTAGCACAGCCGCACACCCCGAGCCGAAGCAGCTTCAAGTTGGACGCAGTAGCGGTTCAAGCAGTAACGCGGAGGGGTACCGAAGTGGTCATAACGGCGCTGACTCGAAATCAGATGGTCAGGGTAACCTGGCACGTGGGTTCGAATCCCACCTCCTCCGCCAATAAAACCTAGCTGCTGCGCATTGAATTGAATGGAGCGTTTCACGAAGCAAACCCAGACCCCTGGTGCTTCGAAGCCGCGTACCTAAAGTGGATTGTTCCGGCCCATGCGCGCCGACTCCGCAAGGGCGAGAGCGAAGCAAGCCTCACGGGGCTAAGCCGAAGACAAAGCTTTGCCGCTGCTGATCATCATTTTCGGAAAATTCACAGAGCGTCTTAGGGCCCGGAAGCTTGGGCTTTTCTGTTGTTGCCCCCTACAGGGCACCCCTGGAGCCAGTCCGATCGCAGGCCAGATGTCCCAAGAAAATCGTCGGCCAAACCCGCAAGAAAGAGCGCAGTTGCTCGGCGGGCGCTGACTCTATATCTCAATCGTGGTCCAGAACATCGACGATGGCCTCAGCAACCTTGTCCGCATCGAAGAAAATCAGACGCCAAAGACCGACAGCCAGATAGGACCCTAATGCGAACAGGATTCCCAGAAGGATCCACAGGAGATAGGGCAACATTTCCATGGGCAAAACTATAGATAGGGCCTGACACCTGAACAAGCCGTTACAGGAAGTATCAGGTGGCACCACGTCGGTTACTCGACCTCGCTTAATGTCGCCACAGGGGTCAGTCCGCGGTGGTGCTGCCCTGATCACTACTGCATCATCGGCTGATGAAAGCCATTGAAATCACGCAGCCGGGCGCACCGGAAGTTCTTCAGCTTTGCCAGCGACCAGACCCGACACCAGGACCTGGTGAGGTACTCATCCGCGTTCAGGCAGCGGGCGTCAATCGACCAGATGTTCTGCAGCGTGCCGGGGCTTATCCGCCGCCCAAAGGCGCATCGGATCTGCCGGGACTCGAAGTTGCTGGCGAGATTGTCGGCGGCGATGTAAGCAGCACGGATTTCAAAATTGGCGACCGCGTTTGTGCGCTGACCCCCGGTGGTGGCTACGCCGAACTGTGCATAACCCCTGCGGCGCACTGCTTGCCGATCCCAGCCGGACTCAGCGATCTGGAAGCCGCGGGATTACCGGAGACTTTCTTCACAGTCTGGAGCAATGTGTTTGATCGCGCGGCCATCCAGCCCGGAGAAAGCCTGCTGGTTCAGGGTGGGAGCAGCGGCATCGGCATTACCGCCATTCAGCTTGCACGTGCCTTGGGCCACACGGTGTATGCCACCGCCGGCTCGGATGAAAAAGTAAAAGCCTGCGAGCAACTCGGCGCCACGCGCGGCATCAACTACAAGTCCGAAGATTTTGCCGGCGTCATCAAGCAATGCACCGAAGGCCGCGGCGTTGATGTGATCCTGGACATGGTCGGCGGCAGCTATGTGCCGCGCGAGATCTCCTGCCTCGCGGACGACGGCCGGCTCGTGCTCATTGCGCTGCTAGGTGGCGTCGAAGCGCAGATTCCCCTCGCCCAGGTACTGATGCGCCGATTGCACCTCACCGGCTCAACGCTGCGTCCGCGCTCCAATGCCTTCAAGGCCGACATCGCCGCCGCCCTGCGTCAACGTGTCTGGCCGCTGCTTGAAAGCGGCAAGATCAAGCCAGTGATCTATCGAAGCTTCCCGCTCGAAGAGGCGGCAGCCGCGCACAGCCTGATGGAAAGCGGCGAGCACATCGGAAAAATCATGCTGTCACTGCGCTGAGGATAAAAGCGCCCGATCAAACCATCGCCATCGAAGAACCCGAGTGATTCAAGCGGCGCATCGCTTTTTCAAGACCATTGATGGTCATGGGAAACATGCGATCAGCGCCGATCAGTTCCTGCGTGATGTTCACCGAAGGTGAATATTCCCAACGTTGTTCGGCGTCCGGGTTGAGCCAGACCAGTCGCGGGAAAACTTCCAGCATGCGCTTCATCCACACCGCGCCGGCCTCTTCATTCCAGTGCTCGATACTGCCGCCCGGCTGCACGATCTCGTAGGGGCTCATGGACGCGTCGCCAACAAAAATGACTTTGTAGTCCGAACTGTATTTATGCATCACGTCGAACAGCGGAATGCGCTCATTGTTGCGACGCAGATTGTCTTTCCAGACGCTCTCGTAGATGAAGTTATGGAAGTAGAAATACTCAAGGTGCTTGAACTCGGTCTTGGCTGCGCTGAACAGTTCTTCACACACCTTGACGTGCGGGTCCATTGACCCGCCCACATCCAGGAACAGCAACACCTTCACCGTGTTGTGCCGCTCCGGCACCATCTTGATATCCAGCCAGCCGGCGTTGCGTGCGGTACTGCTGATGGTGTCGTCAATATCGAGTTCTTCTGCAGCGCCTTCTCGCGCAAACTTTCGCAGGCGGCGCAGCGCAATCTTGATGTTGCGAGTACCCAGTTCGATGGTGTCATCCAGATTGCGAAACTCGCGCTTCTCCCAGATCTTGACGGCCTTCTTGTTGCCGCCTGAACCACCGATGCGCACGCCTTCGGGATTGTAGCCACCGTTACCGAAAGGGCTGGTGCCGCCGGTACCGATCCACTTGCTGCCGCCCTGATGACGCTCCTTCTGCTCCTCAAGGCGCTTCTTCAGCGTCTCCATCAATTCGTCGAGCCCGCCCAGCGCCTGGATTTTGGCCTTCTCTTCTTCTGTCAGCAGCTTCTCGGCCTGCTTGCGCAGCCAGTCTTCCGGAATGGAGTCGAACATTTCGCCACTGACGGCCTCGATCCCCTTGAAATAGGCAGCAAAGGCGCGGTCAAAGCGATCGTACTGATTCTCGTCCTTCACCATCGTGGAGCGGGCCAGATGGTAGAAGTCGTCGATCGAGAACACGGCGACGTGCTTGGACAGGGCCTCAAGCAGCATCAGAAATTCGGACAAGGATGTCTTGACGCCCGCTTCACGAACCGTCAGAAAAAACGTGAACAACATGGTGTGACCTCCGGCAGATGGGCCCATTCTACGGACTTGGCGCAAAAAGCCCGACTATGATGCGAGTTCACTGGCCATGCGCCGCCGGAACTACGCACGCTGAAACCGGAGAACAGGACCATGCAACTGGCTACTCTTACGGAGCTCCTGGGTTGGTCGTTGGTATTCAACATCGGGATACTCACGCTCTCAACGCTTGGCATCATCTCGATGCGAAGCCTGATTTCCCGCGTTCACTCCAGACTGTTTGGCATGGACGAAAAAGCACTGGGCCGCGCCTACTTCCAGTATCTGGGACAGTTCAAGATCGCGGTCATCGTCTTCAACCTTTGCCCGTATCTGGCATTGAAGATCGTCAGCTGAGCCCATGATCGACGCCGAAACCATCATCGCCGCGCAGAAGCATCTCTCCAGGCGCTGCCCTACCTTGCGCAAGTTCATGCGCCAGTACGGCCCCTGCACGCTGGGACAGCGCAAGCGCGATCCGTTTCACGTTCTGGCCAGTTCCATCATCGGCCAGCAACTATCGACCAAGGCAGGCGACACCATTCAGGCGCGAGTTCATACCCTGACCGGCGTACGCACGCGCCTGACGCCCGAGAAGCTGCTCAGCGTCACTCACGAACAGCTGCGCGCCTGCGGTCTGTCCAATGCCAAATGCAAATGGCTGATCGGCATCAGTGAAAGCGTCCTGTCCGGAGAGCTGAACTTCAAGGCGCTCAGAAAGATGGACGACGAACTTGCGGTGGAGGCACTCGATGCCCTGCCCGGCGTGGGTCGGTGGACGGCCGAGATGTTCCTGATCTTCGCCATGGACCGGCTGGATATTTTTTCCATGGGGGACGTTGGCCTGCGCAATGGCGTCAATCGGCTGTTCAACGAGGGCCGGAAACTCGAGGTTGCGGACACTCTGCAGATTACGGATAACTGGGCGCCCTATCGCTCGGTGGCAAGTTGGTATCTGTGGCGGCTGACAGATGCTGACGTGACGAACTGGCAATGAAGCATCAGGCCAAGGGCGCGCCGCGGGCAGCAGACGGCCGTTTCAAGAATAATTTCCGCAATGATCCCCATGGCGGCGCCCCCATGTGGAAATTTCTGCGCGACATGCGCACCCAGAAATGGACGCGTCCCCGCTTCCAGCGGGCCGAAAATGATCCGGTCTGGCTGGCAAACAATCGCACCGAGTCCAGCCTGACCTGGATTGGTCATGCCAGTTTTCTTATCCAAGCGGGCGGGCTGAACATCCTGACCGATCCGGTGTTCTCGCACCGGGTTTCGCCAGTGCAGTGGGCCGGGCCTGCGCGCATCGCGCCACTGGGGCTGCATATGCATGAGCTACCCCGGATTGACGCCGTGCTGATCTCGCACAATCACTACGATCACCTGGACGCAGATACCGTCAAGGCGCTCGCCAAGCGGGACAACCCACAGTTTGTCGTGCCACTCGGGCTACGTGACTGGTTCGCAAAACGCGGCATCGAATCGGTCCGCGAACTGGACTGGTGGCAGTCCGCGCAGTGCGCCGAAATGACGGTCCATGCGGTGCCCGCACAGCATTTTTCCGGGCGCGGCGCGACCGACGGCAATCGCAGTCTTTGGTGTGGTTTCGTATTCGAAATCGGCGGCCTGCGTTTCTATTTCGCAGGTGACACCGGCTACGGCGCGGACTTCAAACAGATTGGCGAGCATTTCGCTTCCATCGATATCTCGATGATCCCCATCGGGGCCTACGAGCCGCGCCCTTTCATGCGCGCGGTTCATGTCGACCCTGTCGAAGCGGTGCAGATTCATCTGGATGTTCGAAGCAAACAATCTTTCGCCATGCATTGGGGTACCTTCAGGCTGACGCTGGAAGCGCTAGATGCGCCGCCACAAGCGCTCGCCGATGCTCTGGCAGAGAAGACCCTGTCTCCAGATTGCTTCCGCGTTTTGCAGCATGGCCAGACCGTGCGTGAAATGCATCTGCAATCACGCTGAACTGCGAGGCGTCTCTATCCTGCAATATTGCGTGCCAATACTGGCGCGATGAGCCCGACCCTCGAAGATCGCCTGGCGGTATTTCCAACCTCTGGACTGCGCCTGCAGCAAGATGTCCAGATTCGCTGGAATGCCTACGCCATCCCCTACATTCAGGCGGCCTCAGACGACGATGCCGCGTATGCGCTGGGCATGTGTCATGTGCATTTGCGGTCTGCGCAGATGCACATCATGAAGCGCATCGCGCAAGGACGTGTGGCCGAAATGCTCGGGCCACTGGCTGTCAGGCTGGATCACGCGCTTCGCCTGCTGGACCTCAACGCCGCCGCAGCCCGTTGCGAGCAGGCCCTGCCCGACCCAACCCGCGCCTGGCTAGAACCTTTTGTGCGCGGCCTGAACGACTATCAGTCGCGCATGCAGAAACTGCCACCGGAGTTCGGCTGGCTGGCGATGAGGCCGGAACCCTGGACCATCCAGGATGTGCTCTGCATGGGACGGCTGATGGGCGCCGACGTGAACTGGGCCAGTTACCTTGCACTGCTAAAACAACGCAATCACCCGCGCTTTGCAGATCTGTGGAAACGACTTCGCATCATTGGCGGCACCCTGTCTGGCAGCCGGCTGGCGCGCAGCATCGCCCACTTCTCCCGAAGCGGCAGCAACAGCGTAGTGATTGCCGGCTGGCGTACGGCGAGCGGATCACCGCTGATTGCCAATGATCCGCACCTGGGGCAAACCTTGCCCAACTTCTGGCTGCTCGCGGCACTGCAATGCCCGGGCTATCACATGACCGGATTCATGCCGCCCGGTCTTCCGTTTGTTGGTGTTGGGGCGGGACCGCATATGTGCTGGGGCGGAACCAACATGCGCGCCGCCTCCAGCGATCTGGTGGACGTATCAAGTCTGCCGGATCACGAAATACATACAAAACATCTCAGCATCCGGGTTCGCGGCCTCGGAACCCGCAAGCGTCGAATCCGGCGTACCGCACACGGCCCGATTCTCAACGACGCGGCGATGCTCAAAGTGCAAGGCGGTCCGGTAGCGCTGCGCTGGATGGGCCATGCCGTGTCTGACGAGATCGGGGCCTTTCTAAGCGCGGCACGCGCGCAGACTCCTGCTCAGTTTCGAGCAGCATTCAGGGACTTTGGCGTTTGCGCGCAGAACATCCTGTTTGCCACACGAACAGGCGACATTGGCCATGTTTACGCCGCACATTTGCCTCGGCGGAAGGATCTGCCCGAATCTTCCCCCATTCTCGATCCAGCAGAGACCGCAGAGGGCTGGGAGGGTCGCTGGGACGCCAGCAGCCTGCCCATGGACCTCAACCCGGAGTGTGGCTTTCGGGTATCGGCCAACGATCGGCCCAAATTCGGGGACGCCCCGCTTGGCATCTTCTTCAGTGAAGGCGACCGCGCCGCGCGGCTGGCTGTGCTGGCTGACAAGCAGCAGCTCTCAGTCCGCGACATGAAGGCCTTGCAGCAGGACACCGTGGTGCCAGGCGCCGCGACGCTGGCACGTGAACTCGCGGATCTGCTGGAAACGGCAAACGCTGACCATGAACTCATCCGCCTGCTGCGCATATGGGACGGCGACTACGCAGCGGATTCGCGCACGCCAGTCGCACTTGAAGCCTTGTTACACGAACTGGCTTCAGCCCTGAACCTGCATCCCGGCACCGAACTCGATGATGAGTGGGGCCGGCATACCCGCCTGCTCTTGTCCGATCTGGCGCAGCGCCCGATGGATGACAGACAGCGCCTGCTCAAACGCGCCAACCGACGCGCCTGCAAAGCCCTGTCCCGTTATCCGAGTTGGGGCCATATGCACCGCCTGAGCATTCATCACCTGCTGCATGCGGTCCCGGTGCTTGGCCGCAATCTCAAGGTTGCGGAATGGGGTGCTGGCGGGACACGGGAATCGGTGATGAAAAACTCACACGGACTGGTTCGCGGAAAGCACCCGGTTCAGTACGGCGCACAGGCGCGTCACATTTCAGATCTTTCTGACATGGACGCCAACTACTTCGCGCTTCTGGGTGGCAACGACGGCTGGATCAACAGCGAGAACTACGCTGACCAGCTGGCGCTGTGGCGCAGCGGCGAGTACGTAAAGATCCCTTTGAGCAGCGCCGCCATCGCCGAATCATTCCCCATCGAGATGAGCTTGTCCGGTCGCGAGGCTCAGGCCCAGTCACGGACGCAGCCCAAAGCCAAGAGCGTCGTCGACGATCTGTTGAGCGTGGGCAAGCCCCGCCTTCCGGCCACCGACTGACCGGAGGGACAGCGCACCCTCGCTGACGAGCCGCTATTTGCGATAATAGGCGGTTCAAGTCAACGATCTGGAGCTTTTTGTGTCTGACAAAGAAATCGTCATCGCCGCCGTCGCCCGCACGCCACTGGGCGGCATGCTCGGCGAATTGAGTGGAATCACCGCATCCGAACTGGGTGCAACTGCGATTCGCGCTGCCGTGGATCGCGCGGGGCTCAAACCCGAAGACGTGCAGGAAGTGATCATGGGCAATTGCCTGCCCGGCGGGCAGGGGCAGGCACCGGCGCGCCAGGCCATGCGCGGCGCGGGTTTGCCCGATTCTGCCAATGCCACAACGATCAACAAGATGTGTGGCTCGGGCCTCAAAGCCGTCATGCTGGCGCACGATCTGATCCGCGCCGGCACCAACGAGGTCATGGTGGCCGGCGGCATGGAGTCCATGAGCAACGCGCCGTACCTGATCCCGAAAGGTCGCAGCGGATATCGCTACGGCCATGGCGAACTACTGGATCACATGGCGCTGGACGGTCTCGAAGACGCCTATGAAAAGCGCACGCCGATGGGTGTGTTCGCTGAGCGTTGCGTAGACCAGTACAGCTTCACGCGCGAAGAGCAGGACGCTTTTGCAGTTGAATCACTGCGCCGCGCCAAAGAGGCCAGCGAAGACGGCAGTTTCAAATTTGAGGTCGCGCCAGTTGAGATCGTCAGCAAGCGCGGCACCACCGTCATCGAACATGATGAGCAGCCGGCCAAGGGGCGACCGGACAAGATTCCGTCCCTGCGCCCTGCGTTCAAGAAGGACGGCACAATCACTGCCGCCAATGCCAGCTCCATCTCGGATGGTGCAGCGGCAATCGTGGTCATGAGTGGTGAAGAAGCGAGCAAGCGCGGCATCAAGCCACTGGCCCGAATCCTTGGCCATAGCTCGCACGCGCGCCTGCCCGCCGAATTCACCACGGCACCGGTCCACGCCATTCAGATCCTGCTCGACAAACTGAACTGGAAAGCGGCAGATGTCGATCTCTGGGAGATCAACGAAGCTTTTGCCGTGGTGACCATGGCCGCCACCAAGGAACATGGCCTTGACCCGGAGAAGGTCAATATTCATGGCGGCGCCTGCGCATTGGGGCACCCCATCGGCGCCAGCGGCGCACGTATTCTCGCGACCCTCATCGGTGCGCTGAAAAAGACCGGTGGCAGGACCGGTATCGCTACGCTATGCATCGGCGGTGGTGAAGCGGTCGCATTGGCCGTCGAGATGCTCTGAGAGATGCAATGAAACGCGCACCGCGGCCGGGTGAAAATCTCCGGCCGCGTGCGCGCTTCAGTCTTGGATGGTTGGCCCTGGCATGTGGGCTCGTGCCCTTGCTGGCCGTGCATGCAAGCTATTTGATCTCTGCGTCACAGGGACTGGTGCCCTGGTGTTTTCCTTATCTGGACGGTTGCACGTCCATTTCCAGAGCAGCGCGCTTTGGCCTTGCCAACCACCTTTTCAAGGGCCTGATGCTACCCAGCGCCGTCCTGATCGGGCTGTTCTGGATGGGCACCGCCCAGTGGCTTGCGTCGTCCTCACCCTCTAGTCCCAAACGCAACACGAGCATTGCGGTCATTGGCGTCATTGGCGCCGCCTTCCTGATTCTGTACGCCACTTTTCTCGGCGTGCAGGGCGACATCTATCAGTGGCTGCGCCGCTACGGGGTGACAATCTACTTTTCGTTCACCGTATTGGCGCAGATGCTGCTCGCCTCAGTTCTGGCAAGAGGCGGGCTACAGCGTCTGCTCGGTGCTATTTGCGCATTAATGCTCCTGCTCGGCCTTGTCAGTTTGCCGCTGCAGCATGTTGTCGAACATCGGGATGCGGCGCTGAACGCCATTGAATGGTGCTACGCCCTGCTGATGACAAGCAGCTTCACCATCATCGGAATCGCCTGGCTGAGACAGCCAGACCGGCCAGACGAAGATTGACGCCAATACAGCGCCAACCTCGCTTGCGCTTACCTACGCGAGCTTGCCGTGACAGGCCTTGTATTTCTTGCCTGAACCGCAGGGACAAGGATCATTGCGGCCCACTTTCTTGCCGTCGCGGACAAAGGTTTCAGGCTTTGCACTTGGCGGTGGCGGTGCTTCGCCTGTTGTCAGGCTGCGACCCTGCGTACTCGCAGGGGCTGCGGCGCCTGGGGCATTGGTAGGTGCCCGCGGCGGCGGCATGCCATCTTGCGCTGCCGAGCCTGCGGAGGGATCAGGCGAGGAGGCGTGCTGAAACTCCATCGGCCGTTCCTTGGCACGCCGCGCGGCTTCAATAGCCTGCACCTCTTCCTCGGTCTGAATCTTGACGCGTGCGAGCATCGCAGTCACTTCATGTTTGAAGCGCGCCAGCATGTCGTTGAACATGGTGAACGCTTCGCGCTTGAATTCCTGCTTGGGATCCTTCTGGGCGTAGCCGCGCAGATGAATACCCTGGCGCATGTAATCCGTGGCGGCCAGATGTTCCTGCCAGAATTTATCCAATACCTGCAGGGAAATTGCCTTTTCAAAATGCTCGAGCACTGCTGCGCCTACTTTTTCCTTCTTCTCGGCGTAGCGCGCACCCAATGACTCGATAATCTTGATGCGCAGGCCTTTTTCATTGAGCCCCCCGTCTTCATCAAGCCACTTCGCGATGGGCAGGTCGAGACCGAAATCCTTGTTCAGGGTTTCTTCCAGCCCCTTGATGTCCCAGTTATCTTCAACCGACTGCGGCGGAATGAAGGCATCGACAACCGCGTCCATGACGTCTTCACGAATTTCCTCAATCAGCGGCGTCACGATCTCCGCACCCATGAGTTCGTCGCGCAGTTCGTAGATCGCCTTGCGCTGGTCGTTGGCGACGTTGTCGTATTCGAGCAGGTTCTTGCGAATGTCGAAGTTGTGCCCTTCAACCTTGCGCTGCGCATTTTCGATCGCACTGGTCACCCAGCGGTGTTCGATGGCCTCACCCGGCTGCATGCCCAGGCCCTGCAGCATCGCGCGCATGCGTGGCGGGGTGAAAATGCGCATGAGGCTGTCGTCCAGCGACAGATAGAAGCGCGTGGCACCCGGATCACCCTGTCGGCCTGAACGGCCGCGCAGCTGATTATCAATGCGCCGAGACTCATGGCGCTCTGAGCCGATGACCAGCAGGCCGCCCGATTCCAGGACCGCGTCGTGACGTACTTTCCAATCGGCCCGCGCCTTCTCTCTAGCGGCGGTATCGTCTTCGGCAATGTTGGCCAGCTCTGCTTCGAGCGAGCCTCCCAGCACGATATCCGTTCCGCGACCGGCCATGTTGGTGGCTATGGTCACGGTGCCGGCGCGGCCGGCATTAGCCACGATTTCGGCCTCTCGCTCGTGCTGTTTGGCGTTGAGCACTTCGTGCGGAATGCCCGCTTTCTTGAGCAGGCCGGAAAGCAGCTCGGAGGTTTCGATACTGGCGGTACCCACCAGCACCGGCTGCTGCTTCTTGTTGGCCTCGATGATGTCCTTGATGACCGCTTCGTATTTTTCCTGCGCGGAGATGAAGATTTGGTCACCGCGATCGTCACGGATCATCGGCCGGTTGGTGGGAATCACCACCACTTCAAGTCCGTAGATGCTCTGGAACTCGAAGGCCTCGGTATCGGCTGTCCCGGTCATGCCGGAAAGCTTGTCGTACAGCCTGAAGTAGTTCTGGAAAGTGATGCTCGCCAGCGTCTGGTTTTCCTGCTTGATCTTGACCCCTTCCTTGGCCTCGATCGCTTGGTGCAGTCCGTCGGACCAGCGACGTCCGGCCATCATGCGGCCGGTGAATTCGTCGATGATGACCACGTCCTGCCCGCGCACGATGTATTCGACATCCTTGCGGTACAGATGATGCGCGCGGAGCAGCGCATTAGTGTGATGCATCAGGATAATATTGGCCGCATCGTAGAGACTTTCCTCGTCTCCCAGCAGACCGTGGCTGCGCATCAAATCTTCAACTTTTTCGTGCCCGGATTCTGACAGATGCACCTGGCGCGACTTCTCATCCGCCCAGAAATCGCCCTCGCCGTCTTCCTCTTTCTGGCGCTCCAGCTTGAGGATGAAGTTGTTGATCTGACGGTACAGGTCGGGATCGTCGTCGGTCGGTCCACTGATGATCAGCGGTGTGCGCGCTTCGTCAATCAGGATGGAGTCGACTTCGTCAATGATCGCGTAATGCTGGCCGCGCTGAACCTTGTCGGCCAGCGAGAAGGCCATGTTGTCGCGCAGGTAATCAAAGCCAAGCTCATTGTTGGTGGCATAGGTGATGTCGCAGGCATAAGCCTCGCGCTTTTCAGCCTGCGTCTGCCCTGACGCGACAACGCCAACCGTCATTCCCAGAAAGCGAAAAATGTTGCCCATCCAGTCAGCGTCGCGGCGTGCCAGATAGTCATTGACCGTTACAACATGCACTCCCTTGCCTTCCAAGGCGTTCAGGTAGGCACCCAGTGTTGCGACCAGGGTCTTGCCCTCACCCGTACGCATTTCCGCGATCTTGCCTTCGTGCAATACCGCACCACCAATCAACTGCACATCGAAATGGCGCATGCCGAGAACGCGCTTGCCGGTCTCGCGAACCACGGCGAAAGCTTCGGCCTGCAACTTTTTGAGGGCCTCGCCTTGCGCCAGTCGTTCCCGAAACAAACCAGTCTGCGCAGCAAGCTCGCCGTCGCTCATTGCAGCGTATTTTTCTTCCAGCTCAGCGACATTTTTGATCATGCCGCGGTATCCACGGACGATTCGCTGATTGCGGCTGCCGAAAAGGCGTGCCAGCCAGTTATTGGACATGTGAACCTTGAGTGTTGGCGAGCGTCGCAGGCAATACACTTGCCCCGAGGACACTCGGCAGAATTTTGCCGCGCATTATGCCCTTGGTGGGTCCGCGACGTCTGGATTCAAGACCTTGAGTCGCGCATTCAGGCCAGATTCGGGCTTATTGCGCTGCCTGTATGTACTGGGCCGGGTTGACGACGTAGCCATTGAGCTCCACTTCAAAATGGAGATGCGGCCCCGTTGAGCGACCGCTGGTCCCGACAGTGGCAATTTTTTGCCCATTGCGGACCCGTTCACCGACTTTCACCAAGGCGCGGCGATTGTGCCCATATCGGGTGACATAGCCATTGCCGTGATTGACCTCGACCATCAGGCCATAGCCAGACTGACGTTCGACCTTGGTCACCAGACCTGCGGCAACCACTTTCACCGCCGAGCCGGAAGGCGCCGCGAAGTCGATGCCATTGTGGCGAGTACGCCGACCATTGAAGGGATCTGAGCGCCATCCGAATACAGAAGAAATGTAGCCACCCACTACCGGCCAACCTGAGGGTTTGCTCTGACGCTGCTGACGACCGGCCAGCAAGATGTCTTCCAACACCCGCAGCTGTCGCTCTCGTGCCTCCAGTTTCTGCTCGAATGCATCCAGGGAGCCAAGAATAGGGTCACTCCCTGTCGGTAGGAACGATGATTCCGGCACCTCAGGGCCGCCGACCGGCGGGTCCTTAGAGAAATTGAATTCAGCATCATCCAGGCCGGCAATCTGGGTCATGCGACCACCCGCCGCATCCAGTCGCAGCACGTGGGCCTGCAGTTTGGCCAGACGATGCGACATCGCCCGGGTATTCTCCAGTGCCTCAGCCTTGGCCGTTTCCAGTTCCCGCTTCTGGCTGGCCACCTTTTCCTCCCAGGCCTCCATCAGAGATTCGGGAACCTCAGCCACAACAAGCTGTTGGCCTCGCGCTGCCCAGCCCAGTGTGCCCGCCAGCGCCAGCAAAGCGCCCAGGCACAATGAGGCCGGCAACCAAATCAGGATACTCTTGGGGCTGATGACGAAGCGACGCGTTCGCTTCCTGTCTCGGCTAACGACGATGATATCCATGGGACGCAGGAACTCCGGTCAAATCAAAACAAACGCGGAACCCGCGCTGCTGCATGGTCGGCTGCAGGCGCAGCCGGGAAAGCTCGAAAATCTGTTCGACCTCGTCCGTCAGATTCGTGAGCTGGACGATGCCGTGAGCGCGTGGCTGGGCGACAGCGAACAGCAAAGTGTCCGCGTTGCCAACCTGCGCGCTGAAACCCTGGTTGTATTTTCAGATAACGCTGCGGCGACGACCCGGCTTCGCTACCAGCGCGAAGACCTGCTCGAACACCTTCGGCAGCACCACGGATTTGACGTCTATCGACTAGAGATCAAGGTCAAACCACGGCGCTGAACGCCCAAGCTTACTTTCGGCGATCGAAGTTGCGCAAGGATTGACCAGCCCCTGGGCGTGGTCGAAAGTGCCATTCTTGGCACATGGCGCTCGGAAAACGCCTCAGGCGCCTGCCAGAGCGCCTCTTACATAGGCGATTGGGGCGCCACGCTGCTCGTCTTCAAATGTGACGATTTCCCAGGCCTCAGGGTCTGCCAGCAGCTTGCGCAGGAGCTTGTTATTGAGTCCGTGCCCGGATTTGTGGGCGGTGTAGGCCCCGATAATGCTATGCCCGGCCAAGTAGAGGTCACCGATGGCATCCAGAATCTTGTGCCGGACCAGCTCGTCCTCGTAACGCAGACCGTCATGATTGACGATGCGGAATTCGTCCAGCGCCACTACGTTGTCCAGACTAGCGCCCAGCCCAAGGTTATTGGCCCGGAGCTGATCAAGCTCGCGCATGAAGCCAAAAGTTCTTGCCCGCGCCACTTCCTGAACGTAGGTCGTTGAAGAGAAATCCACCACGGCTGACTGCGTTCCAGACTTGAAGACCGGGTGCTTGAATTCCACGCTGAAGCTCAGACGGAAGCCGTCGAAGCGCTCGAATCGGGCGAACTTGTCCTCTTCTTCCACCTGCACAGGCTGGAGAATTCGGATGAACTTCTTGGGCGCGTCCTGTTCGTGGATTCCGGCAGACTGGATCAGGAACACGAACGGGCTTGCACTGCCGTCCATGATGGGCGTTTCCGCCGATGACAGCTCCACCACGCAGTTGTCGATGCCCAGACCCGCAAGGGCAGACATCAGGTGCTCAATCGTTGCGACCTTGGTCCCGTCATCCTTGATCAGCGTGCTGGACAAGGTTGTTTCTCGAATCAGGGACGCATCGCCCGGCACTTCCACGGCCGGCGTCAGATCCACACGCCTGAAAATGATTCCGGTGTCAGGACCGGCCGGCAGCAGCGACATGAAGACGCGGCTGCCGGAATGCAGTCCGATGCCGGCGGCGCGAACCGCTCTTTTCAGGGTGCGTTGTCTGACCATGCGCTGGGAACTGGAAGGATCAAGTGGGCGGCCCTGAGAAACAGGTTCGTCAGGGTCCGACCCACAATTTTAGCATCGGTTCCGGACGGCACATGGCCGCTGGACCCGCTTAATCAGCCTGTTGTCGCAGGAAAGTCGGGATATTCAGCACACTTTCGTCGAGCTGGTTCAGCCAGCTCGGCGCGCTGCTACCACCGTTGGCCACCTTTCTTTCGCGGTTGATTGCAGGGGTTTCGTAGTCAATATCAGCGGGCCCGATGAGCGGCGGAATGGCCGGCTCGTTGCGAGGCTGGTTGATATTGACGACCTTGCGATTCTCTTCGGCTTCGCGCTGACGATCAGCGGCAGCTGCAGCCTTGGAACCCAGACCGGTTGCCACAACGGTGACGCGCAGGTCTTCACCCATGGACTCGTCAATGCTGATGCCGAACTTCATGTCGACTTCATCATTGCCGATTTGACCCACGCGCTCCATGACCAGGGTGAGCTCCTTCTTCTTGAGCGAACCGCTGTGCGCCAGGGTGACCAAAATGCCCTTGGCATCATGCAGTTCGATGTCGTCGATCAGCGGGCAGGACAGCGCTGCTTCAACAGCCTCTATCGCGCGTGCTTCGCCAGAACCCACACCAATGCCCATCATCGCCATGCCGCGGTTGGACATCACCGTGCGCACGTCCGCGAAGTCGACACTGATTTCACCGGGGCTGGTGATGATGCCGGAGATGCCTTGCACAGCATTCTTGAGCACTTCGTCAGCCTTCTTATGACATTCCACCACCGTCATGTCTTCCGGCAGTACCAGCTGCAGTTTTTCGTTGGGGATCACGATCAGGGAATCCACCAGGTTGCGCAGCTCAGCCAGACCGCGTTCAGCAACACCGCGACGCTTGGGCGGCTCGAAGGCATAAGGCTTGGTGACGACCGCAACGGTCAGGATTTCCATTTCCTTGGCAATTTCAGCAATCACCGGTGCGGCGCCGGTGCCGGTGCCGCCACCCATGCCTGCGCAGATAAAGAGAAGGTCGGTACCTTCAATCATTTCGCGAATCAGGTCGCGGGATTCAGCCGCCGCCTCACGACCGCGCATGGGATCGCTGCCTGCACCCAGACCGCGTGAGCAACGCGGCCCCAGCTGCATGATGTTGGTGGTCTTGCACTTTTCCAGGTGCTTGCGATCCGTGTTGGCTGCAATCAGCTCAACACCCTCGATCTCAGCCATGACCATTTCATTGACCGAGTTGCAGCCGCCGCCGCCCACGCCGATGACGCGAATAACCGCGTCCATGGGTTGCCCGTCAACGATCTCGTATAGCTCATTTGTACGCATGTTCATGGTGACCTCCGCCCTTGAATCGAAAAGTTGATGTCGTCTTGTCTAAATGTTTCTGCAGCTGAAAATCGCCACTGCATTTGTGATAACAGATTAGATTTTGCGATTAAGTTCAACTGTTTGGAATTGTACTACTTGACAAAACAATTGCAACAGTTATCACAAAATATTTCCGTCTCTTTTCAAACTGAATTTCCCGCGCTTCCTGCCTGTCTTTTTCCTCGCCCGTTTGTCACATCGCTCACCGCCCGAATCAGAAATTGCCCTTGAACCAGGTGCTCATGCGCTCGGCCCAATAAGCAACGCCACGCGGGTCACCGCTTGGGACTCTCGTCTGGTTTTGTGAGCGCGCGTAAAGCAGCAGTCCTACGGCAGTGGCATATGCCGGACTTCCCGCCACATCGCGCGAACCGCCGACGTCGTGCGGATGCCCAAGCCGGGTCGGAACCTCAAATACTTCTTCAGCCAACTCCGGCACACCCGGCATCATTGATGCGGCGCCGGTCAGCACCACGCCACCCGCGATACCGTCATACCAATCCGCCCGATGCAGTTCCTTGCGCACGAATCGGAACAGCTCTTCGTAGCGCGGACGGATCACTTCAGCCAAAGTCTTGCGTGACAAACGCCGCGGCGTGCCATCGGCCACGCTCGGCACTTCAATCTCTTCGTCGGTCTCGATCAGCTGCGGCAGAGCGCAACCGTATTTGACCTTGATTTCTTCCGCCGCCTGGGTCGGGGTGCGGAATGCCACGCTGATGTCATTGGTGACCTGCTCGCCGGCGATGGGCAGTGCGGCTGTATGTCGCACCGAGCCGCCGCGAAACACCGCGATGTCCGAAGTACCGCCGCCGATATCAACCATGCAGATGCCCAGGTCCTTCTCGTCGGGAAGCAGCACCGCCATGCTGGACGCGATGTGCTGCAGGCAGAGTTTTTCGACGTGCAGTCCGCAGGACTCCACGCACTTCTGCAGGTTCTGCGCCGCTGACATCGAGCCGGTGACGATGTGCACCTTGGCTTCCAGCCGCACGCCAAACATGCCTTCCGGACGCAAGATGCCTTCCTGATTATCGAGGACAAATTCCTGCGGCAGAACATGGATTACTTTCTGATCGGCAGGAATCGCGATGGCGCGCCCCGCCTCGATGACTTTCTCCACATCACGATGCGAAACCTCGCGCGAACTCACCGGCACCACACCGACTGAGTTCTGGCTCTTGATGTGCGCACCGGACAGACCCACATACACGTTCTGCACGCGCGCATTGGCCATCATCTCGGCTTCTTCCACCGCACGGCGGATCGACTGAACCGTGGCGTCCATGTTGATGACAACACCGCGTTTCAGGCCGCGTGAAGGTTGTTGACCGAAGCCAACCACTTCCACTTTTCCACCCTGCATCATCTCGCCGATAACGCAGACAACCTTGGACGTTCCGACGTCCAGGGTCATCAGCAGATTGCGGGTTTCTCTCTTGCTCATTGTGCTGCTCCCTCGGTTTGCGACTGGTCTTTCCAGCCAACGGCAAACCCGTTTGTGTAACGAAGATCGATGTACTGGACCAGCTGCCAGCGTCCATCGAGTGCCGGTAGTCCGGCGCTCTGCAAAACCGGAAGACGCTCATCCGGCAATGCCTGTCCAAATCGCAATTCGATGTCGCTGCGTGTACGCGCCTGCCACTGACCGCGTTCGTCCAGCTTTAGTGATTCCAGCTCCAAGGGCGTACCGCGTAGCGCTGCAGAAAGACGCTGCCAGGTCTGCAAGACTTCCGTCTCCTGACCCGCACGGCCCGCCAGCTGTGGCAGTCCGGTTGGAATCTCTGCGGCACGCGGCTTGAATGACTGAGACCGCTCATCCAGAACGCTCTTCTCATTCCAGCGCGCAACGGCCTGCCGCTCCCAGACTTGCAGCGCAACGACGCCGGGCCACCTGCGATCAACCTTGACACGCGCCACCCACGGCAATGCGGCGACTGCGTCATGAATGGCCTCAAGATCTGCTGCAAAAAATCCCGCCTCGATCTCGGCTTCAGCAGCACGGCGCACATCCTGGGGCTGGAGCTTTTCAAAACTGCCGCGAATCTCTAGCCGGGTCAGCGGCGCTTCCAGTGGTGCCATCAGGTAAAGGCCAATGAGCGCGCCCAGCACCAGCAGAACGACCACCAGGCTACGCAACACATCAATCTGAAACTGGCCGTTGGCGCTTGACGTCATCGCGATGCTCGCACTCATGAGGCAGAACCGGGTTCGGCCATCGAGGTTTCAAGGATGTTCCAGCACAGACTCTGGAAACTTATGCCTGCTTCGCGTGCAGCCATTGGCACCAGCGAATGAGACGTCATGCCGGGCACGAGATTGGCCTCGATCAGCCAGGGTCGGTCCTGCCTATCCAGCATGAAATCAATTCGCCCCCAACCGCTGGCACCGATTGCATTAAATGCCTTCAAACAGAGTGACCGCAGCTGGGCTTCAGAGGCTGGCGTCAGACCCGCCGGGCAGTGGTATTGGGTTTTGTCAGAAACGTATTTGGCGTTGTAGTCATAAAACTCACCATCGGGCTCAATGCGCACGATCGGCAGGCTCTGGCTGGCTAGAACGCCGGCGGTGTATTCGGCGCGCTGATCGCCACTGTCGATAAACCGTTCCGCCATAACCGCAGTGCCAATCTTGCCGCCGCGCGCCAGCCCGAACGCGGGCATCAGCTCTGCCTCGCAGCGAACTTTGCTGATCCCGACACTGGAACCTTCAGCCGAGGGCTTGATGATCAGCGGATAACCCAGCTTGAGGGCGGCTTCACGCAAGGAGGTTTCATCGCTCACTTGCAGGAAATCCGGGGTCGGCAAACCTTCGGCCTGCCACACCCGTTTGGTGCGTAATTTGTCCATGGCCAGCGCCGAGGCCAATACCCCGCTGCCGGTACACGGCATCTCGATCAGGTCCATGACCGCTCGCAAGATACCGTCCTCACCGCCCGTGCCATGCACGATGTTGAATGCCCGTGCGAAACCCTGTTGCTTGAGCAAAGGCAGGTTGTCGCGCTGCGCATCAACGCCGTGGGCATCCACCTGTCTCGCCTTCAGAGCCTCAAGTACCGCCTTGCCGCTCCACAGGGACACCTCTCGTTCGGCTGACCACCCACCCATAAGCACGGCCACCTTGCCGAAAGCGGCCGGATCCTGGACCACGACTCTGGACGCGCTCATTTGGCGTCTCCGACGATGCGCACTTCAGGAATCAGATCAACGCCACGCTGCTTGAGAACCACGCCGCGAACATGATTGATCAGGCGCTCCACATCAGCAGCGCGTGCGCCGTCATCGGTGAGGATGAAGTTGGCGTGCAAGGTCGACACCTCGGCACCGCCAATTCGATAAGCCTTGAGTCCGCAATCTTCGATCAAGCGCGCGGCGTGATCGTCCTTCGGATTGCGGAAGGTACTGCCCGCGGTGCGCTTCCCGACCGGCTGGGTTTGCTTTCGTCGGGCCAGCCATTCCCGCGTCATGCGCGCATGCTCGCCATCGGCATCGTCACTGACACGAAAACGCGCGCCGAGAAAACCTGCAAAGCCTGTCGGTGTTTCCACATGCCGATAGGAAGAATGAAAATCGGCGGCATCCAGCCAGGCACTGCGGCCGTCCCGATAAAGCACTTCCACCGCCGACACCTGCGGCCAGGTCTCAGAACCCCAGGCACCTGCGTTCATGGCCAGGGCGCCGCCGACAGTTCCGGGAATTCCGGCCATGAAGCCCAGACCCGCGCGAGCCTTGCTGCCAGCAAACTTGGCCAGTCGCGCGCAGTGAACGCCTGCTTCGGCATAGATTTCCTGCTGACCCGCCTCAGCTAGACCTTCGAGCGCCTTGTGCAGAGAAATCACGGTGCCGGGCCAACCACCGTCACGGACCAGCAAGTTGCTGCCTAGGCCAAGCCAGAGCAGCGGCTCCTGTTCTGAAAGTCCGCGCAGGTAGGCCACCAGATCATCACGATCTGCCGGCTCGAAGTAATGCAGGGCCGGCCCACCGACTCGCCAGCTGGTGTGCCGGGACAGGGGTTCATTCTCGATCAGCACGCCGCGCGGCACCTGCAGGCCACGCGAGACTGGCACTGATGGCCGTGCAGTGGCGCGCCTGACTTTCTTCTGGGCGCCACGCCGCTTTCCTCCCGCACTCTTGTCTTTGCTCGCATTCATGCATCGTCTCCGCGCATGAACATGGCAGCTGCGCCGCCCACGTCTCCGGCACCAATTGTCAGCAGCAGATCGTCGTTCTCAAGCACCCCTCGGCTGGCTGCAACCAGCTCTGAAACGGCGGAGACATAGACCGGCTCCACTTTTCCACGGGCACGGATGCCGCGCGCAAGGCTGCGTGCATCAGCCCCGGCAATGGCCGATTCGCCTGCCGGATAGACTTCGAGCAGCAGCAGCGCATCAACACTAGAGAGCACTTCGCAGAAGTCGTCGAACAGATCGCGGGTGCGCGTAAAACGATGCGGCTGAAAGGCGACGACCAGTCGCTTGTCCGGATGGGCCGCGCGCATGGCCTGGAACGTTGCCGCCAGTTCACGCGGGTGATGCCCATAGTCATCGACCAGCCACACGCGTGCCTTATCGACCTGCACCCAGCCGTGTGCTTCGCAGCGCCGGTCAATGCCCTGGAACTCCTGCAAGGCCTTGCCGATACTGGAGAGGCTCACGCCCAGTTCGCGTGCAATGCTCACTGCGGCCAGCGCATTGAGCACGTTATGTAGACCCGGCAGATTCAGATGTAGCGCCGCCCGGGTGCCATCGCGCCAGACCACATCAAAATCATGGCCCTGTCCGTTGGCAACAACATTTTCAGCGCGCACATCGGCTTGGTCGGAAAGGCCATAGGTCAGCACCGGCCGTCCGACTCTGGAAATCAGGTCACGCAACACCGGGTCATCAATGCACAGCACCGCGAGGCCATAGAAAGGCAGGCGATGCAGAAACTCGACGAAGGTGTCCTTCAGCTTCTCGAAATCACCGCCATAGGTTTCCAGGTGATCCGCGTCGACATTGGTCACCGCCGCAATCATCGGGTTCAGGTGCAGGAAGGACGCATCACTTTCGTCGGCCTCCGCCACCAGATAAGCGCCCTCACCCAGTCGTGCATTGGTGTCTGCACTCTTCACGCGGCCGCCCACCACGAAGGTTGGATCCAAGCCGCCCTCCGCGAGCACCGCTGCAACTAGGCTGGTTGTGCTGGTCTTGCCGTGCGTACCGGCGATGGCAATGCCGTGACGAAAACGCATCAGTTCAGCCAGCATCTCGGCGCGGCGCACGATGGGAATACGCATCTCGCGCGCATATTCCAGTTCCGGGTTGCCGGCCTTGACCGCAGTGGAGACGACAATCACATCCGCACCTTCGGCATTGGATGCGGCGTGCCCGAACATGACCTGCGCACCCAGCTGTTCAAGGCGCGCGGTTGCTGCACTCTTCTTGAGGTCGGTGCCGGAAACGGTGTAACCCAGATTGAGCAACACCTCGGCAATACCGGCCATGCCAATGCCGCCAATGCCGAGCATGTGGATGCGTTTGACGCGTCGCATGGCGACGTTACCTGCTGGGAGCGTCATCATGTCGCTGCCCCCCGTAGTGCAGCGCGCTCGCAGGTATCGGCGATGGCTTGGGTTGCACCGTTCCAGGCATTGGAACGCGCGGCACGTGCCATGTCGATCAGGCGCGTGCGATCGGACAGCAGCTCGCGAAGTTCATCGGCCAGACGCTGCGGGGTCAGCTCGGACTCGGCAATCATGCGCGCGGCATTGACCGAGGTCAGGTGCTGCGCGTTGCGCGTCTGATGATCATCCACTGCAAACGGATACGGCACCAGCAGTGCGGCGCAACCGGCGGCGGAAAGTTCGGCGATGGTCGACGCGCCGGCGCGGCAAACCACGAGATCTGCCTGTGCAAACGCGGCCGGCATGTCTTCGATAAAGGCTTCGATCACGGCGTCAACACCGGACGCCAGATACGTCTGTTTCGCGACTTCAAGCGTGCGTCCCGCCTGATGGCGTAGTTGAGGTCGCTCCTCTGGCGTCATGAGTGCCAGTGCCTGCGGCAGTCTTTCGTTGAGCGCACGGGCACCCTGACTGCCGCCAATGACCAGCACATGAAGCGCTTTGCCTGCGCGGTGCTGTGCACGTACCGACGGATCTTCCAGTTCCTCGAATCCGGGCCGCACGGGATTGCCCACGGTCTGTGCAGACTTGAAGGTGCCCGGAAACGCTTCGAGCACGTGTTGGGCAATGCGCGACAACAGCCGATTGGTGAGTCCCGGCGCTGCATTCTGTTCATGAACAAGCAGAGGAATATTGCGCAGTCTGGCGACCAGCCCGCCCGGCCCGGAAGCGAAGCCGCCCATGCCCAGAACCGCATTGGGCCTGCGCCGAGACAGAATGGACCAGGCCTGTGCAGCCGCCCGCAGCAAGCGCAGCGGCGCGCCAATCAGGGCGCCGATTCCCTTGCCACGCAGGCCGGTGATGCGGATGAACTCGATCTCGAAACCCTGCGCGGGAACGGTGCGGGACTCAAAAGAATCCGGCGCGCCCATCCACACGACTTCGTGTCCCCGTCGGCGCAGTTCGTGGGCCACAGCCAATGCCGGAAACACATGACCGCCGGTACCACCGGCCATTATCATGAACTTGAGACGCTCGCCGCAGTTGCTCATGGCCGCCTCCCGGACCGTTCGGTCGCAAGTCGGTTTTCATAGTCCGTGCGGAGAATCAGCGCCAGCATGATGAGCACGGTGATCAGGGACGAGCCGCCGTAACTCATCAGGGGCAGGGTCAGGCCCTTGGTTGGCAAGGCGCCCATGTTGACCCCCATGTTGATCAGGGACTGCAAGCCAAGCCAGACCGTCAGTCCATAAACCAGACAGGCCTTGAATCTCTCGTTGAGCGCCTCGGCGTTCGCGCCGATGACAAAGCCGCGCCAGACGATGACGCCCATCAAGGCGATAAGAATCAGCACACCCAGCAAGCCGAATTCTTCGGCCAGAATCGCGAAGATGAAATCGGTGTGCATCTCCGGCAGATAGAGCAATTTCTGCACGCTGTTGCCCAGCCCCACACCAGTCCATTCGCCGCGCCCAATGGCGATCAGGGAATTGGCCAACTGCCAGCCACCGTTTTCCATGTCGGCAAACGGATTGGTGAAGTTCATCAACCGTCGCACGCGATAAGCCTCCGCCACGGCAATCAGGCTTAGCAGTGCAGCGGCCAGTGTGACCATGCCGCCCAGAAACAGGATGCGTGCGCCGCCGAGGAACAACATGATGAAGGCCACGGCGATGAGAATCGCGGTTGCACCGAAATCCGGTTCCATCAGTAGCAATACAGCGGCGGCCATCAAGGGGCACAGCGGTACCAGCAGGCCGGTGAGCGTGTTCTGCAACTGCGTCTGTCGGCGCACGATGTAGCCGGCCAGATACATGATCAAGGCCAGACGCGCAGGCTCCGAGGCCTGGATGCGAATCACTTCCAGATCAATCCAGCGACGTGCGTGGTTCACCTTGACCCCGATGCCGGGGATCAGCACCACCACCAGAAGAATCAGGCCCAGTACGGCAAGCAACCCGCTCTTGCGCTCCCACACATGCATGGGCACCAAGAACGCAGCCCATCCCGCCAAGCCACCAATGCCGATGAAGGCCAGCTGGCGATAGAAGAAATAGAAGGGCTCGCCCGCCGCACGCTGCGCCTGCGCAACCGAAGCCGACGCCACCATGATCAAGCCCCAGGCGAGCACCGCAGCGGCCGCCGCACACAGCCAGGGATCAAGCCCGACCCGCGCACGCGGCAGCGGCAGGGTCATCTGCTGCGGCTGGGAACTCCAACGTGGCATGGTGAAGGTCATGCCTGCGCCTCGACCCAGGCGCGAAACGTCTCGCCGCGCTCAATGTAATTGCTGAACTGATCCAGACTGGCACATGCCGGTGACAGCAGAACAGTGTCTCCCTCGCGTGCGAGTGTTTGCGCCGTGCTCAGGGCTTCGAGCATGTTCTGCCTGCGAAAGATCGGCACCGCGCCGAGCAGGGCATGCTCGATTGCTGACGCGTCTTCGCCAAAGAGCAGTGCCGCACGACCCTTGCGCGCCAGAGGCGCGCGCAGCGGCCTGAAATCCTGACCTTTGCCCTGCCCACCGCCGAGCCACACGATCTGCCCGTCAAGGCCATTGAGCGCAGCCAGACTTGAACCGACATTCGTGCCCTTGGAATCATTAAGCCAGGTCACGCCCTTGCGCTGCGCAACAAACTCGCAGCGGTGCGGCAGGCCGGTGAACGCGGACAGCGCCTGCACGCAGGCTTCGCGATCAATACCCACGGCCTCGGCCAGCGCCAGCGCCGCCAGCGCATTGACCAGATTGTGTTGCCCCGGAAGTTTCAGAACCGAGCGTGGGCATACGCCTTCGTCACCTTTGCACAGCCAGACTTCGTCGCCGATGTGGCGCAGGCAATACGCCGCTGCGTCAGCGTGCAGCCCGAAACTGATGCGGGTACTGGCGCGATCAATACCCTGTTGCGTGGCGCCGTCGTCTCGATTGAATACCGCAGTGCCGGCGAATGCATAGATGCGTGATTTGATGCGCCCGTAGTTGGCCATGTCGCCATGTCGATCAAGGTGATCTTCAGACAGGTTCAAGTAGGCCGCAGCAGTGCAACGCATGCTGTGTGTGGTCTCAAGCTGGAAGCTCGACAGCTCCAGCACATAGAGATCGACGTCATCGGACAGCAGATCGAGCGCAGTCGCGCCCAGATTGCCGCCCACCGCGACCTTGCGACCCGCTGCGCGCGCCATGTCGCCAACCAGGGTCGTGACGGTGCTCTTTCCATTACTGCCGGTAATGGCAACGATCGCGGGCTTCTCTGAACCACACTTTGAATCACCCTTTGATGACTCCTGCACCGCGCGCACGAACAGCTCGATATCGCCAATCAGCGAGACACCTGCATCGGCGAGCTGGCGAACGAACGGCTCATCGAGGGATACGCCGGGAGAGATGATGGCCTCGTGAAACTGCGCCAGCGACGATGGCGCTGCGAATGCGCCGAGGCAGAACTGAACCTGTGGAAACTGAGTGCGCAGCGCGTCGATGCCCGGCGGCTTGGCGCGGGAATCGGTCACCACGACATCAGCGCCCTCGCGCACCAGATAACGCAGGGCCGATGCACCTGACGCACCCAATCCCACGATCAGCATGCGTTGCGCGGCGTATCGATTTGCGAACCTGGTCATCACCGCACCTTCAGGGTCGACAGGCCGATCAGCACCAGAATCAGGGTGATGATCCAGAAGCGCACGATGATCTTGGGCTCGGGCCAGCCCTTGAGTTCGTAGTGGTGGTGCAGGGGCGCCATGCGCAGAATGCGTTTGCCGCCGCTGTATTTGAAATATCCCACCTGCAGCATCACCGACAAGGTCTCTGCAACAAAGACACCGCCCATGATGAGCAGGACCAGTTCCTGACGAACCAGCACCGCCACCACGCCCAATGCAGCGCCCAGGCCCAGCGCGCCGACATCGCCCATGAACACCTGTGCGGGATAGGCGTTGAACCAGAGAAAGCCCAGCCCTGCGCCTGCAATGGCGGTGCAGAAAATCGCCAGCTCACCAACACCTGGAATGTAGGGAATACCCAGATAGCCTGCGATCTTGATGTTGCCGGTGACGTAGGCAAAAACGGCCAACGCAGATGCCACCAGCACGCAGGGCATGATCGCCAGACCATCCAGTCCGTCTGTGAGGTTGACCGCATTGCTGCTGCCAACGATGACCAGGTAAGACCAGGGAATGAAGAAGATGCCGAGCTGAATCGCTACGTCCTTGAAGAAAGGCACGATCAGCGCGGTTTCAATGGAGGCGTGGCCGTCGGTGAACATCTGCCCAATCGGTGCATTGGGCGCGGTCATGTAGATCAGGGTGGACACGCCAAAGCCTGCGAGCGACAACCAGAAATATTTCTGGACGGCCGTCAGGCCCAGGTTGCGTCGATAGCGAATCTTGATGAAGTCGTCGGCAAAGCCGACGGTGCCGAACGCCAGCGTTACCAGCAGGGCAAACCAGACAAAGCGATTGCTCAGATCTGACCACGCCAGCGTCGAGATACTGATGGCCAGCAGAATCAGCACACCGCCCATAGTTGGCGTGCCGGTCTTGGCCTGATGCGATTTCGGCCCGAGTTCACGAACAACCTGACCGAACTTGAAGTCCGTCAGCTTGCGGATCATCCACGGCCCGCTGAACAGCGACACCACCAGAGCGGTCAGCACGCCGAGGATGGCGCGGAAGGTGAGATAGCTAAACAGGTTCAAGCCACTGAACGAGTCTTTGAGCCACATGGCCAGGTGATAGAGCATGATCAGTGACCCGCCGCCGCGTCGCCGCACAGAGCGGTGACAATTCGTTCCATTCGCGCAGAGCGCGACCCCTTGACCAGCATCGTCGTCTGCGTGCCGGATTCGGCCTGCAGACGCGCAGTCAGTTCCTCGACAGAATCGAAAGCGACGCCGCCGCTGCCGAAACCGTTGACGTAGTGCCTCGCTGAGTTGCCCAATGCGTAAAGATGCTCAATGCCCAGCTCACGCGCCTTGGCGCCGCACCATTCGTGCAGGCTGTCCGAATCCGGCCCCAGTTCGCCCATGCCACCTAGCACCGCGTAACGGCGGCCTTCCTGCTGGGCAAGCAGTTCCAGACCGGCTCGCAATGAAGTTGGGTTGGCGTTGTAGCTATCGTCGATCACCTGCGCGCCGGACGTCGCCTTGCGCCAAACCAGACGCCCCTGTGCCTGCTCAAAACGCCCCAGACCATCGGCAATGCTGTGCGCCTCAAGCCCCAGCGCAGCCGCACAAGCGGCGGCAGCCAGTGCGTTCATGATGTTGTGACGCCCGGCCAGCGCCATTTCAACCTGCGCTTCGCCACCCGGAATTTCCAGAGTGAAACGGCTGCTGTCGTGTTCGCAGCGAATGTCACAGGCACGCACGTCGGCAGCATTGTCGATACCAAAACTGAGCTGACTGCATCGCGCCATTGAGCGCCAGAGATCGGCGTAGGCATCGTCCGCATTGATGATGGCGATGCCGTCTTCTCCCAGACCGGCGAACAGCTCACCCTTGGCGTGGGCAACACCGTCGCGCGAGCCGAAGCCTTCAAGGTGCGCGTCTCCGGCCTGCGTCACAAGACCGATGTTGGGTGCTGCCAGTGTCGTCAGAAGCTCGACTTCGCCTGCATGGTTGGCGCCCATCTCGATCACCGCCGTGCGATGTTCCTCACGCAGCTCCAGCAAGGTCATCGGCATGCCGATGTGGTTGTTCAAGTTGCCGCGCGTCGCCAGAACCGGGCCGCGGGCGGACAAGACTGCAGCGAGCATCTGCTTGGTGGTGGTCTTGCCATTGCTGCCGGTTACGCCGATGACGGGAATATCGAAACGGCGTCGCCAGGCCTGCGCAACAGTCTGCAAGGCACTGAGCGTGTCATTCACCACGATCTGCGCGATGGCAGTATCAAGACGACGATCACAGACCATACCGACGGCGCCCGCATCGGCAGCCCCCTGACTGAAGCTGTGGCCATCGAAACGCTCACCGCGCAGGGCAACAAAGAGATCGCCGCCCTGCACCGCTCGCGAATCCGAATTGACGCGCAAGACTTCAGCGTCATCGCCTATGAGTTCCACGCCATTGGCCTGGGCGAACCAGGACAGTGGGGCCATGCCGGTACGCGGCGCGATCATGCGCTTACTCCCAACAACTCGGCCACGCGCGCGCGATCACTGAAAGGACGCGTACCCGATGCAGAAATCTGCACAGTCTCGTGCCCCTTGCCTGCAACCAGAACCACGTCACCCTTCTTGGCCAAACTGATTGCATGCGCTATGGCGGCATTGCGGTCATGCTCGATCTGAACGCGCTCGCGATGTGCATCTACGACGCCGGACATGATGTCCTTAACGATGGCTTGCGGCGATTCGCTGCGTGGATTGTCATCAGTGATGACCACGTGATCCGCGGCCAGGCTTGCTGCATGCCCCATCAATGCGCGCTTGCCGCGATCACGATCGCCGCCGCAGCCAAATACACACCAGACCTCACCCTGTACATGCGCACGCACGGCCGCAATCACCTGCTCAAGCGCTCGCGGCGTGTGCGCGTAATCCACCACAACCAATGGCTGATCCTCTCTGCCGCAGAAGGCTTCGATCCGACCGGGCACGGTCGTGGCGACTTGCAGTGCTGTCGCGCATTCATCCAGCGAAAGACCGGCACTGAGCAGGACCGCAGCGGCGGCCAGCAGGTTGTAGGCGTTGAAAGCGCCCAGGAGCGGGCTGCTCAGACTGGCCTGAGCCGTCTGTGTTTCCAGGGTCAGGGACAGACCCGATTCGGTCAGCGCGAGTTCGCGTCCAATCACGAATGCGTGATGCTCCGGACGCTCACCTCCAATGCCGTAGACGCACAATTGATCTTTCTGCGCAGTCTGAGCGATCTGGGCAATCCACTTCGCGCCGTACTCATCATCACGATTGAGAATCAGTGTGCGTGCATCGCCGGCTTCAAACAGCCGACGCTTGGCATTTGCATAATTCTCGACGGTGCCGTGGTAGTCCATATGGTCGCGGCTGAGATTGGTCAGCACGACGGCGTCAAAATTCACCCCGCCAACACGATGCTGATCCAGCGCATGCGATGAGACTTCCATCGCACAAGCATCTATGCCCTGCTCAAGGAAGGCTGCGAGGTTGGCGTGCAAGGCAATGGGATTGGGGGTGGTATGCGTGGCAGCATCAAGCTGACCCAGGCGCCCGTTACCCAGCGTTCCCAGATAAGCACAGGCCCTGCCGTAGGTTTCGAAGGCCTGCGCAATCAAATGCGCGGTAGAGGTCTTTCCGTCGGTTCCGGTCACCCCGGCAACGAACATGCGATCTGCAGGCCGGCCGTGAAAGCGCGCCGAAATCTCGCCCAGTCTTTGCCCCAGTTTCTCGACGGCGATGCTGGGCACTTGCGCCTGCGGTGCTTCAACACCGGTGTCGGGCTCCCAGAGAATGGCATTTGCGCCACGCGCCAGAGCCTGCGGCAGGTGCATCAAGCCATGCGCGGCAGAGCCCTTGACCGCAACGAAGGCATCCCCGACTTCGACAGCGCGCGAATCCATTGCCAGGCCAGTTACCGGCAGCGCTGGCGCGCCTGCGGCAAAGCCGTCCAGCAGTCGATCGAGCGTCCAGCCGGTCACCGCGGCGCTCAACTGCGCGGCCCCGTTGCAGGCGATGCGCCGGCGGGCATGGCAATCTGCGGCAGCACATCAGGCTGGGCACATTCACTTGCGCAGTCATCCGGCGCAATCTGCAAGAGGCGCAGCGCGCCCTGCATGACCGAAGAGAAAATCGGCGCGGCCACCACACCGCCGTAGTAGTCACCGGCACGTGGCTCATCGACCATCACCAGCCCGACCAACCTCGGATTGTCCGCAGGCACCATGCCGACAAAGACCGACTGATGTCGGTGTGCGTCATACCCGCCTGTCGGCGAAACCTTGCGCACCGTGCCGGTCTTGCCAGCAACCCGATAACCGGGAATCGCAGCACGCGATCCGGTGCCGCCATCTACCGCAACAGCTTCAAGCATGTGTCGCACCGAACGCGCGGTCGCTGCACTGACCGCCCGCCGTCCGGGCGTCAGCGGCTGGTTGGCGAGCAACTGCAGATGCGGCATCAGGCCGTCGTTGGCTAGTCCCGCGTAGGCACGCACCAGATGCAAGCCGTTTAGTGAGAGTCCGTAACCATAGGATGCCGTTGCCGTGGCGATGTCGCCCCACTTCATGTAGTTGCGCAAAAGCGGCATCGATTCGCCCGGAAAGCCGGAACCCACGGGATCACCCAGACCAAAACGCTGGTATCCCTGCCAGACGTTCTCTGCGCCTATGTGCAGGCCAATCTTGGCCGCCCCAACATTGCTGGACTTGGCCAGAATCATGGTCAGGTCTGTATCGCCCAGAGCATGGATGTCCTTCACCGTGAGACGCCGCACCTGCATCCAGCCATCACCGGTATCGATCCGGCTCTGCTCACGATAGGCGCCGGTCTCCAGTGCCTGGGCAACCAGCAAAGGTTTCACCGCCGAGCCGGGCTCGAAGGAATCGACAATCGGGCGATTGCGCATGCGCCCCGGCCTGCGATCCGCCACATTGTTCGGATTGAATCCGGGCTGGCTGGCCATGGCCAGAATCTCACCGGTGCGGGCGTCCGCCACAACGACCAGTCCGCCCTTGGCTTCGTGTTTTTTGACCGTCGCCTTGAGCTCGCGATAAGCGAGGTACTGCAGGCGCAGGTCGATAGACAGGGTCAGGTCCTCGCCCGGCTGAGCGGGCACGGCTTCTTCGGTGTCTTCAACGATGCGTCCACGTGCATCGCGAATCACGTGACGCGAGCCGGCAATACCGCTCAGGCTTTCGTTGTGGGCCATCTCCATGCCTTCCTGGCCCTTGCCGTCGACATTGGTAAAGCCCACCAACTGACCAGCGACTTCACCTGCCGGGTAGTAGCGCCGGTATTCGCGAATGGAGAACACACCGGGCGCCTTGAGCGCCAGTGCGCGCCGCGCTTCATCTGGCGGCATGCCACGTTCCAAGTACACAAACTGACGCTTGGAACGCGCCGTAAGAAAACGCGTCAACTTGGATTTTGGCTGCTTGAGCACTTTGGCCAGCGCGGCAAGATGTTCCGGCGCGCCAAGCAGTTCGGATGGTACGCACCACAGCGAATCCACTGGCGCCGACAAGGCCAGCGGCTCGCCGCGACGATCTCGTATGGCGGCGCGATGTCCTGGCAACGTCACTGTACGAACCTGACGCTTGGCCCCTTCGCGGGTCAGGAAGTCGCGATCTATGACTTGCAACTGAAATGCGCGACCAGCCACCAGCACGGCGCTGACACCAAGCAATATCACGACGGCACGTCGGCGCCAGGGAGCAACGCCCTGAGGCTTCTGCGACTTGGATATCTTGCGGCGGCTCAAGGCACACGCTCCGCTGCGGACTGCTGAAGAATCACGTACTCGCGCGGCTCGGCCATGCCCAGCTGATCCCGTGCAGCGCTCTCGATACGGGCGTGGTGCGCCAATGCGGCCTCTTCCAGCTGCAGCTGTGACCACTCCATTTGCAAACGTTCACGCTCAACGCGGGCGCGCTCAATCTCGGTGGTCATGCTGCGGTTGTCATGCTTGATGCGAATGGCATACAGCGCCGAACCCATGACCAGCACCGCCAACACCAGGGGAATCATCAGGCCGGTCGGTGGCGCATCCGCCATCTCCAGGCGCATGCGCTTGAAACTGCGACGCGCGTGGTCGAGGGATTGAATCACCATGTTCATGCGAGACGCTCCGCGACACGAAGCACGGCACTGCGTGCCCGCGGGTTTCCCGAGCGCTCCTGCTCGGTCGCGAAGTAGCGGCCGATGGTCCTGAACGCTGCTGGCCTTTCGCCACGCGAGGTCGCGGCATAGGGGTTGGCCGGGGTCGGCACATCACGATCACCTTCGGCCCCGCCGCTGCGCATGAAGCGCTTCACCAGACGATCTTCCAGCGAATGAAAACTGATCACCGCCAGGCGTCCGCCTGCTGCAAGCAATTCCAGACTGGCCTGCAAGGCCTTTTGCAGCGCTTCGAGCTCGCGATTAATGAAAATGCGAATCGCCTGAAAGCTGCGCGTGGCGGGATGAATCTTCTGGCGCGGCCCGCGCATGGCCCCGGAGATCAGGTCCGCCAGTTGCGCCGTGCGCAGCAAGGGGGTTTCAGTGCGTACCTGCACGATGCGTCGCGCAATACGCCGACTGGCCCGCTCCTCGCCGAAGGTCCACAGGACATCGGCAATTTCAGTTTCATCTGCGCGCGCAATCCATTGCGCGGCGGACTCTCCGCTGTCGGGGTCCATGCGCATGTCCAGCGGACCATCATTGGAAAACGAAAACCCGCGCGAGGCGTCGTCGAATTGGGGCGAGGAGACACCCAGATCCAGCAGTAGCCCACTCACCTGCCCTGACAAATTGTGCTGCTGGGTGAAGTCGGCCAGGTCGGAGAAGTTCTGGCGGTGAATCTGGAAATTCGCAAAGCCGGAGAATCGCTCGCGCGCCGCTGCACAAGCTTCTGGGTCGCGGTCGAGTGCGTGCAGAAAGCCGCTGTCACCGATGGATTGCAAAATCGCGGCGCTGTGTCCGCCGCGTCCAAAGGTGGCGTCCACGTAAATGCCACCAGCACGCGGAGCAAGCCCGGCGAGCGTCTGATCGAGCATCACCGGGAGATGATCCTGCATCAGCCTAAGCCCCGCGCGCGACGGCGCAGTGATTGCGGAATGGCGCACTTCCATATGAGGCGCTCACCGCTTCAACGTCCGGAATGCATCGACCACTTGTGCATCGATGCTTTGCAGGCCGTCTCCGTAACGCTCATTCCAGAGATCATCAGGCCAGAGATCAAACCGCCGAATCTGCCCCATCAGTACGGCAGCGCCATTGAGCCGCGCGTGCTTTCTCAGCAGCGTCGGCAGCAGTACACGTCCTTGCTTGTCGAGCTCGGTCTGCACGGCGAGGCCAATCACGATGCCCTTCAGGGTTTCAGCCATCTGACGGTCTTCCATCTGGTCGATCTCATCCGCGATGCGCTGGAACTCGTTGGCAGGGTAAATCTCAAGGCAGGGATTGGGGCCGCGGGTAATCACCATTTGGGACGCGCAGCACTCCGCCAGCTCCTTGCGGAAGCAAGCAGGGATCGCAAGGCGACCCTTGTCATCGATGGTCAATTGATGTGACCCAGAGAACACGCGTACGACCCCGGTTACGTGAGCAACTCCCCACAGCTACCCACAAAGAAACCCTCTTGACCCACTATACCCCACGACCTCAGGGCTCACAAGCGCCGAACAGGAAAAAAAGCGCGCTAGAACAATGGCTTAGATGTAGAAAGTTAATGCAACATAAATACAATAAAAAACATCGAGTTACCGATTCTTCTTAAAGTGAATTCACTGTTATGCACAGGGTCATGCACAGTCCGTTCGGCCAGCGCAGGCCTCATGGGCTCCCCACTTTGACGATATGGCGCGATCGCCCCGCCAGCCCATTGTCTGCGCCATCGCCAGCTTCCGGATGACTGAATCGCCCGACCGGGGCTGCTCCCAAAGGGTTTCAGAGGAGACGCAGATTGTTGATTTTATTTGCTAAACAATAGACGGTACGGGGCCATACCTTTTCCCAGCGGCGCCGCACCCGGCCCCAATCCGAACGAGAACTGTCTTGTGACCGAACAATCATTGCCCCGCAGGTTCCGAGTAGCTAAATGGATCATGGACCGCCGGGCATGGGTCGCCGGCCTGTTCGTGCTGGTCACCCTGGGATTCATGGGCGGCTTCGGCGGGGTGGAAGTTCGGACCATTTTCAAGGACCTGTTGCCCGAGGACGACCCCTTTGTGGAGGTCTATAACGACCACCCCAACTTTGGCAGTCCGCTGACTGTCTTCCTGATGATCAAGCGCAAGAATGGCGACATCTATCACGCGGACACCCTGCAGAAGGTCTGGGACCTGACCCGCGACGTTGACCTCACACCCTCGGTAGACCATACGCAGGTCATCTCGATTTCAACCGAGAAATTGCGCTACGTGGAGGCCACGCCGCAGGGTCTGGACATGCGCCCCCTGATGGTCGATCAGGTTCCTCGCTCTACAGAAGAACTGGCGTCCTTCAGGCGCCGGGTGGAGCAATCACCCAATGCCCGGGTATTTTTTGTTTCACGCGATGAGACCGCAACGCTGATCCAGGCCACCTTCCACGATCATGTGGACTATGGCGAATCCTTCGACTTCCTGCGTGATCTGGTCGAAAAACACAGCGACGAGAATCACCACATCTATCAGGCGGGCCTGCCAACTCTGACCGGCTGGGTCTATCGCCTGCAGAAGCAGACCTACGCCATTTTCAGTGTCACCCTGGCTGTGCTGGTGATTCTGCTGATTCTCTACATGCGCAATGTCGCCGGCGTGCTGATGCCGATCATCTGCGCGGCCACCGCAGGCATCTGGGGCGTCGGGTTCATCGGCTGGCTGGGCAAACCGATCGAGCCCCTGCTGACCATTGTTCCCCTGCTGCTGCTCGCCAGGACCATGTCGCACTGCATTCAGTTTGCGGAACGCTATTACGAGATTCTGGCGCACATCCCGGACAAGCGAAAAGCCGCCGAAGTCTGCATGGGCGTGATGATGGTGCCCTCCGTGCTCGGCATCATCACCGATGTCTGCGGTATCGCGTTCATTGCGATAGCGCCGATTGTCACCATGTACAACCACGCCTGGTTCTGTGGTGCATGGGCGCTGTTCATCATTCCCACCGGCATCTTCCTAGCCGCCATCCTGCTGTCCTATCTGCCGGTTCCGAAGAACTTCCAGCAGATCTCCGGCGGTGAGGGCAAGGAACAGGGTTTCCATCTGACCCAGAAAAAAGCCCTGACACAGCTCTCGAGACTGAGCTACGGAAAGCCCGCAGGCTTTACCGCCGTCTTCATGATTGCGCTCGCCGGCTGGTCGCTCTACCAGACCCTGCAGATTGAAATTGGCAATCCGGTAGAGGGCAGCAATCTCTTGTGGCCGGACTCTGACCACGGCACCGATTTCAATGAGTCGGTACGTGCGATCAATCGTCATTTCCCCGGCATGAACACGCTGGAACTGATCATCGAGTCGAAGAATCCGCAGGACGGACTCAATCGCGTGGCGCTGTCGCATGAAGCCATGCAGGTCCGGATGCAGCTGCAGACGCTGATGGAATCCGATCCATTTCTTGCGCCCAAGGCAACCTTGTCGTTCTCCGACTACATGATGGAAGGCAATCGCCTGTTCTCGGGCGGCAATCCACAGGCCATGCCCATAGACCCCAACAAGCGGGCCGCATACAGCGCAGGCTGGGCGGTATTGATGGGCACGTCACCGGCGTCCTTTGGACATGTCATGGATTTCGTTGCGCAGCACTCCACCGTGTCTGCCTGGTTCAAGGACAACAAGCAGGACACGGTAGACGCTGCGCTGGCCAATGCCCGTCGCGCGGTGGATATCGTGGGCGAAGACCATGAACTGTTCACCGTACGCATGGCGACCGGGGTCATTGCGCTTCAACAGGCGATGAACAATGTCGTCGAGCGTTATCACTGGTTCATCTTCGGCCTGCTCAACCTCACCATCGCCATTATTGCGGCGCTGGCGTACAAATCTTTTGTGGCCTCGATCATGCTGCTGATTCCGGTGAACCTGGCCAATCTGCTGCAAATGGCTGCGATGCATGTTCTGGGCATTGGCCTGGACATCAACGCCACCATCGTCGCGGTCATGGGCGTCGGCGTGGGCATTGATTACGGCATCTATCTGCTCTCGCGCATCTGCGAGGAGTACCACGTGCACAACGGTGATTATGCCGCGGCCATCCGCACGGCCTTGTCGACGACGGGCAAGGCCATCATGTTCACCGCCTCGATCATGCTCATCGGCATCACCCCGTGGATCTTCATGTCGGACCTCAAGTTCATGGCCGACATGGGCATCCTGCTGGTCGCCATCATGCTGATCAACATGGTGCTGTCTCTGGTGCTGTTGCCTACCGTGGTCTGGTTCATCAAGCCCAAGTTCATGGCCCGCACCGACCTGGCTGTGGGTGAGAGCGTGGACCTAAGCCGCTTCGCGGTGAACTGAGCCGTCAAAGCTGTCGCTGTAGGGCGAAGCGACGGCACCTTCCATGGAAGGTGCCGTCGCCAGGCATCAACGCTCCGAAAAAAAGGAGTCGGCCTGTAAGCCGGGTTCTGTCGAGAACAATCATTCCTCTAGGCGCTGCGTCACCACAGCGCTCCAGCAACCTACCCGGAAGGCACGCGGGCCGCGCGTCGAGACTTTCTTGCGTCCGTCTCACCTTCCCTATTTGGTCTTGCTCCAGACGGGGTTTTCCATGCCGTCCCTGTTGCCAGGTCCGCGGTGCGCTCTTACCGCACCATTTCAACCTTACCTGTGAAGGGTTGCCCCAACCATCGGCGGTATGTTTTCTGTTGCACTTTCCGTAGCCTCGCGGCTCCCAGGCGTTACCTGGCGTCCTGCCCTATGGAGCCCGGACTTTCCTCCCCTGTCTTGCGACAGCAGCGATTGTTCGGCCAACTCCAGTTGCCATTCTACCCGTCCGGGCTATCGCTGATCTTGAGGGCCATGGCATAGAGCGCGTTTTTCTTCAGCCCGGTCAGGCTTGCGGCCACCTTTGCTGCACGCGCGGCGGGCAGTTCGGCCAGCAGAATGCGCAAAACCCGTTCAGCCTCAGCGTCTTCAGCCTGCGTTTCCTGAGCCGCTTCAATAATCAAGACAAACTCGCCGCGCAGTCGGTTGGCATCTGCGGCCAGCCAGTCGGGCAAGGCATCGGCCGAACACACAATGCTTTGCTCGAAACGCTTGGTGATCTCGCGCGCCAGCATCACTTTGCGCGGCCCCAGCAGATCAGCCAGATCCTTCGCACAGCTTTCAATGCGATGACTGGACTCGTACAGGATCACGGTTCTTGCTTCCTGGGAAAGCGCTGCAATGCGCTCGCGCCGCGCAGCGGATTTCGCTGGTAGAAAACCGCAGAAAACAAAACTGTCGCTGGCCAGCCCGGCGATGCTCAGCGCGGCAATCGCAGCACAGGGCCCCGGCACGGCAATAATCTCGCAGCCCGCTGCACGTGCCTCGCGGACCAGCACGTAGCCCGGGTCAGAAATCAGAGGCGTCCCGGCGTCGGATATCAAAGCCAGAGTCTGACCCTGTTGCAGGGCCGCCACCCACTGCGCCGCGACCTGGCTTTCGTTGTGATCATGCAAGGCCACCAGAGGCGTGCGGATACCGAAGTGACTTAGCAGGCCGCCACTATTGCGGGTGTCCTCGGCGGCAATGCGGTCCACCGACGACAACACCTGCCGCGCCCGCTCGGAAAGGTCGCCGAGATTGCCGATGGGCGTCGCAACCACGTACAGCGCACCGCGCTGAAGCAGTTCGGTTGATGGGTCAGATTGGCTTTTCAAAAGGCTGTCTTGCTCAGAATCCGGAAGGCTTGCATGCGATACTTTATCGTCATGACTCTCAAACGCCTCATCTTGCTCGCATTGTGGACGCTTGGCGGCTCGACGCTGCTGGCACCGACCGCCCCGCTATCGGCGACGGCACCTGAGCTGATCGTTCGCGCGGAACGGGCAATTGCCAACGAAGACGACGCTGCGGCAGAACGCTGGCTGGGCAAGATTCCCACCGGTTCGCTCAGCCCCAACGAGCTGGCGCGCACCCAGATTGTTCGCGCGCGTGTGGCCCTTCAGCGTCGTGATCCCGGCGCCGCCTTACGCGCTCTCCCGCCCACCAGTCACCATGTTCCGGCTTTGTCGACGACCATGGAACTGCTGCGCGCTGAAGCCGCTTTCATGGCCGGCGACCCGGTATCTGCCGTGCGCACCCTGTCAGACCGCGAGTACGCGCTGACCTCGGCCAAGCAACTGGAAGAGAATCGCGAGCTGATCTGGAGCGAGCTGATCAAGTCGCCCATTGCGCCCAACAAATTTCCCGACTTGGACCGGGAAGCGCCGATGTCGCGCGGTTGGCTTGATCTTGCGCAGGTCATGCAGAACGGCCCCAGCAAGGCAGCCATCGAAGCATGGCGGCGACGCAATCCGGGCCATCCGGCAGACAGCCGGGCTGAAAGTATTCAGGCAGACGCGCAGTTCGCGACACGCGGCCCCGCGCCGGGCTCGAGTTTTTCAGGCGGCGCACATCGCCCCGGCATCAGCCGTGGCTATGCCCTGCTGATACCGACAAGCGGTCATCTTTCAGCGGTGGGCAGTGCGCTGCGCGACGGCTTCATTTCTGGCTGGTTTGAACAGCGCGAGCCGCGACCCCCCATCCGCATCTATGACACCGGCAGCAATCCGGCTCAGGCAATTCAGGCGTTTCGGCAGGCCCTGAGCGATGGCGCCGATTTCATCATCGGGCCGGTGATGCGCGAGTCTGTCTCTGCCATTGGCCGCAGCATGCACTCCAACGTGCCGTGGATGGCCCTGAATTATCTGGACGGTGCGCCACCCGGAATCATGCAGTTTGGCCTTGCACCGGAAGACGAGGCCTATGCCGCAGCACGCGACGCCATTGCCCGCGATCAGCGCAGCGCTCTGATCCTTGCGCCGGCCAATGACTGGGGCAATCGCGCCGTTGATGCGTTTACTCAAGTCTTCACGGTTGAGGGCGGCACCATTCTCGGCGTGGAACGCTATGCGCTGAATGTCCGCGATCTGAGCCGCCCCTTGAGGAATTTGCTGAACATCCGCGGGAGCGAACAGCGCCATCGAGAACTGACGCAGATTCTCGGCAGACGCAGCGAATTCGAGCCGCAGCCCCGTAGCGATGCGCAGGTGCTGTTTGCGCCGCTGCGCGCACGCGAAGCCCATACGCTGCTGCCGAAACTGGATTTCTTTCGATCTGCGGGCATGACCACCTACATGCTCTCAGCGGCACATGGCGGCGCCATCGGCCCGCAGCTCAATGGCGTCCATCTGTGTGATATGCCCTGGGTGACGGACATGTCGGGCCGCTGGTCAGGTCTGCGCACGCAGGCCTATCGCGATTTTCCGGACACCATGCGCTCGCAGCCCCGACTATTTGCATTGGGATCAGACGCCATCCGTCTGGCCACCGCCCTGCGCGGACGGCAACTTGACGGCCGTGCTCTGGAGGCCGCGAGTGGTCAGCTGAGCCTGGTGGGCGGCAGAGTGCAACGCGGTATCGCCTGCATGCAGGTGCAGGCCGGGCCCTAGAGCGCCGACCTCCGTGATCAAGGGCGCCCGCGAAGAAGATCTGGCATTAGCTTTTCTGCAGAAACAGGGTCTCCAGCTGATTCAGCGCAATGTGCGCGCACCCGGCGGAGAACTCGATCTGGTCATGCGCGACGCCGAACATCTGGTCATTGTCGAAGTGCGAAAACGCTCGCACCCCGGTTACGGTAGCGCGGCGGACTCGGTCGATGCACGCAAGCAGGCCAAGGTGATTCGCGCGGCGCAGGGTCTGCTCGCGCGCAATCCCAAGCTGGTCCAATTGCCGGCGAGGTTCGATGTTGTTGCGCTGGACGGCCAGGACAATATCGACTGGATTCAGGCCGCCTTTGACGCCTCGGATGTCTGACAACATGCAATCCATAACAGCGCCGCTGCCCGAAACCGCTCTCGCGGAACTACGCGCCATCTTGCACGAAAGATTGCTCACCGATCCCGGCGATTGCATGAGCTATGCCTACGACAACTCGCGACAGATCGCACTGCCGCAGGCGGTCGGTTTTGTGCAGGAAGAATCTGAAGTTCTGGCGATCGTGCGCGTTTGTCGCGCGCACGGCATCCGTCTGACTGCGCGTGGACGCGGCACCAATACCACCGGCGCCAGTGTGCCTGTCGCCGGCGGGCTGGTCCTGTCCTTTGAGCGCATGACAAAAATTCTTCGTATCTCTCCCGGAGACCGGATGATCGAATGCGAAGCGGGCTGCCTGAATGGCGATGTCCAGCGCGCGGCTGCCGAACACGGCCTGTTCTGGGCACCCGATCCCACCAGTGCCGACTACGCAACCGTGGGTGGCAACCTGGCTTGTGGCTCTGGCGGCCCGCGCGCCGTGAAATACGGCACTGCCCGCGACAATGTCCTGGGCCTGAGCGCGGTAACCGGCGCCGGGGAATTGATTCACGCAGGCTGCCACACCACCAAGGGCGTGGTGGGTTATGACCTGACCCGCCTGATGATCGGCAGCGAAGGCACGCTGGGGCTGATTACCCGTGCAACACTCAAGTTGCTGCCGCGCCCTTCGCAGCTGCGGACCCTGCGCGCCACTTATGAAGACGTGGCATCTGCGGTCGTGGCCGTGACCCGCATCATGGGTCAGCCTGCCCAGCCCTGTGCACTGGAATTCTTTGACGGCGAAGCCGCTCGCCTGGCCCAGGCCTGGCGCGACTGCGGCATTCCCCAGAACACCGGCGCGATGTTGCTGATTGATATCGACGGTGAAGAGCCGGGGCTCAGCGGCGACGTGGACGCCGTAATCAAGGCCGCCAGCCCTCCGGGGCTGATCGAACTACGACGGGCTGAATCGGCGGAAGAACGACAGGATCTGTGGGCGGCTAGAAAGGCACTGTCGCCCAGCTTGCGCAAACTCGCGCCACGCAAGGTCAACGAAGATGTCGTGGTTCCGGTGACCCGTCTGCCCGAGTTGCTTTCCGGGATCAGTACGCTGTCTGAGCAACACGGCATCCAGATCGTGTGCTTTGGCCATGCCGGTAACGGCAATATTCACGTCAATCTTCTGGCAGATCCGGCGGACCCGGCGCAGCAACGTGGCATTGAGGCCTGCCTGCATGAAGTTTTCCGGCTCGTCCTCAAACTTGACGGCACTTTGTCCGGCGAACACGGGGTGGGCGTTGCCAAGAGAGCGTTCGTTGCATGGGAGGTTGACCCGGCCAGTCTCCGGCTGATGCGCCAGATCAAGCAGGTGTTTGACCCTGCGGAAATCCTAAACCCCGGGAAAACGATTCCCGACGCCTAGTGCCAATCAGGACGGGGTCCTATTTCACGACGCGCAGATGGCTGCGCTTTTTCTCTTTGTCGGTTGAAGGCTTTTCGGGTGCCACGCGCGGTTTGGGGCCATTGGGCTGTTCGTCACCGGGAGGCGGCGTCTCAATTTCACCAAACACAATGCCTTCGCCGTTTTCACGGGCAAACACCGCAAGCACCGCGCCCACTGGCACGAACACCTCAAAACTCTTGCCGCCGAAGCGCGCCGAAAACCAGATCGGGTCACTGCTCAGATCCAGGCTTTGTACGGCCATGCCACTGATATTGAGCGTGATACGCCCTTCCTGAACGTACTGCCGCGGCACCTGCACGCCTTCGGCATCCGCAGCAACCAGCAAGTGCGGAGTGAATTCGTTGTCAGTCGCCCAATCGTAAATGGCGCGAATCAGATAAGGGCGGCGGCTTCTATGCGTCATGCGTCAATGAAAACAGATATGGGTGAATGTTTGAACCGGAGATGCGCGATCTATTGATCCGAGGGTTTGCGAACCACTTTCTTTGCCGCGGCCCGGGCGTTCTTGCTGGCCGCGGCCTTGGCCGGAGATGGCCGCTGCGCGCCGACCAGGCTCTCGGAAAACGCAGGGCGCGCAAATGCACGCTCTGCATAGCGTCGTATCGGGTCGCTGTTGGCAGGCAATTGCAGTTTCAATGTCGCCATCCGCCACAGCAGGGCGGTAATGGCGCAGTCCATGAGCCCGTACTCAAGGCCGAGAAACCAGCCTCTGGATGGGAACAGACGCGCGTGGGCAGCAACCTGCTCTGCCAACTGCTTGCGTGCTTTCTTGGCGACAGCCGGCGTTCCCTTTTCAACATCGCGAATCATCGGAAGCCAGTCTGACTCGAGCAAAGACATGAACATGCGCAGCCGCGCACGGACGGCAGCTTCCGGGGGCATCATTGGCGGATGCGGGTAGCGCTCGTCGAGAAACTCGGCGATCAGTCGCGCGGGATGAATGACCGTCTCACGATCCGTCAGCGTCGGGAGGGTCTGCGCAGGGTTAAGTGTCGCCAGATCTTCGCTTGTCTGACCCGGGCCCTGCAGTTCCATGCGCGCGCCGGTGACCGATTTCTCGGCGAGCACCAGCCGGATCCAGTGACATCCGACCTGAGTTTCCGAGCAATAAAGCGTCACACCAGCGTTACTGGCAGGACGTGCAGCGGCAACATATTTGCTCTTGGAACGCAGGCTCATGGCCGTAGGCTTCCACACTGAAGAAATTGGCGAGTGCTCAATTTGCACCCATGTGCCCACGCTGGCAACTCGGGCGCTTCCGGAGCTACACGACACAACGGAAAAAGGCCGGTTGTTCCAACCGGCCTTTTCCGAGCATTCATCTTGCTACCCACAGATTTTCACTAGTGGATGTCTTTCCAGAATTCCTTCTTCAGGAAATACGCAAAGATGGTCAGCAGGAGCAGGTAGAACAGCGCCTTGATGCCCACGGACTGGCGCATCGAACGACCCGGCTCTGCAGCATAGGCCATGAAGTTCACCAGATCACCGACATACTTGTCGAAATCGTCAGGAGACATCGACCCTTCGGAAACCAGTTCAAAAGGCGCTGGCTTACCGTGCCCACCTTCATGCCCGGCGTCTTCGTCGTGGCGGGCTTGAACCTGCCAGCCCTGCTTTTCCCACAAAACGTTGGGCATGGAGGCACCCGGCAGAACGGCGTTATTCACACCCATCGGTCTGGCCGGATCAAGGTAAAAGCTCTTCAGATAGCTGTAAACCCAGTCTTCACCACGGAAACGGGTCTCCAGAGACAGGTCGGGCGGAGCCTGACCGAACCACTTGGCACCATCGGCTGCCGGCATGGCCGCATGAATCTGGTCACCCATCTTGTCGCTGGTGAACATCAGGTTCTTCTGCATCATCTCTTCCGGGATGTTCAGATCCTGGGCAATGCGGCTGTAGCGCATGAATTTCATTGAATGACAGCCGGAGCAGTTATTCATGAAGATGCGCGCGCCGCGCTGCACGGACGGCAGGTTGCTGACGTCAGCCTTGTAGTCGAATGGCAACGCGCCGCCACCCGCCGCAGAAGCAATACCCGTGAACATGCCCAGCGCCATTCCGGCGAAGGCTAACTTTGAAATCAGGATTTTGGCCTTCATGAGGTCACCCTGTCCGGCACAGGCTTGGACCGCTCAAACTTATGAATGAACAGCAAGCTGAAGAAAAAGACGAAGTAATAGATGGTTCCAATCTGCGACAGCAAGGTGTACATCGCTGTCGGCGGCTGCAAGCCCACGTAATTGAGCACGACGTAGTCGGCTGCAAATAGCATGGTCAGCACCTTGGTCAACATGCCCTTGTAGCGAATGGACTTGACCGGGTTACGGTCCAGCCAAGGCAGGAAGAACAAGATCACAACCGCGCCAAACATCACGATCACACCCGGCAACGCTGAGCCGAACATGGACGGCGTGGCACGCAACATCGCGTAGAAGGCACCGAAGTACCAAGCCGGTGCGATGTGCTCTGGCGTGACCAGAGGATTGGCTTCCTGATAGTTGGGCTTCTCAATGAGATAACCACCGCCATCCGGGGCAAAGCACATCACTGCCACGAACAGCATCAGGAATACGCAGACGCCGACGATGTCCTTGACCGTGTAGTACGGGTGGAAGCCGATACCGTCCAGAGGCTTGCCGTTTTCATCCTTGTGCTTCTTGATGTCAACGCCATCCGGATTGTTGGAGCCCACTTCGTGCAGCGCGATCAGATGCGCGACCACCAGACCCACCAGAGCGAAGGGCAGCAACACGACGTGCAGCGAGAACAGGCGGCTCAGCGTGGCATCGGCAGGAATGTAGTCACCCTGAATCCAGACCACCAGATCCGGCCCGATGACCGGGATGGTGCCAAACAGATTAAAGATGACGTTGGCCCCCCAGTAGCTCATCTGCCCCCAGGGCAGCACGTAGCCCGCAAAGCCCTCTGCCATCAGCACCAGGAAAATCAGGCAGCCAAAAATCCAGATCAGCTCGCGAGGCTTCTTGTGCGAACCATAGATCAGGCCACGGAACATGTGCAGATACACCACCAGGAAGAACGCGCTGGCGCCGGTGGAATGCATGTACCTGAGAATGTTGCCCCAGGGCACGTCTCGCATGATGTATTCGACAGAGCCGAAAGCGAGCGCGGCATCAGGTTTGTAGTGCATGGCCAGCCAGATGCCGGTGAGCAGCTGATTGACCAGTACCAGCAGGGCCAGCGAGCCGAAGTAGTACCAGAAGTTGAAATTCTTGGGTGCGTAATACTCGGTCAGGTGATCTTTCCACAGCTTGGTTGCCGGGAAACGATCATCAATCCAACCCATGAAGCCGGTCGTCTTGTGCGGATTTGGAACGATTGCCATATCTTCTTCTCGTCCTTCTTATGCCGACACAGGGTCTTCGCCGACCACGATGCTCGTATCCGAGGCAAAGCGGTAAGGCGGGACCTGCAAGTTGAGGGGCGCGGGAACGTTCTTGTAGACACGGCCGGACAGATCAAACTTGGAACCGTGGCAGGGGCAATAGAAGCCACCCTGCCAGTTCGCGGCAATCTCAGGCGCCGGGTGTTCCGGCTTGAACGTCGGGGAACATCCCAGATGCGTGCATGAACCGATCATCACCAGAACCTCCGGCTTGATCGCGCGCGCTTCACCGGTGATGTAGTCCGGCTGCTGATTCTGCTTGCTGTCGGGGTCCGCCAGTTCGCCGGTGACCTTGGCCAGATTCTCGACCATTTCCGGCGTGCGCTTGACGATCCATACCGGCTTGCCGCGCCAGCCCACGGTCAGCTTCTGACCCGCTTCGAGGCTGGCGATATCTACCACCACCGGCGCTCCAAGAGCCTTGGCGCGTTCACTGGGTTTGAGCGAGGCCAAAAACGGCCAGGCAACAAAACCGGCGCCGACTGCGCCCACACCCGAAGTGGCGAGCGTTAAAAACCGTCTGCGGCCCGGGTCAACACCTGCGGGCGCAGCCCCAGCCACGCTTTGCGTGCTCATCTAATAAAACCCCCTGGAGGCTTGAAATACTGTTTTGAGTGGCTGCATCGGCTGCTCAAACCTGAACACCGCGCTGCGAACCCGCAGATTATACGTAACCATGAGGCCCACGGTCACTCATTCGACGCTTTCGCTTTCATTCCCCCAACCCATCAGCACTTCCGGACGACAAATTCTCGCTTCTGAAGGGCGGCACTTGCACGATCAGGTGGCGCCTCGCGGCCTCGCCTACGCGCTACTTCGCTTCCCTGTCGCCCTTGTACAATGTGGGCGATATTCATGTCGCCTACTCTACGGCGCGCCATTTCAAAACATATGACCAGACGCGCCGGGACCGTTGTACTTCACGTTGGCCATGGAAAGACGGGGTCGAGCTACATTCAAAGTTCGCTGGCCCTGAGCCTTGAAGCGCTGGCACAGAATGGCGTCATCTACCCAGACCACCTGAGTCTGAAGAGAGCTGCACAGGGCAAAATATCGAGTGGAAATGCCCGATACGAGGGCCTAGCAGATGCTGCCGAAGCTGAACTGCGCAAGCACCCTTCCGCAAGTCGCATTCTGTATTCCTACGAAGGCCTGATCCGAAACATTGTCAACGACCCTTCGGAGATTGAATCACTCAGATCGCGCGAAATGGCAGTCACCCTGATCTTGTTTGTTCGAGACCCCTTCGAACACGCGGTCTCAAGTTACGTTCAGGCTGTCAAACGCGGCGGTAGCACCAAAGCACTCTCTGAAACAGTTACCAACATGGATACTGTCCAGCTCGTACGCCGGTTTATCGAACTGGGAAGAAATCTTGAGTGCGACCTAAAAATTGCGAATTATTCTCGCCACAGCAATCGGCTGCTGAGCGAGTTTGCGAATCTGTTGTCAGTCCCGGAGGACTGTCTGCAGAAGCCGCCACACGCTATCGTGAACCGTTCACTGACACGCAGCGAGCTCATGCTGCAGCGCAAGTTCAACGAGCATTACGGCAGAAAGTGTGGCCAGATGATCTCGGATCCACTGTGTGAGCAGCTCCCGGAGATCGCGAGTGAGAGGCCCTACTTCACAGACCGCGACGTTCGGGCGTTCTATGACAAGCATGGCAGCGCGATAGCACAGACCAACCAGCTTCTGCCGGAAGACGCGCGTTATGCCGGCCTCCAGGATGCCATTGGAAAGACTCAGCCCGAATCAGCACCGAGTCTCTATGAATTCACGGAGGAGCAGCTCGACGTCATTGCCCGCAGCGTTTGCCAGCATCTCGGCGCATCCTCCAAGGCATCGCGACAGGCACGGATCATTCGTGACATTGCCTTCAAGATCGAAAATGGAAGAGCCATAAGCCCTGCCGAGACTCAAAGCCTTCTCTCGATCGCCCTGGACCTGAAACCGAACGACAAGCTGCTTCTGGCGAGACAAAATAATCAACCTGGCGTCGCGCCGATGTCAGAAACACTTGCCACACCCTTGCTGACGCGCCTGAAAAACAAGTTCCGTCGGTACTTCTGAGTTCCGACAGCCGCGTCACTTACAGCCAGCGCCTGAGTCTGCGCCTGAATCTTTCGGCCACGGACAAAGTTGTTGCACCCGACAGGCTGCGTCCGGCGGAAGACGCGGACGCCAGCAGGCACGCGATCATCTCGGGGACCGGCTGAGTCGCCTCGACCTGAATTCCTCGGTGTTCCAAAAACGCCTTAAGGGAAGCACGCTCGGACTCGCTGAATTCATCAAGGCGCCTCCCAACCTGCTCCGCAGTGATCGACGCGTGCGTTTTCTCCATCGCCAAACCAAAATCGACGTGCGCTGCCTCCGCCAACCAGGAGATATCAGCCTGATCCAGTTCCTGCAGGATCAAATGTTCCGGCAGCCGATAAGCGTCTCCCGGGAAGGCTTCTGCAATATCACGCCCCCACTGATCGCGTTCCGCGAGCAACCCGAAGCTCTGGCCACGAGCCGCTGCCTGCTGATTGATCTGAAGAATCAGGCGAATCGCCAAATCAGACAAACTCTCGTTCGCCCTTTTCTCGCGGACGTTATCAGCGGGTATTCCAGCCCGATTGCAAAAATCCCGGACCACTGAACGATTCTCGAAGGCGGATGGATTGAACTGAATCAGCTCCACGTTCTCCCTGCCGAACACGTCAAAAAACTTACGGAACCGGTTTCGGTAGTTGGGTCGGGGCACAGATATCGCCGCCTGACCGTCCTTCACTCGTTGCTGGAAAGCGGAATTGGCATAGCCAACCGGATCGCGCACATACCCAATGACCTGGATTCGGTCCACGTATTGTTTGAGAAACTGTGCCAGCGCACGGACCCCTGCAGGAGACAAGGCCGAAATGCCTTCACCCGAGATGATGAAGCGTTGGCGCGGCAAGCTCAGTTCCCGAATCATCTGCGCGCGGTGGTGCGAGGCCATCTGGGCAATCGCATGACGACTCTTGCCGCTGCGTCGATGCGCCGGATAGTCGTTACTTCGTTCGGAGAAAATTGTGCGCACCGGACCTGAGTGATTGGAACTCCCTAGGTCCAGATAACGAATCAGCCCACGGTCGAATCCCTCCAGACTCCTCTGGATCGACGTACTGCCCGTCTTGTGCATCCCAACATGAAGGATCAGCGTCTTCATTCACATCCTGAAATTTGCCTGACCCTTCGCCTCAACAGAGCATGCGCCGCGTCAGGCGCATACCCTGCTATTCAGTCTCAGAGCCGCGCCAGGACGCCTGCCGCAATGGCAATCTGATACATGACCTGAACGATGTCCTTGCCGAACTGGAATCGTTTTGGATCCACGCCCGGCAGCACCATGATCTCGTCTCCCGGTTGCACCCGCGATGACATGATGAAGCCGCGCCCTTCCTCAGAGGAAATCTCGCCAGAAGGCCGGATCAGCAGGACGCGTTCGCCACTGGATTTCTGCAGCATGCCGCCAGCCTGATTCAGATAGTCATTGACGTGATAACCCTTGCGCCAGACAAAGGCGTTAGGCAGGTAGACTTCGCCATGAACCTGCACAAGCTGGCTGTTGCGCGGAATGCGAACGACGTCGCCATCCTCCAGCGCAATGGTGGCCGGGTCGAAGCCTTCGGGCAGCACCACCTGCCCCTTGGGCTGGACGTTGCGCGAGCGGTCGATGAATTTGAGCACCAATTCCGCCTCGCGCGTGCGCAATTCGGATTCTTCTCTGGTGGTGGATCGGGCCGACAGCACCGCTTGCTCCAGACGCCGGAGCATCTCGTTGAGGACCTGCTTCTGTCGTTCTGCGATGCTTTGCCGGAACAGCTGCAAACTGACCCGGTTCGACTGCGCAGTGAACTTCACCTGCTCCAGAAGATCCGCCATGGTAGCTTCATAGGGCAGCACATACTGACCTGCGCCTTCGTGCTCACCTTCCAGGGTGACCGCAATCTGGCCGACCAGACGATCAGCGGATACCTCAATGTAATCACCGGTGACGACCGGGCCGTCCAGCGCAGGGTCCCCCACCTTGAGATAACTTACTTCCCGCTTCGGTCCCTGGCTGCGCGTCACGCTGACATTGGTGGCCTTGCCACTGATGCCGGCCATCGACAACAAGCTGGACAGCGATGCTCCTTCCTGAAATTCATACTGCGCAGGCGTTGCGACCAGACCATCGACAATGGCGGTGGCACCGATGGGGCCAACAAAAACGCTGTCACCATCGCGAAGCTGTTGCTGGGCGAGCGATCCTCGAGTCAGGAAATCGTAGAGATTGACCGTTGCGATTTCCTTGCCGTTGCGCAGAACCCGAACGTCAATATAACTACCGGAGACCGGATCGATGCCGCCGGCCCGATCGAGAAAATTCAGCAGGGAATCGGACGCATACCCGGCATACAGGCCCGGACGCTTCACAAAGCCTGAGACGAAGACCTTGACCGGAACCGCAGCGGCCAGCGTTGCGTAAACGCCCACTTCCTGGCGATACACCGTTCGAACCTTGCGCTTCACGGCCTCGTTGAGTTGCCCGTTGGGCACGTTCATGACCGGCACGGGGCCCACGCGCGGAATGAAAATATTGCCCTGCGCATCTACCGGCAGCAGCAGTTGCGCGTCCACCGCGCCCCACAGCTTGACGTCAATCTGGTCTCCGACGCTGATCAGATAATCCGGATTGAAGCCCTTGAAGGATTGCTGGGCAAACTGCCCCTGAAACAGGCTCTGGCCGAAGACGCGCGTTCCGGACTCGTCCGTCAGGGTGCTTTGTGCGGAAGGGATTGGCGGAGCTTCAGGGACCGGAACATTGCTCGGGGTACCTGCCGGTTGCTCGATACGGGGATTGGACTGACCCGAGAAAAACGGCCGAGTGCTCTGCGGCACCTGCGGCGCGGCGGATGCTTCCTGATCATTGGCATCGCCGCCATTGATCGACTGCGCCGTCTGCAACTGAACCTGAGCGTGCGCGATAACAGGCAGGCCCATAGCAGCCAGGCACAACAGCATTTTCCAGATTTTCATCTACTACTCCCGATGATCCTCAATGATGGCCAGGATCATTCCACCAATCAGATAAAGAATATTAAGAATTGCGAACACGGTCACTACCACATACATGCGGCGTGGCCGCGTGGCGGACTCCGGCAGCGTTGGCGCCGAGACCATGATCAGATGTTTGACCTTGCGCGAGGCGTCCAGCTTGGCAGACTCCAGAGAGGCCAGACCAGCCTGATAGATATCTGCCGCGACGCGCGCGGTGAGTTCCAGCTCCTTGTAGCGGCTCTGCAGAGCATTGAGCGCCTGCGCCTTCTTGCCACTGTTAACCTGCTTGGATCGCTCCTGGTCAATCTGCTGCTGCAAAGCCTGGATCCGGCCGCGCGCAGCAACCACTTCCGGCGCATTGCGGCTCAGATAGCTCTGATACGCCTTGAGCTCGGTGCGCTGGCGTGCCAATTCCTGCTGCAGGCCCGCAATGATCTGCGAAACCGCAGCGGACTCCAGCTCTGGGCTGAGCAGTTCATGCTCGTTCTGGTATTTGATCAATTCATCCGAGGCCGCAAACAGTCGCGTGTTGGCGTTCTCGACCTCGCCCTGTGCAAAGGCCACCTGCTCGCGTGCCAAGCCCTGCCCCACGTCATTCACGAACTGTTCCGCGCGGCGGACAATGGCCTGCCCCAGCTTCTGGCCAAACTCCGGATCAAATGCCTCAACCCCCAAATCCAGTGTCAGGGCGTCTTCATCAATCTCGATCTCGATCCGCTTCAGGTAATACTCGAAGAAGGATTCGCGTGACGCCTCGGCATCCAGCTTGGAGATGAAGTCGACGCCATCCTGCGAGTAGTGCGCTCGCAACTGCAGCGTCTGCTCCAGATAGTCGAGCATGGCCGGTGATTCGATGAACCGCTTGACCAATTCCACGTCCAGCGCCGAACTCCCCTGCGCCACCGAGAGCAGTCCCAATTCCAGACCGGCAACACGGGAGGAATCGCGCTCAACAATGATCCTCGCCTGGGAAACATAGCGGTCGGTTGCGAGCAGGCCGTAATAAAGAGCGGTGAGCAACACGGGAACCACAACTACCAGCAGGTAGCCAGTACGCCCTCGGAACTTGCTTGTCAGTGTTTCGTTCACTTTTGATCCTGCAGATAGGCATCAACTGCCTGATTGATATCGTCAAAGTATTCAACCCGGCCGTTGTGGATGTAGAGCCCCACGTCACACCATTTTTTCAGGGTTTCCAGACTATGACTGACCAGAATGATGCTCGCCCGGCTACGTAGTGCTGCGAATGCGGCATTGGCGCGCCGCTTGAATTTTTCATCACCGACCGATGTGATCTCATCCATCAGGTAGCAATCGTGATCAAAGCTCATGCTCACCGCAAACGCCAGGCGCGCACGCATGCCTGAAGAATAGGTCTTGGCCGGTTGCTCGAAAAAGTCGCCCAACTCAGAGAACACCTTGATGTACTCAAGCCGCTGATCAAGCGTCTCGCCGCTGTCGCCGTGGATTCTACAGACAAACTTTGCGTTCTCCCGGCCTGACAGGGCGCGTGAGAAACCGCTGGACAGCCCGACCGGCGGCGAAACCGACCCGTGTACGGTGACCTTGCCCTGATCTGGCGTCTCGACTCCGGACAGCAGGCGGATCAGCGTGGATTTGCCTGCGCCATTGCGGCCAACGATTCCCACATTGGTGGCGCGAGGCAGATCGAGATTGAGATCGCGATAGATCCAGTGGCGGCTCATATCCGGCCGCGTATAGAACTTGGATACGTTGCGCAGGCTGATGATCATTGGGTCAGCAAATGCAGATTGCGCCGATACGACCCCATGCCGATCATCAGCAGTCCGATAGACCAGGCACTCAAGTAGAGCCAGCTACAGGGTGATTCGTACTCGCTCAAGAGCGCCCCGCGACCTAGGTCAATGGCGTGCAGCAAGGGATTCCACATCAGGTAGACACGCAGATCTTCCGGGATCACTTCTGCAGTAAAGAACACGCCGGAAATGAAGAACAGTGGCCGGTCAATAAGGCTGAAAATACGCCGCGTATCCGGACTGCGCGTGATCTGGACGTCGGCCACCAGACCCATGCCCTGTGCAAAGATGAACAGCAGGCCCAGTGCGGCCATGAACGCCAGAGGATTATCAATATCAATCGGTGAATGCAGCCAGTGCAGTCCTGCCATGAAGATGATCATCACCAGGGTGAGCAGGGCAAACTCGATGCTGCAGCGAACGAAAATAATATCGATCGGCCGCACCTGGCGGTAATTGAAGATGCCGCGAAACGAGGTCATCGAGCCCATGGCCTGATGAAAACCGCCCTGATACATGAAGAAGGGCAAGATGCCGATCAGGAAAAAATACAGGCCGGATACGCCGTAAATGAATTCTGCTCGCCCTCCAAACAGGGAGCGCACTTCATTGATCATGAAGATGAACAGCAAGGGCTGAAGAATGGCCCATACATAACCGAAGCGAAATTGACCGTAACGATTTCGCACCTCACGCAGATACAGGGCGCGAAGCGCCGTCCTGAAAATCTGCCACTGTGAACGAGGCGCCGGCATGGGCGGCTTGGGCATATCCGGCAGCAGGCTGAGGTCAGGCTCGCCAGCAGCTGCGTCGCCTTCTGAGCCAGGCTTGGCTTTCTTTTTTTTCGCTTTGACACGCACATGTACGGCGCCATCCGCGATATCGATCCGGGTCCCGGTCTGGGCAACCCAGACCGAAAATTCACCCAGATCCCGCGTGGCCAGATGCTCGGGAACGTTGAACAGAAATCCGCAGCGCCCCTGGGACTCCCCGGCAGATTCCGGCCACTTGCTGCGATCAATATTGGCCGTTGCCCGCTCGATCTCCTGGTCACCGATCTTGAAGATAACGGTCGCGGGCTCGTCAAGACCTTCCAGTCGGGCCCAGCCGCGCACGCGGCGGCGGTTCAGCCGCTCCACACTACCCAGCGCCTGAATCTCAGCCATGATCGAGCAACCTCCTCACCACTGCCCTTCCCAGGGCCGATAGGGCTGAGGTCGCGGCGCCAGACTCATGTCCTGCGCCGTACGTGAAAAGCAGCGGTGATAGAAAGGATCGGCGTCCAGCAGGTTGCCCCATCGTGCTTTCATCCAGTCCGATTCGAGCCGGAACCGGTCCATTTTCTCTGGTGTGTCTTCTGCGCCACGCGAAATGGACTCATGGTGGTAGAGCCTGGCAAAAGGGGTCCAGACATTTCGAAATCCCGCCTCAGACAGCTTCAGACAAAGATCGACATCATTGAATGCGATCGCCAGATTCGTTTCATTCAGACCGCCGACGGCCAGGAATTTTTCGCGGCTGACCGCCAGACACGCCGCCGTGACGGCACTAACCGCTTGCCTGACCTTCAGGCGCCCCAGATATCCCACTGCATCTTCAGAGAATCGCCAGTGTGTGTGACCGGCGACGCCCCCAATCCCGAGGGCAACGCCCGCGTGCTGGATGCTGCCGTCAGGGTAATGCAGTTTGGCACCCACCGCACCCACGTCAGGCCTGAGCGCCAGTGACGCCATTTCGCTCATCCAGTCCGGGGTGATGACTTCCGTGTCGTCATTGAGCAGCAGCAGGATTTCGCCGCGGGCCTGTGCCGCAGCAAAATTGTTGATCGCCGAGTAATTGAAGGCCTGATCGAATTCCAGCACCCGAACTGACTTGAGTTCGCGGCAGCGCGTCAGCCAGTCCAGCGTCTCAGGGTCGCGGCTTTGGTTGTCGATCAGCAGAATCTCGTAATCCGGGTAGACGGTCTTGTCGAGAATGCTTTGCAGGCACCGGCTGGCATGTGCATAGCCATCGCGGGTTGGAATGATGACGCTGAGTTTTGGCGCCGGAGTGGGCAATCCGTAATCCACGCGGTAGGTCAGAGGAATCTCACCCTTGCCGACCCGCGCCTGCTCATCGCCAGAAAAGCGATCGCGCAGGGCCCGTTCGCCCGCCCCGTGAGCGTAATCCTTGGCATCGCGGGCCACCGCGGTGGAACCTTCAACTGCCCGCCAGTGATAGAGCACCACCGGAATATGTCGCACCTTTGCTGGGTCAGCGATTTTCTCAAAGCGCAGGGCCAGATCATGGTCCTGGCTGCCATCACATTCGCTGCGCAGGCCACCCAGTTCACGGACAATCTGAGTCCGGTAGACCGCCAGATGCGTGATGTAATTCTGGCCGTGAAGCAGCTCCGGGTTCCAGGCGGGTTTGAGGTGGGGCTCGACCCTGCGTCCCCGATCGTCCAGCTTGTCTTCGTCGCTGTAGATCAGGTCCAGCCCGGGCTGACGGTCCAGCTCCGCGGCCACGTGATAAAGCGCCAGCGGCGAGAGCTCATCGTCATGATCCAGAAAGCCAACAAACTCGCCTTCTGCTGTCGCCAGCGCCTGATTGCTCGCCGCTGATATGCCGACATTGTCTTCGCACCAGCTCAGCGTGATACGCCGATCAGATGCTGCGAGCTTCTTCAAACACTCGCGGGTAGCGGTTAGGGTCGACGCATCGTCGGCAATGCACAGCTGCCAGTGGGGATAGACCTGCGCCCTGACCGATGCCACTGCCTTCTCGAGCAGATCAGGGTCAGTGTTCCAGGTCGGCATAATGATGCTGATCGTCGGTTTGCGGCCGAAGGTTTCGATGTGCTGCGTGACAGGCTTGCGCACACTGGCGAGCGCTGGCTCCGTGGCCCGCAGAAACTGCTCGTAATCGGTGGACTCGGTCAAACCCAGGCCCCTGCGCAGGCGCGCCAGCCCGCGGGCACGCAAGGGGCCACGCTCCATACGCTCCCGAAACACATGCCGCAGCGTCGCCGACAGCCCCAGCGGCGTGACTTCGACGGCGAGTATCCGTACCGGCCCCTGTACGTCGCACGGATCCAGTCTGAGCCGTCGCGCGCTCAGCGGAAGATAGATTTGCACCCAGGCGCGTTCACCGGAGCGGAACACAACATGTGTCGCCTGTGATTCGAAATATCCGCGGCCGGTGTCGAAATACAGGCTGGCGCGAACCAGCGGCTGCTTGACCGCAATAGAAAGTTGAACCAGACACAGACCGCGCACCTGTAGGCCCGTACTGGAGAGGCACAGCTGCGGGTCACCCGAGGTGGCACGCCAGGCGGTGCCGTCAGCAACAATATTCTTGAGTGCCTGCACACTCAGTGCACGCGGGCGAGAAGCCGTCACGCACAGGGACAGCAGCCCCCGAGTTCTGTTGACGTTGTGCCGAATGGCATCGAGAAACAACCATCTGCGAAGAAAGCGTTTAATCACTTGCCTTGTCGCTGGGCGATCTTGTGCCCCTCAGCAAATATCCGCGAGACGTACTCGAAACTCTCTGCCGGTGTGATGACCGGCTCCGGGTCCAGCGCCCAGTCTTTATAGCCCAGCAACCGCATGACCCGGCGCACTTCCGGCTGGAAGCGTTCGACGTCAGCCGGGGTCAGCCATCGCTTCCAGTTGTCACAGGCCTCAGAACGCCGTGTGCGGACCAATTCTTTGCCAACGTCGCGGTTGTCACTCAGCGGCCCAATTCGCAGGTAACGCGACAGATCCTGCAACTGACCGGCCATGAAATCCTCATAACGGATCACGAATCCCTGATCACGGGTCTTCTCCAGCCACTGGGCGTATCGCAGATAGATTTCCACGGCGCGAATCTTCATCGGGGCAAACAGGCGCTCCACGCGGTCGAAAATCTCGCCGAAACCCACCTGCAGCGGGTCTGCCGCTTTCGCCCTGAGCAGCTCATTCAGATCATCCAGAGCCGCCTTGTCCGCGCCGGCAACCGCGGCGTTATAGACGCAGTAGAGGGTTTCGCTGATCAATACATCACGGGGATCGCGGACGATGAAGACTTTTTTCTGGAACTTCAGAGGCATCTCGCCGTTGATGACGGCGCTGAGCAACCTCGGCCTGCGCACCCAGCTATCAAACAGGAGCTTGGCGACGTGCCCCGCCGGATTCGGCGGAACCGATTCAAAGTAGCCGATATTGCTGGGCTCGAGGTGATAACTACTGCCAGGCATCGAGTGCTGAATGGTCTTGGAAATGACCGTGGTCCCGCTCTTGCCGCGACCGATGATAAGTACGTTCACAAATGAATCTGCATTGATTGTCCAAGTGCGCAGTATTGAGCCACGGGCGAACGACTCCCCGAATCCGGATCAAGCTGCAGGCTAGCCGGGCATTATCGCATTGGAGGGCCAGGTGCGGGCCACCAGAAGCGCCCGGCAGGGCTATTCGAGTGGCGGCAACGAGTCCGGCGCACCGGGCGGAGGCTCGCTGTAATAGGAAATGCGCGTGTCGTAGACCTTCTCGGTCTCCGGATTGATCACGTTGGACGGGCCTTCATACTGCTTCAGGTGCTTGAGCTCAGGGTCATAGGTCACGGTGAGGTCTGGCGCGACCAGACGCAGCAGGGAATTCGCCTCCACCTTGAAGCGGACCATCTTCTTGCCTTCAAAGCTGCCGTCTTCAATGCGTCGCGCCCGAAATTTGAAGGTATCCAGATTGCCGGCTGCGATGAAGGTGAACGGAACCGTGTCCCCGGCCATAAGCTTTGCGAAGTGCGCCACCATGAAATTGTGGAAACCCGAATCGCCACTGATTGGCGCCTTGTTTTTAACCGTTTCGGTCCGGGTCTTGCCGTCGACAGTCCTGCTCATGACCACCTTCTGGCGGTCCACCTTCACGATGCCTTCTCGATAATCCAGTGCAGGCAATTGATAATCATATTCCGGAATAAAGGGGTCGGCAGAAAAATCCAGGGTCTTGACCCCCATCTGGGCACCGTCGGGTGAGTAGTAGGTGATGGTGCCGCCAGCCCACTTCTGGTCTATATAGTTCTGCTCGTGCACCTCGGTATACAGATATTTTTCCCCTTTCTGATCAAAGGCATATCCGTAGAAGCGGAAAGTCTCCTGCTTGGCGCATAGGCCACCAGACATTAGAAGGAGTGCCAGCCCGAGCCAGCAGATGATTCGTTTCATGAAAGCATCCAGGGTTCAATCGCAATGAAGCCTCATCGTAACGCCCTCCCGAGTCGCCCGGATGAATGCCAATTGACCGCCGCTCTGTTCCAGCCCGGCGACTGCCGGAGCCCCCTCAAGCTATTGGGTACTTCATGCGCCAACGACAGCGGTCGTTTGCGAGAGCCCTGGCGCCGCGAAACGAATCAGCGGGTCCGTTAGCTGGTCACGGCGCTCTGTGCCAGCGAGGTGGTGATGGCGCCCCGAAAGCGCTGAGCTTTGGCGCGATGCAGGGCGACATCCGCCCGCTTCAAGGCGGTGTCAAAATCTGCATTGGGACCCGAAATCTCGACCATTCCAATACTGACACTGACTTTGGTCTCGGAAATTTCGAGGCTGCTCGCGGCAATGGACTTCTGCAGGCGCTGTGCAATCGCGCGCGCCTCCTTGACCGTAATGCCGCGAAAAATTGCAACTATCTCATCCCCACCATAGCGCGCGGCGAGGTCATCGGCTCGCAGGCACTTGGAGACAGCGTGCCCCGCCAACTGAATGACGCTATCGCCAAAGATGTGACCGTGTTTGTCATTAAACACCCGCATATTGTCCATGTCGGCAAAAATCACGACCGCCGTCTCGCCGTCGCGCAGCGCGGCGCACATCGGTCTGGCCCTGTCGAACATCATGCGTCGATTGAACAAGCCGGTCAGTGCGTCTATTTGTCCTAAATGCTGTAGCGCTTCCTCACGCATCGAGGCACGGCCAATCTGCGAACAGGCATATACAGCCACAGCGACACTGACCAGAGCCATCCATATTGCGAGCACGTCCGGCCCGGCGCTGGCCTGAAGGCGCAGGCCAAGTCCGGCTCCAATTACCAGCACCGCAAGCAGCACCGCATTCCTGAAAGATTTGGCGTCCAGTTGAAGGCGCAGGCCTATAACGCTCTGCAGCAGCAAAGGGATCACTGGCAGGCTGAAGTAGGGGTCGTACGCGATTGCGGGACACAGGCAGGCACAGTCAAACCAATAGCCACTCTGTCTCGGCAGAAGGCGCGGCCATAGCAGCGTCAGGCTCATGACAAGGGAATTGACCAAGGCGTACACACCGCACAATGCAAGCATGAAGGAGTGGCTCGGCAACCCATTGCCGGTGTCCCCTGCAATCCACAGATAAGCGAACACGCAGGCCAGTGCCAGGTATCGGAACAGGAACTGGGGAAGTAGCGTCGGCGATTCGGCAGCATCCTCAAGTGGACGCGCGCTTGGATCATTCTTTCCGAAATCGGATCGTCGGCGATTCATTGGATGAGCTTAAACATACTTTCTTGATTGCGGAGTATGAAGAAACAAGCAAGAAATTCTCCACCCACTACGCACGTCCCAGACTCATTGCTCTTGCAATGCCGTCTGTGCGCACGCCCGACTTATTGATGTCGACTGGACATTTATGCTGGATTGGATTGGATTTATCCCCGCCTTCCAGACAATGGCTCAACAATCGCGCTCGGGCAGGCCTGCTTGCGCCACCCGCCCGATGACAAGCAATCAGGAAAAGGACCAGAAATTTGCGCACTTCTGAAACAGTAGCGCACGGTGCAATATTGAAGGGTGGACACATTCAATCGATAATTCAGCTTGAGGTAAAAATTACCTGCCTCTTCAAATGCGAATGAACCAAGCCTCAATTGCGCATTCTGCTCGCTCGATGACTGAAGCGGCTGGAAAAATCCACTAGGCTGCGGCTAACCTAAGCAACAGAACCAGCCGGGGGCGCCTCAGCGCGTTCGCTTGTCGAACAAGTAGTGCCCCACGCCCCACTGATTGCCACCGTCATAGCCGAACAGCTCCGCCACGGCCATGTAGAACATGCGCCAGCGTTGGAACCAGATGGCGGCATCTTTCTGGCCATAGCACTGCTCAAATACCGGCATGATTTCAGCCTTGCGCGCATCCATATTGGCGAGCCAGTGGTTGGAGGTCTTCTCGTAATGCTGACCGCTGACCCACCAGGTCTTCTGCACTCGAAGATCGTCCTGAAAATTGAGCAGCAGATTCTCGCTGGGCATGGTGCCGCCTCGGAAGAAGTAGCGTGTCATCCAGTCGCTTTGTGTCTTGTCCTCGAAATGGTAGGCCAAGAGCTTGTGAACGAAAATGTGGACGAACAGCTTTGCATCAGCCTTCATCCAGCCTGAAATCTTCCTGAGCAACAAGCCGTAGTTTTTCATGTGCTCAAACATCTCGATCGAGATGACTCGGTCAAAGCCTTCGCCCAGATGTTCGGGCGGCATTTCATACTCAGCAATATTGCCGGTGATGATTTTCAGGTTATTGATGCCCCGCGCGCGCGCCTGTTCCAGAATAAAAGCTCGCTGCCCATTTGAGTTGGACAGCCCCACCACTTCGCTCTGCCTGAATCGCCCCGCCAGCCACAGCGAGACCGAGCCCCAGCCACAGCCCAGGTCCAGAATGCGCATGCCGTCCTCCACGCCCAAGCGCTCGATGTACAGATTGAGCATGAGTTCTTCGGCCTGATCCAAAGTCTCATTGCCCTGCGGGTACAGACAGCAGGAATACTTGAGCTTGTCGCCCAGATGTTTGTGGAAGAACTCCGCCGGCACCTCGTAATGCTGCTCATTGGCAGCGGGCGCCTCGATGGCGATCGGGCTGGCACGCAACTCTTCAAGGAACCGGTTGAAGCGCTTTGAACGCGCCTCACCATCACCGTCAGCTTCGTCCCTGAGACGACCCGCCATCAGGGAGCGCATGCCCCTGCGTGTCAGAACATCGGGAATCAGGCCACGCTCGCAAAGCTCAATTAGGTCCATATAGATCGTTCGGAAGTTCCAGGATTTTCTGTTTGCCAGCTCAGTGACGCGGAGGCCAGGGAATCAGCGGCGAGGTATTTTTGATGTAATCGGCATAGCCCGGTTTGCGGCGGGCCATTTCTGCTTCCATCAGCGGCACACCGGACATCTTCAGCAGCAGGAAGGCCATCACCAATGGTGCGCCCAGGCTCAGCCACCACATGGACATGCCCCAGGCAAGCGGAATATAGGCCAGCCAGTGCACGCATTCGAAGAAATAGTTCGGGTGGCGCGACCAGCCCCACAAACCGGTGCGACAAACCTCTCCCTTGTTGTTCGGATTTTTTCGAAAGCGATCCATCTGGGTATCGGCAATCAACTCGCCTGCCACCGAGACGATCCAGATCAGATCGGCGGCGACCATGCACCAGATCGGTGGCGCGCCGTCACGAAACGCGAGCGGCAGAAACGCCGAGGCCGACAGCATGAGCGTGAAGAGGTTCTGAAACTGAAAGAACCAGAACATGTTGCGGTCTGCCTTGTCGCCCCATTCTTGGCGAAACTTCGCATAGCGCCAGTCTTCCTTCGCGCCCAGATTGCGCAGAAACAGTTGCACACCAAGTCGAATACCCCAGGCGCCACCCATGCCTGCCATCAGCCAGCGCACGGGCTCGGGCGCATCCCCTACAGCGGCATACCAGATCGCCAGGCCGCCAAGCGTGAACGCCCACACCGAATCGACGAGCCCGCCATTGCGTGTGCGCAACTGGATCAGCCAGGCCAGGGTCTTGGCGGCAAACACGATGGCAATCGAAACCAGGAATGCGTTCAGAGGGTTCATAGGTTCATCCAGAGGGCGAATCCACACTACGTGATGAAGCAGCGCTTGGATTCCACACACTGCAATTTTCGTGATGCCAAGGGCAAACGCCTGCCTGAGAGAGACACCGCCGGATTGTTCTACAATCGGAAAAATCGCGGCATCAGACAAACGGAGGAGAAATGGCCAGACTTTTCGTGGATACGGACAAATATGCCGACGGCGAGGGCCCACCGGTCGTAGAGGCATTTCATAGTGCGATCAAGGATCTGGTACGCAAACGCCTCGATGAATCCGGCGGCGACTGGAACGCCTTTGTCTTCGACAAAGCCTATGAACTGATCACCGCAGACGACATTGCAGCCATCGAGAAGCGCTTGCTCGGCATGGGTTACCGTTTCACCGGGTCTGCGATGATCTCCGCTCTGGAGCGGCCCGAGGCCTACAAGCCCATGGCCGGGGCCAATGATCAAGATGACGGCGACTTTGCCTTCGAGCACCCCGAAGCGCAGACCGCACCCGCTGATGAACAAGGCCGCGAGCAACGCGGCCAGGGCGACAACGTGGTGCCGTTCAAGAACAATCTGATCGGCATTGCGCGCTATTTCCGTAGCAGCGAACAGGTGATGCGCTGCCTGAGCGAAGGCGTCCCGGAGAATACGGTGGCCATCATCGACGACAGCGGTGGCACCCTCACTGCGCCGGTGCTGGAACAGTTCAAGGGCGTGATCTGTGCGGGCGGCACGGTGCGTTCCCACCTCGGCATTCTGACCCGCGAATACGGCATCCCTTGCGTGATGAACGCCAAGATCAGCGGCATTCGTGAAGGTGACCGGGTCGAGATTGAAACCAGCGGCCGCGCCAAATCCGGCGAAATGTATCAGACCGGCGAGGAGTGCACTGTCCGCGTCTGGAAGCTGCCAGCAGCCTGACAACAGCGCACTCCAGACTGTTTCACCCATCCATTTTTGCACTGAGGCGACGCCCGCTAGTACGGGCTGACGAGGTAATCCAAAGATGTCCAACAAGCTCACTTATCCGGATCTGCTGGAAACCAACAATCTCCTGCAGAACCACGGCGAAGAAACCTACTGGCTGTGCGTGACGCGCACGGTTCAGGAATCCAAGCTGTTTCCGGTTTCGGCCTACATCCTGCTGTCCTACATCAACGCCTTCTATCGCTGGCCGACACTACTGCGAAAGATTGAAAAGCACATGCCCGCCGAGCGCATCGCTGATCGCGTCCGCAATGTCAGCGGCAAGATCGAAACCATCGGATCGGCCTGGTGCCTGCCCAACTTCTATCTGCTCGGGCGCGAGCACATGATCAATCTGGGCATGATCCGCCCGCAGGACGGCATCGAGGACGTGGCCTACGTACTCGACTTCTGGAAACGCTACTCGCTTTCCTGGCGCCGGAATGAAGGTCATATCACGGCCAGGGAGGCGGGCCACCGGAGCCAGATTTATCCTGAGCGCAAGTTGCAGGTTTTTCACGCAGACATGTACGACTGCGCGGCTGGCGACGCCCTGCACACTGCCGCAGGCAAATTCATGGCGGCGACCGCGCAGTACGGTTTTCTGGTGTCCTGCGAGAGCCGGGTATCGATGACCGCGCACGGCCCATACAAGATTGCCGACAACGTGGAAATGCTGGTCCGCAATTTCTATGACCTGTCGCAATCCGATTACCCCTGGCTGGATGGCGTGGCAGACGATGTGCCCTACAACTGTCTGACCGTCACCACCGCCGTCAAGGACACTCATTTTTATCTGGTTGACGACTGGGGCAGCTTTGAGGCCAAGCCTGAGTACAAGTCAGAAAACATCTGCGGCGTCGGCCTCTACACTTCCGACCCACTCACCGATACTCACGTGCCGGTCGGCATGGGCTCACGCGAAGAACTCACCCAGACGTTTGAAACGCTGGCCGAGAAGATGCGCGAGGCCAATACCCGGCTATGGACACGTCTCGCCGGCTATTCGCGCGATCAGTTGCTGGACTGTGGGGCACTGGTCTATTACTCCATCATCAAGGACATGGCCCACTTCGCCGGCTGTTATGAGATCGACGACTGGATGCAGATCGATGAGCGGGCCAACCGGTTTCGCGGCCTGCTCAATGACGAGTACGCCAATGAAGTGCTCGGCGCCATGCTGGTCCCACTGACGCTGCCCAGTTCGCAGTCGCAGGATTACTTCATGATGGTCCACGGCCAGCAGGCACGACACGTGTACACGCCGTTCTCCTACTCACTGCTGGGCGAGAAAGACTACGTTGGATCGGTTGGCGGCCTGCATCCGGGAACCAGCACCCTGCCCGACAAGGTAGATCGCTACCGGACCTCGCAAGGTTTCATGAGCAATAGCGAGTTCAATGCGCGGGTCCAAAATTTCACGCCTCCGCTGGTTTCGGAAAAATTTCGCGATCTCGACGAAACCTGGGTGAAATATCACTACGACACGCCGCTGGCCGACGAGCTCTACAAGCTCGAGCAGACACACTCCCGCAACCTGAAAGGCCGCGGTGCCGGTTTGCGCCGGGCCGACATTGACGCGCTGCGCGCAGGACGCTGACGGCACAGCCCCTCTCGTGTCTGAAGCACACAGGCCCATAGCCTGTGTGCTTCAGGCCTTACCAGAGATAATCCGCGCCGCCCGGACGATGGTGCTCAAATTCTCGCTCGACCGCGTCCAGTGACATGACGTCGGCCGCGCAGCCGCTCCGATGCGGGTCTGTTGCGGCATGCTTTGAAATCTCCATGCGCCCCAACTGATTGCGATGCACCTCATCCGGGCCATCAGCAAGGCGCAGTGCACGCGCCATCGCATAGGCTGCTGGCAGAAAATAATCGTTGCCGGTTCCACCGCCACCGAAAGCCTGCATCGCCCAATCAATAATCTGGCAAGCAACTCTGGGCGCTGTGATCTTGATCATTGCGATTTCGGACTTGGCCACCTTGTTGCCCACGGTGTCCATCATCCATGCCGCCTTCAAGGTCAGCAGGCGAATCTGCTCAATCATGCAGCGCGCTTCTGCCACGCGTTCCAATGTCACGGTCTGACGCGAAACCTCTCGGCCAAATGTGGTGCGCTGCTCAGCGCGACGACACATGCGCTCCAGCACGCGCTCGCACATGCCAATCAGTCTCATGCAGTGGTGGATCCGCCCCGGCCCAAGGCGGCCTTGCGCAATCTCAAATCCACGCCCTTCCCCAAGCAGCATATTGTCTGCCGGAACTCGCACATTCTCGAACAGAACTTCAGAAGCACGATCCGGCGCACCATAGAACCCGAATACCGGCAGCGGTCGCAGCACGCGCACCCCGGGCGTGTCCTTGGGCACCAGGATCATGGATTGCTGGCGATGACGATCGGTGGCGTCCGGGTCGGTCTTGCCCATGAAAATGAAGACTTTGCAGCGGGGGTCGGTGGCGCCGGTGGTGTACCACTTGCGCCCATTGATGACGTAGTCATCGCCATCACGCTGGATCACGCTGCCAATGTTGGTGGCATCTGACGAGGCCACCTCAGGCTCGGTCATCGCAAAAGCCGAGCGTATTTCGCCCGCAAGCAGCGGCTCGAGCCAGCGCGCCTTCTGCGCTGGTGTGCCATAGCGCGCAATAGTTTCCATGTTGCCGGTATCCGGCGCCGAACAATTAAACACTTCCGGGGCCAGCATGGAGCGCCCCATCACCTCACACAGCGGGGCATAGTCCAGGTTATTGAAACCACCGTCTTCGGCGTAGAAGAGATTCCACAGGCCCGCATCCCGCGCCCGCTGCTTGAGGACCTCGACGACAGGCTGCACCGCCCAGGGTCCAAGCACCTCGGACTCACGGAAATAACGGCGCTCGTTAGGATAAACGTGCTCCGCCATGAAGTCCTCAAGACGTTCACGGGTTTGAAGCACTCTTTCATTGAATTCAAACATCTGATGATTTCCTTGGTGCGTCGCCAAACAGATTGCGGGCCATGCCAGACGCAGGGCAGGATTGATGTCCTGCCCTGCGTCTGGCATTGGCAGTGAACATGGTTGGCGTCGAGTTCATAATTTCGATTGCCCTGCTTCTCGACGCTGCTCAATCAGGCGCGCGATCTCGTCTTCGCCCAGCGGCCGGACATCCTTGACGCCGAGACTATCACTCCACTCTCGAGCGAAGTCTCGTTGCAGATAGGCATTGATGGCTGCGGTAATCAGCATCGCCAGTGTCGCACCACAACCCGCCAACAACATGTCCTTGTGGGCATCCCAGACATCGCCCTGCGTGCCGAGATAGGCAACACCCAGATCGCCTCCAAACAAGGCCGCCGCGCCCCACTCAAACAACTCGAAGACCGCCGATGTGGCCAGCGTAAAATCCAGGGGCAGAAAATAACCCCAGAAGCCGCGTGCTTGCGCGATCCGCAAAAAAACTTCACGCAAGGGATAGGCAAAGAGAAGTCCGTAACTGAAGTGCACCAGTCGATCGAAATGATTGCGCTCCCAGCCCAGCATGTCGTTGAAGCTTTGCCCCGTCACTGCTCGCCACCAGTCGTTGTACGGCACTTCAGAGTAGGTGTAGTGCGCGCCCACCGCGTGCAGACACAGGAACAGGAAGATCAAGGTGTAGGAGACGCGTGAGAACGTGAAGTGCCGATAACTTGCCGCAATGCCGACGACAAAACCAAGCACCAGGACATTCTCCAGAGCCCAGTCACTGCGATCGTAAGGCGCTAGCGCAAGCATCAGCCAGACCAATCCGTATATGACGGACAGGATGATCAGAAAGCGCTGATGTGGATACTTCAACGCAGTTTCTGGTGCATGCAAATGCCGATGCGGCCTAGCCGGGCAACCACTCGGCGATCTTTCTGCCGATCAGCTCAGGCGCATCTTCCTGCACGTAATGTGCGCCGGGCCCGATATCCACTGCCGTCATGTTCGGCATGACTCTGGCATGACGCGCAGCCATTTCCGGCGTCACCAGAATGCCGGGGGTCCCCCAGAAAAGAAGCTTCGGTACCGGGGTCTGATCCAGCCACTGCATGTACTTTTCACCTGCAGCGGCCACATCGGCAGGCTCGCCATCTATGGGCAGTTGCCGTGGGAATACCAGCATCGGCTTGCGGGTTTCCTTGTTCAGGAAAGGCGCACGATAGTGGTCCATTTCTGGTTCCGTGAGCCCCCGCGCAACCGCGCCCGGCAGCACTTTTTCGATGAACATGTTTTGCTCGATGACCATCTCCTCGCCCGTTCCGGCGCTACGAAAGCCCTGGAATACCGGGACCAGATTGTCTGGCCAATCCGACCATTTCACGGGCGAGATAAATTCCATCATGGCGATGCCGTTGACGCGATCTTCGTTCTTGCGCGCCCAGTCCAGGCCCAGCGCCGAACCCCAGTCGTGAATCACCAGGGTGATCTTTCCCTGAAAATCCATCGCCTTGATGAAGGCATCGAAGTAGCGCGCGTGATCGGCGAAGGTGTACTCGATATCTGGTTTGTCCGATTTGCCAAAACCCATCAGGTCCGCGGCAATGCAGCGAGCGCCCACCGCAGCGACATGCGGAATAATGTTGCGCCACAGGTAGCTTGATGTGGGATTGCCATGCTGGAAAACGACGACCGGACCATCCGCAGGGCCAGATTCGATGTAATGCATTTTTGAACCCAATACGTCGATGTAGTTGGGGGCGTAATTGAATTCTGCGCTGATCTCTGTAGCCAAGATTTGCTCTCCTAAATTTGTCTGTTTCTAGTCAGGTAATCTCAAACGCTGCATCGGGCAGTTTGCGAATCTCCATTCTGCTTCGGCGTGTATGAAGCGTCACCACTCGTTGAGCTCTGACGCTGTCGCCCGCCCTCATGGCGCGATACAGATGCTGATAGTCAGAGAACTGTCGCGCCTTATCCCCGCCTGAAAGGTGGGGGTGCACTTGCATACGGAGAATCTGCGTAGGCACGACGGGATACAGCCGTTGCAACTCAAGGTTATCCGCGATCTCCAGGATGGTGTCGTAGAAACGATTACGGTCCGTGGATTGGGTGGCGCGCTCGCTACTGGGCGCATGGCGCGCCAGTTTCTCGTAGGCGCTGTCCAGTCGCGCCAGATTGCGTCCCCTGTCCAGCTTCAGGCTTGCATCTCGCACCGCCAGGCCAATCAGCGCCTGCACAACATGCAGCAACTCTGTTGCTTCGCGGCGGGTCAGAACGCGCACGAAGGCACCTCGATGACGACTCAAAGTAATCACGCCTTCGGCTGCTAGGCGCTTCAGCGCTTCTCGAACCGGCCCGCGACTGACATCAAATTCTCTCGTGAGCTCCGCCTCCACCAGACGCTGACCCGGGACAAGCTTTCCCTGCAGAACACGACGTTTGACCGCCGTGACCACCTGATCCGGCGTACTGATGCCATGCATACCGCCATTACCTGCGGCAGGTGTCGTCACGATTCGAACGGGATTCTTTGTCTTCATCAGGGGGGCGGATGCGTATTGTTGTCCCAACATTATTGTCCTACGATCGACAAACAACAAAATAGGCACGCAGAGAATCTCTGCCAATGGCCTTTCGCTTAAGCAAGGAGATCAGGAATGGGTCGTGTATCGGGAAAAGTCGCTTTGGTCACAGGCGCCGGAGACGGCATTGGCAAGGCGACAGCGCTGATGATGGCACGCGAAGGCGCGAAGGTTTTCTGCGTATCCAAGACAGCCTCCAAGCTTGAGTCCGTCGTCGCAGCCATCAAATCGGACGGCGGCGACGCTGCCTATGCAGCGGCAGATCTGTCTCAGCCAGAGGGCACGGAAGCCGCTTTTGCCGCACATATGAAAGCATTCGGCCGCGTCGATATCCTGATTAATGCGGCTGGCGTGGGATATAGCTGGGCAGAGAAAAGTCCGGGCTCGATGAACGAAACGACCACCTGTGAGCCTGAAAAATGGCGCGAGGTCATGGGCATCAATCTGGATTCCATTTTCTACATGTGCCGCCAGGTCATTCCCCAGATGCAGAAACAGAGCGCTGGCGCCATCGTCAACGTGGCGAGCATCTACGGCATGATCGGCGTTCCCGATGCCCACGCCTACACAGCGTCAAAGGGCGCCATCATCAACTACACACGCTCGCTGGCGGTGGCCTACGTCAAGGACGGCATCCGCTCCAACTGTCTGTGTCCGGGTTTTGTGGCAACCGGCATGGTCCAGAGCGTCCTGCACCTGTTTGATGACCCGGCCACCGGCGACATGATCACCCCGATGAAGCGCGCGGGCACGCCAGAAGAAATGGCCTATGCCTGCCTGTACCTGGGTAGCGACGAGTCGAGCTACTGCAATGGCACGTCACTTGTGGCGGACGGCGGCACCACCGCGCGATAAGCACCAAGCCCAATCCGAAGGCTTGCTCAGCTTTGCTTACCGACGGGAGGCCTCTGCGCCGTTTCTGGGGCGCGAGCAGTGGGGCGATCCCATTCGGGCGGCATCACGATATGCCGTAGTCGCTGCAAGAGCGGGCCCTTACGGAACACGTCGCGCCACATGTCGATGAACTCGTGCACATTCAGCCACAAGAAGTTGTGGCTCTTGGGCTGGCGCGTGGCAATGCCGTACTCGACCTTCTCATCCTCTGCCTCGTAGGTGCCAAACCAACGGTCAAAGATGATCAATACGCCACCGTAATTCTTGTCGATGTACTGGGGATTGCGCCCGTGGTGCACGCGATGGTTTGAGGGCGTATCAAAAATGTACTCATACCAGCGGGGCAACTTGCCGATGGATTCAGTGTGCACAAAGTACTGGTAACTCAGATCCACGGCGTAGAGAAAAAACACGACTGCCGGCGGCACGCCCAGATAGATCAGCGGACAGAAAAACAGCCACCAGCCCGTGATCGAGTACAGCAAGCTCTGGCGCATGGCGGTGGTGAAATTCATGCGCTCGCTGCTGTGATGCACCACGTGCGCGGTCCAGAACCAGCGCACTCGATGGCTGGTTCGATGAAACCAGTAGTAGCAGAACTCCACGCCGATGAAGATCGGAAGAATCGTCCATGCATTGACCGGCACATCGAACAGACGGTGCTGGTAGATCCACAGCGTCGCCACGCCGGTAATCAGCAAGTGCGCGATCAACTCGAAGACCTGATAGCTCGCACCCAGTGACAAATTGGCCACGATGTCGCGCCACTCAAACTGATCCCGCTGGCCGCGTCCTTTCATCACCTGCCACTCGATGGCAAACGCGAGGACAAAAATGGGCGACATGCCAATCAGCAGCACCTGCTTCCAGTCGACGTCCGGCCCCAGCCACTGCGTCGCGGTTTGCACCAATGCATCCATGATCTGCCGTCCTGTCCTGCGGTGATGCCCCATCCTGTGCTGGATTCGGTCTGGGGGATTGACCAATAACGACAAGTTTTTGACACTTCTCGCCATGCCTGTCCAGTTGATCAAGGCCACACCCGCCCTTCGCGGTGCCGTGCCAGCAAGCTACGTCCACTTGCTGTACGACTTTCTGCACGCCCGCAATATCAACGCTGAGCAGGTGCTCGGCGAAGCCGCACCCGACGCCGGAGGCGCAGACCCTGGCCGCTATCCTGTGACGCGCTGGCGCCGTTTGCTGGAGCGGGCCGCTGCGCGTCTGGCCGACCCTGAGCTTGGCCTGACGCTCGGACAGGCCATTGGCCCGCAGCACTTTGGACTGATGGGCTATGTGCTGTTGTCCTGCAAAACGCTGGGCGCCGCGTTGGAGCGCCTCTACCAGTACCAGCGCCTGGTCTACGATGTCAGCCCCATGCACGTGCATGTACAGGGCAGTGATATCACCCTGGAATGGGGAACCGAATCAGGCCGCCCCGGTCGCCTCGTCGATGAAACGGCGATCACGGCGCTGGCTCAATTTGCCCGCAATCTGACCGGCAGCACCGCAGCAATCAAACGTGTGCACTTTGTGAATCCGGCGCCGCACGATATTGCGCCGTATCGAGCTTACTTCGGTGGAGAGGTGCTGTTTGATCAGGAGGCAACGCGCGTGAGTCTGCCCTCGTCCATGCTCCAGCTACCGCTGCGTAAACCCGACGCCGGCCTGCTCGCCATGCTGGAAAATCAGGCTCGGACCCTGATGGGAAGCCTGCCGGAAAATGATGATCTAGAACATCAGGTTCGGCGCACGGTTGCCGCGCTGTCGCGTGAGGGAGACATCTCTCTGGAGCGCACCGCGAAAAAACTGAATATGTCATCGCGCACCTTGCATCGCAGACTCGCACCGTGCGGCCAGAATTTTCGCGCGCTGCGAGATGACGCGCGCCGCCGGCTTGCTGAGGAATATCTGAAAACGCCCGGCATCAGCATTGCGGAAGTGGCCTTGTTACTGGGTTACTCGGAGCAAAGCGCCTTTACCCGCGCATTCGGACGCTGGACCGGTCAGTCGCCCCGACAGTTCCAGAAAGCTTCGCAGACCGACAAAGAGCAAGGGTATGGCTGGCCCAGGCCGTCAATTTGATTTTGTAGGACAATCTATATTTATACTGCGCCCCCCGACCTCAACTCTTTTCAGGTCAACAGCTGGAACAACCATGCAGATCGGTGCCCTCATACGACGCGCAGCACTTCATTTTGGTGATGCCCCCTGCCTGACCGAAGGCCCACGCACGCTCAGCTTTCGTGAGTTCGATGCATTGACGGATCAACTCGGCAACGCGCTTCTTGATCTGGGCCTGAAGCCGGCAGACCGGGTTGGCGTCCTGCTCCCCAACGGCATTGATTGCCTTGTGGCGTATTACGCGCTGGCCAAATCCGGCCTCGTCCGTGTGGGGCTCAACACGCGGGAGACCATGGATAGCCATCGCTACAAGCTCGGCGAATCTGGTGCGCGGGCGCTCATCCATAATCTTTCAAGCGCCGGACTCGGTTGTGAAATCGAGATCAGTGCAGAGCAACTCGAAGAACTCACCCGGCACGGAAGACAGCAGGCCTGCGCCATTGATCGCGCTCTGGATGAGCCCTACCGGCTTGGATTCACGGGCGGAACAACGGGACGTTCCAAGGCCGTCACCCTGACCACACGAGGCGAACTGGCTGAAATGTCCGCCTTCCTGATGGATCTGGTCCCCGACCTCAAACAAGGTGAAACCTTTCTTCATGCCGCGCCGATATCGCACGCCTCCGGGGCCTTCTTCCTGCCCTGCCTGTCACGCGGGGTACGCTCCCTGGTGATGAGCAAGTTCGACCCGGCGCGTTTCCTCACGCTGGCGGCTACCGAACAGGCCACGCATTCGTTTCTTGTCCCGACCATGCTGGCGATGATCCTCGAACAGGACACGAGCGAGGATCAGCATCTGAACCTGCGTTCGATCAGCTACGGCGCGTCGCCCATCTCGCCCAATGTGCTGTCGCGGGCAGAGCAACGGTTTGGGCGCATTTTTGCGCAGACCTATGGCCAGGCTGAAAGCCCAATGGTCATCACCTACCTTGCTGCGGAAGACCATGATCGCGTGGGCTCATGCGGCCGCCCCTACAGCTTCGTTGAAGTCGCGGTTTTCGATGACGATGACCAGCCACTGCCGCCCGGTGAAATTGGGGAGATCGTCTGCCGCGGCCCACAGCTGATGTCGCATTACTGGAACCGCCCCGAAGCCACCGAAAAGGCTTTCCGCAACGGATGGCTGCATACCGGCGACGTCGGCCGCATGGACGAAGACGGCTTCTTCTACATTCTGGATCGCAAGAACGACATGCTGATATCAGGCGGATTCAATGTTTATCCGCGTGAAATTGAGGATGTGCTGCAGGCCTACCCCGGCGTGATCGAATCTGCCGTGATCGGCCTGCCTGACGAAAAATGGGGGGATCGCGTTCATGCCGTGATCGCTGCGCGCGAAGGCGTTGAAGGCGAAGCGGTCCTGGCTTTTGCTCGTACGCGCCTGGGCGGACATCAATGCCCTCGTGGCATCGAGATATGGCCGGAGCTCCCCAAGTCCGCGGCCAACAAGATTCTGCGGCGCGCGGTGCGCGAACGCATCATCAAACAAACAAACTCATAACCCCGAGGAGAGATCATGCAGGACACGCACCTGGTGCTACATGGCCTGGCCATCAAGAAGCACGCCAATGCCGAGGCGGTATCGTCCGTCATTGATGTTCCGCTAGAGCGCGTACAGACCCTGCTGGACGATGCCGTCGCGCGTGGCCGCGCCGTGCATGCCAAAGGTGGCTACATGCTTTCGCCCACTGCGCGCATGGCGCTGGACGGCGAATACTCGCGCTACTACGACGCATTGCGAAACAACGATGCCTTCTCAGCGGCCTATGAAGCTTTCGAGAAGATCAATGTGGAACTCAAGACGCTGATCACCGACTGGCAGACCATGAGCATTGGCGGCCAGCGCGTGCCCAACGATCACTCCGACAAAGCCTATGACGCGAGCGTGGTCGACCGGCTGGGCGAATTGCACGAGCGCGCTGACAGCATTCTGAGCCGGCTTTGCAAGGGCTTGCCCCGCCTGCACACCTATCAGGACAAACTGCTGGCTGCACTGGAAAAGGCCGAAGCCGGCGAAACCCAGTGGGTCAGTGACGCACGCAGCGAGAGCTATCACACGGTGTGGTTTGAGCTACATGAAGAATTGCTACGGCTGATGGGCCGTGAGCGATCCGAGTAGGTCTGGTTGTCTACGGACAAGGGAGTCCATCACCTCGTGAATAAACCCAGCGAACGCGACATTGAATCCTTGATCGAGCTCTTCGAAGCCTCCGACTGGAAAGAGCTTGACCTGAAGATGGAAGGCTTCGGACTTTATCTCTCAAAAGATGAAGGGGGCCGAATCTCGCAGGCCGAACGGCCACCGGCAGCCCGAAGAGTGGAATCCGCTACGGCGGCGCCGGTCGCTGTTGCCGATCCTCCGGCAGCCAGTGCCAACAAGGTACCTGATCACTGGGTTGCCCTGCGCGCACCTAATCTGGGTACTTTCTACCGCGCGCCCAAACCGGGCGCTCCGCCTTATGTCGAGGTCGGTCAGCACGTAGACGCAGCCTCGGAAGTCTGCCTGATCGAGGTCATGAAACTCTTCACCACCGTGAACGCCGGCACGCGCGGCATTGTGCGCGAAGTGCGGGCGCGCGACGCGGAGTTGGTGGAATACGACCAGGTGCTGCTCTACATCGAGCCTGACTGATATCCCGCGAAGAACCCCGGCCTTTCCTGCCCCCCCTGTTGCGACGCACTCCTGACCACCCTGAACCTTTCGGCATACCTTCATGGCTCACATAGAATTTCTTGACGAAACCCTTCGAGACGGCCAGCAGAGTCTGTGGGGCATGCGCATGCAAGCGGGCATGGCACTGCCCGTCGCACCGCTGCTCGACCAGACCGGGTTTCGCGTCATTGATCTCACCGGGTCTTCAATGTTCGAGGTGATGATCCGCACTTGTCGCGAAGACCCCTGGGCCGGTCTGGATCTGATGACACAGGCCATGCCGCGCACACGCGTCCGGGGCGGCATGCGCAGCAATGCCAGCGTGACGTTCGGGGTGACGCCCGATGCATTAATGGATGCCTGGATGCGACAACTCAATCGCCACGGCTGCCGCAGTTTCTGGATCTACGATGTGCTGTTCAACATCGACAAGATGCATCGTCTGGCCAAGGTCGCCAAGGAATTTGGCAGCGAGGTCGCGGGCAGCATCATGTTTGCCCTGTCACCGGTTCACACCGACGACTACTACGCCGACAAAGCTGACAAACTCTCCGCGTCGCCGGATATCGACACGCTACTGCTCTACGACACCGCGGGAGTGCTGGAAAAAGAGCGCATGAAAACCCTGATTCCAGCCATCAAAAAAAATGCGCGCGGCAAACCCATCGAGTTTCATTCCAACAATATCCTGGGCCAGTCCGCCAAGGCCTATCTCGATGCGGTCGAACTGGGCGTGAGCATCCTGCACACCGCCAGTCGGCCCATGGCCAATGGTCCTTCCGTGCCATCCACGGAGATCATGGCGCATAACCTGGAGCTGCTCGGCCACACCCATTCGCTGGACAAAAAATTCTTCGCGCCAGTGGCGGAGCATTTTGAAAAAGTGGGCAAAGCGGCAGGGTTTCTGGTGAATCAGCACAATGAATACGACGTGCTGGCCATCCGCCACCAGGTTCCGGGCGGCATGACCGGAACGCTCAAGGCACAGTTGGCACAACACAACATGACCGACAAGCTTGAAGCGGTCTTCAGGGAAACTGCGGTGGTGCGCAAAGAGCTGGGCTACCCCGGAATGGCCACGCCTTTTTCGCAGCTGGTAGGCATTCAGGCGGTATTGAATATCGTGACCGGCAAGCGTTACGGGACCGTGCCAGACGAAGTCATTCAGTACGCAGCCGGCCACTACGGCGAGACCGTTGCCCCCATCGACGAGAACGTGCGCGACCAGATCATGGCTGCACCGCGTGCGCGGCAGATTGTGGCCGAACCACCGGAGCAACCCAGCATCGAGGATCTGCGCAAACGCTACGGCACCGACGACGATGACGAGCTGATTCTGCGCGCGCTGGTGCCACAGTCGGATATTGAAAAGATGCGCGCCGCGGGCCCGATCAAGACCAGCTACCCGTTGCTGTCTTCCCCGGAGCTGGCACAAGTCGCTCGCCTGATGAAAGTGGCGAAGTCAGCAAGCGTGCAACTCAACACCGAAAACATGAGCGTCTCGCTGGCACGCTGAATCTGCCTGAGACGGTCGCGGCTACCAGTTTTCCTTGAAGGGTCGCAGATCAATCTCATGTGACCAGGCCGACCGCGGCTGCTGGTGCAGCATCCAGTAGTTTTCAACAATGGCCTGCGGATCAAGCAGGCCTTCAGGACCCAGACGCTCAACCATCTGCGGCAGCACGCCGCGCAGTCGCGCGCCGTCGATGCCGCCATCGACGATGACATGGGCCACGTGCAATCCCTTTGGGCCGTACTCGCGTGCCATGCTCTGCGCAATCATGCGCAGCCCCGCCTTGGCCGACGCGAAGTGCGCAAAACCAGGCTTGCCTCGCAAGCTGCCGGATGCGCCGGTGAAGATGACCGTGCCCCGCCCCAATGGCAGCAGGCGTCTTGCCGCTTCGCGCCCCACCAGAAAACCCGAGTAGCAACCCACGCGCCAGAAGTCCTCGAACTGCGCAGCGCTGAGCGTGGTGAAATCAATGATGGCGTTGTTTCCAGCATTGGAAATCACGACATCCGCCGGCGCTCGCCCTTGCCCCGGATTCATCGCGCGGTCGAACGCGGCAATAACCTGCGCCTCGTCAGTCACATCGGTCGGCACTGCCTCGGCGCTCCCTTTTCCAGCCTCACGAACAGCCTCGACCACTTTTTCGATCTTCGCAGGTGTGCGGCCTGCCACCAGCACGTGATAGCCCTCGCGTGCGAACCGCAAACAGGCCGCGCCGCCCACTCCATTGACGTCGCCTACCCCAAACACTACTGCTGTTGCTTGTGTCATTTGTATCCTCTCCTCGTATGACCGGTTTGATCCGGGTCAGTCATCCAGCTTTCGTCGCCACTTCAGTTTCTGCGTCAGTCCTTGTAATAAACGATCTGATGCGTGCTGGCCAAGAGCTGCCCCTTGCCATCCCACAATTCTCCGGACTGATCAAAAAAGCCATCATGGAAGCACCGTCCCCGGGCAGCCGCCAGCAAGGGTGCTGCGCCATGCGCCGCCAGCGACTGGGCCGTTGCATGAAAGAACGTCGTCATTGATACCGTGCCGATTGCAGACACCCGCTGGCGACGTACAAACAAGCGCGGGAAGAAGGCATCACTCATCGACGCCAGGGACAGAAAATCCAGCGTTCGAGGCTGACGGTCACGGATCCACAGAGCGGAGTGGGACCGCTCACGCGGCGCGCTGCCAAACTTGATGTCCCCTTCGCTGATATGCATCTGGTACTGGGCAACCCAGGCGGGAAAGCCGCGCGAATCCAGTTCATCCAAAGCCTGGGCGGGTGCAATGCCCGGCGGTTGCGCCTCAACCGACGACCAGGTTTTTCTGCGAACAGCAAAGACCGCCGTAGCCGAGCATGCTGTCACTTCACGCTGGATCAGCTCGACAATCCAGTGTTGCGTCGACCCTCCTGTACGCACAATCCTCGTGCGCACTTCAAAGGCTTCGTCAGCAATGGGCGCGGCAAAGTTCACGGTCAGCGAAAGAGGTTCGCCGATGCGATCAGGGTGCTGCATGACGGCATTCAGAAGTGTCGCCGTAATGACACCCCCGAACGGACCGACAAAATTTGCATAGCCTGCATGTATGTGCCCAATGAGATGACCGTCGTCGCTTTTTTCAAGCTGGATGGCTGCATCGAAAGGGTGCGTTTCGGGTGCCACAGAATTAGCCTGATGGCTCATGAGCTGGTCTCCACCGCTGCACGGACGAAATCGAGCCGGTCCTGACCCCAGAACATTTCCGAACCTACGAAGAAAGTCGGAGCTCCAAATACGCCGCGCGCCACCGCCTCGGAAGTTTGCTCCTTCAGCCTTGCCTTGACCGATTCGTCCTGCACAAGCGACATCGCCTCAGTCGCCTCCATCTCGCCTTGATCCAGGATATTGGCGAGCACTTCCTGATCCGCGAGATTCAGAGCCTGCACCCACATGGCGTCAAGAATTTGCGTCAGCAATGGCAGAAAGCGTTCAGGCTTCTGCGACTGAACTCCGCTGAGAAGGCGCATCAGCATCAGGGTGTTGATTGGAAAATGGGGGCTGAAATTGAGCGGGACTCCGTACTTCGAAGCAAATCGATTCAGATCTCTGAGCATGTAGGCACCCTTGGCCGGGATGCTGACCGGGGATGCATTCTTTGTTGCTGCAAACACGCCGCCGAGCAGCATCGGCCTGTACAGTATCTGTGCGCCGGTTTGCCTCGCAATCAGCGGCAGCTGTGTCGATGCCAAGTAGGCCGCCGGGCTGCCAATATCAAAATAGAACTCGATCTGCTTGCTCATCTCTATTCACCAGGTTTCCATGTAAGGGCGCAGGTCCATTTCGAAAGTCCATGCATCGCGCGGTTGGCAGTGAAGCTGCCAATAGTTTTCGGCGACATGGTCGGGCTTGAGAATGCCATCCATGGGCATGCGCTGTTCATAGAACGCAGTCATGTTGGTCCGGATGAAGTCGGTATCCACCGCGCCGTCGACCACGACGTGAGCCACATGGATATTCCTTGGGCCCAATTCGCGCGCCATGCTTTGGGCGAGCGCCCGCAAGGCAGCCTTGGCGCCAGCGAAGGCGGCGAAATTCGCCGCACCGCGGACGCTCGCAGTGGCTCCGGTGAATAAAATGGTGCCACGTTCGCGCCGCACCATTTGCCTGGCAACTTCTCGCGCGCACAAAAAGCCTGAGAAGCACGCCATTTCCCAGATCTTGAAATACTTTCGCGCGGATTGGTCAAGGATCGGGCTGGGAACGTTGGCCCCAACGTTGAACACCAGGACCTCGATTGGTCCGACCTCCCGCTCGATACGCTCTACAAGGGCGCAGACTGCATCTTCCTTTCGTGCATCCAGACCGAAGGCCAGCGCCTTGCCTCCCTCAGCCTCGATCTGTGACACCAATGGTGTCAGTTGATCGTCATTGCGCCGTGCAACACAGCTGATGTAGCCCTCGCGCGCGAAACGCTTTGCGATAGCAGCACCATTGCCTTCGCCGGCACCGATAACCAGTGCGACACGTACCGCATCTGATGCCGGAGCAGTCATCGGTCGTGTCCAGCAATGCAGGACAGCGGCTCGTGCAGGCACCCGCAGACGTTACGCCATGGCCGCATGTTTCCAGAATCGTCTTGGCGGATGGCCTGCTCTATATTGGCGCCAGCCAAACACTGCCTGTCTTTTGTCATGATTTCTTCTTCGCTTTCAATATGATGCTCATCATATTTTTAAGTTGTGATACGGAAATTTGATTCGCTCTCAGGCTTGGAATTGAGAATAGCGTTCTGTCAGGTGCTGTCGCCGTGCCGCCAGAAATGCGCTGGCTCGTGCCTGTGAAGGCATCGCGCGTGCCAGTTGCAGCGCACCGACCATGGCACTCGCAATATCCTCTGCAAGCTCTGGCTTGCTCCCGGTTGGCAGGCAGGACCGAACCAGCTCAATGTAGGCCGCAACCCGGTGCTTGGAGACAATCTGCACTGCTTCAGACTGGCGAGGCAGATCGCTGAGCAAAGCAGCGATTGGGCAACCATTTTCGATGTTCTGCACGTGTCGCTCAGACAGATAGACGCTTATCAACGCTTCAAATCGAGACTTTCCCGCTGAGACTCGCTTTGCAATTGCGCTGGTCAGAACTTGGACGCTCTGGTCGCCCGCGTGCTCAACGGCCTCGATCAGCAACCCGTCCCGATTCGGAAAGTGAGCATAAAAGCCGCCATGTGTCAGGCCGGCAGAACGCATGATGTCTGCCACCGCCACACCCTGATAGCCGCCACGGCGTATCGCCTGTGCCGCCTTGGACACAATACGCTCATGAGTCGCCTGTTTTCGCGAGATGGCAGCTGGCATGTTTGCCTCTTACATATGATGACCATCATATTCTTCCCGGACGTAGTCGATGTCAATACACCGGTGGATGACAAGGCGAAAAATCAGCGCACTTGGCCCTGTCCTGAAGCTGCGCCAAGTAGTCGCGGCGGCCGCCCGACTGGCTCAGGACAGCAACTCTGGTTCAATATTCATCAGGGCTCAGACGTGTAGCACTTAAATTGCACAAACAGGCGAAGGGGACATGATCGGAACAAGGGGATCAAGAGAATGAATATTCGAACGCAGATTCTGTGTGCCTGGTGCGGCCCGGCATTCGCCGTCTTGTTTGGACTTGGCTTCTTCCTGACAGCTGGCTTTCTCCCGCCCCATCCACCGGCCGCCTCGGCCCAGGACATTGCGAACATCTATGCCGATGGCGACCTGCAAATCAGGGCCGGCATGATGCTGGGGATGTATGCGACCGGCTTCTACGGACCCTGGACCGCGATCATGTATGTGCTGATGCGCCGAATCGAGGGCAATAAGGCGCCAGTGCTGTCGCTGAGCCAGCTGATTAGCGGCACCCTCGGCGTCACCGTGTTTCTGCTTCCGTGCATGATCTGGACGGTGGCGGCCTTCAGATCCGAGAGCAGTCCCGAGATTATTCAGATGCTCAACGACTTTGCCTGGCTGTTTCTCACCGTGGTGGTCGCCCCCTTCATCTTCCAGTATCTGGCATTTGGCATGGCCGTTCTGCAGGACGACAAACCGCAACCGCTGATCCCTCGCTGGCTCGGCTATTTCACGATCTGGGCCGCCATCATCTTCATCCCCGCGGGCATGATTCCCTTCTTCAAGACGGGCGTCTTTGCCTGGACCGGCATCATCGCGTTCTGGCTGCCAGCCGGAACCTTCTTCGTCTCGCTGTTCATCATGGCGCACTACTTTGTCCGCGCCATCCGTAATCAGGCCTATGAGCAGCAGTAGGCAGATCTGCCGGCGACGCTGAACATCCTCACGTCTTCTCCGGATGCCGCTTATTCCAGGCGTCGAGCGCATTTTGATACTCGATCAAAGCATCGGAGTAGGCATCAAACACGCAGACTTCGCAGCCGGTGTCACAGCAATCTCCCGGCAGCGGTTTTTCCGGTGGCTGCGGACGTGCATCTGCCTCACCGCCTGAACGCACGCGATCTTCTTCAGCAGAACGTGCCATCAGTGGGCGGGACCGCCCAGCACCGTAATGCAGGCAGCCGCTTCTTCAACGCCCATGAACCCGCCGCCATTTTCCGCAATCGCGAAGCGCGGCTTTTGCACTTGTCGCGCCCCTGCCTCACAACGCAACTGCGTAACCAGTTCGAAGATCTGGGCAAGCCCTGTCGCACCGATGGGATGCCCCTTGGACTCCAGTCCGCCCGAAGGGTTGACCGGCAAACGTCCGCCCAGCTTGCTGGCGCCGGACTCCGCGAAGTGTCCGCCGGCTCCGCGTTCGCAGAACAACAGGTTCTCGACCTGCAGAATTTCGGCAAAGGCGGTGGCATCGTGCACTTCCGCAACACTGATGTCATTGGGGCCGATACCGGCGATCTCGTACGCGCGGACAGCAGCACGTTGGCATACATGCTGATCGTACTGCTCAATCGAGCGCTTGCGTCCTGCCGCAACGACACTGGCCAGCACCCGGACCGCTCGCTTGCGATTGAAGCGCGACAAAGCAGAGCGCGTACACAGGATTGCAGCCGCAGCACCATCGCTGACAGGCGAACACATGGGCAATGTCAGGGGCCATGACACACCACGCGCTGCCAACACTTCTTCCACACTCATATCCTGCTGAAACTGCGACAGCGGATTGAAGGTGGAGTGAAAGTGATTCTTGGCAGCGACATGTGCAATCTGTCTCTGCGTACTTCCAAAGCGCTGCATATGGTCGCGTGCCAGCGCGCCGTAGATGTCCATGAACACAGACCGAGCCGAACCTGCCTCTGCCGTGCGCGCCTCTTCAGGCACCAGTTCCGAACCCACATCCCGCACGGCAGCAAAATTGTCCTGCGCGTTGTGCACATCCCAGCACCCATCAAACAGATCAAAAATAGCCTGCTTGTCCGGGACGCACATTTTTTCGCAGCCGACGGCGAGCGCAATATCGCCCTGTCCGGAACGCAACCAGGTCGCGGCCTGTGAAAGGGCAGTACTGGCACTGGCGCAGGCGTTCTCAACATTGAAAATTGGAATACCTTCGATGCCCGCCGCACTGAGCGCAATCTGACCCCGAACCGCATGTTGCCCTTCGAGCACGCCCTGCCCGACGTTGGCAAACCAGACCGCTTCGATGTCCGCACCTGAACACTCTGCGTCTGCAACAGCCTGGCCCACTGCTGCGGCCGTGAGTTGTCGGAATGACTTTTCAGGCTGCTTGCCAAATGGCGTCATGCCAACACCGACGATAAAGATGTCGCCCATCAGAGCCTCCTTCGGATCACGCTCGCTCGCGTCATGCGGGAGCGCGCTGAGAATCAGCTTAGTCCGCCATCGGTTTCATTAGTATTCAGGTGAACACCGCAAAACAGTGACGCGCAGCAGCTCTGCCTCAGTGTCGCGTATCGGGCGGCGCACTGTCTGAGGCAGCGAAGAGTTCAATGGTCTCTTCCTGGGTGAATGCGTAGTCAACGCCGCAGAACTCGCAAGTCACGGAGACTTTGCCCTGCTCTTCGATAATGGATTTGACTTCGTCCTGTCCCAGCGAAATCAGCAGGCGGGAGATCCCGGCGCGATCACAATTACAGGCCACCTTAACCTCTCGCGACTCGAAGACACGCAGCTCAGGCGCATCTGAGAAGAGCTTGCCGAGCAGATGCGTCGTCTCATCACCGAGCAGTTCTTCGTCCTTGACGGTCGTAGCGAGGATGCGCAGATGCTCCCAGTCTTCCTGCGAACCCTTAGCCGACTCCAGCGGCATGCGCTGCAACATGAAACCCGCCACTTCATCGCCGCGAACGGCAAGCCGGATCAGCGTGGGCAATTGTTCTGATCGCTCGAAGTAATGCTCGAGCGCGTTCTGCAATTTTTCTCCTTCAATCAGAACCAGCGCCTGGCTTGCAGGCCGTTCACTGCCGCGCGGCTCCATCATCAAGGCCAGCACACCGCCTTCGAGCAGTTCCTCAAAACTGCCCTCGAGATCAGACGGGGCTTTGGCCATGGCACGAACACGCAGGTGATGATCGATCTGCGCAACCAGCAAATCCGTCTTCGCCTTGGCGATGCTGCGCGTTTCAGGCAGCCCCTGAAACTGCAGATTGATACGCCCCTCAAAATTCATATGCGTGGCAAACAGAGGCATCGCCGCCAGGGCCTGCCCCAGCAACTCGCGAATCGCAGGCGAATAATCGCGATGCCCGAGCAGATCACCAACGCCCACTTTGAGTTGCACCAGCGCTCCGTGGGCAACGTGATTCTCGAAGGCAAATGTAGTCAGTCGATTCATGAGATTGATCTGAACAGGATTAGCCGGCGAGTTTGTCCTTGAGCAGGCGATTGACCGCCTCAGGACTGGCCTTGCCCTGCGTGGCCTTCATCACCTGCCCCACGAAGTAGCCAAACAACTTGTCCTTGCCGGATCGATACTGCTCAAGCTGCTTGGGGCTGTCTGCAATAATCTGGTCAACCACGGCCTCGATCGCACTGTCGTCGGTAATCTGGACCAGGCCCTTGGCCTTGATGATGGCGTCGGCATCACCTTCACCCGCCATCATGGCCTCAAACACATCCTTGGCCATTTTTCCGGAAATGGTCTTGTCTGCAATCCGCTTGATCAGGCCGCCCAGTGCCTCCGGCCCGACGGGTGACGCAAGGATGGACAGGTCGGCTTTGTTCAGCGCCCCGACCAGATCGCCGGTGACCCAGTTGGCGCACGTCTTGGCGTCCGCGCCGCTGTGCTTGACCAAGGTCTCGAAGTAGTCGGCCAGCACCGACTCATCCGTCAGCACCAGCGCGTCGTAACGCGACAATCCGTAGTCGATGATAAAGCGCGCAGCCTTGGCCTCGGGAAGCTCCGGCATGCTCGCGCGAATCTTTTCGAGAACGCCGTGCTCGAGGACCACCGGAAGCAGGTCAGGGTCAGGGAAATAGCGGTAGTCGTTTGCATCTTCCTTGCTGCGCATCGTCCGCGTCTCGCCGGTGCCCGGATCAAACAGCCGTGTTTCCTGCACCACGCTGCCGCCGGACTCGATGACATCGATCTGCCTTTCGATTTCGTACTCGATGGCCTTCTCGACAAAGCGGAACGAATTGACGTTCTTGGTTTCCGTGCGTGTTCCGAGTTTCTCGCTGCCACGCTTGCGCACCGAGACGTTGGCATCGCAACGGAATGAGCCTTCCTGCATGTTTCCATCGCAGATGCCAATGTAGACCACCAGCTGATGCAACTTCTTGAGATAGGCCACGGCCTCAGCAGCACTTCTGAGTTCGGGCTCGGACACGATCTCGATCAGCGGGGTACCCGCACGATTCAGGTCAATTCCGGTGGCATCGTCAAAGGCTTCGTGCAGCGACTTGCCGGCGTCCTCTTCCATGTGCGCACGAGTGATGTTGATGCGCTTGATCTTCTTTTCAGATCCGCCTGCATCAACTTCTATATCCAGATAGCCGCCTGAAACGATGGGCAATTCGTACTGGGAGATCTGGTAACCCTTGGGCAGGTCAGGATAGAAATAATGCTTGCGGGCAAATACACAGCGTTCAGCAATATTGGCATCCACTGCCAGGCCGAACTTGATGGCGAGTTGAAGGGCCTCGCCATTGAGCACCGGCAGCACCCCGGGCAGGCCCAGGGTTACGGCGTCGGCCTGCGAGTTTGCTGCCGCACCATATTCGGTGGACGCACCCGAAAAAATCTTGGTCTTGGTTTGCAGTTGGCAGTGGACCTCCAGCCCAATCACCGCTTCCCAATCTTGATGCCCCGCGCTCATTCGAAACCCCTCGGCATGCGCTGATGCCAGGTCATGACCTGTTGATACTGATGCGCTACGCCCAGCAGACGCGCCTCATCAAAGAAATTGCCAATCAGCTGCATCCCCACTGGCAATGCACCCTTGCCGGCCTGTTCGCCCGGCGCCATGGCGCGCGCCTGACTGACGTCGCCATTTGCCGCAGATGCATCGACAAACCCGCAGGGCAGGCTCAAAGCCGGCAGCCCGGCCAGATTGGCGGCAATGGTGTAGATGTCATTCAGGTACATGGAAATCGGATCGTCCGTCTTCGCGTTCAGCTTGAATGCGGCTTCGGTCGTCGTCGGCCCCAGCAGCACATCGCACTGGCTGAACGCCTTGCGAAAATCCTGATAGATCAGCTTTCGCACTTTCTGCGCTTTCAGGTAATAGGCATCGTAGTAGCCGTGGCTGAGTACGTAGGCACCAATCATGATGCGCCGCTGCACTTCCTGGCCAAAGCCTTCACCGCGGCTGCGGGTGTACAACTCATCCAGCGTGCGCGCACTTTCGGCCCGATAGCCGTAACGAACACCGTCATAGCGCGCAAGATTGCTTGAGGCTTCTGCCGGTGCCACCACGTAATAGGTGGGCACAGACAACATCGCGTTGGGCAGGCTCACATCCACCAGTTCGGCGCCCAGTTCCACCAGCTGCCTTGCCGCGGACATCACGCACTGGCGCACACCATCGCTCAGGCCTTCGGCAAAGTATTCTTTGGGCAGGCCAATACGCAGACCCTTGATCGAGCGATTGATCTGGCTGGAATAGTTTTCGACCTCACGCTCCACGGAAGTGGAATCGCGTCGATCAAAGCCCGACATCCCTTGCAGCAGGAGGGCCGCATCTTCTGCACTGCGCGCCAGGATGCCGCCCTGATCAAGACTCGATGCAAAGGCAATCATGCCGTAGCGCGAGACCCGTCCATAAGTGGGTTTGATGCCCGTGAGGTTGGTGAGTGCGGCCGGCTGGCGAATAGAGCCGCCGGTATCCGTGCCGGTTGCCGCCACCGCCAGGCCTGCTGCCACCAAAGCAGCGGAACCACCACTGGAGCCGCCCGGCACGCGGGTCAGGTCCCATGGGTTCTTGACCGCGCCAAACCAGCTGGTCTCGTTGGAGGAGCCCATGGCGAACTCATCCATGTTGGATTTCCCCAGCATGACCGCGCCGCCTTCGCCATGCATCTGGCTAACCACATGCGCGTCGTAGGGCGAAACAAAGTTTTCCAGCATGCGGCTGCCGCAGGTCGTGCGAACACCCTCGGTGCAGAAAATATCTTTCTGCGCGATCGGGATACCGGTCAGCGGACCCGCCTTGCCGGACTTGATTCTGCTGTCCGCCGCGTCAGCTTGCGCCAGCGCGCGATCCGCAGTGACCGTGATGTAGCTGTTGAGTTGAGAATCGAAGCGCTCGATGCGCTTCAGATAATGCTGGGTCAGCTCGCGGCTTGAGAACTGGCGGCGGCGCAGTCCTTCAGCCATCTGCTTGAGAGTGAGATCGTGAATGCTCATGTCGGAAAAATGGGCTGGGAGAGAGAAACGGGCAATACCGCTCGAAGCGCGCTTCTCATTTACTCGATGACCTTGGGCACCAGGAAAAGGCCGTCTTGCACAGCCGGTGCATTGGATTGGAACACCTCGCGGCGATCGGTTTCGGTGACTTCGTCCGCGCGCAAGCGCTGGACCATGGATAGCGGATGGGCCATCGGCAGCGTGTCCCCTGTATCAACTGCAGCCAGTTGATCCACCATGTCCAGGATGCGGGAAAGCTGAGTTGCGTAGTGATCGACTTCGTCGTCGCGGACTTCCAGTCGCGCTAGGCGAGCAACCTGGCGTACCTGATCGGCATTCAAACTCATGGGTGATCCAATTCCTTGTTGGCGTTCTGCGGTGTTCTTGGCTTTTCATGCTGCAAAGCAGCCTTCGTGCCCGGCATCGCATCTCATGAGCCAGCGGTCCAGCGGGCAATGAATCGGCAGCGAAACGGCTCGATGCAAATACGGCGACCGGAACTGCCGGATGGGCCAAGAGATTGAGTAGCAATCTGGCTTGGACTTCCGCTCCCCGGCCCCATAAGATGTGCGCCGCACAATAGTACCGCGTACCGCGGCTGCTGTGCCCCGAATCTGCCCCCGGGCAGCCCGATTAACACTCCTTAAGAAGAGTTTTGCGAGACCATCCCCAGATGATCGACGCCGTCCGCCGCTTGTTCGTCAATGATCTTTCGATCGACCTCGGCACAGCCAATACCCTTGTTTATGTTCGCGATGAAGGCATCGTCCTGAACGAACCTTCCGTGGTTGCCATCCGCAGCGACGTCCGCGGCAGCAAAAAAGTCGAAGCCGTCGGCATCGAGGCCAAGAAGATGTTGGGGCGTACACCCACCAATATCTCCACCATCCGCCCGCTGCGTGATGGCGTGATTGCCGACTACACCGTCACCGAGAAAATGCTGCAGCATTTCATCCGCAAGGTACAGAAGGGCCGCATGATGCGCCCCATCACCCGCGTGGTGGTCTGTGTGCCTTACGGGTCCACGCAGGTGGAACGCCGCGCGATCCGCGAATCTGTTGAAAACGCGGGTGCGCGCAAGGTCTGGGTGATTGAAGAACCCATTGCAGCAGCACTCGGCGCCGGCATCCCCATCGGAGACGCTCGCGGCTCCATGGTGGTCGACATCGGCGGCGGCACCTCCGAAGTCGCCGTAATTTCGCTGAACGGCATTGTCTACGCCGAATCCGTGCGCATTGGCGGCGACAAATTCGATGAATCCATCGTTTCCTACGTGCGCCGCCAGTACAACATGCTGATTGGCGAAGCCACGGCTGAACGCATCAAGCAGGAAATCGGCACCGCATTCCCTGGCCACGAAGTGCAGGAAATTGATGTTGTCGGCCGACATCTGGCCGCTGGCGTGCCGCGCAACTTCACCATGAATTCAAACGAAATCCTGGACGCCCTGCAGGAGCCGCTGGCCGGTATCGTCAAGGCGGTGAAGCAGGCTCTGGAGCGCACCCCGCCAGAACTGGGGTCAGATGTTGCTGAACGCGGCATTGTGCTCACGGGCGGCGGCGCTCTGTTGCGCGACCTGGACAAGCTGATTTCGGAAGAAACCGGCCTGCCCGTGATCATCGCTGAAGACCCCCTGACCTGCGTCGCCTGCGGCGGCGGCATGGTGCTGGACATGCTGGACCGGCAGGGTGACTTCTACTCAATGGAGTAAGTTTTTTATCGACTTCGTGTCTTTAGTCGATATTTATTCACATTGATGGCATCAGCGTGGGTCGCTTGTGCAGTCTGCAAGCGACTGACCAGACACTGGAAAATGCATCTTTGGCATTGCTAGGCCCTCCTTGGCGGTCTAACCTGCGCCCCATTCTTCGTCATGGCCCATGTGCCGCGCTGTCTGCCCGCCCGCCTGCCCAGAGATATGAAATACGCGCTGACATTGACTGCACTGAGCGCCCTGTTGCCCCGCGGCGACGGCTTGTCATGCCCGCCTCAGCTGGCGATGCGCGCAGACGTACACGCCGCGCCCAGAGCCTGAGGCAACTCTTTGAATTCATTGAGCGCCAGCAATCATCGTCGTCTGTTTCCACGTGGCCCCGGCCTGGGCCTGCGCACACTGGTACTGCTGTTTGCCTGCGGCGCCCTAATGGCAGCCGAGCTGGATGGCGAAGGAATGGAGGAAACCCGCGATTGGGCAACGCTGGCCACCCGCCCGCTGGTCTGGATCAGTGAGATTCCGACCCACCTGTCAGGTTTGTCCGAGTATTTCCAGTCTCGCAAACGCCTGATGGAAGAGAACACACGGCTACGCAGCCGGCAGTTGCAGCTCGAAGCCCAGTTACAGCGATATGCCGCACTGCGCGCTGAAAACCTGAGAACCCGCAAATTGCTGGACGCCTCGAAGAAACTGATCGACAACGTCGCACTGGTCGACATCATGGCGGCCAATCAGGACCCCTATCGCCAGCAGATTTCGCTCAACAAGGGCGAGAAGGACGGCGTATACCGGGGGCAGGCGCTGGTGGACGCCAATGGGGTGCTAGGTCAGGTGATTCAGGTGCACTCGAGATCCTCGGTCGCGCTGCTGGTGACCGACCCCGACCACGGCATTCCGGTAGAGGTCAACCGCACTGGCCTGCAGGCGATCGCACTGGGACAGGGCAGCGGGCAGGGACTGCGTATCGCCTTTCTTCCCGCCAACGCGGAAATCGAGCCTGGCGACCTGATCGTGTCTTCATCGCTTGGCGGGCGCTTCCCGGCTGGCTTTCCCGTAGGCCGAATCGCCAAGGTCGTGCGCACGCCGGGCGGGCACTTCAAGGAAGCCTTCGCCATTCCCGCCGCCGAAGTGGGTCGCGGACGTCAGGCCCTTCTGGTCTGGAGCGAACGGCCGGTCATTGACGAGATCACGGCCGACGAGGCCATTGCCGCCGAAGCCATCGAGTCCGGCGCCCCACTTGCGCCCCCCGCCAGTACGCCGTCTCGCCCTGCGCCGGGGCCATGAACCGCCCCCCCCACCTCAGCTTCTGGCTCAGCCTGCTGATCGCACTCTGCCTGCAGATGATGCCGCTGCCGGATTCGGTGGCCTCATTGCGCCCGCTTTGGGTGCCTTTAGTGCTGGTGTTCTGGGCGCTGGTTGAGCCGCGCGTCCCCAGCCTGCTCGCCGCCTTCCTTGCCGGCATTGTGCTGGATGCACACCTGAATACCGTGCTGGGCCAGCACCCCAGCGCATTTATCCTGCTGGTCTACGGCGTGTCACGTGTGCGCGCTGTCTATATTCTGTTTCCGCTCTGGCAGTCGACGATTGCCCTGATCCCGGCCTGGCTGGGCTACTGCCTGCTCATGGCGGTGATCGACAAGCTGTTCCGGCATAGTGCCGATCCGTGGCTACGCTGGATGCCTGCCCTGACCAGCGCACTGTTCTGGCCACTGGTTTTTTCCGTACTCGCCCGTTTCAGTCGTCATCAACAGAAGGACTAGGCGTCGCCGAATCGCTTCTCGAACATCGCAGATTCCTTGGAAAAGCTAAAAGACCCACCGCGAGAGAAACACGTCTTCATGACCCGGATCTGGGTTGCTGCGGCGCTCGGCCTTGCGCTGACCTCCCTGCTCGCTTTTCGGATGGTGAAACTTCAGGTCGTGGATCGTCAGTACTACCTCACCAGAGCTGAGGAAAACCGTATGCGCCTGTCGGCCGTGCCGCCGGTTCGCGGGCTGATCACGGATCGCAATGGCGTCTTGCTTGCGGAAAACACCCCGGCCTTCGTGATCGAAATTGTTCCCGAGCAGGTCAAGGACATGGATCAGCTCCTGGAGCGGCTGCGCCCGCTGGCCGAACTGGACGATTCTGACATTGCCCGCTTCCGGGACCGGGTCAGGAAAACGCCGCGTTATCGCGCTATTCCGCTGCGTAGCAACCTGACACAGCAGCAGGTCGCACAGTTCCAGCTCAACCGGTATCAGTTTCCCGGCGCCGATGTCAGCGCCAAGCTCACACGAAGCTATCCGCTTGGCGCGACCGCTGCCCATGTCGTCGGTTACGTCGGAGGCATTACCGAGCAGGAGCTCAACCAGATTGATGCAACGGCGTATCAGGGCCTGTCACAGATCGGCAAGGTGGGCGTGGAGCGCTCGCACGAAGACGACCTGCGCGGCACGCCTGGCACCAAGATCATCGAAGCCAATGCCTATGGACGCCCGCTACGTGAACTGGATTATCGTCAGGGCGCCCCTGGACAGAACCTGACACTGACCTTGGACGCCAAGGTGCAGCAAGTGGCCCAGGACGCATTGGGCGAACTCGACGGCGCTGTCGTCGCCATCGACCCGCGCAATGGCGAAGTCATTGCGTTGGTTTCCATGCCGACGTTTGATCCGCAATTGTTTGTCGGCGGCATCGATCACGCGACCTACAAGTCCTTGCTCGATGACCGCAGCAGACCGCTGTACAACCGAGCCCTGCAGGGCGCCTATCCGCCGGGGTCCACGGTCAAACCCTTCATGGCGCTCGCAGGCCTGGAGTACGACACCCTGCAACGCGGCCATAGTGAGTTCTGCAGCGGCAGCATGGGCGTCGCCAACTCCAAGCGGCGCTACCGCTGCTGGAAACGCAGTGGCCATGGCTGGATGAGCATGGCCGGGGCTGTAACGCAGTCCTGCGACATCTACTTCTACAAGGTCGCTGAGGCCCTTGGCATCGAGCGCATTCACAGTTTCATGGATCTGTTCGGTCTCGGGCATCCCACGGACATCGACCTCCCGCTGGAAAAAGGCGGACTTCTGCCGTCGCGCGAGTGGAAACAGCGGACCCGCCAGCAAATCTGGTATCCCGGTGAAACGCTCAATGTCGGCATCGGTCAGGGATACATGACCACAACCCCGATGCAGCTGGCGCAGATTACCGCCCGCATGGCGATGCGCGGCCGAGGCTTCAAGCCACACATGGTCTATGCGCTCGAAGACGCACTCAACAACCGGACGCGACGCCCTGACCCTGAGCCGCTGAAAGCGATTTCCCATCGCCAGACCCAGGACTGGGAAACGGTGATCAATGCCATGGCGCAGGTCACCGGTGCACGGCGCGGCACGGCGTATAACGTCTACAAGGACGCGCCCTACACCTCGGCTGGCAAGACTGGAACGGCGCAGGTCGCGGGCATGTCTCAGGACGAGCTGCGCGCACGCAAACTGACCGAAACCCCCTTTCATCTGCGAGACCACGCCTTGTTCATCGCCTTTGCCCCGATCGAAGATCCCAAGATAGCGGTGGCCGTGATTGCTGAACACGCGGGTCACGGCGGTTCTTCTGCAGCGCCGATCGCTCGCAAGGTGATGGACCAGTATCTGCTGGGCAAGGTGCTGTATGACGTCCCGCCGCCGGAAATCCCGCCTACCGAAACCGGATCAAGCCGATGAGTCCATTCAGCGACGGCTCGCAAAGCCAACCCGGTATCCGCCGCGCTTTCGAGTCGGTGCACGTTGACCCGATCATGCTGGCGCTCCTGCTCAGCATCTGCGCACTGGGCCTGACCGTGCTGTATTCGGCCTCGGGCCATTCGATGGACATGGTGTACAACCAGGCACAACGTCTGGCCATCGGCATGGCAGTGATGGTGGTCGCCGCTCATACCCCGCCAGAGGTATACCGTGCTGGCGCACCCTGGCTCTACGGCATGGCGCTGATCCTGTGTGCTTTTACGCTGCTGCTCGGCGACGAGGCCAAGGGCGCACAGCGGTGGCTCAACTTTGGCGTCGTCCGCTTTCAGCCATCGGAACTGATGAAACTGGCCATGCCGGTCATGATTGCGAGCTTCCTTCACGATTACCCCTTGCCGCCACGGTGGCATACCGTCGTTCTGGCGCTGGGGCTGATTGGCGTGCCGACCTTGCTGGTGATGATCCAGCCCGACCTGGGCACTTCGCTGCTGATCGTGGCATCTGGCGGGTTCGCGCTCTATCTAGGCGGCCTGCGCTGGCGCTACATTCTGGGAGCACTGGCAGCCATTGGTGCCGCAGCGCCTGTGCTGTGGTCACAGCTGCATGATTATCAGCGCCAGCGCATCCTGACCCTGCTCGACCCGGAATCCGACCCGCTGGGCGCCGGCTATCACATCGCGCAGTCCAAGATCGCCATCGGCTCTGGCGGCATTACCGGCAAGGGCTGGCTCGAAGGCACGCAGGCCAAGCTCGACTTCCTGCCCGAGTCACACACCGATTTCATCTTCGCCGTCCATGCCGAGGAACTGGGTCTGGTCGGCGTCGGCGTGCTGATGCTGCTCTATCTGGGCGTGATTGCGCGGGGCCTGCAAATCGCCGCGCGCGCGCAGGACAGCTTCCAGAGACTGCTTGCAGGCAGCCTGTCCATGACCTTCTTCGTCTACGTGTTCATCAACATGGGCATGGTCATTGGCCTGTTGCCGGTGGTCGGGGTCCCGCTGCCCCTGATGAGCTATGGCGGCACCTCGATGGTGAGTCTGCTCGCGGGCTTTGGCATGTTGATGTCAATCCACACCCACCGGAAACTGCTCGCCTCGTGATGCGCCCGGCCCGAGAATCATCGTGACCAATAACGCGAATTCGCGGTTCGAAATGGGAGCTGCACAGGCGCCGGCGCAAAGGCAAGGCCCGGGTTCAATTTTCAGGCCCGGCCGGATCTTTCAATCGCGGAATTTGGCGACAATGCGGTCAACCGTTATCGTTCGCTGGTTCTGGCCCCACCACTGACCCTCAGATCACGTTCATGCGAAATTTCTGGCTGCTCGTCTTTTGCGCGCTTTCACTGCCCGTCCACGCTGATTACAGCACGCACCCGCGAGCCAACGAGCTGCTCGAAAAACTCGCGGTAGAGCACCATTTCAGCGCAGAACAACTCCATGAGGTCCGTCAGGCGCTGGTCCAGGCGCAACGCATTCCAAAGCTGGTCGCCGCCGAACAGAATTCTGCTGAGAAGGTGGAAACTTGGACCACTTATGCCACCAAGCGGGTTGACCCCGTGCGCATTCGTCTTGGCGCGGAGTTCATCGAGGAACATCGCGCAACGCTGGCGGAGGCGGAAAACCAGTACGGCGTCCCGGGGCCGATCATTGCCGGCATCCTGGGCATTGAAACCAACTTTGGTCGCTTCACCGGCTCAACGCGGGTGCTCGATGCGCTGGCAACGCAGGGCTTTGACCACCCTCGCCGCTCCGACTTCTTCTTCAGCGAACTCCTGCAGTTCTTCGTTTTCTGTCGCGACACCGGCACCACGCCGACGCAACCCCTAGGGTCATACGCCGGCGCCATGGGATGGGCCCAGTTCATGCCCAGCAACTATCGCCGTCTGGCCGTGGATTTCAATCAGGATGGCCAGACCAACCTGTGGCAGGCAAAGGATGCCATCGGCAGCATCGCGCACTATCTGGTTGCGTATGACCGGAAACGCAGCTGGCAGCGCGGGCAACCGCTGATGGTTCCGGCAACGCTGGAAACGGCGCTTCCGGCCGGCACGCCTGTCAACGGCGCTCGCGTCACGCATGACATTGCGTCCGTGCGCGCAATGGGCCTGAAGCCCAGTGTCGACCTGCCGCCGGGCACGCCGGTTGGCATTGTCGAGCTCAAGCTCGATAACGGCGTCGAATACTGGCTTGGCATGCACAACTTCTATTCGATCATGAGCTACAACCCGAGGGTCTACTACGCCATGACGGTCGCCCAACTGGCCGCCGGCATGGGCGGTATTGACGCCGAAAGAACAGGCCAGCCGTGATTGGCGCCCGTGTCTGGCATGCTGCCGCCATCTGCACCGCACTGCTGATTTCCGCTTGTACCAACCCGTACACACTGCCGCCGCGACCTGCGCCACGCAGCGAGCCCCCACCTGAGCCGGTCAAGAAACCACCGCCTCCGGCCGTCAAGAAACCAGCAGCGCCGCGCCGCGCGCCCGTGCATGTCCCAGGCGCAGCACCACTTTCGGAACGTGATGCGCCACCGCATCCGGACGATATTCCGGTCGATGTTGCGCTGACCCCGGACCCCGAACCCGTTTTCGAGCCGCCCAGCCGCGGGGGCAACGCTTCCAGCTATCGGGTTTTCGGCAAAAAATATTTCACGCTCGAAACAGCGGAGGGATACAAGGAGCGCGGTCTGGCGTCCTGGTACGGGAAGAAATTCCACGGTCGCAAAACCTCGAACGGCGAGATCTACGATATGTTCGCGCTGACAGCGGCGCATAAGGCCCTGCCGCTGCCCACTTATGCGCGGGTCACCAATCTCAAGAACGGCAGGCAGGTCATCGTGCGGGTCAATGATCGGGGACCGTTTCACCCGGGACGCATCATCGATCTTTCCTATGCAGCCGCCGCCCGCTTGGACACCATCGGGGACATTGTGGAGGTGGAAGTCGAGGCGCTGACCCCGAGCAACTGGCCGCCTTCCGGGGTCACAACAGAAAACCTGGCGAGCCTCGAAACGTCCGCCGCCGCGCCAGCCGAGAGGACACCGCAGATTCCGTCGCCACAGACAAACGTCCGAACAACCCCACAAGACCAGGTTCTGCAGATCGCGGCGTTTTCCGACCCCATCAACGCTGCCGCCACACGCGAAACCCTGAGCAGCAAGGGTTTCACGACAGCTCGGGTTGAGCGGGCGACGCTGAGCGAAGGCAAGGTCATTCATCGCGTGTTAATTGGCCCCTACAGTGGGCGACAACGTCTTGAAGAAGCCAGGATTAGGGCGCGAATGGCGGGATTTTCGCCCATCCTGCTCAAATAGCCATACTTCGATGTCTGCCCCGACTCGCAGGCTTTGTGCTGCACTGCGATAATCTGGACCACACCCTGTTGATGGCCTGACCTGATGAAATTGCGTGCCCTGCTCGCCCCGTTTTCCCTGCTAATTCTCCTCGCCTGCAACAGCGCAATAGCCGCAAAGATTCCTGATCCTCCCACAATCGAGGCGCGATCCTTCGTGTTGATGGACCACGCCAGTGGCGAGATCCTGGCAGAACGCAATGCCGACGCGCGGGTCGAGCCCGCCAGCATCACCAAGGTGCTGTTGAGCTATGTGGTCTACGACGAGGTCAAGAATGGCCGCCTGAATTGGGACGACGAGGTCCTGATCAGCGAAAAGGCCTGGAAACAAGGCATTGATTCGAGCGAATCGCGCATGTTTCTCAACGTGGGGTCCAAGGTGAAACTGGATGATCTGATGCACGGCATCGTCATTCAGTCCGGCAACGACGCAAGCATTGCCGTCGCTGAACACGTTGCGGGCAGTGAAGCCGCCTTTGCCGAGCTGATGAACCAGTACGCAGCCAAACTGGGCATGAAGAATTCTCACTTCACCAACGCGCCCGGCCTGCCCAACGAGCAGCACTACACAACTGCGCGGGACATCGCGATTCTTGGCCGCGCGCTGATCAACAATTTCCCCGAGGATTACAAGGTCTACGCGCAGCGCGAATTCGTCTACAACGGCATCAAACAGCCCAACCGCAATCTGCTGCTGAAGATGGATAGCGATGCCGACGGCATCAAGACGGGTCACACGCGCAGCGCGGGCTATTGCCTGCTGTCATCGGTCAAGCGTGATGACCGGCGCCTGATCGCCGCAGTGATGGGCACCTCCGGCGAGCGTTACCGCGCGCAGGCCAGCCTTGAGCTGATGAACTGGGGGTTTCGCTTCTTTGACACCGTGACGCTGTTCGGCCCGCAAAAGCCGATTGCAAAAGTACGTGCCTGGAAGGGCGCCACGCAGGAACTGGAACTGGGCGCGCCGGAAACCAGCTTGCTGCTTCCTCGTGACAGCGAAGACAAGATCAAGCTCGAAACGCGCATCAATGAGCCGCTGATTGCGCCTATCCAGCAGAATCAGAAGGTGGGCGAGATCAAGATTCATGTCGATGGAAAGGCCCTGAAAACAGTGCCGGTCTTTGCCCTGGAGGATATTCCTGCGGGCAGCCTGTTCCAGCAGGCCGTGGACCAGGTCCAACTGTGGATTTCAGGATAATTCCAGCGGCCGGGAACACGCCGTGTCTGCGTCGATAAGCGCCGTCGAAGAAGGCACGTCAGGCATCGTCATCCGCCAGCGCGGCAGGCTGGACTACGAACAAAGCGCAGCGGAAATGCGCGCGTTCACAGACGCGCGCACTCCGGAAACCCCGGACCAGATCTGGCTGCTGGAACATCCGCCCGTTTTTACTCAGGGCCAGGCGGGTAAAGCCGAGCACGTGCTCATGCCCGGCAATATTCCGGTGATCAAGAGCAACCGGGGCGGACAGGTGACCTACCACGGTCCGGGTCAGCTGGTGGCTTATGTGCTACTGGACCTTCATCGGCGCGGCATGGGCATTCGCCCGCTGGTGTCGCTGCTGGAGGAGGCCATGGTGGCCACACTGGAAACATTCGGCATTGCTGCACACCCCAAGCCCGACGCGCCTGGGGTGTATGTCACCCGCGCATTCGACGGCATACAACCTGAAACGCGCAAGATCGGGTCGATCGGGCTGCGCGTGAGCCGAGGCTGCAGCTATCACGGCCTGTCACTGAACGTGGACATGGACTTGGAGCCATTTACGCGCATCAATCCTTGCGGTTACGCCGGTCTGCGCATGACGCAGATGCGCGAACTGGCTGACGATATCAGCATTACTCAGGCTTCCGAAGAATTGAGCCGCCAGCTACGTCACCGCCTGACCTAATTGAAAATGCCCACCCCGCCGACGCCGCGCGGCACCGGAATCGGGGTCTCTGGAAGCTCCACCGACTCTGCCAGCGACGGACTGTTCTGATCGGATTGCGTGCTTGTTTGACGGAGCAGGTGCGGCCGGCAAGCCGCATTCTCCATGTGCCGGGCATTCGGACTCGGTTCAGCAGGACGCGCCGCGTCTTCCCGACAGGCAGACGCTCGTGCCACAGGCTCGGCATAACCGGCCTCGCTCAAGGTCTTCTGATGCGGCGAAGGATGATCCGTAGAAGCGCATGCCAAAGACAGCGTCACGCCCATGCTTGCAACAATGAACCGAATGCAGTCATTCATGTCTGAGGCGGCTCCCGGGCGGCATGATCAGGGCCGGGTCGATTGAAGTGCCCTGATTTTGAATAAGAACTTAGAATAGGATGATGTTCCACCTTTTCCTGATGCCGCGCATCAACGCACTTGACCGTTATCTGACATGAACGAAACCGAGGCGACTGAAGACGCACTGCTGGTGCGGGCGCGCGACGTTCATTTTTCGCACGGAACCCGTGTGATCTATGACGGCGTCGATTTCGATATCAAGCGCGGCAAGGTAACCGCCATCATGGGGCCCTCCGGCACCGGCAAGACCACCTTGCTGCGCCTGATCGGCGGGCAATGGCGACCGAACGCTGGCACCGTCGAATTCGACGGCATCAATGTGCACAAACTGCGGCGCGGCGCCTTGTACGAGTTGCGCAAGCGCATGGGCATGCTGTTCCAGAACGGCGCCCTGCTCACGGACCTCAGCGTGTTCGAGAACGTGGCGTTCCCGATGCGCGAACAGACCCGACTGCCCGAATCCATGATTCGTGACCTGGTGCTGATGAAACTGCAGGCCGTGGGCCTGCGCGGAGCCAGGGATCTGTTCCCGCAACAGTTATCCGGCGGTATGGCGCGCCGCGTGGCCTTGGCCAGAAGCATTGCCCTGGACCCCGATCTGGTCATGTATGACGAGCCTTTTGCCGGACAGGACCCTATTTCCATGGGCGTGCTGATGCGCCTGATCCGCACGCTCAATGATGAGCTGGACCTGACCTCGATCATTGTTTCGCATGATCTGAATGAGGTTCTTTCGATCGCGGACTATGGCTATCTGATTGCGGACGGCAAGATTCAGGCACAGGGCACCGCTGATCAGATTCGCAACTCGCAGCACCCCTGGGTCCAGCAGTTTCTCAGAGGCGAACCGGATGGCCCGGTGGCCTTTCATTACAAGGCGGCTGAATTTGCCGACGATCTGCTGGGCGGGAGAACATCCTCATGACGGGTATTGCCACAGTCATTGGCAACTTTCTGCGCGGCCTGGGCAAGTCCCAGTTCTTCCTGTTGCAGATCCTTGCCAGCCTGCCGAGCCTGATCCTGCGTCCGCGTCTGGTCGTGCAGCAACTGTATTTCGTGGGCCAGCTTTCGATGGTGATCATCGTGCTCGCAGGCTCATTCGTCGGCATGGTGCTGGCGTTGCAGGGCTATCGCACCCTGATCCGCTTTGGCGCAGAAGAATCGCTCGGCGTTTTTGTTGCGCTGGTGATCGTGCGCGAGCTCGGTCCGGTGGTGACTGCGCTGCTGTTCGCAGGCCGCGCGGGATCGGCACTGGCTGCGGAACTGGGCCTGATGAACGCCACCGATCAGTTGCAGGCCATGGAAATGATGGCCGTTGATCCGGTCAAGCGTGTCGTCGCGCCGCGCTTTGTCGCCGGCCTGCTGGCGATGCCCCTACTGGCCTCCATCTTTGCGGTCATGGCGATCGGCATTGCGGGTGGGCATGCCATTGGCGTTGATCTGCTCGGCGTGGATTCCGGCAGCTACTGGTCGCAGATCCGCAGCAGCATGGACTTTGGTGACATCCTCGACGGCATCATCAAGTCACTGGTGTTTGGATTCGCCATTACCTGGATTGCCCTCTATCAGGGTTATCACGCCGCACCCACCTCAGAAGGTGTTGCCAACGCAACGACTTCAACCGTGGTCATTTCTTCGCTTTCAATTCTGGCGCTGGACTTCATCCTCACCGCCTTCATGTTCAATTGAAATTCAGCCCCGTCAAATAGGTTTACGCTCATGCAATCACGCGCACTGGAAATGCTGGTTGGTCTCTTCGTCTGTCTAGGCGTAGCGTCCGTGTTTGTACTCACGTTTCGCGTTGCAAGCCTCGATCAGATCAGTGGCTCCGGACCGACTTACCGTGTCATTGCAACCTTCGAGAATATCGGCGGGCTCAAGCCCGGATCAGCCGTCACCATGGCTGGCGTGAAAGTTGGGCGCGTTCGCGAAATCGTTATCAACCGCGACACCTTCGAGGCCGACGTGTCCATGGAAATGTCCGGTGACTACGACAACATTCCTGAAGACTCCAACGCCAAGATCCTGACCGCAGGTCTGCTCGGTGAGCAGTATGTTGGACTGGAACCCGGTGGCTCCGACGAATCACTCAAGAACGGCAGCCATCTCAAGCTCACGCAGAGTGCGCTGGTTCTGGAGAATCTCATTGGCCAGTTCGTTTCGTCTCAATCCAATGACAAGTCAGACGACAAGCTCGCAGACGCCCTTGGAAAACTGGCGGACTCGCTGGGCAACCAGAAATCTTCTTCCCCTTCGACTCCTGACGCTGGAGCCACACCATGAAAATATTCAACAACATTCTTTTCAGCCTGATCGCCGCATTCGGCATCTCCCTGACGGCCCAGGCGGCACCGGCGCAACCGGCTGACGTGGTCATCAAGGATGCCACCACGGAATTCCAGAAGCTGATCTCGGACAACCACGAAGCCTATCGCGCGGACCTCGGCGCCTTCTACAAGGTTGTGGACGAGAAAGTGGTGCCGCTTTTCGACACCAAGGGCATCGCACAGCTGGTTCTGGGCCGCAACTGGCGCAAGGCAACCGAAGATCAGCGCACGCGCTTCGAGGCGGCATTCAAGGATTCACTGATCCGTACTTATGCCCGCGCGCTGCTGGATTATCACGACAGCGTGGAAGCGCAGTGGGCGCCCCTGCGTGCTGAAAAGGACGCGACCGATGTGAGCGTCAACGCCGACATTATCCGCAAGGACGCCTCACCCGTTTCATTGAAGTTTTCTGCGCACGTGCGCGGCGATCAGTGGAAAATCTACGATATTGCGGTCGAGAACATTTCTCTGATCACCAATTTCCGCAGCCAGATCAACTCAGAGATCAAGGCCAACGGCCTGGATGCCACGATCAAGAAGTTCGAAGACAACAGCTACTTCAAAGAGAATACCGGCAGCTGATGGACAGCTCGGCAATCGAGGGCGAGCTGGTCATGGCCAGCATCGACGGCTGGCTCAAGCAAGCTGACGAGCTGGCCCGACACTCTATTCTGGACCTTGGAAAAGTGACCCGCATGGATAGCGCCGGCGCTTCTTTCCTGCTGGAGTTGACGCGCCGTGCGGGGCGCAACGGTCATGTCCTGCAGTTCAGCAACATTCCCGGCCGGGCATCGAGCCTGATAAAGTTTCTGCAAATAGACGCCGTGCTGAAGCTGACAAGTTAGTCAGTTTTCCGCCGCCGAGAAACTGTTCAGGAGATACCGTGCGCACCACGCGATTGCTTTGCCTTGGCCTGACCCTGCTCGCCCTGCTGGCGACCGGGGGTTGCGCTCACCTTCCGCCTGACGATCCCTCCGACCCGCTGGAAACCGTCAATCGCGGAGTCTTCAAGTTCAATCGCACGGCAGACAAGTACGTCTTGCGCCCCGTCGCCAAGACCTATCGCAATTACGTGCCGGGCGAAATCCGCACCGGCGTGCGCAATGTGCTCAACAATTTCTTCTACCCCACGGTCATCATCAACGATCTCCTGCAAGGCAAGTTCGTGCAGGGCGGAAAGGATCTGGGGCGCTTCACCCTGAATACCACCGTCGGTTTGCTGGGGATCATGGACGTGGCGACACCTCTCGGCCTCCCCGCCAACGATGAGGATCTCGGGCAGACCTTTGGCTACTGGGGCGCAGGCGAAGGCTGGTACCTGATGCTGCCTTTCCTGGGCCCAAGTAATGGCCGCGACATTTTTGGCACCGCGGGTGACACCTTCACCTCGCCCACCGGCTATATGGATACCTACCCTGCGGTTGCGGTCAAGGGCGTTGACGTTGTGGATGGGCGCTCGCGTCTGCTGGATGCAGACAAGTTCCTCGACGAGCAGTTCGACCCCTACATTTTCCTGCGCACCACGTATTTGCAGCAGCGCCAGAACCTGGTTTTTGACGGCAATCCGCCCAAGGTCGAATTCGATTTCGACGAATAAGGCAGTGCTGAGGGTCTAAACGAGTGAGCCTTAGCCCCTCCGCACTAGAGACTGTTGGCCGCAAATGAAGCGAAAGACCGAGGACAGCGGATGCCGGGGCGCTAATGCGCCACGCTCAGCGCAGGGCGTAGACGTCGTAAGTAATTTCTTGCTTTGCCAAGTCCGCCTCACCAATTGAGAAGCACTGCAATCGGTTGAGCCACTGATAGGCGGGATGTGCTGTTCGAAATCGCGGCGCTGCCCGAACCTTGAGTTCTGGCGGCATCACGCCCTTAAGGAAGTTGGCATAGCCGTCGGCGCCAAGGTCGAGCACGCCCTGATAGGCAATATCGATCAGTGCACCATCGTCACTTTCCAGCGTACCGCGAACATCAACCAGGATGACGCCATCAGTCCGGAGCGTGGCAAAGTCAGCCCCCCCGCCTTTGACCTTGCCTGACAGTTTTGGCCCCGACACTTCACCCCCGGTGAGCGGGAAGTTGAGCCGGATATCGCCAGGGCAAGGCCCTATAACTTCTGGCGCAGCAATCGTGGCGCGATACGAGAAAAGATGTTCAGTCTGATAGGCAAGCATGTTGAGGGTCCCGATTAAGTTCTAAATGAAGCGCGTAAAAAATCCAGCGCTCTGATCTCAAGAAAGCGCGGGTTTGATCGGCGTTTTTGCCCATTTGGCTTCGGCTTCTGCCAAGACTTCCATGGAGCGTTTGGGCGCCGGAAGATCGATTGGATCGTACTTTCGACCGAGGCCCTTGATCAGGCGCGGCGTAATGAACGCAAACAGCCGCAGAAGCATGGTCGCCGTGCGCCAGCGGCTACGCCACGGCTTCTTGATGCGCCCGGCCTTGTAGTCTTCGCGCAGTAAATACAGGGCCGTGAAGATCATGTAGTTCAGCATGTGCCGACCGGCGTAGGCGATACCGTAGAGCCGGTACCAGTAGCTGTCCTTGTAGGTCTTGTGAAAGAGGTAGTTGCAGACATGCCGGTGTTCGTATTCTTCGGCGAAGTGCCAGCGCCAGAGATCTGCCGTTGGATCGTCGACGCTGGGCTTGGCCAGCTCGGGTGAACCCTCAAGAAAGAAACAGGCAATGATCGGGCCGAGGGTTTCGAAGCCTTCGGCGTAGCCGAGGGAGTATTTGAGCCCTTTTTTCTCCCAGAAACGCTTGTAGTCAGCTTTCATGACCGCCTCACGAGCTTCCAACTCGGGGTAGCCGGAGTCCCGCAGGAACTGATTGAACTTGGCGTGATTGCGGTAATGCCGACCTTCCTGCGCGATGAAGATGCGGCAGTCCTCACGAAGCTCGACCTCGTGCTCAGGCAATTGGTCTGCGGCCTTGCGCACGGCCTTGTTAAGGAAGGGCTCCAGGTACGGCAGGAACGTCGATGCCGCGTTCCAGAACTGCGCAAACTCGGGGTCTTCTGGCGTCCAGTAAATTTTGGCCACTGAAAAATCGATATCTATGTCTCTGATTTTCATTCTCTCGCTCCGTTAGAGCACGCCGCCTGCATTGGCTCTGCGCTGGCAGCTCATCAAATGCCCGGGGTGTTTTGCTTGGCAATAAAGCGCTCGCGCACAACGATATACAGCGGAAGGGCGAAGCAGGTTCCCAGATAGGAAAGCGCGATGAAAATCCAGCCCCATTTCGCGCCCAAGCCGATACGCTTGGCGTCCGGCACAACCCAAACCATGAACGCGAGCCACGCGACTGCGATATCGACCGTAAGAAATGCCGGAGCACCACCGAGCTTGTAGACGTCAGTGAAGAACGTCACGGGGTTCATGATATTTCCCCCATCCTTCATCCAGTCGAATGCAAACGGCCACACAATGAAGAGGGAGCCGATGCTGATCAGCAGCAAGAAAGCATGTTTGATATTTGTGGCCACTTTGATTTTCCTGTGAGAAATTTGGTGTTTCGTTCGTGTACCCACCATCGGGCACAGGTTTGATGCCCTACAGATTTGAAATGCTGGGGATGTCACACACTTGATGCTGCGTTCGGAACCGAGCCGGCCATGTCCCTACCGCTGAGGCATCAAACTGATTTGGGTGATCACAGCTCTGCTCAATGCATTGCGCAGGCATTCCGAAATTCCTGCGCCTTTGAGCCCGCATGTTTCCTCCATCTCTGCTTTTCAAACGACGCTTCACAGCAAGCAGAAGATCGTTCGAATGCTTTTCGTATAATGATTACTTGATATACGCGTACATTACATACGCGTATTCACGATACTCATTCATGGTGGGCCGGTCAAGGGCCGCATCTACGGGCGCGCCCGGATGGATTTGAAGCGACGCGGTGCATGAGGGAACTGGTTGAATTCATGAAGATTCGAGAGCTTGAAAAACGCACAGGCGTGCGCCGGGAAACGATTCGGGTCTATTTCAGGAACGGGCTGCTCCCCGAACCTGCGCGACCAAAGCCCAATGTGGCCGACTACGGGGAGGAGCATGTACAAAGCATCCTCACGATTCGCCGACTTCAATCAGAGCAGCGTTTATCGCTTGAAGAGATCAAGCAGGCGCTTAACGGACATGCTGCGGCCATTCCTGGAGATGCCGCGACGCTACGACACCTCGATGAACTGGTTGCCGCTCGCCTGGGTGCTGACAAAAGTCTCGTGCCGCTATCGACGCTGGCGCAGCGCAATCCGAAATATGAAATTGATGCCAAGGCGCTGAAAAAAGTGGGAGCTATCGAACTCGTCCGTCGTGACGGTGAGTACTACGTCAGTCGTGTTGATGCTCAACTCGTAGGCATCTGGGGGGATATGCGCGGTGCCGGGTTTACCGAGGAACTTGGATTTAATGCAGAGCTGGCATCGATCTATGTGGGCCGAGCCGACGACCTCGCCCACGCTGAGATAACCGCCTTTCTGGAAAGAGTCACCGAGTTTCCCCAGGAGAAAAAAGCAGAATGGGCCCAGGCCGGTCTGACGTTCATGATGTCCCTGTTCTCAATCCTCAGGATGAAGGCTGCTCTCAAGACGTTCCAAGAATCCGGCTTGTAGCCAATGGCACCGCCTGGCCGGTTGGCATGGCCTCGTACTCTTGAAGCTTGGCGCCGTCCGAGACCACAGCACATAGCGGCACTTGAATTGTCGATCGTTTCCAGCTGGTAAATTCCCAATCCGTGAGCCTCCTCGATAACTTCCACAATTTCGTTGATGCGCTACCACCGCCGGTGCGGGACGATCTGGATACAGTCAGCACGTATCGCGAGGTCGCAGCGGGCGGCAGACTGCTTCGTGCCGGGTCACCGACCGCCGAAGTCAGTCAAATTCAAGAAGGGCGAGTCAAATACTGCGCCTGGGATATCAATGGTCGCGAGACAGTCCTGACCTATATGACGCGCGGAGACTGGGTGGGACTGTCCGAGATGTTTACCGGACTACCCGCAACCTGGGATGTCGTGGCCAAGACCCCCGTCTCAGTACGGGTAATTCAGCGCCATGATTTTGATCGTCTGCTCGACAAGCATCCGCAGATCGCTCGGCAGCTTCTGAAAATGTTCGCTCTGCGCTTCACATTGCATCGCCTGTTCGGGCTAGATCACAGTGCCGTCTCTCTGAAGGAGCGTGTGATCAAGATGCTGTACTTCCTTTCCTTCAGCTATGAAAAGGAGGCCGATGGGGAAAACCCGGTGGTGATGAATTTGTCTCAGGAGGAATTGGGCAAGGTGGTGGGGGCCTCACGGCAAAAGCTCAATCCGGCCTTGAAGGCAATCGAGCGGGAGGGGCTGCTCGACATACATCTTGGCGGCGTCACCTTGCGCAGCCGCGCCCTCATCGTTCAGAGGTACGGCTACTTGCTTTACCCCATCGTTCCCACGGCCGATTAGCATGCTGTCACCACGGTGACAGCCATGCGGATCATGTTGCTGACACACTGATCCTTCATTGCTGCTAAAGCTCTTTCCCGGCACTGAGGTGGCGGGCGAGACAGGCAGCCGGATCAGACCGGAGAGACCCTATGTCCGTCACGACTCAATCCATTGCGGCCTTCCCAGCAGAGCATGCCCTGCGCCACAAGATGAAGCCGGGCGGGCGAGAATCGCTGGCGCATATGCTGACGCTTCCGGAGCATGGAATCGCAGGATTTATCTATCCGACTGTACTCGCGGATGGCCATGCAAAAGGCCGCGCTTCATTGTTCGGCCCCGGACTGCCTGCGCCAATCCATGAGCAGATTGACGAGAAGGTCTCCGACACCATGGACTTCGACAATTGGACGTCGGGGCCCTTGCAGATGGCAGTGATCAATCCTCACCAAAGTGTCGATCTGGCCTGGAACGGCGACCGTATCAAATTCAAGGGCCGGTTCGAGGCCCTGCATCCCCCGTATGCCTTTAGCTCGCACCCGGACGGCAACCCGCCGTATTACGGTGATGATCGGACCGAGCAACATGGTCGCCTCAAAGCGACACTGGAGGTCGATGGCCGCGAAATAAATGCTGACGGATTTCTCATCCGCGACCACTCCTGGGGCCCGCGCATCTGGGGTCTGAACCAGCACTACAAATGGTTTCATGCCACTACCGAGCAGTCTTCGATACATTTTTTCGAGATGCTGTCGTTCGGCAGGCGCGAGCTGCGAGGATTCTTGTACAAGGACGGCGTTATGCGCCACGTGGCCGAAGTGCGTTATGACTTCACCTACGACGATGAAATGATGCAGAAAACTTTCAAGAGCGAAGTGACCGACACTGACGGCCGCAAAGCGCTTGTTGACTGCAACACTTTCGCCAAAATCCAGCTTGAGTTCGACCCCATGATCTACCTCAATGAGGCGGCCCTCACGCTCGAGATCGATGGCCAACCGGGTACTGGCTGGTGCGAGTTCTGCTGGAATCGTGATTACTTCAACTTCGCCCGCGAACACGTGAAGCTGTACGGCTGAGGGCTCGAGCGCAGGCGCCTGATGATGGTGCGGCGTCGGACCAAAGAACGACGTGCTCAAGCATGAATCGTTCATTCATTGGATTCAGGCCGGTCTGCACAAAAATTCTGGAGGGAACAAATGGATCTTCAACGATTTACTGGACGTGTTGCAGTCGTCACCGGCGCTTCGTCAGGTATTGGCGCTGCCACGGCCCGCTTGCTCGCCGCCGGTGGCGCGCGCCTTGTCTTGGGCGATCTCAATGGCGATGCGGGTGAAGCGCTGGTCGCTGAACTTGGCGCGGCGACCGCGCGATTTCAAGTATGTGACGTGAGCGTCCAGTCAGACGCCGAGGCATTGATCAGACGAGCGGAAACAGAGTTCGGGCGTCTCGACATTCTGCATAACAACGCGGGAATCTTGACCGTGTCGGATACGCCTGATCTGGAACCGTCCGAATGGCACCGGATGATCGGCGTCAATCTGAATTCGATCTTCTACTTCTGCCGTGCCGCCATTCCCGTGATGCGCCGTACGGGCAAAGGGGCCATCGTCAACACGGCCTCAGTCTCCGGGCTGCTCGGAGACTTCGGGTTTTCTGCTTACAACGCGACCAAGGGCGCGGTCATCAATTACACGCGCTCATTGGCGCTGGACCACGCGCGCGAAGGCATCCGGGTCAACGCGGTTTGCCCTGGCGTCATCGCCACGCCGATGGCCGGAGTACTCGGCGGATTGGGGCTGGAAGCCGCGACGCTCAGAGGCATTCCGATGAATCGATTAGGACAACCGGAGGATGTGGCTAAGGCCGTGGCTTTTCTGGCGAGTGACGACGCATCTTTCATCACGGGAACCACGCTCGTGGTCGATGGCGGGGCCGCTGCGCATACCGGGCAGCCCAATATTCCAGAGGCAATTCGCACCAGCGCCGCGACGCCTGCAAGCTGACAAAGCGAATCAATGTTCTCCTGAAAGCACGTTGACTTGTTGCCAGTGACAGGACGCCACGTTCGCAGGACACCGTCTTGCTCATCGTGAATCTCTGGATGTTTTTTCACGGTAAACGACCAAGTTGTTGCATGCGCAAAATGGCGCCGCCACTCGCGACTCAATAATGGTGCTGCCGGTCAGGCCATGCGGTTTGTAGCGTTTCCCGTCCCCGATTTGCGCTCCGAAGGACATAGCATGCTCAAGCGCCGACAGTCGCCGCCGTACCGATCTGCGTGGATGGGGTTTCGCTGAACCAGTCCGGCCAACCTGCAGCCTTGTTCTGTTCTGCGGCGAGGGCACGTTCTTCTTTGGTCGCAAATTCGAGGTCCCAGCGCTTCAGGCGCGGCTTGATGATCAGCTCGTGCCAGATCGGCGGCACCAACGCGGCAAGGAAGCACAGGAAGACGCTGGGCATGGCGATGCCGTCTTTGTAGGGACGCAGCTCCCAATACGACAGATAAGAGTTCATGTGGTGATCGCAGTGATTGGTCACTTCGAAAGCCACATTGCGCGCGACCCAGCCCAGGTGATTCCAGGCGTGACGGCGACCGATCGGGGCACCCGGCACCCGCGTGAAGCCGTAATGCTGGAAGTAGTTGAATGACTCCACCCAGAAGCGCGATACGAGCATTCCCGCCAGACCAAAGACCACGCCCTGCCAACCGGCAATAGCAAACAGCAGGCTTTGCATCACGATCTGCGCCGCAATCGCCCGATACATGCGGTTGTGCAGACTCCAGGGGCTCAGGCCACGCTTGCGCAAAGCTTCGGCCTCAATTCTAAGATCCAGCTTGGTGGTCTTGATGACGCAGCGCGGCGTGAAGCCCCACAGCGTTTCACCGCGCCGCGCGGTATCGCAATCCTCCACGGACGCTACGTCAATGTGGTGTCCCACCACATGACCGATTTCGCGCGTTGCATCGAGGATACACAGGTGCGCATAGCGACCCACCGTACGCGTCACGACATCGCGCTTGTGGTACATCTCGTGGGACGCAGGAATGAGCGGAATCACGCCCATCCATCCGCAACTCAGCACGCCGCCGAGCAGCTGCCAGCCACTGAGATCTTCCACCGACATGCGCCAGGCAAACGCAAAGTAGAGACACACGGGACCAACGGCGCAGATCCAGATCGGGATGTTAGCGATGGCTGGCCTGAGCTTCGGCGTCATGCTGTAGTCCGGGCCCACCAGAGTATCCAGCAGCGCCAGGATCGGCAGCGTCGCGACGCCCAACCAGACCCACCCGCCGCCGAGAAAGAAGCCGAGATATCCGGTGCCGAGCAGCACCACGGCCAGCCAATATTTCAGGTAGTGATACATGCCGAGTTCTCCTGTTGTTCTGTATACGCCGCCCTGCACAATCCGCTTGCCTGCGATATCTGGAAGGGTCGATGTGAGTATCAAATAATGCGTGTTGATAACACGCGTGTTGACAATACGCATCTTGATAACACGTGTCAATTGTTAGAATGGCTCGAACCCTCAGGCGCAGGGTGTCCGCCAGGAAAACAAGGAATTTGCGAAGCGTCATGAAGATGAGTGAGTTGGAGCAGCGCACGGGCGCTCAGCGCGAGGCGATTCGGGTCTACTTCCGCAAAGGGCTGCTGCCGCCCCCGAAAAAGCTCAAGTCCAATGTGTCGGAATACGGCGAAGAACACGTTCGTGGCATCCAGACCATTCGTTCCCTGTTATCGGAAAAGCGCTTGTCGCTCGATGAGATTGGCCGAGCGCTGGCGAGTCACGACGCCACCGTCCCGGTGGATGCCGCCACGATCCGTCACCTCGATGAACTGTTGGCTGCACGGCTCGGTGCCGATGACAGCCTTGTTCCTCTGGCTTCAGTCAAAGAGCGAAATCCGAAAGCCGAGACCGATGCCAAGGCGATGCACAAGGTCGGCGCGATTGAACTGGTGACCCGCAACGGCGCGCGGTATTTGAGTCGCGTCGATGCACAGATCGTCGGCATCTGGGGCGATATGCGGGCCGCGGGCTTCACCGAAAAGGAAGGCTTCAGCGCAGACCTGGCCGAGATCTATGTCCAACGTGCCGATGACCTCGCGCAGGCAGAGATCGCGGCGTTCATGGAACGCGTGTCAAAATTTTCGGACGAAAAGAAAGCAGAGTGGGCGCAGGCAGGACTGACCTCGATGTTGGCCCTGTTCTCGATGCTGCGAATGAAAGCTGCGATCAAGGCGATCAAGGCCAATGGGCTCTAGTCACTCTCATCACCGCTCGACTGGGGCCGCAGCGTCGGCCTTGTTTCGCACCCCCGCTGACCAGGCCTCACCAGGGGTTTCCTCATTCGGTGTTTGGCACTAACCCGATTACGTGATTCCGGATACATGAGCTGCGGGCCTAGCATCGGGTATTAGCCTAGCGCCCGAGGAAAACCGGCATGGATCGAGGTATCGCGTCACGCCTGATATTGAGCATGGTCTGCCTGACGACCGCCGTCTCCGTCAGCGCTGCCAGCATTTCAGGCAAGGTGGTCAGAGTCGAAGACGCCCGAGCAGTTGCTCAGGCGATGGTCACTCTGAGTTTCCCTGATGAAACCCGCGGAGCGGCGGCCATTACCACCTTCACGGACGCCCAGGGCCATTACGAGCTTGCCACCGGCAAACATCAGTCGCTCAAGCAGGCGGTACTGACCGTCAGCAAACCGGGCTTCGAGCCGCCAGACAAGACACCGGTTGCGGTGACTTCGGCCAACAAAGGTGAACAGAAAACCCTGTTTCTGAAAAACAGCAGCAATATCGCCGATCAGGTCCCCGCCTCCGCCTGGTTTGGGCAGATGCCGGCGGGAGATGCGCGCAACATCACCCTCTCAGGTTGTTCCAGCTGCCATCAGATGGCGAGCCCGCGCGTACGCGAATACGCCGCACAGATCGAAGCCGTCAGCGGCGGGCCGGAAGGCGACCAGAAGGCGCTCGAAGAATGGCGCAAGGTAGTTCGCCATGAGTCCTGGCGCACGGTGGTCAAGTACATGCGCTCCAAGCATTACTCGGTCTTCCCGCTGGAAAGCCCGGTCAGCCTCGACGCCATTGACTGGCTCACAGCACAGAATGCGGACTACAACTTCTTCAACCTGAAGCAGGGCGAGATCATTGCCCAGTATCTGGCCAGCCACTTTCCACACAGCACGGACAGCCTGCACCGGGACGCCTACGACTACGGCGGCGACCTTGCAGTCAACGAGAACACCGTCATCAAGGAATTCGCCTTTCCGGATCTGGCATTGGTCAGGGAAATGGTCCCCGCCCCCGGCTCGCCCTACCTGTGGGGCGCTGATGTCCGTCGCAACCAGATTGTTCGCCTCAATCCCGAAAACGGCGAGACCAAGTGGTATGCACCGGAGTTTGATGGCTCGACCGGCCCGCACACGATCATCCCGGACGATGACGGAAACCTCTGGATATCGATGATCGACAACGATCAGTTCGCCCGCTTCGTGCCCAAAGATGAAAAGTGGACGATGTGGACCCTGCGTCCGTCCAATCTGGCTGATGATGCATCGATGGGCGGTGCGGCCATCGTCCATGACATGTCCATCGATTCCCGCGGACATCTGGCGCGCGATTCTGACGGCAACATCTGGATCACCCTGGTCGGCTCCAATCAGATGGGCACGCTCAATCCGGATACGGGTCACGTGGCTTTCTACGACACCAACAAGGTTGAGGGCATGAGCCCGATCAACCATCTGATCTATGCCGCGGTGCTGCCCAAGGGCGGAGAATGCGTCTGGTACTCACAGGTCAACGGACACGTCGCCTGCATCGACACGCAGAGCAAGAAGATCGACAAGCTGGTCGAGTTCAGGGAAGGCACCGGCCCTCGCCGCATGTCCGTCGATAACACAGGCCATTTGTGGGTCGCACTGTTTGGCAGCGGTCAGGTCGCCAAGATCCGCATGCAGGACGGCAAACTGCTGAACACCTACGACATGCCGGACCGCTCTGCGGCGCCCTATTCAGTGACCTGGGATGAATCACGTCAGGTGCTGTGGGTGGTCAATGCCAACAGCGATGTGATTTATCGCCTTGATCCGGAAACCGGCATCTCCACGGTTCTGCCGCTGCCCCGACGCATGGCCTATCTGCGCCAGGTTGCCGTTGACGGAAAAACCGGCGACCTGATTGCATCCTATGGCAACTACCCAGAAGGTTCCGGACCTTCAATGGGCGTCCTGATTCATCCGGGGGACCGATGAAAATGGCTACATCAACACCCACGTCACGACGCACGGCGATGTTCTCGCTTCTACGCCGCGCGCCGAGTATCGGCCTGCTGACCGCCATGCTGGTGATGCCCCTGACCCTGGCAGCAGCTGAGCTTGACGACGCCAGCGCGAAGAAACTGTTCAATGATCGCGGCTGCAATGCCTGCCACGAAGCCGAAGGGCAGAGAATCGGCCCACCGTATCTGGCCGTGGCGCTGCGCTACTCAGGTGCCTACAAGCAAGACCCGCAGGCACAGCTGGACGCACTGGCGGCGAAAATTCGCTTTGGCGGTGCAGGCGCCTGGGGGTTTGTGCCAATGATCAGCAACCCCAACATCTCGGAAGACGAAGCCCAAGATATTGCGCGCTGGATTCTTGACCTGAAGCCCGCACAGCAGCCTCAAGCCAAATAGACCCCGCGGCGATCAGACCCAGGCGCGCGCGTTCTGGAACATGCGCAGCCAGGGCGTCTTTTCGGCCTTGGTGGCTTGCGGCCACCAGGAACCCGTCACGCCATGGATGCTTCGCTCTGGATGCGGCATTAGGGCAGTGACCCTGCCGTCTGCGTTACAGATCGCGGTGACGCCGCCAGGCGAGCCGTTGGGGTTGGCAGGATATCGGCTTGCGACTTCACCGCTGCGCTCGATGTAGCGCATTGCGATCTGTGCACCTGCCTGCATCGTCCCCAGATGCGACTCCAGTCTGAATTCCGCACGGCCCTCGCCATGTGCCACGGCCAGCGGCATGCGCGTGCCGGCCATATCGGAAAAGAATACCGACTTCGACTCCAGAATCTCGACCATGGACCAGCGCGCCTCAAACTGCTCCGAGCGATTGCGCCGAAACATCGGCCATGACTCTGCGCCGGGAATCAGCTCCCGGAGTCCTGCCAGCATCTGGCAACCGTTGCAGACGCCCAGCGCAAATTTCTTTTCGTCACCAAAGAAGGTGGAAAACGCCTCGCGTGCGCGCGGGTTGAACAAGATGCTTCTGGCCCAACCCTGGCCTGCGCCCAGCACGTCGCCATAGGAAAAGCCGCCACAGGCAACAAGACCCGAGAATGTCTCGAGCTGCGTTTCTCCGCTGAGAACTTCTGACATATGCACGTCAACACTTTCAAAACCGGCGGCATGAAATGCATAAGCCATCTCGGCCTGTCCGTTGACCCCCTGCTCGCGCAGCATCGCGACTTTCGGCTTTGCTTTCCCGCCGATTGAGAATGCTGGGGCCTGCGCAGGATCAAAACTCAGGCTGACACTCAAGCCGGGATCACTGGCGCGGCCGGCAGTCTCAAACTCTTCATCAGCGCTGGCCGGGTTGTCGCGCAGGCGCGCCATGCGATAGCTGGTCTCCGACCAGATGCGAAAGAGCGCCGCCCGCGACTGATCCAGCAAGGTGCGCTCGCCATGGGCAATGATGATTCTGTCGTCCGCGTGCGGCTGCCCGATCAGCGCAGCGCTGAGCCCGCGAGCCTGCGCTGCGGAAAGCATGTCCTGGGCATCGGCATCTGCCACCTGCAGGAGCATGCCGAGTTCTTCATTGAGCAATGCAGCAGCGTTGAGGCCGCTGACGCGCAGGCCGCAGTGTCCGGCAAATGCCATCTCGCAGAGTGTTGTCAGCAAACCGCCGTCTGAGCGATCGTGATAGGCGAGAATTTTCTGCTGCCCGTTCCAGTCCTGGATCAACGCAAAGGCTTCACGCAACTGCGCCGGTTGGTCCAGATCCGGCGCAACATCGCCCATCTGACTGGTGACCTGCGCGAAGATCGAGCCTCCCAGCCGATCACGCCCGTTGCCTAAATCTATCAACAGCAGCTGCGTTGGCCCCTGGTCCATCTGCAGCTGCGGCGTGAGACTGGACCTGACATCGCTTACCGGTGCGAACGCGGTTGCCACCAGCGTCATCGGCGCGGTCTGCATCTGCGGCTGCGCGTCCTGTGAATCCGGGGTCGGGCCAGTCCAAACCGATTTCATGGACAGGGAATCCTTGCCCACCGGAATGCAGATACCCAGTTGCGGGCACAGCTCGGTTCCGACCGCTTTGACCGCATCAAACAGTCGGGCGTCTTCGTCGCCCTGCCCGCAGGCCGCCATCCAGTTGGCTGAAAGCCGGATGTCCGACAGCTTTTCAATTCGTGCAGCAGCGATGTTGGTGATGGCTTCGCCCACAGCCATGCGGCCGGACGCCGCGGCATCCAGCAGTGCCAGAACCGGGCGCTCGCCCACGCTCATGGCTTCGCCGTTGATGGACTCGAAGCCAGTCGCGGTCACACCACAATCTGCGACCGGAACCTGCCAGGGGCCAACCATCTGATCGCGCACGGTCAGGCCGCCCACAGTGCGATCACCAATGGTGATCAGAAACTGCTTGCTCGCAACCGCAGGATGGCGCAGGACGCGATGCGTGGCCTCCAGAAATCCTGCGGGCGTCTCCAGCCGGTCACAGGCTTCCAGTGCTTTGTATTGGGGCTGAGTGCGTTCGCTGCGCCGCACCAGTCTCGGCGGCTTGCCCAGCAGAACCGGCATGGGCATATCCACCGGCCGGCTGGCATCGGCATCTTCCACAATCAGCTGCGCATCGGCCGTTGCGGTGCCTACAACCGCCATCGGGCAGCGCTCACGCGCGCAAATACCGCGAAGCACTTCTAGGCCGGCGTCGTCTGCAGCCAGCACGTAGCGCTCCTGCGACTCGTTGCACCAGATTTCCATCGGCGACAAGGCCGGGTCGGCGCTCAGTACATCCCGCAGCCGGAAATGTCCGCCGCGACCGTCGCTGTCGACCAACTCCGGCAGCGCATTGGAAATGCCGCCTGCGCCTACGTCGTGGATGGACAGGATTGGGTTGCCCTCCCCCATGGCCCAGCAGGCGTCGATAACTTCCTGACAGCGTCGCTCCAGTTCGGGGTTGGCCCGTTGTACGGAGGCAAAATCCAGCGCGGCATCCGAGGTTCCGGTGGCCATGGAACTCGCCGCGCCGCCGCCCAGACCGATCAGCATGGCCGGACCGCCCAGCACGATCAGCTTGGCGCCGACCTCCACTTCACGCTTTTCCACGTGCGGCAGACGGATGTTGCCGTAACCGCCAGCGATCATGATCGGCTTGTGATAACCGCGATTGCGGCCGTCATCGGTGACCTGCTCAAACGTCCGGAAATAGCCGACCAGATTGGGGCGACCGAATTCGTTGTTGTAGGCAGCAGCGCCGATAGGCGCCTCGAGCATGATCGACAGCGCCGACGCCATGTTCTGTGGGCGTGACAGCGGCGCCTCCCAGGGCTGGGGGAAATCGGGAATGTGCAGATTGGCGACGTTGAAGCCACACATTCCAGCCTTGGGCTTGCCGCCGCGACCGGTCGCGCCTTCATCGCGGATCTCGCCACCGGCGCCCGTCGCAGCGCCTGGATGAGGTGAGATTCCCGTGGGATGGTTGTGCGTTTCCACCTTCATCAGGATGCCGACCGCTTCTTCGTGCCCTGACCAGACGTGCTCAGCATCCGGGAACCAGCGCATGGCCTTTTCGCTGCCCTCAATGACCGCGCAATTGTCCTTGTAGGCCGACAGCACGCCATCCGGGCTGGCCTTGTATGTCTCCTTGATCATCTGGAACAGAGACAGCGGCTGGGCCTGTCCGTCGACGACGAACTCAGCGTTGAAGATCTTGTGGCGGCAATGTTCCGAGTTGACCTGCGCAAACATCATCAGCTCGGCATCCGTCGGGTCCTGACCGGATTCCTGCGCGTGCGCGACCAGATAGTCGATCTCGTCATCCGACAGCGCCAGCCCCCATTCGCGATTGGCAGTTGCCAGCGCCCCGGCGCCCTCGGCCAGAACCGGAACCCGGCGCAGCGTGCGAACGGGCTGCGTATCAAACACGTGCTCAAGGGCGCCGACATCCTGCAGCACGGACTCCATCATCGGATCGTGCAATTCGCCCTGCGCCGCGGGCGGAAGCGATTCCACGCCCGTCAGCACCACGACCCGGCCGCGCTCGATTCGCTCCAGCCTGGAAAGACCGCAAACGCGGGCGATGTCGGTCGCCTTGCTGCTCCACGGCGACTGCGTGCCCAGGCGCGGCACGACGAACAGACGGGCATCGCCATCCGGCAGCGTTGCAGGGCCTTCGCCCAGCAAGGCTCGCAATTTTTCCTGATCCGCCTCGCCCTTGAGCAGGAAGAAGTCCTGCACCAGCAATCCACTCAGGCCGGGAGCATGGAGTCTGAGTCGCTCCAGCAGGCGCGCGACACGAAATGGGGAGAGGCGCGCGGCCGAAGGAACAACGAGAACAGTCATGGGATCAGCGAAGCGGGGACGAACGTAATTCTACTAGGAGTTGGGGCGACACCGGATGGCCTGAGCCGTCTTGAATCCGGACTCAATGGACCTCTCGCCAGCCACTGCCGTGATCCTGCTCGGCGCAGATACACCAGTCCGGATCATCGTCCAGTGCTTCGCAGGCCGCCGCACGCGCCAGTTCCGGCGTGTTGTTCTTCTGCGAGATATGCGTCAGGACCAGCGCTTGAAGGCGGGAGCGATCAAGTCCGCGCAGCAACTCAGCCGCCTGGATATTGGACAGGTGCCCCAGATCGCCAGCGACCCTGCGCTTGAGCTGGGCCGGGTACGGTCCGCGGGCGAGCATGTCCACGTCGTGATTGAACTCCAGCAACAAGGCATTGCAGGCGTCCAGACTGCGGCTGACATGCGGCGTGACATGGCCCAGATCCGAAACCACGCCCAGCCGGCGGGATTCATGAACAAAGGTGAAATGGCAGGGCTCGCGTGCATCGTGGGGCACGGGGAAGGGCTGAACATCCAGATCGCCCAGAACAAAGGACTGGTGCGGCGAAATATGCTGCACCTGACAACCCGTCCAGTCACGACGCCCGAGCGCGGTGCCACGGGTCATCATCAGCGGAATCTTCAGCGCACGCCCGACACGGGCAACGCCGCCGATGTGATCGCCGTGCTCGTGGGTCACCAGCACCGCATCGAGCGAACCCAGTTCCAGTCCGATTCGCGCTGCACGGGACGCCAACTCGCGCACGCCAAAGCCACAGTCCACCAGCACCCGGGTGCCACCACCCTCGACAACGATGGCATTGCCGTGGCTACCGCTACCCAGAACCGCGTACCGGAACCTGCTCAGCTTTTCGTCTCGGTGCCGTACATCATGGGAAACGGCAGAACCTTGTCGCCACCGGCAGATATTCGGGCAGCGCCCTGCTTGCTGACCTCGTCAATCCGGATAACCGCGTGCAAGGGCACGTAAAAGCGCTCTACTCCCTCAAATTCCGTTTTCAGTTTTTCTTCGGAGGTGTCCATCACCAGGGTGCTGTTTTCCCCGAACAGGAGTTTCTCCACTTCCACGAAGCCCGGCATGCCGCCGTGGCTGACATTGCGGGCATAGATTTCATACACCTTGCCCTGATTGTGAAAGGTGATGCGGTAGGTGCGGGTCTTGGTAGGCATAAACGTTCGATTTGGGCGATTCACGCGGATGCGTGTACCGGAGCCGCCAATTATCCGGGCTAGGCGGTTCAGCATCAATGCGCGAACCGGCAAGGCACATTTTCCTAGCAGAAGCCGGCAAGCCAGTTGATGGACTGCGAACACCTACTATTGCGAGCTAAGATTGCCCCGAACCCTGATTCGCCTGGTGCCCTCATCCCATGCGCAGCGACGCCAACGATTCTACGCTGGACCCCGTAACGCCCCATGCTGAACAGCTGGGCTTGTCCGCACTGCACACTGAAGAAGGCCTGGATCGCCTGACCAGCCTGCTGGCGAATCTGGGCAACGCGCCATTCGCCGCCTTCTGGGTCGTCGAAGGTGATGCACAATTTCTGGCCTCAGTACACGGCGGTCTATCGCGATCGTTGCCACCGGATGCCGGTTTTGCACGCCGCGCCTTGCTCAGCGACCAGATGCTGGTCATCGAGGACGCATCGACAGACCCGCAACTGGCCGCGGACCCTCTGGTGCAGGGGAAGACAGGCATTCAATTTTTCGCTGGCACCGCGCTTCGCGGTGACGACGGCAATCGAATCGGCGTGCTTTGCTTGATGGACACGCAGCCCCAGACGCTGAGCAAGGCCGGAGAAGCGGCCCTCAGCGCATTGGCTGCATTGCTTGAAGATCGACTGAGGCTACGCGCAGATGTGCTGCACGACCCGCAAACCGGCGCGCTGGTACGCCGCCAGTTTGCCGACATTGCAGGCCGGGAATGGCGTCGTGCGCTGCGAGCGCTCGTGCCGATCAGCGTGATCGTTTCCGAACTCGACCACATTCAGGATTTTGGCCAAAGCGAAGGTGCCGCCGCACTGGATCGCGGCATTCGGGCGGCCGCGCTCGCCATGCACTATTCCCTGCATCGACCCGGCGATGTGGTGTGCCGCTATGAACGCACACGCTTCGTCACCCTGCTATACGGCACCGATTCTCCGGGCGCGGTCAAAACAGCCGAGCGTGTGCGCCTTGCGGTAGCAGCGCTGGGCATACCGTATGCAGCCGGGCCCGAAAGAATACTGACCCTGAGCCAGGGCATTCTGACCCTGCAGCCTGACGCTTTTTCGCGCGTTGATATTGACCAGGCCGTACAAAGTGCGAACGCAGCGTTGCGTGTGGCCCAGTCACGCGGTGGCAATGGCATCTACACTTCTGCATCCACTTTTCCGGCTGAAAAAGAAATCGCAGTGTGAGCAGCTTTGAACTTCACGCCCGGCTGGCAGCAGATTGCCATGTTCTCGCAGACTGGCCCTTGAGCCGACTCCTGCTGATGAATGACGCTCAGTATCCGTGGTGCATTCTCGTCCCCCGGCGACCCGATATCCGCGAGATTCATGAACTGACCGAAGAGGATCAGCTGCAACTGCTGCGCGAGTCTTCGCGTCTGGGCCGGGCGATGATGCACGCCTTCAGAGGCGACAAGCTGAACGTCGCTGCGCTGGGCAACATGGTTCCGCAACTGCATCTGCATCACATTGTTCGCCGGCAGACCGATGCGGCTTGGCCTGCGCCGGTGTGGGGGAAACACGCCCCGGTGGCATATGAAGATGAACAACGCATGCAGTTTAAGCGGCAACTCACCGCAGCACTCAGCCGTCTCCAGGGCTGAGCAACTCCCTTCTGGCCTGCCCGCTGCAACCATGCTCTGCTGCGGTCCGGCCATTAACAGCGCCGACGCCAGTTGTCATGCTTGGCATCTGGAGACTCACTCAAACTGATCGTGCGCTACACCGCGCCAAAGATGAGGAGTGAGTCAGTTTTTGAGCAGGGGCTAGACTAGCCTACAGTGCAACGCAACGAGGCGTCCGCGCTGATTGTCAGGGGGAGACATCACCATGTTGAAGAAAGTCATCGGAGCCAGCTTGCTCATACTCGCTGCACCACTGGTCATCCTGTCGGTTGATTCGCGCGCACAGGAACCGATCCCTCTGGACGAGAACGGCAATCCGCCTGATCACTACTGGCCTGAGTCCGGCAAGTACCCAGTGAGCGACGCGCCTTACTCCAAAACGCTGCGATCCGTGGCGCTGGAACATCTGGCGGAACGCGACATTCTTCCGCTAGGCATCTACAAGGGCACACCTGAACTCAACTCCAGGCGCGAATGGTTCGACGAGAATTTCTACAATACCCTGGCTGCACGCAAAGTCTGGCCAGATGGCGCGCAGCATTTCTACAACGAGTGGCAAGGTCCGGTGGTCTGGGAGTACGAGGGCATTCCACAGGTCGCGCCGCCACCTTGCGACCAACCCCAGCCCACGGGATATGACGCCGAATCCTGCCGCTACGTGAATTCGCTGTTCAAGGATGTTGAGAAAAGCGATCCTGAAAAGGCTAGGGAGATGCGCGCACAGGTTCGTCGTGGCCGAGATGTGTGGTTCAAAGGCACCTTCGGTAATCAGGATGAGATCTACCTGCACTTTTCGCGCACCACGCCGGAAGGCATCAAGGATATCTGGTACCCGTGGCTGGATACGCGCAACCGCGATGAGCGTTTCAGCAAGTACGGCCTGATCAATGACCCGGACTGCACCAAGGGCGATGAGAGCACGCACTACTGGGACCGTTGCCCGGACCCGCATTCCAGCGGCGTGCTGGGGTATCGCAAGTATTACGCCGACCCCACCAAGGACAAAAACGGCGAAGTCGTTTTTGATCCGCGTAACTCGCCCTACCGCGACGATGAACTGCAGAAGAACCTTCGCTTTGTCATCGGTCACCCCTGCGTGCAATGCCATGTCGGTTTTGATCCGACCAATCCTCCGGCCGACCCGAACAATCCCAAGTGGGAAAACCTGTCGTCCACGATCGGCAACCAGCACATCAACCAGCCCGAAATGTTTTTCCAGGGCGCACCCAAGGATTCATTGGCCCGCATTGCACTCGAAGCCGGTCGCAAAGGCACCATCGATACCTCACTGGTTGCCAACGACTTCCAGAACAATCCGGGCACGCAGAACAACATCATGGATTTCCACAACCGGATTGTCCGTGAGCACCTGATGAAAGACCCGGTCACAGGCGAACTCAAGAAGGGCCTGACCCAGAACGTGCTCAAGGGCGGCGAAGATTCAGTGGGAGACCACCTCGCCCTGATTCGTGTCTACGTCAATATCGGCATGTGCACGGAAGAATGCTGGACGCCCAACTTTCCGACACCAGGGAGCTTCTTTGGAAAATCCTCGCGCCAGCAGCCGTTTCGCATCGCGCAGTGCGCCAAGGATTGCGATGCATGGAATTACGCTGACGCCAAGATGGATGACCTCGCGGCATTCCTCGTCACGGGCGGCCCCACTTATCTGATGAAATCCAACGACAAGGATGGCTCTCCGGGCGCGCGATACATTGATCTGGACAAAGTGCCCCGAGGCCGCAATATCTTTATCCGCGAATGCGCGAGCTGCCACAGTTCCAAGGTGGCGCCCGACAATGTTCGTGCTGACAAAGCAGCCATGGAACGCTTCTACGAAGGTCATGTTTTTGGTGCAGAAGAATTCTGGAAGTTCGAGTTCACCGAGGAACAACGCCAGGCGGAAGCCTTCAAGGCGAAGTACTTGAAGCTCGACAAGGACGGAAAATTGCGTCCGCGCCAATTCGCCGAACATGGCATCTACGGCCAGGACTGGCTGGGCAACGACGAACCCACGCCCTTCAACATCATTGGCACCAATATGTGTCGCGCGCTGCACGACAACCACAATGAAGGCCATATATGGGAGGAGTTCTCGTCCGAGGATTACAAGAATCGACGTTCACCGGGCTCGGTTCCGGTCACACTCAACCGGTTGTTACCTGGATTGGGCGGCGTTCAGATCGGCGAAAAGAAGATCGAAGGTGGTCCCGGTTACCTGCGCAATATCTCGCTGCTATCCGCATGGGCAACCGCACCCTTCCTGCACAACAATTCAGTCGGCGAACTCACCTATCTCGCTGATGGCAGGACCATCGACTACACCGTCGCGGGACGCATCAAGCAGTTTGAGATGGCGTATGACGAGTTGATGCGTTCGGACAATCCTGAAGTGACTGGACACCGTCCGCAGAAAGTCAGCAAGACATCAGTCGATTTCAAACTGGCGCTACGTGAAGACGGGCAAGGCCTGATCAAGTTGCCAGTCGCGGCGGGCACGCCACTGGGCTATTTCACCAGTCTCAATCCTCACCGACCGGCAACGATGAAGTGTGACGATCTGGTGGAAAACAAAGGTCACCAGTTTGGCGTTTCGCTTTCCGCCGAAGACAAGCTGGCCCTGCGCGAATTCCTGAAGCTGATGTAGGTGGCGATGACTCGCCAACAGTGATGACAGAGGCACGAACGTGAAGCGCCTTGCCCTGCTGCTCCTGCTGGCCATCTTCGGTGTGGCCGCTCTGTGGTGGCTTCTGATGCGACCACAGAGCTCTGATATCACTGATTTGGCGCAGAGCAGCAGCCTCCCACTGGGCGATGTTTCCAGCCAGATCATTGCGCAGACGGACCTTCCGCCAGAAGGGACTCGTTCGCTGTTTGATCATTTGCTGGCGCAGAGTGACGGGCTGACATTTCCGTTCGAGAATCTGGTCGCATCGCTACAAGACGCTGCGCCGACTGACGACGCACCGCTTGCCGTCATGATCCCGATCGGACGATCGTTGCTCAAGGCGAGCGCTGATTTCGACAAGCCTCGCGTGGTTTTCGCCACGGATTATCACGCCAGCAACACGCCCGCATCGCTCGGCATTGCACCGCGCGGACAGCTTTTCCTCGGCTTTACCGAAGGCGCAAATGAAATCGAGGTCATCAGCTACAACGAACTGGCCGGACGCTTCGAGTTTCAGCTGGTGCAGAACTATTGCGAGACTTGCGTGCCGCGCATTGTCTACGCACGAAGAGACATTTGCCTGACTTGCCATCAGGGCGGCTCTCCTATTTTTTCGGTCCGCCCTTGGCAGGAAACCAATGCGCAGCCGGAGATCTCCCAGCGGATTGTTCAGGCTCGCGGCGATGCGCCGTATCTGGCTGTTGATCCGGTCCAGCCGCTGTCTTCGCCGCAACGCATTGATGAACTCACGGACGTCGGCAATTTCATCAATGTGCTGCAACGCATCTGGCTCGATGGCTGCGGCGAGAACGGTACAGCGTGTCGGCGTCACATGCTGGCCCTGGCCTTGCAGTTCCTCGATGATCCCGCTAGCTTCGATGCCGGCTCGCAAGCGAGCCATTCCTTGTTCGAGTTGCAGGCTCTCCACTGGCCAGCGCAAGGCATTCCGGTGCCAGACAATGACCTGGCCAACCGCAGCCCGCTCGACGAGACCAAACCCCTGCTCGTCCGCCTCAGGTCACTTTTCACGGATCAGAACGACGCTCCGGCTGCGGCGCGGGACAATGAAGATCTCGAAACTTTCAATCAGCTTCCACCGCTGCCATCTGATCTGGATCCGTTGACAAGGCGACCTCCAAAGCGCGTACTGACCCCCAACGACCCGGACGGCGTATACGCTCTGGCACAAATGTTTACCGATGCCGATCGCGACACCCTGCTGGCGGCCAGTGGAAACAACTGGTCCCGCACGATCGAGTCTGCGCGCAGCATTCCAGAGGATTTTTTTGCGGCGCGCCCGTTCTCCCGCGTGCGCACAATGCAGGCGCTACTCGAGGCAACTCAGAACGGTCGCGCCAATGCCTTGCAGTATTGCTGTCTAACGACCGAAGAGATGTCTCCGCCAGTAGCGGCAAGCGTTCCTCCCTTGGAAATTGCAGAGGGCTCCGAACTGGAAGCGTTCGAGAGGTATTGCTTCGCCTGTCATCGTGGCAACCCGGCGGCGCGCCTTAACTTCATGGGCGGAAGAGATGAAGCCGAGGTGAAATCCCGCATCATGGAAACCGACAAGATTCGTGAGGTACTGGACTGGGAACGTTATCGCGATACGGACAAGCTCAGCACGCTGATGCCGCCAGTGGACTCTGAACAGCGAAGAACCATGGAGGCTGCATTGGCACAGAATCCAAAGCTTCTGGAGGAGATGCGCGATATGGTTCCAGCCTTGTTTGATTTTTGATTTTGACAACACATAAAGAGGAGCGCAGCGTGAACCTCGCAGCGAGCGCCAGAAAACCAAGTTGGAGGAGACCACGCGTTCAACCGCGCCTGTTCGGTGCAGTATTCGGCGCTTTTATCCTGCTGGTGCCGTGGCTCGCGCAGGCAGAGCCTGCATTCGCGCGCTTGTACAAGCAGCAGTATGGCTATCCGCCTTCCTGCAATGCCTGCCACAAGGATGGCGGCGGCACACCCGTCAACGAGTATGGCAAGCAGTTCAAGGATGCCGGGATGAAGCTCGCATCGTTCGACGCGATCGCGGCGCTGGATGCAGATGCAGACGGCGCTCTCAACGCCGACGAAGCGAGCGCAAAATCCAATCCGGGCTCGCCAAACTCCACGCCAGATGACAAGGGTGACTGGCTGGATACTGCGAGCCTGATTCCACGCGAGGTGCAGGACCTGTTTCCCAAGGTGCGTGCCTATCTGCCAAAAGATGCACTGCTCACCGAAGCTGATATTGCACGTGCGCGCGAGCTCGGGGCAGAACTCTCGCAACAGGATGAAAACACGATCTACATTCCCCTGGTGGAGCGCCGTCCGGTTGGCACGGCGATCATTTTTCCCGCCAGCTTCAAGGGCAAAGCTTTCTTCCTGCTCCTTGCAACAGATCGCAAGCTCGTCGTGACGACCGTTGAATCTCTCAACACCGCGCACGTCGCAGAAGCGAAGGAACATCCAGCCTTCGCCGGCTTCAAGGGCGTGTCACTGGACCAACTCCCGACGGCCAAGGGCGATGATCTGACGGCCGCTATTACCCGCGCGGTCAAGAAAGCCGGCACCCTGATCTACGTGAGGCTCAAGAATGCGTAAGGCTCTGCCCAGCTTGCTGTTGGCGCTGTGTTTCGCCATTGTCTTGTTACTCACGCGCAACATCGCGCTGGCGACGGCTGACGAAGAGATTGCAGCGCAGACGCAAGTCGCAGCTGAACAATTCGAGGGCTCGGGCAGCAATGGCGAAACCGATGAGTTCGACTTCTTCAGTGATGAGCCGATCGAGAATGTCGATGTCATCGAATTGCCCCCGGAGAAAAGCCGATGGCTCACCATCGGCGGCCCCATCGCCTTGTTTGCTCTGTTCTTTGGCATGCTGGTGCAGATCTGGTGGCTGGTGCCTTATCAGCAGCACAGCATTGATCTGAATTTACGTGAACTGCCGCCGGCGGCAAAGCGCGGCATCGCCATGGCAGTAGGCATGTTTGGCGTTGCGTTCTGCTTCGGCGCTGCAGAAATCTGGTACCAGATGCGGCTGCACGGCTCAGCCGATGCCTACTTCGCACAGATGTCCTTGGGCAAGCTGATCGCGTTTACCCACGCACACTTGTTTGGATTTACGACCAGCTTCTTTATTGTGGGGATTCCATTCTCACTGCAGTTCAATCATCTGAAGAGCTACCAGTGGGTCTTTCCCGCCGGGCTCGCCGCGTCGCTGACAGACGTGATGTCCTGGTGGGGCATCAAGTTCATCTCCATCAACTTTGAATGGGTTTCCATCTTTTGTGGGATCACGTTCTCCATCAGCTACCTATGGATGCTGATCGGCCTGTTGCGCACCCTCCTGTTTCCAGAAGTAATCTGGGCCTCTGACAAGGACAAAACCGCTCGACTGGCGGCTCGTCACGCCCGTCGCCCCAGATGATACATATTTGACCCATCTGCCACATATTCATGTTCACCGGCCAATTCATATCTGCAACGAATCGCCAAAAATCAGACAATGACGCGGAATTTTGACTGCTCTTCAATTTGAACAGCCGATCTACATTACGTAATACAGGTTTGATTCAGGTTCGATTGCTGCCATGGAACAGCGATACACTGTCAAACCGCAGACGAAACGAGGAGATACGCGGTCACCATGGCCCCGTTGGAGAAGGAGATGGGCCCTGCCCATTGCATTCGATTGATAGCGCGTTGGGCTTCGGTCTGACACGCGATGATTTAGAAGCCGCTTTATTTGCAGTTCACCTGCCAAACAGAAATATCCGGAGGAGTGCTATGAAACCCGTATTCAGTGCAGCATTGATAACCGCCGCCCTGGCGTTGCCAGGCCTAAGTCTGGCAAAGGTCGGCGCCGATGAGGCCGCCAAGCTCGGCAGCTCCCTTACCCCGCTCGGTGGCGAGAAAGCCGGGAACGCAGACGGCACCATCCCGGCCTGGGAAGGTGGCTACACCATGGACAAGGCGCCCGCTGACTCCAAGCTGCGTGATCCCTCGCAGTTTCCGCTGGTCAGCAACGACAAGCCGCTTTACACCATCACCAAGGCAGATGTGGGCAAGTACAGCGACAAGCTGACCGCAGGTGCCAAAGCCTTGTTCGATCGCTATCCAGACAGCTACAAGATGAACGTGTACCCGTCGCGTCGCACCGTCGCGGTACCGGATTGGGTTGCCGAAGCCACCAAAAAAAATGCCACCAGCGCCACCCTGGCCAATGAAGGCGAGAGCCTGGTCGATGCCGTCACCGGCATACCTTTCCCGATCCCAAAGTCGGGCAAGGAGATCATCTGGAATCACAAGCTGCGCTACCGCGGCGTCTCCATCCAGCGCTACAACGCGCAGCTCGCGGTGCAGTCCAACGGCGCATTCCAGCCTTATGTGCTGCGTGAGGACGTGCTGTTCAAGTACAACCAGAAGGGCATCACGCCGGAGTCTCTGGACAACGTCGTGCTCTACTTTCTGCAGTTCACCACCGCACCAGTGCGTCAGGCGGGCAATGTGTTGCTGGTTCACGAAACCATGGACCAGGTCAAGGAGCCGCGCAAAGCCTGGCTCTACAACCCGGGCCAACGGCGCATTCGCCTCGCACCCAACGTTGCCTATGACAACCCCGGCACCGGTTCAGACGGCCTGCGCACCAACGATCAGCTGGATGCCTTCAACGGCGCAACCGACCGCTACACCTGGAAGATTGTCGGCAAGAAGGAAATGATTGTCCCGTACAACGCGCAGAAACTGTACGACGACTCGCTCAAGTACCAGGAGATCGCCAAGCAGGGTCACCTGAATCAGGATCTGCCGCGCTATGAGATGCATCGCGTCTGGGTGGTTGAAGCTCAGCTGAATGCAGGCACTTCTCATATCTACAAGCGCCGCACCTTCTACGTGGACGAAGACAGCTGGACCATCCTGGCCGTTGACAACTACGACAATCGCGATCAGCTGTGGCGCGTACAGGAAACGCATCAGGTGCAACTGCCTTGGCTCAAGCAGGTCGGCCCTGTCGCCGGAACGGTTTATGACCTGCAGTCCAGCCGTTATCTGGTGCAGGAGCTGAGCAACGAGTCGCCGATGCTCAAGTTCGAGAATTTTGACCTTGAACACTTCACCACCGGCTCGGTGAAGCGGATGGCCAAAAAGTAAGACCGCCTGGAAGCAGGCTGAATCTCTGTTGCCCTGCCGGGCGGTAAAGCACCGGCGGGGCAACAGAATAAAAATTAAGACGCGCGCCCTGATAGAGGGACAGCCGTCAGGAGGAAACACCACATGAAGTCAAAATTCACAAAACAAAGATCATGGCTCGCGGGGCTTGTCATGGTGGGAACCGTCGCGCCCGGCGCGGCTTATGCGCTCGAGTTCGACGTGTTTGATGTGCCTGTGCAGATTAACAATCTGGCCACGATGGGCACCGTCCTTAGATTGCAAAACCGCGATCCCAGCCTGATCGGAAAATCCAATCTGAACCCGGGACTCTGTGTGGCCCGTGTGCCAGGCACCCCGGATAGCAATCCCAGTTTTTCCGGAGACACCTGTAACAGCACCACCAACGCGCAACCCAATCTGGATTTCGTCAATGCGCCTGGCGCTTTCAGCCTCAACGGCGATGACGGCAACCTGAGCTTCGATAAGGGTGATGTGGTCCATGCTGCCATCAAGATGACCAGCGACATCAATTTCCAGCTCGGCGAATACAACTTCTTCGCGCGCAGTCTGGTGTTCTACGATCCGCTCTACGACAACCACGACGTCAAGCACCCCGACACCACGGCGCAGCCAGCGTCCACGGATTTTTCGGACAAGGGCCGCGAAGGACTGGCGTTCGACTTCAAGTTCCTGGATTTCTTCGTGTCGCGCCCATTCGAAGCTTTCGACCGTGATTTCAGCATCAAGATCGGCAATCAGGTCATCAACTGGGGCGAGAGCGCCTTCCTTCTTCTCAACTCGCTCAACGTCATCAACCCGCCGGATCAGTCGCGCCTGCGCATTCCCGGATTCGATATCAAGGAGCTTTCTCAGCCGGTTGGCATGGTGTCGCTCAACGGCCAGCTCACCAATGATGTCGGCTTCGAGATGTTCTATCAGTACGGCTGGAAGCCAATCCTTGCCGACCCGGTGGGCAGCTTCTTCTCCGTATCCGATATCGTGGGTCCTGGCGGCAACTACGGCATGCTCAGTTTTGCCAAGGCGCCGGAGGATCCCAACGAGCTTTACAGTCCGTCGCGCAATACCAACGATGCCTTGTTCCTGACCGGCTCGTCTTCGGACCGTACGCTGCTCGTCAATCACGATTTCAGCCGTGACATTCGTCCGCAAGGCGGAGATCAGTACGGTCTGTCACTGCGCAGCTATCTGGAAGATTTCAATCAGGGCACCGAGGTCGGGGTGTACTACGCGCGTTACCACTCCCGCGTGCCCAACATCGGCGCCATCGCCGCAGACGAAACCTGCATCACCACCGCAGGGCCGGCTTGCGCGCTGGCGCAGGGCGCCCTCGGCGAGCCGCTGCCTGCCGGCAGTGCACAACTGGTGATCGAGTATCCGGAAGGCATCAACATGTATGGCCTGTCGTTCAACACCAATGTCGGTGACTGGGCCTTCTCCGGTGAATATGTGTTCCGCGACAATCTGCCGATCCAGGTGCATTCCACTGACCTGATCTACGCATCCCTGCAGCCTGCGTTTCCCGAAAACGCTGTGGCCATTATTCCCGGGCGACGCGAGGCGGTTCCCGATTTCGTGATGACCAACTATCGTGGTCAGAGCGTTTCGGCGGGTCAGTACATTCCGGGCTATGAGCGCATGAAAGTCGGCCAGCTGGGCATGACCATGTTGCGCCTGCTGGGTGGAGGCAACATCCTGCGCGCATCGCAGATCACCTTCTTGCTGGAGTCGGGCTGGACGCATGTGTTCGACTTCCCGGATCTGGATGAAATCCAGTTCCAGGGCGGAAGCGGGCTGGACACGCATATTTCCTCCGGAGCGGATGGCACTCCAGGCATCAATCCGCTGGATATCCGGGCCAATCCTGGTCCCGCCACCTTCCGTCAAAACCCAACCGCCCAAGCGACCCGCGGCTATGGCACGCAGGACTCATTTGGCTATCGCGCCGTTGCCCTGACGCGTTATGACAGTCTGTTCTGGGGCATCAACACAGAGTTTCTGACCGCGGTGTTCCACGACTTTGAAGGCGTGTCACCCGGCCTTGGCCAGAACTTTGTTGAAGACCGCATCACTGCCCTGTTCGGCATCCGCTTCGATTATCTGTCGACCTATAACGCTGAACTGCGCTACACGCATTTCGTCGACACCAACCTCGACGCACTGCGCGACAGAGATAACCTGCTGCTGTTCTTCGGCTATCAGTTCTAGTCTAGACGCCAAGCCACTGACGACGACGCTGGCCGACTGATTCATTCTCAATGTCGGCCAGCGTCATGGTCCAGGTATCCAATGGTGCTTCCTGCAAGCACAACGATGTCAGCTGCAAAGCCTCATCGCGAAAATAATGCAGCTGCAACGCTTGGCCAGCCGCCTGCCGTTCCATCTGTTTGTGCCATTGCTGAGGTGTGAGGCGCAAACCTTCAAGAGCGACCAGTTCATCATCCACTGACAGGCCGGCAGCTTGAGCCGGACCGTCGTCCAGCACATGACTGACCGTGGTGCTGCCCGGCTTCAGCCGCAGCCCTGCCCAGCAGGACTTCATGCTCGCCAGGGTTCTTCCGCCGTTGTCGATTGGCGATGTGCAGGCCCTGAGTTCAGCTGTTACCCCGAATCTGGACAGCAGATCGACCAGAGGCAGCTCCTGCGTTGATCGCAGAGTTTTTTCAAAGAAGGCTTGCAGGTTAAGTCCGGACACGCGCTCCGCCATTGCAGCGAACCCCCCTTCAGGAACACCCTGCCCCTGCCTTCCATAAGTCTTCCACATGGACTGCATGACCGTGTCGAGGGTCACATCAGAATTCAGGCGCAGTTCCAGATCCAGACACAAGGCGACCAGTGCGCCTTTGGCGTAGTAGTTGGTGTTGGCATTGAGGCTGTTGTCATCCGGCTGGTAGAACTTGATCCAGGTTTCGAAGCTGGCTTCGGCCAGCGTCTGGCGCAGCCTTGCAGGTGTGCGCTGCAGACGCGTCGCAGTCTGCGCGAGCAGATCGAGGTAGCCCGCTGCATCAACACACTGGGCGCGCAAGAGGAACAGATCATCGTAGTACGAGGTCACACCCTCGTAGTGCCAAAGATCTTCTGTGTACGCCTCGCGCGAAAGATCTGACTTCTTGAAATTTTCTGCCGTGATCCGCTTGACGTTCCACAGGTGGAAATACTCGTGACTGCACAAGCCCAGGAAATTGCGATACTCGGTACTGGTGCCCGACTCGCCAAGCCTCGGAAAATCTGTGCGACAACAGATCAGCGCACAACTTGCTCGGTGCTCAAGACCACCATAGCCCGCGTTCACCACATTGGTGAGAAAGAGATATTGATCGAGTTCAGGCTCCCCACCGAACATCTGCCGCTGCGCCGAGCAGATCCGCCCGAGGTCCGCGGTGACGCGATGCGCATCGACATCCGCATCAACACGACCCGCCAGCACCAGATCATGCGCAATTCCGTCCACCTCGAATCCGCGTCGGACAAACCTGCCCAGTTCGAAGGGATGATCCAACAACTCTTCGAAATCCGACGCCACATAGCGACCAAAACCCGCGGCGTCAGTTTCGACCGCGGTCATCGCCGTTGCGACTTTCCATTCCGAGCAGGACGGGTCCGATGGCTTCTGCAGCCTGATCTCGAAAGCAGCGTCGGCAATCGACACCGGCGCGTAAAACAGCGAACTACCATTGAAGAACCCGCGGTTGGCATCGAGAAAAGCCTTGCGTACGGAGTTGTCCGATGCGTGAACCCGATATCGAATGCACAGCGCACCCTCCCCGGCGGGGACCATGAACGCGGATTTGTCCAGACGCTGGACAGACACGGGCGCGTCGCCACGCCAGGCGCGCAACTCAAACACGTGCTTGGCAGGGTCCCGAATCAGATAACTGCCGCGAATCCAGGCAGGCATTCGGAACTCCACCGACTGGACAACCCCAGCCGGCAGATCACATTGGACAGAGAACCGGCGAGCGCCGGGATTTTCGAGGCTGATGGTGTAGCGCACGGGATCGGTCATAGGACATGAGTCTAGTGATCCCGACAGGCGCTTGTCTTCAAATACCTCTGCCGCCGCGGCCAGATTGAGCGCAGGGTCGAGTCGCTTGCCGCACGCCTTATTGACTCTTCAATAGCAGAAAGCAGGACTGACAATTTTAGGCGCTCGCCGACACCGAGCGACGACGTTTTTGGTCAGCTCCTCGAATTCAGCGCACCTCGCCTCAGGGCTTGGAAAGCGCCGAATTGGTCAGAGTCAGTTCCGCAGGCTTCTTGCTTCCACCAGAAACGCTTTCATTTTCAGGGACTAACTCCATTATTGCAGCCAAGAGCAGAACCGCCATCAACACCATGCGCAGGACGCGAAGAGGGGGTCGGTTGGTCATTTTGATCATCCGAAGATATTGGGAATACCTCCGAGAGTGCGAGGACCATGCCACGCAGCCAGACCAGTCAGAAATCGTTTCCCCTGAAATTCAGGCAGCACGCCACTTGATATTGCACCCTACGCTGGGGTGCTGCTCCACAGGAATCGGGGTCCCTTCCAGCAGAGCCTCCATGGCAGCACGCAGGTCTTTCCCATCGAGGGCGACGTTGTTGCCCGGGGTGGACGCATCAAGACGCCCGCGATACACCAACTGCATTTCAGCATCAAACAGGAAAAAATCAGGCGTGCAGGCCGCCTGATACGCGCGCGCCACCGATTGCGTTGCGTCGTACAGATAGGGAAATGGATAGCCCAGATCTTCGGCGTGCTGCTTCATCTGCTCTGGTCCGTCCTGCGGATATGTCTCGGCATCATTCGATGAAACAGCGGCGAATCCAAGGTCTGATGCGGCGAAGTCATGAGCAAGCTTCACCAGTTCGCCATTGATGTGTTTGACGTAGGGGCAATGATTGCAGATGAACATCAGCAGCAAGCCCCTGCCCCCTCGCAGATCCTGCAAAGCGCGCATCCGACCGGTCGTGACATCCTGCAGTTTGAAATCAGGAGCGGAGGTACCAAGAGGCAGCATCGAAGATGGGGTTAGCGTCATGTGTCATATCCTGTTGTCGAGTTGAGCGGTGACACCGGATCAAGCTATGGCTGCGCGCATGGTCAGACCGCATTGCATGCGGCATCATCCATCCGACCTGCACGTTCGCTTCAACATTCTCACTTGAGCAAGCGGATGCGGCACCACCGGGTCAGGCTCGGTTAAGTCATCCATCAGATGATACCTTCAAGCTTTGTAGGACCTGCTGCGCGCTTTCGCAGCACATGATGAAAAACGGGAGATTGTGATGCTGCAAAAATTACTGATTGCTCTTGGATTCGCCTTTGCCCTCGCACTGTCGGCGTGCGCTCCGCCCTCGGACGAACCTAAGGCGCTTGCCGATGCTGAGCAAACGGATGACGCCGAGGAAGTGGCAGCAGAGGAAGAAGCTGCGCCTGAGCCGGAACCAGAACCTGCTCCGCCACCGGTCGCTGCGAAACCCAAGCCGCGCCCAGCACCCGTGGCACCGGCCGCTCCTCCCCCGCCTGTGGTATGCAATGAGTGTGGCGTGGTCGCATCCATCGATGCAGTCAAGGAGAAGGGCGCAGGTTCAGGCGCGGGTGCGGTGATCGGTGCGATTGCCGGCGGCGTGATTGGACATCAGTTTGGCGGCGGCCGAGGCAAGGATGTGGCAACCGCAGCTGGCGCAATTGCAGGCGGCGCAGCGGGTCACGAGGTTGAGAAGCGCGCGCGTGGCACGTCTTACTTCAACGTCGGCGTGAACATGGAAAATGGCACTTACCGTACCGTCAGCGTCGCTGATGCATCGGCTCTGTCCGTAGGCTCAAGGGTCAGGGTCATCGGCGAGAATATTCAGCTCAGATAGCCCCTAGTCAGAACGCGCTCAAAAGAAGCCGGTCCCGAAATATTCGGGACCGGCTTTTTTTATGCGTCACGATAGCGGTGCTGGAGGCTGCCAACGAATCATGGAGCGGGTGATGGGAATCGAACCCACGTTAAGAGCTTGGGAAGCTCCCGTTCTACCATTGAACTACACCCGCACGTCGGCTCGAGTCGAATCCGCAATCACCATGCGCGGTCCGCGGTCTCCAGTTGATCGCCTGTTGCTGCGACAACTCTAATCCCCGCCGCGGCATCTGCAAAGCGCGGAATACCGAGCGTCGCCAGCATGGCACGCAGCATACGCTCAAATTGAGCACTTATCATCGCGCCCTCACAAGCTTGAGAAAGGCATTCAATGTATTCCAATTGGCACTATCACGAATCCGGCACAGGCGAAACGCTGGTCCTCCTTCATGGGATTGGAATGTCTCACGCTGCGTGGATGCCGGTCATTCCCTACCTGGCAAAGCATCGGCGCGTTATCGCGTTTGATCTGGCGGGTTTCGGTCAGTCGCCGGCACTCCCCGATGGCCTGGAACCCACGATGGAGAATCTGGCCAATGTTTTGCGGGAAAACTTGCAGCGGCTGGGCATACAGACACCCGTACACCTGGCCGGAAATTCACTCGGCGGGCATCTGGCTCTGGTTGCGGCAAAGCGCGGAGTCGCGAAGTCGGTTGTGGCGCTTTCACCTGGCGGTCTGTGGAAAACGAAGCACGCGCCACGAAGGGTGTATCACATCCTGAAGCTGACGCGATTCTCGGTGCAATACCTGCCGCGTCTGTCGCATGCCCTGCTTGGCACCGGAATGGGCCGGACACTCGCACTAGGCCTGCCCATGAGTTCGCAAGCCAGCAAGATTCCGAGCGACCAGGCACGACAAACAGCGGAAATCTTTGCTGCAGCACGCTCCTTCGACTCCACAATAGCTAGCGCGACTCGATTCACAGGTGGCAGTGAAATCGAGGTATCGGTTACCGTCGCCTTCGGTACTCGTGATTGGTTACTTTCATCTGACTGCCAGTATCGTGATCAATTGCCATCACAGACGCGTTGGTTGCGCCCAAAAGCCTGGGGTCATGTCCCGATGTGGGACGAGCCCGCCGCCGTTGCTCAACTGATTCTGGACGGCAGCACCTAGCCGACGTCCATCGCCCGTGGTGCTGGCATCACATGGTGCGTGCAATCAGTTCCTTCATGATCTCGTTGGTACCGCCGTAGATGCGTTGTGCGCGAGCATCAATCCATGCACGCGCCACCGGATACTCCAGCATGTAACCGTAGCCACCGTGCAGTTGTACACATTCATCAATGACCTTGTTCATCAAGTCAGACGTCCAGTACTTGGCTGTCGCCGCGTCATCGACGCCAAGCTTGTTCTGCAGCGTCAGCTCAATGCATTTGTCCACGAATACCCGCGCTATCGACAACTCGGCTTTCATTTCTGCCAACTTGAAGCGCGTGTTCTGATAGTGCGATACCGGCTTGCCGAATACTTTGCGGCCGCGCGTGTATTCAAGCGTGTGCTTCATAGCAGCCTCTGCACCGGCCACAGACGTGATCGCGATGATCAGTCGCTCCCAGGCAAGTTCCTTCATCAAAGCGACAAAGCCCATGCCTTCCATGCCCAGGCGGTTGGATTGGGGCACCCGAACATTGTCGAAGAACAGCTCGCAAGTGTCCTGCGATTTCATGCCCACCTTCTGTAGAGGCTTGCCCTTGGTAAAACCGGCGCGATCTGCCTCAACCACGACGAGCGACAGATCCTTTGACCCCTCCCCGGTGTTGCCAGTGCGTACAACCACGACCACCAGATCCGATAGATATCCATTGGTGATGAATATCTTGGAACCGTTGATGATGTAGTCATCCCCATCTGCAACCGCGGTGGTCTTGACCGACTGCAAATCGGAACCAGTACCGGGCTCGGTCATTGCAATCGCGGTGATCAACTCACCTGTTGCCATCCTGGGCAGCCAATTGGCTTTCTGCTCCGGGCTGCCGAAATTGTTGATGTAGTTGGCAACGATATCGGAGTGCAGAACGAATCCGGTTCCGGAGTCACCTGAATAGGATTGCTCCTCCATGAGGATCACGCTGTACGTTCGGTCCACTCCCAGACCGCCATATTCTTCCGGCATGGTCGCGCAAAGCAGCCCCAGTCCGCCGGCCTTTCTCCAGACATCGCGATCGACATGCTGCTGGGCTTCCCAGGCCTCCCGGTGCGGCACGACTTCCTCAGCATAAAAGCGGGCGACGGTCTTGCGGAAATCATCGTGCTCAGCACTGAACAGACTGCGGGGAATCATGCGAAGGGCTCCGGAAACGAGGAATTTGACTGAGGCGAGACAGGCCGTCTCGAACCGCAGGTGGATGCAATAACAGGGAGTCAATACTTACATACATTACGTACTGTATGTAACATGCCTCTACCTGATGCAGTTCGCCCGGCGCTGGATCAACCATTCACTCATCGACACCTCACGATGGCGAGCCCCGCAAAAGCCAGAAAAGCACCCTCCAAAGTGAGTCGTACGGTGACTCAGAACAAAGGTGGCAGGCGCACGCAAAGCGAACGCACCTCCGCCATGCGCAGCCGCCTGATCAAGGCCACCCTGAGTTCACTGTCTGAAGAGGGCTATTCGGCGACCACAGTCAGCTCAATTGTGCGGCGCGCCGGGGTCACTCGGGGCGCTCAACTCCATCATTTTCCGAACAAGAATTCCCTGATTCTGGAGACAGCTGAGCACCTGATGCGGCGCGCCTATCGCGTCCTGGGCGACATGCTCCTGGAGATTGCCGAAGACGAAGACCGCCTCGTCGCGATTGTCGACGGCGCATGGGAGGAGATGTATGGCACACGCCAGTTTGGGGCCTATCTGGAGTTGATGGTGGCGGCGCGCCATGACCCGGAACTTGCACAGAACATGCAGAAACTTTCTGTCAGCACCCTGCGAACCGTGGAAGGCGCCATCGCCCACTATTTTCAGCCGCGAGGCAGCAAATCCGAATCCCCTCACGACCTGTTCGTGATGATGCACTGTCTCATGAGCGGTTGGGCGGCAAGCCGCGCAACCACTGGCGGCACGATTGATCTTCGCAATCAGATGGAGGTGTGGGCTCGCCTCATGGCAAGCCAGATCAAGGCCCGTCGCGGCGTTCGCAGTTCGCCGCCCAAGCCGCCGGACTGGGACGCCCGCTGAGCATCGGTCAGGCGCGGCGACATGCAACCTGGCGCCCGGCTTCGATTTCCCGCAATTCCGGTACCGCGGCTTCACATTCTGTTTGCACAATTGAACAGCGTGGCGCGAATGCACAGCCGGAGGGCAGATTCATCAGATCAGGTGGCTGACCTGGCAGGGCGAGAAGCCGCTCTTCGATGGGGGTGTCAATGCGTGGGCGGGCCTCGAGCAGGGCACGCGAATACGGATGCGCTGGCGCCTCAAGCAGATCTTTTGTGGCACCGGACTCGACGCTGCGGCCGGCATACATCACGAGGGTGTGGTCACAGACTTCTGAGACCACACCCAGATCATGGGTAATCAGAATCATGGCCACCTGGAAGTCACGGCGCAGTTGCGAGAAAAGATCGAGTATTTGCGCCTGAACCGTGACGTCCAAGGCTGTAGTCGGCTCGTCTGCGAGCAAGAGTGCAGGCCGGCAGGCCAGCGCCATTGCAATCATGACCCGCTGACGCTGGCCTCCACTGAGTTCAAACGGGAAACAGCGCATCTTCGAAGCAGCATCCGCAATCTGGACGGCCTGCAGCAAGCGAAGACTCTCGGCGCGAGCAGCACTGCGCGAAGATCCTCGATGCCGTTCAAGAACCTCACCGATCTGCATCTCGATCCGCAAGTAGGGATTGAGGCAGGTCATCGGGTCCTGGAACACCATGGCGATGCGATTTCCGCGCAGCTTCGCCAACTTTGATTCGCGTAGCCCGAGCAGTTCGCCACCTTCAAATCTTATGGAACCGGAGACTTTGGCATTGCGTGCCAGCAATCCCAGGATTGCCAGAGCCGTCTGCGATTTGCCAGCGCCAGACTCACCGACGATGCCCAGCGTGGCACCAGCGTTGAGCTGGAAGGACAGCTGATCTACCGCCCGCAGCGAGCCGTCAGGCGTTTTGAATTCAACGCTCAGATCGCGTACATCAAGCAGCATACTGTCAGCGGGATCACTCATCGATCTTTGGGATCCAGTGCGTCACGCAATCCATCGCCAAGGAAATTGAAGCAGAACAGGGTCAGCGCCAGGAATCCGGCTGGAAAGGCCAAAGCCCAGGGGGTGGCTTCCATATCCCGAGCGCCATCGTTCACCAATGCGCCCCAGCTCGTCGCGGGCTCCTGCACCCCCAACCCCAGAAAGCTCAAAAAGGATTCCACCAGGATCACTTGTGGAATGGTCAGCGTGACGTAAACCGCCACCACGCCCAGCAGATTGGGAACGATATGCCGGCGAATGATTTTCGCGTTACCGACCCCTGATGCGCGCGCCGCCACGATGAATTCCCTGTTGCGCAAGGCCAATGTCTGTCCGCGCACAATACGCGCCATATCGAGCCAGTTGATGGCCCCAATAGCAACGAATATCAGGATCAGGTGCCGGCCAAACAACACCATCAAGAGGATCACCAGAAACATGAAGGGCATCGCGTACAGGATGTCGACAATGCGCATCATGATGCCGTCCACCCTGCCGCCGATGAACCCGGCCGTTGCGCCATAAGCAACGCCGATCAGCAAGGAAACAAAGGTTGCCACCACGCCGACCATGAGTGAGATACGCCCTCCGACAAGTGTGCGAACAAACAGGTCTCTGCCCAGATTATCGGTGCCGAAGAAGTGCATGCCTTCCATCTGCGGTGGCGACTTCCACTCGCCATCAAAATCAATGTAGTCATAGGCCCAGGGGCTGAATAGCGGACCCAGCAGGATCAGCAAAACCATACAGCTCAGGACAAACAGCGACAGCATCGCCGCGCGATTGGCAAAGAGACGCGCCCTGGCATCGGCCCAGAGACTGCGCCCCTTGATCGCCGTTGGATCGGTCAGAACTTCGGGCATGCCCTTCATGGGTTTCATCACTTGCCGACCCGGGGATCAAGTACGCCGTAGAGCAGATCCACCAGGAAATTAAAGACGATGATCAGGCTCCCGTAGAACACGACCACGCCCATGACCAAGGTGTAGTCCCGATTAAGGGCCGCCTGAACAAAGTAGCGCCCGATACCCGGAATACCAAATATCTGCTCAATGACAACAGAGCCCGTAATGATGCCGGCCGCAGCCGGGCCGAGATAACTCAGCACCGGCAACATTGCGGGACGCAATGCATGGCGCATCACTACGGCGCGCGTCGTCAAGCCCTTGGCCCGCGCAGTTCTGATGTAGTTGGAGCTCAGTACCTCGATCATGGACCCGCGAGTGAGACGGGCAATGATGGCGATCTGGGGTAATGACAATGCCACGACTGGCAGGACCAGTTCACGGAGGCTGCCGTTCTGCCAACCGCCAGCCGGCAGCATCCCCAGGGTCACGGCAAACAGCAGGATCAGCAACGGTGCCACCACGAAAACCGGAATCGACATGCCTGTCATGGCCAAGGTCATGACCGCGTGATCAATGAAATGATTTTGCCGGAGCGCGGCGACCACACCGGCAAGGGTGCCGACCAGCAGCGCAAGCAGCATGGCGCCACCGCCGACCCGCAAGGAAACCGGCAAGCCCTGCATGATCAATTCATTGACGCTGTAATCGCTGTATTGATACGAAGGTCCGAGGTCGCCGCGGAGTACGCCGCCCATGTAGCGCGCCAACTGTTGCCAGAGTGGCTCATCAAGGTGATACGCCTGCTCCAGCTGGGCCAGCACTTCAGGTGGCAGCGAGCGCTCCGTATCAAATGGCCCGCCCGGCGCTGCACGCATCATGAAGAACGCGAGCGCGATCAACAGGAACAATGTAGGGATGGCGGCAGCGAGCCGGGACAGTGCGAGGCGGAGCATTGTGTATTCGAAATTTGATCGGGCCAAGCATCGCCACCTCACGGCGTGGCGTCAATCAAATTGAACGAATCCAAAGAAAAAGGCGGGGCCACCTCAGTGGCCCCGCCTCGGCGTTTCAGGCTTTTCTGAAGCTAGGGGTTCTTGAAATAGAACGTGTAAGCACCGGAGCCGCTCTGCGAGCGCAGGCGCTAGCGATAGGTACCAGAATTGCCGTTGTAGACAACATCTTCACTCGCACCGTTTCCTGCGGACTGCGCCACGACGCTCCAGCTGCCTGCAAATAACAGGAATCCGGGGGAGTAGCGCTCGAGATAGAGATCAAAGTCGGCATTGGCCGGACCACGCAGAAATGCCTGGAACTGGCCACCATTACTGCCAAAGCCAGAGCTCGATGGGCTGTATGTCGTCGCGCGGTTGGAAAGCGACCCACTGACCTGCGAGCAATCTGAGCAGGGCGAACCGCCACTCTCATCAGGCGCCACAACGCTGACTGTTTTGGACTCACTATCGGTCTGGCTCACCGTGTCCGTCACGGTCAATGTCACGTTATAGCTGCCGGCAGCACTGTGGCTGAGGACCGAGCCATTACCATTGCTGCCGTCGCCGAATGACCAGCTATAAGCGGCAATGCCCTTGTCGTCAGACGACGCGCCAGCATTGAAGCTGCAATCGAGATCATTGCAAGTGAAACTGAATGCTGCGGTGGGAGCGTTATCAACTGGTGAGCTACCGCCCTCACTGCTGACATACATCAATCGATTGGGAGAGCCCGAGCCCAGGTTTCCGGTGAGCACATTTGCAGTGGCTTCACCCACCAGGATGTCCCGCAACTGTGCAGGCGTTGGGTTGGTGCCGCGTCCCAGAACCAATGCAGCAGCACCGGCGACATGCGGGCTTGCCATTGATGTGCCGGAGAGCACCCGTGTACCGGTATTGTTGCTGTAGCTGGCAGCAGTGATATTCGAGCCGGGCGCCCAGATGTCCAGACAGGAACCATAGTTCGAGTAGGAGGCCTTGGCATCGGCGTTGGTTGTAGCACTGACTGTAATCGCAGCAGGCACGCGGTTAGGGGAACCATTGCAAGCATTCAAATTGTCGTTACCTGCTGCAACGACAAATGTGATGCCAGCATCAATCGCGCTATCAACAGCGTTGTCGAGCGCAGTGGAATTGGAACCGCCTAATGACATGTTGGCGACAGCCGGAGCGACTGCATTCGCGGCAACCCAGTCCACGCCGGCGATGACGCCAGAGTTCGCGCCGGATCCGCTGCAGTTCAGTACACGAACGGCATGCACGGTGGCCTGTTTGGCGACACCATAAATCGCTCCTGCAGCGGTGCTTGCAACATGGGTTCCGTGACCATTGCAATCAACCCAGTCATTGGGGTCAACCGATCCGCCCCCAAACAGAAACCCACCGCTACTGACGAAGTTACGCCCTGATTGGACGCGACCTCCAAAGTCGACGTGATCAGGATTCACGCCAGTCTTATTGATTTCTAGCGGGCACCCTTGCTCATTAAACCAAACGATGACGCCCCCCAATATTGTTCCATTGAGAGCGCTAGCAGGGTTTCACAGTGTTCCCTGCATTCGCAGGAGTCCGGGCCTGGAATCTGGTGTGGCACGTTGCAGGCCATGACGCACTTCAAGAATATGAAGCAACAAAGCACATTCATTTCCGCGACTTACCGCGCCGAACTGTCTGCTCCGGAAGTATTTAAGTCTGGACTCAGACTGACGATCATCTGCACTAAATGACAAACAAGGAAATTACTTTGCGTCAGATGCACCTGAATCAAGCCTCATAAATCGACTTTGGTGATGATCCATGATGTTGCCGATCCACCCGGTAACACGAGGCGAAACGAGTCTCTTGGTGACGTAAAAATATATCGGAATGACGGGCAGGTCTTGGAGCAGAACCTGCTCGGCTTTCTGCTGCAATTGAGCGCGAACCTCAGGGTCAGCCTCTACACTCGCGCGCGCTAGCAGCATGTCGAATTCAGGACTCTTATACCCGGTGTCATTGAGGCCATGCGTTGACTGCAGGATCTCAAGAAATGTGTTTGCGTCGTTGTAATCGCCAATCCAGCCTGCGCGAAATACCTGGGTCTTGGTCTGCAATCGCCGGTTCTGCAAATACACCTTCCATTCCTCGTTGATCAGGATGGCGTCCACGCCAAGCCATTGTTTCCACATGGCGGCAATCGCCGTCGCGATCTTCTTATGGTCTTCGCTGGTGTTGTATCGGATCTCTACTCGAGCCTGATGTTCCTCAGAGTATCCCGCTTTTATGTACAACCGTCGCGCCTCTGCGAGCTGCTCTTCCCGAGACCATCCTGCCCACTGTGCTTTCGATGTCTCATGGCCGATGACGCCAGGCGGGACCCAGGAGTCCGCAGGCACTTCACCGGAACCAAGCACTTTCTCGGTGATGACTTTCCTGTCGATAGCAAGACTGAGCGCGCGGCGAAGGTCCGGATTTCCCTTGAATGGGGGACGGTCCAGATTGAATCCGTAGTAATAGACGCCCAAGTAGGTGTTTGCCTGATACTCCTCGGGCATGTTACGCCTGATCCAGTCGCCCTGACTCGCCGGAATGCTCGAAGTCCAGTCGAGTTCGCCTGCTCTGAATCTCTTGAACTCAGAGTTCACATCTTCAGTATTGATGTACTCGACGCGATTGATCGTAGTATTTTCGTTGTCCCAGTAATACGGATTCCGCTCCAACGCGACGTGAGACTGAATGACCCGCTCCACCAACTTGTAAGCGCCATTACTGACAAGTTTGCCGGGCTGAGCAAATTCACTCCCGTACTTCTTCAGGCTGGGACCATGAACGGGATATGCCGAAGAATGCACCAACATCCCCAGAAAATATGGCGTTGGCCCTTTCAGCCGAATCATCAGCGTGTGCACATCAACCGCTTCAACACCGAGCGCATCCGGCGAAGCCTTCCCGGCAATCACATCCTCTGCATTAAGGATGGGCGACAGAATCTGTGAGTAGGCCGATCCTGTTGCTGGATCCACACTTCGTCGTAGGCCCAGGACAAAATCATCAGCGGTGACAGGGTCGCCATTAGACCAACGCGCGTCATCCCTCAGAAAGAACGTATAGGTTTTCAAATCCTCTGAGATGATCCATCGCTGCGCTGCCCCTGGAATCAGGGAACTGTCCGGCGCCTCACCGATTAGCCCTTCGTAGAGATCCCGCAGAATGTTCGCTGCGGACACACCTTCGGCCAGATGCGGATCAAGGGACTCAACTTCTGGCCCATTGCCCATCCGAAGAACGCCAGCACCTCCATGAACTGCTGTACCAAACAGAAGGCACAGCACCGACAGTGAAGAAACCGCATTGTGGGTTGATATCCAACAAGTCGCCCGAAGCCAATCAAGCATAAGTCTGCTCACGAAGGGGAAAGGGGTGCAACAAGCAACGACGAACCTGAACCAAACAACCTGAAGGGCCAGGCCTTCTTCGGCACATAACTAAGGGAAGTAGCTGCAAAAGGATACCGGCTGCCGGCTATTGAATCACCATAGGACTTGGCGAGCATTTCCTGATTTCGCAGGGGATAGAACAACTCTCGTTCAGATTAGCCTATAGCTGTAAGACGAACACGGACTTGCAAGCCAAACGCTCCACCAGAAAGAAGTAACTGGAAACACGACTCTTTCGGACCTGGGACATTCTCTCTGCAATCCTATGAAGACAAACAATAAGCAACAAAAAAGGGCGGAACAAAGTCCGCCCTAATGCTACCAAGAGGGCACTAAACTAAAACTTTAGATTGCCCTGATTCTTCTCAGCCGTTTTAGCGCCGAAGCCCTTGACGCGCTTCTGCAAATCTCCTGCGTTCTTGAAGCTCCCGTTGCTTCTCTCTGCAACAATAGCCTCTGCAGTCTTGGGCCCGACCCCGGTCAACTCTTTCGCAAGCGACTTCGCATCCGCCGTGTTCACGTTTACCGGCCCCGCCCAGGCAACGCCCGCAGTGACAAGCCCTATAGACAAAATCAAGGCTCTCATAGCATTCATGATTACTCCCTCCTATCCGGCTCCAATCGGCCGACTTTAGAGTTGCCTCTCCCACCCTGTTAGTCACCTGTGGTTACGCACGCTTTAACTCACAATCAATAAAACTGCAGCGACAAAAAGAAAACCCCGCTGAATTTCTTCAACGGGGTTCCTATTTAAGAGCCTGGCGATGACCTACTTTCACATGGCAGCTGCCACACTATCATCGGCGATGAGTCGTTTCACTTCTGTGTTCGGGATGGGAACAGGTGGTTCCAACTCTCTAATGTCGCCAGGCAAACTGGCTGACGGAATGAGTCGATAACGATCTCGTCACTCCATCGAATTCGGTTTGTAGTTGAACAGCTGAAGCACTTCTCAATGCCTTCAGTGATTGACGCTATTTTGTTGCGTTTCTCGCCGTATTGCTACGAACAAGAATGCTTGAGCGTTATATGGTCAAGCCGCACGAGCAATTAGTACTGGTTAGCTTCATACATTACTGCACTTCCACACCCAGCCTATCAACCTTGTGGTCTACAAGGGCTCTTAAGGGGTCTCTAGGACCCGCGAGATCTCATCTTGAGGTGGGCTTCCCGCTTAGATGCTTTCAGCGGTTATCCCGTCCGTATTTAGCTACCCAGCGATGCCACTGGCGTGACAACTGGAACACCAGAGATACGTTCAACCCGGTCCTCTCGTACTAAGGTTAACTCCTCTCAAATCTCGAACGCCCACGGCAGATAGGGACCGAACTGTCTCACGA
>CAXBFJ010000009.1:0-174550 GCA_963975245.1 uncultured Panacagrimonas sp. | reverse complement strand
ATGTGTTAGGCATGCCGCCAGCGTTCAATCTGAGCCAGGATCAAACTCTCCAATTTAAACTGCTATTTACAAATTGGATCACATCGTCAACGTACAAGTACGTCTTCCGATGCTTTTAGAGTTATCAAAACTGAGCTCATGTACAACTGTTAACCCCTTCATATCGTTAGATAATCAGGATTGGGCTCGTATTGATACTCAAATGTTACATGGCTTCGCCACGAACACAGGAGCACCCACACAAATCACTTGCTTGCTTGTTAATGAACTGGCTGACTAGGCTTTGAAACTTCGTTGCCGGCGTCAGCGGGGAGGCGAATTCTACGGGGAAGCAGAGATGCGTCAACACCTATTTTCGACAAATGTGTCAACTCATTGATATGGAAAGAATTATAGGATTTGGCGGATTGCCTGAGATGGGTGCTGCGCGCGCATTTGGGCCCTGAATTGGTTGTTTTTTGATCACTAGGGCTCGCTCTGCCCGAGATTTTGAGTTGGCTGGCCGGGCCAAGGGGTGTTTTGGAACGGATATGCTGCTGGCCGACCCACCTGTGTTCCCTACCAATAGCCATCATGAGAAGAACGAAGATTGTTGCCACCCTCGGCCCCGCCACAGATTCCGCCCCTAGCCTGCGTCGAGCCCTGGCAGCCGGCATTGACGTAGTACGACTGAATTTCTCTCACGGCTCCGCTTCCGATCACGCTGCCCGCGCGCGTAGCGTGCGGGAACATGCGGCTGTCCTTGGGCGCGACATTGGCGTGCTGTGTGATCTGCAGGGGCCCAAGATCAGGACGGAGAACTTTGTCGGCGGCTATGTCGATCTCGTCGAGGGACAGGAATTTGCACTTGATAGCGCCTTGGCCCCCGACGCCGGCGACGAGCGCGCCGTCGGCTGTGCCTATCAAGCCTTGTCTCAAGATCTGAATATCGGCGACGTGCTACTGCTCAATGACGGGGCGATTGTTCTCAAAGTGCGGGACATCTGCGGGACCCGCGTGGACACCGAGGTAAGCGTCGGCGGCCGGCTGAGCAACCGCAAAGGCATCAATCGCCAGGGTGGCGGACTTTCTGCCGCGGCGCTGACGGACAAGGATCGCGAGGACATTGTTCATGCAGTGGCGCTGGATGCCGATTTCATCGCCGTATCGTTCCCCAGGGATGCCTCCGACATGATTGAGGCTCGCCGGCTGGTTCGGGAGGCGGGCGGGCACGCCCAGCTGGTGGCGAAGATCGAACGCGCCGAGGCTCTGGAGAATCTGGACGCATTGATCACCGCCAGCGACGTGGTGATGGTGGCTCGCGGAGATCTTGGTGTGGAGATCGGTGACGCCGAGTTGCCGGGCTGGCAAAAGAGAATCATTGAGCTTGCCCGTGAGAAGAACCGCATGGTTATCACCGCAACTCAGATGATGGAATCCATGATCAACAGCCCGATCCCTACTCGTGCGGAGGTTCTCGACGTTGCCAACGCAGTGATGGATGGCACCGATGCCGTGATGCTCTCGGCTGAGACTGCGACAGGCAAGTATCCTGTCAAAGTGGTGGAGGCAGTCTCGCGCGTGTGTCTCGGAGCAGAAAAAAGCCTGCACCTGAGACCCAACAAATTTCGGCTACGCCCCGGCAAGCACTTTGAGCGGACCGACGAAGCCATCGCAATGGCAACTTCGTGGACGGCGGATCAGATGGGCGCCAAAGCGATTGTCTCGCTCACCGAGTCAGGCTCAACGGCGTTGATGATGTCCCGAACCGAATCCGATATCCCAATCTACGCCCTCACGCAGCACGAGCGCACCCGTCGGAGAATGAGTTTGTGTCGCGGTGTACACACCGTCGCCTTCGTGCCGAGCCGCCTCGACAATCTCGCTCCGCTGCGTGAGGCCGTCTCCTGTCTGCACGAGCGAAGCGTCATATCCGAAGGCGACCGAGTGTTGCTCACAAAGGGTGATTACACCGGCCCGGGCGGCACCAATGCGATGAAGATCGTCACGGTAGGCGCACGAATAGGAGGAGATGAAGAATGACCGCGTCGCCGAAAGCGTCGAATCATTTCAAATGTATTGGCCATCGCGGCGCGCGCGGTCACGCGCCAGAAAACACCTTGCTGTCCATCGAAAAGGCCATGCGTCTGGGCGTGGACATGATCGAATTTGACGTCCAGAGTTGTGATGGCGAGTTGATCCTGATTCACGACGCGCGCCTCGAACGCAGCACAAATGGCAGTGGCCGGGTGAAGCAAGCCAGGTTTCAATATGTGCGCGGACTTGATGCCGGCGAAGGCCAGCAAGTGCCAACGCTGAATGAAGTCCTGAACCTTGTGCAGGGCCAGGTCAGTCTCAACGTGGAGATCAAGAGTGCAGATGGAACCGGCCATCGCGTGGCGGAGTGCCTTCGCCGCGCCATGGGCGAAGGCTGGAGGCCGGAGCAGTTTCTGGTGTCTTCATTTCACCTGCCTGAACTCTACGAATTCAAACAGGCAGCGCCCGAAATTCCAGTTGCTGCGCTGGTTGGCGGCGTCCCGCTGGACTGGGCCGCCTGCGCAGTGGAACTGGGGGCCTGCGCAATCAATCTCTCAGCAGATTTTGTCGACGAGCGATTGATAGCCGATGCACATTCACACGGCCTTGAGGTGCTGGTTTATACGGTGAATCACCCGGATGACATGCAAAGCCTGCACGCACTCGGAGTTGACGGCGTTTTCAGCGACTACCCTGAACGCGTACTCGAATTCAGGGCAGCGGCTGCTAATTGATCCCGCGGTATCAGTTCAGGGCGTATTGCTGGCGGAAGCGTTTGATGGCCATCTCGGGCTTCGCTTTGGAGGCAGCATCGCAGCTCTGCGCGAAGACCACGGTCTGGGAAGACGGCCCGACTCCAATCTGAGTCACGCCGCAGGCAACATGGCCAGTGCCTCGGAATGAAGCCAGATTGTCGGCATTGTCGAACACATAGATTCTCGAATCCGAGATCAATTCGCCGTAGAACCCATCAGCTGCTCCCGCGAGATCGCCCTCGTACATTCTCTGAGCAGCACCCTTGTAGCCGACGGTCTTGACCATGCTGTCGGCCTCGGACTTGTTCAGCTGCATCACCACGGTTTCCCCTGCCGGGCCTTCGCCAATGCGAGTGACTGCCAGTGGTATTTCACCTGTTTGCTGCCAGATCTGATAGTGCTCCTGATCGCTGAAAACCAGGATTCGCCCTTCTTTGTGCACCTGGTAATAGTCATCGTTGTTCTCTGAAACCGCCTGAGCCACCTTGGCGGCTCCCGTCCCAGACGGAGACGCGCTGTAGTTCTTCTCAGCCTCGACACCCATCCAGCCGCCTGAAACAGCACATCCGGTCATCATCAAAGCATTCAGCAGCAGGGCAGCTGCAGGAGCAACTTTATTCACGATCCATCCTCATTGGGAACACGATTTGCCGATATGCTGGCTTAACGAGGTTTCAATTGCGTGACATCAAATCAGTCTTCCGGTGCCGTTGACCGTTTGGCGCCGACGCCCGATATTGCAACCTGTCATCACGGTGAAACGACACCGCTCATAAACTGCAATCATTTCCGCGCATGCACAGCGCTTTCGGAGTTCACGTGGACGCACCCGCAAAAGTCGAGTTTCAAGCATCCGATCTGTATATCAACCGGGAGCTGTCGCTGCTCGAGTTCAACCGGCGGGTACTCGATCAGGCCAAAGACCACACCATTCCCATTCTGGAACGCCTCAAATTCTTGTGCATTTCCAGCGCCAACCTGGATGAGTTTTTCGAAATTCGCGTGTCGGGACTCAAACAGATGGCGGAGGCCCCGGCGCCTCAGCGTGGCGCGGATGGAATGCTGCCCCACGAGGTACTCGCCGCCATCGCGACACAGACTCATGCTCTTGTGGAGGAACAGTATCGGGTCTTCAACGAGGTTGTGGTGCCCGCTCTGGAGCAAGAAAAAATTCGCTTTCTGCGTCGCTCGGAATGGACCACCCAGCAGGACAAATGGCTGCGCGAGTACTTCACAACCGAGCTGCTCCCGGTCTTGTCGCCCATCGGGCTTGACCCCGCCCATCCGTTTCCGCGAATACTCAATAAATCGCTCAATTTCGTGGTTTCCTTGTCCGGCAAGGATGCCTTTGGCCGCAATACCGGGCTTGCCGTTGTGCAGGCGCCGCGTGCATTGCCAAGACTGATCCAGATTCCATCTGACGTTCGCGGCGCAGGCCCGAATGATTTTGTCTTCCTGTCGAGCGTAATCCACGCTTACGTTGACGACCTGTTTCCAGGCATGGAAGCCAGCGGCTGCTACCAGTTTCGCGTCACCCGCGACTCGGACCTCTTCGTGGACGAAGAAGAGGCCAAGGACCTCGCCGAGGCACTCGAAGACGAACTGTCTCAACGTCAGTGGGGCACCTCGGTTCGCCTGGAAGTCGCACACAACTGCCCTGACGCCATGTGGCAGCACTTGATGAAGGAGCTGAGCCTGGCCGAGCATGACGTCTATCAGGTCAACGGCCCGGTCAACCTGATGCGATTAATGGCGGTTCCGGACCTGATTGATCGCCCCGACCTCAAGTACGAGCCCTTCATCCAGCATGTTCCCAAGCTGCTGACCGGTGATCTGTTTGCCGCGATCCGCGACAAAGATCACCTGCTGCATCACCCCTACGACTCCTTCATGCCGGTGGTGGAATTTCTGCGTCAGGCGGCGCGTGACCCACGCGTCCTGGCCATCAAGCAGACGCTATACCGCACCGGCGCAAAATCACCCGTCGTTGACGCTCTGGTAGAAGCGGCCAAGAACGCTAAGGAAGTCACCGTTGTTGTTGAACTGCGGGCTCGTTTTGACGAGGCAGACAACATTGATCTGGCAGAGCGTCTGCAAGCTGTGGGCGCACACGTGGTGTACGGCGTGGTGGGCTACAAGACCCACGCCAAGATGTGTCTGGTCATCCGACGCGAAGACCAGGGGCTGAGAAATTACGTGCATCTGGGCACGGGCAACTATCACCCCAAGACTGCACGCCTCTATACCGACTACGGCCTGTTCACTGCAGACGCCAATATTTGTCGCGACGTTCACGCAGTTTTCCTGCAGCTGACTTCGCTCGGGAAAGTGATCAAGCTGCATGACCTTCTGCAGTCGCCATTTACTTTGGTCAATGGGCTGCACGAACGCATCGACCGGGAGATCAAGGCGGCGCAGGCTGGAAAGCCGGCGCGTGTTCTGGCCAAGATGAATTCTTTGGTCGAGCCACAGATCATCAGCCATCTCTACGAAGCTTCGCAGGCGGGCGTACAGATTGACCTGATCGTGCGCGGCATGTGCTCGCTGCGTCCGGGCGTCCCGGGCCTGTCCGAAAATATTCGCGTGCGTTCCATCGTTGGCCGCTTTCTGGAACATCATCGCGTGTTCGCATTCGGCCACGGCGCGGAGCCCGAGGTCTGGCTGTCCAGCGCGGACTGGATGGAACGCAACCTGTTCCGTCGCGTAGAGATTGCCTTCCCCCTCAAGGACAAGCGTCTGCGCAACCAGGTCGTGTCCGACCTCGAAGCCTATCTGGCCGACAAGGCGCAGACCTGGGCGCTACAGGCAGACGGGCGTTACGAGCGAGTCAAGCCTGACAACGGTGACAAAGCCGTGGTGCCGGTACAACTCAGGCCTTTGCAGAACTAAAGGCCACGTACAGGTTTAAGTGCCCGCCTTGCGTGCACGCGCAATGGCGGCGCGCACTTGAGCCGGGCTGGTTGCGCCGTAATGATTACGCGCCGCCAGTGAGCCTTCCAGCGTAATGGACGCAAATACATCTTCGCTGACCAGATCCGAAAAGGATTGAAGCTCGGCAAGACTGAGCTCCGACAGATCACAGGATTTTTTTACCGCGTGCGCTACCGCGCTGCCCACGGCATGGTGTGCGTCGCGAAAAGGCAATCCTTTCTTGACCAGATAATCGGCAAGATCCGTCGCGGTTGAGAAGCCTGCCGCCGCCGCGGCGCGGCACTTCTCACGATTGACCGACACCGCCGGAATCAATTCGGAATAAATTCTCAGGCAGGCGCCAAGCGTATCCACAGCGTCAAACAGAGGTTCCTTGTCTTCCTGATTGTCGCGGTTGTAAGCCAATGGCTGGCCCTTCATAAGCACCAACAAAGTGTTCAGGTCGCCGATGACACGGCCTGTCTTGCCTCGTACCAGCTCCGGCACGTCCGGATTTTTCTTCTGCGGCATGATCGAAGAGCCGGTGCAGAAACGGTCGGGCAGGTCTACAAACCCGAACATCGGGGAGGACCACAGAATCAGCTCCTCACTCCAGCGAGACAGATGCACCATCAGGATGCTCGCCGTTGCACAGAACTCGATCGAGAAGTCTCGGTCGCTGACCGCGTCGAGCGAATTTTCCGAAATCGAATCAAAGCCCAGTTCCCTGGCAACAAAATCACGGTCAATGGGGTAGACCGTGCCGGCCAGCGCGGCAGACCCCAGCGGCAAGACGTTCAAGCGTTTGCGTGCATCACGCAGCCGGTCGATATCGCGCAGTAATTGCTCCCGCCAGGCCAGCATGTGATGCCCGAACGTGACCGGCTGTGCAATCTGCAAATGCGTAAAGCCGGGCATCACGCTGTCTGCCTCGCGTTCGGCCAGATCGAGCAGGCCCTCAGAGAGCTTGCGCGCCACCTCGGTCAAGGCGTCAATCGCATCACGCAGGTACAGACGCACATCGGTTGCCACCTGATCATTTCGCGAACGTCCCGTGTGCAGCCGTTTGCCGGCCTCGCCAATTCTCTGGGTCAGAGCCGACTCAATATTCATATGAAGGTCTTCGAGCTCGGTCTTCCACTCGAATTGACCCGCGTCGATCTCGCCCCGGATCTGATCCAGCCCGGTCACAATGGCTTTCACATCTGCTGCGTTGAGTACACCGACCCGGCCAAGCATGCGCGCGTGCGCCTGACTTGCGGCAATGTCCTGACGATAGAGGCGCGCATCAAAACTGACCGACTCGCTGAAAGCTTCCATGATGTCGGAGGTTGATTCACTAAATCGCCCGCCCCAAAGCTTGGTATTACTGCCACTGCTCATCAAATTGATCCGGATAGGTTCTGGAAATGCGGGATTCTATCTTGTCGTACCGATTCATCGGCTCCAAGCGGATAGAATCGAGCCGATGAAGCGCATCGACCCCGCGTCCAACAAGCCACCCAGTCTGATTCCGGACTTCTGCTCGGGCCCTGCCCTTCTGCTGATGGCCATGATCATGGAACTGGTGGCCATCTGCTTCACGCTGGCAGGTGCAGAGCCAGGCACGGATCTTCCGCGACGGCTCGCGCTCCTGTCGCTCTACATGCAATGGATTGGCCTGTGCGGCAGCGCCGCCCTGTGTGCCTTGCGGCGCCTGTTTCATATCGCAAGGGCGGGCGTGGTCTTTTTTACCTGCTGGGTCACCCTGATCGTGATCGTCATGGTGCTGTCCAATGTGGCATGGCACTTCGGCACCAGCCCCAGCTTCGGCATTCTCGACCCCAGCGATCCGCGCATATCTTTCGTACTTCGCCACACCTGCATCGCGGCCATCGTCTCATTGATGCTGCTGCGCTACTTCTGGACACGCCACCAATGGCGCGAACAGGTACATGCTGAAGGCGAGTCGCGCTTCCAGGCCTTGACCGCTCGCATCCGCCCACATTTCTTCTTCAATGCGCTTAACAGCCTCGCGGCATTGATCATGATCCGCCCGGCCGAAGCGGAACTGATGGTGGAGGATCTGGCCGACGTCTTTCGGGCCAGCCTTGAAAAGGCTGGCCGCATGGCGCCGCTGGTCGATGAAATCGGGGTCTGCAACGCGTATCTGCGCATCGAAAAGGCGCGGCTGGGCACCAAGCTGGAGGTCAACTGGGACGTCTCAGAGAATCTGCTGAACTGGCCAGTCCCCATGCTGATCATCCAGCCCCTGATCGAAAACGCGGTCTACCATGGCGTGTCCAAGCTCGCCGAGCACGGCGTCATCAATATCAATATTTATACGGCACAGAAGATTCTCATCGTGGAAGTCGAGAATCCGCTGCCGCCGGACGACAAGAACAAGAGTCACGGCAACCAGATCGCCATCGACAATATTGCGAGCCGCCTCAACCTCATTTACGGTGAGCGCGGAAGATTGGAGCTGGGCCCCGATCAGGGCATCTGGCGTGCCAGACTCTCGATACCCGAACAAACAATACTGGCTGGAGGCGAGTCAACATGAGGCAGAACACATGAGAGTGGTCGTTGTTGATGACGAATCCCTGGCCCGCGAAAGACTGAAACGCCTTTTGCAGGAATTCCCCGGCTATGAAGTCGTCGGCGAAGCCGCTGACGGCGAATCCGCTCTTGATGTCATCGACAACGAGGAACCGGATCTGGTGCTGCTGGATATCCGCATGGGCGGCGTGGATGGCCTGCATGTTGCGCGCAGCTTGGCCGAGTACGATCCGCCACCGGCAGTGATCTTCACAACCGCCTACTCCGAACATGCGCTGTCGGCTTTCGACGCCAAAGCCGCCGGATACCTGCTCAAGCCGATTCGCCTGGAGAAGCTCAAAGAGGCGCTGCAAAGCGCTCGCCGGCCTAACCGTGCGCAGCGACCGCGCAGCCAGTCTGAAGACGCCAAGCCAAAACGCGAGTTCGTAACCGCGACAACGCGCGAAGGCCTGATGCGCGTACCGGCAGAAGACATCGTCTACTTTCTGGCAGACCAGAAATACACCACGGTGTGTCATCTGCACGGCGAAGTCCTGATCGAAGAATCGCTCAAGACCCTGGAAGACGATTTCGCACCCTGGTTTCTTCGCGTACACCGCAAGGCGTTGGTGGCAACACGTTTCATCGCCGGACTGGAACGTGATCGCGGCGGCGAGCAACTGCATTGGCTCACCATGAAGCACGCGAGCAATCCGCTGCCCGTGTCGCGGCGGCGTCTGGCGGAAGTTCGACGCTTTCTGACCGAACAATCCTGATGCAGGAGCAGACCTCGCACCGCTCATTCCTCGAATATCGACACGAGATCACTTTGTCTTGAGCCTGTCTGAATTACGGATCGCTACGCGCGAGTCGCCGCTTGCGCTTTGGCAAGCCGAGCATGTGCAAGCACGCCTCGAATCCGCTCACCCCGGCCTGCGTGTGACGCTGGTTCCGATGACGACGCGCGGCGATCAGTTGCTGTCGGATTCGCTGGCCGCTTCGGGCGGCAAGGGCCTCTTCGTCAAGGAATTGGAACTGGCGCTGCTCAATGGCCGGGCAGATATCGCGGTTCATTCCATGAAGGATGTTCCGGCAAAACAGCCGGAAGGTTTGCAACTGATCGCGTTTCTGGCCGGCGAAGATCCGCGCGATGCGCTGGTCTCAGAGCGCTTTGCAAATCTCGACGAGTTGCCGGAAGGTGCACATGTGGGCACGGCAAGCCTGCGCCGCCAGGCCCTGCTGAAAATCAACCGCCCAGACCTGCGCATCTCGATGTTGCGCGGCAACGTCGGCTCTCGACTCAAGCGGCTCGACGATGGCCAATTCGATGCAATCCTGTTGGCCAGCGCCGGGCTCAAACGTCTGGGCCTGGCATCACGCATCACGCAGGCATTGGACGTAGGACAGTTTGTGCCGGCCATCGGCCAAGGCATCGTGGGCATTGAAGCCCGCGAAGGCGATGAAGACGCAAGCGCGTTGTTGGCCAAACTCAATGATCAGACATCCGAGATTCGCCTTGGCGCAGAAAGAGCGCTCAACGCGCGGCTTGGCGGGGCCTGCACAGTACCGGTGGCAGGGCATGCCGTCGTGCAGGACGGACAGATCTCACTGGATGCGATGGTCGGCGCACCCGACGGCTCGCGCCACGTACGCCAATCCATGCAAGGGCCTGCGCAGGACGCAGCTCGCATCGGCACCGAGCTTGCAGAGCAACTGATTGCAATGGGTGCGCGAGACATCCTGGGCGCGCTGGGGATCATCGTTTAATGCCGGGGCCGCGCCCCGCGCAGAAGGAACCGTTTCAAGAATGACGCGCCCACTGCATGGCAAGAATGTGCTCGTCACACGTCCTCAGGCGCAATCGCATGAGATGCGTCGCCTGCTGCAGGCCGGAGGTGCTTATAGCAGCGAACTACCGCTTTTCAGTATCCAGGCCGTCGGCGCGCAAGCGGAGCACCGTGCGGTACTCGACGGCCACCGTGATGCCCAGGCCTGGTTCTTTACCAGCACCAATGCCGTGCGATTTGCTGCCGACCTTGATTCCGGCCCATGGCCCGTTTGTTATGCCATTGGCAAAGCCACCGCCAAGCTGTTGCGCGACAGCCAGCGTAGCTCGGATATCCGTACTGCCAGCAGCGGCAGCAATAGCGAAGCCCTGCTGGCCCTGCCCGAACTCAGGCAGACCTCTGACCAGCGCTTCCTGATCTGTACCGGCCAGGGCGGACGCCAGACCCTGTCCAGCGGCCTGCAGGCGGGCGGGGCCCAGGTCATGGAACTGGCGCTCTATCGCCGCCAGACGATCGAGCATTCAGCGGAATTCGTTCGCTCCCGGATCGAAGATGCTGACGGGATCATCCTCAGTAGCGGCGAAGGGCTGGAGCGGCTTTTTGAGCTGACGGAGCCATCGGTTCGTCCTTTGCTACTGCAGCGTCCGGTGGTCGTGCCAAGCCCGCGTGTGATAGAACTTGCCCGGTCGCTCGGCTTTGCCAACGTGAGCGCACCCGAGCACACTTCCGACGAAACCCTGATTGATTGTTTGGCGCAGGCTTTTGCGCAAGTACCAGACCCTATAGATATGACCAACGACGCAAAAGCGACCGAATCCGATTCCGGCGAAGCCAATCAGGCAACCACGAATACAGTGGCGCCTGAAACGTCGAAGCCGGAACCCAAAATCGAACCGTCAGCCGAACCCGTAGCGGCGCCCGCTCCTGAGCCGAAGACGTCTGGCAACAAGGGGAGTGCTTTTGTGGCGGTTGCCATGGGCGTCATCATTCTTGGTTTGCTGGCGGTTGTTGGATATGCCGGATGGCTGCTGATCCAGGAACGCACCCAGCTGCTCACTCGCATCGACGATCAGAACGACAAGGTCCTGCAGCTCGGCAATCGCGTTGAGGGCAATGCCCTGGTAGCGAGCAATCTCAAGGACGACCTTGGAGAGCTGGTCCGCAAGAATGAAGCCAGCGGCGGCGATCTCGAAGACCTCAAGAAGAAGCTCGACGACGGTCTGAGCCAGATCAGCCGGATCAGCGCTGAAATTTCCGGCGGACGTGCCCGCTTTGAGCTGGCCTCGGTCGAGCACTTGCTGACGCTGGCCAATGATCGACTGCAGATCGCCGGCGATGTGCGCGGCGCACTGGCCGCCATGGAAGGTGCGGATGCGCGACTGGCCCGTCTGGCAGACCCGCAGATGTTCAGCGTCCGAGCCAAGCTGGCGGACGAGCTGACCGCCCTGCGCGCAGTGCCGGTACCCGATACCAGTGCCGCGTCACTGAGCCTTGCCAGCCTGATCCAGAAGATTCCCGACCTGCCGCTGGCCACGCAGGCACCGAGTGAGTTCCAGACACCGGAAGAACGTGACCAGGCAACGGTTGAACTCGACGCCGGCTGGGATCGCTTTGTGCAGTCGGCAAAAGCTGCGGCGCAGAGCCTGTTCACCATTCGTCGTGATGATGACGCCGAGGTTCTTCGCCTGCTGTCACCTGAAGCAGAAACGGCAGTGTTCGACATTCTCACTCTGAAGCTGGAAGGAGCGCACGTGTCCATGCTCAAGGGCAACAGCGCCGCCATGCGCGCGCAGCTGATCTCGGCATCGGCGTGGCTGAGCAAGCAGTTCCGCTCGCAGGACACTTCGGTAAAGGCGATGAAAGCAGAATTGGATCGTCTCGCCGGCCTTGAGCTGTCTCCCGAACTGCCCGATATCAGTGGCAGCCTTGCGACACTGCGTCGCAAGCTCAAGGACTCGGAGTAAGGCCACGTGATCCGATCCTGGCTGGTTATTCTCGTCGCCGTCGCCGCCGGCGCTCTGCTCGCATTCAAGTTTGGCGCGGATTCGGGCTACGTCCTGATTCATTTTCAGGGCTGGAGCATTGAAACCTCCGTGCTGGCCCTGGGGCTGGCCATCATCATCGGCGTGCCGGTCGGCCTTTATCTGCTACGCACACTGTTTGGGGTCCTGCGCCTTCCTTCTACTGCGGTACACGCGCTGGAGCGCCGAAAGAAGGACAAGGCTCAGAAGTCGTTTGAAGGCGGCTTGCTCAAACTGATGGAAGGACATTGGAAGCAAGCGGAGATCGAGCTGGTTCGCCGCGCCGCCGATCATCACGCGCCCCATCTTAATTATCTGGCTGCCGCTCGGGCCGCACAGCGGATGGGCGCCGATGATCGTCGCGATCACTATCTGCAGCTGGCCTCCAGCGAGTCCCCCAGCCTGGCATTCGCCGCGGGCCTGACCGAAGCCGAACTACAGCGCGAACGCGGCGAGTTCGAGCTGGCCAAGGAAACCGCGCTCAAGCTGCGCGAATCCGATCCCAAGCATCCCTACCCTGTCGAACTTCTGGCCGAAACACATTACGCACTCGGCGAGTGGGCAGAACTGCACGGCCTGCTTGGCCGCACCGAAAAAATGTCCGCGCCCGCTCCGGCCCGCCGACGTGAGCTGATGCAGAAGGCCCTGTTCGAACGCATGCGCGTGGCGGTCAATGACGCCCGGCTCGATGATCTCAAGCAGCTGTGGCGCAAGACGCCTGACAATCTCAAGATTGATCCGGCGCTGCGTAGCCAGTATGTCCACGGACTGGCTGACCTCAACGCACATGCTGAAGCCAATGCCCTGATTTCCAAGACTCTCGAGAAAGAGTGGGATGCGGAGCTCGTGCAGATTTTCGGCCAATTGCACAGCGAAGATTCGCTCGCGCCGCTGGCCAACATCGAGAAATGGCTCGCCCAGTACGGCGAAAAGCCCGAGTTGCTGATTACCGCTGGACGGGCCTGCCTGGCCAACAAGCTGTGGGGCAAAGCGCGCAGTTATCTTGAGTCAGCGGTCAAACAAAACCCGACGCCGGCTGGCTACCTCGAACTGGCCCGGCTGTGCGAAGAAACCCAGAACCCGGAAGAAGCTTCACAGTTCATGCGCAAAGGCCTGGAGCTGGCTTCTAACTGATTCAGTTTGCGCAGGACTTTTGCTTCAGCTCTGTACCGAACGCGCGTTTCCCTGCACCCTGACTCAACCTTTGCTGGAGAAAAAGCATGTTGATGCTCGTTAGCGGCCTGGTGCTCTGGGCGGTGGTTCACCTGATGGTTTCGATCGCACCCGAGGTTCGCGCGGGCATCATCTCGCGCCTTGGCCTGATTCCCTACAAGCTGCTGTTCTCACTGAGCCTGCTGGCGGCACTGGGCCTGATGATTCATGGCTGGCAGGCGGCGCCCGCTACCTCTGTATGGCTGCCGCCGGCTGGCATGCGCCACCTGACCATGCTGCTGGTGCCCATTGCGGTCGTTCTTTTTCTGAGCGCCCGCCTGCCCACCAATATCAAGCAGTTCATCCGTCACCCGCAGCTGACCGGTGTCAAGCTCTGGGCTCTGGCCCATCTGCTGAGCAATGGCGAAGCGCGCTCGCTGGTGTTGTTTGGAGGACTGCTGGCCTGGGCCGTGCTGGAGGTCATCTTCATCAACCGTCGCGACGGTAAAGGTCCGAAGCCTGCTGCCGCTGGCTGGCTCAAGACGTCTGTTAGCGCCCTGATCGGAATCGCCGTGGCAGTTGTGCTGATGATGTTCCATGCCCGGTTCACGGGCGTTCCGGTGATCCCGGGGTAATCGCAGGACCAAACGCACGCAATAAAAAAGGCCGGGCAATGCCCGGCCTTTTTTATTCAAACCACAGCAGAATCAGCTGGGTTTTTTCACTTCAAGCAACTCGACCTCGAAGATCAGAGTTTCGTTGGGGCCGATCTTGGCGCCCGCGCCGCGCTCTCCGTAACCCAGCTTGGCCGGGATGAAGAACTTGTACTTGGCACCCGGCTTCATCAGCTGCACGCCTTCGGTCCAGCCTTCGATGACATTGCCCAGCGGAAAGCTGACCGGCTGGCCACGCGCGATGGAGCTGTCAAATTCCTCACCGTTAATGAGCGTTCCGACGTAGTGAACAGTGACCTCGTCGCTCTTGTCGGGCGAGTCGCCTTCACCTTCGACAAGGACCTTGTACTGCAGGCCGCTGTCGGTGGTCTTCACCCCTTCCTTGGTCGCGTTCTCAGCAAGAAACTTCTCGCCGCGCGCTGCTGCGTCACCGGCGGCCACCTCACGCTCCTTGCGCTCCTGCTCCTGCAGCTTCTGCGAAACGGCGGTCTTGATCTCCTCGCGTGCGGCAGTATCGAGCTGCACATCCGGCGTTTCCATTGCATCGGCCAGAGCTTTCTGCAGTGCCTCATCTTCCGGGTTGGCCTCTAGGGCCTTCCGGGCATCTGCAATTTTCTTGTTGGCGGTCGCCGCGTCGTCCAGGCCCCGCTTGAGCGCAGCCAGATCAACACTGTCGGCTACCGGGTCGAGAGAATTACCCAGATCAATGCCGATGGCATATCCAAATCTCTGCGCTTCGGACTTGAGTTCGAACGACTTCTGACTCTGCTGTCCGGGCTCATTGCAGGCAAAGAGCAGTCCTGCGCAAGCGCACACGGCCAGCAGGCGAAAATTCTTGTGCATTAAATCATCCTGTTTGATGTGCCGACCGGATGGTCGGTTAAGGGGGCGATTCCAGGTCATCCTGCGAATCCGCATAAATCGGCGCTGATTATAGCGAAGCAGGATTGTCACTCTGTGGCACTGCGCCGGGCCGTCGAGTGGTCAATTGGAGCAAAGTCTGACGCGCTTCATCTGACAGCAACTCCAGAGATCGCTCCGCCGTCTTGATGATGCGCTCATCCATGATCAGGTTTTTATCATCATTGACCTGAACCAGACCTGCCTCGATCAGGGTATTCAGATGTCCGCGGAACAAGGTCTTGTCAAAAAATTCCGGCGAGTCACGTCCGGTCAGGATGGCCATGCGTTCTGCAAGCAGCCGGCAATCTTCTTCAAACTGCGACCGCGGCAGGTTCGCTGCAAGCCTGAATTCCTGCGCCAGCAACCAGGTGGTCATGCAATAGCGCTCCAGCGTCTCGCCCATCACTCGCCCGAGCATGGACAAGGTGGAATAAGCAGGTGAATTCACTTCCGGCCGATGCAGCCACCCGTCATCCTCACGACGCCCCAGCAGGCCCAGATTGATCATGACTTCCAGTGTTTCGCGTGCAACATCTTCAGCCTCGGCCATTTCCCAGCGCACGAAAAATTCACTGCGCAGGAACGGATACAGGGCGCGACAACCGGTGATGATGGCTTCTTCTGGAATCGCCCCTCGCGTACGGAACAGATTGGCAATCAGGCTCGGCAAGGCAAACAGATGCTGAAGATTGTTGCGTGCATAGGTCAGCAAAACGGCATCGCGATCCGCCAGGGCAATCAGATCGCCCCAGGGGTGCGCCACCGGCACCGCCCGCACAATGGGGCAGGCCCATTCCACGGCGGCTCTGGGAGAAACCTCAGGAATGACCAGGCAATCGCTATACGGCCTGCCCTTGAGCAACCAGATGAGATGCCCGACCTGCTCGACCAATTCATCGCGGGCCACGGCGCGCTGCGGGCTGGCCAGCAATGCCAGTGCCGTCAGTGAAACCGGGTGCGCCACCGCTGCTGAATTGATACGCCGGTGATTGGCCAGGGCCAGTCTCTGGACGAAGGGCCTAAACTCGTTTGGCGCCTTGTCTTGTGAGGCGCGCAATTCTTCTCGCCACATGGGCTGGTGCTTGTCGGCATATTCCTGCAAGGGCAAGGGCTCGCCAAAATTGATGTGCACCTTGCCAAAGGACTTGCCCAGCAGCTTGCCTGCCTTGATCAGTGATGCAGCCGACTCCTTCTTCTTGGCGCCACCGCGCAACTCCTTGAAGTAACTTCCCAGTTCCCAGACCTTGTCGTAACTCACATAGATCGGCACCAGCGCCACCTTGCGCGAGGACTGGCGCAGCGCGCTGTCCACCACCATGCCCAGCATGCCGGTCTTGGGGGTCAGCAAACGCCCGGTCCGACTGCGACCACCCTCCGGATAGAAGCTGATGGAGTAGCCGCGCGCGATCAGGCTGTCGACGTAAGCGCGAAACACGGCGCTGTAGATGCGATCTGAGCCAAAGCTGCGCCGGATGTAGAAAGCACCAGCCCGGCGCAACAAGCCTCCAATGGGCCAGAAGTTGAGATTCACGCCAGCCGCAATGTGCGGCGGCGCCAGGCCATTGTTGTACAGCACATAACTCAGCAGCAGATAGTCTGCGTGTGAACGATGCGAGGGCATGTACACCATCTCGTGGCTCTGGGCCCATTGGCGCAGATTCTCGATGCCATGCACCTCGACACCGCGAAATAGCCGCGTCCAGACATAGCGAAAAAAGCGCTCGAGAATCCGAACCGTCACGGCCGAATAATTGGCTGCGATCTCTTCAGCACATTTGCGCGCCTTGCGACTGGCTTCATCCAGTGTGATGCCTTCATCGCGCGCTTCGGCTTCAATGGTCTTGCGCACATTGGGAGTTGCCAGCAACTGGGCAATCACCACGCTGCGCGTCTGCAGCCGAGGGCCAAGCGCAGCCGTGCGGGCGCGCAGAAAGTGCAGATGCAGCAGGCGACCAATCTTGTTGACGGCGATTGCTGTCGATTTTTCCTTGGCAACGTAGTCGCGAAAACCCAGAGGTTCGGCAAAGCTTGCGTAAACATTGCGACTGTTCACCAGCATGATGAACAACTTGCGCAGCATGCCAACCTGCACGCTGTCCGCGAAAAGCAGTTTGAACAGGGAGGTCTCCTGCCCGGGGTTACGCCCCCAGAACACCGAAACCGGAATGACCTGCACGTCGTAGTGAGTGTCGGCTGCCGCAGCTTCCACCACGCCGGACAACTCGGTCTTGCGGATGCGCGTCTCCAGCAGGGCCGGCAGATACATCACGCCGGGTCTCTCGGCCGAAGGGAAACGAACGCCGGTTCGGCTCGGAACCGGCAGCCCCTGTTCGCGACAGATCTTGTCCAGCACGAACAAATCGCCCCAGGACCGGGTCGGCAGGATGTAGAGCACCGGACGCGCAGGGTCGATTTTCAGCCTGTCATCGCTGGCCTCGGGGGTCAGGCGATACCGGATCAGGTTATTCAGCGGGCGGAACAACCACCACGTGATCCAATACAGCGCAGCGTACAGCGCTCTCTTCAAGCTCTAATCTCCCAAGGTGCGCCATCTTGCTGTGGCGCGAGAGGCTACAGTGTAAAAGAAATGCGATTTAGGACTCATGACCTGCCCGTGAACGAAGCAAATTCCCCTGACACCGAAAGACAGCGCGCTCGTGCGCGGCTCGACAAATTGTCCTGGCTTCTGGATGACTCTGTGCGTATTCCCGGCACCAACTTCAGACTGGGCCTGGACTCCATCATTGGCCTGATTCCGGGCCTCGGCGATGTCATTGGCCTGGTTCTGGGCGCGGGCATCGTCTATCAAGGTGTACGGTTGGACGCACCACGACCTCTGATCGTGAAAATGCTGGGCAATGCCGCGGCCGATGCCATTGGCGGCTTGCTGCCCTTTGTTGGCGACCTGTTCGACTTTGCCTTCAAGTCCAATCGGCGCAATGCAAAGTTGCTGATCGAGCATCTGGACTCGCTTGAACCGAAGGCTTCCGGGCCAGCAGCCAAAAACCGGGTTAAGGCCATCGCGATCGTCGTGGTCTTCCTGGGCCTGGGGCTGGGGCTGTTGTGGCTGGTCTGGAGCGCCATTCTCAATCAGCAATTGTTCTGACAATTGACGCCTCGCAAGTCTGCGGGGCATGGTCCTGAGTTCCACCTTCCTGGCATTGAAGATCACCAATATGAATGAGCAGACCTGGGCCGGACATCCGCGCGGACTCGCCACCCTGTTCTTCACCGAAATGTGGGAACGCTTTTCCTACTACGGCATGCGCGCCATTCTGGTGCTGGCGATGGTCGCCGCGGCGGACGGCACCAACCCCGGCCTGGGCCTGGATCCTATTTCGGCGAATGCCATTTATGGCCTGTACACCGCATCGGTTTATCTGGCGGCACTGCCCGGAGGATGGATTGCAGACCGCCTGATCGGACCGCGCAAGGCCGTTCTGTATGGCGGCATGGTGATCGCCAGCGGGCATTTCTGCATGGCGCTGAATACCTCCGCCTCGTTCTACTGCGGGTTGATCCTGATTGCCCTGGGCACGGGCCTGCTCAAACCCAACGTCAGTGCCATGGTTGGCGAGTTGTATCGCGGTGATGAATCCTCACGACGCGATGCTGGTTACTCCATCTTTTATATGGGCATCAACATTGGCGCGCTGGCCGGCCAGATCCTGTGCGGCTTTCTTGGCGAGAAGATTGGCTGGCATTACGGCTTTGGCGCGGCCGGCATCTTCATGGTGATGGGTCTGATCCAGTACAAGCTGTTCGGTAAGTATCTGGGCGAGGTCGGGCAACACGCCACGAGCACCGGCAATCCCGCGCAGGATCGCAAGGTACGACAGATGGGCTGGGCGGTGATTGCGGGCATGGTCGGCATCATTGCGCTGGTCACCGCAACCACGCTGTCGGGTCTGATGACCATTGACCCCGTGTCCCTGGCCAAGGGCACCGGGGTGGTCATCGTGGTGATCTCGGTGGCTTATTTTGCCTACGTGACAATCTTTGGAGGCCTGACCGACGACGAGCGCAAACGTGTCGGCGTCATTGCAATTTTCTTCGTCGCTGCAGCCATTTTCTTTGCCGGCTTTGAGCAGGCGGGCTCCAGTTTCAACCTGTTTGCGCAGAACCACACTGATCGCTATCTGTTTGGCTGGGAGTTCCCGGCTTCGTGGCTGCAATCGGTCAACCCCTTCTTTGTCTTCACTCTCGCGCCTTTCTTTGCAGCGCTGTGGATCAATCTGGGCCGCCGCGGACTCAATCCTTCCACGCCGTTCAAATTCGGCATTGGTCTGGTTCAGGTGGGTTTAGGCTTCCTGATTCTCTACTTCGCCATGCAGTTCGTGATCCAGGGTGAGAAGGTTGCCATTACCTGGCTGGCCATGACCTACCTGATCCACACCACAGGCGAGCTGTGCCTGTCCCCCGTGGGACTGGCGGCAGTGAACAGGCTGTCGCCACGGCGCTATCAGGGGCAGATGTTTGGCATGTGGTTCACCGCATCAGCACTCGGTAGCCTGCTCGCAGGCCTGCTGGCAGGACATCTCACAGATGCAACCGATGTGAGCACCATGCCGGATCGCTTCATGTTTGTGTTCATGACCACGACCGGCGCCGGCTTGCTGCTGCTGGCTTTCACCAACCCGATCAAGCGCATGATGGGAGACGCAAAATGAAGCTGACTCGATTCATTCTGGCTGCGGCTGGCACATGGGTTTTGTGCGCCTGCAATCCGGGCGAGCCGCCGACATCATCCGCATCTTCGACCCAGGACAAGTATCAGGCGAAGACATCTGCCGCCTCATCATCAAGCAGGAACAAACCCACCGCTGCAGAAGCCGATGCCTTTATCGCGGATATCAATACGTTCTGGCGAGAGAACACGGCGCGCCTGACCGCAGCGCATTGGATGGCCCAAACCTACATCAACGAAGATTCGCAGATGCTGGCGGCTGAGGCCATCAAGGAACAGCTGGCCTATGAGTCGACGAAGGCTGAAGAAGCCAAGCGCTTCAATAATGTCGAAGGCCTGAGCGCAGAGACCGCTCGCGCACTCAAGCTGGTCAAGCTCGGCTCGCCCATGCCCGCGCCTTCGGATGCAGAACATCGTGACGAATTGGCCAGCCTGTCAGCAAAAATGGAGGCCAACTATGGCTCTGGCCAGTGGTGCCGCCCCAATGCAGACGGACAAATGGAATGCCTGAAACTTCAGGCCATCGAAAAAATTATCGACAACCGGGACTTCAGTCACAGCGCTGAAGAGATTGAGGAAGCCTGGACGGCCTGGCACCTCACCGCACGCCCGATCCGCAAGGATTACCAGCGTTTCGTGGAATTGATGAACGAAGGCGCGCGCGAGCTAGGCTTTGAAGACACTGGCGAACACTGGCGCGGCGGCTATGACATGAGCCCGGACGAGTTCAATCAGGAAGTGGAGCGCCTCTGGGGTCAGGTGGAGCCTCTGTACGAGCAGTTGCACTGCGCGGTCAGGAGCAAGCTCAATCAGAAATATGGCGATGAGGTCGTGCCCGAAAAGGGGCTCATCCCTGCACATCTTCTGGGCAATATGTGGGCGCAGCAATGGGGCAATCTGTATTCCCTGCTCGAGCCTTACCCGGCAAAGAATGATCTGGACATCTCTTCTGTGCTCAAGCGGCAACGCGACGCAGAGTATCGCCGCCTGCTGTCTGAGTTCAAAGGCAAGCCCGGCGTAACTGACCTCGCGGAAATGGAGCACAAGGCAGAAGCGGCACAAGCCGTCAGCATGACCCGCGTGGCTGAGGATTTTTATGTTTCGCTCGGCTTCCCGGAATTGCCTGAATCTTTCTGGGAAAAATCATTGCTGGTACAACCGCGCGATCGCAACGTGGTCTGCCATGCCAGCGCCTGGGATACCAACATGAACGGCGATGTGCGCATCAAGCAGTGCATCGAACCCTCTGAAGAGCAGCTCACCACCATTCACCACGAACTCGGACACATTTTCTACTACCTGTCCTACAACCACCTGCCGCCCCTGTTTCAAGCCGGCGCTCACGATGGGTTTCATGAAGCCATCGGTGACACCGTTACGCTGAGCCTGACCCCCGAGCATCTGCACAAGATCGGCCTGATCAAGGACGAGGTGCATGCCAGTGATGAGGCCACCATCAATAGCCAGATGAAGCTGGCCTTGGACAAGATCGTCTTCCTGCCCTGGGGCAAGCTGGTGGATCAGTGGCGTTGGCAGGTGTTCAGCGGAGACATCGCGCCGGGCCAGTACAACGAAGGCTGGTGGAAACTGCGCGAAAAATACCAAGGCGTAGCGCCACCCAATGAACGCAACGAAGAGGACTTTGACCCCGGCGCCAAATACCACATCCCGGGCAATACACCGTACACAAGATATTTCCTCTCATTCATTCTGCAATTCCAGTTTCAGAAGGCATTGTGTGAAGCAGCCGGCTTCGAGGGGCCGCTGCACGAATGTGACGTCTACGGAAATGCCGAGGCTGGTAAAGGATTTCGAGAAATGCTGGCGCTCGGCAATTCCCAGCCCTGGCCGGACACTCTGGAAAAACTCACCGGCACGAGAACCATGGATGCCTCAGCCATCATTGAGTACTTCGAACCCCTGATGGGCTACCTGAAAAAACAGAATGAAGGCCGGAGTTGTGGCTGGACGGCGAGCGAGTAAGCCGACGCATGCTGAGATTGCGTGAATTGATCGCGACTCAATTCACGCGACTGTCTCAGACCCGTCTTTGCCTGCCCTGGCTTCCTTTCTATACTCAGATGCACTCCTGAGCGGCGAGCGGCATTGAGCATCTTCATCAATTATCGGCGTGACGATAACGCTGTCGGATACTCGCGAAATCTGGCAGACGACTTGCGCGCAGCATTTGGCGACAAGCAGGTTTTCCGTGACATTCGCGGCATCCCGCCCGGCGTGGATTTCGCTGAGCATCTGCGCCAGCGCCTCGCCGGATGCAAGGTAATGCTGGCCCTGATCGGCAAACAATGGCTGCTCAAGAATGAGCACGGCGAACGGCGCATCGACAACCCTGACGACTGGGTTCGCCTGGAGATCGCCACAGCGCTGAAGAAGCCCGGCACGCTGGTCATTCCAGTTCTGGTCGCAGGCGCCAGGCCGCTGAGTTCAGCAGACAATCTGCCCGATGATCTGCAGCCACTGGCGGGCCGTCAGGCGATCGAACTGACGGACAAGAACTGGGACCGCGATGTTGCAGACCTGGTGGAAGCCCTCACGCAACACGGAATCAAACCTTCCCGCAAGAAGCGGGGCGGCGATGGCAGCGAGACTCAGGGACTCTGGAAAAGATGGAAAACCTGGGCTTGGGTGGCGCTCGGCATACTTTTTCTCGGCGCCCTAGCCGAGGAATTTTCGCCTGCTGATGACTACGAGCTCAGCGAAACTGATTTTCCTGCAGAGGCGATGCCCGTCCATCCGACGCAAGCGCGCGTGGAAACAACCGCGACCACGAGCACCCAACAAGCCCCGCGATCGGTGTCACATGACCTGAGTGGCCGATGGATAGGCCAGGACGGCATGTACTACGACCTCAGCGATAACGGCGCGCAGATCGGCATCGTCGAGTACAACCCCTTCGGCGTACAGACCGCCGCAGCCATGGGTCACCGCAATGGTGATGTGGTGGATTTCAGTTTCAATTCCACCAACGGTCCGGGCGTAGGCCGGATGAAGGTGTCCAGTGACGGCAACACCATCAACAGCACCATCCAGTGGCAGATCACTGGCATGACAGCGAACGGCCAACTGCGCAGAGCTTCTCCATAAGGCTTCCGTGGAGGACTTGGGTCCTCTCAGCTCAATACTCTGTTTCTGCCGTCCCTCTTGGCCTGATAAAGCTTGGCGTCAGCCCGTGCCAGCCATTCCGATATGGTTTGATCGCTCTCCTGGCTGCCCCGACTCGCCAAACCGAAACTCATTGTGACGCGCAATTCGGGAAACTCGGGAATCAGTTGCGCTTCCGATAGATCCTTGCGAATGCGTTCCAGTATCGCCGCTGCCGAATCCATTCGTGTGTTAGACAGCAGGATCAGAAACTCCTCCCCGCCCCATCGACAAGCCAGGTCCTGCTCGCGCAATGCCGACTTGAGGAAGTTCGCGATGGCGAGCAGAACGGCGTCTCCGATTTCGTGTCCGTATCGGTCGTTAATGGTCTTGAAGTAATCGACGTCAGCCAGCGCCACGATATTGGAGCTCGAGTCCGGATCAAGGCGTCGATCTTGGAGTGCCCTGGCCCCTAAACGCCGATTTGGCAATCCGGTCAAGCTGTCGTAATTTGCCAGCCGCTCAAATTTCATGTGCTGATTTTCGAAGGTGCGTCGGACCGTGCCAATCGAAAAAATGACTGGGACCGCGGCAATCACCGCGTTACACACATGCAGCGGCGTCCACAATGAGTCTGGAATATTCGTTGAGACACGAGCATCGAAGAAGACGTAAAGGAGCCCGTAAATTCCCATGCTGAGGAAGGCCAGCGCCACTCCTGCCAATGCATGGATGCTGGGCGAGATGACCATCAGTGCAGCGAGACACCAGATGTAGTTATGAAAGCCTGCATCGAGACCGACGTAGTGGGCCGATAGCGCGGCAAATACGATGATCTCGAAGAAGATGATCCATATCGCAGCGGATAATTTTCCCTGTCTGGTCAACCAGCCAGCGGACAGCCACATCAGAACAGACAAAATGTTGTAGCCGCCAAGCTCAGGAGTGCCGTACTTGTAGAAAAACCCAACGAACCCGGCATGCGTGAGCGCGCCCAGTACCCACACCACTGTGAGAAGCGAATACTTGCGGTAAGCCCTATTGAGAATGTGTTTATGCAACTCGCGAGCATGCTCGGGCTCAAGCACCTTCTCCACCATCATCCTCTCCATTCGAATTCTGGCTATCCGATGAGAGAACTCTACCCGATTAGCAGTGCTGCACTCAGTTCTTCATGCTTAGAGCTGACCGTATCCGATGAGGATGAAAGAAGGTTCCAGAGTCAGGGCCAAGACCGGCCAAAAAGGTTGGGGTGAAGCGCGTGGCAAAAGAGCGCTACAAGGTCGTGCGCGAAACCGCGTAAACCTAGCTGCCGTCCATCCCTAATTCCTGGATTTTTGCGGGTTAGGGTGTTGCGGCTCCGGCCCGACACGGTGACCGCGAAGCAGCGGGTGCGGGAGGGCCGGAAAGTGGGGCGCGAAACTGCGTAAGCCTAGCTGCCGTCCATCCCCAACTCCTGAATTTTGCGGGTTAGGGTGTTGCGGCTCCGGCCCGACACGGTGACTGCGAAGCAGCGGGTGCGGGAGGCCCGGAAAGTGGGGCGCGAAACTGCGTAAGCCTAGCTGCCGTCCATCCCTAATTCCTGAATTTTGCGGGTTAGGGTGTTGCGCCCCCACCCCAATCTCCGCGCCGCTTCCTGGCGCTGGCCCTTGGTCGCTTTCAGGGCGGATTCGATCAGGGTCCGTTCAAATCTCGGCATGGCTTCGTCCAGCAATCCGCTGCACCCGCCATCAAACTGAAGGTCCGCCCACTTGCCCAGCAATTTGTACCAATCGGCAACGTCCGTCTGAGCAGGCGCCTGCGGCGCTTCGAACCCTGTTGCAACAGCAGGTTGATCAACAAGCGCAGGCGCTTCAGGCACAGGAGTGGAAGCTGTTGGGTGTTCTGGGACCGGCTCCGCAGCAGTTACCACCGGCGCAGGCTTCGCTGGTCTGGCTGCGGCAACGGTCTGGCTGGCTTCTCCTGCGCTGCTGAGTTCCGGCGGAAGATCGGCCATGTGTACGTCCTGGCCTGGAGCCATCACGGTAAGCCAACGACAGACGTTCTCAAGCTGACGCACATTGCCGGGCCATTCGTATTCGCAAAGCTTCTGCATCACATCAGGCTGGATGCGCTTTACGTCTGCCTGCAGCTCATTGGCAGCCCGCACCAGGAAGTGACGCATCAACAAGGGAACGTCTTCGGCACGCTCACTGAGATTGGGAATGCGAATTCGGATGACGTTCAGACGATGAAAAAGATCTTCGCGGAAACGTCCATCGGCAACCAATGCTTCGAGATTCTGATGCGTTGCTGCAATGACGCGCACATTGACCTTGATCGGGGATGCGCCGCCCACCCGGTAGAACTCGCCGTTCTGCAATACGCGCAGCAATCGTGTCTGAAGGTCTGCCGGCATGTCGCCGATTTCGTCGAGAAACAGCGTGCCGCCGTCGGCCTGCTCGAAGCGCCCCTTGCGCTGCGTCTGGGCGCCCGTGAACGAGCCGCGCTCATGCCCAAAAAATTCTGACTCCATCAGATCTTTGGGAATTGCCGCGGTGTTGATCGCCAGGAAGGGCTTGTTCACGCGCGGCGAATTCACATGCAGGGCACGTGCAACCAGTTCCTTGCCGGTACCGGATTCTCCATTGATCATCACCGTGATGTGCGACTGCGACAAACGCCCGATCGCGCGAAACACTTCTTGCATGGCGGGCGCCTCGCCGATGATGGCAGCGTCCTCCAGTTGAGGCCCGGCCTCCGGTTGTTCACTGCGGGTGGCAGCACGGCGCACCAGATCTGCAACCGCATCGACATCAAATGGCTTGGCCAGATATTCGAATGCACCGCCCTTGTAGCTGGCAACTGCCGCGTCCAGATCAGAATGTGCCGTCATCACGATCACAGGCAGATCGGGGTGGTCGCCGCGCACGCGTTTCATCAACTCCAGGCCATCGACACCGGGCATGCGGATGTCGGTAACAAGCACGTCGGGCTTGCCTTCTTCCAGAGCATCAAACAATTCTGCCGCGCCTTCGAAGGTCTGCACCTTCATGTCTGCACGCATCAGCGATTTCTGCATGACCCAGCGAATCGACTCATCGTCGTCTACAACCCAGACTTCCAGTGATGTACTCATGTGCGTGCGTGACTCACTCAATGTTGCCGTCCAGCGGCATGTAAATGGAAAAGACCGTGCAGCCGGGCCGCGAGCGACATTCGATGAGTCCGCCGTGGGAGTGGATCAGGTACTGCGCCATGGGCAGACCAAGCCCTGTTCCCTGTGCCCGGGTGGTCACCATCGGGTAAAAAATTCGATCGATGATCGCCGGCGAGATGCCCGGCCCGGTGTCTTCGATATCAATCTGGATCACCAACCGGTGACGCAGTCCGCCAATGGTGAATTGGCGCTTGGTGCGGGTACGTAAAGTGACTGCGCCTTCCTCGCTGGGCCCATCCGAAATGGACTGCACCGCGTTGCCCACGATATTGAGCATCGACTGAATCATCTGCTCACGGTCCGCGATGATGTCCGGGATGCTCGGGTCGTAATCCCGAATCAAGGAAATGCCCGGCTCGTTCTGAGCTTCCACCAGCTGGCGGACATGCTCAAGAACCTCGTGGATATTGACCGCCAGCTTCTGCGGCATGCGGTTGGGCCCAAGCATGCGATTGACCAGATTCTGCAATCGGTCCGCCTCGCGGATGATGACGCCGGTGTATTCGCTGTGCTGCGAATCCGGAAAGTCTTTCTCCATCAACTGCGCTGCACCGCGAATACCACCCAGCGGATTCTTGATCTCATGCGCCAGGCCGCGAATCAGTTCGCGAGAGGCCTGATGCTGTGATAGCAGCAGCTCTTCCCGCGAGATGCGTAGCAGGCGCTCCATCGGCTGGCATTCCAGTACCAGGCCGGTCCCTTTGCCCAGCAGGATGGGCGTCACGGTGCAATCCACCATCAGAGCCTCGCCCGCCCCGGCGCGGGGCAGTTCCATCTCATGCTCGATGAACCCGGTGCCCGATTCAGCTGCCTCACGCAGACGCGGCAGATGAGGCGCAAACGCTGGCAAGGCCAGTTCCACCGGCTCTCCCAGCGCATGGCGCCGGCTGACCTCGAAGAGGCTCTCACCTGCGGTATTGATGGAGGCAATGGCCAGCTTTGCGTCGAGGCAGATCACGACGGTACTGATTCCGTCGAGAACGGCATCGGGCGCAATGCGCGCACGGGGCACAAATTTCATGGAAGGCGAATTGCAAAAGGCGCGCCACTCACGCGCGCCTGCAGCCTAGCGGAGGTGGATCAGATTTGCACTGTTTTGGTGCATTCGCACCGATGGCGTGCGCGCCTTCGGTGCTAGCGCCCTTCGGTCAACTGCACAGTCGGCGGCTTCATGTGCACGATGACCGGCCCCGCCCGACTCACCTCGGTGCCGCGCGCATTAACCAGAATCACGCTGACCAGATGTTCGCCGCGCTCCACTTCACTGAGGGTATAACTCTGCTGGCGGGTCGCTGCGCGGTTCTGCGGGCTACCATCGAGCAGATAGAACAGCCCGAAACCTTCCGGCAGATCGGCACTCAGGCTGACGCTGACGGCCAACCGGCGGTCGTCGCCACGAAAGGTCTGGTCCGGGGTGGGCGAAACAATGCTCACGCTCAGATCACGCGGGACAGCGCTGGATGAAGACGACGACCCTCCGCTGGTGGGGGGCCGGGAAGCCTGCGGAGCCTCGATGGGACCGATGACCTGAATCGGCGGCAAATTCAATGGCTTGGCGTTCTTGCTGGGTGGTTTGTCCGTGTAGTGGACCACGCCATCCTTGCCTACGTGGCGATACACCTCGGACGCCATGACCGGGCTGGCAAACAGGATCATCAGGCTGAGAAACAGACGCATCGATTCGACCCGTTGAGTGAGGCTCAGATACTTATGGACCGCGAGGGCCCTGTCAAAGTTTTATCTGACGCACTCAGACCAAGGCATTTTCCAGCGCGTCCAGCTCCTCATCCAGATGATCCAGCAGGCGCTGCACACTGGGCAGCGTGCGTCGGCAGGCAATCAGGCCGAAATCAATCTGATCGCCACGGCTGACCAGCGTGATGTTCAGCGCTAGACCATCCACGATCACCGAAACCGGGTACAGGCCGTCCAGCTTGCAACCCTGCCAGTAGCGATCCGACCTCGGCCCCGGCACATGGGAGATCACCACGTTCATCGGCATGCGCTCCCAGCTGCCGCGCATGTTAAGCACGCCCGGCGTCAGCATGCCAAGCGCATAGGCCAGCAATTCGGCCTGATTCATGGCTTCGAATCGGGCCTTGTTGTAATCCATGGACGCTTTCACGATCTCAAAGCGCTTGATCGGATCGGCAACGTACGTGCCCAGGTTGGCGAGCATGAAAGTGATGGCATTGCCGGGCTCGATATGACGACGGTCCCGGTGCAGCGACACTGGCACTCCGGCAATCAACGGCTTGTCAGGCAGGGCATGCAGATCCGAGAGATAGGTGCGCAGGGCGCCGCCACACATGGCCATGACCACATCGTTGCTGGTGCCGGACAATCGCTTGCCGATGGCCTTGATGCGTTCTGTCGAGTAGGACTGTGCTGCAAAGCGGCGCGAGGCCGTGATCGGTTGATTGAGGATGCAGCGCGGCGCGCGCAGGCTGGTGACAATGTCTGGATGGTCTGCCCGCGCATGCTTGACCGAAGTCCCCAGCTCGCGCAGCACCGTGGGGATGGATTGCGCCGAGGCACGCCAACGATCCAGGCTGCTGATGGCCTTGTGCAGCACCGGTTTTGGCCGCAGGCCGCTGCCAATTTCCCAGGTGGGCGGCATGATGGCGGACTTCTCAGCTGTCTCGGCCATCGACTTGATCAGCAGATGCATACCCGATACGCCATCGACCACCGAATGGTGAATCTTCATGAACGTGGCGATGCGGCCATCTTCCAGGCCCTCAATCAGATAGACACGCCACAACGGGTATGCGCGGTCCAAATGGGCACTGTGTACCCGCGACACCATGGCCAGCAACTCGCGGATGCGCCCGGGCTTGGGCAGCGCCAGATGCACAAAGTGATGCGCCAGATCAAAGTGAGGGTCATCTTCCCAATAGAACATGCCGAGGCGCTTGAACGGCCGCCGATCAAAGGGAGAAGCCGCGATATGTGAGTGACTGAGTCGCTCGGCCAGGCCAGCGGCGAAGTCCGGCGGCGCACCCTCCGGCGGGGTGAGCAGCGCGAGCGCGCCAACATGCAGTGGCTGGTGGCGGTTTTCCAGAAGCAGGAAAGCAACATCTATTGGCGACAAACGGCGCATCTTCTCTCCTGAGCTGCTCTGAATAAAAAGGTCGATTTGTGCCGTGGACACAAGGCTACGGTCTGCCGCAAGACTACGCCCCTTGCACCAGGAACCGCAGCTCTAATGGAGTGCATAAATCGTGCAAGGTTCGATGCGGATCGCGAATTGTCACCTTCAAGCTTTATCCTTGTTCGACTTACTCATGACTGTGGCGTGAAAATTTCGATGGATTCCTCTGCTCCCCTGCTGGTTGGCGCACCCAATTTCCGCGATTTTGGCGGCTACCCGACACTCGATGGCCGGCGCGTCCGGACCGGCCGCCTGTACCGCACCGAGCTGATGCTCAACCTCACCCCGCCTGACCATGAAACGCTCAATGGCTTGAATATCGGCCTTATCTGTGATCTGCGCAGCCCGGGGGAACGCAGCCGGGTTTCCAACGAGTGGCCCAAGGATGGCTCTGTGGAAACCCTGGCGCTGGATATCGACGCCGACCTGTCCAGCGTGCAACCGGACAAATGGGGCAAGCGCCTGCGCGACCCCAGCTTCAGCGCCGAGCGCGCCCGCGAAGCCATGATCGATAACTACCGGCAGATGCCTTCGGCCTTCGCCAAGGATCTCGGCGCCCTGTTCGCGTATCTTGAGAAAGACCACGCGCGTGCGGTGGTCATCCACTGCGCGGTGGGCAAGGACCGCACCGGCTTTGTCAGCGCCATGGTGCTTCACGCCCTGGGCGTCGGCCATGAGCAGATCATGGCCAACTACGCGCTCACCAGTGAACGCTACACCCCCGAACGCATGATGAGCGACCGCGTGCGTTTCCTGCCCAACACCGAACTCACACCACATGTGAGAACCGCGCTGGGCATGTTGGTCATTGCCGATCCGGTGTATCTGCAAGCGGCGCTGGATACGGTCAAGAAAGACTTTGGCAGTCTTGACGACTATCTGCTCAAGCATTGCGACCTTTCCCCGCAACGCCGCGACGCCATGCAATCCCAGCTACTGGTACCGAATTGAACCGGACAGCGGCTCAGCACTGATGCACGGACCTCTGATCAGGCTGTGGTCGATGGCCCCGGCGCTGCTGGCGCTGGCCACCCTGTTCTGGTCGGGAAACTTTGTGCTGGGTCGCGCCATGCACGCCGATATCCCGCCCATGGCCCTGTCGTTCTGGCGATGGACCATCGCTTTTTGTGTCGTGATCCATTTTGCGCGACCTCATCTGGCCCGCGACCTGGCCGCCTTGCGCCAGCAACCCGGACTGATCTGCCTGCTCGCATTCCTCGGCATCGCCAGCTTCAATGCATTGGTCTATACCGGCCTGAGCACCACGACCGTGGTCAATGCAGTGCTGATGCAGTCCACCATGCCGGTGTTCATCATCCTCTGCTCTTGGCTGATCTTCCGGGAATCCATCAGCGCACTGCAGGGCCTGGCCATGCTGATTTCGTTGTGCGGGGTGGCCGTGATCGTATCGGGCGGATCGCTGGACAGATTGCTGCATCTCAAACTCGTTGCCGGTGATGGCTGGGTTCTGCTCGCCGTCCTGTTCTACGCCCTGTACTCGGCCCTGCTCAGAAAACGCCCCTCAATGCACCCGTTGAGCTTCATTGCCATCACTTTTGCCATTGGTGCGGTGATGCTCCTGCCTGCCTACGCATGGGAACACTTCCAAGTGCGCCGTATGCATATTGACGGCCCAACCCTGGCCAGCCTGGCCTACGTTGGCGTCCTGCCGTCCATTGCCTCGTACTTGTGCTTCAACCGCGCCGTAGAACTGATCGGCGCCAATCGAGCAGGACAGTACCTGCACCTGATGCCGGTATTCGGCACCAGTCTGGCAGCACTGCTCCTAGGTGAAAAATTGCAACTCAGTCACGTGGTGGGCGCGGCGCTGATTGCATTCGCAATCTGGCTGGCACAGCGTCACGCCACCCGAGCTAATTTGGGCCACGCCGCGGTGCCGGCGGATTCTGAGCGGGCACCCTGACTTGCGCGACCAGCGCTGACTGCCGCCCGAAACAGGTGAGAAACATCAGTTCCGCTCAGATCAGTTGCAGTTTTCGGGCCCGCGCCGCGGCGGCCGTACGGCTGCCGACACCGAGCTTCCCGTAAACATTGTGCATATGCCATTTCACCGTCGCCTCTGTAATCAGCAGTGCTTTGGCCAGGCGCTTGTTGGTCAGGCCGGATTCGGCCAACTTCAGAATTTCCACTTCGCGGGCCGTCAGGATTTCTGTTTCCTTAAGCTCAGGAGCGGCCACCGCGATAGCCTCGATCGAGGCGGTGCTCTCATTGCGCAACACAGACACCAACCATCGCTCAAACTGCCTGCGTGACGGACTGATGTCATCCGCGTCCTTTCCTCGTCGATCCTCAATTTCAGCAAAAATGGGTAACAGCTCGCGGCCCATGCTCACGATCGGGTAAGCGCAGAACTCGTCTGCCGCCGCTGACACAGCCTTATCCAGTTCGCGGATGGATTCAGGACTTCGGTCGAGTTTCCACAAGGCGATAGCCTTGGCTGCACGAAGACTTTGCAGGAGCGTGGTTTCGCTGTCCGCTCCCAATGCGTATTGCAACCTTGATAGCAGCGACAGGGCTTTCTCGGGATCGCCGTTTGCCAACAGGACACGTGCCTCTAGGAACTTGATCAGATTGCGTCGACTTCGCGTAACACCGGGACTCGGATCATCTGCGGGCACCAGGCTCTGGCCATATGCGTTCAACCGACGCATGGTTTCCGCTGCATCGGCAGGCCGGTCTCCGGCAATCTGCAAACTCGCCTCTTCCACTAACATGCTGACGTACAACCGAGGGTAGCCCGAAGACATGGCAATGTCGCGGCCACGCTCGAGATACTCCATGGCCCCAACATAATCACCTCTCCAGGCAGCGATTCTGGCGTCGTTTCGGAATGCGCAGATCAAAGGCTGGACAGGACCAAACAACACGGCAAATGTGCGCCCGACGGCCATCAGTTCTTCAGCTTTCTTGAACTCGCATCGCTGCGTCGCGATCTCTGCATTGAGCAGCGCCGCCATGAAAAGCATAAAGCCCTTCTTCTCGCCGCCCGACTTGGAATGCGACTCTGCACGTATGCCGTGCTCGCTGGCACTCTGCACATTCCCCAGTTCCAGGCTCGCCATGGCGTGCAAGAAATCTGCCCAGACCATGACATAGGACGCCTTATCGCGCAGGCCATGACGGTAGGCCTCGTCGGCACTCGTGAGCGCGGCGCCAAACTCTCGCATCGCCAGATGACCGTAGCTGATGCAATTGAGCGCAGACCCGATCAGCGCCGATTCCGCAACAGGGAACTTCGCGCAAAGTGATCTCGCCTGTTCGCTTCCAAACTCGAATTGATCCTGCGCAGAGACGGCGATGGCCTGCGCCACTTCGCCAAAGCAAATCAGAGATTGCCTGACATCATCAGCAAGATTCCACGAGGTATCGTTGGGGTCCCGTAGCTTGACCAGCACTGATTCGGCCAGTTCGTTGGCGTATGCAGAATCGCGCGAAAACGCGCTGGACCAGGCGCGGCTCAGCCCGATCTCGGGCCGGCGTCCGTGATAGGCCTCTGGCAATCTGCGCATCCACTCCAACAAGGTGTGATGATCGCCTTCAATCATCGCAACCATCAAGGCCCGGTCGCCAATGAGATTGGCAGCGTGCTCGAAGCGCCCAGCATCAAGCGAGTATTGAATGGCCTCGGTGATCAGTCCTTCTTTTTCGCACCAGGTGGCAGCCTTCTCACAGCTTTCGCGCCGACGAGCGGGGTCGGACTCAGTCAGCAGTTTCTGCAGAAAATCTGCAAAAAGATGGTGGTAGCGAAACCATTTTCCGGTCCGGTCCAGCGGAATCAGGAAGAGCTTTCGTCGATCCAGCAGCGCGAGCATCTCGCCACACGCGGGATGACCCGTCACCGCCTGACAAAGCTCCGGACACATCCGTCTCAGTGGCGCCGTACACAGAAGAAACTTTCGCACACTTTCTGACAGGCTCTTGAGCACACTTTCTGCCAGGTAACTGGCCAGGTCGCGGTCACGACCAGAGAACTGTTTGATCTGCTCGCTTTCTGCCCCTTTGTGCCGCCTCAGTGCAAGCGCGGCAAGCTGAAGCCCTGCAGCCCAGCCCTCGGTGGTTTCATGCAGCGATTCCATATCTGCAGGGCTGAGCTCCATCTCATGTGACTGCCGAAGAAAGGCTGCAGCTTCGCCAGAATCAAAATTCAGATCTTCCTGATCCACTTCACACAGGCTGCCCAGCACCCTGAGCCGACCCAGCTGCAGGGGCAGGCGCTCGCGACTTGCTATGACCAGCAGTACCGAGTCGGGCAGATGCGCAATGAGACGGTCCATGAAGCCGGTCACTGCAGGATCGGTGATGTGCTGGAAGTCGTCGAAAAAAATAACGAGCTGCGTCTTGACCTTGGAAATGCGGCCCAGCAGCACGTCGAAGGCCGCGGTCACGTCCCGGGATATCAACTCCTTCTGCATGCCAAGATCCGCCTGGCTGAACATGGCCTCAATCCGATCCAGCGCGGTCACCAGATAGGAAAGAAAAGTCTCCGGATTGTTGTCTTCCGGATCCAGGCTAATCCAGGCCGTCGCGACATCGCGCTGAGTGAAATGTTGGTGCAGCTGGGACATTAGTGTGGATTTGCCAGAGCCCGCGGCAGCCACAACGCTGAAAACTGATGTCATTCGCCCGGAGTACGCAAGGCGGATCAGCGGCGTGCGCTGCACGCCCTGCTCATCCCAGGTCGGTGGGTAGAGCTTGGTGCTGACAAAGCTATCTTTGAGCAACTCAACAGATTGCACTTGGGTTCTCCTATGGGGCAGCTCAGACTGCGCTAACAGCATCTGCCCCTGCTGCCTCTGGTGGGCGCTACGGGCCTTTCTATAAGTACGCGTCATTGCATAACAAAACCCCCATCCTTCGGATGGGCATTACTGTAGCCAACCCGCTAGCCTCGCTCCATCAGGGAGCGCTCAGCATCTGCCAAACTCCGGGAAATGTCTGGGCAAGCCGAGCACTGCCCCATGGAAGGCCCGTCAAGCTGGTGCATAAGCCAACAACGGAGTGAGTTGCGAAGCTTCGGCGTTCCGTCTCTGGAATATCTGCACAGCTTGCATTTCTGACTCCAGCTTCACCATGTCTTTGCACGGGGGCCTCAGTGCTGGCGAAATCCACTCGCGTCGTTGCCGTCGAGGCTACAAGCGCGAACAGCACTTGCTCCGCAACACCGCTCGCTGCCTGGAACAATCCAAAGCACAAAAAAAACCCCGGCGGCGCAATGCGCCACCGGGGAGGCCATCTTCAAGGAGGAGGAGAAGATGGAAAGAGGCCAGAATTCCAGTTCAGTTTTTGCTTCCAGCAATCTCGATTCAGCGCAACGAGACAGGAAACTTTCGAAAACGGTTCACCCGCGCCTCCAACGCCAGTCTCTTATGCATGCTTCTTGAGATCTCACGCCCGGTGGGCGGGCATACCGCGAATCAGCGCGCACGCTGCCCCGTTCCTTTTCGGTTCGAGGCAGCGCTTGCAGACAAACGACTTTAGAACTGGAACTTGACGCGCATCGCAAGCTCATCGGCCCAGTCAGCGGTATCGAGAAAGTTGTCAGTCGGTTTGCCCCAGGCATGACCCTGCACATAGTTGTAGTAGAACTCGGCAATGATGCCGCTACCCACGTTCCATTGAACCAGCGGCTGAATCAGGACACCACCACGCGTATCAATCAGGGTCGCGAACTCAAGAATGTACTTGCGTTCCGGCCAAGGCTGCAGCGCAGCAAGCACGACGTAGTTGGAATTAGGAATTCCATCCGGAACACCCGTCGGTGTCCCACCATAACCACTCAGATGACGGCCGACGATGTCACTTTCGGAGCGGTGCTGGAACTGGCCAACGAGATAAGCAGCGGGGAAGTACTCAGACCAACGCGTCCACTTTTCGACCACGAGCGAGAGGATGTACTCATCCTTCTCGAGGAAATTCACACCCAGTCCTTTCTGCGTGAACACTCGATCCGGGGTGTACTGCGCCTCAAGATTGAAAATAATCTGGTTCAGCCATTCATTCTCCGCTTCGGTAATGTAAACGCCACCAAGACCGAATACAGATTCCCTGTGGTATTCACGTTCAATGAACCCGCGGAAACTTTGACTGGCGATAAACAGAGAATTCAGCTGATTATAGGACTCCTCATAGCTATCAGAGAGTGTGACGTAGATGTCCCGAAGATCTGGAAACCCTAAGAGCGCCTGATTCAGTCCGTCAACGCCGTCTAAACGAACATCGGCCGCATATGTAAACCACTCGTCAGCGCTGAGCACACCTCCCGGCTGCGCCGCGAAAGGCGTCTTCGCAAGAGCCTCTCCTACTGAGTCGCTGTTACGGCAAATCGCCGGATTCTGTACGCCATCACACCCAGGAAGTTTAACAGCGTAGGCCGTGGACGCTGCGAGGCCGAAAGTGCTGGCTTGATCGAGCTCGGTCACAACCCCTGTCGCGGCCCACCGGAATGTTCCGAGCGGGTTGTAACGAGAAGCGAACACTGCTTGCCAGCCCCAAGATCCATAATCGGCCTTGAAGCGAATGCCGCCATCAATCTTGTTGTCGTAACCACCGGAGTAGTAATTTTCCTGCACGGTGAACTGTGTCGGGATCACGTTGTACGGGGTATTGGCGTTACCAAGAATTGTGGGCTGGAATTTGCTCACGTAAAAGTCGGTAACGAGACTCTTCCACTGATGCGTGGTTCTAAAGGTCAGCCTTGGGACGCGCTTGTCTGAGAATTCTTCGAAGCCGCGATCAAGCAAGGAGTGGCGACGAAGATCCAGGCCGTTGGGCACATCCAGTGTCTGGAACAGAAGCGCCTGACCCCAGGCAATCTGCTGATTGCCAACGCGCATCGTGAGGTTGCCGGTCTTGTACTCAAACATGAGGGCCGGGAAATCGACCATATAGTTCTCATGTGCGAATTCGAGCGGATTGACATTCCGGCCGTTTCGGCCAATGGCTTCGTAGTAATTGGGCTCGGACTCATAAATCTCGGCTCGACCGCCGGCGCCGATCAGGCCGTTCCCGGCCGGGTCTTGTAAAATGTCGCTACCAGGATCAAAAGTGTCAGAGTATAAGCCCGGGTCATAAGCGGCACGCACCCTGCCAATAAATCGGAAGTTTCTGTTGAACTTGACCTGCATTTCGCTTTCCAAGCGCAAGCTCAAGTAAGACAGTTCCTGCTCGCCATCACGAATGTATTCGCCGCGCGTGACGGGATCGCTGAAACCCGGCAGCGGCACATTCCAGTCGTTGCCGGATGTTTCGCCGGCGCCCGTCACTACCCCCAATGGACTGTTCAGACTAACGATGTTGGGCGGCACATAAGCCTGACGCGGAGCGGTTCGGTTATTGAACGAGTTGGTGCGCTGATTATTCAGATTCTGCTTCGACGTGGTTCGATACGCCGAATCCACTCTTACAAAGTGGCTGAAATTGATGTTCAGTTCGGCGTGGGCTGCCACAGAGCAAGTTCCCAGTATCGCCGCAACAGATGCTTTCCAAATACCTAGCTTGGATTTGACATTCATTGAGCACACTCCTTCTTATAGTTTGTTTTCACAATTGATTTCCCCCACATGCTTTTTGCTCACGTGATTAGTCAGCACGAACCCTGACGACGCGGGCACTATGTCCAACAGCCAGAATTTCTCCGGACGCCGTGTCGCTCGTGACGCCCGAATACCAGTTGATCGGAAAGTCCAGAGACTTCATCGCTTTCCATGTATTGCCGCCATCGTCACTACGAATCGTGGTTCTCATCCCAACCGCAACGACCTCACCTGATTTCAGGCTGGCGACTGAGAGCAGATTTGCGCTGGTCGATGAGTTGACAGCGTTCCAGGTGGCACCGCCGTCACTGGTTCGCAGGATGGTTCCTGCTTGCCCTACGGCGAAGCCGGTGCCGTCGTTCCTGATGGAGATGGCGTTGATACTCGGCGCAATTTCTTCTTCCGAAGCCTTTGCCTGATTGACCAGCGTCCAGTCTTCTCCGCCAGTTGAGCGGACAATAAAGCTGAGCTCGCCGCCGATGAAGACAGTCCCATCTTCGAGGACCTGCACGGCATAGATGGTCGGTTCGCCCGCTGCACCAGTCAGCGCACCACCACCCGCGTCCGCGTCTCCAATCTCAAGCCACTTCGGTTGAGCGTTCTGCCAGGTGCTGCCGAAGTCCGTGGATCGGATGACGGCACCGAACGCACCGACCGCGACCAACAGCCCTGATGTGTTGCCCGCGACGTTGAGGAGTCTTTCCTTTGTCGTGCTTTCAACTTTCTTCCAGCCCGAACCCGGGGTGTGGACATAAATCTTGCCTTCCTGTCCCACTGCGACCGTCTTGTCGCCAGCGAAGGCAACGCCCAGGAGTGCGGTCGGCTCGGGAAGGTTGTCGCGTTCCCAAGTCTCGCCGCCGTCATTGGAGCGAAGCACCAGACCACGATCCCCCACTGCGACAATTTTGTTGCCCTGTCGGTCAATCTCGAACAGCCTTTCGTGCTGAACACTACCGGTCAGAACGACTGAGTTGCTCGTTGTTTCTTTCGAAACCGCGTGGGTAGGCACTGCAATTGAGCAAGCGAGGACGCAGGCGCCTGCCACCCTTAGAAATGCTTTCATTTGTTTGTTCCAGTACTGCCCCGAAGACCATGAGTCTCCGGGGCAGGTTTCAGAGTGGAGCTTTAGACCCTGCCGAGCGCCTGCTGTGCTGCAGTCGTGAGGTAGGTGTCGTACAACCAGTCCTGATCCATTTCGAACAGGCTCTTGATGCCGGAAGCTTCCTTCGCATGGTCGATACGGCTCATGCGCTTGTCCTGCATGTTGTAGCTCATCACGTAGGACCATGACCAGGCTGGGGTCTTGCCATCGTGTCCGATGACTTTCTTGCCATTTTCTTCGTAGTAGCAGAAGCCGGATTCGAAGCTGACCCAAGGATTGCCCTGGCGGTCGTAACGAATGCACCCGGTGTAGGTCGAGTTTCTGACATCGAAGTAGGCCAGGCGTCGGCTGACCGGCGCACGCGGGTAGCCGGTAGGCTCAGACTGCACCACTGCCACTTCTGGAATCATGCTGAAAGCGACGTCGAAGAACTTGGGATTGTCCTTCTGCAGCGGCAGCTGCCAGTTTTCGTCCTTGATGCCAAAGTTGCCGGAAGTCGTGCCGAGCATCGGCTTGCGCTCGATGACCTTGTAGTTGCTCCAGGTCAGCATGGGGTCACCAGCAGCCCATGGATCGGTCAGGAACCAGGTGGCGCCCGGGATCAGCGGCTCGAAGCGCTGGTTGGCGGGGTACTGACGTACACGACGGAACTGCGGCAGGTAGCCGAAGAGATCCGGCACTTCGCGCTGATCGTACTTCCAGACGCTCAGGAAGGATGTGCCACGAACGTCATCGGAGCTTTCGAAGTAGGCGCTCTGGCGACGAATCTCATCAGCATGTCCTCGGAAGGCTTTGCCGTCGAGGCGAGCCTGCATCTGCAGCTCTGCCCATGCGAAGTCGTAGGCGTATTCCTGCTTGTTGTCAGCGCTGAAATCAACTTGGCGAACAGCGTAGAGGTTGGCATCTGCACGACCCCAGCTCATTGCAGCGTTGGCCTGGATTTCCATTGCAGAGTTGGCATTCGGGAAGGGGAAACCACCTTTCCAGGGCTCGTTATCCGGCCCGTAGACGTTACCGTCTTCGCCGAATTTCGCGGTGTATCCGGTCTTGATGTTGTCGAGTGTCTTCTCAAGGTTGTCCTTGGTGAACATGCGCTTGAGGTTGGTTTCCGGCGGCCCGATCTTGATCCGACGGTTGTCTTCCTTGACCTGGAAGAGGGTGCAAGGATCCAGAAGATGCGCAACGTGCTCAACGTTTTCCTTGGTGATGATGTCACCGACTTTCATCTTGCCCTTGGACTGGACTTCGATGGAGATCAACTCGTCGGGATAGGCTTTTGCAACATTCTCAAGCCCGCTATCGGAAGCCCACAGCTGCTCTAGGGGAAGCAATACACCGGCTGCGCCACCAGCGGCAGCCTTCTTCATCAACTCTCGACGTCCGTAGTCAAAATCGTATTTTCTAATTCGCATGGTTACATCCTCCTACCAATGATTAACGGAATATCCCGTGTCATACCTACGTGAAACTTCTTGAATTTGGCCGATCACAATCAGCTGGTTGCGGCTGATGGCACTCCGCCATTGATGTTGATGTCGGAGAACTGGGACAGATCCACACTTTCTCCAACAATCAAGTCGTCTCTGGTTGCAAACTTGGGGCGGATGAACCAGACCAGCAGCGGCAGAACCACCAGGGCGAGCACCATGTTGACCAGCATGATCGCGGCCAGAAGCAGGCCCATGTCTGCCATGAACTTGAGATCCGACAAGAAGTACCAGGGGACGATGCCGATCAACATGATCGTGGCCGTAAACATGATGGCCTTGCCCGTGGTCTGCATGGCAATCGAGATAGCCTTTGCCCAGTCGCCCTTCTGGACGTGGTATTCCTCGCAGATGCGTGACAGCAGATAGATGCCGTAGTCGATGCCCACGCCAACACCCAGCACCGCAACCATCACCGAGTTGATATCCAGGCCGATGCCGAGAATGTGCATGGTGGCCGTCAGGTAGAAGTTCGCCAGCGCCACGGGGATCAGCACGATGACCGCTCCCACCCAGGACTTGTAGGCGTAGGTCGCCACAACAAAGATGGCGCCGGCCAACAAGGCAAGAATGAGCCAGTGATACCGCTCCACGACACGATTCATGGCTTCCTGCAGGGCGATGGTGCCCGACGCCAGACGAATGTCGAATTCGGGATACTCATTGCCGACGGCCTCTACTGCACGGCGCGCCACTTTCAAAGCACCATCCACCGTCTCCTGCTTGTTGTCTCGATAGAAGAGAGACACTGAGGAGTTTTGCGACTTGAAGTCCGTCATGCTGGAGAAGTTGATCGGATTCTGGCCAAAGCTGATGGCCATGGCCGCAGCCGTCACCGCAGGATCATTCGGGTCCAGGGGCAGCCATTTCGGATGACCACCAGAGAACAGACGGTTCCCTTCCTCCATCATGTCCGAGAAAGAGCGTGTCTCTCTTGCAGCAATCTCGCCCTTCTGCCCGCCCTGCTCGGCGATCAACTGAATCTTGTGAGAGACCTCATAGGCAGAAGCCGTTCGGGCCGTTCTCTGTTTGCTGTCATCGTCCTTGGAGTCCAGAACGATTTCCAGCGAGTTGACGCCGGGGAAGTGGTCATTGACCTTGCGAACAGCATCATTGAATTCGGAGTCTTCCCACAACAGGTTGCTGCCTTCCACCGGATTGCCCACCTTGATCTGGAAGGACATGAAAATGGCGATGGCCGAAATCACTACCGCAACGAAAGCAGTCTTGTTGGCGGCCTTGTTGGTCACCAGCTTGGCAGTTGCCGCCAGCGCATCGCGCTGCAGCTTGTGCACGCCAGATTCACCGCCGTGCCCCTTGCCCACAATTGCTTCGACGTTCTTGGGCGTCGGCAGGTAAGACAGGAGAATCGAGATGAGAATCACACCGGTCGGAATTAGGCAGAGCGCCCAGAAGCCCGTGAACAGTGCGAACCGCTCCATTGCCGGGATTGGCGCAAGGCCAATAAAGGCAATACCAAGCGTGTCGGTAACGATGCCCAGAATACTCGGAGCCATCATGACGCCCATGGTGATCTCGGACGCCTTCAATTTGTCCGGCACCTGCTCCAGGATCTCGTAATAGCGCTCCGTGAACTGCACGCAATGCGAGAAGGAACGCGCAACCAGAAGCAATGGAACGATCATCAGCAGCGGCTCGATCACAGAGGAGATCCAGCCCACCAGACCGAAGCCCCAGATGGCCGCTGCAACACTGACGATGACTGGAACTGCCGTACCCGCAACGTTCTTCATATAGAAGACCAGGGCAAACAGCAGTAGCACCAGGGTCAGACCGAAGATGGTGTAGGTCTGCCTTTGCAGCTTGTAGACCCAGCCCGTCAGAATCGGCTGGCCAACAAGATAAACCTCGTGATTCTCGTCACGCGCCTTGGTTGCAAGATCCTGCACAAAATTGAAGGCAACGTCGTACTCGAGCAGATGCTCATGGAAGGACGCGTTAACCAACGTCGCTGTGTTGTCCGAAGAAACGAGGTATTTGCGCGCGATCGGAGAGCGCTCTACGCGACGATGGAAGCTGGCGAGGGTCTGCTCATCATTCGGCACCTTGTCGTCCATCAACGGACGCAGATCGATACCTTGCGGAGTCGCTTCGGCGTATCGCGCCTTCTCCGTGGTAATGGAGATGATGTCGTCATGATTGACCCCGGGGGTCAGATCGATGGCACGAGTGAAATCCCAGACCTTCTGCAAGGTCTCCTCGTTATAGATGTCCTTGCCATCCGTGCGCTTGATCATCACGGTGACCGTCAGTGGATTTCCGAACCCCGGATGATCCTTGAAGGTCTGCACGAAGGGGTCATCTGCAGGCAGCAGATCGGAGAAGATGGTGCGAATTTCGACGGACGGTAAGCCCGCCGCAAAAAAAGCCGTAATTGCGACAAAGAGCGCGAGGACCACGCCTCTTCTGGCCATAATCCAGGCGGCCAATCTAAATCGAAAGTGCTCCATTTGGCTTACCGGTCTCCTTACTGCTTATTTATTTATTGAAATTGCTGTCGTTGCTGCAGGCAGAACCTGAGCTGCACTCCCCTAGGCCGCCAAAGCATATGCAGCCTGCGGTCAGGGCACGCCTAACTTTCGGACTGTTTTCTCTGAGCCGCCTTATGGCGAGGGGAAAGTCTGCTTTTTCTCGGCTAAGTAAAACCCGACCATTGGATAGGTTCGGGTTTGTCCCCATCGCTTTCGCAAGCGGAGGACTAATAAATACGACGCAGACGAATAGACCTGTTCAAGCAATGCGGAAAGGAATCTGGCTGGCTTACCTGAATGACCAAGTCATTGTGGCCTTACCCTCGCCATCAAAGTTTCCGAGGATGGTGGCATTGCCATCCAGCGGCAGGGGAAGCGACAGATTCTTTGACATGCTGCCTTGCAACGCAGCCGCATCTCTCAGTTGGGAATTGACCCAAGGCTGTATGGGTGCCGCCATTGGGACCGAGGCATTCTCGTTATGCGATTGCTCACCGAATTCAAGACGGTGTGCACTGCCCCTGACATCCGGGAAGAAAACGTTCTCGACGTACATGTTCTGTGCAGATTCATCCAGAACGATGAGAAAATAACTGCACAGCGGCCGCTCTTTCTGCTCGACAGAGGTGCTTTCCATACCCTTCATTTCCAGCGCGAAGGGATAAACCTTTTTCTTCTTCCTGAGTTTCGAGCGATTTGTTTCGCCCTTTGCACTGATAATGATACTGCCCTTGACGAAGCTCTGACAGCCTTCGAACGGCTGATAGTAGGCGTAACGAGGCTCCCCCTCGAATAAGGCGCTGTTGTCTGGCGCCATAGCAGCCGACATGGATTCTGCGTACTTCATACTCACCTGGGCCACGCAGCTCATATCCTGCTGGCACGCAGTGATTTCCTGATCCATACGCTCAGAGATACGCTGCTGCAGATTGCTCGATGAGGTATCAATGCCCTCTGCGCGCAATGTGGCCAGCCCCCTCTGTCGCTGGAACTCCGCCTTGATCTTCATCCGCTTCTGCATGTCGACATCCAGAAGATTGGCTGCATACCGCTTTCCGTTTGAGTAAAGCTCCGTACGCACCAAAAACTTTTGCTTGCTGCTGGCCTTGTACCACTGCGGAGGATTGCTCCAGTCCTGCGCGCCTTCAAAGCTCACCTTGATCTCGAATGTCCGGGTTTCCGGCTGAGCGGCAAATGCAGCGCCTGCTATTAGGCCAAGTAATGGCAGAAAGATGAAATCAAATTTGCTCATATGCCAAAGCATACGTTGCAGCGGCGTCGTCGGGGCAAATTGATCAAATGATCAAACGTGATGCGTGAATATACCCGCGTCCGCCACTCGCCGATCCGATCCCCATAACAGAAGCAATTGCAAAAATCACCTGACTGGGAACTACCCGTAATCCTGGTCTAGCCTGCAGGTTCAAACGCGTGCGACTAGTCCACGCACTAAAAGTAAGGATCGCATTTCATGAGCCAAATGACTTACCCCCCGCAGGATCGCGAACTACTCGCCCAAATTGTCAGCACAACAAACTTTCAGAAACTTATGAAGGTCCCCAAGTTTGCTTGGCAAGAAATCGCGCTCATTGCAGGGGTGTACGCTTCCATCGTCACGACGATTTCGCTGTATCTCAATGGTCTTCTTCCATTGTGGCTAGCAATTTTCGTTAACGCAGCAGCAATTTATGCCGCATTTACACCATTCCACGATGCGGCGCACTCCTCGGCGTCTGGCGACCGCAAGATTAATGATTTGATGGGAACCATCTCAGTTCTGCCTTTATTCCCAGGCTTCACCACAGGGCTTTATCGGTTTTTACACCTCGAACATCACCGCTATACCGGCGAAGAAGACAGAGACCCCGATGACATGATGGTTACCGCGCCAGCGTGGTGGCGTCCCTTGATGTGGACGTTCGTCGATGTCTATTGGGTATATTGGTACCTCAGGCGCTGGAAAGAACGATCGCCGTCCGAACTGATCCGCGATGCTGGCGGCCTTGCCTTCTTTGTTGCTGTGCATGTCAGCTTCCTTACATCCGAGTATGCGTACGAGTTCATCGTTCTGTGGCTGATTCCACAACGCTTGGGCATGACCTTTTTGGCCTATCTGTTTGCTTCGATTCAGCACCCTGCGGGAGTTATTCAGGCGGAACATCCCATTCAGGGCACCCGAATGATCAAGGGCGGGCCATTAATGAGATACATCTCATTGTCGCAGAGCCAACATCTGATGCATCACCTATTCCCCGCAGTGCCATTTTATAGATACAACGCAGCCTGGAATGCCTCGCGCAGCATGCTCGAAAAGAACAACGAGATTGTTTGGAGCTCACCGGTTGGGAAGCTGGCAATGCCCAATTCCCTCTCCGAAAAGCCCGATCAGAAGTCGATTCAAAAAGCTCGCATCACGAAGATTGATCAAGTATCCCCTGAGGTTCGTGCATACACGATGCGCAGTGTTGATGCCGGGAAACCGCTGGCTCCATACACTCCAGGCGGCCATATCGATGTTCATCTATCACCGACATTGGTGCGGCAGTACTCTCTGTGCCGGGCGCCACAAGCTGATAATCACGAGTATCGAATTGCCATCAAGCGAGAGATGGATGGTCGCGGCGGCTCCATCGCAGCTCACGAGCAGTTGCAGATGGGCGCCGAAGTCGAAATTGGCCGACCTCGCAATCATTTCGAGCTATTCAAATCAGCGAGCGGCAGGACCATCTTGGTCTCGGGCGGAATCGGGATCACGCCGCTGATATCAATGGCGGAAACCCTCGCTGAATCGAAATGCAAATTCATACTTCATGCCTGCGCCAGAAGCGAAGAGCTAATGCCCTTTGCCCAGGAATTGCAAGGTACGGAATGGGCATCGGAGTCGCTCCGGTTTCACTTTGATAATGCAGACCAGGATCAGAGAATTTCGCCAGAGGATATCGGCCCTTGGTCGCAGGGTGACCTTCTCTACATTTGCGGTCCAGCCGGGTTCATGGAATACATCAGTCAGATGGCCAAAACTTTAGGCTGGCCGACAGAGGCCGTCCGCACAGAAAACTTTTCGGCGGGAACTCAGGACACATCAGAACATCGAGCATTTGAGGTCGTCCTGAACAAATCCGGGCTAAACCTAAGCGTGCCAGCTGAAAAATCTCTTCTTGAAGTATTGCAGGAAAGCAAGGTTTCGGAAGCAGTTGGGGTATGCACGCAAGGAATTTGTGGCAGCTGTAAAGTTCGCGTTTTGTCGGGAAGAGTGGAACACCATGACGTAGTGCTCAGCCCCGGTGAACGCGACGCAGGCTATATGACGGCCTGCGTTTCTAGGTCGGTCGGCGACGATAAGCTCTCTCTAGATTTATAGGCTTTCGAAAAATACCTGAACGGCATCTGCTGAAGCTTCCCCACCTAGCAATACAGATAAACTGTGACCATGCTCCGGGACAACTGAAGTTATATGATCTTCAGTTCACGCGAACGGGCCGCTGCCGCGGTCCGATTCGCCACACCGAGCTTCTCGTATATGTTGTGCATATGCCATTTGACTGTGGCTTCGGTAATCAATTGGGCCTTGGCAATTCGCTTGTTGGTCAGGCCGGAGTCCGCCAATTTAACTAACTCAATCTCCCGCTCAGTGAGTATTGAGGATTCTCGTTTGGTGGACACTGATACTGCACTGATTTGATTCAGATCAAGCTTATCCCCTTGCAACTTCGCAACAATCCATCGCTCCAGTTTTAGCTTGCCCCCCCTAATCAGATCAGATTCGCGTCCGCGCTTGCTGTCTATAGCCTCAATTATTGGCAGCAGTTCATTACCTGCTGACAGAATGGGATATGCGCAAAAATCCTCGCTGGCCGCGCTCAATGCCTTGTCCAGCTCACGAACAGACTCCGCTGTCCGCCCAAGTCGCCACAGTGCGATTGCTTTCAATGCTCGCAGTGTCAGCAAGAACGTCGTATCTGCATCGCTGCTCAAGCCGTATTGCAAGCGTGAAAATTCTCGTAGCGCTTTTTCAGGATTTCCCGCGGCAAGCTGCAGCCGCGCTTCCAGCAATCTAACTGAATTACCCAGTCCATAAACAGGGGAAAACTTGCTGGCAGAGGCAACATCCACGTGACTCTTGAAAAGGCAGATTGCTTCGCCTGCCGCCTCAATGTCACCCGCGAGAATTTTTAGCGTTGCCTCTTCTATCGCCAGAGCAAGAAGCAATCGCGGATAGTTGAATCTGAGCGCCACGCTCTTGCCTTGCTCCAAGCGCTTGACTGCTTCGGAATGATTGCCAAGCCAATGTAGAATTTGAGCATCACTTCTGAAGGCGCGCAGGAGTGGCTCTACTGGTCCAAATAGAACAGCAAATGCCCGGCCCGAATTCATAAGCCGCTCTGCCTTTTCAAATTCGCAGCGCTGTGTAGCTATCTCCGCGTTAAGCAATGCTGCCATAGCCAGACAAAATCCCTTTTCATTCGCCCCCCTCATGGCCGCCGCTTCGGCTCGCTCACCCAACTCGACTGCGCTGCGCAGTTTGCCGAGCTCTATGGCCGCTGCCCCTCGAATGTAGTCCGCCCACACCATGACGCATACAGAATCCTCGACTTCTCCCTGCAAACGAGCTTCTGAGGAGGTTTGGATAGCGCTATTGAAATCCCTTGCAGACAGATATGCATAACTCAGGCAGTTCAGTGCGGTTCCAATGAGCACCCCGTTGTCCCGCGGCATGATCTTGTTAAGTTCCTCAGCCCTCTCTCTGCAAGTTTCGAAGTTATCCATCGTAGCGTCGGCAATGACTTGAATTACACCGGCGTAGTGAATAAGTGACTGGCGCTGCGCCGCGCCGATATCCCAAGTCTGATCGCTTACATCATTCAATTTCGCAAGCACAGTCTGAGAGAGTTCCAATGCACGGGCGGCATCATGAGAAAACGCACATGACCAAGCGTGCGCCAAATTAATCTCTGGGCGCCTCATGTGGTACTGCTGGGGCAAACGCCGCATCCAATCCAGCACCGTGTGATGATCAGCCTCAATCGAAGACTCGGTGAGTGCCCGGTCAGCAATCATGTCGGCAGCTTGCTCAAAATGACCAGCATCCAACATGTACTGAATGGCATCGGTCATCAGTCCTTTCGCCTCGCACCAGACAGCGGCTTTCTCACATACACTCTTGAATTGTTGCGGATCCGAGTCAGACAGAAGCTTCTTCAGGAATTCTCCGAACAAGTGGTGGTAACGAAACCATTCTCCGGCACCATCCAGTGGGACGACGAATAACTGCATCCTGTCCAGTGTTTCCAGCATACTGGAGCAATCGGTGCGCGCCGACACTGCATGGCACAGATCAGGACACATGCGACGCAAAGGTGCCGTATTGAGTAGAAATTGACGAACACTCTCCGGCTGGCTGTTCAGAACGCTTTCCGCAAGAAACGTCGTTAGATCCCGCGTACAACCGGAGAACTGGCGGATCAATTCACTCTGAGGCCCCTTGTGCTGACGAAGAGCTAAAGCCGCTAACTGCAGGCCAGCCGGCCAACCTTCAGTAATCTCATGCAGGGAACTTAGGTCGGCGGCCTGCAAGCGCAACTCGTGCGAGCGCTGCAAGAAGGCCTCAGCTTCCCTGGAATTGAAGTTCAGATGCGCTTGGTTTATCTCCTGAAGACGGCCCGTAACACGCAGACGACCAAGAGATAGCGGGAGTTGAACTCTACTAGCGACTATTAAGAGAATACAGTCTGGGAGACGCGCGACCAGACGATCGATGAATGCGACCAGTGACGGATCAGTAATATGCTGGAAGTCATCGAGAAAAATAGCCGCAGGAAAATCGATCCGCGAAATTCTTGCAATCAGGATATCGAAAAGGGCTTCGATATCCTTGACCAGCATGTCTCGCTGCCACTCTAGATCTGAGCCGTCTTGCAATGGATCAAGCTTGCTCAGGGCCGGTATGAGGTAAGAGACAAAAGTGGAGGGACAGTTATCTTCCAGGTCCAGGCTGAGCCAGGCCGTCGAGAATTTCATCTCGTTAAGCCGACCGCAAATCTCTGCCATCGTGGTCGACTTCCCCGAGCCAGCAGCAGCCACGATGCTGACGATGGAGAGTCTTTTATCCTCACACGCCCTGTAGTCAAAAAGGCGCTCTCGGGTGATGCTTTTCTTATTGAAGGCGGGAGGATATAGCTTGGTCGCAACGATACTGGTCTTGAACGGCTCTAGATTATCCATCCTTCTTCCTCCTGAGGCTCTATGGCCTGACCTCTTACGGGCCTGAGCCTGCTTCAATCTTATATGGATTCACCTCGGATAATAGACCAGCATTGAGATTTGATAAAAAAGGGGCCTAGAACACAGGTTCCGGCCCCATTGGATTCGCTAATGATCTAAATTCAGCTCACTTCAGAGCGCTATCGTGAATAGCTCCTGCCCAACTAGCAGGACATATGGCGAAGGACCATCATATATTTATCGCTTGGGAAAGTAGGACCGGTATCCGATGACAAACAGGATCCACATGACCATGACGATGCCGATGTAGAACAGGAAGAAGGCAATCTGATTCGTCATCGGGCCACCAAAGGCCAGACCCCGGCTATCTGGGAACAGCGCATCCAGAGAAGACGCGATGGTGAACATCCACCCTGTTGCAATGATCGCAATCGCCATGCGCTTGACCGTCTTGATGGCAAACGGCATCAGCGGCAAAAGCGCAGCAAATAGCCAATGAATCAGACCTCCGAGGATGCCTTCAAGATGGGTCATTCGCCAGGCTTTCACCGAACCCGGAAGCTGGTAGTCGATCACCGGGAGGGGCCAGATATTGATTTCTCCAAGCAGGAAGAACAGAAAACCGAATCCTGCAATACCTGCTGCAAAAATCAGAAACGCACCGCTGCCAATGAGCCATCTCTGGATGGAACGAATTTCTTCGGATACTTGCATTGCTTCCTTTCCTACGCGGCTGCAGAGAATTTCATCGCCGGGACCGGCATCTCGGGATCATTGGTGTCCACCAGTGGCGGAGCAGCAGGTGTGACACCTGATGGATAACGACTCAGCCATTCCTGCACCCAGTCCAGATCCTTCTCGAATCGCGGGCTGTGAAACGGCATGACGGACCTGAGAATGTACGGGCTCACGTAGCGCAGGAACGAACCGATCTCGCGCACGAAGCGCAACTTGTTGCGCCAGCTGTTCCAGAGCCCGTCTTGCTTGAGCATCAAGACTGCAGCGCGCAGACCGGGCCACAAAACGCCCCAGGTGCCGTGAAACACGCCGTAGGCGCGTGACCAGTAGCCGCCACATGCGGCCTGATAGGCATCGTAGGCACAGGTCTTGTGCTCGGTTTCTTCAACCATGTGCCACATCCAGAAAGATGCGACGCGCGTATCTGCACCTGCAAACAGGCTCTTGCGTTCGCCAATGATGAACCGCGCAGCGCCCAGCGTCATGGATTCAAAACCCGCGCTATATGCCATTTTGCGTGTGAGTGATTTCTTGCTCAGCTTGGCGTAGTAATCCCGCATGTCATCTTCGATGCGAGCCAGATCAGGATAGGTCTGCTTCAGCAGATCGTTGAAGCGCTGATGAAGCTGATAGTGCTGGCCTTCCTGCGACATGAATCCCGCGCAATCTGCGAGCACCTGCGGATCATCAATCTTCTTCATGCCTTCGCGCATGGTGCGGATCAGGTAGGGCTCCAGAAACGGCATGGTCAGCGAGAAGCCGTTCCATATCTGGGACATCTCGGGACGCGTCGGCATCCAGTGCGGATGGATATCATCCGGAAAATCAAACGGCACCTTCCGGGTCACGATGTGGGTCTTGGCCTGATCTTTCATGAAACGTCCTCCGTTGATTGGTCCTGCGCGCCTCGAATGAACGCGTGCGCCTTGCTTCGTGAGGCAAAACATGATGCCAAAAAGACCTGAAAACCCCTATCCAAAGAGTGGGGGGCTGCAATACCGGGCAGAATTTCAGACTTTACTGAAGAAAATTATCAATGTAGCCAGCCGTTTTCTCCGCCTGCATGACCGCAAACAGATGTCCGCCACCTTCCAGAACGCGCATTTTTGCGTTCGGCAGGACGCGCTCCAGAACCCGCCCATTGAACAGGCGCATCAGGGGATCATCATCTCCGGCCAGAATCAGGGCCGGGCACTTCACTCGCCAGAGCCAGGGCAGACTGGTGAAGAACTGTGCTGCGAGCAGTTGCTGTGCATAGGACAAACCGGTCGGCGCGCGCGACAGACGCGCATGTTGCTTTGCGGCTTCCGGATTGTTGAGCAGCTCGCCGCCATACAGGGTATGTGCGTGCCGGGCCATGAAATTGCGCGACAAATAGCGGCGCGGGGTCGTCATCAGCCGCAAGGCGTTGAAGCGTCCGGGCAGCATGGTGAACCCGGAACTGGTGGCCATCAGGATCAGCTTGTTGACGACATTGGGCGCAAATATGGCGAGCTGCTGGGCAAGCAGGCCACCCCAGGAAATGCCCATGACATCCACATCCTTGCACTGGCAATGACTCAGGACACGCAGGGCAATCCTCGCGTAGTTCTTCATCCGCGGCAGCATGACGAAATCTTCCGAACCTCCGGCGCCCGGCAAATCAAACAGGATGACGGGACGCCCCTTGAGACTGGCGACCATGGGCAGCAACAGTTCGAGATTGGCGCCGATCCCATTGCAAACCAGGAGTGGCCGCCCCTGCCCCTGTGAGCGGCCGATACGCATCTGGATGCCGCGAATCGTGACATATTCAATACTCACACCGGCGTCCGCCAGAGCGGCGCGCTGGCGTTGAAGCGCCGAGCCCCAGTGTCGCCCCTCTTTCAATTTTTCCGTTCGGCTATCCGCTTTGGTCTGCGTGCGCAGCAAGTCGGATGCCTGCAGGAATTTCTGTATTCGTCGCATTCAGTTCAGAACGTAGGTACCGGGGGCGGCCTGGATTGGCGGATAAGTTTCACTGCCAACCGTGTCGGGTGCTGTTTTCAAATTTCCTGAGCGTTCGTGCAGCCAGGCATGCCAGTGCGGCCACCAGCTTCCCTTGTGATGCTCCGCGCCCTCGCGCCACTGCTCGGCATCCGGCCCGAGCGTGCCGCCCGTCCAGAATTCGGATTTCTTGTTGCCGGGCGGATTAAGGATGCTCTGCATATGGCCTGCATTGGACAGCACGAAAGTGCGATCCCCCTTGAACAACTGGGTATTGCGATAACAGGCCTTCCACGGCGTGATGTGGTCGGTGGTGCCGCCGAGCACGTAGGTGTCGCAAGTGATGCGTCCGAGATCTACCGGCACACCGAGCATGCGCAGCTTGCCGGGTTGCACGATGGATCGCGTCTGCATGATCTCCAGAAACTCCGCATGCAGTCGTGCGGGCAGGCGCGTGTTGTCATTGCTCCAGTACAGCAAGTCAAAACTGGGCGGCTTGTTGCCCAGCAAGACATTGTTGACCCAGTAGTTCCAGATCAGATCATTGGGCCGCAACCAGGAAAAAGCGGCGGCCATGGCCTTGCCATCCAGCACGCCTTTCTTCGCTGATTTCTTCTTGGCCTCCCTGATGGCGCGGTCGGTTGCAAACAGGCCCAGCGGCGTTTCGCCCAGCGTGCCGGTATCCAGCACGCTGACCACAAGCGTCAGGCTGCCGATGCGCTGGTCACGTGCTGCGCAGCGTGCTGCAACGTAGGCTGCAAGCGTAATCCCTCCCGCGCAGGCGCCTGCCATGTTCACGCGAGCCGAAGCGGTCAGATCACAGATGGCCGAGATCGCCTGATCAATGGCGGCGCCGTATTCGGCCAGCCCCCACTGTGCATGCTCGACCCCGGGATTGCGCCAGCTGATCATGAAGACCTGCAAGCCCGCTTCGAGCAGAGCCTTGACCACGCTCTTTTCAGGCGACAGATCAAACACGTAGTACTTGTTGATCTGCGGCGGAACAAACAACACCGGCACTTCCCTGACCTTTGCACTTTGGGGCTGGTACTGAATCAGCTCAAAGACTTCGGTCTGCAAGACAATCTGTCCGGGCGTATTGGCCAGGTTTTTTCCAACCTCGAACTGGGTCTTGTCGACCTGGGCCGGCAAACCTCCGTTCTGTCTCAGATCACGAAGCAGATTGCTCGCGCCTTCCAGCGCACTGTGGCCACCACTTTCCTTGAACTTGCGCACGGCAAGCGGCTGCAAGGGGAAATTGGAAGGTGCCAATGCATCCAGAATCAGGGACACCATGAATTCGAAACGCGCCCGGCTGTGCGGGGCCAGATCCTGGCCGTCCAACCAGTTTTCCACTGCCTTTTCGAAAGCCAGGAAACTCTGCAGCCAGGCGCGATAACGCGCGTCATCCTGCCATGCAGAATCCGCAAAGCGACGATCACGCGGATGCGGCTTCAGGGTGGAATCTCCGCGCCTGATGGCCAGGAATTCCTTGAGCAAACCTGTCACTGCCCGCATGGTCAAAGCAGGCTGCATACCTGCCAGCTTTGCTGCGCGGATGATTTCCCGGCTGACATCCCTGGCGCCGAAACCGATGAAAGGGTTGGGGCCCAGCAAGGCCTCAGAGCTGACGGACGCGATTTTCTCGGATTGAAGGCTCATTTGATTCAGGCCTCAACGGAACAGCATGACAAGAAGCTCTGCTGTCATCGCTGGTGTCTCCGCATTCTCGATCTCGACCTGCGCGCGAACAACGAGCATCCAGCGCCCTTCTCCCTTCGGCGTGGCCTCGCTGAGCGTCACTCGCGCCCGGATCCTGCTTCCCACCGGGACCGGCGCCTGAAAGCGCACTTCACGAAGTCCGAGATTGATGGCACGACTGGCATCCTTGGGCAGGACACCCACTTGCTCCACAAAGGAGGACAGCAGGGAAAGCGTGAGAAATCCGTGTGCAATAGGACCGCCAAAGGGGCTTTCCCGCTTGCAACGCTCAACGTCGACATGAATCCACTGTTGATCGTCGGTGCAATCGGCGAATGTCTGGATGCGACCCTGATCGATCTCCAACCAGTCACTGACACCCATTTCCTTTCCTACAAAATCCTGCAGGGTTTCGCAGCTATATCCTTCCATCATCTGACACTCTCCAGTCGATTCATGTGAGGCAGGGTCATTAAAACAAGGCCGTCACAGCGAATCCCCGACCAAATGGATAACAAGACCCGCCTGCCCCCTATCCCCGGGAGCAGGGCGTGCAGCAGAAAACCCGCTGGAACCGAGAACAATCTGGCGGGCAGGAAGAGCACCCATCGACAGCGACAGCCCCGTCACGTAGTTGCGGCCCAACATGCAGATCAGGGGAAACAGGCACAGAAACTGAGTCGCGCGAAAACGAACCCCTGGGCCGCTGGCCATGCCTCATCAGGCATTAAATTTCTCATGCCGTGAATGACTTGAAGCAATTTCCGGCAAACATCCTTTGACATTCGCAGCGCCTCGACTACTGTATATCCATACAGTTATCCAGAGGTTTGCAGCCGCCATGCTCACCCCCCGCCAGACCGAAATCTTTGACTTCATCCGCAACCAGATCGAACGATCCGGGTCGCCGCCCACGCGTGCGGAGATTGTCACCGAGTTCGGCTTCGCCTCGCCCACCGCGGCGGACGATCATATCCGTGCCCTTGAAAAGAAAGGTGTGATCGAACTGGTTCCGGGGGCTGCGCGTGGCATTCGCCTGCGTGAGCCACTGACGCATCAATTCAGCCTGCCGCTGATCGGGCGCGTTGCCGCTGGCTCGCCGCTGCTGGCCACTGAAAACCTGGAGCGCCATGTGCCGGTGGAAGCTGCGCTGTTCAAACCCCGGGCGGACTATCTGCTGCGCGTACAGGGCGAGTCGATGATCGACATCGGCATCTGCGACGGTGACCTTCTGGCCGTACATAAGCAGCAGACGGCGCGCAATGGTCAGGTTGTGGTGGCACGCATCGGCGATGAAGTCACGGTCAAGCGTTTTGAGAAACGCGGAAAGATCGTGCAACTGCTGGCTGAAAATGCGGCCTTCAAACCCATTCGGGTTGATCTGTCCCAGCAGGAGCTGAGCATTGAAGGTCTGGCCGTGGGTTTGCTGCGCACAGGCGGCTTCGCACGGATTCGCTGAGGCCACCATGGAGCCTCGCATCAGTCTTGTCACACTCGCGGTTGCCCAGCTGGATCGCGCCGCGCACTTCTATGAAAACGTGCTCAAGCTGCCCCGCATCGCGATGCCGGAGGAGGCCAACGTCGCTTTCTTCGAGATGGGCCAGACCTGGCTGTCCCTGTTTCCACGTGAAGACTTTGCAAAGGAAGTGGGTGTGCCGGAAAGCGAGATCGCCAGCGGCGGTCGCTGCGGCGTCACCCTGGCACACAATCTGGGAAGCATCGAAGCCGTAGACGCCCTGTTTGCAGAGTTGCAGGCCGCCGGCACCTGCATCACACAGCCGCCGCACAAAACCTTCTGGGGCGGGTACTCGGGTTATTTCCAGGACCCCGACAACTACCTGTGGGAACTGGCATGGAACCCCGACTTTCCACACCTGTAGATGTCCGCAGCCTGCTGGGACCGCAGCTTTGGCGAGCCACTGAGCAGGCTCCGATCCGCACCGCTTCCACCGGATTTGAAGCACTTGACCGGCTGCTGCCGGGCCGGGGCTGGCCTATCGGCGCGGTCAGCGAGATTCTTTCCGTGCGTATTGGATCGGGCGAGATGAGCCTGAGCCTGCCCCTGCTTGCACGACTCACACAGGGCGGATCACCTGTGGCTCTGATTGATCCGCCGCACAGGCCCCATGCACCAAGACTGCAGTCCTCCGGCATTCAACTGACACAGCTGCTGGTTCTCAAACCGGACAGCATTGCCAATGGCCTATGGTCTGCCGAACTACTGCTGCGGGCCGGTGGCAGCATCCTGATGTGGGCCGCCGGCATTGAGTCGGCGGCCTTGCGCCGCCTGCAACTGGCGGCAGAAAGCAGTGACAGCTTTGCCTTGCTGATCCGCCCCGAGGCCTACGCCAGTGAATCCACTACCAGCGCGCTGCGCTTGCGGATCTGGCGCGAACACGCAGTGCCGCGTGTGGAAGTGCTGAAATGTCGCGGCGCACGCCCCGCTGCTGGCAAGCAAAGCACGCTCCAATCCGGAAACAACACAGCACAGCTGCTGAATCCGGGCATCCGGCCAGCGGCATGATGCTGCGGCCCTTGTCCACGTCATGCTCTGGCTCTGCCTTCACTTCCCCCTGCTGCCGCGCGCTGCACTTGGCATTGAACAGGATGATGCGGTCGTCGTTGACCAGCACGGCTCGCAACGCTGGCTGATTACCGGCACCCCATCCTGCGAGGCCGGCATGGCCATGACGCAGGCGATGTCGCTCTTTCCCGAACTCACCTGCAAGGTCCGCAAGCCAGCGGCTGAACATCGCCTGCTGGAAAGCCTGGCGCACTGGCTCTATCGCTTCGGCCAGCCGGTGGCCGCGCAGATACAGGATTTATCCGAGCCCGGCCGTTTGCCACGTGCATTGTTGTGGGTGGAGATCGGCCAGAGTCTGAAACTGTTCGGAAACCTGCCGACCCTGCGCGAACAGATTTGTCAGGAACTCATCGAGATGGGGCATGTTGCGCAAATTGGTATTGCGCCCACACGCACTGCCGCTACCTTGCGAGCCTGTGCGGGGCAGAACGAGCCTGTGCAACAGGCAGAATCCCTGACCGATGCGCTGGCGCCGCTGCCCATCCATGTCTTGCATTGGCCGTCCAGGACGCTTGATGCGCTGTCGGGTGTGGGCCTGCGCACGCTGAAGGATTTGTTCGCCATTCCGCGCGAGGCTTTCAGCAAGCGGTTTGGCACAGACCGCCGAAAACAGCTCGACCAGCTTCTGGGACAGGCAGCTGAACCTTTTGATGCAATCGTCCCGCCGGAGAGCTTTCGACGCCGCCTGGAACTGCCTGCAGAAACAGAAAATACCGGACACCTGCAGTTTCCGCTGCGCCGACTGTGCGGCGAACTGCAGGGCTATCTGCGCGCACGCGACCGCGGCCTGTGCAGCGTGATGCTCGATGTCGGTCATGCCGGGGCGCGATGCACACGCATCCACGCTCGTTTTGTAGACCCGCACCGCGACATCAACCGCATCTTCAACGCGCTGCAGGAACGCCTTGAACGTGACGGTCTGCCCATGGCTGCACGCGAACTTGTTTTGATCGCAGAAGAATTCGATGAGCCTGCCATTGCGCAGAATGATTTCTTTGACAACAGCGCCTCCCAGCAACAAGCCTGGCATGCAGCCGTTGAAAGAATCCGCGCGCGACTCGGTGAAGAACGCGTCTGGGTTCCGCGTGCACATGAAGACCATCGCCCCGAATATGCCAGTTTGCAGATCACCGGTACCGGACCGGGAAATAATTACAGTGCAAAACGCGCGGCTTCTCCGCACACACAGAACATGCCGGCTGATCGGCCTACCCTGCTACTGGATGCACCGTGGCCCATGCCACCACCGGAGCTTTCGTTTGAGCCACGCTTCGAGCGCATTGAAGCTGGCTGGTGGGATGACCATGACGTGCGCCGTGACTATCTCAGCATCGACGTCAACGGCGGCCGCGCATGGGTCTTTCGCGACCTGGAAAGCGGACAATGGTTTCTGCACGGATGGTGGGCCTGAGTCCCACTGCTGAAGAAAGCATGCGGCGTCATCGCAAGAATCAGATTCGCGACGCCAGCACTCAAACGATTCCGTCCGCTGCTTGCCTCCGCATTTGCAAGGCGACAAGATCAGGATTCACCTGTCAGCTCGTACATGTCATCACATGACCCGTAAACCGATCAAAGTCGCCGCCGTACAGATGGAAACCCACATGGGAGACGTGGCGGCCAATATTGAGATGGCCGAGCGCATGGCTGAAGAAGCCTTCGGCAAGGGTGCAGACGTGGTTGGACTTCCGGAGTTTTTCACCGGGCGTATCGCACCCAGCGAAGAGGCCTATCGCATCGTGCTTCCTGAGAGCAATGCAGCCATCGACATGATGGTTCGCCTTGCACGCAAGCACGGCGGCAGCTTTGGCGGATCCATGCTGGTGGAAAGTGGCGGCGAGATCTACAACCGCTACGTTCTGGCTGAATCCAGCGGCAAGGTTCATACACACGACAAGGACCTGCCCACGATGTGGGAAAACGCTTTCTATGTGGGCGGCTCGGATGACGGCGTGTGGGAGACAGAACTTGGAACCATCGGCGCGGCCGTGTGTTGGGAACTGGTTCGGCACCAGACCATCCGTCGCATGATCGGCAAGGTTGAGCTGGCCATGACCGGCACGCACTGGTGGACCATGCCATCCAACTGGCCTGTTACCGAAGGCATGCTGCGCTCCATTGAACAGTACAACCGCTATATGAGCGAACAGGCACCGGTTGAGTTCGCACGGCGACTGGGGGCACCGGTATTGCAGGCCAGTCACTGTGGACCGCTATCTGGAAAATTCCTGCTGCTGCCCGGCACCGATGCGGGCTTTCAGATGGAGTCCCACTTTGTCGGCGCGACACAGATTGTGGACGCCACCGGCAAAGTACTTGCCAGTCGCAATACCATGGAAGGCCCCGGCATCGTGATGGCTGAGGTCACACCGGGAATTTCAGAGCCTGTGATCCCACCCGACCACACTCGTTACTGGATCCCCCATCTGCCGCTCTTCATCAAGGCGTACTGGCATTACCACAACCCGGTGAATCGCAGCGCCTATGCGCGTTACGGTCGTGAACGCGGGCTGGCCGCCGCGCGCCACAACAGCTCGTTGCAAATATCCGAAGCCTGATCGCGTGTCCGCGCACTGAATAGGACTGCATTCGCTGATGGCCGAGGCAACTTTTGCACCGTCACTCAGGCTACGGCTTCATCAATGATCGGCAGCAGCCCAGCGTGCTCGAGAATGTTTCTCGCTATCTGCTGGTCTTCAGCCGACAGCGTTGCGAACTCCTCACGGATCCAGACCAGGCATTTCAACTGGTAAGGAAAGCTGGGCTGGACCCAGGCACTGCCATCGATCCGGGTTTCAAATTCCTTCTTCCCGGCCCGAACGGCGTGTGCGTTGGCCAGCAGCTGCGGCATGTGGGTACGTGAAACCTCAACCAACAGCTCGCTCAGCGAGTTCGGCAATGACGATGGCTCCAGCCAGTCGTCGTCGCTGACCTCATGCCCACTCAGATCTTCCAGACGCTCCACCCAGGTGTAAACACGGGGCGCGTGCTGCTCGCACAAACGCGTCGGCGTGGAATCAAAGTGCGTCAAGCATGTGAGTTGCCCCATCAGCGCAAAGTCGGCAGAGGCCGGACGCCCGCCAAAGAGAAATGGCGAGCCGCTCAGATGCGCTTCCATCAGTTTCAGAAACCGTTGGTAACTGGCCTCGATAGCCGCCCCCGTCATTTCGTTTGAACCCACAACATGCAAGCGCCCGATCTGACGCTCGGTGAACCGCTCGATGTACGTCTTCCATGCGGGATCAGGCAGATCCACTCTTGCATACAGCGGCAACACCTGGCCTGCCTTGTTGATGTCCGCTGCGTAACTCCAGCGGTAATGAAACATGCAACGTGTCAGCCATTCATCGGCGTAGTCTTCCAGCAGGTAGTTCAGGAAGCGCGCCACTGGGTGAGCAGGAATCACGCTACGCTGCTCGAAGGCCTGCTCGAGCCTGCGGATGATGGGGGTGGAATCGGTTACCGCCTGTAGCTTTCCTGCTCCATCTTTCAAATAGAACGTGGGCAACAACGACACCTTGGGCACAGGCAAGGTGGCCCGTTGCTCGCCATTACCGGGCACGTCGGGATTCTGCGGAAGATTGAGGATGAGGCGATACGGCAAGTGACGATAACGAAGCACTGCCAGCATCTTTCTCGTATATGGACTGCCGGGCAGCCCCTGCAACTTGACGGGAAGTGCGATCTGCGGCGCTTCTACGCTCGATGTCTGCTTGTTCATGCAGTGCATTCTATGTGCCATGTGACAAGGAGCGCATAGAGGTGCGGAACCATCAATCAGTCTCTATGGACGCAGATCACCGCCTTTGCATCATCGCGACAGCACCGCCTGGAGGTGCAGGAGACAATCCGCGTGCAAACTGAGATGACTTGAAATAACTGACGCGGATCAAGCTGTGTCAGAGAACACTGCAGACGCCGCGATATAGCCCAGCGCCTTGGCCAGACGATCCAATTCTGCACCATCGCGTTTGCCGACATTCTGCGCACAGTACGTCACGAGCATGCCACTGAGCTCGTCTGCCACGTCATTGGTGGCATCTGGCCGACTGAGTCCATTGCGCTTGACCGTGGCCAGCGCCCTGCGGGACTGCTCGCTGATCTGATCAATCATTGCCTGATACAGATGCGCGACATCCGGATCATGTGAGGCTGTATCACTCACGGCAGCGAGGATGGCCTGATGCTTCTTGAAAGTGTGAACCACGCCGACCATGGCCTGTTGCAGGTCCTTGTGCTGAGCCACTTCAGAATTCCCCAGCCAGTTGCCGGTGCTGGCGATGAGCTCTTCGGTGACGTGACTCATTAGGCGAACCACCAACTCACTCTTGTCGCGAAAGTGCAGATAGAAAGTGGCGCGGGCGAGCCCTGCTTCCTGCGTAAGTTGCTCGACGGACACGGAAGAAAATCGCTGCCCTTTCTCCAGAAGGCGCTCCATTGCAGCCAAAAGACGATCTTCGATAGATACCTTGGGCTGAGCCCCCGGTTTAGCGCGCCTGGCACGTGTCGGTCTGGGTTCGATGCGAGGCATGAATGGTCTGAAGATCAGTTTGGAAAGGAGAATTCGACCCGAGGCACGCGCACATCAAGCGCCGGGCATGCCGTGATCTTACTGATTCCAGAACATCATTGTCACGCTGTCTATTTTCACTTGACACTCTGTCTATTCAATGGGAACCTCGCTTCGCTTTACAGACAAGAGTATGAGTGCCCGCGCCCCGACACCCTCGCCACTGAGGGCCAGCCACGGCACGATGGATTAGAACGATTAGCCGAGGAGACAGAATGAGCATCGTGGACAAGAACCGTCCGAGCGCTGAGTGGATCGCGCAGCTGCGCAAGCGTTTTCCGTGTGAAAAGGAAATTGATCGGGTGCTCACACGCAAACTGGAACGGCGCACAGGTCCTCCTTTCGAGAAATTAACCCTGGAAAGCCTGACTGAGGGTCTGGACGCTTTGCTGCGCAGCCAGCTGAAGTCGCCGTTCACAATTTCACAGGTGAGCTGGCTATCGGGCGGCGCATCCAAACTGCAGGTGGCCTTCACGCTCAACTGGACGCCCGAAGGTGCAGACGCAACCTCGACACCCCTGGTTCTGCGCATGGAACCCTCCGAGGCCATTACGGAAACCAGTCGTCTGCGGGAGTTCCAGCTGATCAAGGCAATGGAAGGCGTGGTGCCGGTTCCGCCCACCTACTGGATGGACCCCTACGCGGAGTTCCTGCCTTATCCCGCCATTATTTATGGCTTTGCAAAGGGCGTGACCAAACCCACTCAGTCCGCCGGTGGCGTCAGTGGCGTTGCAACCTACATGCCGCCGGAGATTCGCCAGACACTTGGCGCACAGTTTGTTGAACATCTGGCAAAGATCCACACCTTTGACTGGCGCAATGCAGACCTGTCTTCGTACGACGCCCCGTCGTCCGGCGAACAGGCCATGGATTGGAATCTCAACCGCTGGGAGCGTGTGTGGGAGGAAGACGCGCATGAAGACATTCCCCTCATGCGTATTGCGATGGGCTGGCTGCGCCGCAATCCGCCGAAGATGGACCACATTTCAGTTGTGCACGGCGACTACCGCGTTGGCAATTTCCTGTTTACCGAACCCGACTATCGCATCTCCGCGTGGCTGGACTGGGAGCTGGCCTATTTTGGTGACCGCCACGAAGACCTGACCTGGTCGAGCAAACCGATCTTCGGTCACCTGCACGAAGACGGAAAAACACCCTTGGTCGGTGGCTTCATGTCACGCGACGAATATTTTGAACAGTACGAAAAGGCGAGCGGCCTGAGCGTGAACCAAAAGTCGCTGCAGTACTACGACATTCTCAACAGCTACAAGTGCGTCGCCATCACGCTGGCCACGGGATACCGCGCGCCCCGCAACGGCAAGACGCATCAGGATGTACTTGTTGCGTGGCTTGCCGGCATTTCCTACCGGCTGCTGGACGAACTGCACACTCAACTCGAACAGGTGCTCTGACATGGAACTTCGCGCAAGCTTTCAGATACCGACGCTGATCAAGGCACTCACTGACGTCGTGCTGCCAGCAGTCGACCCTGACAATCGCCTCGCACAAGAGCAGGCCCAGCTCATCATCGGCAGTCTGCATTTACTCGCACAGCGGATGCCGTTGCAGTACCGCTATGACCGCTTCGAACTTCAAAGCTTCGTCAGACTTGCGGACGATCTTTCAACCAAAGCCGGCAGCACCCCAGAACTGGCTTCGGCGCTGGAGGCGATGAGGGCAACGGCGGAAAGCGGACGCAATCTACTGGCCCTTGCAGGTGCCGAACCTGAGCAGATAGAAGCAGCCAATCTGGCTCTGCGCGAATCTATCGGCGCTTTCTCACAGGCCAGCTCCACGCTGCCTGACCAAGACTGCCGGCGTGCCATCGAGTCCGACGTGATGGCACACGCGAAAGACATGCTGCTGCGCGAACGTGCCTGGCTTGTGATGCAGGGATGGGAAGGCGCAGACAGTGGCTTACCTGAAATCGAAAAACTGATTGGCAATGGAGAGACAAAGTGAAACCTGATTATGAAAAATACGAAGGCCTCATCAGCGGTGATGGCAATCCGCGCTGGAGCCAGAGTTTTTACTACAACGGCTACGATCCCAAGACGCGCAGCGGCGTCTTCATCCGCATCGGCGTGCTGGAGAATCAGCGCGAGACCAACAGCTGGCTGATTGTCTTCCAGGACGGCTCGCCCATATTTACGCGCACCAATCTCAACTTGCCGTACACCGAAGAACGTCCGGCGAACGGGATCAATGTCGCCGGCATGCATGTGCACGCTGAAGTGCCCTTGAAGAAAACCCGCATCAAGTTCGAGTCGCAGGATTTTTCGCTGGATCTTTGCTGGGATGAGCTGCACCCGATGGAAGACTGCATCGCCATGTCGCACGACAAGGACGGCTCGTTTGCCAGCGAGATTGCGCACATCCATCTCGAAGGCGTCTCCAATGTCAGCGGACATTGGATGCATCGCGGCAATCGCACTGACTTCGACGGCAAGGGGTTTCGTGACATTGCTGCCGGGCCACGCAACTGGGATGCCTTGCGTCATTACCGGCTGGCCTGGCCGGTGTTTGAAAACGGCATGGCGCTGGCGGGTATTCACGGCATTTCCACAGCTGGCCAGTCTGCCTACATGCGCATGTTTCACGACGGCGAGCGCTGGCTGCGCGTCAAGCAGTTGGACGATCGCATGACGTTTGCCGAAGACGGCCTGTCGGTCGCCAGTGCGGAGTGGAGCTTCGTGGACGAGAAGGACCGCAACTACAGCTTCACTGCCAAACCGCTGTTCAGCTGGCTGTTCCCGCTCGACACCTTCGTGCTGCGTGAACAACTGATGGAGTATCGCCTCGCCGATGGCACCATCGGCTACGGCTTGTACGAGACCGGCTATCGCCTGCCGTGGAAAGGCATAGACGCGCAGTAATGCTAATCACCAGAGGCGGTCGGGCCATCGAGCCATAAGCATCCGAAGACCGAGAACCGATGGGCCATATTCACGCTTTCTCGAATGTGGTCCGTCGACCTTCTCCTCCTTCGGCCCCTGTTCCGGCAGTCGCTGATCCGACTCGAAGATCATTGGTTTGTAAGTAAGCAGACTCAGGCCGCCGCCGGATTGGCACTGTCCGTCTGCGCCGACCATGCGCTTCTCCACTGGGATCGCCGCGTGAAGAAATAGGCGGCCATGCCACAGTCATAAGCGGCGCAAAAGACGCCATACGCCAATGGAATTTCTGAGGCCCTGCGGCCGCCGAACGGGTCCATATTCGCGTGCGCCTCCAGTTCATGCAGCAAATCCCATCCGCCGTGCAGCAAATACCCGACGATCAGCAGCGCGGGGATGCGAATGCCCAGCAAGCCCAGAACAACAAAGGCAGCAATTGCAGTGAGCTCCAGGCGCCAGGCTTCCGGGTCTGCAAAGTGCGACAGGAACACCAGATAAAAGCAGGCGATCACGATCAGGAACAGGCCGAAGGCCAATGACTCGTAGCGCGGCGCGATAAATCTCTGTGAGAGATAGATGGAGCCAACGACAGACATGACGCCAACAGTGGCGTACAGAGCAAGAATAAAGATGAGAGCCATATTGAATCCTGTCCCGGTGCAGACGATGTTCAGGCTTGCATATTAATTCAAGCTGCCCATCACAGCGCCGCCAGACTCAGTGCTGCGCCTCAGGCATCTGGGCAACGATTCCGTCGAGTTCTGCCGTCATCTTGATCTGGCACCCCAGGCGCGACCGGCTGTCTCGATCATCCGTGAGACTAAGCATGGACTCTTCGTCGTCACCCAGTGGCGGCAGCTTGGAACTCCACGGCGCGTCGATATGGACGTGGCAGGTTGCACAGGCAGCTGCCCCACCGCAATCACCGTCAATTCCTGGAATCAGATTTCCGACGGCGGCTTCCATGATGGAAGTTCCTTCTTCAACATCAACGCTGTGTTTCGTACCATCGAACTCAACAAAGTTTACTTTTGGCATTTTTTCACCCTGAAAATTAATTTAATAATGTGCAGAAAAAATCAGGCGCGGATGCGAACAGGAAGGGTTTCGTAGCCCTTCACGAAAGGATTCATCACGCGGCGGGGCTGTCCAACCACTTCAATCTGACCGGGACGCGGGAAACGGGCCAGCAATTCCTCCCAGAGGATCCGCAGCTGCATTTCCGCCAGTCGATTGCCCACGCATCGGTGAATACCGAAGCCGAAGGATAAATGGGAACGCACATTCTTTCTGTCAATGATGAGCTCATCCGGGCGCTCAATTACTTCCTCGTCGCGGTTGCCAGACACGTACCACATGATGACCTTGTCGCCCTTTTTGATCTTCTGACCTCTGATTTCGGTATCGACCGAGGCGTTGCGACGCATGTGCGGCAACGGCGTCTGCCAGCGGATAATTTCGGAGACAGCCGAGCGGATGAGCTTGGGGTTCTCGCAGAGCTTGCGGTACTGATCCGGATACTCGTTCATGGCCACGACGCCACCGGTCATCGAGTTGCGCGTTGTGTCATTGCCACCCACGATAAGCAGGAGGCAATTGCCGAAGAATTCTTCCGGAGACATGTTCCGCGTCTTATCGGAATGCGCCAGCATGGAAATGACATCATTGCCCGGCTCTGAATTGACCCGCTCGTTCCAGAGGCGCGTCATGTAGTCCGCGCACTTCTGCATGATCGGCATGCGCTCTTCTTCCTTGTCGATGAGCCCAGCACCGGGGACGGTGGTGGTCACGTCAGACCAGTAAGTCAAAAGGTGCCGGTCTTCCCAGGGAAAGTCGAACAGCGTTGCCAGCATCTTGGTGGTCAGATCAATGGAGACTTCCTCGACCCAGTTGAACTCCTTGTCCACCGGAAGGTTCTGCACAACGCTATGCGTGCGCTCGCGAATGAGCTTCTCGAGTTTTGCGAGATTCTCCGGCGCAACGATAGGGCTGACGGTAGCTCGCTGATCATCATGCTTGGGCGGGTCCATGGCAATAAACATGGGCAGGCTGCCTGCCGCATTTTCGCGCATGATCGTGATGCCGCCATCCCGGTTATCGGAACTGAACAGTTCCGGGTGGGTATCAACATGCATGATGTCTTCGTACTTGGTGATGGACCAGTACGGGCCAAACTGGCTGTCCGCGCAGTAATGCACAGGCGCCTCGGTACGCAGCCGCTTGAAGAAATCCCAGAACGTGTAATCCCGATACAACTCGGGAAGGCTGACATCAATCTTGTTCAAGGGAACGGCATATGCATCCGCCGTGGACGACATTTCCTGTGGTTGTACCGACATGATGGCTCTCCTCTGATTGCGGAACGTCCAGTCACCTTGCTTCAGGGCAGCATGGCGCTGGTCTAATGGCGTTTTTCTGCGAAGAGTATGCGTCGGAAAGTGCGGCGGCCGCCCCTACCATTAGGCCTGTTTCGCTCCGGCAACAGCGACAAAGTATGATCAGCGCCGGTACCAGGAGGAGGCCGCATTGCCAGATTCACTCGTAAAGGAAAGAGCGCGCCGGGCAAACTGGGAGCTGAGCAGACCCAGGCTTGGGCTGACCAGCCGCCACATGGGCTGCGAACGATCTGTCATATCTGTCTGTGCAGCAGCGGGCTATGGCAAGTCGACGCTACTGTCTCAATGGCGCCAGACCCTGCTCGACGACGGTCGGCGCGTGATCCCTCTGGAAGCCACGATTGACGACCGCGAAGGCGATCAACTCCTGCTCGAACTGGCTGCCGCGCTCAATCACGGTACGGGCCAGGGCCCGGAGGCCATGCTGGACGGCTTCGGTGCACGCGGTCGCTCCACGCTTCTGCGCGCCCTGATTGCGGAGATCGAAGCTTCTCGCGTGGAAATCGTGGTCTTGATAGACGATGTCCATGTCCTTGCCGGTGCACCTGCCGAGAATCTGCTGCGCCAGCTGATCCGGAACCAGCCTAAGAATCTGCTGATTATTCTGAGCGGCCGGAACGCCCTGCCCGCCGTGACCACACCGATCCTGATTGAGGGGCGTCTGAGCCGATTTTCCGATCAGGATCTTGCGCTGAGCACAGATGAGATCGTGGACATGTTGCGCCAGCACAATGTGAATCCACGCCGAGAACTGGTCCAGGCCTTGCAGTCACGCACGCAGGGCTGGCCAGCGGCGGTGCGCCTGGTCGCGCTCACACTGGAATCAGACCCAGGCTCGCAAGATCGCTTCGTCACCGGCCTGGCGACCGCGCCGCAGGTGCTCGCCGAATATCTCAACGATGTTCTGTTCAACCAGCTCTCTTTCCAGCTACAGGCTTTCCTTCTGAGGATGAGCCTGCTGCGCAGCTTCGATCTTCCGCTGGCGCGCGCACTTTCGGGCGACAAGGAAGCCGGCATATTGCTCGATGAGATTCAGGACAAGGCCTTGCCGATTCGCGTCAGCGACGAGCCCGAACCCAGCTACATGCTGCATCCACTGCTGCGAGATTTTTTTCTCGCCAGGCTCAAACGCAGCCAGATCGACGAATTGAGCATGCTGCAGAATCGGGCGCTCGAATACCTGCTGGCGCGCGGTCAGATTGAACGATCCATCGAGGTCTGCCTTGATGGTGGTGATATCCCCCGCGCCAGCGCGCTGATCAGCGAACACGGCGACGCCATGGTCGTCACCCGTGGCAGACATAGCCGCTACCTGTACTGGGTGAACATGCTGCCGCCGGAGGCTTTGCACCAGTACCCGGATATTCGTCTCAAGCAGGCCTGGTCACTTAATTTCCTGAGGCGCTTTGATGAGGCCGAGTCGATTCGCCTGGAACTGGAATCCGAGTACCTGAGCGGCGATGTTCAAAGCGAAGAGATGCGGGCACTGGAACGCGGAATCGACGTGCAGCGCTGTGCAGCAGCTGGATTGGGCGATCGCCCGCAAGCGAGCATCAATCGTGCAAAGAACTGGTTGAAGCGCTGGCCTGATGGGGCTCCTTACGAACGTGCAGCTGCATACGTTGTCCAGGCATTTGCCGAACGCGCGCTCGGGCAGTTTTCCGAAGCACTCGCCCACGGTCAGGAGGCGCAAACCCTGGCCCGCGAAAACGGCGATCACTACATCCTGACCTGGGCCTCGATGGTGGTGATCTCCATTCTCATCAAGCATGGTCAGTGTCGGCAGGCACTCGCGGTCTGTGATCACGAAATCGAAGAGTTGGCCCCGCAGCTTGGACCCGAGGCGCCCGCCGTCATGATGATTCACGCCATGCGTGCAGGGCTGTTGTATGAGTTCAATCGTCTGGATGATGCCCGCGACGCACTCGAACGCGGCCTCACCGCACTCATCGAGCAGTCAGCAGCCGACCCCATCATCCTCGGCTATGTCACCTTGTCTCGCCTTCAGGTCGTGCAAGGCGATGTAGCCGCCGGCATCGCAACGCTCTACGAGGGCGAGACGCAGGGCAAGGCCAGACAACTCCCGCGGCTGAGCTTGAGTTTGAGCGCTGAGCGCATCGTCTGCATGCTCAGAAGCGGCGAACTGAAGCAGGCGCGCCAGCAATGGATCGCGTTGCAGGATGAATTCACCGACCCTCAGTACGCCGCATTTGGCGCGGCCTTGCAGGACAAGTCGGGCCGGATTGAAGCAAGGATCGCCTTGATGGAGGGTCACTATCAGGCCACGCTTGAAGGCCTGCAGGCACCGCTGGAACGCGCACAGGCATCGAGCCAGAAGCGCAAGGAAGTCGAGATACTGCTGCTGATGGCCGTCGCCCACCATCAACTTGGCGAACAAGAACGGTCTGCCGAACGGCTGCGCGCAGCGCTGGCCATTTCGCTGCACGGCGGCTATCAAAGAACTTTGATTGACGAAGCCGATCTGTTGCGAGAACCCCTGAGCCAGTTTCTGGCTGGCGCAGACGCCCGGGGCCTCAAGGCCCCGACCCGCGCTTATCTGGACCAGATCTGCAAGGCGGCCCGCGTCGAGGCAGAAAGCAACAACTCAGGCAGTACCAGCACAAGCACCAGTGACGATCCTTTGGTCAGTCAGAACACACTCACTGCACGCGAACTGGAAATTGTGACGCGCCTGCGCACAGGGCCCACCAATCGTCAGCTGTCAGATGCCATGTTCATATCGCCCGGCACGCTCAAATGGCACTTGAACAATATCTACTCCAAGCTCGGCGTGAACAACCGCCTTGCAGCCATTTCGAGATGCCAGGAACTGGGGCTCATCGAGTCCTGATTCCCATTTGATCTACGTTTCCTGATCAGCCGTTTCTGATCAGATCCATCGTTCCCAGATCAATCATCTGTTGTGCGTGACGGTTGATCATGGTGCTGAGCATCCGGTCGCCACGCTCGGTAGAAGAGGTGATAGCCGCTCCCACAATGCCCATGTCCAGACCGTGCGCTGCGTGCAAACGGTAGTCATGCCAGCACTGCTCCCAACTGAAACCCGTTACACCACGCTTGATGAGTTCGTCGTAGTAAAGCCTTGCAAGCGATTCTTCGTTAGCGCGCCGGTCTTCCAGCAACAGCCCCGCGCCGACAAAGTAACTCGCATCCAGTGCTGCAGGGCCAGGCACCAGGGTCTGCCAGTCAAGGATCGCGACCGGCACGTCGCCATCCTTGGCATCAAACATCATGTTGTCGAGGCGGTAATCCTGATGCGAGACCGTAAACGGCGATTTGCTGTGCAAGGTGTAATAGCGCTCGATGTTGTCAGCATAATCCTGAGCCACATCCAGCACTCCGGGCTCGAGCAGCTTCTTGAAGCGCTCTGCCAGCGTCGGCATGAACGGCGGCAGCGCCGCACAGTACATGTCGGTCATCATCTTGCGATCCATCCAGGGTGCGTCGTTGAGCGAGGCATCACCCCAAAATGGCGCCGCCAGCTCTGCTGCTGTCACCATGGCCGCGCGCGCATCGGCAACACTGCAGCCTGTGAGCTGGTCACCCATGCGCGCCGGCGCCATATCTTCGAACAGCAGGCAGAACTCTTGCCCGTCATCAGAAATGTCGGCAAAGAAGGTTCGCGCTACACCATTCTCGATCTTGGGGGCCAACTCCTGATAGAAGCTGACTTCGCGCAGGTACAGCTTGAGCGATGCGCCGGAAGCACGGCTTTCAGCACTGGTGGACGCCATCTTGGACACCAGGGTTTTCGGCGCGCCGGGCTCAGCTCCATCGTACTCAAGGGCGATGCGCACGTTCAGACCCATCAACCCATTACCGATGGGCTGAGTACGAACTGCCGTCACGCTGGATGAAGTCAGCACCCCATTGGCGCGCAGAACTGCGGTCAGCCATTGCGGCGTCAGGCTTGCCTCATTCCTCACCAGGGGATGTCCTGCAGATGCATCGCTGCGCAACGGCGCGGGGTGCTTGGCCATTCCGGTTTTCTCCTCGGCTTGAATTGTTTGACGCGATTCTAACTAATTGGTCATCGTGCCGAACGAGGCTCTGTGGCTGCCTGCGACCTGACCACCCACTGCGCAGTGACTCTGCTAGTGTCGGACGCGCGACAAATTTCGAACCACCGGACAAGCCACATGACAGAGCATCAGGAAGACCCATTCGTCAGGTTCAAGCAAGCCCAGCGACAGGCCTGGGCCTCGTTCTCTCCCTTGGCAACATTCACCACGCCCTGCGCCGCAAGCTTGGTCGCATTCGCCGGGGTTAATGCCAGTCACAAGGTCCTGGATGTGGCCTGCGGTACCGGTGTTGTAGCGGTCACGGCCGCTCGGCTCGGAGCAAACGTCTGTGGCCTGGACCTTTCTCCTGTCCTGCTTGAAGACGCAGTGAAACATGCGAAAGTCCTGGATCTGGACATCGACTTCAGCGAAGGCGATGCAGAGCAACTGCCCTACCCCGACGCGCATTTCGATGTTGTGCTCAGTCAGTTCGGTCACATGTTTGCGCCGCGCCCACCGATGGCCGTCAGCGAAATGCTGCGCGTCCTCAAGCCCGGCGGCCGCATCGCGTTTTCAACCTGGCCACCAGAACTGATGATTGGCCTGATGTTTTCGCTCACCGCCGAGTATCTGCCCGCTCCGGAAGGCGCAGCGCCACCTCCCGCCTGGGGCGACCCCAACATCGTTCGCCAACGACTTGGAGATTCGGTCACTGATCTGGAGTTCCAATATGGCGAAATGACCATTCCCGCCCTCAGCCCGCAGCATTACCGCAATGGCATGGAGAATGGGGCCGGCCCTGTTCTCAAGGTCGCACAGGCACTTCAGGACAAGCCAGAGGAACTCGCAAGGTTTCGCCAACGACTTGATGCCATCGTCGGCAGGTTCTTCTCCGGCAATCTGATTCGGCAGACCTTTCTGATGTCGCGGGCAGTTCGTAGAGCCTGATGGCTCCGCCGCACTTGCGGCGCGAAGGGCTACTTCTTGAAGAGTTGCCCCGCGACGTCTGTAAAGCCCTTGAATTCCAGTGCATTGCCCGAGGGATCGTGGAGAAAGAAAGTACCCTGTTCCCCCGGCTCTCCCCTGAAACGGATGTGAGGGGCAATGACAAATGTCTGCCCGCGTTTTGTCAGCCTTTGCGCTAGGGCGCGCCATTCAGACAGATTCAGTACCACGCCGAAGTGCGGCACGGGCACCGTCTCGCCATCCACTGGGTTGGAGCCGGCAACTGCAGGCGCGCCCGAATCCACTTCGTGAATCACCAACTGATGTCCGAAGAAGTTGAAATCAACCCAGCGCTCACTGCTGCGCCCTTCAGCGCAGCCCAGCGCCTCCCGATAGAACAGCCGTGCCTCGGCAAGATTTTGTACCGGAATAGCCAAGTGAAACGGTGAGAGCATTGAAGGGGACATTTGGCGAAGAGGCTCCTGTTCATCATCCGCAGCGTAGCCAATGATAAGCGCCTGCAGCACAGTGATGTCGGGGCAGGCAGGCAAAGCGTTGTGAGAGATAATCATGCACCGTAAGCTGCATTCGCTGCAGATCCTGCGAGAAGACACCAGACAGATGAAGCCCGAATCAACCGAACCCGCAGTTCCGCCGAAACGCCTCAACTCTTTTCAGATTCTGGGCGCCGTTCTTTCCGGCGCCAGCGGCGTACGCGGTGTCAGCAAGCGTGACGTCAAGGTCAGCAATGCCAGTACCGGTGCGATTCTGGGCGCCATCCTGATTTTCTGCGCCTTCCTTGGGCTCGGGCTTTATCTGTTCGTGAACGCGGTTCAGAACACCTTGTCCAATTAGGGCCTGGATCCAACGCCAGACAATCCGCTAACTAGAGCAAGCTCTGTGCTCACTGCCCTGTGAAGACCGCTGCACGCCGCTCGACAAAGGAGCGAACACCTTCCTTGGCGTCGTCACTGGCCATGACCGCACTCATGTCATCAAAGATGTGCCGAGCCGCCTCGGCTTCGCCTTTCAGATGCGCGAGACGAGATGACTTGAGAATGGCCTGCACCCCAAGCGGCGCCGCTGCTGCAATCTGCTCCGCAATGTTGCGTGCCGCTTGCTCCTGTTCTCCGGCGGGGACCACCTCCTGTACCAAGCCAGTACGCAAGGCTTCTGCGGCGTCCCAGGGTGCTCCGCTCAGCAGGTATCGCTGGGCGTTGGCCCAACCCATCTGCTCAGGCAATCGCAACGTTGCACCGCCACAAGGATAGATGCCGCGCTTGACTTCAAGCATGGCAAAGCGTGTGTCGTCTGCTGCAACACGCACATCCGTGTTGAGCATCATTTCAACACCCCATGTATAGCAATAACCCTGTGTGGCCATCACCAGCGGCTTGCGGCAACGCGGACCCGACAGCGCAAAAATATCGATGCCATCCGCAGGCAAGGGAAACGCTCCGCCATCGGCAAAAATAGGCGCCCACAAATCCAGTTCGATACCAGCCGTGAAATGTTTGCCCTGCGCAATGATCAATCCCACACGCAAGGACGGGTCGCGGTCGAGCATGCCAAGCGCCAGACACAGGTCACGATACATGTCGGGAGACAGGGCATTGAGCTTGTCCTGTCGCTCAACGCGAATTTCAAGAATGCCGTTGGTTGAAAGCGTGCGAATGTAAGACATATGGGTTCCGGAAAAGATAGAGACTGAAGTGAATGTAAGTCTTCTTCTGCATCAGAACAGGATTTTCGCGTTTGCTTGCCAGCCATGCGTCATGGCATGCCAAGGCTAAGCAAGCACGGGGACATCCCCAGTGACAAAGGGGCGCATCTGAACCGCATTTGATCTGGCCAGGGTGCCACGCAACACCTCGCGGGCTACAATTCGCTGATGACATCTCAAAAAGACATTCACGAATCCTTCTGCAACACCTACGCTGACGCGGTGGTGCGCTTCATTGTCACCGGTGTCAATGAAGACGTTTCATTTGATGCAGAGCAGCAGAAATTTGTTTCCAAAGCAGTTGAAGACGATACCCCGCCATCGTACTGCGATTGGTGGGTGGGCAAGGACTGGACCTCTTTCGTTGGCCCGCTGGCCTGCCCTACCGATCTTGCGCATCCGAAGTTCTCGGAAGAGCCTCTGAAAGAAGCCATTGTCCACGCGCTGAAAAAATCCAAGACCGGCAAGCGCATGAGCCAGATTCTCGCGGATCAGGATTAGGCTTTTCGCTTCTCCTGCACAGCCCTGACGAGCAGGGTATCTGGCGCCCAAACGCGTGCTGGTAACGCAATAACAAACCGACACTCGCTGCAGCAAACTTCAAAGTGCGCTGCTGAATGACGCCATGTCAGATCCGCGCCAGCCGGCGGTGGGAACGTGGCATGACGTCGATTTTGCGCAATGCTTCCATGTGAAAGACCCGTCATGGCGAGAGTGCGAGACCGCTTGTTTCATTCGACAGGTCATATTCCAGAGCGATGGCCTGACCAGTCATCCGCTATGTGATGAGGTGAACCGGCAGTCGAGTCAGCGTCGGCCAGAATGCGCCACACGGCGGCTGCAGCTCCGGCGCGGAATCAGCCTAAACAGCGGCCCATCCATGGCCTGAGGACCGTTCTCGGGCCATTTTGAATACTGTATATTTATACAGTTATGATTCCGGCCGATTCAATACCCCCCGCCTGCGTCGAGCATCCGGCTGTCACCAGGCCAGATGGCGCTTACGCTGAGCTGCACTGCCTGTCGTGTTTCTCGTTCCAGCGCGCGGCATCGCACGCTGAAGATTTGTTTGAACAGGCCAAAGTCCTGGGCTATTCCGCTCTGGCCATCACGGACCAATGTTCACTGGCAGGCATGGTGCGCGCACTGGAAGCCTCTGAGAAAAGTGGCGTCAAGCTGATTGTTGGTAGCGAGTTCCAGATTGAAGATGGCCCCAAGCTGGTGCTGCTGGTCACCGATAAACAGGCTTATGAAGCCTTGTCCGGCCTGATTACGCATGCACGACGGCGCAGCGAGAAAGGCGAATACCAACTGCTGCGCAAGGATTTCTCGCACATCAGGCAGACCGGACTGGCCATCTGGATTCCCGATGACAAGATCAATGCGGAGCATGCCGCATGGGTGCGCGACAACTTTCAGGGCCGCGCGTGGATCGGTGTCGAGCTGCATCGCGGCAGCGGCGATGCCCGGCGCCTGAAGCAACTTGAGCGTTATGCAAAAAGATTCAAGCTGCCACTGCTGGCTTGTGGTGATGTGCGCTACCACGTCCGTGAGCAACGCGACCTGCACGATGTGATGACGTCCATCCGGCACGGCCTTCCGGTGTCAGATTGTGGATACCACTTGCTGCCCAATGGCGAGTATCACCTGCGCGCTCGGGAAGAACTGCAGGAGCTGTATCCACAGGCGCTTCTGGACGAAACCGTGCATGTCGCACAGCGTTGCCACTTTTCCATGCGCGAAGTTCAGTACGAATATCCGCGCGAACTGACACGCCCCGACCACACGCCGTCGAGCTGGCTACGCAAACTCACCGAGGACGGCATGCGCCGGCGCTGGCCCCAGGGCCCTGAAACCGCAGTTGTGCAGCAGATCGAGAAGGAACTGAAGCTGATCGGCGAGATGAAAGTGGAAGCGTTCTTTCTCACCGTGTGGGACATCGTGCGTGAAGCGCGTGCACGCGGCATTCTCTGCCAGGGCCGTGGCAGCGCTGCAAATTCTGCTGTCTGCTATGCGCTTAACATCACGGAGGTGCCGCCGGAGAAAGGCAATCTGCTGTTTGAACGCTTCATTTCAAAGGAGCGCAACGAGCCGCCGGACATTGATGTGGACTTTGAACATCAGCGGCGCGAAGAAATCATCCAGTACGTGTTCAACAAGTACGGACGTGGTCGCGCTGCGATTGCCGCTACCGTAATCCACTACCGCCGCAAGATGGCAATTCGCGACGTGGGCAAGGCGCTCGGCGCCGCGCCGGACCAGATCGATGCCTTCGCCGGATCTCTGGCCTGGTGGGACAAGGGCGAAGCATTGCCAGACCGCCTCAAAGAAGTGGGACTAAGCCCCGATGCGCCGCTGACCCGGAAGTGGCTGGAACTGGTGCCCCGGCTGGTGGGGATGCCGCGCCATCTGTCGCAGCACGTTGGCGGCTTCATTATTTCGGATGCGCCGGTATCCAGACTGGTGCCGATCGAGAACGCTGCAATGAAGGACCGCACCATCATCCAGTGGGACAAGGACGACCTGGAAACACTGGGGCTTCTCAAGGTGGATGTGCTGGCGCTGGGCATGCTCAGCGCACTGCGGCGATCACTGCGCATGGTCGAGACGCTGCGCGGCGCGGCGTTTGGCCTGAAGGATATTCCGCAAGAAGATGACGCCACCTACGACATGATCTGTGAAGGCAGAACCGTGGGGGTCTTCCAGATTGAATCACGCGCACAGATGTCGATGCTGCCGCGCCTGAAACCACGCTGTTTTTACGATCTGGTGATTGAGGTGGCCATTGTCCGTCCCGGGCCGATTCAGGGCGGCATGGTGCATCCCTACCTGAAGCGCAGACAAGCGCTGGCCAAAAACCCGGACACCACCATCGAGATTCCCGATCGTTTGCGAAAAGCGCTGGGTCGCACCCTGGGCGTTCCGCTGTTTCAGGAACAGGTGATGCAGATCGCAATCGATGGCGCTGACTTTTCAGCAGGTGAGGCAGATCAGGTGCGTCGCTCCATGGCCGCGTGGAAGCGTCACGGCGGCCTCACCCACTTTCGCGAAAAACTGCTCAGCGGGATGGCGAAGAATGGTTTTGATGATGACTTTGCCGAAAGCATCTACCAGATGGTGCTCGGCTTCGGCTCCTATGGTTTTCCGGAATCACATGCCGCGAGTTTCGCCCTGCTGGCGTATGCCTCGGCGTGGATGAAACGCCATGAACCCGCGGCATTCACCGCCGGCCTGCTCAATTCACAACCGATGGGCTTTTACGGGCCGGCGCAACTGGTGACCGAAGCCAGACGTCAGGGCGTCACGGTGCTGCCTGCAGACGTGAGCCAGAGCGATTGGGATTGCACGCTTGAGCCGTCCGCAAAGATGGATATGGGCGCACAGCCTGCGTTGCGACTCGGCCTGCGGATGGTCAACGGGCTTTCACAGGACACCGCGCGACGCATCGAGCATGCGCGGGCACAGGCAGCGCTGACAGACCTGGAGGATCTGGTTCATCGTGCGCAACTGGACGCGCGTGATCGCAATGTACTGGCTGATGCGGATGCCCTGCGCTCGCTCAGTGGCCATCGCCATCGTGCCCGCTGGGCCGCACTGGGCAGCGAACGGCTTCCGGGCATGCTGGCGGGGCACGCGGCCAAGGAACCTCAACTCAAGTTGATCCCCGCACCGGAGGAAGGGCAGGACATTCTTGACGATTACGCCGCCACTGGCCTGAGCCTGCGCCGGCACCCGGTTGCCCTGCTGCGTAAACGGCTGGACAAGCTCAAAATCAAACGCGCCTCGGATATCGAACAACTTCCCGGCGGCAGGCGCGTGAGAATCTGCGGTCTGGTGATCAACCGTCAGCGGCCACAGACGGCCAACGGCACGGTATTCATGACGCTGGAGGATGAAACCGGCTCGCATAATCTCATTGTCTGGAAAGACGTGATGGATGCCCATCGGCTTGCCGCTCTGCGCGCTCGCTTCCTGATCGTCAGCGGCGAATTGCAGAAATCCCAGGGCGTGACGCATATCGTGGCGCAAAAGTTTTTTGACGCCAGTGACTGGGTCGGCAGCCTGGCAACGCGCTCGCGTGACTTCCACTGATGCTTTTCACTGAGGCTCCGCCCTGATTCGCTCGAACAGGCAAACACGTAAAGTTTTCACCCGGCCACGGCCATGCCACCATGAAATGTGCCGCGAACATTTCATCACGCTTCTTTCTGGACAGGTTTGTTGCTGATGGCAGCAAGCAGCAGCGCGCATGCACTGTCATTCACTCTGCAGGCTGGCTCCATTACGCATCCTGATCTGCCGGCAGACATCAGGAATGTCCGGGTCCACTGCAGCACGCAAGCAGCGCAGGACAAGATTTCCTGCAGCAATGGACACCTTGAAACGACATGGGAGCAACAAAAGCTCGCTGCGGACTTCAAGGCCGAGCTCCACGCTGACGGCCAGTGGTCGGCGCAAGGCAGTACCGGCCTTGATGCCCTGAGCTGGAGCGATGCCAGTGGCCGCTACGCCACGGATAAGCTGCAGGCCCGCATCCGTTTCAGGATCACGCAGCAGGACGAGAGCCTGCTCGCTTCCGTTCAGGCACAGGCGCCGAGCGGACAGGCCTATGTGGAACCGGTGTTCGTGGACTTTGCACTGGCGCCGGCACAGCTCCGGGCCGATCTGCATTACCAGCCCAGCAGCGGACATCTCACGGTGACGCATTTCGATTTCGAACAGACCGGCGTCCTGCAAGCCAGCGGCAAACTCCAGGGCCGCTCCATCTCTAGCGTTAATGCCAGCATCCAGATTCAGGAGATGCGTCTGGGAGCGGCCTTCGACACGTTTGTACAACCGTTCATGATCGGCACGCAGCTAGAACACCTGAAACTCTCGGGACAGGCATCGGCCAGCTTCGAAATTCAGCAAGGTCTGCCCACCGCAGTGGACATCGAGTTATTGCCCACGCGCATCAGCTCCAAGCCAGCCGACGCAGAGGTGGAAGGCTTGCGCGGCGAGCTGCACTGGCGAGCGAACACACCATCCGATGCATCGAGCATGCAGTGGGATGCATCGCGAATCTCCAAACTGAAGATGGCGGGCGCGGATGCTCAGTTTCAAGTGTGGTCACGCAATCTGAAGCTGCTTGCCCCGCTGCGCATACCCGTCGCGGGTGGCGCCATTTCCGTACGCAGGTTCTCGGCTGGCAACATTGCACAGGAGGGCATGAGCGCCAGTCTGGATGCGCAGATTGAACCCATTGATCTTGCCCAGCTTTGCCGTGCGCTGGGCTGGCCGGAGTTCAGTGGCAGCTTGTCGGGCTCCCTGCCCGGCCTGTCCTTGCAGGACCGGGAACTCAAGCTCGACGGCGTCCTGACTGCAAATGCATTCGACGGTCACGCCTCGGTGGATCGCCTGCGCGTGCTCGATCCCTTTGGGCGCGTTCCCAGAATTTCCTCCAATATTCATCTGCGCGATCTGGATCTCGCTGCGCTGACCGGCGCGTTTTCTTTCGGCCGTATTGAAGGGCGCCTGGATGCCGACATAGAAGACCTGCGCCTGCTGAAATGGCGGCCTGTGGCCTTTCGCGCACGGATCATGACGCCGCCCGATGACCGCTCCAGGCATCGTATTTCGCAACGCGCCATCGACAACATTTCCTCCATCGGTGGCGGCCCGACCGGAATCCTGTCGCGTGGCTTTCTGCGCTTCTTTGATGACTTTGCCTACGATCGCATCGGCTGGAGTTGCGTGCTCAACAATGGCGTCTGCCGCATGGGCGGCATCGAACCCACGGCCGATGGCGGCTACGTGTTGGTCAAGGGCCGGTTGCTTCCGCGTATTGATGTTGTGGGCTATAGCCGCAACGTGGACTGGAACACCTTTGTCAGCCAGCTCTCGAGCATCCGCGAAGGCGGGCCGCCAGAACTGAGATAAACGCGCTTGTTCAGGATTTCTTGCGGAGCAGTTTGAACAACAGGCCCGCCAGCGCTAATACGCCGATGATGATGAACTTCTTGCCGGCAATCAGCACCGCCGCAAGCTTGGCGAACAAGCCTGACTTCGCCGCCAGCCCGCCTGCAACGAGCGCCGCCAGCCCATAGCCCGCGACCTTGTCGGTGTCCTTGTTGAAGTCGGCATAACGATGACCCTCGACAAAATCCGTCATCGCCATGACGTCCTTCATGTCATGGCGGATTTGCGACAGCTGGTTCATCCCCGCCACCGCGTTCAGCTCCAGAACGCCTTCACGACCGAGCACGCGGACAAAATAATTCAGGGTGTTGTCGGGCGTGTTCTCGAACGACAGATTCTTGGCCCAGAACATTTTGTGGCCAAGTGCGTCGTAATGAGGCGGCTCGGCCCACCCCACCAGTTGGACGGTTTCGTAACCCTGCGCTTTTCGTTGCTCGTTCTCTGCTTCTGCAAGCGCTTTCATGGACTGCAGGAGTTCGTCGTAGTCCACGCTACCAGCATCTTCATCGGAGACATGACCGTCATCGACATAGCCAATGATCACGCCCCAGCCAAACTCATCCAGCGGGCTGGTTTGAGCAGGCAGCACCATACCCAGAACCCCTTCTGCCGAACCCGGCGGGTTTCCCCAGGCGTCTTCCAGCAGACGCCGCGTATTTTCAGGATTGAGATAGTGAAATTTTTCGCTGAGATCGAGGGTTGCAATGCCGCCTGGTAGCGTGATCAGGCCAGATTGCGGATTCAGCGAGGCGAGAAAGGCTTCGATCAGCGCAGCTTCGTCGGCCTGTTCTGATGCTTCGGGCACGGCCTGCGCCAAAGTGGAACAGCTCAGGCCCAAAACAGCAGCGGCGCACAGGGCTCGGAAAATTCTCACCAAGATCTCCTCGGACAGTGCGCCCTCGAAAGACGCCAATATTTCCATCGCATTATAGGCAGCGGCGGGCCATGCAATCGGCCACTGTCCTGGCCACGACCCAGCGCAGATGCATTGCGGGCTTGACCCCAGTCCTGTCGCTGCTCGATGCGAGCTAGAATCAGCGCATGTCCAATACTCTGACCCAAGGCGTTCGCGTCATCGCCCAGCCACGGTACGTGGTAGAGCAATCCGATGCGGAGAACGGCCAGTATTTTTTCTCCTACCACATCACCGTGCGGAACGAGGGAGACGCCGCCGTCAAGCTGGTCTCACGCCATTGGGTCATCACCAATGGTGAAGGCACAACCGAGGATGTGCGCGGCCCCGGCGTCGTGGGGCATCAGCCGGAACTGTCTCCCGGCGAATCCTTTGAGTACACCAGCGCCTGCCCGCTCAATACGCCCGTGGGCACCATGCACGGCGAATTCAACATGGTGCATATGGCCAGCGGCGAAAAATTTGATGCCGTCATCGCGCCTTTCAGACTGGCAGTTCCCACCGTCCTGAACTGAGTTCCGCAGTTGCGGGCACAAGCCTGCATCCGCGACCCGACGTTCCCCACCCCGATCACATTGTTGCCGCCCAGCATCGTTTCATTAAACTTTGACGTTGTTTATTAAACGTCGTTTAATTAACTCATGCCACGACCCCAGCTCTCCGATGATGAACTGCTCCAGATGCGCCGGCGCATGGCCCGTGCAGGCCTGGACATGGTGCGCAAACAGGGAGAGGACAAGGTCAGCTTCCGCAGCCTGGCTGCGGCGCTGGGCATCAGCCATACACTTCCCTATCGGTATTTTGAAAACAAAGAAGCGCTGCTTGCGGCCATCCGCTGCGAATCTCTACGCGCCTTTGACCAGCACATCCGGTCCCGCATCGACCCGGCGACTGCCTATTCGCGCCTGGAGTCACTGTTCATTGCCTATATCGATTTTGCACGCAGCTACCCGGCAGACTACCAACTGCTCTTCTCTGGCAATCAGCCACCACCCAACACCTATCCTGATCTGCTAGCTGCGCGGCGTGACTTTTTCGACTTCAGCCTGGACATCGTCCAGGCCTGCATCGATGAAGGCCTTATTACTGGCGAGGCACGCGAGGTTGCCCATGCCTACTGGGTTTCCCTGCACGGCATGATGACCCTGCACGCAGCCAATCAACTGGTGCATGGCAAGACCCTCGAACAACTGGCTCCCGGCATGCTGCAGCGCCTGATGGGCACTGTGAGCAAACCTCGAATTCGCAAGAAGCCCACCGGGAAAGGCCGCTTGGAAACACGCTCGTCCGTACGCCGAAAAGGAGCTCAGGCATGAGTCGCAATCCAGTCACGCTGGATCATCTGGACGCTGGCGAGAAAGCTCGCTTCCGGTCGCTGACCCAGGCGCCGAGGCTGGCCTGGCCGACCACCATCATGTGGATACTGCTGGTGGCGAGCTATCTGGCGAGTTACTGGTTCTGCGGAACCGGCCGCGTCCCGCTGTGGATCGGCACCATCACCAACACCGTGGTTGGCTACATGGCCTTCAGTGTCGCACACGATGCCATTCACCGTTCCATTTCTTCCAATGCGCGACTCAATGATGCAATTGGCCAGATCGGCATCCTGATGGTTGAACCCTTCGTGGACATCCGGCTGTTTCGCTGGGCACACATTCTTCACCACCGGTTCACCAGCGCAGAGAAAGATCCGGACGTGATGTTTCGCGGTGCCTGGTGGAGCTTGCCGATTCGCTGGATGCTGATCGACTTCGCCTACTTCGTGCACGCCCTGAACAGCGGCGATCGTGTGTCAGCGCCCTACTTCCGCAGCTCGCTTCGCCTCGCCGCTGCAACGATTGTATTGATCGCCGCGCTGATCTGGGCAGGTTATGGCATGGAAGTGCTGATGCTGTGGTTTGTACCGTCTCGCCTGATCCTGCTGATTCTGGGCTTCAGTTTTTTCTGGCTGCCGCACGTGCCGCACGATGTGACGCAGGAAGAAAACTTCACTCGCGCAACGACCGTCCGCAAAGGTCACGAATGGTTGCTGGGGCCGCTACTGCAATACCAGCACTACCACCTGATTCATCACATGTACCCGACCACGCCGTTCTACAACAACTACAAGGTGTGGAAACTGATTGAGCCCGTCATGGACCAGCACGACGTGGCCGTACAGCACGGTTTTGCCATTCATCCGGTGATTTATCCGGCCTCCGGCAAGCCTCAAACCTGAGCCTGCCTTTCAGAAGCCCCTACTCGCCGACCACCTCAAATCGGATGCGGGCAATCACCTGCCGCTGCGGCGTGATCAGGTCAACGCACCAGTTGCCGCGCGGATCGGCCGGAAAATTCTGCTTGCGGCTGTAGGTGCGAAAACCTTGCTCACGGCCACCGGAAATTCTGGCGGGAATGCTGTCCAGAACCTTGCCCTTGTGCCGCCATTCAAACACGACATCCTGTGCCAGACCGGTCGGCGCACGAACCGCAACGAACGCGACGACGCCGTCGCCAGCCAGATCGCGCGCGCTGAAGGTTTGCCGCGCGACGCCGGGCTGCAGCTGAATGATGCTGTTGGTGACCCGGGCATCACGCACCCAGAAGCCGGCGGCCGGCACCCAGCTGTGAACCAGCCACAACAGCACCAGACTCATCAGCAATGCCACGGTACCGCCCAGGCGCATCCGCCAGCCGCTCACGGAAAGCAGCATGCGCGGAAGACCAGCGAGCAAAGTGCCGGCGGTAATCAGCAAGGACAGCGGCAGCGCCTCATCCAGCGGCATATGCAGCGCAACCGGCAAAACCACCAGTGCGGCAATGAAAGTGCAGTACCCGTGTACGGCTGTGGATAGCCCGCGATGAGGCGCGATGCGATGCAGATAGATCGGGTCAAGCGTGAGCGCGAGTGCCACCAGCACCGCAATGCCTGAAAAAATGATTTGCCCGAAATGCGCCTGGGTCGCGCCGATCAGGAATGGCAGTGCAAAGAACAGGATTTCCTGTTGAATCTGCTGGGTCACAAACCTCACGACGCCAATATTGAAGCGCCCGCCTGAGCGCGCCAGGATCAGGCGACCCAATACATTCTCTGCCAGCAGCCAGGGCCATCCAATCAAGGCCACCACGGCGATGAAACGGGCCAGTCCTTCGCCGCGCTGAAACAGGAAAAAGCTCAGCCAGCCCACCGCAAAACTGATGACCGGCAGCAGCCACGGAAACCGGAGATGCATCTTGCGCCCACGCTCCAACCAACGCGAAGCAAAAACCGGGTCGGCAGTGTCAGCAGCGGGATCCGCGATATCGGGTGGGCTCATCGGCTCACGATAATGTCTGCCCTGCGAATCCGCACTGAATCATCGCCGCAACAACATCACTACCAGTGCCCGCCCTTGAACACATTGGCAAACACCATTTCTTCCAGGCTCGGCTTCTTGCCCTCATGGCGCCCTTTTGCAGCGGAGGACGAAGGGAACAACTGAAAGCCCTTGGACAGCACGTAGTCATTCATCTTGGGCCACACCGCATAGCTCACTGCCGCTGCAGTTCCCAGCGTGGTGGCGACCGACTTGGGTTTTTCCACCAGCGATTTCAGCACGGTGTTCGCGGCGTCTTCGGGGCTCCAGGTCGGGACGTAGTCATACATCTTGGTAGGCGCAATCATGGGCGTACGCACCAGCGGCATGTAGATCGCCGTGGTGTGGATGTTGCGGGCGCGCACTTCTGCTGACAGGCAACGGGTAAACGCATCCAGCGCCGCCTTGCTCGCCACATAAGCAGAGAAGCGCGCGGCGTTGGCCAGCACACCAATGGAGCTGATGTTGACGATGTGTCCGCTCTTGCGTTTGGCCATACTCGGCAACAAGGCCATGATCAGGCGCACGCAGCCAAAATAATTGAGCTGCATGGTGCGCTCGAAATCGTGGAAGCGATCGTATGACTCCATGACGGCACGCCGGATAGACCGTCCTGCGTTGTTGATCAGGATATCCACGTGGCCGAAATCTCTCAGCACCTCGGCTGCCATCCGGTCGATATCTTCCATGTTGGAAAGGTCGCAGGGGTAGACATATGCCTCGCCGCCGGCCTTGGCGATGATGCCCTGCGTTTCCTCCAGTTTTTCGCGTGTTCGCGCCACCAGAATGACTTTCGCACCCGCAGCCGCAAGCTTCTTGGATGTAGTGAACCCGATGCCGGATGAGGCGCCGGTCACCAGCACGATCTTGCCGCTGAGCTTCTGCATCTGGCGCGGCGTCACCTTGACCTTGAGATCGAGAAACAGCTCCCAGTACTGCCAGAGCGTATCAACATAGTCACGCAGATCAGGGCAGCGCACGCCGCTGTCCTTGAGCGCGGCGCGGGCCTGCCGGTCATCAAAAACCGCCTGATTGAAGGCATAACCGAGCACAGAAGCTGGCACACCGATACTGCGGGAGACCTGCGCGCGCAGACTCTTTGGAACCGCGCGTCGAACCGCTGAGGACAAGGACTTGAGCGAACTGGGCACCGCCGGCAAATGCATGCGCTTCGCAAACTCAGGCCCGTGTGCGGCTTCCAGAAACGCCTGCAACAGATCGCCAACACTGGGAGAGCTGGATTGCATCAGGTGAAAACACTGGCCATCCAGACCCGGTTTGTGCGCAATGATATCCATGGCCGCCGCTACGTAATCCACGGGGGCAATGGCAACCTTGCCGCCTTCAATGCCCAGCAAGGGCATCCATTTGGGCACCTTGTAGCTCAGTTGCTGGATTGCCTTGGCGAAATAGTAGGGGCCGTCGATCTTGTCCATCTCGCCGGTTTCGGAATGCCCCACCACGACACCGGGCCGATAGATGCGAAACGCGACCGCTGCCTCGTTGCGGACAATCGCCTCGCTCTGAAACTTGGTGCGGTAGTAGGGATGATCCAGCCGCTGGCCTTCGTCGAACATTTTTTCCGTGAACTTGCCACGGAAGTCGCCGCCGGCTACAGCCACACTGGAAACATGATGCAGCGTGACATCGCCTCCCAGATCATTGGCAAAGGCCACGACATTACGCGTGCCCTCATTGTTCACGCGGTCTGCGGTGTCGTCGTCCATGTACATGTCATAGACCGCCGCCAGGTGAAACACGTGATCGATCTGCCCTTTGAGCTTCTTGAAACTGGCTGCCGGCACCAGTCCTGGCGTGGTGATATCGCCGCTGACAATGTGGAGGCGCTTTGTTGCGTCGCCATAGCGCTGCGCCATGGCTTCAAATTTTTCCCGCGAACTGTCGCGGACCAAAACATGAATCTCCGCTTCTTCGCGCGCGAGCAGTCGCTCAAGCAGAAATTTGCCGATGAAACCTGTTGCGCCCGTTACAAAATAGTTCATGTCTGATGTCCGCAATTGCCGTGCGGGCAGTTTAGGCCGCCCTCATCGCACTTCAATGGCTGCTCGGCCGACAAACCAACGCGGCTTGACGAACCGACCGTGCAAGGGCTATCCCTTGTCCCCTTCAGGGAGAATCCATGAGCGGGTCGAAGCAGAAAATCGCGATTCTGGGCGGGGGCCTGGCGGGGCTGTCCACGGCGTACTGGCTAAGTCAGTCGCCGGACGCACAGAAAAAATTTGAGATCACCATCTACCAGCAAGGCTGGCGACTGGGCGGCAAAGGTGCCAGCGGACGCAATCTTGCACCCGGCCAGGGTGATCGTATCGAAGAACACGGCCTGCACATCTGGTTCGGTTTCTACGAAAACGCGTTTCGCACGTACCGGCAGGTACTGGAATCCCTGCGTGATGTCCCCGAACCCAAGCCCGCTACCTTCACCGACTGGCGACAGGCATTTGCCCAGCACTCACTGGTGGTGCTGGGCGACAACGGCCGCGACGGCCTCGAGCAGTGGCCAATATTGTTCTCACGCAATGACCGTGAACCCGGACTGGGCCAGCACCCCTCGGACTGGGGTATGTTCGTCGAGGCGCTACAACTGGGCATGAACTTCTTTGAAGGACGCTTTGGTGACGACAACGAGATAGAGGAATTTCTCGAACGTTTTGCCCTGCCAAGCTGGGCCACACAGATGATCTGGCGCGGCGAGAAGTTCCTGCGCCGCAACGTGCTGCGCGGCATTCACAAGATGGCGAGCTTGCTCCCACAGGATGCACGCACCCGAAATCCCTCTCAGGAACTTGCACTGGCCGCGGCGCTGGAAGGCTTTCGCGGCACCGCCCGTGGCGTGCTTCGACACCGGGTCGACAAGAGCGTCCGCGCCCGCCGCATCTACCGGATGACCGATCTGCTGGCGACGGTCGGCATCGGCATTCTGCGTGACGGCCTGCTCTATCGCGGCTTCGAGTCGGTGGATCACATCGAGTTTCGCCAGTGGCTGCGACGCCACGGCGCCGACGCGGAACAGACGCTCGACTGCAACTTCACCCGCGTCCTCAACGATCTCATGTTCGGTTACGTCGGCGGCAATGAAACCCAGCCCAATATTGCCGCCGGTACCGCGGCCCGCATCATGCTGCTGGCGGTCTCTGGCTACGACGGCAGCTTCATGTACAAGATGAAGTCAGGCATGGGCGATACCATCTTCGTGCCGCTTTATGCACTGCTCAAGGCGCGCGGTGTGCGCTTCGAGTTTTTCCAGCGTGTGGACAAGCTGCACGCCAACGATGATGGCCAGATTGAAACCATCGACCTCACCCGGCAGGTCAAGCTCAAGGCCGCCACCAAGGCACACGGCGGCTATCAGCCGCTGCATCGGGTCGGCAACTACGACACATGGCCGGCGACTCCGGATTTTGATCAGATCGTCAATGGCAGCAAGCTCGCCAAGGACCCGCATAATCCGGGGCAGCCCTACAACCTGGAATCCAGCTGGACCGCATGGCCCAACGCTGGCTGCTACAGCCTGCAGCGAGGCAAGGACTTTGATCTGGTGGTCAATACGATTCCGGTCGCGGCACTGGAAAAGATCGGTGCCGATCTGATTCCACGGTCAAGAACTTTTCAGCGCATGTTCGAGGGCGACGCCCGAATTGCCACCACGCGCACGCAGGCCATGCAGCTCTGGCTCAACCACAGCGCTGCCGACATGGGCTGGCGGGTCCCCGAGCGCATGCGCCAGGCCGAAGCCGAAGGCCTGGCCGCACCTTTGCTGGGTGGATACTTTCAGCCATTCAATACCTGGTGTGATATGACCCAGGTACTGGGCGAAGAACACTGGGGAGGCGTTGCAGAACCCGCTTCCATTTCCTATTTCTGCGGTCAGCTGCCCGATGATCCAGACGAAGCACCGACTACCGACCACGGTTATCCGGCGCGTCAGTTGCAGGTGGTACGCGATACCGGGCGGAACTGGTTGAGCAACGTGGGGCCGGTGCTCTGGCCCAAGGTAGGCGACCCGCTCAGCGAGTACGGCATCAGGCCCGATGCCCTGTTTGCCCCTGACGGTGCGGAGGCTTTCTCGGCGCAGTATTTCCGCGCCAACATCGACCCCAGCGAGCGCTACACGCTGTCGCTTGCCGGCACCACCGCCTCCCGCCCGCCGCCGCACTGTCCGGAATTCCAGAACCTGTTTTTTGCGGGCGACTGGACCTACAACCCGGTGCTCAATGCAGGCTGCGTGGAATCAACGGTTGCGTCAGCAATGGCGGCCTCGCGCGCGATCTGCGGATTTCCCCAGCACATCGAAGGCGAGCAGAAGAAAACGGCTTGAGAACGCTGCTGCGCTCAGGCCGCAGCCTTCCACGGCTTGCCCTGGCGGAAGCGCGCGAGGTCGTCACGGCGCCAACGGGCAAAGACTTCAGGCTCGGGCAGCGACCAGATCTGACACGGCGGGCGGCTTGAACCACTGCGTTGCAGAATGGCATTGACGGCCCTGCGCGCGGCCTCATTGGCGCCTTCCATGCAGGCCAGATCGGTATTGGTCTGCACGTAGTCAGAAGCCAGAAAGAGATTGGGCAGACCGGTTGCCGCCTGCGGTCTCTGACGCCAAGTGCCGGCACTATTGACCAGCAGGGGGTCCAGGTTGGCCTGTGTCACACCGGTGTGCGGATCAAACACGATGCCCGGATCGAGAAACCAGGAGTGCAGCAGATTGTCGCTCAAGCGCAGTACGCCTCCGGTGTTGAGACTGGCGCGCAGCTGCCTCCAGACATCCTTGGCAATTTCTTCACGGGTACAGGCCCGTGCTGGCTTGCCACACAGGCCTGGCGTGTCCCAGTCGGAAATATCCACCGAGAAACTGTCGCGGACCTTGCCGTCGCCAAAGCCGGCGAAATCCACATCAGGCCAGAACTGAGATTGCGAAATTGAACTCAGGGCCCAGGGTGCGTCCACATACAGCACATGACCATGCAGAACGGGCACTTCGCGCGTCAGGTAATACTGAATGCCATTCATCCAGGCAACGTGCTGTGACAAACCATCAACGGCCGCCAGCGCCGGATCAGCCGCGCGCAGGTCATCGGTCAGCAGCCCAGCAATTTTTTCCACCGGCAAGGCCACGACATACCAATCCGCTTCGAATGTCTGCTCGCCGCTGGGGGTACTGGCGGTGACGCCGCACAGCCCGCGCGCATCGCCCTGCAAGGCGGTGACCGGGCAGGATAAGCGGTAGTCCACCCCACGCGCGCGCAGATGCTCCAGCCAGGGATCAATCCACACCTTGCTGGTGGGGCCATTGAGCACGCGATCATAGGTTTTGCCTGGCGTACTCAGCCCCATGACGGCCTGCAGGGTGATGTCGCCAATGGTGCGCGCACTGGCCTTGCGTGGATCAGCGGCCACCAGGGATCGGGTTGTCGATCCCAGGACACTGCGATAGTTGTCAGAAAATCGGTCCGCCTCGATGAACTGCCACCAGCCGATCTTTTCGTATTCCTCAACACGACGCTCGTGACAACTACTGGCAATCTGCATCATGCGCGCGCCAAAAAAGCGGGTTTCCTCGGCGCTGAGACCGAAAGGATTCCCCACCAGATCATCCGCCATTTCCATGAAGGCGTCCGGCGTATCAGGAAATCCCGAGTTGAGGATGATCAGATCCTTGCCGAATCTCGCTGCACCCGCACGCGTGGTGTCCACCAGATTGCCGAGCACACCCAGCCGGTTATTCCGGTAGGGGATGTTCTGCAAGGTGTGGGTCAGGTGCTGATAGAAACTGGGGAAAAAACGGAACCCGTGCTCGCCGGGCAAGCCGTCCGAATGACTCGCCATGCTGCGTGCCTTGCCGCCGGGGATATCCCGCGCCTCAAGGACGGTGACCGCGAAGCCGCGATCAATCAGTTCATGGGCAGCGCTCATGCCGGCGACACCACCTCCCAAAATCAATACCCTCTTGCCCGTACCTGCCATCCCTGCTCCCTCAAAATCCGTATCCTGCACATCTTCATCACTTCGGCCTTGCCCACAGAGACCCCGTGCCCGCCCATCGTCTCCAATCCCGCAGCATTGCGAAGGCGCCATGAGTATCACATCTGATTCTCTGGGCCGCTTCCTGCCGCGCTTCCTACGCGAACGCTATGCACTGGGCGCGGACGTAAAGCCGGGTTTTGAAGAGTGGACCATCTCCGGCGCACTGGTGTTTGTCGATGTCGTGGGTTTCACCGGCAAGGTGGAACGTCTGGTGGCCGGGGGGCCAGAGGGGGTGGAGCTGGCCAATGAGCTGATCGAGAACAGCATCGGCCAGCTCATTGCCGAATTGACAGCAGAGGGCGGCGACGTCGTGGTCTTTGGCGGTGACGCCTTGTTCGTGCTGTGGCCGGCGACCAGCATCGAAGCGGATTTGTCTGGCGCCATCAATCGGGCCAGCTCGGCAGCGCTGAATGCCTTGAAAAAACACAATGCGCGAAGCCAGGCCGACACGCCGCTGATGCGCTTTTCACTCGGCGCGGGCGCATTTGCCGCACACCGTGTCGGCGGCGAGTTTGGTCGCTGGCAGTGCCTGCTCAGTGGTCCGGCATTTGAACAGGTCGGACGGGCGGACGCGCTGGCCCAGAACAATATGCTGATCGTCTCCCCTGAAGCCTGGGCGCTGGCCGACGGCTGCATCACGGTCAGCCGCTCCGGCGATGGCATTTTGCAGGTACGCAGCTGCAAGCCCATCAGACATGCAAGCACGAGTGCCTTCGCGCACCCACGTGAATGCCCTGAATCACTGGCATTGGCGCACGTGAGCGAGCCGGTCCATCACAATCTGAATCAGCTGGACTCCAACTGGCTCGCTGAATTCCGGCGGCCCAGCGTGATCTTCGCCCGGCTCCCCGGCTTGCTGCACAACGGCATTCTCGATGGCCGCAACGCGCATGTTGCAGCGCGCACCGTGCAACAGGTGGTCGCCCGGCATGAAGGCACCATTCTGCAATTTGTGGTGGATGACAAGGGCCCGGTCTTCATCATTGCTTTCGGCCTACTCGCACGCGTTCACGAAGATGACGCCAGCCGCGCTGCGCTGGCATCGATGGACATTGTCGATGCCCTGTCGCGTCGCAACATCAGCTGCGGGGTGGGCGTGGCAACCGGTCGCGTCTTCTGCAGCCTGATCGGGAATGATCATCGCAGCCACTACACCTTGATTGGCCACACCATGAATTTTGCCGCGCGCCTGATGCAGAACGCGGCCCCGGGCCCCTTGTGCGATCAATTGACGCGCGACCTTTCAAAGGATCGCGTCAATTACGTGCTGGAAGGCCTGATCGAGGTCAAGGGCCTGGAAGCTGCGGCAACCCATTTCCGCGCAGGTTCCAAACGCAGCGCCAGCAACGAGCGGCGCAAGCGCGCGGCGAATCGCGCGCCGGTCTACGGCCGGGACCCAGAGCTGGACATTCTCAATAGCCGCCTCAATGCCCTTGTCAGTCAGCGTCGTGGTGGGCTGATGGCACTGATTGGCGAAGCCGGCATCGGCAAGACCCGTCTGGTGCGCGAAGTCGTGGCGCGTGGCGAGGCATTGTCGGTGATCAGCCTGACGGCGTCGGCAGAATCTGGCGACACCGCGCCGCAAACCCGCTGGGTACCAGTGGTTCGCCAGTTGCTCACCCTGTCTCGCGATACCGAGTCCGGCGTTGCCGCAATGCTCGACCCTTACCTTCAGCGCTTCCTTGGTCAGCCGCTGGCTGAGGTCCCTGAGACCGACGACGCCGAGCGAGCCCTGCGCACCCGTGACGCGATCTGCCGCCTGATCACCAGCACCGCGCAACGCTCGCCCATGCTGCTGTGCATTGAAGACACGCACTGGATGGATTCACTTTCCTGGGCTCTGCTCAGCCGACTGGCCCAGGAAGCCAGCGACAGTGAAAGCGGACTGCTGCTGCTGATCAGCACCCGCGAACTGGACGCCAGCGCGCCACCCGATGTGCTCAAGCAATTGTCATCCGTGGGTATGCATCAGATTGCGCTGGGCCCCTTGCCGGACTCCGACCGCGCGCGGGTCGCGCAGCAGGCCATCGGTGCTACTTCACTGTCAGAACGGGCCACGCAATGGATTGCCAACAGCAGCGGCGGCAATCCCTTGTTCTGTCGCGAACTTGCAGCGGCCGCCATCGACAGTGGCCGCCTCTTCTTGCAGGGTGGACAAGCGGACCTGATTTCGCAGCAGGCGGAGCAGTCTTCCATGGCACGCCTGCCCGATACGCTCAACGGCGTCATCGCCAGCCGCCTGGATCGCCTCGACCCCAAGGCACAGATCAGTTTGCGCATCGCCGCCGTCATCGGCGTCAGCTTCGGACTCGATGCGCTGCTCAATCTTCATCCGGACGATGAAAGCAGTGCCCGCGAACAGCTCGGATTGCTGACTGAACGCGGCTTCATCAGCGCGGTTGAGGACGATGACGCCGCTGAATACAAGTTTCACCACGCCCTCATTCGGGACGCCGCCTACGACAGCCTGCCGTATCGCAGGCGTCGCGAGCTTCACGCGCGGTTCGCACAGTGGCTGGAAGACCAGCCTCACTCGCACCCAACCCACCATCTGGCTGAGCTGGCGCGCAACTGGGAACTGGCTGAGAACTGGCCAGAGGCCTTCGAAGCCAGAATCAAGGCGGGTGATGCAGCACTCACGACGTTCTCCAATCGCGAAGCTGCACAGCATTTTTCCAGCGCGCGCAGCCTGCGCGGACGCAGCGCCAGCCTGCAGGGGCATGCCCACGCCTGGGCACCGGAGCTAGGCCTGGCGCAGGCCCATCACCGGATGGGCGACGAGCGTGCCAGCCGTCGCTACATTGAAGAAGCCCTGCGCGCATTCGGTGAATTCATTCCTGGCAGCACCTCCGGCCGCGTCTGGGCCCTGATGCGCGAACTGGTGCTGCGCGGCTTGCGACTGACGCGGCGCGCGCCCGGCCACCTGCGTGACCCCGAACGCCTGCGCATGGCTGTCAAGGCCTACGACCTGCTGCCGGACATTCTTTATTACGACAATGACCCACTTGCGCTGGCCTACACCACGCTTCGCTTTGAGCGCCTGTCCGGTGCGGAGAACCTGGGCAGCCCCGAGCAAGCCCGCGCCATCGCCTGGTACGCGCTGCTGCAATCCGGCATGGGCCGCGAAAAGACCACGATGCGCACCTTCAATGCCGCCATCGAAGCAGCCGATGCCACACGAGATTCGGGCGTCAGTGCCTGGGTGCGTCTGGCGCGCGGCTCTGCGCTGGCACAAGGCAGCCGGTGGACGGATTCCGAGCGCTGGCTGCGCGACGCCCTGAATCGCTACGACAGCATGGGGGATCGCACCCGCGCGTGGAATGTCATGTCAGCCCTCGGACATGTCATGGCCTATCGCGGCCAGTTGGCAGATGGGGCGGAAATCCTCAACACCGCGTTGGAGCGAAATACCGATACCGACAACCCCCTGTTCCTGGCCTGGGGCTCAGCGGGCCTTGCCGGGGTGATGCTGCGCAGTGGCAACGCGAAAGATCCGCAGGCGGTGCTCCGCCTGTTGAGACGCGCCCGCGAGTCCCTGACCGCCCGGCCGGATGCGGCTGCCGATCTGTTCACGCGCGGATTGCACGGCGCGGCGCTGGACCGCGCTGGCGAGCACGATCAGGCCTTTGACCTCGTCCGGGAAACCATTGAAGTCGCCATGTCCAAGGCCCCGCTGGTCTGGCTGCAGGTCAGTTCCTATCTGTGCATCGAAGAAGTGCTGCGCAGTGCGGCAACACAAACCAGCAGACACCAGGACGCCATTCGCCTGCTGGGCATGACAGCCAGAAGCATGCGCGGGTTCTCCCGCCTGATTCCGATTGGCCGGCCTGCGCTGGCTTTGATCGAAGCGCGCAGGGAAGTGCTGATCGGCCGCAAGGAGCGGGCCCGCAAGCATCTTCGCACTGGACTGGAGCAAGCCGTCCGAATGGGCCTAGCCCTGGAGATCGGAAAAATTCATCTCGCCCTCGCAGAGATCGACACGCCGACTCAAGCGTCGGCCGAGTTGCAAAATGCGGTGGAAATATTCCGACGTATTGGCGCTGCCACCTACCTTGAACAGGCTCAGCATCAGCAGCTCAGCCTGAAACGCGCAGATTCCGCTGCGGCCCTCTGACCAGCCCGCGCAAGACCTGCGGACCGCGACCCGACGCCGCGTGCTCGCTACACTTGAAGGCATCCACCATCATCAGCGGACCCATGCCAGGCGCTGCTCACATTGCGCAGCGCGTGATACAGGCCGCGCCCGCACCCAGATAGACCAAGACCATGCATGTCGACGGCAACATCAAATTTTCAGTCACCGAGCAATCTGAAACCCGCGTCGTTGGCGAAATGCCGGTAACGCAAGGCATTCTCAACCCTTTTGGTACCGCTCACGCTGGTGCCATCCTGTGGTTTGCCGACGTCTGCGCCACCGTGCTGGCCTTTGGGGGTAAAGAGATGACCCCCGGAGCGCAAGGTTTTCCACTGGCCATCAGCCTCGATGCCAAACTGCTCGGCAACCAGAAAGACGGCGTTTTCCGCGCGACATCGGAGTTCGTCAAACGCGGCCGCAGACTGAGTGTGGTGCGAACCACCGTGACCGGTGCCGATCAGCGACTGATTGCAGACGTGACCACCAGCCACGTGCCGGCCTGAGACCATGACAGAGCTTCTGCTCAAGGCACTGCTGGCCTATCTGCTCGGCAACATCATGGGCGGTCATATTGTCGGGCGCTTGCGCGGCATCGACCTGGGCCAGGTCGGCAGCGGCAACGTGGGCGCCACCAATGCGCTACGCACCCAAGGCAAGGGCTTCGCCGTGCTGGTCCTGCTGATTGATGTGGGCAAGGGCATCGCGGGTGCGCTGCTGGTACCGCTGCTGCCGCTCGGATCGGCGTCCGTCTCACCCGAGCATCTGGCCTATGTCTGCGGCGCTGCCGTCACCCTGGGTCACTGTTATCCCGCCTTGTGGGGCTTCAAGGGCGGCAAGGGCGTAGCAACTTTGGCCGGTGTTTTCGGCGCACTGCTACCCGCCGCATTGCCGGCCATGCTGCTGGGGTTCGTCCTGGTGGTGATGCTCAGCGGCTATGTCAGCCTGGCCACGCTGTTCGCCGCTGCGCTGGCGGGCCTGTACGTCGCCTGCTTTGATGCACAAGGTGCGCTGTCCAGCGCCGGCGCCTTTACCGCTTTCATGGCCGCGCTCATCGTATTCAAACACCGCGAGAATATTGCGCGCCTGATGAGCGGAACCGAAAACCGCTTCGAAAAACTGAGACTCATCGGACGATGGCTCGAGCGATAGATTCCACTGCCCTGCTCAAACTGGTGGATGTCCTGGCATCCGGTCAGTGGCAGTCCGGCGAGGAGCTGGCGGCGCAATCCGGCATTACCCGCGCCGGATTGGCCAAGCGCATGGCGCATCTGCGCGAATGGGGCCTGGATATCGAGACGCGCTCCGGCCTCGGTTATCGGCTGCGTGAGCCACTTGAGCGCCTGGATGCGGAGCGGATTCGCGCATCTTTGCCTGCGGGCATCAGCCTTCAGGTCGAGCCGCTGCTGGACTCCACCAATGGCGTGCTCGCGGCATCTGGTTCAGCACGAGACCCGCAGGTTCTGCTCGCCGAACACCAGAGTTCCGGCCGCGGTCGCCGTGGCCGGAACTGGCAATCACCGTTTGCCGCCAACCTGTATGCCTCCGTGGCCTGGAATTTCGCGCTCTGGCCGCATCAGCTGCCGAGTCTGTCACTGGCCGTCGGCGTGGTTTGCGCCCAAGCGCTGCAGGCCCTGGGTCTGGACACCGTGCGGCTCAAGTGGCCAAACGATCTGTGGCTGGATCAGCGCAAACTGGGCGGCATCCTGATTGAACAATTTGGCGAAGCCGGCGGCGCGTGCCGCGTGATCGTGGGCATCGGCATCAATGTGTCGATGCAGGCGGCTCAAGCCGCGCAGGTGGATCAACCCTGGACCACGGTGAATGAGGGCCTGCACCGCATCGAAAAATCACCCATCACCCTGACCCGGCTGGCCTGCGAGTTGCTGCCCAGACTGTGCCGCTGTCTGGTCCGTTACGAGCAAACCGGATTCGCACCCTATCTGAGCCACTGGTGCGAACTTGATGCCCTGCGTGATCGCCCGGTTCAGGTGCCCGACCAACCCTCGCTGCGCGGCATCGGTCGCGGCATCAACAGTGACGGCGCCTTTTGCATCGAAACCGCCGATGGCCTGCGGGAAGTCCACGCCGGCGACGTCTCCCTGCGACCAGGCTGATGCTGCTCATCGACGTCGGCAATTCGCGCATCAAATGGACGGTCCTGAAAGGACGCGACATCACTGCGGTCGAATATCTGGCACATAAAGGCGAACCTGCGCAGGCCCTGCTCAGCCTGCCCACTGAAAAGCCTGCAGCGATCTGGATTTCCAGTGTCGCGGGTCAGGCGCAGGACGCAGCGATCGCCGAAGCCTGTACCGCGCGCTGGCAGATGCGGCCAAATTGGGCGCGCTCACAAAAACAGTTTGGCCCTGTGATCAGCGCCTACGCCGAAGCACAGCGGCTGGGCATTGACCGCTGGCTGGCCATGATCGCCTGCTTCGAGCTGAGCCAGGGATCATGCATCGTTGCCGACGCGGGCACTGCGTTGACCGTCGATGTTCTCAACGAACAAGGGCAGCATCAGGGCGGCGTGATTGCAGCCGGCCTGAGCACATCCGAATCCGCATTACTCGGTGCAACCCGATTCGAGACACGCGAAACCGTGCAGGACGCGCACGCCGGGCTGGGCCTGGACACCGAATCCTGCGTGCGCCAGGGGGCCATGCTGTCCTGTCTTGGCGTTTTGGAGTTACTGGCCTCACGCGCACCCGGCGCGCGTCGCTTCATCGGCGGCGGCGACGCCAGCACGCTGCAGCCGCTACTGAGTGAGCCCTGGGAATACCGCCCGCACATGGTCCTGGAGGGGCTTGCGATCCTTGCTCGTGATGGCTAGCCCCACCTTTTTCACGGTGCGTTCATCGGCTGCATCCAATAGGATGAGCGCAACCTACGGCATGCCCCGAGCATGAACCGAAGCATTCGATTGAATTGAAACGAGACTGGAACACGATGCAGATCAAAAAACTGCTGGTCGCCAATCGCGGCGAAATCTCCATCCGCGTCATGCGCGCTGCAGCTGAAATGGGCATCAAGACCATTGCGATCTACGCGCACGAAGATCGCTTCGCACTGCACAGATTCAAGGCTGACGAAAGCTATCTCGTTGGACAGGGCCAGAAGCCCATCGCTGCCTATCTGGATATCGCGGACATCATCCGCATTGCCACAGAAGCCCACGTCGATGCCATTCATCCCGGCTATGGCTTCCTGTCGGAAAACCCCAATTTCGCTGAAGCCTGCGCGGCGGCAGGAATCAAGTTCATCGGGCCCTCTCCTGAAGTGCTGCGCTCCCTTGGCGACAAGGTTGCCGCTCGCGCCGCCGCCATTGCAGCCGACGTGCCCATCCTGCCGGCAACCGGCACCCTGCCCACGCCGGTAGAAGAGGTCAAAAAGCTCGCGGCGGAAATCGGCTACCCGGTCATGCTCAAGGCAAGCTGGGGCGGCGGTGGGCGCGGCATGCGCGCCATCCATTCCGAAGATGAGCTGCCGGTGGCGCTTGAGTCGGCACGTCGCGAAGCCGCAGCGGCATTTGGCAATGACGAGGGCTACCTCGAAAAGCTGGTGATGCGTGCCCGTCACGTTGAGGTACAGGTGCTGGGGGACAGCCACGGCAACGTCATCCACCTGTTCGAGCGAGATTGCTCGGTGCAGCGACGCAACCAGAAGGTGGTGGAACGCGCACCTGCGCCCTACCTCACGCAGCAGCAGCGCGAAGACCTTTGCGCTGCGGCGGTCCGCCTGTGCAAGAGCGTCAATTATTCTCATGCAGGAACGGTTGAGTTCCTCATGGATGCCGACACCGGCAAGTTCTACTTCATTGAAGTCAATCCGCGCGTACAGGTTGAACACACGGTCACTGAAGAAGTCACCGGCGTGGACATCGTCAAGTCACAGATCCGCGTCGCACAGGGTGCTCGCATCGGCGAGCCCGGCTCGCACCTCCCCGCGCAGGAAGATGTGCGTCTGGATGGTCATGCACTGCAGTGCCGCGTCACCACAGAAGACCCTGAGAACGGCTTTACACCGGACTATGGCCGCCTGATTGCATATCGCAGTCCATCGGGTTTCGGCATTCGTCTTGATGGCGGCACTTCATACGCAGGCGCCGTCATCACCCCTTATTACGATTCCTTGCTGGTGAAAGTCACCGCCTGGGCCAATGACTCGGATGAAGCCATTGCGCGCATGCATCGCGCGCTCACCGAGTTCCGCATTCGCGGGCTGGCCACCAACCTGATGTTCGTGGACAACGTGATTCGTCACCCGCTGTTTGCCAGCGGCGAATGCACGACACGGTTCATTGACACCACGCCGGAGTTGTTCGAGTTCACACCGCGCAAGGATCGCGCAACCAAGCTGCTCAATTTCATTGGCGAAGTCATCGTCAACGGCAACCCGGAAATGAAAGGCCGGAAAATGCCGGACGGTCCTTTCGAAGCACCGATCCTGCCGTCGGCGAATGTCAACGGCGCGCCGCCCAAGGGCACCCGCGACATCCTGATTGAACGCGGCCCCAAGGGTTTCGCCGACTGGCTCAAGGACGAAAAGCGCGTCCGTCTCACCGACACCACCATGCGCGACGCACACCAGTCGCTGTTTGCCACGCGCATGCGCAGCAAGGACATGCAGATCATTGCGCCCTACTACGCGCACATGGCACCTGAGCTGTTCTCCGTTGAATGCTGGGGCGGCGCAACCTTTGACGTCGCGCTGCGTTTTCTCAAGGAAGACCCTTTTGATCGCCTGGCCGCATTGCGCCAGGCGATTCCGAATATTCCCCTGCAGATGCTGCTGCGTTCTGCCAATGCGGTGGGCTACACCAATTATTCGGACAACGTGGTCAAGTTTTTCATCCAGCAGGCGGCAAAATCCGGCGTGGATATCTTCCGCGTCTTCGATTCGCTGAACTGGGTCGAGAACATGCGCGTTGCGATGGATGCAGTGCTCGAAGCCGGCGGCGTCTGTGAGGGCACCATCTGCTACACGGCTGATCTCTTCGACGAAAGCCGGCCGAAGTACAACCTGGCCTATTACGTGAATATGGCCAAGCAGCTGGAGAAAGCCGGCGCGCATATTCTGGGCATCAAGGACATGGCCGGTGTTTGCCGGCCACGCGCTGCGCGCGAACTGGTCAAGGCGCTCAAGAACGAAGTGGGTATCCCGCTGCACTTCCACACGCACGACACCAGCGGCATCGCAGCAGCCAGCGTTCTGGCCGCCGTGGAAGCCGGTTGCGATGCGGTGGACGGCGCTCTGGACGCCATGTCCGGACTGACCTCGCAACCCAATCTGGGCTCCATTGCCGCCGCACTGGAAGGCAGCGCGCGTGACCCGCAGATTGATCTCGGCGCATTGCGAGAGCTGTCGGATTACTGGGAAGGCGTGCGGCGCTACTACGCACCCTTCGAAGCTGATATCCGCTCCGGCACCGGCGATGTCTACAACCACGAAATGCCGGGCGGCCAGTACACCAACCTGCGCGAGCAGGCACGCGGACTGGGGCTCGAATCCAAATGGCCGCGCGTTTCCAAAGCCTACGCCGACGTTAACAAACTCTTTGGCGATATCGTCAAGGTCACCCCGAGTTCAAAGGTGGTAGGCGACCTGGCGCTGTTCATGGTCAGCAAGGACCTCACGCCGGACGACATCAGTGATCCCGACACCCCAATTGATTTTCCACAGTCCGTTGTGCAGCTTTTCCGCGGTGATCTGGGTTTCCCGGCAGATGGCTGGCCGCAGGCCCTGCAACAGAAAGTGCTCAACGGCCAGTCGCCGCTGACAGATCGACCTGGCGCAACACTGCCTCCGGTGGATCTGGAAGCCGCACGCGCCGAGGCCGAGGAAGCTGTTGGCTACAAGCTCAGCGACAGCGACCTGTCTTCTTACCTGCTTTATCCGAAGGTGTACTCGGACTTTGCCAAGGCACGAACCCTCTACGGCGATCTGGCCGAATTGCCTACTCCGGCATTCTTCTACGGTTTGCGAGAGCACGAAGAAATCAGCGTGGATATCGACAAGGGCAAAACCCTGGTGATCCGCCTGCAGGGCAGCACGGAGATCGAGGAAGAAGGTGTAGTGAAACTCTTCTTCGAACTCAATGGACAGTCGCGCCAGATTCGTGTGCCCAAAGCCGGTGCCACCGCAACGGCCATGCGTCCCAAGGCTGATGACAAGGACCCCAATCAGATCGGCGCGCCCATGCCCGGCATGGTCGTGCGTGTCGCGGCAGCAGAGGGCGCATCTGTCAAAAAGGGAGAAGCACTGGTCGTGCTCGAAGCTATGAAAATGGAAACCGTCATCGCGGCACCGCGCGACGCGACAATCAAGGCCATCCATGTCAAGGCCGGCACGCCGGTTGATGCACATGAGTTGATGATCGAACTGGCCTGATCACTGATCGGGTCAGCCTTCAAGCTTGCAGGACGCCCCTGGTCGGCCGGGGGCGCTGCAAGACCACCCAGCGGAGCATGACCGGACGCTGGTTCTGCTTGCATGACTGACATCCCGGAAGGAATTGGCTTGAGCGCATTGGATATGCCTGAGCCTCAAGCCGGGCACTGCAGAATCCAAGATTTTTTTATTACAACGACTGGAGAGACACCGATGGATCAGTACGAACAGCAATACATCAATGGAAAATGGGTTTCGTCACCAGGCGGCAAACCTTATGACGTTGTGAACCCGGCGACGGAAGCGCCCACGACTCGCATCACCATGGGCACGCAGGATGATGTGGATCAGGCTGTGGCTGCCGCTCGCGAAGCCTTCAAGAGCTTCTCGCAGACCACGCGCGAAGAACGCCTTGCCCTGATGGGCCGCATCGTGGAGGAGTATCAGAAGCGCATCCCTGATCTCGCGCGTTCGATGGCACTGGAGATGGGCGCACCCATCAGCTTCGGCAATGCCGCGCAGGCCCCCATTGGCCTGGGTGCATTCATGGGCACGGCCGAAGCGCTGAAGAACTTCGAATTCGTTGAAAAACGTGAAGGCTTCTCGGTGGTCTATGAGCCTATCGGCGTCATCGGCATGATCACGCCGTGGAACTGGCCGCTGAACCAGATCTGCCTGAAGGTGGCTCCTGCACTGGCCGGCGGCAACACCATGGTGCTCAAGCCCTCGGAAGAATGCCCAGGCAACGCCGCCATTCTGGCGGAAATCATGGACGCAGCCGGCGTTCCCCCCGGTGTTTTCAATCTGGTCCAGGGCGATGGCCCGACCGTAGGCGCCGCCATTTCCAGCCACCCCGATATCGACATGGTGAGCTTCACCGGTTCGACCCGCGCCGGCGTCATGATTGCCAAGGCTGCGGCTGATTCGGTCAAGCGTGTTCATCAGGAGCTGGGCGGCAAGACGCCCAACATCGTGCTGCCGGGTGCCAAGCTCGAAGAAGTGTTGCCACCGACCGTATCTGGCGTCATGGCCAACACCGGACAGAGCTGCATTTCGCCCACGCGCGTACTGGTGCACAAGGACCAGGCAGCTCAGGCCGCTCAGTTCATCAAGGCCGTTGTGGAGAGCGTCAAGGTTGGCGACCCCAGCCAGGAAGGCGAGCACATTGGCCCGGTCGTGAACAAGGCGCAGTTCGACAAGATTCAGGGCCTGATTCAATCGGCCATTGATGAAGGTGCAACTCTGGAAACCGGCGGTGTCGGCCTGCCGGACAACGTCAGTCAGGGTTACTTCATCAAACCGACCTTGTTCAGCGGCGTCACCCCCAAGATGCGCATTGCACGCGAAGAGGTGTTTGGCCCGGTCGTCACGGTGATGAGCTATGACACAGTCGACGAAGCCGTGGAGATTGCCAACAACACCGAGTACGGCCTGTCATCCGTCATCTCCGGCGATCCCGCCGAAGCAGCCAAGGTGGCACCACGGCTTCGTGCCGGCATGGTCATCATCAACTCCTGGATGCCTGCACCTGGTGCGCCGTTTGGCGGCTACAAGCAGTCCGGCAATGGTCGCGAAGCTGGCCTGCATGGCCTGAAGGATTTCATGGAAGTGAAGTCCATCACTGGCTTACCCAACTAAGAGGTCCGTGTCGGGGCGGCCTGAGCATGCCAGACCGCCCCGACATTCCTGATTGATCCTGCCAGCAGGATTTTCCAACAGATGCTCCCGGTTTCCATGGCTGACTTCACACGTTTGAGCTACCAGAATCGCGGTCTGTCGCTGTCCTATCTGGACACCGCCCCTGAGGCCACGGACAAGCCTGTCGTCCTGCTCTTGCATGGATTTCCGGACAAGGCGGAAATGTGGTCTGGCGTGATGGGGCACCTGCGAGAAGCGGGTTACCGCTGCATTGCGCCCGATACGGTGGGTCACGGCGATTCCGCCATGGCTAGCAGCGTCGCTGCCTACCGCATGTCCGAAGTGACTGCGGACTTCATCGCCCTACTTGATCAGCTGAATATCAACAAAGTCGCGCTTGTGGGTCACGACTGGGGCGCAGTTCTGGCCTGGTACCTGAGCATTTATTTTCCGCAGCGCGTCAGCCGACTCGTCGCCGTGTCGGTAGGCCACCCCAGCTCTTATGCTCATGCAGGTCTGGAGCAGAAATTGCGCGGCTGGTACACGCTTTTCTTCCAACTCCGCGGCGTTACCGAGTACCTCATGCTCCGCGACGGCCCTACAAGTCTTTCCAGACTGCTCTCCCTGCATCCAGAAATTTCAGAAGTTATGGAGCGCATGCGCCGGCCCGGTCGCTTCACCGCAACGCTGAACCTGTACCGCGCCAACATGAAAGACCTTCTGTTCAAGACCTACCCCGCTGCGCAATGCCCGGTTCTGGGCATCTGGAGCCAGCAAGACGCGTATCTCACAGAACGTCAGATGCGCGGCTCGAGCAGGTTCGTCAACGCCCCCCTCAAGGTAGAAGTTATTCCCGGCGGGCATTGGATTCCACTGGATCAGCCTGAAACCATCGCCCGTCTCACCACCGAATTTCTGCAGCAAGACGGGCCATCACGGGCTGAGGCCTAGTAACGCAGAACGATTTTTCCAAAGTGCTTCTGGCTTTCCTGATAACGGAAAGCCTCGGCAATTTCGTCCAGCGCAAAACTGCGGTCGATGACCGGCATGATGCCGGTGCTTTCAATGCCGCGAACCATGGCCTGCTGGTCTTCGCGACACGCCACGGTAATGCCGATCATGCGCTGCTGTTTCATCATCATGGCGGCAGTAGAAACCTCGCCTTTCCAGCCTGTGAGAATGCCGATTAGCGAAATATGACCGCGTGTGCGGCAGGCGGCGATGGATTGATCCAGCGTACCGGGGCCGCCAAGTTCGAGCACGTGATCTACCCCGTCGCGTTCGCAGAGTTTGGCCGCAGCCTCGCCCCATTGGGGGTTCTTCTTGTAATTGATCAGGTGGTCTGCGCCCAGTGCACGCGCCTTTTCGAGCTTTTCATCCGAAGAAGAGGTGACGATGGCAATGCCGCCGGCGGCCTTGACCATTTGCAGTGCAAATATCGAAACGCCGCCCGTCCCCTGTATCAGCACCGTCTCGCCAGACTGCAGTTGGCCCTCTACAAACAACGCTCGCCAGGCCGTCAAAGCGGCGCACGGCAATGTTGCAGCCTGCTCAAGACTGTAACCACGCGGGATTCGCGTAAACGCGGCTTCCAGCCCACAGACAAACTCGCTAGCCGAACCATCCACCGTGTCTCCGGCTATACAGCCCCAGGTGTTGGCGTCCGTGGGTTCGCCCGACAACCAAGTGGGAAACACCATGCTCATCACCTTGTCGCCCACCTTGAACTCGGAGACACCCTCGCCTACCTCGACCACTTCACCGGCCATGTCAGACATGGGAATCCGACCGTCTTCGGCAGGCCGGCCGCCAACGACGACGACGTAATCGTGATAGTTCAGCGAACTGGCTGCCGCCTTGACCAGAATTTCTCCGCGACCCGGACTGGGTTTATCCATCTCGACCAGCCGCAGATTGTCCAGACCGGCGGGTTGCATGACGCGAACAGCTTTCATTCAAATTCTCCTGTTGTTGTGGGCGCGGCTTTGATCAGGGATCACCGCTGGCAAGCTTTCTTTCAGGACACTGGCGCCTGCTGCAATGCCCGCATTTCCTGACCGGTAAATACGGCCAGCTTCTGCAAACTGGGCACAGTGTCCCGGCATCCCACGAATCCGAAATTGAGGCTCTCAACATGACTCTGCACCGTGATGTTGAGCGCGGTCCCGTGGGTCGGAATGGAAACCGGATAGACGGCTTCGACGCGGGCGCCGTCGAGGTACTGCGGCTCGTTCGAACCGCGGACATTGGAAATGATCAGGTTGAAGGCCAATGGAATCGGCGCTCGAACGCCCATGTAAGCGAGCGCTGCCTGCGCACCGAATGGGGCCATCAGCAAGCTGCTGTACTGCATGATCGCGCTGGTGGACATGCCTTCGAGCTGCGCCTTGGCCGCGCGACTCGACGCAATGATGGCGCGCAGGCGCTCAGCAGGATCTTCAAGATGCGTGGCCATGGATACGAGAATGGTGCCAACCGCGTTACCGCCCCCCGGGTCATCCTTGGGCCGGATATTGACGGGGACCATGGCCACCAGAGGTTTTTCCGGCAGGTCGCCGAACTCCATCAGATAGCGACGCAGGCCGCCTGCACAGAGCGCGATAACGACGTCGTTGAGCGTGCCGCCGTTTTGCTTTGCCAGAGCCTTGGCATCCGCCAATGCAATCTGCTGGGTGGCATAACGCCGATTGCGGCCAATACGCTGATTCAGGATGGTCATCGGCGCCTCCCATGAGGACACCAGATCCTTGTTCGCTTCGCTTCGATCGCGCTGCCAGAAGCGCGCCAAAGCGGAAGCGGCGTGATAAGTCGACTGGACCTGCTCGACCGGCGCTTTGCTCATGCGGCCGATATTGAACTTGATCGCGGGGTAGTTCGGAGTCGGTCGCCGCTCAGGCGGCTCGGAAAAGAAAAATGGACGCGCTGGTTCTTCCGGGGTGCTGGCCAGTGCACGGGACATGGATCGCACGGCGGTGTATCCATCCATGAGCGCGTGATGAACCTTGGTGTAAATCGCGAAGCGGTTTCGCTCAAGGCCCTCGATGACATACACCTCCCACAGCGGACGCGAAAAGTCGAGTGGATTGCTGTGCAGGCGCGAAATCAGCACGCCGAGTTCGCGTTCATCCCCGGGTGCTGGCAGGGCCAGACGACGCACGTGGTAGTCCATGTCCACGTCGGCTTCTTCTTTCCAGCGATTCCTTGGATTCCACAAGGCATCAGGCATTGTCGGGCGCCGATTCCAGGGTGGAAAGAGCGCCGCACTGTCCTTCATCCGCTGCCCAAGCTGACGCAGATAATCCGGAGATGCGCCTTCGGGAAGCTCAAAGATCATCATGCCCGCTACATGCATCATGATTTGCCGCGATTCTCCCAGCAGGAATAGCGAGTCAAAAGCGCTGATGCGGGCGGTGTTCATATTGGAGTCTCAGTCTGGATTGGGACGATCATCTGGTGAGGGTGAAAAGGCACGCCAGGAACCTTCCTCTTGCGCCAGTCGATCAGCGATTACGAAAAGGGTTTCCAGGCTGTTGCCCAGTCCAAGATGCGTCGCCTGCACCTCGATGTTTTCGGTTCTTGGCCCCGGCAGGCTCGTACACCGTTGCCAGGCAACGACACCATCGGCGCGACTGAACAGGCAGCTGGTCGGCACTTGCAGAGGCTGCTCGGTCAGGCGGCGAGCCTCCGGCTCGAGCGCAGCGCGTTGTTGCGGCGTGCGCGTATTGAGCATTGAATACAGCCACCAGATTGATGCTGCCTTCGGATTGCCGCGAATCGGACTGCCCAGTGTGATGACGCAGCGCACGAGTTCGGGGTGTCGGCGCGCCAGTTCGCGTGCGTAAATGCCCCCTGCACTCCACCCGACGATGGAAATCCGGCGCTGGTGTTGCGCGTGGATCTCGCGCAATCGTCCCGCCAGTCTGTCGATCATCCCATGACGAATGCCGAGATTGCGGCCACCATGCCAGTCATGAACGAAATAGCCCTGTCGTCGAAGAAAACGTCGCAACACCTGCGTGGAGGCACGGCCGGCGAGAAAGCCTGGCACGACCAGCACTGGATGCCCGTCACCGCGTGGCCATTTGTCAAAAAGACCGGGTGCGAAGTTCAGTGATGTCTGCGATATCAACCACGACAGGGTTGCACTCGGTCCGTCCCTGAGCTGCAAGGCGAGCGATGGCGCGGAAAGCTTCTCAAGCTCGGCGCGACTGCCAATTTCTGGCTCAGACTTCTTGTCAGAAAGTTGCACGACAGTCATACGGCTTTCTCTTCACGCAAGCAATTCAGGGACGCATCACTCCAGATGATCCTGGCGGCATGCCACCGGGCGCAGGCGTGGCCATTCAGGCCGGACCAGTCCCAGATAGATCGCTACAGCCACCGCCTGAGTGCGACGCAAGACACCCAGCTTTCCGAAAATATGGGCAGTGTGGTATTTCACTGTTCCAACCCGGATAGCCAACTTGCTCGCGATCTCGCGATTGGATTCACCTTCGCAAATGGCCACCAGCACTTCCAGTTCACGCGGACTCAGAGGCTCGGCAAGGCCATCGTTCCTGGCAGGATCGGAATGCATCATTCCGTCTGGTGCAGCCGGGTCGGAGACACCATCCATGGCGCCGTCTTCATGGCCCGAGCGCTTACAGGCCATGGCCAGACTCGAAACGGATTCGCGCCCTCGTGACTCGTCGCGCCGATACTGCCAGGGCCGCGCCTTGCCTTGCGAAGTCCTGGCTTTGGCAGGCTCGGCGGCGACTTGTGAGCGCGCAGAGGCATCGCGATGCGTCAGCTCATCTGCACGTCTTTCCGATGTTGCAAAAGCTTCCATGAATCTTTCCCCTTTCCTGCACCAGAACGCGATGCTCTTCGCGCCGCTGTTGATCAACGTTCAGACGATAGATGCACCGCCATCAACTGCCAGAATCTGTCCCGTGACATAGCGCCCCGCTTCGGATGCAAACATCAGAACAGGTCCGATCAGATCTTCATCACCGCCGAGTCGGCCCATTGGAACATTGGCTGTCATGCGCTCATTGCCAACCGCATCAATCAATCCATTGGTGAGATTGGACGGGAAGAATCCGGGCGCCAAGGCATTGACGGTAATGCCGTAGTGCCCCCACTCGGCTGCCAGCGCACGTGTGAAGTTGATCAGCGCGCCCTTGCTGCTGTTGTAGGCAATGGCCTGCATGACATCGGGCATCGTGCCCTGCAGTCCGCCCACCGACGCGATGTTGATGATGCGTCCGTAACGGCCAGGAATCATGGATTGCTTGGCGAGGTTTCGCGTCAGCGGGAACTGACCGCGAACGTTGAGGTTGAACACTCGGTCCCAACCTTCCACCGGATAATCTTCAGCTGGGGCACCCCAGGTGTTTCCAGCGTTATTGACCAGGATGTGCACTTCACCGGCTTGCTTCAGCGCCTGCTCGGAAAGACGGTTGATTTCATCCTCCTTGGAGACATCTGCTGCAATCCAGCTGGCCTCGATGCCGAGGTGGATGAGCTCTGCGGTGGCTGATTCAAGTTCGGCCTGCTTTCGCGCTGTAATGATGACGCGCGCACCCTGCAAACCGAGCGCCTTGGCCATCTGCAGGCCGAGATTTCGCGAGCCACCCGTTACCAGTGCGGTTCGTCCGCGCAGATCAAACGGAGAAGCCAATGTCTGTGCATTCATAGCCAGTTGTCCGGTGTGTCCAGCGTGGTTCGATCCAGGGTCTTGAGCAGCGCCAGCTGAGGTTCAACGCGCGGCAGTTCGTAGGTAAAGAAGAACTTGCAGGCGTTGCGCTTGGCAGCATGGAAATCACCGTCTGATTCACCGCAGGCAAGCGCCTGTTCGAGCCATATCCAGGCCAGCACGATGTGCCCGAACGCCTCGAGGTAGGCAGTGGCATTGGCCAACCTTGCGGAGATGTCTGCGCATCCAAGCAGGGTCTGGGTGGCTTCGCCAAGCTGCTGCAGTTTCTCGGACAGGATGGCGGACTGCGCCATCTGCTCGTGGCGTGAAGACTGAGCGGCCCGCGCGATGGTCTGCTGTATTCGCTCACTGAGAATCTTCAGGGCCGCGCCATTGCTCATCACCACCTTGCGACCCAACAGGTCCAGGCCTTGAATGCCATGCGTCCCTTCATGAATCGGATTGAGGCGATTATCGCGATAGAACTGCTCAACCTTGAACTCACGGGTATAGCCGTAGCCGCCGTGAATCTGGATGGCCATGTCGTTGCCGACCACGCACCACTGTGAGGGCCAGCTCTTGGCAATCGGGGTCAGAATCTCAAGCAACAGATGCATCTGCTGGTTCTGCGCCTCATCGTCGCATACCGTCATCTGATCGATCAGCAGAGAGCAGTACATGTTCAGCGCCATCGAGCCTTCGGCGTAGACCTTCTGTGCCAGGATCATGCGCTTGACGTCTGCATGTTCCGAGATCGCCTGCTGCGGCGTGCTCGGGTCCTTGACGCTTCTACCCTGCGGCCGTTCCCGCGCGTATTTGAGCGAATGCAGGTAGCCGGTGTAGCCCAGCGCCGTAGCACCAAGACCCACGCCAATACGCGCCTCGTTCATCATGTGGAACATGTAGGCCATGCCCTTGCCGGCCTCACCAATGCGATAGCCAACCGCGCCACCTCGTCCGCCGGGCTGATGCTCGCGGCCTTCGCCGAAGTTGAGCAGGCAATTGGTGGTGCCGCGATAACCCATCTTGTGATTCAGGCCGCCCAGCACAACGTCATTGCGTTCACCGTTGCTGCCGCTTTCATTGACGAGGAATTTCGGCACGATGTACAGGGAAAGACCCTTGACGCCAGGCACGGAGCTGCCGTCCTGAGCCACCTCTCGGGCCAGCACCAGATGCACAATGTTGCGCGTAATCTCGTGCTCACCAGCAGAGATCCACATCTTGTTACCGGTGATGCGGTACTGCGGCCCTAACTCGGACTCACACTCAAATTCTGCGCGCGTCTTGATGTCTGACAGTGATGAACCCGCCTGTGGCTCGGACAGACACATGGTTCCGAAGAACTCGCCTCTCAGCGTCGGCTCTGCGAAGCGCTTGATCTGCGCTTCGCTGGCCAATGCGGCTAACAAATTGGCATTTGCAATGCTGAGGAATGGGTACGCGGCGGTGCCTACGTTGGCGGCCTGCAGATAAGCCATGCCGGTGCGTTCGATGATCGAAGGCAACTGCATGCCACCACGATCATAGTCGTGCCCGGCCGCCATCAGGCCCGACTCCGCTACCGCTTTCAGCGCGGTCGAAATCTCCGGAATCAGTTTGGCCTTGCCTTCGACGAACGCCGGCTCCTCACGATCGGACTTCTGGTAGTGAGGCTCAAACAGGTCGACAGCAATTCGCTCGTAGGTGTCGAGCACCGTGTCGAACGTTTCTCTTGAGTGATCCTCGAAACGGGCCGCTTGGGTCAGCGACTCTACATCGAGCCATTCGTAGAGCATGAATTCCAGGTCGCGTCGTGATAACAGCAGGGAATCATTGCTCATGGCTGTGACACCGGCAGTTTGACGACCATGCCATCGAGCGCCTTGCTGACCTCGATCTGGCAGCTCAGGCGGCTGCTCTCCTGGCGATAGTTTTCAGAAAATTCAACCAGCATTTTCTCGTCTTCCTCCTGCTCTCCAGATGCGCTGAGCCAGGGCTCGTCAAGGTAGCAGTGGCAGGTACCGCAGACGCGGGCACCACCGCATTCGGCGACGATGCCAGTCACGCCGTTATCAATTGCAGCCTGCATCAGGGTTTGTCCCTCCTGTGCCTGGACCACACGCGACTCGCCATCGTGCTCGATAAATGTGATTTGACAGGTACTCATATTCAGCCTCTTAGATCTGCTTCAGATGCCGTCGTCGCTTGCAACGCGCACGACTAACTTTCCAAAGTTCTTTCCTTTCAGAAGACCTATGAACGCCTCGGGCGCATTGGCTAGGCCTTCGACAACATCTTCACGAATCGTCATTTTTCCGCTGGCGACCCAGCCCTGCATGTCACGCGCGAATTCGGCGTAATGATCAGCGTACTGATCAAGGATCACGAATCCGGTCATTTCAATACGCTTGACCAGCATTGTGGTCATCACCTCAGCAGCGAGCACCGGCTTGCCGCTCTTCTCGCCGTCGTACCATGCGATCACGCCGCAAAGAGGCACACGTGCAAACTCATTGAGCAGCGGGAGCACGGCGCGCAGCACATCACCGCCGACGTTCTCGAAGTAGACATCAACGCCGTCCGGACAGGCTGCTTTCAAGTCTTTCCGGAAGTCGGGGGAGCGGTGATCGATGCACGCGTCAAAGCCAAGGCTGTCGACTGCAAATGCGCACTTCTCGCTGCCTCCGGCAATACCCACAACCCGGCAACCCTTGAGCTTGGCGATCTGGCCGACCACGGTTCCCACTGCACCGGTGGCTGCACCAACGACGACGGTTTCGCCGGCCTTGGGCTTGCCCAGTTTCAAGAGCCCGTAATGCGCGGTAAAGCCGGGCATGCCGAGCAGGCTCAGCGCCAGAGAGGGCTGTGCCATATCGCTGGGCAACCTGGCGAGCGTTGGATCGCTGGTGATGGCCAGGCTTTGCCAGCCGGTATAGCCAGTGACCAGGTCTCCTTCGGAGAATCCTTTGCGGCGCGACTTGAGGATTCTGCCCACCATGCCGCCAAACATTTCTTCGCCAATCTTGACCGGATCGGCATAGGAGTCACCATCATTCATGCGCATGCGCATGTAGGGATCAAGGGATAGATACAAGGTCTTGATCAATACCTCTCCGTCCTCGAGCTCGCGCACCGGGACTTCTTCAAGACGAAAGTTTTCTGGCGTTGGCGCGTCGACAGGGCGACTGGCCAACACCACGCGTTGGTTTTTCATGTTGACTCCAGTTAGAAAGATCCGGCGGCCAGCGCCAGCTCAGGTCGTGACTTCAAACTCCGACAGGTCCGGCGCACGCAGCTCCTTGCGGAAGCGCGCACCGCTGTAGGGCCAGGCGGAGGGAACGCCGTTCTTGCTCATGTACCAATTGGTGCAACCCGTCACCCAGATCGTGTCCGGCATGGCAGCACGAACAAATGCGTTGAACTTGTCCGTTGCCTGCATCTTGGGATGGAGGGTTTTGACCTTTCCATCGCGATGCAGCTTGATGCACTCCATGATGTAGTGAATCTGCGTTTCGGAAATGCTGATGGCAGAGAAATTGCCAATCGGACTTTGCGGCCCCAGCGTAAAGAAAAAATTCGGAAACCCGGGCACAGCCACTGTACGCAGCGCGAACGGCCCGTCTTTCCAGACTTCGCTGAGACGCTGGCCTTGAGCATTGTGCAGTTCCAGGGGTCGGAAATAGGCATGCGCATCGAATCCGGTCGCCATCGCCAGCACATCGATCTCGTGCAGTTTGCCGTCCTTGGTCACAATGCCCCGGGCCTCGATGTGATCTATATCCTCAACGATCAGCTCGACATTCTTGCGCTGAATGGCAGGATAGAACTCCATGCTCATCACCAGACGCTTGCATAAAGGCTGGTAGTCCGGCGTGAGTTTGGCACGCAGCTCCGGATCCTTCACCGTGTTCAGATTCCATTTGCAAAGCCAGCTCATTAACCGACGCTGCCAATTGGGCTTGAGTACCGCTTTGGCAAACAGATTCTCGAAAGCCACCCGGTATGTGTGATGAATCAGCTTGGCAACACCCGGGAAGTAACGAATCAAGGCCTTGTCAACGGCGTTATAGCGGCGATCCGGCAAGGGAAAAATCCATTGTGGCGTGCGCTGGAATACTTTCAGCTCCAGCTCCCGCTGGGATAGCTTGGAGATGATCTGTGCACCGGTTGAACCCGTCCCCAGAACCCCAACCCGCTTGCCTTCGAGCGGCACGGAATGATCCCAACGCGCTGAATGAAACTTGGCTCCCGCAAAATCTTCCAGCCCCGGCACATTCGGATACCGGGGATGGTGCAGGAGGCCGCAGCAGGCAATCACGAAATCTGCCTGCTCCGTCTGACCATCCTTGAAGGTCACCGTCCACTGTTCGCCGTCGTGGCGGGCATCAGCCACTTCCTTGTTGAAGGCGATGCGCTTGCGTAGTTGATGCTTCTCCACGACACCCAGCAGGTACTGCTGGATTTCTGGCCCCTGTGGGAGGCGCGTGTTCCACTCTGCGTTGGGAGCGTCCTGGTAGGTGTAGTAGTGTGCGGCCACGTCACAAGCGACACCTGGGTAAGTGTTCTCGCGCCAGGTGCCACCGATCTCCGATGCCTTGTCATAGATCTGGTAATTATCCAGACCCGCCTCGGTCAGCTTGATCGCCAGCAGCATGCCGGACATGCCGGCACCGACGATCAGTATCCGCGGCTGGGGCGCCGCGCCGCTCACAGAACCTCGAAGAGATCGTACACGACGTTGCCGCCGCCAAAGCTGGTCATTTTTCCAACCGCAAGGATGTCATTGAGCCAGGCGTATTTCTTGGACTGGGTGCGGAAGTACGGCGCGCTGCGGAAGTACATTTGATCGCCTGGAATTTCTTCGCCATTTGCCATTTTCTGGCCGAGCTCTGGCGTCATTTTCAGGACCCCGTTGTAGAACAGGTAGATCACTTCGCCATCGTCAGCTTTCATCATCAACCTGACGTCGAGCATCCAGTTTCCGTTGGGCTGAACCTGCACCCAGTCACCGCTCGGGCCCATGGCCTTGGCATTGATCCGAGGGCTCTTGAGCTCTGCGTCGAGCACATTGAAGACCATCATGTTTGCGCTGGGCATGACCGGCTCGGGAATGGACCCGACGAGGGAGGCCAGCCAGCGGGTTTCGAGTTTGGGTTCGCTCATGAAATATCTCCTCAATAGATTTATTTGAAAGTGATCGGCAGTGATGCCATGACGCGGAAAAACGAGTGCGACCATTCGAGCTTGCCCTGCTCGATCTTCAGACCTTTGGTGCGCTGGACAAATTCGGTGAAAGCGTGACGCGCCTCCATGCGCGCGAGCGTATTGCCTATGCAGTGGTGAACACCGCCACCAAAGGATTGGTGCGCCACATCCTTGCGCTCGATATCAAAGACATCCGGATTCTCGAACCGAGCCGGATCATGATTGGCACAGGCGAGCATCTGCCAGATGACGGCGTCTGCAGGCAAGGTCTTGCCGCCGACCTCGTAGGGCTCTTCCAGCACACGCCAGTTGAACAGGATCGGTGCATCGAAACGCAGGATCTCGTTGACCGCGTTGTTGATCAGCTCCGGCTTTTCGCGCAGCTTGTTCATCTGATCCGGGTGATCCATCAGGGCGCGCATGCCATTGCCGATCAGGCCGATGGTGGTCTCATAGCCGGCGATGATGATGCCGATGGCCTGAATGATCAGTGCATCATCGTCGAGTTTGTCGGCAGCATCATTGGCCTTGATCATGGTGCTGATCAGATCATCGCCCAGGTTCTTGCGCCGCTCCGGCAGCAGCGCCTCAAAGTAATCCGCCATGGCATTTCCGGCGTCACGCGTGCGCTGCTGGACTTCCGGCGGCAGGAACTTGGCGAAGAATGCATTAGTGCGCGCCGCGGTCCATTCATTGAATTTTTCGCGATCACTTTCCGGAATCCCCATGATCTTGCAGACCATGCGCGAGGGCACGTTGTGCGCCATGTGAGGAACCACATCCATGCCGCCGCGTTCAAGCGCGGCGTCCATGGAATCCTTGACCGTCAGCTTGACTTCATCCTCCATCAATCGAGCGGTCTTGGGGTTCAGGGTCAGCGTCGCCAGCCTGCGCAGGCGCATGTGCTCGTCGCCATCTTTGTTGAGCATGAACTCGAGAAAGCTGCCGCGCTTGTCCAGCGGATCGAAGTTGGGAGATTCGCCGTTGGACAGCGTCTGGCTGGTCTTGGCCTCACGAAAAATCTTCATCACATCGTCGTATCGACTGATGCGCCAGGTTCCCACGGGTGTCAGATTGACCGGATCCCTTTCTCGCAAACCATTCAGTGCGGGATAGGGATCGTCACGGAAGCTGGGCTCGAAAGGATCGGCCCCACACCAGTCGCCACCGGGGACGGACGGAATTTCTTGTGCGTCGCTCATGTATCTCTCCTGTGCGGAATTATTGGGTGGTCCAGCCGCCATCGATCGGCATTGCGGCGCCGGTGACAAAACTGGATTTTTCAGAAAGAAGCCAAACGACGGCTTCCGCAATTTCAGAGGGTTCCGCGATTCGCCCCTGAGGCGACATCGACTCAAGCATGGCCTCTGTCACACCAGCGGCTTCGAGATGTCGAAGGATGGGCGTGCGAACCGCGCCGGGACAGACGGCATTGACGCGAATCTTGACGGGGGCACATTCCACGGCGGCTGATTTGCTCAGCCCTATAACGCCATGCTTGGTGGCCGAGTAACCGGCCTGCCCCTGGAAGCCAACCAGACCGGCGACCGAAGCGTTGTTGACGATGGCGCCACCGTTACCCGCTTTCATCTGCCCAATCTGATGCTTCATGCACAGCCAGACACCTTTCAGATTGACCCCGACAATACGATCGAAGTCCGCCTCATCAATCTCGTCGATGGGCACGGATTTAGCACCGATGCCGGCATTATTGAACGCACCATCAACACCACCAAGGGCGTGCAGAGTTTGAGCCATCGCCTGCGATACGGCCGCGTTGGAGACCACATCCACACCGATCCCCACGCAAGGAGCGGCCTCACTTGTCAGTTCCTTGGCCAGAGCCGCGACAGCTTCGCCGTCGATATCCCAGAGCGCCACGGCGGCGCCCTGCGCAGAGATGGCACGCGCTGCGGCCTGACCAATACCAGTAGCGGCGCCGGTCACAATAATCCTGCGTCCTGCAAGTATTTTTTCCATATTTTGATCTCGCTCCGAATTGTCTGCGGGCCATCTGAGCCGCTATTTCTTTATTAGAGTAAACACTCTAATTAGACTTTTTACTCCATTCTGGGAGAATGTCAATAGGCGGAAGAGACAACCGCGCCCTCAGACCACGCATGAATCAGGAGCCCAGGAAACGAATGAAGGAGAGACGCGTCAGTAATCGCGAGCGCATTATTGAGACCGCGATTGCACTGATGGGCGAACAAGGCGGCGGTGTCGGCACCTCGCAGATTGCCGAACATCTCAAGATCAGTCCGGGCAACCTCTACTACCACTTCGCCAACCGGGAAGAGATTGTCCGCGAGGTACTTCGCCGGCTCCGCAAGGAACTCTCCGAGACACTTTCGCTGCCCGCCAGCGGCGAGGTCGACGAAGCTCAGCTGGTCACTTATTACTCTGAAGGCGCGATGGTGCTGTGGCGCTATCGATTCATGGTGTCGTCAGCGCTCGAACTGACGCAACGCGATCCGGAACTGGCCAAGGAGTATAGGGAGTTCAGCATCGAGGGCATGGACATGGTGCGGCGAATCATTCAGAAAGTAGTTACGCGTGCCCCTGGCGCTGTGCACGCAAGTGATAAGGATTGCGTGAATCTTGCGGAGAACATGTGGGTACTGTGGAACGGATGGCCTCGTCATGCAGAGTTTTATCGCGTCAACGAGCGTGTGGACCAGGCATCAATTGCACATGGCCTCGAACTGATAGCGATGACACTGGCGCCCTACGTTGATGAGAAATTTCATCAACGCGTGAAACGCGGCCTGCACCGTTTCGTCGAAGGACTAAGCCAGGGGCTCTGAGCTGCCTGAGACTTCAGGCCGCGTCCGTCGTCTTCTTGCGGCGAAAGCCAAACCAGCCTGCAAGCAGGGCAACAATGGCCCCGACGGAAATCAGGATACCTTGCAGGCTGCCAAGGATGCCCTTGGTCACCTCCAGCGATTCCGCAACCGCCTTCAACTTGCCCTGCACACAGGGACCGTCGCATTCGAGGCGGAATTTCAGCCGCACCACCGGAATGGCCTCGATCAAAACGCCCTCGCCCTGCGTGGTGCTGGCCTGGTCAAAACCCCGAAACTCCACGTGCAGGATGCCGGAGTCCTGCGTGGCCTCGATCTCAGGCTTAAGAGAAAGATTCCACACCCAGGACATCAGGTCCGGGTTGAAGCTTCGCCGTTCATTGAGCGCGTCGCACTGCATGAATTCGGGGCAGTTTCGGACATAGGCGCCAATCTCGACAAAATTGTTCCAGTTTTCAGCAGCCAACTGGGTCGGGCGTGCGGCGCCCGGCACTGCATCCGCGTCATCCTTTCTGAACTCTTCGCGCAGGAAAGCTTCGAGCTGCGAAACACTGCGTTGCAGGGACACCACAGCGCGCAATTGAATCGGGTCGGAGGATTTGAGCTCCTCCTCACTGAGCTGCGTCACCGCGACGGGCGTCCAGTCTGTCGCCGCAGACGCCGCACCGCCGGCGACAGGGGTTTGAACCGGCACTTTGTCGGCCTCGCCCGCTGTTACGACTTCTGGTGCTGGAGTTGGTGCAGGTGCAGGTACTGGCGCGGTTGCGGGAACCTGTTCCTGCTCATCTCCATCCCCTGCCACAGGCTCAGCGACGGGGGTTGGTTCCGGCGATGAATCTGGCTCCGGCTCATCTGGCGCGGCAACGGGGTCTGGAGCCGGCATGAGCACTGGTGCGGGCTTGGCTTTCTCGCGCTCATCGGGCATCTGCCGCGGGCCATCAAAGACATGCCTGCCGTCACTCCACTCGGGTGCAACACCATGACTTGAAGCGCGACGACGATCCTCGTCGATCCGGGCCCACAATCCTTCCGGCGGACGCGCATTGGGGTTTTCAACCGCGTAGTACTGGTACATGCGCCGCATCAGACCTGCAGGCATCGGCAGCTGCGGATGCTCACTGCAGTAGTAACGGGCCATGGCCTCTATCGCTTCGGGCGGCGGCTTGAGGCGCGGATGTTCCTTCAGGTAATAGCGAACCAATCCCGGCACGTCTTCCACCGCCGGGGGTGGTGGCAATGAAGCAGGCTGATGCGCGAGTCCGGAACTCATGCGCAACTGAGGCTCCGCTACCGGGCGTTGTGATGACTCCGACGATATCGCCGTACCCTGCCCAAGCAGCATAAACGCGCCGATGAGGGCGCATGTGTTCTGAAGATGTTTGCTTCTGCGGCGCATTGGCTCTCCCCAAGCGTCAGTCTGTCCGGCAACTGCCCTTACTTTAGCGAACTCATTGGCATGCAGTTCCACATTGGGCATCGCCGATGTGAGAACGATCACGTCATGGCAACTAGAATAGAGACGCTCGCTGCCACCCGAATCAATCACGAGAATATTCGCATGCCGAATGAAACCACATCCGTCCTGCTGGTTTGCCTGGGAAACATCTGTCGCTCACCACTGGCCGAAGCTGCGCTACGCGCAGAAGCCGCACATGCTGGTCTGCGCATTGAGATTGATTCGGCAGGTACAGGCGACTGGCACATCGGGCATGCGCCTGATGCGCGCGCACAGGCGGTGGCCCGCAAGCATGGGCAGGACATCAGCCGCTATCGCGCACGACAGGTCAACGCTGCCGACTTCGCACGCTTTTCCCATATCGTTGCAATGGACCGGCAGAACCTTGCTGACCTACATGATCTGAAGCCCGCAGATTCAGCCGCACAACTGAGCCTGTTGCTGGACCATGTCGAGAATCAGGGCGGCGATGTGGCCGACCCCTACTACGGCGATGCAGACGGCTTTGAAACAACCTGGCGCGATGTCAGTGCGGGTGCAGCGGCGCTGGTCAGGAAACTCAAGGGAAGCTGATGTGAGCCCACTGGCACAGCAGGGTGCTTCGCTGCTTCATCGCTCGGTGCGCAGCGAAACACCGCTGGCCGGCGGAGATCTCTCCGACATCATCTGCGCCGAACTCGACGATGGCAGCCGGGTCGTGTTCAAGAACGGGCCCCTGCCGATGATCGAAGCGCAGATGCTCGGTTGCATCAGCGAAGGCGGCGCACCTGCGCCCACCGTGCTTGGGGCAAACGATACAGTGCTGGCACTATCCTGGATTGAGACCAGCGGATCACTCAGAAGCGGCTGGGCCAGTCTGGGCTTGGCGCTGCAAGGGCTGCATGCCAACACGGCACCACGCTACGGATGGCAGCAGAACTACGCATTTGGCGGACTCAGCATTACCAACACCTGGCATGACAACTGGCCCAATTTCTGGGCGCAATGTCGCTTGCGGCCGCATTTGCCAGCACTGCCACCTGAGATCGGAAGACGCATTGAAGCCCTGGCGCAAGATCTGCCCAATCGCCTGCCTGCAAAGCCTTCGTCTGCGTTGCTACACGGTGATCTATGGAGTGGAAACATTCTGATGCAGGGCCAATCGCTCGCGGCATTGATTGACCCCGCCTGCTATTACGGCGATGCGGAAGTGGACATCGCGATGCTGCAACTGTTTGATGTTCCCGGCGCTGCGTTCTTTGACGCTTATGGCAGCGCACAGCCTGGCCATGAACAACGCCTGGCCATCTACCGGCTTTGGCCGGCACTGGTACATTTGCGACTCTTCGGCCAAGGTTATCTGCCATTGGTCGACCAGCAACTCAAGCTTGCAGGAGCCTGATGTTGTTTATCCGCACGCAAACTTGAGCTGGCGACTGCCGATAACAATCGCCGCAATTAACTCCTTCATCCTTGAACAGAGAGACTGAACCATGAGCACGCCAGAGAACAAGTCCGCTGACGACAGCTACACCCCGCCCAAGGTCTGGACCTGGAACAAGCAAAGCGGCGGTCAGTTCGCCAACATCAATCGCCCCATCGCGGGTGCGACGCATGACAAGGAGCTCCCGGTTGGGAGACATCCGTTTCAGCTGTATTCGCTGGGCACGCCCAATGGCGTGAAAGTCACCGTAATGTTCGAAGAACTGCTCGCTGCCGGGCACAGCGGTGCGGAGTACGACGCCTGGCTGATCAACATCAATGAAGGTGATCAGTTCTCCAGCGGCTACGTGAAGATCAACCCCAACTCCAAGATTCCGGTGATGGTGGATCACAGCACCGCGGAGCCCACCCGAGTCTTTGAGTCCGGCTCCATCCTGCTCTACCTCGCAGAGAAGTTTGGCGCGTTCCTTCCAAAGGATCATGCGAGTCGGACCGAAGCCCTGAACTGGCTGTTCTGGCAGATGGGCAGCGCGCCCTATCTGGGCGGAGGATTCGGACACTTCTATGCCTATGCGCCAAGCAAGATGGAGTACCCGATAGATCGCTTCACGATGGAAGTCAAACGACAGCTTGACGTATTGGACCAGCATCTTGCCCATCACGAGTATCTTGCCGGCAAGGAGTATTCCATCGCGGACATGGCCGTTTGGCCCTGGTACGGCGCACTTGCACGCGGCCTGCTCTACAACGCGGGTGAGTTTTTGTCCGTGCAGGACTACAAGCACGTGAATCGCTGGACCGCGCAGATATCAGAGCGGCCGGCTGCGCAACGCGGACGCAAGGTCAACCGGCCTTTTGGCGAGCTTTCAGACCAGTTACATGAGCGTCATGACGCTAGTGACTTTGATCTGCGCACGCAAGACAAACTCACGCCAAAAGAATAAGAGAAAGTGCAACGCTGCGCTGACTCGCACGGACGGGTCAGTGCAGCGAAGTTGCGCGCACTTCACGCGCACTACGGCCATGCCAGCGTCTGAATGAGCGACTGAATGCCGTGATATCCGCGTAACCCAGAACGTCGGCAATCTGTCCCACTGGCATCTGCGAATGTTGCAGATACTTCATGGCCAGATCCGCGCGAACGCCGTCTTTAATCTGCTTGAAAGTCTTGCCGCCTGCTCGCTGCAGATGCTCCTGCAGAGTGCGCGTCGGCAAGCCCATGGCCTGACTGACTTCCTTCAAGGTGCAGGCGGAGAACGGCAACAGCGCACGCACGATGCTCTCGACGTTGGTCACCACTTGCAGACGTGAGGCCCGTGCAACCACGTTCTCGTGCTGCAGGACGCCTCGTATCAGCGAGCGGGCATGACCTGCACTGTGCAGCGGCCTATCGAGCGTGGCGTCATCCAGAAACAGGCTATTGCGGTCCTGATCAAAGAAGACGTCCTCACAGAACAGCTGGCGATGCAGCCGCAGATCCTTTGGTGCTGCGTGCCTGAATCCAACTGCTTTGGGCGTCCAGTTGTGTGGCATATGCGAGGCAATTTCATGACCGATGGTGCTGAGCGAAAACTCGGCCATCTGAACGTCGCTGACTGCTTTTCCAGCTGCTGCCGACCAACTGAGCTCGCCGCCACCCGGCCGCTTCTCCCAGGTCACGACTGCGGCGCTACTGTAGAGCTCGAAGTAGGCAGAAAAATCTTCCAGCATCTGACGAACATTGCGCGCGTTGTGGAGCAGAATCCACAAGGGCCCCAGCACCGCTGCCAACCTTGCGTTACGCGACAGCTGCAAGCCCCAGGTCCGGTTTTCACAAGTCTGTGCAGCAATCTCGAAGAACAGAATCGCAGCACTTCCGGAAATCAGAATATCGGGATCACGCAGGGCCTCCATGGGGATTCCGGCACGCAGCGCGATTCCCGCCGCACGCTTCCCATGCGACTGAATCAAGGCCTCGCTACCGCTGAGAACGGCACTTCTGATCAGGTTTCCGGGCACCCATGACTCCGATTCGCTTTTGCGCATAATGACAACAATCACGCGCGCAAAGTCAACTCCGGCTCTGTTGCATGGTGCATGATGAATTCAGATGGGATGCATAGGCACTGCCGATTCCCGCGATGATTCAACTAATGGAGTGAGGAGAACACCCATGTCCACGTCCAATGCGACTGCCGCCCGTTCCGCGACCGGCGCAACGACTTTGCTCGACGCCGTCATCATCGGCGCTGGTTTTTCCGGCCTCTACCAACTGCACAAACTGCGCGGTCAGGGCATGAAGGTCCGCGCCATTGAAGCCGCCCCTGAAGTTGGCGGCACCTGGTACTGGAACTGCTATCCGGGCGCGCGCACGGACTCGCCCTCGCACGTCTATCAGTTCTGGTTCTCTGACGAACTCCTCGACGAGTGGGACTGGCAAGAGCGCTATCCCGGGCAGCAGGAAGCGGAGCGGTATCTGAACCATGTCGCTGACCGCTTTGACCTGCGCAAGGACATCACCCTCAGTACGCGTGTGGAGTCCGCGCGGTGGGATGAGGCCGCGCAGCGATGGTTGATACAGACCGACACCGGCGAAAAAATCAGCGCACAGTTCCTGGTGACCTGCGTCGGCACGGTATCGGCCCCTGTCACGCCGCCATTTGCTGGAAACAAGGCTTTCAAGGGCAAGACCCTGCACACCGCCCGCTGGCCCAGGGAAGGGGTTGATCTCAAGGGCAAGCGGCTTGCCGTCATCGGCACCGGCGCCACGGGCATACAGGTCATTCAGAGTGTTGCGCCTGAAGCAGCACATCTCACGGTTTTTCAGCGCACACCCAATTACGCGATTCCCATCCGCAACCCCCAATACAGCAAATCTGACTTTGAACAGATTCGGCAAAACTACCCAACGACCAGGGAAGTGGTTCGCAATACCTTCGTTGGTTTTGATGCCGACATTGACCCGCGAGACTGGCACGACGTTCCTGCTGACGAACGGCTCGCCCGCCTGGAAGAATTGTGGGCAGATGGCTCCTTGAAGTTCTGGATGGCCGGCTTCAAGGAAGTGTTCATGGACGCGGACATCAATAAAGAAATTTCAGATTTCGTCAAAAGCAAGATTCGTCCACGCATCAAGGACCCGGCACTGGCCGAGAAACTGTTGCCTAGCGATCACGGTTTCGGTACCAAGCGCGTTCCTCTAGAGAACGGCTATTTTGAAACCTATAACCGCGACAATGTGACGCTGGTCGATTTACGCACTGAAGCCATCGAAGCCATCACCGAGAAAGGCATCCGCACTTCTGTCGGCGAGTACGATCTGGATGTACTGATCTTCGCCACCGGCTTTGACGCCGCAACGGGTGCGCTGACCCGAATTGATATTCGTGGCCGGGACAACATCTCTCTGAAAGAAGAGTGGGAGCGTGACCTGCGCAGCACCATGGGCCTGCAGGTGCACGGCTTCCCCAACATGTTCATGACAATGGCACCGCTGGCACCGGCCGCTGCGTTCTGCAATGCGCCGACCTGCCTGCAGCAGCAAGTGGAATGGATCAGCGACTGCATCGAACATGTGCGTGCCAAACAGGCCACGAAGATCGAACCCAGCGCCGAAACCGAAGCCAACTGGATCGCCCATCATGAAGAAGTGGCCAGCATGACCTTGGTAGCCAAGACAAAATCCTGGTACACCGGCGCCAATATTGAGGGCAAGACGAACCGTCTGCTCGGCTATATCGGCGGCGTGGGTGTCTACCGACAGCTTTGCGATGAGGTCAAGGAGAAAGGCTACGAGGGCTTCGAGATCGCCTGAGCATGTTCACCATCGGCCGGGAGGACCTGGCCGATGGATCGCTCGAAAACACTTGTCCCGCAGATTTGCGGGGCCTCATATCGCCTTGAACAGGCGATTGAACTCTTCACGTGCTGACGCCTTCCCTTCCAGGATACCCATGCTCAGCGTGCGCACCTTGCCCAGTACTTCGCGCGTTCGCGCCTCCAGCTCTGCCCGCTTCTCCGGAGTAACCCGACCTTTGCGGTCGTACTTCTCAAGAAGCTCGCGCAGCAGTTGCGTACTTTGCTGATCAAGCTGAGCCAGAGGTATGGAGATCTCGGCCAACTGGTCCCGAATCAGTCCACGCTGCTGGCGCGCCGCCAACCATGCCTGCCAATCGGCGATGAATTTCGGCGCATCCAGAATCATCGCGCCGTTGTTGCTGTCGAGCATGAAGCTGCGCACGTCGGCATTTGCAGAGCCGATGAAGACAGCATCGCCAAAAACCATCAGCTTGCTGTGCAGGCTGAGCTTGTCGGCATCGCCCTGTGATTGAATCTCCTGGTATTCCAAGTGAGCTGCCTTGTCTTGCGCTCCCAGCTTGTCGCGATATTCCGTCAGCGCCTTAAGCTGCCAGCCCGCAACAATGTTCACCACATTCAGGTCCGTGGTCTGGAATGAATTGGTGATCAGCGTGACGGTGACATGACGACAATCCCAGTTGCCGTTGAGTGTTGAACCCAGCGCATGCAGCAGGTTGGCTGGAAGAAAGAAATAGGCGTTGTAGAAGATGATGCGCCCGGGCTGTTCCGCGCTGGCACTTTCACAGGTCCTGCGCATGGCATCGGTCCAGACCTGATGGATATGTTTGCCATGAAGACCAGGCTCAGGATCGCTGCTGCCATATCCACGCACGCCAGCCTTGAACGGCAGGTTTTCCAGATAGAACAAGCGCGCGCCTGAATCAATTGCCAGCGTCGCATCACGTTGTGGTTTCGGCACCGGAACATAGTCGGTCTGGTAGACCTCGCTACGCGCAAGCATCTGCTGATGGTGCTTCTGGATACGCTGCGCCAGAGGCTCAAAATTTTCAGCGTAGTGCTGTGCCACGCAATCATCATCGCCTGCGCGTTCAGCGCAACCAGCGACCGCGGCCTTGTGAACATCGAAATTCACCAGCAGATCATTCGGGGCATGCATGCGCACCTCATCAAGCGAGGCGACCATGCTGCGAAACTGCCAAAGCTTGTTGAAAGCCGCCTTGAGCTGCGTTGCTCCCTGCGCATCAACATCGGTGACCACATCCGTGTCACTGAACACGTACTTGTCGGACAACTCATTCGCATTCATGTGATAGGCATCCTCAGTGTTGCGCCCACCGAACTGCAGGCGGCGCCCATCCACCATCAGAATCTTGTGATGAAGGAACTCGCTGAAGTAATCCCAATCGCGACGTGCTGCACTATTATCCGCGCGCTCCGCAGGCAAGTGCGCGGTGACCGCCGCATACAGCGGATCAATCTGCTCACCAAAGAATGCCTGGGCCGCCGCCGCTTCGAACTTGGCTTTCAAGCCGTCGAAGCCACCGGCATATCGTGCCCTGAACCAGATCTTTCCAATGCGCTTGAGCTGCGCGGCTTGCTTGGGATCCGGCGCTGCTGAAGACGCGCGCAAGGCCTTCGGATCGATACCCTGCCCTTCCTGCACCGCAAACGCCATCAGGTCCGCATTCTTCCCGTACAACCCGGCCAGAAACTGCCCGGACGCTGCCACATCGAGATTGGAAAAGTTGTAGTCACTCGCGGGCTGTTCGCCAAACTGCTCAGCGGCAAACTGTCGCTCGATGTCGGCGAATTTCTGCGCAGAACAATCCGCATCCTGCTTTTTGCTCTCCCCGCACCCCAGAGTCAGATAGGCCGCATCCTTGATGATGTTGCGACTTGGTCGGCTGTAGAAGCGCACATCGACGTTGCCCCGACCAAACTGGCGCAGCATGTCGTAGCGGTCCAACTGTGCGTAGGCCTGATGGTAATCAACCAATATGCGCACCTTGACCCCGCGCTCTGCGGCATCCAGCAGCGCCATCGCCATATGCGAAGAACTGTAGTCATCACCGAAGATGAAATAGGCCAGTTCAATGCTGTGCCGCGCGCTGTTGATCAGCGCAATCTTGCTTTCAAATGCGCTGTCGTTGTCCAGAATGGCCTGAGCGTTGTCGGCACTGAACATTGCCGACGCCTGCGCCCCCAGCGTCTGCTCCAGATCAACCGGCTTCTGCGGCAGCAAGCTGCAGGCACTCATCATCCCGCCTGCAAACAATAGTGCCGCTGTCACGACTCGTCGCATGGCTATCTCCCCGCCCCTGATACCGGCTCGCCCAGGATCAGGACGTTTGCCGACACAAACTTTGAAACGCTAGAAGGTATCGCCCGGCACCCGCACCCAACCTTCCATCAGCACACGAGCTGATCGCGACATGATGGCTTTGCGCACCTGCCACTGACCGCCTTCTTGGGTCGCTTCCGCGCCCACGCGCAAGGTTCCCGAAGGATGGCCAAACACGACCGCCTTGCGATCACCGCCGCCCGCCGCCAGATTGACCAGCGTGCCCGGAATGGCGGCGGCAGTACCGATGGCCACCGCTGCGGTGCCCATCATGGCGTGATGCAACTTGCCCATGGACAGCGCGCGCACCAGCAGATCAACGTCACCTTCCGCGACAGCCTTGCCGCTGGATGAGGCGTAGGCCTTGGGCTTGGCCACGAACGCAACCTTGGGCGTGTGCTGCCGGTTGGCAGCTTCATCGATGTGCTTGATCAGACCCATGCGCACCGCGCCATAAGCACGGATGGTTTCGAACATGGCGAGCGCCTTGGCATCGCCGTTGATCGCTTCCTGCAACTCGGTGCCGGTGTAACCGATGGCATCGGCGTTGACGAAAACCGTCGGAATACCTGCGTTGATTAGCGTTGCCTTGAGGGTGCCGACACCGGGCACGTCCAGGTCATCAACCAGGTTGCCCGTTGGGAACATGGCTCCGCCATCTTCGCCATCATCGGCCGGATACATGAACTCAATCTGCACTTCCGCGGCAGGAAAGGTCACGCCGTCGAGTTCGAAATCGCCCGTTTCCTGTACCTGCCCGTTGGTCATGGGCACATGAGCAATGATGGTCTTGCCAATGTTGGCCTGCCAGATACGCACCGTGCAAAGCCCGTCCTTGGGCACGCGCGCCGGGTCCACAAGTCCGTTTGAAATGGCGAAGGGCCCGACGGCTGATGAAAGATTGCCGCAGTTGCCGCTCCAGTCCACAAATGCCTTGTCGATGGAAACCTGGCCGAACAGGTAGTCGACGTCGTGATCCGGCTGCGTGCTCTTGGACAACAACACAGCTTTGCTGGTGGACGAAGTCGCGCCGCCCATGCCATCAATCTGCTTGGCATAGGGATCGGGACTTCCGATGACGCGCAGCAGCAGCTTGTCGCGCGCCGCGCCTGGCACCCTGGCTGCCTCGGGCAAATCCTGAACATTGAAGAACGTACCCTTGCTGGTACCTCCGCGCATGTAGGTGGCGGGAATCTTGATTTGCGGAACCTGCGACATAGCCAAGCCGATTTGAAGAAGGAATGCGGATTCTACCAATGCCGGCGACCTGAGCGCTGTGAAGCGAGTGCGGTAAAGGTAGCTTTGCCCTTGGCGCGGGGCGTCCAAGAAAAATTATACGGGTTCTTCCTACTGCAAAGTCGGCGAATTCAAGCCAAGATGCGATTGGAGGGCGACGATTCATTGGCTGGAGAGCGGCCGTGTCGATATCAAAAGCGCCGAAATTAATAAGGTGTAGCGAAACGGCGCCATCATTCAATTGCGACCAGAGGCATGTCTTGTTGCCGCAGTTCCGAATAGACCAGCTGATCTGAATCATGAACGCGAGCGCCGCTGCTGCATCACCACCGCCTTTGTCTGCTGAGTTTGTACGGGCATTGGACCGCGTGCCCAACAGCCGCCTGATTACGCGGACAGACCATCTCAGGCCTTACGAATGCGATGGCCTGGCGGCCTACCGAAGCGTTCCCGGTGCGGTCGTGATTCCGGACAACGAAACCGCTGTACAAGCGATCCTGAAACTCTGTCATCAGCACCGTGTGCCGGTCGTCCCGCGCGGCGCCGGCACCGGCCTGTCCGGCGGGGCCTTACCCATTGCGGGCGGCCTGGTCCTGTCTCTGGCCCGGCTCGACAAAATCCTCAACATCAATCCAAACGCCTGCACTGCCACGGTCCAATGCGGCGTGCGGAATATTTCGGTATCAGAAGCCGCAAAGCCATACGGCCTCTACTACGCACCAGATCCTTCCTCGCAAATTGCCTGCACCATCGGTGGCAATGTGTCAGAGAACTCCGGCGGGGTGCATTGCCTCAAGTACGGGCTGACCTTGCACAACGTTCTGAAAGTCCGGGCCATTACCCTGCGGGGAGAGATCGTCGAGTTCGGCAGTCTGGCGCCGGACACCCCGGGACTGGACCTCTTATCCGTCCTGATAGGCAGTGAGGGCATGTTCGCCGTGGTCACCGAGATCACGGTGAAGCTGACCCCGATTCCCGCCACCGCCCGCGTCATCATGGCCAGCTTTGATGATGTGGTGAAAGGTGGCGATGCGGTGGCCAGCCTGATTTCAAACGGCATCATTCCGGCCGGGCTGGAGATGATGGACAAGGGGGCGATCCACGCTGTGGAACAGTTTGCGCAGGCGGGCTATGACCTCAACGCTGAGGCGATCCTGCTATGTGAGTCAGACGGAGCGCCCGCCGAGGTAGAAGAAGAGATTGGCCGCATGAAAGCGATCTTGCTCGGCGCTGGCGCAACCGGAATCGAGGTCTCCCAAAGCGAGCAGCAGCGCGTGCTGTTCTGGAGCGGACGAAAAGCAGCATTCCCAGCAGCCGGTCGTGTTTCGCCTGACTACTACTGCATGGATGGAACCGTGCCCCGACGCAGCGTTGGGCCTTTGCTCTCCAGAATCTCCAGGATGAGCGAGCACTACGGCCTGCGATGCATCAATGTCTTCCACGCAGGCGACGGCAACATGCACCCGCTAATCCTGTTCAACGGCGCCGACCCAGACGAATGGGAACGCGCCGAACGGTTTGGTTCCGAAATTATCGAAACCTGCGTTGAGCTGGGCGGCAGCATCACCGGTGAACATGGCGTGGGCCTGGAAAAGATCAACTCGATGTGCGTGCAGTTCTCGCCGGCTGAGAACGCGCTGTTTCACGAGGTGAAGGCTGCGTTCGACCCGGACCGCCTGCTGAATCCGGACAAGGGCATTCCGACCAAGGCCCGCTGCGCAGAGTACGGCAAGATGCATATCCGCGGCGGCGTCATTCCTTTTCCTGAAATTCCGCGCTTCTGACATGGCCAACGACAACAGATTGGCCGCCATCCGTGAGCAATTGCTTCACGCAGCAGGCAAGGGACAGAAACTTCGAATCCGGGGCAACGGCAGCAAGCACTGGTATGGCAATGCTGGTCATTTCGAGTTCCTGGATGTCGCCGCTTACGCCGGCATCATCAACTACGACCCGGCAGAGTTAGTCATCACCGCGGCCTGTGGCACGCCCCTGAATGAAATTGATCAAGCGCTGGCAGAGCGACATCAACAACTGGGATTCGAGCCGCCGGATTTTGATCAGCAGGCCAGCATTGGCGGCGCAGTCGCCGCTGGACTGAGCGGCCCCGGTCGCATGTCGGGCGGCGCGTTGAAGGACAGCCTCTTAGGTGCCGTGGTCATGAACGGCGAAGGCCAGATCCTCAAGTTTGGCGGCCAAGTGATGAAGAACGTCGCCGGTTATGACGTTGCAAGACTCATGTCAGGGTCGATGGGCACCCTGGGCATCATCTTGCAGGTATCCCTCAAGGTCATGCCTCGCCCCGTCAGCAGCAGCACACTCGTGCTCAGGTGCGATGAGCGTCAGGCTTTGGCTATGTTTGATGAGCTGCGGCCGAAAACGCTGCCCATAACGGCCAGCGTCTGGCATGCAGGAAAATGTTACCTGCGCCTGTCCGGCGCAGCAGCAGCGGTAAAGCTTGCACAGGACCACATTGCGGGCGAGCTGATGCCTGCCGAGGAGGCTGAGGCATTCTGGAAGCGCCTGCGTGATCAAACACATGAACTCTTCCAACACAGCAACGAGCAAACACTTTGGCGTCTGTCGCTTCCTGCCGAAACCCCGCCGATGCATCTGAGCGAATCCACGCTACTCGAATGGCAGGGCCAGCAACGTTGGTTGTTCAGTGCGGAACCGGCAGAGAAAATCAGAACGGCAGCTGCATCAGCCGGCGGACATGCCACAGCGTTTCGAAATCCGCCCGAAGGACATGAGGTTTTTTCCGCACCTGGCCCGGTGCAACTGAATATTCAACGACGACTCAAACGCAGCTTCGACCCGAACGCGGTGTTTGATGGTAGTCGGCTCTATCGACAGCTCTGAGCCTTGCAGCCATGCACGCGAATCTGAAACCTGCTTTGCAAAATACTGTTTCGGGCACAACAGCGGCCCGCGAACTTGGCAAATGCGTGCACTGCGGATTCTGCAACGCAACCTGCCCCACCTATCAGATACTGGGCGATGAACTGGATGGACCACGCGGTCGCATCTATCTCATGAAGCAGTATCTGGAAGGCGAGTCGGATGCCGATGCAGTTTTTCCACATATCGATCGCTGTCTGACCTGCCGCGCCTGTGAAACAACCTGCCCGTCGGGCGTGACCTACTCCTCTTTACTGGATGTCACCAAAGCGCAACTTGCACAGGACAAGGTCGCGCCGTTTAAACAGCTGTGGCGGCACGTGCTCATCGGGTTCATGCAAAGCCGTGCCCTGTTTGGTCTGGCGATCGCCTGCGGGCGCTTGATGCGCCCCCTGTTACCTCGCAGCGTCCAGCAGCGGGTACCGTTGGCAAGAGCAACAGGCTCCGTGCCGGCCGTGCGACATCCGCAACAAGTTCTACTGCTCAAAGGCTGCGTACAGCCTGCACTCAACGGCGGCATTGATGCCGCCACGCTGCGCGTACTGGATTCGCTCCAGATTTCCTGTCTGGAAATCCAAGACTCAGGCTGCTGCGGCGCCATGCACTTGCATTACGGATCGCATGACAAGGGTCTGGCTCAGGTCCGCCGCAACATCGATGCCTGGGAGCCCCTTTTGGATCAAGTCACGGCCATTACCAATAATGCGTCTGGCTGCGGCATTACCGTCAAAGATTATGGTCGCCTGCTGGCACATGAGCCGGACTATGCCGTGCGTGCGGCCAGGATCAGCGAACTGTTCAGGGATGTCAGCGAACTTGTGAATGAGCAGCTTGCATTGCTCAAGAAGCAGATTCCGCCACTCAAGGCCCGCGCCAGTTTTCAGGCCCCGTGCACGCTGCAGCATGGTCTGAAATCGCGTCACACCGTGGTGCATTTGCTGCGGACTCTGGGTGCTGATGTCCTGGAGCCTCGCGACGCACATCTGTGCTGTGGGTCTGCCGGCATGTATTCGATTACGCAGCCCGAACTGTCTTCCACCTTGCGGGACCAGAAACTGGCAACGCTGAAAGAGACGGGAGGCCAGATCATTCTCACCGCCAATATCGGCTGCCAGATGCATCTGCAATCCGGCACAGAACAAATCGTATTGCACTGGATCGAATGGCTGGACCAGCACCTGCAGAAGTCTGGTCAGGCGCATTCGATGGAAGCTGGCTGAAGAACGATGCGTGCGCCGGCCATAAAATGTATTGAACTGGATAAAGCACTGAATACAGAGCGCATGCAGGAAGCACCATGCAATTACGAGTTCTGTCGTGCATATTCTCTGTCAACAAATTGAACCTTCACACTGGAGTTGCTCATGACCATCAAAATTACGGACCCGATCGACCTACCCTGCGGAACACAAATTCGAAATCGCCTGTGCAAGGCGGCCATGACCGAAGGCCTGGCTGACAGCCAGAATCGGGCTACTGAAAGACACCTCCGCTTGTACGAATTCTGGCAGCAGGCAGGCGTCGGCTTGTCGCTAACCGGCAATATCCTGATTGATCGGCGCAACATGGAACGCGCCGGCAACGTGGCTGTGGATGGAAATGGCGGCGACGAGGCCATGCAGAAATGGACGAAGCAGGTCACCGCCGACGGCACCCAGTTCTGGGCACAGATTGCGCACGCCGGGCGTCAGTCCCCTGCCGCCATCTGCGATGACCCGGTCGCCCCGTCGGCCATTGGCCTGCAAATGCCGGGAGCGGAATTCAATCAACCGCACGCCGCCAGTGAAGCGGAAATCAAGGACCTCATTCGCCGCTTCGCGCACACCGCAGAAACCTGCAAACGCAACGGCTTCACCGGCATTCAAATTCATGGCGCACACGGGTATCTGCTCAGCTCCTTCCTGTCGCCACTATCGAATCAACGGACAGATCAGTGGGGCGGGAGCCTGGAGAATCGCGCGCGGATTCATATCGAGGTGATACGCGCCTGCCGCGAAGCGGTCGGCCGCGACTTCCCGATAGCGCTCAAGCTCAATTCGGCGGACTTCCAGAAGGGAGGCTTTACCGAGGAGGAATCGCTGCAAGTGCTAAACCTGCTTGATGCCGAAGCCCTCGATCTGGTCGAGATCTCAGGTGGAAACTATGAATCGACAGCCGTCCTGTTCGGAGACAAGGACGCCAATGGCAATGTCATGCGCGAAAGCACCATCAAGCGCGAAGCCTACTTCATTGAATACGCCAAGAAGGCCCGGCAGGCCTGGCACAAGCCGCTGATGATCACGGGCGGGTTCCGAAGCCGCGAGGCCATGGAGCAGGCGCTCAACAATGGTGAGCTGGACCTTATTGGCATTGGCCGACCGATGGTCTGCAATCCAGAATCCGTCGGCGCGCTTCTGAGCGGCAGCGTTGAAGAACTGGTGAAAGTTGAAGACCGGCTTGTGCCTGTCACCGCCGAGCAACTGGAAGGCGCACCCGATGAAATTCGTTTGACCGCCAATACCTTCGGCCATCTCGGTTGGTTCTACATGAATCTGTTCCTCATGGGCGACGGCAAGGCGCCGATGCTGGATGCAAGCCTGGCCGACGCGCTGCACTTGTATCCACCCATGGAGGCGGAAAAAACGGCCAAATGGGATTCGCCCTGGAAATCATAATGACAGCAGCTGCTCGGGTATCAGCGAGCTGACGAACGCTCCAACACTGGAACGTCGTCAATCGCTTTTATCCGGCGGCCTTCATTCCCGGGCGTCCACTGCATCCTGAACACGCGCCAATGCCTTGTTCGCCGAAGGTTCGAGCGGAACGCCTGGCCCAAGGGCAGGCAATTCCAACAGCTCATTGAACACCCGCCCGGAGAGCAATCTCTCCGGGTCATCAATCAGCTTCCTGAATTTCTTGCGATGGTCACGGAACTTGTCGCGGCTGATGATAGCGCCGCCACAAGCGCGAGCCTGCTTGATGAGTTCGCGATCCGCGGGCTGGCCTGACGGCACCTCGATGGCCAGTTGCGAGCAGTTCAGCAGTTGCTCGTAACACCCCAACTCGGCGCGCAGCTGATACCGCGCGCTGGCATCAAAAATAGCCCGGGCGGCATGTCCTGCCTCCAGCAAACTGGCCAACAGACTCAGGGGAATTCGCAGTGCCGGCGGGCTCCCGCACCAGTAAGCCAGATTGAGGCCATCAATGATGAAAACGCGCTGGTCACTGGCTTCTAAATCTTCAGCCGGGCGCACGTCACTTTGATTTTGGTTGCACGGCCTCGGTGGAAGCGCCCGCCTCAAGCCAGGCGGTGTAGCCGCCTTCGATATGCGCAACGTTATCGAGTCCCATGTCCTTGAGCGCCGCGGTTGCCAGTGCGGAGCGCCATGCGGAACGGCAGTAGAGAATGAACTGCTTGCTCTCGTCGGCAAACATCGGCTTGTGATACGGGCTATCCGGGTCAAACCAGAACTCGAGCATGCCACGTGGCGCGTGGACGGCTCCAGTTACTTTTCCATCGCGCCAGAGTTCGCGTACATCCCGAATATCGACAAAGACCACATGCTCGTCGCCTAGTTTCTTGATGGCTTCATTGAGCGGCAGGGTCGTGATTCGGGCACTGGCCTCTGCAACCAGTTGTCTGACGCCTTTGGTGACCGGCATGAGTCTTCTCCACTGCGTTGAATGATTGGCTCGCTCGTGCCGATGGCCCGAAGCTGGAGATCAGCTCTGCCAGGCAGGCGCCACCACTTTAGAACTTGAGGGCGCTTTCAACAAAGGTCGCGGACCAAAGAAGACATAGAGGAGCAAGGAAGACAGCAGATACACCGAGGAGAACACGACAAACGTTGTCGTGCCACCCGAGTTCGGCGCCACCGGAAATATCAGAAGGGAATTATTCACACTGATCTGCAGCGCCAGGACCACGATGCCGCTCCTGGTGTGCGAGTAGATAAAGCCGCACATGAGCGCGATGCCAATCATGCTGATGAATAACCCAAACACTGGAATGCCTGGGACAACGCCAACCCCGATCAACACGATCGGAAGCCACCACGAAGACCAGAAGAAGCCTACGATCGCACTGGACATAAAAATGGTGGTGCGCTGGCTCAAACGAGACACCGCGTAGCCCACCCAGACAATTTCACCAATGAAAGCGCCGACCAGAACGGTGGGATAAACACCGGGATCCAGGGCGACAGACAAAGTTGGACGGATTTCATCAAATCCGGTCCCCAAGATCAGGCCTTTGCCAATCAGGGTCACAAGCCCGATGGTCGGCGGCCAAAGCACGGCCAGAAGCAGCCAGGCGGGATTGAAGCGCCAGACCGTCAACGGCGCGAGCAGGGCAAACGGTGCTTTCCATCCACGGAATAGAAAGACGACGGCTCCGAGCACCAGCCCAAGCAGAAGAAAGCGTCCGTAATTGTAATAGGCCATGCGCAGCCAACCCTGATCGATGGCATGGACAAAGACAACGTTCGCCAGAACAATCAGCAGGAGAAAGGTCCAGACCTCACGATCTTGAAGAACTGGCCATTGCAGCAGGCGGCGAATCATCATGAAAATTCATCTGTTTGAAAAGCCGCTGGCAATCATCATTGCCAGGACCGGCCGGGCCACGCCTGAGCGATGCTCAAACGTGTCTGGTCAAAGCAACTCGCATTGAGAATCTCGTTCTTCTCTACCCCTTCGCTCCCCGCTGATTCTCGCGCGCAGATCGCTGGGAAGCAGCTTAATTGATCTCACCTCAGACCACGGGGGCGCTGGCCCTAGGGCCAGCGATCTGCATTGCTTTCTGATAGGCGGGCCGCTCTTCGATGCGCTTCATGTAGGCCTGGATATTCGGCATGCCCTGGGTTCGGAAGCCGCCGAACAGGGGTAGCGATGCCACGTTGAACATCACCATGACATCCGCACAGGTGAACTCCGAGCCGGCGGCGAACGCCGACCGGGAAAGGCACTGGTCCAGATACCGGAAGTAGGATGCCTCCCTGCGCTCAATCACCTTGCGCATCATGTCGCACTGCGGACTTGAGCCTTCCGCACCAAGCGCGGTCCTGGCAAAGAACAGGCCCAGCACATTGTTGTTGAAGTGCATCCAGTACAGATAGTCGGTGTAGTTGGACTGGTCCGGGCCAACGGTGAACCTGCCACCGGCATGCCGATGGCAAATGTGCTCAACGATGACGCCGGACTCCACCAGGATCTGTCCGTCATCCTCAATCACCGGCGCCGTTGCAACCGGGTGCAGCGCCAGGAATTCCTTGGGGGCCAGCAGGTCCGGACCACGCTCGTACCACTTGAGCTTGTAGGGAAGGTTTAATTCTTCCATCAGCCAGACAACCCGGTCTGACTGCGACTTGCACAGATGGTGAATGGTGATCACGGCCTGCTCCTCAGGAAAGGGATGATGCGGCCTTAGCCGCTGGGGCTTGCGATAGATCAGGCGGCTTTCACGGACTCCAGGAAATCCTGCGCGAAGCGCTGCAGCACGCCGCCGGCTTCATAGATGGAAACCTCTTCCTTGGTATCCAGACGGCATGTCACAGGCACCTCGACCGTTTCACCATTCTTGCGATGAATAACCAGGGTCAGGGTTGCACGCGGCGAACGCTCACCGACCACGTCATAGGTTTCCGATCCTTCCAGAACCAGTGTCTTGCGCGTGGTGCCGGCCTCGAATTCCAGCGGCAGCACACCCATGCCGATCAGGTTGGTGTGATGAATGCGCTCGAAGCCTTCAGCGGCAATGGCCTCCACACCAGCCAGTCGCACGCCCTTGGCGGCCCAGTCGCGTGACGAGCCCTGACCGTAGTCGGCACCGGCAATGATGATCAGAGGCTGCTTGCGCTCCATGTAGGTTTCAATGGCTTCCCACATGCGCATGACCTTGCCTTCCGGCTCCAGTCGCGTCAGCGATCCCTGCTTCACATTGCCATCGACCACGGCCATTTCGTTGATCAGCTTGGGGTTGGCAAAGGTGGCACGCTGCGCGGTGAGATGGTCGCCGCGATGAGTTGCGTAAGAATTGAAATCTTCTTCCGGCAATCCCATCTTATGCAGGTATTCGCCTGCTGCGCTGTCCATCATGATGGCATTGGACGGCGACAGGTGATCCGTCGTGATGTTGTCCGGCAGCACCGCCAGCGGACGCATGCCCTTGAGCGTGCGCTCACCCGCCAGCGCACCTTCCCAGTACGGTGGACGACGGATGTAGGTGCTCTTTTCGCGCCAGTCGTAAAGCGGGCTAAGATCCGGGTCGTCGACAATCTTGAAATTGAACATCGGATCGTAGACCGAGCGGAACATCTCAGGACGTACGCTCTTGCCCACAACTTCATCAATCTCGGAGTCGTCCGGCCAGATGTCGGCCAGCCTGACTTCATTGCCGTCCTTGTCGATACCCAGCACGTCTTTTTCGATATCAAAGCGCACGGTTCCGGCGATGGCATAGGCCACCACCAGCGGCGGTGATGCCAGGAACGCTTGCTTGGCATAGGGATGGATGCGGCCATCAAAATTGCGGTTACCAGAGAGCACGGCGGTGGCATACAGATCGCGCTCTATCACTTCTTTCTGGATCGCCGGGTCCAACGCACCGCTCATGCCGTTACAGGTGGTACAGGCGAAGGCAACGATGCCAAAGCCCAGCTTGTCGAGTTCTGCCTGCAGACCGGAGTCTTCCATGTACAACTGCACGGTCTTGGAGCCGGGTGCAAACGAAGACTTCACCCAGGGTTTGCGGCCCAGCCCTCTGGCATTGGCGTTGCGCGCCAGCAATCCAGCCGCCACGACATTGCGTGGATTGGAGGTGTTGGTGCAGCTGGTGATGGCGGCAATGATCACTGCGCCGTCGGGCATGGTGCCCTCGCCTTCTGCCGGCATGGACCATTCAGAAGCAATGCTGCGCGATGCCAGGTCCGAAGTGTTCAGGCGCTTGTGCGGATTGGACGGCCCGGCCATGGTGCGGCCTACCGTTGAAAGGTCGAATTTCAGGACACGCTCGTACTCGGCGGTCTTGAGACTGTCCGACCAAAGGCCCGCAGTCTTGGCATAGGTTTCGACCAACTGGACCTGCGCTTCTTCGCGGCCGGTCAGGCGCAGATACTCGATGGTCTTGTCATCGATGGAGAACATGGCAGCAGTCGCACCATATTCAGGAGTCATGTTGGAGATGGTTGCGCGGTCGCCCAGCGTCAGGCTCGACGCGCCGTCACCATAGAATTCGAGATAGGCGCCAACCACTTTTTCCTTGCGCAGGAACTCGGTGATGGCGAGCACGATATCGGTCGCGGTGATGCCCGGCTGACGCGTACCGGTCAGCTCAACGCCGATGATGTCTGGCAGGCGCAGCCAAGAGGCGCGGCCCAGCATCACGGACTCGGCTTCAAGGCCGCCGACGCCAATGGCAATCACGCCCAGTGCATCGACATGCGGGGTATGACTGTCGGTTCCGACCAGAGTATCGGGGAAGGCCACGCCGTCTCGTGCGTGCACCACCGGCGACATCTTCTCCAGATTGATCTGATGCATGATGCCGTTACCCGGCGGCACCACATCCACATTCTTGAACGCCTTCTTGGTCCAGTTGATGAAGTGGAAACGATCTTCGTTCCGGCGATCTTCGATGGCGCGATTCTTTTCAAAGGCGTCCTTCTCAAACCCGCCATGTTCCACTGCCAGCGAGTGATCAACGATCAGCTGCGTGGGCACCACCGGATTGACCTTGGCCGGATCACCACCACCTTCGGCGATGGCATCACGCAATCCGGCCAGATCCACCAAAGCCGTCTGACCCAGGATGTCGTGGCATACCACGCGCGCCGGAAACCACGGGAAATCAACATCGCGCTTGCGCTCGATGTGTTGCTTGAGCGCCTCGGTCAGCATCTCTGGCTCGCAGCGCCGCACCAGATTCTCACAGTACACACGCGAGCTGTACGGCAGTTTTGCGTACGCCCCGGGCTCAATGGCATCGACCGCTTCCTGAGTGTCAAAGTAATCGAGTTGGGTGCCGGGGAGATTCTTGCGATGTGCAGTGTTCATGAGGTTTTCACTGAGAGCTGGAATGGACGGAGACGGGTCGGACGTTGCGCGGACTCACAACGCTGGCCCCTTCGCTTATGCGCCGGGGCCAGCGCCATGGGCAGTCTTACTTGCGCTTGTTGATAGGCACGAACTTCTGGTCTTCCGGTCCGTTGTAGTTCGCCGAAGGACGGATGATCTTGCCGTCGATACGCTGCTCGATGATGTGAGCGCTCCAGCCAGCGGTACGCGCAATCACGAACAGCGGGGTGAACATGTCGGTAGGCACGCCCATCATGTGATAGCTCACCGCGCTGAACCAGTCGAGATTGGGGAACATCTTCTTGGCATCCCACATCACCGTTTCCAGACGCTCGGCGATGTCGAACATCTTCATGTTCTCTTCTTCTTTGGACAGATCCTTGGCCACCTGCTTGATGACCTTGTTGCGTGGATCGCTCACGGTGTAGACCGGGTGGCCAAAGCCGATGACCACTTCTTTTCGCTCGACGCGCGCCTTGATGTCGGCCTCGGCTTCATCCGGGCTGTCGTAGCGCTTCTGGATTTCGAAAGCCACTTCGTTGGCACCGCCATGCTTGGGGCCACGCAGCGCGCCAATACCACCGCAGATGGCGGAATACATGTCCGAACCCGTACCGGCCACAACGCGGCTGGTGAAGGTGGAGGCGTTGAACTCGTGCTCTGCGTACAGGATCAGCGAGGTGTGCATGGCCTTGACCCAGGACTCGCGTGGCTTTTCACCGTGCAGCAAATGCAGGAAGTGCCCGCCGATGGAGTCATCATCGGTTTCAACGTCGATGATCTCGCCGTTGTAGGCATAGTGATACCAGTACAGCAGCATGGAACCCAGGCAAGCCATGAGCTTGTCTGCAATGTCACGCGCGCCCGGATGGTTGTGGTCGTCCTTCTCAGGCTTGACGCAGCCCAGCACCGAAACGCCGGTGCGCATCACGTCCATCGGATGCGCTGAAGGCGGAAGCTGCTCGAGCGCAGTCTTGACCGCAGCCGGCAGGCCGCGCAGCGCCTTGAGTTTTTTCTTGTAGAAATTCAGCTCGGGTTGCGTCGGCAATTTGCCGTGCACCAGCAGGTAGGCAATTTCCTCAAATTCACAGGTGTTGGCCACATCGAGAATGTCGAACCCGCGGTAATGCAGATCGTTGCCGGTCTTGCCCACGGTGCACAGTGCGGTGTTGCCCGCAGCAGTGCCGCTCAAGGCGACGGATTTCTTGGGCTTGAAACCGGGTTTTGCAGTTGCTTCGCTCATTATTTCTCCTGAACTTCTGTTTGCCTTCCGTCATGTCCTGCCGTGCAGGAATGAGGTTTTGAAAATGTCTTTATCTTTGCTCTGCTACTTCTTGGACGCCTCGAAAAGCGCATCCAGCTTTTGCTCGAAGCTGTGATAGTCAATCACGTCGTACAGCTCCATGCGGGTCTGCATGGTATCCACAACACTCTTTTGCGTGCCATCACGGCGCAGGGCGGAGTACACATTCTGAGCCGCCTTGTTCATGGCGCGGAACGCCGAAAGCGGATACAGCACCATGCTCACATCTGCGCCGCGCAGTTCGTCCACGGTGAACAGGGGGGTTGAGCCGAACTCAGTGATGTTGGCCAGCACCGGCACCTTTACCGCTGCGGCAAATTTCTTGTACATCGCAAGGTCAGTCATCGCCTCCGGGAAGATGGCATCAGCGCCGGCTTCCACGCAGGCCACGGCGCGTTCGATAGCCTTGTCCAGACCCTCAACAGCCAATGCATCGGTACGCGCCATCACCACGAAGTCGTCGTCGGTCCGGGCATCCACTGCCGCGCGGACACGATCCACCATTTCCGCCTGCGTGACGATCTCCTTGTTAGGACGATGACCGCAGCGCTTGGCGCCGACCTGATCTTCGATATGCATCGCACCGGCACCGGCCTTGATCAGGCTCTTGACCGTGCGCGCCACATTGAAGGCACTCGAACCAAAGCCGGTATCCACGTCTACCAGCAGCGGCAGATCGCACACATCGGTGATTCGGCGCACATCAATGAGAACGTCTTCGAGTCCGGAAATACCCAGATCCGGCAAACCCAGCGACCCAGCGGCAACACCACCACCAGAGAGGTAAATCGCCTTGAATCCTTCGCGCTTGGCAATCAGCGCGTGGTTGGCATTGATTGCCCCCACAATTTGAAGCGGCTTCTCTGCGGCCAAGGCGGCGCGAAATTGTGCGCCTGCGGATTTGCTCATGGGGTTCTCCTGTTGTGATGCCGGTTGGTAGGCAGCTCTGGGTACAAGGCCCATGCCAAGCGCCGCCGATCATAACGACGGCCGTGGCAGGCCGCGTAAATTACGGGATTTTCATGGTCTTTTCATGGCGTGCCACCCCTCAGGGGAGGGCCTGAGGATTGAACATGCAACGTTTCATATTGTTTCATTATGTTTCATACTGATACATATGAAACGCAACACGAACGCTGCGGATGGCAGTGATGACCGCCCCGTCATCTGGACGGTCAGCGTGTCGCGTCTTTCTCGCCTGCTGCGAGACGTAACGCCCGAGTTCGATGACCGTGCCCGTATCGAGAACATCCATCTCGGTTTTGAGCAGGCCGTCACGACCTTGCGCGGTCGCCTGCGCACGGAGCGCTGCGACGTCCTGATTGCCGCGGGATCAAACGGCGCCTATCTGAAAAACAGGATCGATCGCCCTGTCCTGCTGGTGCGGCCGGATGGCTTTGACCTGATGCAGGCCCTGTCCAAGGCGCATCGTCTGTCGTCGCAGATCGGCCTGCTGACACACGCCACTGAAGTGCCGGCCTTTGCCGAATTTCAGGAAAACTTTGGTCTCAAGATTGCCCAGCGCGCCTTCGTCACGGCCGAAGATGCACGCACCCAGGTTCGCGAACTGATCGCGGAAGGCTGCAAGGCCATCGTGGGCACGGGCATGGCGGCTGATCTTGCCGAGCGCGCCGGAGCCAGCGGCATTCTCCTGTACTCCGCCGATACCGTGCGTCAGGCGTTTGAGGCGGCGCTGGATATGGCCACCGCCATCGGCCGCCCCGAGGCTCCCTCCCGGAATTCATCAGCACGATCGGTAGCCGCCCAGGCTGCTTACTCGACGGCAGACCTGCTTGGCGAGAGCGCGTCCATGCGTGCATTGCGCGATCGGATTGACCGTTTCGCCGCCAGCGAACACACCGTGCTGATCTCCGGCGAGACCGGCACCGGCAAGGAGCTGGCAGCGCAGGCCTTGCACCTGGGCAGTCCGCGCAGGAAATCGCGTTTTGTCGCGGTCAATTGCGGCGCAATCGCAGAATCCCTGCTCGAATCCGAACTGTTTGGCTACGAAGAAGGTGCGTTTACCGGGGCGCGTCGGGGCGGTCATACCGGCCTGGTCCAGGCCGCGCACGGCGGCACCCTGTTTCTGGACGAAATCGGCGAGATGCCGCTGAACCTGCAAACGCGATTGCTGCGCGTGCTCGAACAACGCGAGGTCGTGAAACTGGGCTCATCACGGCCCACCCCGGTTGATGCTCGCGTGCTGGCCGCGACCCACACGGATCTGGGCGAAATGGTGAGACAGGGCCACTTCCGCCAGGACCTTTTCTACCGACTAAACGTACTTCGCGTCGAGATCCCTCCGCTGCGACTGCGCGCTGGAGATGCCACGCAACTGGCCCGGCACTTTCTGGATCAGGCACTTTCCGGGCGCAAGCTGGGCTGGCAAGTGCAGGCCCTCGACGCCATCGCGCATTTCTCCTGGCCCGGCAATGTCCGCGAACTTCGCAACGTGATCGACCGCCTCGCTGTGTACTGCGACGATCAGACCCGGGAAATCAGCCTGACCCTCCTGCACGCCGTCGCGCCAGAATTGTTGGGCTCATTGCAGGAAGCTGCATTGTCGCCGGAATCCCGGCCCTCGCAGGATGTGCGGCAGATCGAGGCCGCCCTGCAAAGATCGGGCGGCGACCGCGCGGCTGCAGCGCGAATGCTGGGCATCTCCCGCACCACGCTCTGGCGACGTCTGCGCGATGCCTCCAGGCCTTGATGGGTGGGTCCATGGGTAGTGTGCGGTCGCTGCCAAGCGAAGTAAGCTTTGGACCGCTCAGAACCATTCCAAATTTCTAATTCAGGAGAAACAAGATGCCGCTGAACCCACAAGTTGAAGGGCTGCTCAAGCAAATGGCCGACGCCGGCGGAAAAGGCTTCGCCGAAATGAGTGTCCCCGAGTGCCGCGCCACCTTCAAGGGCTTGCTGGGCATGTTGCCTCCAAGCGCAGCCCAGCTCGCAAACGTCGAAGACCGCAACATCCCCGGCCCCGGCGGTGATCTCAAAGTACGCATCTATACGCCCAAGGGATCAGGCCCGTTTCCTGCCTTGGTATACATCCACGGCGGCGGCTGGGTCATCGGCGACATCGATACGCACGACAGCGTCTGTCGAGAGCTCAGCGAGGGCGCCGGATGTGTCGTAGCTGCGGTGGACTACCGCCTGAGCCCGGAAGCCAAGTTTCCTTCAGCAACCGACGACTGCCTGACCGCCACGCAATGGGTGGCAGATAACGCAGCCTCTCTGAACGTTGATGCCAGCAAGATTGCAGTGGGCGGCGACAGCGCAGGCGGAAACCTTTCCACAGTCACGGCCATTCGCTGTCGCGATGAGAATGGCCCCAAGCTAGCCGCGCAGCTCTTGATCTATCCGGTTGCTCGCGTTGACGGCGTCGAGACAGAGTCAATGAAAAGGAACGCCTCGGGCTATCTGCTGGAAAAGCGCGACATGGAATGGTTTCTCAGCCACTACTTGGCCTCTGACACCGACGGCGTCAACGTCCACGCCTCCCCGCTTCTTTCCAAGGACCTGTCCGGTCTGCCACCCGCACTGGTGATCACTGCGGAGTACGACCCCTTGTGTGACGAAGGTGAGGACTATGCGGATGCCCTGCAGAAAGCCGGCGTACCCACTTCCAAATCACGCTACGACGGCGCCATCCACGGTTTCTACAATTTCTATCCCGTACTGGATCAGGGCCGCGATGCCATCAATGAATCCTGCCAGTGGCTGAAAGGGCAGTTTGCCTGATTGGGTCAGCGGGCCCGACGCACCCAATTGATCTGCTGAACATCAGGGCCGCGCTTGCGGCCCTGATGGTTTATTCCGCAGCGCTTGATGAAAACTTGTCCCACCACCACTGCACCGCTTGTACGGGCAAGTCTCATCCCTAAAGGTTGGCAAACATGACTGCCCTCAACTGGCACCGCACCTTCGTTCAGGCCAACGGCCTGAAACTGCACCTCGAAGCGGCCGGCCCCGACCACGGCGAACCGGTGATCCTGATCATGGGGCTGGGCTGCCAGCTGATCCAGTGGCCAGAGTCGCTCTGCACCGCCCTGATCGAACGCGGGTTTCGCGTCATTCGCTTCGACAACCGGGATATCGGTCTTTCTGCCGATGCGGATCGCGGCATTCGATTCAACATCCGTGCTGACTATTTCCGTGTTCGCCTGGGACTGAAGCCCCGGCCGGCCAATTATCTGCTGCACGACATGGCCGCGGACACCGTCGGCCTGATGGACGCGCTGGAGATCCGACGCGCTCACCTGGTCGGGGTGTCCATGGGGGGCATGATCGCCCAGCTTGCTGCGGCCACGTTTCCTGATCGCGTACACAGCCTGACGTCGATCATGTCCGGGGTGAATCATCCCTGGACCTGGCAGACGGATCTGGGCCTGTTGTGGCGTATGGGATCACCGCCGCCCAATCATCAGCGCGACACCATCATCAATCGCCGGGTCGAGACATTCCGATTGATCGGTAGCCCGGGCTATACAACACCCGAGCCCGAACTACGCGAGTTCTCCGAACGCGCCTTTGACCGGGCCTTTCGCCCCGCTGGCATCCTTCGCCAGACGCACGCCATTGTCGCCACCGGCGGTTTCGAAAAGCGGCTCAGGAACGTGACTGCGCCCACGCAGATTATTCACGGCGCACAGGACCGGCTGCTTCGGCCCATTTGCGGAAAGCGAAGCGCCCGATTCATTCCCGGCGCGAGGCTGGAAATCATCGACGGCATGGGCCATGACTGTCCGGACGCGCTGATGCCCCGCTGGGCAGAACTGATTGCGGACAACGCTGGCCGCGCCTGATCGCCAGACAGCAAAACGGGCGAGGCCTTGCAGGCCCTCGCCCATAAAAAACGCATCAGCTAGAGAGACGGATCAGTTGGTCGTCGCCTCTGCCGGGGCATCGACTGCACCATCGTCCCGACCGTGGTCGCGGTGGTGGCCATGCTTTGAGCGCCACTTCTTGCACTTTTCCGGATTGGCCTCGCACTTGGCGCGACGCTCTTCCCGCTTGGCCTCACGTTCCGCCTTGCAGGCTTCAGGATCAGCTTCGCATTTCTTGCGCCGCTCTTCGTGACGTGCCTTGCGCTCAGCGCAGGTCTCGGGGTTTTCCTCGCAGAATTTTTCGTGCCGCAGGCGGCGCTCTTCGAATTTGGCTTTCTTCTTTTCGCAGGCAACAGGGTCTTCGGCACATTTGGCTTTCATCTTGTTGGCGCGCTCAGTTGCACTGGCACAACGTTCGGGAGCGTCCGTGCAGACTTTCAAGACATGCGCGTCCAGACGCGAAAAGTCAGGAGATTGGGCAAAGCTCGGGGCGGTGAATGCGAGGACCGGCAGGACCACGCAGATCTTCAGCAGGTTTTTCAATGGAGAGGTTTTCATTTCAATGATTCCTTTGGTGAGGTTCCGGTCAGACACTATGAAAACGAGCAGCCGGAGAATCGGTTGACACGAATGCCATGCAGATTCGAACGGGTCCAGGGGACCGTTCGTCGCCTCATCCGATTTCAAGGTGACACTGAAAAAAAATTATTGATAGTTTCCGCAGCCGTTCACAAAACCGTCATGGGAGTGAAAACAGGCTGTCATGGAAATGTGTTGGTCCGCGAACAGTGCCTGCGTCAATGGCCTGAACATGCATTGGGAAGCGTGTGGCCCTGAACGGGGCGACCCGGTTTTGCTGTTGATGGGACTGGGCGGGCAGCTCATTCACTGGCCAGACGACTTGGCTTGTGAGCTGGTCGACCGCGGCTTTCGCGTCATCCGCTTCGACAACCGTGATGCGGGCCTGTCTGCAGATGCGGACAAGGGTGTCACCGTCAACATTGCACGCGACTGGCTACGTTCGCGTTTTGGGCAGCGCGCTGCCTCCAACTACACGCTGCATGACATGGCCGATGACAGCATCGGCCTGCTGGATACGCTGGGCCTGAAGAAGGCGCATTTTGTTGGCGTTTCCATGGGCGGGATGATTGCCCAGATTGCGGCAGGCCGTCATGCACCGCGCGTGCGCAGCCTGACCTCAATCATGTCGAGCACCAACCATCACAAGTTGCCTCCGGCCAGGCTCGATGTGCTCTGGCGAATGGCGGGCATCGGACCGCGCCCGAAAACACGTGAGGAAGTGATTCAATGTTCGACTCGCATGTTGCGCCGTGTGGGCAGCCCCGGATATCCAACGCCTATTGAGCGACGACGCCAACTGGTTGGCCGTGCTTATGACCGCGCCTTTCGGCCCGCAGGGCACATGCGCCAGGCCCACGCCATCATCAGCACCGGCAGCTTTGAAGACCTGCTGCCACAGATCAAGGCACCGACCCAGGTTGTTCACGGTTTGGCTGACCCCTTGCTGCGACCCGAATGTGGCCGACGCAGCGCACAACTTATCCGCAATGCAAAGCTCGAGCTGATTCCCGGAATGGGCCATGACTTTGCGCCGGGTCTGATGCCGCGCTGGGCCGAACTGATTAGCGCCAACGCCGCGCGCGCCTGAACTCAGCGCGAAACTACAAGCGCGTCAGCATGTCGTCCGGCAAGTGTCCTGCGACATTGAATGACTGCAGCGAGGGGCTGCGGCCGGCCGAAAACGCCAGCTGAGTCAGGGACGCGTTGTGAATGGCATTCATGAAAGCGGACAATTTCGCGTCCGGCAGATCCAGCACGATGCACATGACGGCTGCAATAACACCGCCGGAAGTCACGGCCAGCAAGGACTGACCTGATTTCTTGGACTGCGTTGTTGCGTCGTGCAGCCAGCGCCCGACATCGGCGCGGAAACTTGCCGCAGAGCGTATCCCGGAAAGCTCGACGCGGCCCGCGGACCAGTCGTCGATCTCGCGCGCGTACTGGCGCGCGGCTTCCTTGCCGTCCAACGTGTGACGTTGGCGCTGCTTGACCGAAGCCAGAATCTGCTGGCCCTCGGCAAACTCGTCGAGCTCCGGCGTTGCCTCCACCTGCCAATTCAGGCCGATGGGGCTCAGAGCGAGTTTCGCCGTCAGACGATGCCTGTCCCGCGGCCCCACTAAAATCTGATCGAACCGGGGTGCGCGCTCAGCCCAGAACTGGCCCAGAATCTTGGCCTGCATGTGCCCGCGATCCGACAGGGCATCGTACTTGTCCGCACCGAACGAGGCCTGTGCGTGGCGCAGAAGGATCAGGGTGCTCATCGGGTCGTGGCTGAAAGAGGTGTTTGCGCGCCATCAGTTTGCCGGCAGCTCGCGTTGGCCGGGAAGATGATGGGCATCACTTGAGAGAAGCAGCTTGAGATATGCGCACTCGCAATTCCCGAATCGGGAGAGAAAGGCTAGGGTGTGACTCCATTTTGCCGCGCCCGTTGTGCCGATGCGACTTATGCCCAAACTCAAGAGTGGAATTTACGGTTTGCTGCTGATGTTCTTTGCTGCCACGGCGCAAGCCCAGCAGCGCTCTGAACTGATTCCCTTTGGCTCCGAAGCGCCGGAGATTGCAGGCCTGATTCTCAGTGGGAAAAAAGGCACCAAACTGTCTGACTATCGCGGCAAAGTGGTTGCGGTGGATTTCTGGGCGACTTGGTGCGCTCCCTGCCTCCAATCCATGCCGGAGTACGATCGCATCCGCAGCGAGATCGCAGATTTGGGCTGGGGCGACCGCTTCGAGATCATCGGAGTCAATGTGGATCGCGACATTCCGAAGGCGCGCAAGTTTCTGGAGGTCAACCCGGTCTCGTACCCGATCATCGGCGACCCGATTGGCATCGCCATGCAACGCTATGGTCCCTGGAAACTACCCGCGACCTTTCTGCTAACCCCTGAAGGAAAGGTGCACATGATATGGCTCGGATATGCCGACAACTTTGCCGACGACATCAAGGAACTGGCGCTGGAACTGCTGGAAGGCACGGGCGTCCCTGAGTAGCAGAGTCCGGTCAAACGACGCGCACTACCAGCGTAGAAGCGCCGATCCCCAGGTCATGCCGCCGCCTACGGCTTCCAGCATGATCAGCTGATCCGGTTTGATCCGGCCATCACGTACGGCCAGGTCCAGCGCCAGCGGCACCGAGGCCGCCGAGGTATTGCCCTGGTGTTCGAGCGTGGTCACCACCCGCTCCGGCGGCATGCCCAGTTTCTGCGCGGTGGCCATGATGATGCGGATATTGGCCTGATGCGGAACCAGCCAGTCGATGTCCGCGCCTGTGATGCCATTGTGCTCGACCGTTTCGCGGCAAACCTGATCAAGCACCCGAACCGCGAAGCGAAACACAGCCTGACCATCCATCTTCACAAACGGGTGGCCTTGCTGCTCGCCGCCGTGGACCGTCCCCGGCACACAGAGAATGTCGCCCTGCGAGCCTTCCGAATGAAGATGCGTGGACAAGATTCCGGGCTTTTCCGATGGCTTGAGAATGACCGCGCCCGCGCCATCACCAAACAGGACGCAGGTGCGCCGGTCGGTCCAGTCGAGCAGACGCGAGAAGACTTCGGCGCCCACGACCAGCGCGCATTTGTTCTGACCCGAGGCCACGAACTTGTCTGCCACCGCGAGTGCATAGACAAAACCGGTGCAGACCGCCTGCACGTCGAAGGCCGCGCCCTGCTTGATCCCGAGCTTGCGCTGAAGAATGCAGGCGGTGGACGGAAACACGATGTCCGGCGTGGTGGTGGCCACCACGATGAGATCGATATCGGCCTCGGTGACCCCAGCCATTTCCATCGCCATTCTGGACGCCTGCACGGCCAGATCGGAGGTCTGCTCGCCTTCGGCCGCGACGCGACGGCTGCGAATGCCGGTGCGCTGAAAAACCCATTCGTCTGAAGTGTCGATACGACTCTCCAGATCCTGGTTCGTGACAACTTTCTTCGGCAGGTAGCTGCCGGTACCAACAATGCGCGAGTAACTCATGCGAGGAATCTGGAATCCGTGTTTCGGGCGGGGATCGTCGTAGTCCTATTACTATAGTGCTGTTGAAGGGTATCGGTCGCCCTGCGCGCGTTGCCGCATGCCGGACCCGCGACCTTTTCTCTGGCCAGTCAAACAGGAGGACCACGATGCGCATCGCCGTTCTAATTTTGGGCCTGCTGCTCTGCGCCGCACTGCGCGCGAGCGATTTGCCAGCAGGTGCAATACAAATCAGCGCAGACCAGATCCCCTGGAAAGAGGGGCCCCCGAGCCTGCCCAAAGGCTCGAAAGTGGCAGTGCTGGAGGGAAACCCCGGCAAATCTGGCATTTTCACCCTGCGGGTGCGTGCGCCTGCAGGCGCGCGTGTGGCGGCTCACACCCACCCCAAACCGGAGCGCGTCACCATCATCAGCGGCGCCGTCGGCGTGGGCTTTGGCGACTATTACGACCAGACCAAGCTGCGGGTTTTCAGAACTGGGGATTACTATTTGACCCCCCCCGGTATTCCACATTTCTTGAGCTTTGCAGAGGATTCGGTGGTACAAATTACAGGGAACGGTCCTTGGCTGGTGACTCCGGTAAGCCCCTGAACGCTCCAGGCATTTCATTCAAGACCACAAACTGCGTACCCTGAAGGTTCGGCTAGCGGGACTCACGAATTTTTTTAATGGCGATCAACCCACAAAAAGAAGCGGCAATTGAGCCCAAGGGCGTATTCTTGGGCGGCCTGACACGTCGCCTGGTAGCTGACAAACTGATCACCGAAGACCAGGCGCGAGACTTGCAGACCAAGTCCCTGCGCACCGGCACGCCGATCGTTACGGTTCTGGTAGAAGGCAAGACCATTCCGGCATTGAAACTGGCCGAAGCCGCAAGCCAGGAGTTCGGCGTTCCCCTGATGGATCTGTCGGCCTTTTCACTGGACGGCGAAGTCATCAATTCCGTCAGTGAAAAGCTGCTTAGAAAGTGCCACGCGCTACCTCTCTACAAACGCGGCCGAAAATTGTTCCTCGGCGTTTCCGATCCGACCAACCTGCAAGCGCTAGACGAGATCAAGTTTGCAACCGGACTCAATACCGAGGCGATCCTGGTTGAAGAGGACAAGCTGGCCAAGGCGATCGAGACGGCCGCCTCGACCATGGAAAGCGACAGCCTCAATCTGGGCAGCGAAGAAGAGCTGGCCAACCTTGAAGTCATCGATACCGACGATGACGCCGGCCAGGAAGTCTCGCGCTCGGACGCGGATGACGCGCCGATCGTCAAGTTCGTCAATAAACTGATGGTGGATGCGATCAATCAGGGGGCTTCGGACGTTCACTTCGAGCCTTACGAGAAGATCTATCGCATCCGTTATCGCAAGGACGGCGAACTCAAGGTGGTGGCCAGTCCGCCGCAGCAGCTTGCAGTGCGTATCGCCGCACGCGTGAAGGTCATGAGCCGTCTGGACCTGGCGGAACGCCGCGTGCCACAGGATGGTCGCATCAAGTTGCAGGTGTCCCGAACCAAGTCCATCGACTTTCGTGTCAGCACCTGCCCGACCTTGTGGGGCGAAAAGATCGTTTGCCGTATTCTCGACGCATCCAGCGCCAAGATGGGCATCGATGCCTTGGGCTATGAGCCGGAACAGAAGCAAGCCTATCTCAAGGCGCTTGAGAAGCCGCAGGGCATGATCCTGGTCACCGGCCCTACCGGCTCGGGCAAAACAGTTTCTCTTTATACCGGTCTGAACATTCTCAATACCGAGGATGTGAACATCTCAACCGCCGAAGATCCGGCCGAAATCAATCTCGCCGGCATCAATCAGGTTAACGTCAATCCTCGTGTGGGGCTCACCTTTGCCGCTGCATTGAAAGCCTTTCTTCGACAAGATCCCGACGTGATTATGGTCGGTGAGATTCGTGATCTTGAAACCGCCGAGATCGCAATCAAGGCCGCACAGACAGGACATTTGGTGCTGTCGACGCTACACACCAATGATGCGCCACAGACCATTGTCCGCCTCATCAACATGGGCGTTCCGGCCTACAACCTGGCATCCACACTGACCCTGATCATCGCCCAGCGTCTGGCCCGCAAGTTGTGCCAGAGCTGCAAGCAGCCGGTGGACATCCCACGGCCCGAACTGATCACGGAAGGTTTCAGCGAGGCCGAGATCGACGCTCCTGACTTCAAGATCTACAAGGCCGTGGGCTGCGATCAGTGCGATCGCGGCTACAAGGGTCGAACCGGCATCTATGAAGTCATGCCTTTTTCCGAGACCATGGGACGAATCATCATGGAAGGAGGAAGCGCCATTGATCTGGCGGACCAGGCGACCAAGGAAGGCGTCAAGGATTTGCGTACTTCCGCGTTGGTCAAGGTGCGAAATGGCGCCATTGATCTGCTAGAAGCCAACCGCGTCACGATGGCCGACTAGAATAAATCCAGGCGTTCTAGAAAAATCAGCGGCGAATTGCGAGGGATCTGAGGGAACAGAAGATGGCGCAGGCAGCAGCAGTCAAGGAATACAGCTTCCAGTGGGAAGGGACCGACCGAAAGGGCACTCGGGTCAAGGGTGTGTCTCAGGGCCCCAACGAGAACTCGGTGCGCATGCAGTTGCGACGCCAGGGCGTCAACCCGATCCGGGTTCGCAAGAACATCGAACTGTTCAAGACCAAGCGCAAGATCACCAGTGGCGACATCGCCATCTTCAGTCGCCAGCTGGCCACCATGATGTCAGCCGGCGTGCCGTTGGTGCAGGCACTGGAGATTGTGGGGCGCGGGCACGAGAACCCGTCCATGGGCGAGCTGATTCTCGGCATCAAGACCAACATCGAGTCAGGTCGCAGCCTGGCCGAGTCACTGGCGCAGTATCCACTGCACTTTGACGATCTGTTTGTGCACCTGGTGGACGCGGGCGAACGCTCCGGTACGCTGGAAACCTTGCTGGACAAGATCGCTACGTACAAGGAAAAGACCGAGAAAATCAAGAAGAAGGTCAAGAAGGCCTTGGTCTACCCTTCTGCGGTCATGGTCGTGGCCTTCATCGTCACCGGCATCATGCTGTACTTCGTGGTGCCGCAGTTCCAGTCCCTGTTTGAGGGTTTTGGCGCTGACTTGCCCGCATTCACCAAAATGATCGTGGCCCTGTCCGATTTTGTCCGCAATTACTGGTGGGCCATGATCGGCGGCATCGGTGGCAGCTTCTTTATTTTCTTCTACTTCAAGAAGCGCTCACTCAAGATGCGCCGTGCACTCGACCGCATCAGCCTCAAGATTCCGGTGGTGGGCGACATCCTCTACAAATCTTCTGTTGCCCGCTATGCACGCACCCTGTCGACCATGTTCGCGGCCGGTGTGCCGCTGGTGGAAGCGCTGGATTCGGTCGCCAAGGCAGCGGGCAATATTGTTTTTGAAGACGCCATCTTCGTCATGAAGGATCAGGTTTCTTCTGGCCAGCAGCTTCAGCTCGCCATGCAGCAGAGCGGCATTTTCCCGTCCATGGCCGTGCAGATGGTGGCGATCGGCGAAGAGTCTGGCTCTCTGGATCAGATGTGCGCCAAGGTCGCCGAGTTCTATGAAGAAGAAGTCGACAACCTTGTGGACTCACTGACCAGCCTGCTCGAACCCATGATCATGGCGGTGCTTGGCGTGCTGGTGGGTGGCCTTGTGGTGGGCATGTACCTTCCGATCTTCAAACTCGGCCAGGCCATCTGATCCATCCCCGACGCGGCGCTTTGCCACACTCCGTGTCATACGCTGCGTCTGTTCGCAGACGCGGAAGCGGCGCCGCTGCGCCCGGATGGCGACCTGCGCCTTCGGATCAAATTCGCAAACTGATGAAGACCACATGATTGAACTCCTACAAACCAGCCCGACGACGCTCTGTGTGGTTGTTGCGTTGCTCGGCCTCTGCGTGGGCAGCTTTCTGAATGTAGTGGCGTTTCGTCTACCCAAGATGATCGAGCAGGATTTTGCCGAGGCTTGCCGCGAGCAGTTTGGGGTTCCCAAAGACGACGGCAGCCCTCGCGTGAGCCTGTCCAAGCCCGCATCAACCTGCGCGGCCTGCGACACCGCGATCAAACCCTGGCACAACCTGCCGGTTATTGGCTGGCTGATGCTGCGCGGAAAATGCGCAGCATGTTCAGCGCCTATATCCGTGCAGTACCCGATTGTGGAATTGCTGACGGCCGTGTTCTCGGTGGTCTGCGTATGGCGATTCGGCTTTTCGCTGGAACTTGTCGCGGCGCTGACGCTGACCTGGGCGCTCATCGCGCTCACGGTCACAGACCTGCGCACGATGTACCTGCCTGACAACATTACTCTGCCCTTGGTATGGCTGGGCCTGCTGTTCAGCCTCAAGGGCGTGTTTGCCGAGCCCGCGGCAGCCATCGTCGGTGCTGCGGCAGGCTATCTGATCCTCTGGAGCATCTACTGGTTGTTCAAACTCGCCACCGGCAAAGAAGGCATGGGTTACGGCGACTTCAAGCTGCTCGCGGCGCTGGGGGCCTGGCTGGGCTGGCAGATTCTCCCGCAGATCATCCTGCTCTCGGCGGTCGTCGGCGCGGCGGTGGGCGTATCCCTGATGGCTGCACGAAAGGCGGAATGGTCTTCGCGCATTCCGTTTGGCCCTTACCTCGCCGGTGCGGGCTGGATTGCGCTGATCTGGGGCGAACAGATCAACAGCACCTATCTCGGCGCGTTCTAGATGCCTGGGAGCAGACTGAACTGATGGGCTGTTTCAAGCTAGGGCTCACAGGCGGAGTGGCCAGCGGAAAATCCACGATCAGTGCGGCGTTCCGCGCGCTCGGGGTCCCGGTACTCGATGTCGATCAGGTGTCGCGCGATGTGGTCGCGCGCGGAGAACCTGCCCTTGCTGAGATTGCCGAGGAGTTTGGCAAAGAGAGTCTGCTTGAAGACGGCCAACTCAATCGCATGCACCTGCGAAAAGTGGTCTTCTCCGACGCTAACGCGCGGCGCAAACTTGAGAAGATTACGCATCCGCGAATCCGCCAACGCATCCTTGACTGGATGGAGGCACAAGCCGACCCTTACTGCGTGCTCGAAAACGCCATCCTGTTCGAATCCGGCATGGACAAGCTGGTTGACCGCGTTTTGCTGGTCGACGTTCCCGAAGACGTCCAGCGCGCCCGGCTGATGCAACGCGACAATATCGATGCCGACCTGGTCGAAAAAATGCTCGCCGCCCAAAGTGCGCGTTCAGAGCGTCTCAAGCGGGCAGATGATGTGTTGCTCAATACTGCCAGCCGCGAAGAGGCAGCGCAGAATGTCGCAAGCTTGCATCAGGATTACCTGACACGCGCCCGGCAGGCGGGCTAGGCGAGAAGGGCCCCACTTTGGCCTGATCCACTTTTCATGCGGCCCGAAATATGGCCCGCATTCTGTTCCGGAAGGCACGCCCGATACCGCCCGACAGTCGATTGGCCGCCGGCTGTGTCGTCTCCAGGCGCTGCAATCGAACGTCTTCGCTGATAGATGGCGTCGGAAATTCCTCGATCTCTTTCAGCAGGCCATACACCGCAAGCACCTCGCTGAGCTGGCCCTGCCGCAAACCAGCCGCTGTGGCCCGAGCCCACTCATTGCGTGTCACGGTGCCATCGCCCGTCACGGCCGCTGACGCGAATTCATAAATGGCATCGAGTCGCCTCGCCTCAGGGCACACGTATGCGCAGGTAGGATCGTTAGCGGCACTGGCGAGCGTTCGCGGGACCGAGCGAAGTGCCTTTGCAACGGCTTCCTGCTCCAGCGCATCAAGTTCGGAATCCCGCCCGAACAGGCCACGCTCGGCCATATAATGGCGCAAAACTCGACGGCTGAGTCCGGTTGCACCCAAGACGTTGGAACCATCGCGTCTGATTCGTTCCGAGCGGTCTGCCGAAGGCCTGGAAGTGCTCATCACGACCTTCTGCTGGCGTGAGGCCACCCGGCCATCGGAACAATCGCTCGGCAGATCGACATCGAGAATAGTCTGCAGTCTGCCGCCAACCGAGGCGGCAAACTTGGTTTCCAACATTCTGAACAATGGGTTCATCTGGATCGCTCGGTTGACTTGCACAAGCATATTTAAGGGCATAATGTTGCAGTGCAACAATTGATATCTATTTGACTGCACTTTAGCTTTCGTAAATGACTCGCCGAGCGGCGAACACGAACATGACAACGGCAAAACTCCCATCACTCAACGCATTACGCGCGCTGGAAGCGGTCGCCCGGAACCGTAGCTTCCGGCGCGCAGCCGATGAATTGTTCGTCACCCCAGCTGCCATCACGCACCAGATCAAACTGCTCGAGGAATTTTTCGGCTTCACATTGCTAGAGCGCCATAGCCGCGGAATTGAGTTGACCGAAGCAACCAAGGCTGCCCTTCCCCAGCTGCAACGAGGCTTCGACTCCTTGTCGGCAGCCGTTGGCACACTGCGAAATCACGAACAAGTCCCTCAGTTGACCGTGGGCGCGTCGCCGACGCTGGCCTCACGCTGGCTGATGCCGCGGTTGCAAGGTTTTCTATCTCAGTTTCCAGGCATTGATGTTCGTCTCGAAGCCAACAGCCGGCCCGGGACACGCCAATCCAAACGCGACATTGATATCCGATTCACCAACGCTGACGCTCCAGGCGAGCGGGTCAATCTGCTGTTTCGGGTCGAGATCGTGCCCATGTGTCATCCGCACTTGCTCACCGGCCCCCGCCCACTGCGCGAACCAGCGGACCTGATCCATCACACATTGCTTCACGGCGACGGGGGCAAATCTGATCGCGCGGGAAATGCCTGGGCGACCTGGCTGCGATACGCGGGTGTTGAGGGAATCGACACCGGCCGCGGATTGCAGCTCGATCACTCGACACTTGCGCTGGACGCGGCTACCGACGGGCTCGGAGTCACGCTTGCGTCACCCTTGCTGGCCGCAACGGAGCTGTCGGAGAACAAGGTCGTCGTAGCGTTTCCCCCGGCCCTGGCACTGGACAACGCCTACTATCTGATCACCTCAGACGCGGCAATGGCGCGCTGGGAAGTGGCCGCCTTTCACAAATGGCTTCTCGAGGCTGGCGCACAATCAGGACGCTAGACACGCAAATCGCAGGAGCATTGCAGTTTCCTGCCCATTGATTGAACTTGCAGACACGCTGCCAAAACGCGCACATTGCGTTCTTCGTTGCTCATGCATCTATGCTGCGTCACAATCCACGCACTGTTTCCTGACCGGTGAGGCGTGAATCCAGAAGCTGATTCAATCGTATTCGAGCAGCCGCTGACCGAGCGGATCAGGACATTCCTGCGTCTCGAATTTCTGTTCGGAGAGTACGATCATCACCGTGCAGACAACTCCTCCTTCGGGGCGAGGGCACGCCTGCGCGCCTTGCTCGACATCTTCACGGTATTGGGACGTTCCGACCTGAAGAAGGACATCGTCAAGGATCTGGCCGAACAGCAAGCCGTCCTGACCCGGCTCGGCAATCGCCCGGGCGTCGACAATGCGCGGCTGGAGAAAGTCCTGACAGAAATCAAGACTGCACTCAACAATCTCCAGCAACTCGCCACTCAGTTTGCTTCAACAGCACTGAGAGAGAACGAGTTTTTGCTGTCCATCATGAACCGCAGCACGATCCCGGGCGGCACCTGTGCATTCGACTTGCCGGCCTATCACCACTGGCTGGCCCAGTCGCCCGAGAAGGTTGGCCGCGACATCGATGCCTGGTTTGCAGATCTGGTGCCCTTTGCGCAGGCCATCTTGCTCGACTTGCGCCTGCTCCGCGGCAGCGTTCCGATCTTGGAGGCTGTAGCCAAGGGCGGAACCTACGTCCATGCACCTCAGAGCGTGTGCACCCTGCTTCGAGTTTTTGTCCCAAAAGCGGCTGGCGTATATCCGGAGATCAGCGCAGGAAGTCACCGGTTCACGATGCGGTTCATGGAATTGCGCGACATCAATCAGCGCGCAGCGCAGTCCCACCAAGATATCGGCTTCCGACTACAGTGCTGCGCGTTTTAGACCGCGCTCAATCATGGCGTCAAACCTGAGCAGAACAGATCAGGTCCGCACCGCTACTTGCAAAGCAACGGGTTCAGGCGTCCGTTCAGACTTCCACCATGTCGAAATCTGATTTGGCCGCGCCGCAATCCGGGCAGGTCCAGGACTCGGGCACATCTTCCCACGCAGTCCCTGGCGCAATGCCCTCATCGGGCAGCCCCTTGGCTTCATCATATTCAAAATCGCAGACCAAACAACGCCATCTCTTCATTGGGTTTCTCAGACTTGTCGGTGCCAGGAATACAGGCCTTCCCAGCAAGGGTGGCGAATTTTACGCACTTTTACCGTCTTTTCGACACTTTTGATTCTGCGCGGGAATGTTGCCCTCGATTCGCAGGCAAAAGAATACCGGGTCGGCGTACCGGACCCGGTCAGGGGGGAGAGACTGATTACGGACTCTCTGGCCGCTTGAAGTGCGCGTTACGCCCTTCAAAACTTGTCGATGTCGTCGATTGATGCTGCACTCAAATCAGCATGGCCTCGATCGGCACGGTCACCAGCATCAGTACGCTGAGCATGATCCAACGCATCAAACTCAAAATCTGCTTCTCGCGCTGTCGTTTCATGGCTTTTGACTCCCATGTGCATTGAATCTGAGCGACTCGTTGCGGTGACAGGTTCATCTTGCCTCCGCGATGTGCGCCTGACACCCCAATGCCGATAGACGTAGGCCTGAGGCCGACAACCGCAATCATCACGTCGCCTGGACAGGTTTGCGGCGCTCACCGTGCCCTGAATCATCAGCACGCTGACCTGATATACCGCGCTGAACCAGCGACTTCGCATGACGATGCGAGGCTCGCGGGATAAACTTCCGCGCCCGAATTCCCCTCTGGCGATATTCCCTTGCCTTCTCTTTCATGAAATCCCATCTACAAGCCTTGCTTGCACAGGCTTTGGCCTCGGTATCCGCGGAACTGAAGCAAGACCTGAGTCTGCCTTCAGGCATGCAGATCGATGCCGCTCGCGACCCACGCCACGGCGATTTTGCGACCAATCTCGCGCTGGTTATCGCCAAGCCACTGGGCAAGCCGCCTCGCGTCATCGCACAGATGCTGCTTGATCACATGCCCGCGTCCGAGTGGATTGAGAAAACAGAGCTGGCAGGTCCAGGCTTCATCAATTTCTTCATGACGCCAGCGGCGTTTCAGGCGGTAGCGGCAGACATTCTGCGCGAGGGCAAGGCGTTTGGCCGCAGTAATGCCAACCACGGAAAAATTCTCGTCGAGTACGTTTCTGCCAACCCCACCGGCCCGATGCATGTCGGCCACGGTCGTGGCGCGGCCTACGGAGATTCGCTGGCAAACATCCTGCAAGCCTGCGGCTGGGATGTGCACCGCGAGTATTACGTCAACGATGCCGGTCGCCAGGTCGACATTCTCACCGTCAGCGTCTGGCTGCGCTATCTGCAGGCCTGCGGAGAGACTTTCAATTTTCCCGCACGCGGCTACCCTTCGGATTACATCCGCGAGACCAGTGACGAACTCAAATCGCAGCAAGGCGATGCTCTGCGGCACGCCAGCGCCGCAGTCTTTGATGGCCTTGCGCCCGAGCGTGTGGCCGCAGAAGGCGAAGACGACGCCGGCAAGGCAGAAGCCAAGAGTTCACAGGAAGCCCTTCTCGACGGCCTGATCCTGCGTGCGCGTAGCTTGCTCGGCGACGATGCGTATCAACAGGTCCAGAAACTGGCACTGGAAAAGCAGCTCGCCGCCATCCGAAGCACACTGGAAAATTTTGGCGTCCGTTTTGATCAGTGGTACTCGGAGCGCAGCCTCGTTGAGTCTGGATTTGCACGTACCGCGATTGAGCGCCTCCGCGAGGGTGGGCATGTTTTTGAGAAGGACGGCGCGACCTGGCTGCGTACCAGCGAACTGGGCGATGAGAAAGATCGCGTGCTGTTCAAGGCCGATGGCGCGGCCACCTACTTTGCCAATGACCTGGCCTATCACGTCGACAAGCTCGACCGGGGATATCCGCTGCTGCTGGACGTCTGGGGCGCGGATCATCACGGTTATATCGCCCGCGTGCGCGCCGCAATCGAAGCCCTGACCGGGCGAAAAGATGCACTGCGCGTGCAGCTGATGCAGTTTGTCACCCTGTCGTCCGGGCGCATGGGCAAGCGCAGCGGAAACTTCGTCACCCTGCAGGACCTGATCAGCGAAGCCGGCAAGGACGCGACACGATTCTTCTATCTGATGCGTTCGCACGACCAGCATCTTGAATTCGACATCGAACTGGCGCGGTCGCAGTCCAATGACAATCCTGTGTATTACGTGCAGTACGCGCACGCGCGCATCTGCTCGGTATTCCGACAATTGCAGGAGCGTGGCCAGAGCTTTGATACCGCTGCGGCGGCCGCCAGCCTGCATCGCCTCGTCGAGCCTCAGGAGAAGCATCTACTGACGGTTCTGCAACGCTATGCGCAGACCTTGCAGGCCTCAGCCAGCCAATATGCGCCGCACCTGCTCGCCTTCTACCTGCGTGATCTTGCAGACGCTCTGCACAGTTACTACAACGCACACAAATTTCTTGTCGAAGACGCCGAGCTTCAGACAGCACGCCTTGCACTGATTACCGCCACTCGCCAGGTTCTGGTCAACGGCCTGGATCTTCTGGGCGTCTCGCAACCGGAATCCATGTAGATACTGATGACGATGCTGTTCAACGATGAACCTCAAGCCAAGACGCTGCGACGGCTGCCGCACCTGCAGCAACCAACGATGGTGACACTCTGATGGCGCGTGACTACGCGGGACGCGACCGGCGCACATCTGCCAGAAAACCAACGGGCCTACCGGGCTGGATCTGGCTCGTTTCCGGCCTGACCATTGGCTTGTTCATTGCGGTGGTGGTCTACATCACGCGTCCGGCGCAGCCCATTCCCTCTGCCAAGGTCAATGCGCCGCCCGCAGGACAGGTGAAGAAGCCCAGAGTCGAGATTCCACCCAAGGAAGACCCGCGTTTCGATTTCTACACGTTGCTCGAAGAAGAACAGGTCGTGGTGTCTGGCGACTCCGCCCCCTCACCTTCGCGACCGGTACCGCCCAAGCCCGCACCACAGAAGGAGGAAAAAGCGCCGGTCGCAGCTGCGACAGCGCCAGAGCCTTCGCAGAGCATTCAGGCCGCCAAGCCTGCCAGCAAGAGCGAGAGGTATCTGATCCTTGCCGGTTCGTTTCGCGACGCCGAGAACGCGGAAAAACATAAAGCCAATCTGGCGTTATCGGGAATAGAAGCGCGAATAGAGACCGTCACTGGACAGCAAAACGAAACCTGGCATCGGGTTCGTATCGGGCCGCGGGACAGCCTGGAAAGTGCGCAAGCCGCCTTGGCTCAGTTGAAGATCAATGGCTATGACGGCCGCGTGATTCGCCAGCCCTGAAGACACACGGCAGCGATCATTCGCGGTGGGCGAAGCTTTGCAACAGGCCTCGGCCTAGGGCTCTCGCACCACGCGCAAGCCAACGATGTTGAGCCGCGCCGTGGGGGCACTCGCGGTACGGTCGGCCGAACGCAGGTTGCGCCTGGCATCGCTCCAGGAACCTCCACGAACGACGCGACGCGCGCAGTTGCGGGGGTTGTGAGCAGCGCCATCGGTGGGCGCATTTCTGTAGCTTGCGTAACAGTCCTGGGTCCATTCCCAGACATTGCCGCTTACATCGAAAAGACCGAACGCATTAGGTCGATAACTGCCGGCAGTAGCGGTGAATGGATTGCCATCATCACAGGCGAACGTGCTCCATTTGGGTTTGCGTCGCTTGGCCTGAACGTCCGCCACATTCGCGAAGGTGCACGCCGAAGCGCCATTGCTTCCCCAGGGGTATTCCGCTTCTGAACCTGCTCGGTTGAGATACTCAAACTCGGACTCCGACGGCAATCGATAGCTTTTTCCACTTTGGCGGGACAGCCATTGGGTGTATCGCTGGGCATCGTTCCAGCTCACGTTGATCACCGGGCGCCTCCCCTCGCCCCACCCGGCATCAGATTCTGCTGCCGGACAGGCCCCGCTGCGCACGCAGCGATTCCATTCATCAAACGTTACTTCATAGCGCCCAGCGTAGAAGGGCTTGATGTTGACGGTTCGCAGTGGCAACTCATCTGCTTCTCCAGTGCCACTGACATCACCCATTCGAAAGCTGCCCCCGCGGATACTGACCAATTCCGGGCAGCCGCTGCAGTCACGCACGCCACCTCTGGACAGGGGAGGCTCGGCTGCGGCGGCTCTGGCAGGTGCCACGGACCGCATCGACTGAGGCGCCGAAGCCTTGGGAACGGCAGGTTCGGGCCGTGCAACAGATTTCTGTTCCGGCCTGGCCAGCTTGTCGACCTGGGTCTTCTCTTGATCGGCCTTGGTCTGCCCCGTAAGCGCTGCGATGCGAATGCTGGCGGCAGCAACCAGCGGACTATCGGGGAAAGCGTCCTTGAACGCCTGCCAGGCCTGGATTGAGTTCACCTGCCGAGCGGCTTCGTATGCTTCTCTAACGCCTTCATCAACTGAAACTTTGGCCTCCGCCCGCATCATTTCAGATTCGCTGGGCACCGGCTGGCCTGCAAGCGGTTCTGATTCTGGTCCCGCGCGTGATTCTGCCTCTGCATTCCCGGCACTGGCCGGGTTGAGACTGAAAAATGCCACCAACTGGGGGGCAAACGCTCGATAACGGTTTGCGGCAAATGCTCCTGAAGGCCCTGCTCAATCTGCTCACGACCGAACATCCATGCCAAGGCACACAAGGCGAGCAGGAACATCAATGGCAGCAGTCGGCTGCGTCGCCGGCTGCGGGGGCGCGCCGGAACACTGATTTCGGGAGCGACTGCGCCTTGCGGAGCATCAAGCCGGGGGCGCGCGCGCTCTGCAGCGCCGACACGGACTGAGGCTTGCGCTGTCACTTCTGCAGGCGGCGCAATGTCGGCGGCGCCTTCGACGCCCAAGGCGGCCAGGCGCATTCTGGTCTGCTCGGGGACGGAAACTTCGCCATCCAGCGCAGCCCGAAAGACACTCAAGGTCTGAGGGCGGTTTCGGCTGGCCAATTCCAGTGCCCAGTCAATTGCAGCCAGGAATGCGGCGCTGCAACCCTTTGCCCCCTGCAGACGCTGCGAGGCGGGCAGCAGAGGATCATCGGCACCATTGGTGATCTGCATTGACCGCTGCGAGGCCTCTACCGGCGGCTCTCCGACCACGGCGTGATACAAAACCGCCGCCATGCCGTAAACATCCGTCTGCGGACCATGCGGATTGTCACGGCTTGCACGGCCATATTGCTCCAGCGCGGCGTAGCCTGGGCTATAGGCCACCAGCTCGCTTTGTCTCGTGTACTCCGCTGATCCGTCGAGCACCTGTGCGCGTGCAGCACCGAAGTCGATGAGAACCGGGCCACCTTCCACCGCTGTCATGATGTTGTCGGGCTTCAGGTCGCGATGCAGGATTCCCCGGGCGTGGGCGTGGGTAAGTCCGTCGAGCACGGGCATCAGCAGCACTCGGGCTCGCGCCTCGCTCAGCGCGCCTTCGCGCTTGAGCAGCAACTTCATTGACTCGCCCTGCAGGTATGGCATCACGAAATACGCCGTGCCATTTCGTCGAAATACCCGATAAATCTTGATGACGTTGGGGTGATCAAACCGCATGAGCGCTTCGGCTTCCTGATAGAAGCCCTTGAGCGCCATCTGAAAGCCCTGCTCGGCGCCTTCCAGATCAGTGGATACGGCGACAGTATTGCCCTCTACTCGATCCGCCAGGCCACGAGGAAAGAATTCCTTGAGCACGACTTGTCGTAAGGGAGATGTCGTTTCTCGCTCGCCTTCTCCGTGCTCCCATTCACGGAACTCTTCAGCCAGGTAAGTGACACCGAAGCCACCACGGCCCAGCCTTCGCACGACGCGAAAATTATCGACCCAGGTCCCGTCCAGAAGGACTGCGGGAGTACTCATGCGCTCTCAACCCTGATACGGCGTAGTCGGATTGCCATCTGTAGCTGCTCGTGGCATTGACCCGTCATCCGGCGTCATTATGCATGAGACTCGGTAAACGCTCTTACCTGATCAAATGTGTCTGCCTCGTGAGCACGCGCGTGCAGGCATAAGGCGCACTGCGACTTAGTGCGTTTCGATGCCGTAATAGTCCTCCAGAAGCTGATACAGATGCGGGTGCTGATCAGAAAACTCAGCGCCTCGCTGGAAGAAAGTTTCGCTTGCAACGCTGAAGAATTCAGCAGGATTCTCCGCGCCATATGGGTCCAGAAGCGATGGACGCGTCTGGCTACGGTGCTCGTCAAACTCTCGCTGCATCACTTCTGCCCACCGCTGATAGTCAGGCAACAGGGGAGCACCTTCGCTCTGCGGAAATTCATCATCCAATTGGTGCGCAAACTCATGCACGACAACATTGGTCGGACCACCGTCCAGAGCGGCTTCCACATCCTGCCACGACAAGATCACTCTTTGCCCTGACCATGATTCGCCGCTCATCCACGGTGGCTGATCCGCGACCAGGCCATTTTCATCGGGCGCTGACACAGCGGCGCGAAAGGGGCCGGGATAGATCAGAATGCTTCTGACGCCCGGAAACAGCTGTGCATCCTTTCGCAAGATGAGCAGGCAGGCCCAGCCTGCAATCAGCGTTTTCATCTCGTCGGTGACCTCAAGTCCGGCGCATCCGACAAAGGCCTTTTTCGAGACAAATTGTTGGACCTTGTCGTGATAGCCCTGCCGTTGCTCTGGCGAAAGTCGCTGCAGCAGGTGGATACGGTCCTCCAGCAAATGCTTCCAGTTCAATGGAGAGCGGCTTGCTTCAAAGCCCTCAGCAGATCGCTTTCTGAAGAAGCGCCAGATCAGATACAAGGCGATGATCAGGGCAAGCCAGGCTTCGGGCATGAAACCGTGCATCCTTTGTTCTCCTGTACTGCTGCTGAGATGAGCGCGAGATTTTTCAGCCACGCCTAAACGCGGCGAATTGCCTACGTTGAATCAGTTTCCCGGTCCGAAGCGGGAGCTTGTTTCATCTTTCTGGCGTCGCGGCGTCGGCGAAAAACAGAAAAGGCTCGCAGCGCTGCAAAAGGCCCCACGAGCATGGCCACGATAAAACAGATGAGCCAGAAGATTTCCGGCGGCATCTCAGGCTGCCCGCAACTTGGCGAAGCCCATCACCAGAATCTTGGTTCCGACATCGCGAAAATTGATCTCGACCTGCGCCCGGTCGCCATCGCCATCGAAGCGCACGATGGTGCCCTCACCAAACTTGGGGTGAATCACCCCTTGGCCGAGCTTGAACCCGCCCGGCCCCTGATCAGGCGCACCGTGAATGCGGGCCTTGGCATGGGACCGCAACAATGAAGGACCACCGGTGCCGTAAGCAGTCTGTGATTCCCGCGTTCCAAAACCCGGACGCATTCCGGCGCTCTGTCGAGGTCGCGTCTCGATGATGCATTCGGCTGGAATCTCCTTGACGAACATCGAGGGCCCGCCCATCTGCTCAGCGCCGTGGACACGACGAATCTCGGCATAGGCGAGGTACAGTTTCTGGCGTGCCCGCGTAATGCCCACGTAAAACAGACGCCGCTCTTCTTCTAGGTTGCCTTCGTCAACGGCGCGCATGGATGGAAACAATCCGCTTTCAACACCCACGATGAATACCACTGGAAACTCCAGGCCCTTGGCAGCGTGCAAGGTCATCAGCTGCACACAATCTTCGCCCGCTCGCGCCTGCTCTTCTCCAGACTCTAGCGACGCATGCGTAAGAAATGCCGTAACCGGATCGAGAATGGGAGCTTCTCCGTCTTCCAACTCTTCTTGCGCAAGCAGACCGGGGTCCGCCTCAAAACTGCGAGCTGCACTGACAAGTTCGTCAAGATTCTCGAGTCGCCCTTCTGCCAGTTCGGCCGATCCGCGGCCTCCCCGTGAAACGTTCTGGGCACTCTTCTGGTAGTGCTCGCGCAGTCCGCTTCGAGCGATGACTTTTTCCATGGCATCTGAAAGCACCATATCGGCGGTTTGTTCATGCAAGTCGTCAATCAACTGCAGGAACAGGCTGACCTTGGCGGCAGAGCGGCCCAATTGCGGGCCCGCATTCTGTGCCGCTTTCCACATAGAGACTTTGCTGGCACGAGAGATCTGGCGGATCTTCTCAAGCGTCGTGGCACCAATGCCGCGAGGTGGTGTATTGACCGATCGCTCAAAGCTGCCGTCGTCATCGCGGTTGTTCAGGAGCCGCAAGTAGGCGAGTGCGTCCTTGATTTCCTGTCGCTCGAAGAATCGCAGACCTCCGTAGATGCGATAGGGCACACGCGCCTTGATGAGCATTTCTTCAAGGACGCGCGATTGCGCGTTGGAGCGATACAGAATGGCAATGTCGCTATGCCGGGTAGGCCCATCAAGATGCTCACGAACGCGGCTGGCGACAAACTCGGCCTCGTCATACTCGTTGAAGCCACCGTAGAGCGAGATTGCTTCGCCCTCTCCCATGTCGGTCCAGAGATTCTTGCCGAGACGATTGCTGTTCTTCTCGATCAGGCCATTCGCGGCCTTGAGGATGGTGCCGGTGGATCGGTAGTTCTGCTCCAGGCGAATGACTTCAGTTCCTTCGAAGTCGCTTTGCATGCGCGACATGTTCTCGACGCGAGCACCTCGCCAGGAATAGATGCTCTGGTCATCATCACCGACCGCGAACAGAGTCGCGGTGCGTCCCGCCAGCACTTTCAGCCAACTGTATTGCAGCGTGTTGGTGTCCTGAAACTCGTCTACCAGAAGATGGCGAAAGCGCTGCCGGTAGTGCCGTTGAATGTCTTCGTTGTCCCGCGTCAGTTCGTAGGCACGCAATAGCAACTCGGCGAAGTCGACCAGGCTGGCATTGGCGCAGGCCTGCTCATAAGCGCTGTAGATGCGCACAAACTGGCGCTCGGTAAAGTCTCCCTGATCGTCGAAATCCTGAGGGCGACGCGCTTCTTCTTTTTGTGCATTGATCCACCCCGTCACCACTCTGGGCGGCCACTGCTCATCGAAGAGTTCCAGGGACTTGAGTACGCGCTTGACCAAACGGAGCTGATCGTCTGAATCCAGAATCTGGAAATTCTGATCCAGGCCCGCTTCTTTCCAGTGCAGGCGGAGCATGCGATGTGCGAGCCCGTGAAACGTACCCACCCACATCGCCCTGACCGGTACCGTGATCAATTGCTCGATACGGCCGCGCATCTCGCTGGCAGCTTTGTTGGTAAAGGTGACCGCCAAAACCGACATGGGCGAGGCGTTCTCAGCCGCAATCAACCAGGCAATACGATGAACCAGCACCCGCGTCTTGCCAGAGCCTGCTCCGGCAAGGACCAGACGATGCTCGGGCGGAGCCGTGACGGCTTCCTTCTGAGCGGGATTCAGGTCAGCGACCAAGGGCACGATATCGGGGTGAATCTGCATCGGACAATTCTAGAGCGTGTGGGAGAGGATTGCCGGCTTTGGAGGAGCGAGCCAGGTCGAGCGCTTGCTTCTGCCGCCTGACGCATAAAAAAGGCCCCGCCGTAGCGGGGCCTTTTGCAAGCTCAGACCTTGATGAGGGTCTGTGATTACTCGGCGTCACCCTCATTTGATCCGTCTTCCTGAGCCGACGACGCATCTGCTGTCGCCTCCTCGGGAGCGGAGCGAGGCACACCATCGGAGCCGCCACCGTCAAAGCTGCCACCGCTCGACAGCGCGGTGGACTGCAGGTCGGCCAGCAAGCTGCCGCCGCGTGACTTGCGACGCTGCTCGTGATGCGCCAAGCCAGTGCCCGCAGGAATCAGTCGACCGACGATGACGTTTTCCTTCAGACCACGGAGTTCGTCGCGAGAGCCTCGGACCGAAGCTTCAGTGAGAACACGAGTGGTTTCCTGGAACGACGCCGCAGAGATGAAGGACTCTGTCGACAGACTGGCCTTGGTGATGCCGAGCAACTGACGCTCATAGTTGGCCGGACGACGGTTCTCCGCAGCCAGCTTCTTGTTCTCTGCCAGCACATGGAAGATTTCAGCCTGTTCGCCTTGCAGGAACTTGGAATCGCCAGCTTCGGAGATTTCAACCTTGCGCAGCATCTGACGAATGATGGTTTCGATGTGCTTGTCGTTGATGCGCACACCCTGCAGGCGATAAACGTCCTGAATTTCCTTGACCATGTGATTGGCCAGCGCCGTCACACCTTCAAGGCGCAGGATGTCATGCGGGCTGGGCTCGCCGTCGGAGATGATTTCGCCCTTCTCGACGCTTTCACCTTCGAACACACGAATCTGCACCCACTTGTGGACCAGAATTTCGGACTCTTCGCCATCGGCCTGGACAATCTTGATGCGCTGCTTGCCCTTGGTAGAGGCACCGAACTTGATCGTGCCAGTGGCCTCGGCGAGCACCGCAGGCTCTTTAGGCTTACGTGCCTCAAACAGATCGGCCACACGCGGCAGACCACCGGTGATGTCACGAGTCTTGGACGATTCCTGCGGGATACGTGCAACCACGTCACCCACTTTGCATTCTGCTTCGTCTTCAACCGTCACCACGGCCTTGGGCGGCAAGTTGTAGGACGCCGGGATATCGGTTCCGGGGAAGTTGAGCTGCTTGCCGTCTGCATCCACGAGCATCAACAAGGGGCGCAGGTCTTTACCAGCGCTACCGCGCGACTTGGGCTCGGTAACCACCAGGTTGCTGACACCAGTAATGACGTCCACTTCCTTCTGAACCGTAACGCCTTCTTCGAAGTCCTGGAACTTCACCCAGCCCGTGAGCTCGGTGACGATCGGGTGCATATGCGGATCCCACTTGGCCAGACGCTGACCCGCTGCCACGGCATCGCCGTCCTTGACCAGGATGGTGGCGCCGTAGGGAATCTTGTAGCGCTCACGCTCGCGGCCATCGGCAGCAACCACACCGATTTCGCCAGAACGCGACACTGCCACCAGCAAGCCTTCCTTGTTCTCAACCGTCTTCAGGTTGTGAACACGTGCGCTACCGGCGGCACGTGCATCCACACCATCGTTGGACGCCGCACGAGACGCGGCACCACCGACGTGGAAGGTACGCATGGTGAGCTGGGTACCCGGCTCACCGATGGACTGCGCAGCGATAACGCCAACCGACTCACCAATGTTGACGCGATGGCCACGAGCCAGGTCGCGGCCGTAGCAATCGGCGCAGATGCCGAAGGGCAGTTCGCAGGTGATGGGGGAGCGCACCCAGACTTCATCCACGGAATTCTTCTCGAGGATGTCGGCGCCCGCTTCATCGATGATGGTACCGGCGGCAATGATCTGCTCTTCAGTGCCCGGCTTGTAGACGTCACGCAGCGTCACGCGACCGAGCACACGGTCACGCAGCGGCTCGAGGATGTCGCCACCCTCCACGATCGGCATGATCAGCAGGCCCTGCTCGGTACCGCAATCCTGCGCGGTCACCACCACGTCCTGCGCCACGTCGACGAGGCGACGGGTCAGGTATCCGGAGTTTGCCGTCTTGAGCGCCGTATCAGCCAGACCCTTACGTGCACCATGGGTCGAGATGAAGTACTGCAATACGTTGAGGCCTTCACGGAAGTTCGCGGTGATTGGGGTCTCGATGATGGAGCCATCAGGCTTGGCCATCAGGCCGCGCATACCGGCGAGCTGACGAATCTGGGCTTGCGAACCACGGGCGCCGGAGTCGGCCATCATGAAGACCGAGTTAAAGCTGTTCTGCTCGATCTCTTCACCCTGCAGGGTGGTGACCTTCTCCTTGCCGATGCCCTTCATCATGGCCTTGGCAACGTCGTCATTGGCACGCGACCAGTGATCGACCACACGGTTGTAGCGTTCCTGCTGGGTGGTCAGACCTTCGGTGTACTCGCGCGCAACTTCCTTCACCTTGCTTTCGGCTGCGGCGAGGATGCTGGCTTTTTCTTCCGGAATGACGATGTCATCAAGGCAGAAGCTGATGCCCGACTTGGTGGACATGCGGAAGCCGGCGTACATGATCTGGTCAGCAAAGACGACCGTGTCCTTGGTGCCGCAGTTGCGGTACACGTGGTTCAGAACCTTGGACACTTCCTTCTTGGTGAGCGTCTTGTTGATGACCGAGAAAGGAATCTGCTTGGGCAGAATCTCGGACATCAGCGCGCGACCGGTGGTGGTGTCCACCACGTGCGTGATCGGCTCGCCATTGTCTTCGGTGACGTCATTCAGACGCACCTTGATCTTGGCCTGCAGATCGAGCGCACCAGATTCATAGGCGCGATGCACTTCGGAGACGTCCGCCAGCACCATGCCTTCGCCCTTGGCCGCGATGCGTTCACGGGTCATCCAGTACAAACCAAGCACCACGTCCTGTGAGGGCACGATGATCGGATCGCCGGAGGCTGGCGACAGAATGTTGTTGGTGGCCATCATCAGCACACGCGCTTCGAGCTGCGCTTCGAGCGACAGCGGCACGTGAACAGCCATCTGGTCACCGTCGAAGTCAGCGTTGAACGCGGTGCAGACCAGCGGATGCAAGTTTATGGCCTTGCCTTCGATCAGCAGCGGCTCAAAGGCCTGGATGCCGAGGCGGTGCAGAGTGGGGGCGCGGTTGAGCAGCACCGGATGTTCCTTGATGCACTCTTCCAGGCAATCCCAGACCACGGCCTCTTCACGTTCCACCATCTTCTTGGCGGCCTTGATCGTGGTGGCGTGGCCCTTGCGCTGCAGCAGCGAGAACACGAAAGGCTTGAACAGTTCCAGCGCCATCTTCTTGGGCAGACCGCACTGGTGCAGCTTGAGCGTCGGGCCAACCACGATGACCGAACGGCCGGAGTAGTCGACGCGCTTGCCCAGAAGGTTCTGGCGGAAGCGACCCTGCTTGCCCTTGATCATGTCGGCGAGCGACTTGAGCGGACGCTTGTTGGTGCCCGTGATGGCACGGCCGCGGCGGCCGTTATCGATCAGCGCATCAACGGACTCCTGCAGCATGCGCTTTTCGTTGCGCACGATGATGTCCGGCGCGGTCAGTTCCAGCAGTCGCTTGAGGCGATTGTTGCGGTTGATGACGCGGCGGTACAGATCGTTCAGATCTGAGGTAGCGAAGCGACCACCATCGAGCGGCACCAACGGACGCAGATCCGGCGGCAGCACCGGCAACACCGTCATCACCATCCACTCGGGACGGTTGGCGGAGTTGATGAAGTATTCAATCAGCTTGAGACGCTTGCCGAGCTTCTTGATCTTGGTCTCAGAGTTGGTTGCTGCCAGCTCTTCGCGCAGCTTGACGGCTTCGCGCTGCAGATCGATGTCCTTGAGCAGGTCGTGAACCGCTTCGGCACCCATGCGAGCGTCAAAGTCATCACCGTACTTCTCGACCGCATCGAGGTAGTCTTCTTCGGTGAGAAGCTTGCCCTTTTCCAGTGGCGTGAGGCCTGGATCGACCACGATGTGTGCTTCGAAATACAGCACGCGTTCGATTGCGCGCAGCGGCATGTCCATCAACAGACCGATACGGCTCGGCAGTGATTTCAGGAACCAGATGTGCGCGACCGGTGATGCGAGGTCGATGTGCCCCATGCGCTCACGGCGAACCTTAGCAACCGTGACTTCGACGCCGCACTTTTCGCAGACCACACCGCGGTGCTTGAGCCGCTTGTACTTTCCGCACAGGCACTCGTAGTCCTTGATCGGGCCAAAAATCTTGGCGCAGAACAAACCGTCACGCTCAGGCTTGAACGTGCGGTAGTTGATGGTTTCCGGCTTGCGGACTTCACCAAACGACCAGGAACGGATGACCTGGGGCGAAGACAGACCGATCTTGATCGCGTCGAAATCCTCGTACTCGTCAGTGGGGCGAAGCAGGTTGAAAAGCTCTTTCATGGTGACTCCAGAATTCGGTTGGGTCGGACTGAATCAGATTGCGGATGCCAGGAGCATCAGGGGTTCTGTTCCAGCTCGATGTTCAAACCGATGGATCGAATTTCCTTGACCAAGACGTTGAACGACTCCGGCATGCCGGCTGACATGCGGTGATCGCCATCGACGATGGACTTGTACATGCGGGTACGGCCGTTGGTGTCGTCGGACTTCACCGTCAGCATTTCCTGCAGGGTGTAGGCCGCGCCGTAGGCTTCCAGCGCCCAGACTTCCATCTCACCAAATCGCTGACCACCGAACTGCGCCTTACCACCCAGCGGCTGCTGCGTGACCAGCGAGTAAGGACCGGTGGAACGTGCATGCATCTTGTCATCCACCAAGTGGTTGAGCTTGAGCATGTACATGTAGCCCACGGTGACCGGACGTGAGAACGGATCGCCGGTACGGCCATCGATCAGATTGGCCTGTCCGGAGCGTGGCAGGTCGGCCAGCTCGAGCAGATCCTTGATCTCTTCTTCGGTTGCGCCGTCAAACACAGGTGTGGCAATGGGCAGACCGTGGATGAGGTTCTTGGCCAGAACCATGATCTCTTCGTCATTGAACTCGTCGAGCCGTTCTGGCTTGACGGCCTTGCCGATGTAGATCTTCTCGAGCAGCTTGCGGATATCGCCCACTGCCTGTTGCTGGCGAATCATTTCATCAATCTTGTTGCCGATGCCCTTGGCCGCCCATCCCATATGCACTTCGAGCAGCTGCCCGATGTTCATACGTGAAGGCACGCCCAGCGGGTTGAGCACGATATCGACCGGCGTGCCGTCTTCCATGTGCGGCATGTCTTCGACTGGCACGATCTGCGAGATCACGCCCTTGTTTCCGTGACGGCCGGCCATCTTGTCACCCGGCTGCACGCGACGACGCACGGCGAGGTAGACCTTGACCATTTTGAGCACGCCCGGAGACAGCTCGTCGCCGGCGGTGATCTTTCGCTTCTTGGAATCAAAGCGCTGATCAAAGTAGGCGCGCTGATCCTTGAGCTGCTTGGTAGCCGCTTCGAGCTGTGACTGAACCGACTCATCCTGCAGACGGATTTCGAACCACTTCTCGCGCTCGATGGAGTCGAGGTATTCACCATCGATCTCCGCACCCTTCTTGAGCTTGTTCGGGCCGCCATCAGCCTTGTTGCCGATCAGCAGATTGCGCAGACGTGCGTAGATGTCGTCCTCAAAGATGCGCTGCTGGTCATTGAGATCCTTGCGCACTGCGGCGAGTTCGGACTCTTCGATCGACAGTGCTCGCTTGTCCTTGGTGACGCCTTCGCGGGTGAAGACGCGAACGTCGATCACGGTGCCGTCCATGCCGGCCGGGACGCGCAGCGAAGTGTCTTTTACGTCGGAGGCTTTTTCGCCAAAGATGGCACGCAGTAGTTTTTCTTCCGGCGTCAGCTGGGTTTCGCCCTTGGGCGTGACCTTGCCGCAGAGAAGATCGCCTGCCTGTACCTCAGCACCAATGTAGACGATGCCGCTTTCGTCGAGCTTGCGCAGCGCGGTTTCGTTCACGTTGGGAATATCCGCCGTAATTTCTTCCGAGCCGAGCTTGGTTTCACGTGCGACACAGGTGAGCTCTTCGATGTGGATCGTGGTGAAACGATCCTCTTCAACCACGCGCTCCGAAATCAGGATGGAGTCTTCGAAGTTGTAGCCGTTCCAGGGCATGAAGGCGATCAGCATGTTCTGGCCGAGCGCCAGCTCACCCAGATCAGTACTCGGGCCATCGGCCAACACGTCTCCGCGCTCAACCTTGTCGCCCGGACGCACCAGAGGCTTCTGGTTGATGCAGGTGTTCTGGTTGGAGCGGGTGTACTTGACCAGGCTGTAGATATCCACGCCTGCTTCGCCGGCGACGGTCTCGTCATCAAAGACGCGAACCACGACGCGCGAAGCATCAACCTTGTCGACCACGCCACCGCGGGTTGCGGTAATTGCATTGCCGGAGTCGATGGCAACGCGGCGCTCAATACCCGTGCCCACCAGCGGCTTTTCGGTGCGCAGCGTCGGCACCGCCTGACGTTGCATGTTCGAACCCATCAGGGCGCGGTTGGCGTCGTCATGCTCGAGGAAGGGGATCAGCGCTGCGGCCACCGAGACGATCTGGCGGGGGCTGACGTCCATGTACTCGATACGGTCTGGCGTCATCAACGCAAATTCGTTCTGGAAACGCGCCGAGATCAGGTCATTCTTGAACTGATTCTTGGCGTCCAGCTCGGAGTTTGCCTGTGCAATAACGTAGCGACCTTCTTCGATGGCCGACAGATACTCGATTTCGTCGGTCACCGCGCCATCTTTGACGATGCGGTACGGGGTTTCGAGGAAGCCGTAGTCGTTGGTGCGCGCGTAGCAAGCCAGCGAGTTGATCAGACCGATGTTCGGTCCTTCAGGCGTTTCAATCGGGCAGACGCGGCCGTAGTGCGTGGGATGCACGTCGCGCACTTCAAAGCCGGCGCGTTCGCGGGTCAAACCGCCAGGGCCGAGGGCCGACACGCGACGCTTGTGCGTGACTTCCGACAGCGGGTTGTTCTGATCCATGAACTGCGACAGCTGGCTGGATCCGAAGAATTCCTTGATCGCAGCGCCCACGGGCTTGGCGTTGATCAGATCCTGCGGGGTGAGATTGTCGGCTTCCGCCAGCGCAAGGCGCTCACGAACCGCGCGTTCCACTCGGACCAGGCCGGTGCGGAAAACATTCTCAGCCATTTCGCCGACTGCGCGAATACGGCGGTTTCCGAGGTGGTCGATATCGTCAGTGATGTCCTCGCCGTTCTTGATGGCGATGATCTGGGACATGACGGCCACGATGTCGTCGTTATCCAGCACGCCCGGGCCGGTGATTTCTTCACGGCGCAGACGGCGGTTGAACTTCATGCGTCCGACCGATGACAGGTCGTACTTCTCAGGCGCGAAGAACAGTCCGGCAAACAGTGCTTCCGCTGCGTCCTTGGTCGGCGGCTCGCCGGGGCGCATCATGCGGTAGATCTCAACCAGCGCCTCAAGGCGGTTGGTGGTCGGATCAATGTTCAGCGTGGTCGAGACGTAAGGCCCCTTGTCCACTTCGTTGAAATAAAGCGTCGGCAATTCGGTAATGCCGGCCTCGCGGAACTTGGGAAGATCGGCTTCCGTAATCTCTGCGTTGGCGTAGGCAATGACTTCGCCGCTGTTCTCGTCAATGAGATTACGAGCCAGCACACGGCCGACAATATAGGTGTCCGGCACTTCCAGATGACGAATCTCGGCATCACGGATCTGCTTGACGTGGCGCGCGGTGATCGGACGGCCAGCCTCAACGATGAGCTTGTTGCCAGCCATGATGTCGAACTGCGCTTTTTCGCCGCGCAGACGTTCCGGCACCAGCTCCATCAATGCACCTTCTTCCTGCAGCTCGAAGCCGGTGGTTTCGTGGAACATTTCGAGCATCTGCTCGTTGTCGTAACCCAGCGCGCGCAACAGGATGGTGGCGGGCAGCTTGCGGCGACGATCGATACGGACGAAAAGGTTGTCCTTCGGGTCGAACTCGAAGTCCAGCCAGGAGCCGCGGTACGGGATGATGCGCGCGCTGTACAGCAGTTTGCCGGAGCTGTGCGTCTTGCCCTTGTCGTGATCAAAGAACACGCCGGGTGATCGATGCAACTGGCTCACCACGACACGCTCGGTGCCGTTGATGATGAAGGTGCCGTGATCGGTCATCAGCGGCATTTCGCCGAGATAAACTTCCTGCTCGCGGACTTCCTTGACTTTCTTTTCCTTGGATTCGCGATCGTAGATGATCAGCTTCACCGTGACCTTGAGCGGCGCTGCGAAAGTCAGGCCACGGACACGGCATTCCACTTCTTCAAAGACCGGCTCATCGAGGCGATACTTCACAAACTCGAGCGCAGCGGCGCCGTTGTAGGACACCATCGGGAACACAGACTTGAACGCGGCTTGAAGGCCCGCTTCCTTGCGCTTTGACTGCGGCAGATCGGCCTGCAGGTAGGCATGGTAGGAATCGATCTGCGTGGCAAGCAGATAGGGAATTTCGCGCGTTTCAGGCAATTTGCTGAAATCCTTTCGGATGCGCTTCTTCTCAGTGAACGAATACGACATTCGTGACCTCGCAATACAACAACGGTTTTTACAGCTAGGGAATAGACAATCGGGATTGGGCTTTGCTCATCAGGACCTCAAAGCACATTCCTCATTGCCAATTCCGGCGAAAACGCGACAGGCCGGACCGGAGGGGGTTGCCCTCCGGTCCGGCGCATACCGCGATGCAGCAGAAGACGACAAGTCTTACTTGACGTCGACCTTGGCGCCGGCTTCTTCCAGCATGGCCTTCATCTTGGCGGCGTCTTCCTTGCTCACGCCTTCCTTCAGGTCCTTCGGTGCGCCTTCGACCAGGTCCTTGGCTTCCTTCAGACCCAGGCCGGTGATTTCGCGAACGGCCTTGATGACGTTGACCTTCTTGTCGCCGAAGGAGGTCAGAACGACGGTGAACTCGGTCTGTTCTTCGGCAGGGGCGGCGGCGGCGCCACCGGCGGCAGGGCCAGCTGCAACAGCTGCGGCTGCGGCTGAAACGCCAAACTTCTCTTCCATCATGCTGACGAGTTCAACGATGTCCATGACGGACTTCTCGGCGATTGCGTCAAGAATTTCTTGATTGCTGAGTGACATTTGATTTACTCCAAATAAAACGTATTACGTGTGGTTACGATTGCTGAATGCAGATATCAGTGAAGTGCGCCTTACGCGGCTTCCTGCTTGGAATCGGCGACGGCCTTGACCGTACGCACAAACTTGGCAGTGGGCTCGTTGACGGTGCGGACGAACTGAGCGATCGGTGCCTTCATGACGCCCATGAGCAGCGACAGCGCCTGCTCCTTGGTCGGCAATGCAGCAAGTCGATCAAGATCACCGGCCCCATAAAGGGTGCCGCCAACGGCGACCGCCGTGACCTTCAGCGCATCATTCTCCTTGGCAAAATCCTTGATGACTCGACCAACCGAACCCGGATCATCCAGAGAGAATCCGAGGACGAGTGGACCGGTCAGCGCAGGATCCAAGCACTCGAACTCAGTGCCTTCTACAGCCCGCTTTGCCAGCGTGTTCTTGATCACGTGCAGATAGATCCCGTTTTCACGGGCCTGTGCACGCAGAACGTCGAACTTGCCAGCGCTCAGACCGCGATATTCGGCAGCGACTGCCGAAAGCGCCTTGGACGCAACTTCATTGACTTCCGCAACCAGGGCCTTCTTGTCATTCAATCTTAAAGCCATGCAAATTTGCTCCTGGTGCTACTGTTGACGAACGGGCCAGCGCTTTTGCAAGTGCTGTCCCACCTCACGGTTTCGCCGCCAGCAAATCGAACTACTTTCAATCAGCTTTTGGTTACACCGTCTGCGTATGCGGCATCGCTGCCTTTAATGCGCCGGCAGAGAACTGCCGGAACCACATACGGTCTTCGACGATGCAGCCCCTTGAGGGGGCCACACATCAAAACTTGCCTGCCGATCAGTCCGGCAGAGAGCCTACGTCGACCCGGATACCAGGTCCCATGGTCGTGGAAAGCGTGACCTTCTTGACGTAGACACCCTTGGATGTTGTCGGCTTGTGCTTGCGGATGTCTCGCATCACCGCCAGCATGTTCTCCATGATCTTCTGCTTGTCGAAATCAGCGGAGCCGATCGAGCAGTGAAGAATGCCGGCCTTGTCAGTGCGGAACTTGGCCATACCGGCCTTGGCGTTCTTCACTGCAGTGGCAACGTCCGGAGTCACAGTGCCGGTCTTGGGGTTGGGCATGAGGCCACGCGGACCAAGCAACTGGCCGAGCTGACCCACGACGCGCATCGCGTCCGGGCTGGCAATGACGACCTGATAGTTCATGTCGCCGTCTTTCATCTTGGCAGCGAGGTCATCCATGCCCACGGCGTCAGCACCGGCAGCGGCAGCTTCCTCAGCCTTGGCGCCCTGGGTGAACACCGCAACGCGCACGCTCTTGCCATTGCCATGAGGCAACACGGTGGAGCCGCGAACGTTCTGGTCCGACTTCTTGGCGTCGATACCCAAGTTCACCGCCATGTCGACGGATTCCTTGAACTTAGCGGTCGCCACGTCCTTGATCAGGTCCAGAGCCTGGTCCAGAGAATAGATTTTTCCTTCTTCGACCTTGGTGGCTAGGGCTTTCTGGCGCTTGGTCAGCTTGATGTTCTGGCTCATTTTCAGATCACCCCTTCAACGTCAACGCCCATGGCGCGGGCACTACCGGCGACGATTCTCACCGCGGCATCCATATCCGCAGCGTTGAGGTCAGCCATCTTGATGGTGGCAATCTCTTCGAGCTGCTTGCGATTGATCTTGCCGACCTTGACCGTGTTCGGCGTCTTGGAACCCGCAGTGATACCCACAGCCTTCTTGATCAGGTAGGACGCCGGAGGCGTCTTCATCACAAAGTTGAAGCTCTTGTCGGTATAGACCGTGATCACGACCGGAATCGGCATGCCGGGCTCGGACTTCTGGGTGGCTGCATTGAACTCTTTGCAGAAACCCATGATATTCACGCCCTGCTGACCCAGTGCGGGGCCGATCGGCGGTGACGGGTTGGCCTTGCCGGCCGGAATCTGCAGCTTGATGTAGCCCTGTACTTTCTTGGCCATCTAAAAACTCCTGTTGGGTGCAAGCGCCTTGCGGCTCCCCGGTTGAACATCAAAAATACTTCTGAAACCTGAACTTCCCGCAGCCCACCAGGGCCGCAAACTCCATCAGCCCTTCTGAACCTGGCTGAATTCCAGCTCGACGGGCGTTGAACGCCCGAAGATCAGAACAGCCACCCTCAGGCGGCTCTTCTCGTAATTGACTTCCTCGACGACACCCGAGAAATCGGCGAACGGGCCATCCACAACGCGCACTTCCTGGCCCGGCTCGTAGAGCGTCTTGGGCTTGGGCTTCTCAACGGACTCTTCAACGCGGTTGAGAATCGCATTGGCTTCCTTCTCGCTGATAGGCGCAGGCTTGTCCGGCGTACCGCCGATGAAACCGAGCACCTTGGGCGTGGACTTGACCAGATGCCAGGTGTCCTCGTTCATTTCCATGTTGACCAGAACGTAGCCGGGAAAGAATTTGCGCTCCGTGGTGCGCTTGACACCTTCCTTCATTTCGACCACTTCTTCGGTCGGCACGAGGATTTCGCCGAAGCTGTCCTGCAGGCTCGCCCGACCAATACGCTCGGCCAGCGCCTTTTTGACACTGTTTTCGTATTGGGAATACGCGTGAACGACGTACCAGCGCTTGCTCATAGTTATATTCGCTTTAGTCCTTTAGCGGCCGGTCAGGCTCTTGACGCCCCACAGCAACATGGAGTCCAGCCCCCACAACATCAGCGCGAGAATCAGCACGACCACTGCAATCATCAAAGTCGCCTGAACGGTTTCCTGCTTGCTTGGCCACACCACTTTGCGCAGTTCGGCCCGCGCACCCGTGATATAGGACCAGACCGTCTTTCCAAGCTCAGTCTGATAGGCAATAGCCAGGGCCACTGCAACGGTCGCGAGCAACCCACCCGTACGAATCAAGGGGTTGTAGTCGCCGGCGAAGTAATAGAACGCTCCCATTGCGCCGACCAGCAGCAAAACGGCTGCGAGCAGCAACAGGGAGTCGAAGCGCGGCGCTTGTGAGGCTTGGTTCTGGGAATCCATCGAGTGAGCCAACGCGTAAAACCTAATCAAAACAACAGCCAATGGGCCAGCCCAGTGGCAGGGGCGGAGGGCTTCGAACCCCCAACCTTCGGTTTTGGAGACCGACGCTCTACCAATTGAGCTACGCCCCTAGCGCGTCTGCTGGTTTACGCGTAACAAAAGGGGCGCGGATTGTACGCGCCCCTGTGTGGATTTGAAAGCCCGATCGAAATCAGGCCAGGATCTTGGTGACCACGCCGGCGCCGACGGTGCGGCCGCCTTCACGAAT
>CAXBFJ010000008.1:0-251842 GCA_963975245.1 uncultured Panacagrimonas sp. | reverse complement strand
GAAGAACCGGAACCTGAAGAGCCGCCGCCCGAAGAGCCCGATCCTGAAGAACCGGTTCCAACACCTCCGCCTGACCCGGGATCAAGTGCAGAGGAGCAGGCCGCGGCCCGGTTTCTCAATCAAGCCAGCTTTGGCGCCACACCGGCTGGCATTGCCGCATTGGCAAGCAATCTTGATTTCGAAGGCTGGCTCAATCAGCAACGCAATCTGACGCCGAGTCTAGTCCTTCCTTTCATGCGCAGCCCTGGCCAGCAGATTGCGCATCACGTACGCATCGATGGTTGGTTCAACAATGCCGTGCGCGGGAATGATCAGCTGCGACAACGCATGGCGTTTGCACTGTCCGAGATCATGGTCACTTCGGACCTCGGCGGCATCACGCAACACATGGCACTGGCCATGGGCGCGTACAACGATATTCTGGTCAACAACGCCCTGGGAAATTTTCGCACCTTGCTGGAAGAGGTGACCCTGTCGCAGGCCATGGGCCGCTATCTGTCGATGTTCGGCAATCAGAAAGCCGATCCCGCGAGAGGCATTCGCGCTGATGAAAATTTTGCCCGCGAACTGATGCAGCTGTTCACGGTCGGACTGGCAGAGCTCAATCTCGATGGCACTGTCCGCACCGATGCCAGCGGCGATCCGATCCCGACTTACGGCCAGTCCGACATCGTCAATCTGGCCCGCGTATTCACTGGCTGGAGTTATCCCGGCGGCACCACTACGCAAGACTTCATCGACTATCCGAGTTCGGACCCGGCAGCACCGATGGACCCGTATGAAACGTTCCATGATGACGAAGCCAAGGTCATCATCGGCAATACCGCGCTTCCAGCAGGGCAGACTGCAAGACAAGACTTGGAAGATGCGCTGGATACACTGTTCAACCATCCCAACGTCGGCCCCTTCATCGGCAAGCAGCTGATCCAGCGACTGGTGACCAGCAATCCATCGCCCGCCTATGTGCGGCGCGTCGCGCAGGTGTTCAACAACAATGGCTCGGGGGTGCGCGGTGATCTGTTCGCGGTTGCCAAGGCGATCCTGCTGGATGAGGAAGCCCGCAACGGCCACACCACTGATCCAGAGAATTTTGGAAAGTTGCGCGAACCGATCATCCGCCTGGTGCATCTGTGGCGCGTGTTTGAAGCGCGTGACGGACGCAACCGCTATGGCTATCGTTTTCCTGAAGAGGAATTCGGCCAGGCACCGCTGCGCAGCCCTTCGGTTTTCAATTTTTTCCGCCCCACATTCAGCCCGGTTGGCGCGCTACGCAACGCAGGCTTGCTGGCGCCGGAATTTCAGATCACCAACGAGACGACGATCGTCACGCTGGCCAACCGGTTTCAGGTTTTCACCAACTACTATCGGGATTCAGAAGGCCGGCGTGTCACCGAGATTGGCAATGAAACCGTCTACCTGAACTACATTCCGTGGGAATCGCTGGCCCGCGATGCAGCGGCGCTGATCGAGGAACTGGACCTCACTTTCATGTCGGGTCAGATGCCAGCCAACATGCGAGCCACGCTGGTCAGTCACGTGTCATCGATCCCGGCTTCCAACACGACACGGCGCCTTCAAGATGCTGCACATCTGGTGATCACCTCGCCGCAATACGCGATCCAGAGATAAGGAACGACATGCTCATGAGACACCCAATGAACCGTCGAAAGTTTCTCAAGGTCGGCACACAAACCCTGGCTTCGAGCACCTTGCTCGCCACGCTGGGCGGCATGGAGCGGGTACTGGCCGCCGGTAGCGACACCAGCGGTTACAAGGCACTGGTGTGCATTTTTCTTACGGGCGGCAATGACAGCTTCAACTGGATTGTGCCTTCGGATAATGCGGGCTATCAGGTGTACCAGACCTCCCGTAGATCATTGGCCTTGCCGCAGAACAGCCTGCTGCCGATTGCGCCGGCTGGTATCGGTGCCGGTCAGTATGGTCTGCATGCCAGCTCCAGTGGCGTCAAGACGCTCTTTGACAGTGGCAAGGCCGCCTTTGTGGCCAATGTCGGGACGCTGGTGGAGCCAATAACACGCACCCAATATCTGAACCGTTCGGTTGCCCTGCCGCGCTTCCTGTTCTCGCACTCCGATCAGCAGGAACAGTGGATGACCTCGGTACCGCAAAGCTCGGTGCCTTCTGGCTGGGGCGGACGCATTGCCGATCTGCTCAGTTCGCAGGCCGGCAACCCGCGCCTGTCATTCAATATCAGTCTGAGTGGCAGCAATGTCTGGCAGGGCGGCCTGAATACGCAGCCCTATGCACTGGGCACCGGCGGCGCACCGGAATTCAGCGTCATCAATGATCCAAGCGAACCTGGCGATGCCTATCTGGAACTGCTCGATCAGGCCCGCACGCATCCATCGCTACTCGCCCGCGAATATGCCGGCGTAGGCAACCGCTCCGTGGATCTTGCTGAGTTCGTCAATGACAGTCTGGCTTCGGTACCGGCGCTCAATACCGTTTTCCCGAATGATCGCCTCGGGCAGCAACTGAAAATGACGGCGCGCATGATCCGGGCACGCGGTGCTGTGGGACAGTCCCGCCAGATGTTCTTCATCAGCTATCCGGATTTTGATACGCACGACGAACAGGCCGGACGACTCAGCAGCCAGCTCGAAAGCCTCAGCGCCGGCCTTCTCGCATTCCAGAACGCGATGGCGGAAATCAACGCTGAAAACGATGTCACAACATTTACCGCTTCAGACTTTGGCCGCACCCTGACTTCCAATGGCGACGGCTCGGATCACGGCTGGGGCGGCCATGCCCTGGTAGTGGGTGGCGCGGTTGCTGGCGGACGCATTTACGGCACCATGCCCAACCTGACCATCAACGGGCCGGACGACGCAGAGTTGGGCCGCATCATCCCAACACTCTCGACAGACCAGTACGGGGCAACGCTGGCGCGCTGGTTTGGCGTCTCTGAATCCGACCTGGGTCTGGTGTTTCCGAATCTGGATCATTTTGGCAGCAGCAATCTGGGCTTCATGGGGTAGCGAAAACAAATGAGCAACACCGAAAACCTGCAAGCGTTTCAAGTCAGACAGAATGATTTTCATGAGGCGCGATGGGTTGAGCAGCCGCTCGCAGAAGCACGGGAAAACCAGCTTCTGCTCAAAGTTGATCGCTTTGCGCTGACCGCCAACAACATCACCTACGCCGCGTATGGCGACATTCTGGGTTATTGGATGTTCTATCCCTGCGCCGAAGGCTGGGGCCAGATTCCGGTGTGGGGTTATGCCGATGTCATCCAGTCCGGAGTCGAAGGCGTCGCAGTGGGCGAGCGCCTGTTCGGCTACTGGCCCATGGCCAGCCACGCCATGCTCACGCCCAAGAGCGTTGACCAGGGCACCATCGTCGAAGGCGCCGAAGCGCGCCAGCAGCTCAATCCTTTCTACAACCGATATTCGCGCTGCTCGGCAGACCCGTTACACAATGCCGACGACGAAGACTGGCACTCCATTTTTCGCCCGCTTGGGTTGACCGCCTTCCTGATGAATCAGTATCTGGCGGATCGCGGAAGCTGGGGCGCGGAGGACATCGTGCTCGCCAGTGCCTCGTCCAAAACCGCGATCGGCATGGCGCATTTTCTGCGTGAACGTGGCGAGACCCGGCAGATCGGCCTGACCTCCAGCGCCAATCTGGAATTTGTAAAAAGCCTCGATCTGTATGACGACGTTGTGGAGTACAGCGATATCGCATCGCTGCCTCAGGATCAGCCCAGCCTGTTCATCGACATGGCTGGCGACGCCACGGTGCAGACCAGTGTGCATGAGCATTTTGGCGCCCACCTAAAGCACAGCATCACCGTCGGCGGCACACATTGGACAGCCATCCGCCCCGGCCTTCCGCTGCCCGGACCGACGCCGGAATTCTTCTTTGCCCCCGATCACATCGTCAGCCGCATGTCGGCCTGGGGTGCTGAAGCATTCCAGCAGCGCTTCAACACCGCCTGGGCCTCCCTGCTGCCCCGCGTGCAAACCGGGATCAGCTTGGCACGACAACAGGGCCCCGCGGCTGTAGAAGATGTTTACCGCGCATTCCTGGATGGATCCGCGGCCGCCAACCGCGGATACATCCTGCAGATCTGATTTGCCTCAGAACCCCATTGCCTGACCCAGGGCTTGCTGGCCGGCGGCCAGCGTTGCCGGGTCTGCAAGTTCAGGCCTGCCCGTTCCATAAGGCGGCTCTGGTGCGTATTCAAGGATCAGCTCGATCATGCGGCCCACCGGCTCGCCCGCCCAAAGGCCTGCAATGGCAATACCGAAATCAATGCCAGAGGTGATGCCGCCACCGGTCAGGCGATTGCGATCAATGCAAACGCGCTCTTCAGATAACTCAGCACCAAACTGAGCCAACTGTTCACGCGCGCCCCAGTGCACTGAGGCGCGATACCCCTTAAGTAGACCCGCAGCGCCAAGCAGCAGTGATCCGGTACAGACACTGGCGACCCATTTGGCGCGTTCGCCACGTTCGGCGAGAAACGACAGAACCTTCTGGTCACCGAGCAGATCAATGGTGGGCTTTGCGCCGCCACCCACCATGAGCACGTCGGGATTCTCCCAGCAGTCTTCAAAGCTGTGCGTCGCCTGCACGCTCAAGCCGCTGTCAGTCGGCACCGGACCCGCTTCATGCCATGCAAACTGAACCTCGTAGTCCGGCAGGAAGCTCCAGGCCTGAATCGGCCCTACCAGATCCTGCAAGGTCATGCCGGGGTACACCAACGCGAGAACTTTCATGTCGTCTCCTGATTGTTGTGTTTTGAACGAGGCGCACACCGGCCTGATCAGATGGGTGAGATGCCGTTTATCCAAGCCCAAACGCTTTTTGAAATGGCCGTGTCGGGCAAGCGCGTGAAACCTGACAATGTGCTTTTCTGGTACAAGAACGAATTCAAGTTCTGATCTGCTTCTGGCAAGATCAGCACCGAACTTTTTTTGTACCGTATCGCAAACTATTTATAGACGTCAATTGTTTTATGCAAGACGATACAAAATTAAAAACCACCAAGCGCCGCGGTCGACCGCGCAGCTATGATCCTGAGCAAGCCCTGCAACAGGCCATGGATTCATGTTGGTCGGGCGGGTACAGCGCCACTTCGCTTGATGACCTGTCCACGGCTACCGGCATGAACCGGCCCAGCTTGTATGCGGCCTTTGGCAATAAGCGGTCGATCTACCTGCAGGCCATGGACAAATTCGGCATGCATATGGCCGGGCAACTGGAGCCGGTGCTGACCGCAGACCAGCCCCTAGAGGCCGCACTGCGCGCCTTTTATGGCCGCGTCCTCAATGTTTACTTTTCAGGTGATGACGGCCCGCGCGGGTGCATGGTCATGTGCACCGCAACCAGCGAAGCTCACGCCGACCCGCAGATTCGCCAGTATCTCGACCGGACGCTGCAAAGAATTGATGCGATGCTGACCTCGCGCTTCGAACGCGCCCTGGCCGATGGCGAACTGCCTCCCGATGCCGACCCGACCATGCTGGGAAAACTGGCCGCCACCACCATGCACAGCCTTGCCCTTCGCTCGCGAGCCGGCCAGTCGCGTGCAAGCCTCAAACGTCTGAGCGATGCCAGCGCCAGAATGCTGGCGCGCGCTTAGGCATCGGTAGATGCTGCCTGAGAACCTGACGCAGCGACTCAGCCTCTATCTGGACGATGACCAGAACAACGAGGCAGAACTGAAGGACATCCTGCATTGGATCCGCACTCACAGCCTAGACGTCGCGGCGCTGCTGGACTGGCTTGCCCGCTACCCCGCCGACCCGGCAAGACGGGCGAGAACGCTGTCCCGCGTGCGCGGAGAACTGGGGCTGCCACTGATTCCAGGACCGCCTTGCCGGTCCTGAAGCACGCTCGGCTGCCAGTTCCTGAGCTCAGGCTTTCTTGCGAACACTCGCCAGTTCAGGGAAGTCGGTTTCAAAAAATTCCAGTTCCGCGCGCTCACCTGCCGCACGACGCGCTGCCTCGGTGCTGCGCAGTTCGGTGCGCCGAATCTTTCCTGAAACGGTCTTGGGCAACTCGCAGAATTCGATAATGCGAATTTTCTGATACGGCGCCAGACGTTCTCGCGTGAATTTGAGAATCGACAAAGCTGTATCCGCATTCGGAGCAAAGCCGGGCTTGAGAATCACACAGGCCTTCGGCACACAAAGACGCTTCGGGTCAGGGCTTTCTACCACCGCTGCCTCGGTCACCGCTTCGTGCTCAACCAATGCACTCTCCAGTTCGAAGGGAGAAATGCGGTAGTCACTGCTCTTGAACACATCGTCAGTGCGGCCGACAAACCAGTAGAAACCGTCGTCATCAACGGTGGCGACATCACCGGTCCCATAGTGATTGCCGCCGAGGGCTTTTTGCGTACGTGCCTCGTCGCCTGCATAGCCCGCCATCAGACCCGCCGGACGTGGATCAAGCGTCACACTCACCTCGCCTTCGCGTGCAATCTGGCCATCGGTGTTGATCAACTCCATCGCATAGCCCGGCAATGGGCGTCCCATGGAACCATAGCGAACGCTCTGCCCCGGAGGATTTCCGAGCATGGCCGTTGATTCTGTCTGCCCATAGCCTTCGCGAATTTCCATTCCCCAGGCTGCACGGACCCGCTCAATGACCTCCGGGTTCAGAGGCTCGCCTGCACTCACCAGCTCGCGCAGTTTCACCGGGTACTGCTTTAGATCCTGCAGAATCAGTGCGCGCCAGGCCGTTGGTGGCGCACATAGCGTCGTGACCTCACAGCGCACCAGGGTTTCCAGGGTGCGCGCCGCATTGAACGCACCTTGGTTGTAGATGAAAACACTTGCACCCACCGACCAGGGCGCGAAGAAGCAACTCCAGGCGTGCTTGGCCCAGCCCGGCGAGCTGATATTGAGATGCACATCGCCCGGTTGCAGGCCAATCCAGTACATCGTGCTCAGATGTCCCACCGGATAGCTTCGCTGCGTATGCAACACCATCTTCGGCTTGGAGGTTGTGCCAGAGGTGAAATAAAGCACGCAGGGATCGTCTGCGCGGGTCACGCCCTTAGGATCAAAATCAGCGTCAGCCTGTGCCGCATCCTCATAGTGATTCCAGTTTTCTGCGGAGCCGCCAACACAGACCCGAATGCATTTCCCGGCGAGCCCTTCAAACCGTTCGCGGCAAGTGTCATCGACGATAACCGCGCGCATCTGTCCGCGCTCGATACGGTCCTTGAGATCGGCTTCCGAGAGCAGCATGGTGGCGGGGCTGAGCACAGCGCCGAGCTTGATCGCTGCAAGCATGATCTCCCACAGCTCAACCCGATTCGGCAGCATCACCAGCAGGCGATCACCACGCTGCACCCCCAGCTCACGCAGGTAGTTAGCCGCGCGATCCGAGGCCAGGCGGAGCGCTTCAAAACTGCGTACTTCTTCCGATCCGTCTTCATCAACGATGCGCAGCGCGGTGCTCTGGTTGGCACGCGCCATATCGTCAAAATGATCAAGCGCCCAGTTGAATTCAGGTAGATCTGGCCAGCGGAACTCACGCCGGGCGGCTGCGTAGTCGCTACGGTGTTTCAGCAGCAGGTCTCGCGCAGCACGATACTTATCCAGATCACTCATGTCCTTCCTCCAGTATTTTTTTGATCAGTGCCCGCGGCACGATGCTTTCGTCAGGTGGCGACGCATGGGCGCAGGGCACAGCCGCTGCACTTCAGGAGCGGCTGTCGGCAACGTCGCTGCGAGAATGCTAGTCAAGCGCCCTGACCCGCACACTACTCATCCGAGTAGGTCAGCCCTTTTTCTTTCCCGCCTGGCGCAGCAGCCGCTTGATCACCTTGCCGGAACCGGTTCGCGGCAGGCTCTGGACGACCTCGATTTGCTGCGGGCATTTGAACGCCGCCAGATGAGTACTCGCAGTTTCATGCAACGCGTCAATGCCGGTGCTCGCACCCGCCTTGAGAATCACCAGTGCATGAACCGCTTCGCCAAGGGCGTCGTCTGGCCGACCCACCACGGCAACCTCTCGCACCATGGGGTGACGCAGCAGCGCATTCTCGACCTCAATGGACGCGATCAGCTGATCGCCGCTGATAATGATGTCCTTGAAGCGATCACGTATGGCGATTGATCCATCCCGGTGCATCACCGCGGCGTCGCCGGTGTGGAACCAACCACCTGCAAAGGCCCGACGCGTAGCCTGCGGATTCTTGTAATAACCAAGCATCAGGCTGCTGCCCCGCATGACAATCTCGCCCAAGGTCGCGCCGTCTCGCGGCACGTCCACACCCTCCTCATCCACGACACGCAGCTCACACGATGTATTGGGCTCAACCCCCTGCCCGGCTTTCCATGAAGCCAGCTCTGTCGGGGTCCATTGATCTTCCATGCCTTCGCCATTTCGGAACGAGATGAACACCGCGGTTTCGCTCAGGCCATATGCATGCGTGAGTTCCCAGCCCAACCGGGACTCGATGCGTTCAATCGTGGCAGCTGCAGGCGAGGCTCCGGCAGTCAGAACGCGAATGCCACGCGGCATCTGCTGCCCCGTATCGTCAGTCAGATGCGAAATGGCCTGCAGCGCAGAGCGCCCCGCACACAGAACGCTGATGCGCTGACGCGCAATTTCAGTACCCAGCACCTCCAGCGAAAAGCGGCGCGTACAGACATGCACCGCGCCCGCGGCCGTCACCGTCCACACAAAACCCCAACCGTTGCCGTGTGACAGCGGCACCATCCACAAGTAGCGATCAGCGGCCTTCAATGGCCAATGCAGCATGCACGCCGCCACGTTCATCCAGGCATTTCGGTGGCTGACCATGGCACCCAGCGGCGCCAGCGTCGTGCCACTGGTGTAGCTGATGGCGAGCGCATCGTGCTCACCAACATCATGCGCAACGAAAGACGCAGCGGAAGCCGTCAGTGCTGCATGTTCGAGCCAACCGTCGCACTGCTCATCAAATGAGATGAAATGCCGCACCTTTCCCAGCTTGTGGCGAATGGCGTCTATGCGCTGCAGGAACTCGGCACCCACCATCAGCACACTGGCATCACTGTGTTCCAGTAGCGCGACAATGTCCTCGTCGCTGAGCCCGTGATTGATCGGAACGATCACGGCGCCCATCTGTGGAACCGCGAAGAATTGCTCGATATGCGTATGCGTATCGAACGCCAGTGTCGCCACATGATCGCCAGGCTTCACGCCCAGATGTTGCAGCGCTGCCGAACCACGGTCACAACGCTGGAAAAACTGCTCGTAGGTGAAAACCTGATCGCCATCAATGACCGCTTCGCGATCTCCGTACAAGCGTCGTGTTCGCCGCGCATACGCCAGCGGCGACAAGGCTGGCTCCATGGCCTTTCGTTCGGCCAGCGGATCATCTGCGAGTTTGCTGCCGCCCTCACCTGAAGCCCAGCGAGCCGCGATGGCCACGGCATGCGTCCGGCCGCTGGCGCCGAGCTTGCCAAAAATATTCTTGAGGTGAAATTTCACCGTCTGCTCACTGACCGCGAGCTTGGCTGATATTTCCCGGTTGGAAAGACCGGATCGGAGCAACTCGAACACCTCGGCTTCCCGAGCGGTCAGCGGTTCAATGGGAGGAACGGTCATGCTCGATTCAAATGCCACGTCGCCACGCTGGCGCACAGGCTACACATCATGGCGGCATCGACCTGCAAAAGCGTGCACCCGATGCGCACCTTTGCGCGCAGCCTGTCGGTTTCATTCATTGAGCAGGTGTGCCTGTCAGCGACATTGCTAGATGACACCCTGCTTGCGCAGCGCGGCGAATCGTTCTGGATCAACACCGATAGAGCGTAGAACCGCCTCGGTATCGGCGCCCAGCTCCGGAGCAAGGCTACTGATTTTGCCCGGTGTTTCGGACAATCTGGGCAGGACGCCGGGCACGTCCAGCGTGCTGCCATCAGCAGTGGTCATGGTCTGGATGGCGCCGCGCGCACGGTACTGCGGATCGGCCGCGATATCTGCCGCGTTGTACAGCTTGCCGCAGGGCACACGTGCGGCAATCAATGTTTCCAGCACCTGATCTGCGGGCCGTGTCTGCGTCCACTGGCTGATCGCAGCGTCGATCTCGGCAATGCGTTTCACGCGCCCATCGTTGTGTTCAAGGTCCGGCGCGTCGGCCAGATCAGCGCGGCCCATGGCATTCATCAAGCGCTTGAAGATGCTGTCGCCGTTACCCGCCACCAGCACCATGCCGTCTGCACAGGGATAGGCATTGCTCGGTGCAATGCCTGGCATGGCACTACCGGCCGGTTCGCGCACGGCACCAAAAGCGCTGTATTCGGGGATCAGGCTTTCCATGCAATTGAGCACCGATTCACTCAGGGCAACGTCGACAACTTGCCCGCGGCCGCCATTGGCCACACGGTGATACAGAGCAATCATCACGCCGATCGCTCCATGCAGCGAGGAGATGGTGTCACCGATGCTCACGCCGCAGCGCACCGGCACCCGCCCGGGCTCTCCGGTGAGGTAGCGCAGACCACCAACCGCTTCTGCAATGGCGGCAAAGCCGGGGCGGTCGCGGTACGGCCCGTCCTGCCCATAGCCGGAGATTCGCAGCATGATCAGCCCCGGATTGATCTTTGAGAGCACTTCCCAGCCCAGCCCCCATTCCTCCATCGCACCGGGCCGAAAATTTTCGACCAGCACATCGGTCTCCGCCACCAGACTGCGAATCAGTTCCTGACCCTGCGCTTCGCGCAAGTTGACGGTCACGGACTGTTTGTTGCGCGACTGTACCTGCCACCAGACCGAGGTTCCGTCCTTGAGCATGCGCCATTTGCGCAGCGGGTCGCCTTTTCCCGGCGGCTCGATCTTGATGACCTGCGCGCCGAAATCGCCGAGTGTCTTGCCGCAGAACGGGCCGGCGATCAGCTGCCCCAGCTCCAGCACCTTCAGGCCAGCCAGCGGCAGTGGCGAGGCTGCATGGACGTCGGCCCCGGCTTCGTCTGATTTTTTTTCTTGCATCCCTGAGCGGCTGACCTAGAAGTGGGTGGAGATCGCCAAGCTTCGCGTCAGCTGCGCTTGTCAGCAAGCTTCTGACGAGACACCGACGCAGGAGATTGCCTATTGGCTCCCGTAACATAAACATTTTTTCAGCATAGGACTGGCCGTGAGCGATTCACCTGCCTATGACCCGGACTCCAAGCGAAAACAATTTGGAGATGAGCGAATGGTTCAGGGTCTGCGTAATGGCTTGATGCTTTTGGCGCTCATCGGTCTGGCAGGTTGCTGCGGACGCGGAGACGGTGATGCCTGCGAGACCGCTCCCACTGTGCCGCCGGCAAAAGCCGTCCACAGCACAGGCGACATCTTCGCGGCCGGCAGATATGACTAGGCAGAGATTGCCGCGCCGGAACACTACGTCACCGAACCGCTCGACCTGATGGCGGACACCGTGCAAGCCATGGCCGAGGACCTAGGCTGGGACATCGACGAAGTCGCGCGCGTCGGTTGGTCTACTGCTACAACGAAATGGCGCGTCTGAGTAGCTATCGCGGATTCGACATTCCCGCGCAGCCAGCTGAAGTTTTCAGCTTCTGTACCGCCAATGGCTAGGAATGCAGCAACGACGAATACCACGGTATTTCTGGCGAAGTGGACGGCAACATTCGCCAGTCGGTCACCAACTGCGGCAGCGCTGGCGGCTGCATCAACCAGCCTGTGACCTACACCTGGAACTGGAATGCGCTGGGCGCGGGGCCGGTACACGGGCGCGGGCATCATCTGGAGGGCAATTCCGGCGCGAGCTACCACAGCTTTGCGCCATTGGACGGTCACCACCTGACCAACACCTAGCGCGCATACCTGCCCTAGGCGTACTACCGCGAGACCGGCAACACCGGGGCTTGTGACACGGAGCGTAACGAGCACCGCACCAATGGCACCCGTTTCCAGATCCTTCAGGACGCGCGAAATGCCGCCAACGTGCAGTAGTACATGGCGGATAACATCTGGAACGCGGGTCAGCGCTCAGCCATGACCCGCGCCATGAGCACCCAGTTTGCCGCTCATGCCGCTGATCAGGGTCGCTTTACGGAAGGCTGGAATTATCTCCCCTTGATGTTGATTGCCGCGCGGGAATTCAAGCAGAAGCTGGATGAAGGTGAGGCCGCCTTTGATGCAGCCAAAGCGCGCTACGGCTTCGGCCAATTCACTTTTGCCGAGGCCAGGACCTGGTCGCCAGTGACGAGGGGCAACGATCCTGGGCACTGGTGGCGTACTCGTTCATCACCGGGCGCGACCAGCGCAATGACTGGCGCATGCTCGGCTGGGACTACAGTGCGCGCGCTGACTCACAACTTTCGGCACTGTTCCCGCTGCTGGTCTCGACGGCTGCCGCTACGCAGTTCTACGCCTTTGACGATATCTGCAGCGGGAACAGTGCCGGTCGACGGCGTCAGCACCTGGCCTGCTGTCCGGCCTACGGTGTACTGAATGACGAAGCCGCGCCGACGCTGAGCTTGATCAGTTTGAATCCGAAAATGCGGTGCTGGCGCTGATGTAACCCAGCGAGCCCGCCAGGCGCGCCAGACCTTCTTCGTCCAGATCGCCGACCACGCGAATGCAGTACATCACCAGCATTGCGCCAAGGTCGTTAGCGACATCGTGGGTCGCGCCCGGACGGCTCAGCCCCTTGCGCTGGATGACATCGAGCGAATCACGACTCTGCTCGCAGATGCGGTCCACCATCTGTTGGTAGAGGGCTGCCACACTCTCATCATGCGGCGCGGTATCGATCACTGCAGACAGCGTCGCCTGATGCTTCTTGAAGGTCTGCACCATGCCGACCAGAGCCTGCTGTACGTCCTTGCGCTCGGCATTCTCCGCATTACTCATCCATGTGCCGGTGCTGTCGATGATTTCCTCGGTGACGTGCGCCATGAGCCGTGCCACCAGTTGGCCCTTGTCGCGGAAGTGCAGATAAAAGGTTGCGCGCGAAATGCCTGCTTCCTGGCACAACTGCTCCACCGACACCACGGCAAACCGCTGCCCCTGCTCCAGCAGGCGCTCCATGGCGGCCAGGAGCCGGTCCTCGATTGAAGGCTTCGGCGCGCCGCCCTGCTTTGCACGGGTCGCACGAGTGGGCCGGGGTTTGATTCTGGGCATATCAACAATGACGGATTAGAACCGGCCAATGATACGGCCAGCGGCAGAACAGCCCTGAGCACAGGCAGCAAGGCGCGCCCAGCACCGACGGTTAAACATATTGTCTATATTACATTGACATAGTGTCTAATGCATGGAATTCTCTCATCTGGCGGAACAACATCGAGAGACACAACTGATGTTGCGCGCTTCTGCCACCGCGCCAGAGACGCGAGCAGGCTTCGATAACCAGATTTGAGGAGACCAGATGATTCCAGACAAAGCCCATCCCTCGGCTGAGTGGATCGCGCAGCTGCGCGCTCGCTTTCCCATGGAAACGGAAATCGATCGCATCCTGACGCGCAAAATGCAGCGACGCAGTGGTCCGTCTTACTCGCCGTTGCCGCTCGAAACCCTGGTGGCTGGGCTTGAGTCGCTGATCAAATCCGAGCACGACGGTGCGTTTGAAATCCGCGACGCCAAGTGGCTGTCTGGCGGGGCATCAAAGCTGCAGATGGCGTTCACGCTGGACTGGGACCAACCCGGCGTGGGGCGCTCACAGACGCCCATGGTGCTGAGAATGGAGCCCAGCGAATCCATCGTCGAAACCAGCCGCCTGCGCGAGTTCCAGCTGATCCGCGCCTTTCAGGGTGTGGTGCCGGTCCCGCCCGTGTACTGGTGCGACTCGGAAGGCGCGCACCTGCCCTACCCGGCCCTGATCTACGGCTTTGCGCCGGGCGTTACCAAGCCCTCCACCGCAGCCAGCGGCGTGAGCGGTTTGGGCACCCATCTGCCGCCAGACCTTCGCCCGAAACTGGCACCGCAGTTTGTCGATCACCTGGCCCGCATCCACACCTTTGACTTCCGCAACAAGGGGCTCGATGCCTTTGATGTGCCCAGTTCTGGCACCACCCAATGCGCCGAATGGGGCATCAACTGGTGGGAACGGGTGTGGGAAGAGGACAGCGACGAAGATATCCCGCTGATGCGCCTCGCCGCCGCCTGGTTGCGCGATAACCTGCCGGTCATGGACCGCCCGGTGGTTGTCCACGCTGACTATCGGGTCGGTAACTTCCTGTTTACCGAACACGACAGCCGCATTTCCGCCTGGCTGGACTGGGAACTGGGCCGCATCGGTGACCGTCATCAAGATATCGCCTGGACCACCAGCCGCGCCTTCGGTCATTTTGATTCCGATGGCAAGACCTTTCTCACCTCAGGCCTGATGCCCGAACAAGACTTCCTGGAAGCCTATGAAAAGGCCTCCGGCCTGCATATAGACCCGAAGATCACGCACTGGTACAAGATCTACAACGACTACATGATGGTGGCGCTGACCCTGGCAACGGGTTACCGCGTGGCCAGCGCCAGCAAGACACATCAGGATGTTCTTGTGGTGTGGCTCATGGGCATCGGTTCGATGCTGCAGGAAGAAATGCGTGACCTGATCGAACAAGGAGTCTGAAGACATGCAGATGCGACCCGAAGTCCAGATCAAGAGCATCATCAAGGCACTCGCAGATGTGGTGCTGCCCGCCGTTGATCCAAACAACAAACTCGCACAGGAACAGACCCAGCTGGCCATGGGTCTGCTCACCCTGATGTCCAAACAATTACCGCTGCAGTTTCGTTTCGATTGTGACGAGCTGGAACGACTGCTGGGCTTGTCCGAAAAGCTCGCGGCGCAAGCCATTGGCGGCGCAAAGACACAGGCTGCGGTTGACGAACTGAACAGCCAGGCCCAGGCAGCCAGTGCAGTCTTGCAAGCTGCGCGCAGCGGCCCCGAACAGATTCATGAGATGGTACGTGCCCTGCGATCCGCCACCGGCGAGCTGGTCACCCAGACGTATTGCGACGGCACGCCGGAGAGCCGCATGGCAATCTCACGCGGCGTGCTTGAAACATCAAAAGAACAACTGCTGCGCGACCGTTCATGGCTGCTGATGCAAGGCTGGGAAACCGATCCTGAGTCGGTTCCCGCCATCGAGCAGCTTCTGTCAGAAAAAGTGTCCTGATCCGTACATCAAACCCGCACATCGAGGAGAACCAGCATGGGCATTCTTGAACCCAACCGACCTATTCCCGTACTCGACCCCGTCAATGACGGCCGACACAAACTGCGCGACCTGCCACTGGAGCGTGAGTCCATTCCCTATGTGGTGTCACTGCCCGAGCACGGCGTCGGCGCCTTCATCTACACCTGGGTGACCAAGGACAGCCTCGCCGGATCCGCCTTGGTGGCGTTCGGGCCGGGCATTGAAAAGCCGGTCGCCGAGAAAGTGGATGGCGTGAAAGTCCCGCTGGACAAGAACTTCGACGACTGGGCGGTCGGCTCGGTTCATCTCAAGCAGGATCTCAAGCTCCAGCACGCCGAAATTGCCAGCAAGGGCGAACGCATGTCCTTCGAATGCAGCTTTGATGCGCTGCATCCGGCCTACGCCTACAGCTCGCATCCGGATGGCTGCCCGGACTGGGCCGCCACCGATCGCCTTGAGCAGGCTGGCCGGCTCAAGGGCAGCCTGACGATCGACGGCAAGGTCTTCCCCGTGGATACCACCTGCGCGCGCGACCACTCCTGGGGCGTGCGCGACTGGGGCGTGCCGCAACACTGGAAATGGCTACATGCGCAGAGCGACGACACCTGCGTTCATTTCTGGGACATCCAGGCACGCGGCAAGAATGCCCTGCGGGGATACATTTCCAGGGACGGCGTCATGGCAGAAGTCACCCGGATTGAGGTCGATTTCACCGTGGACGACAACTACGTGCAGAAAACCATTGAAGCGGTCGTGCACGACACCGCAGGCCGCAAGGTGAAGGTCGTGGGCGAATATTTCGGTTATTTCCCCTTCCATCCGGAACCCACCTGCACCCTTAACGAGGCCGCCATGAAGTGCACCGTGGATGGCAAGCCGGGCCGCGGATGGAGCGAATTCATGTGGCCTACGCAGTACATTGACTATCTGCGCTCAGCCTGACGCTTCAACGACGCGGTCGAAACACGAGCCTGGACAGTTCACGCTGTCCAGGCTTTTTTGTGCATGAGCGTCTGCAAATCGAGCCGCGCGAACGACCTGCCCTGAGTTGCGAGCTTGGGCGCTACCGCCACTGGCACTAAACTAGCCGACCTTCTGGCAGTGGCAGTCATTCATGCAGGTACAGGTCAATGGTGATCCTATGGTCGTCGCCGATACCACGACCCTACTCGGCCTGATCGAGCAGATGCAGCTCGCCGGCAAACGCGTTGCCGTCGAGCTCAACGGCCAGATCGTGCCGCGCTCACTGCATGAACAGACCCGCCTGCAAGCCAAGGATTGCGTGGAAATTGTCCAGGCAATCGGTGGCGGCTAGACCCGCACAGATTCTTCAATTTGCGCCTTATCAGGAATATCGTGTCCACATCTTCTGCTCCTTCTGCACCCGCTGACAGCGCCCAGGGCGACCCTCTTCTGATTGCAGGAAAGTCTTATGACTCCCGCCTGCTGGTCGGAACCGGCAAGTACAAATCCATGGAAGAAACCCGCGAGGCGATCACGAGCAGCGGCGCGCAGATCGTGACGGTTGCCATTCGCCGGACCAACATCGGCCAGACGCCAGGCGAACCCAATCTGCTGGAGGTCATTCCGCCCGATCAGTTCACAATTCTGCCGAACACCGCCGGCTGCTATACCGCCGAAGATGCCTTGCGCACCTGCCGGCTCGCGCGGGAACTGCTGGATGATCATCGCCTGGTCAAACTGGAAGTCCTGGGTGACCCCAAGACCCTGTATCCGGATATGCCTGCGACGCTGGAAGCCGCTGAAGTGTTGGTCAAGGAAGGTTTCGAGGTCATGGTGTACTGCACCGACGACCCCATTGCCTGCAAACGTCTCGAAGACATGGGCTGCGTTGCCGTGATGCCGCTTGCAGCACCGATCGGCTCAGGACTCGGCATCCAGAATCGCTACAACATTCTCACAATCGTCGAAAACGCTCGCGTTCCGATCATTGTCGATGCCGGCGTGGGAACCGCCAGTGATGCTGCCATTGCGCTGGAACTGGGTTGCGATGGCGTCCTGATGAACACGGCCATTGCCGAAGCGCGCGATCCGGTGCTCATGGCCAGCGCCATGAAACACGGCATTCTGGCTGGGCGGCAAGCCTTCCTGGCCGGGCGGATGCCACGTCGTCGCTATGCCTCCGCATCGTCTCCTGTTGACGGTCTTGTCAGCTGATTGGGCGAACCTGCATTTGCGGTTGCACAAGCTTGCCAAGCATAGTGTTCCGTTAGAGCAAGCCCTGTAAGGACGATGGCAGAAGACAAACTCGAAACATCCAGTGGCGCGGGCACGCGCAGGATTCGCAGCTTCGTGCGACGCGAAGGCCGTATGACCGATGGCCAGCGCGAGGCGCTGGAAAGCCTGTCGCCGCGCTACAGTCTGGATCACATGGCCGGCACGCTGGACTTCGCACAGGCCTTCGGTCGCGTTGCACCAGTCTCATTCGAGATTGGTTTTGGCAACGGCGAGGCACTGCTCGGTCGCGCGACAGCGCGTGCGCACATCAATCACGTGGGGGTTGAAGTCCATCGTCCCGGCGTCGGACGCCTGATGATGAATGTGCAGGCGCGCGAACTTGAAAACGTGCGCGTGATGAGCCGCGACGCCGTCGAGATCCTGCGCGATCAGGTTGCGGAATCGGCACTGGATGAGATCGTGATCGAGTTTCCCGACCCCTGGCACAAGAAAAGACATCACAAGCGTCGGCTGATCCAGCCCGCCTTTGTGCAACTGCTCGTCTCCCGCCTGAAGACCGGTGGCGAGCTGCGCCTGGCAACTGACTGGGCCAACTATGCCGAGCAGATGCTGGAAGTGCTCTCAGCCAATGCGTCCATACAGAACATGGCGCAGGACGGCAGTTTCATCGAGCGCCCGGACAGCAGGCCGATCACCCGTTTCGAGGCACGCGGCACCCGCCTCGGACACGCAGTTTTTGATCTGCTGTTCCAGAAAAAATAAGCCTGGGCGGCAGATTGTGAGGCTTGGCATGGCAAGCCAACACATCGCTGTCACGATGGAGTCGGAAACTGCGACTGCTGCGCGGCCAATCGACGCGACGCGCTTGCCCGTGGTACATCTTTCACCTTCCACAAGGATTCTGTTCAACACTTGTCTGCCAAACATCCCATCCTCGGCGTGACCGGCTCCTCCGGAGCGGGCACCAGCACCGCCATGACAGTATTCAAGCGCATGTTCAGTGCGCTGCGCCTGAATGCGGCACTGGTCGAAGGCGACGCCTTTCATGCCTATGACCGGGAAGAACACAACAAGGTTTTGCAGCGCGCAATCATTCGCGGCGAAAATTTTTCATTGTTCGGCCCTGCCGGGAATCATCTGGAACGTCTGGAAAAGCTCTTGCGCGACTATGGCGAATCCGGCACCGGGACCATTCGGCGCTACCTGCATACCGAAGCCGAAGGCATCGCTGCCGGGCAACCCGCGGGGACCTTCACACCCTGGGAGGATCTGCCAGAAGATACCGACGTGCTGTTCTACGAGGGCCTGCACGGCGGCTATGTCAGTGATGACACCGACATTGCACAGCACATGGACTTGCTGATTGGGGTGGTGCCGGTCATCAATCTCGAGTGGATTCAGAAACTGCGCCGCGACACCTGGGACCGTGGGCGCGAAGCCGAGGATGTCACCCGCACGATCCTGCGCCGCATGCCCGACTACGTGACGCACATTACGCCGCAGTTCTCGCGTACCGACGTCAATTTCCAGCGTGTGCCGCTGGTGGACACTTCCAACCCGTTTACGGTGCGTCAGGTTCCCACCGCTGAAGAGAGCCTGGTGGTGATCCACTTCAACGAGCAATCCCGCATCCGTTACGACCTCGATGGTCTCGCGCGCGCCATCAAGGGTGCGTTCAAATCAAATCCAAAGACCTTGGTTACACCGGGACCGGCAATGGCACGCGCAATGGAACTGATCCTCGCGCCTGCCATCGAAACACTCGCACACAACCGGCGGCGCGCGCTCACACGCGATATCGACCCGCTCACGCCAACGCACCGAAATCGGAGATAGCATGCAACAGAAGAAACTCGCTGACACCGGAATCAATATCAGTGAACTTTGCCTGGGCACCATGACCTGGGGCGAACAGAACACCGAAGAGCAGGCGCATGAGCAGATGGACTACGCCGTCTCGCAAGGCATCAACTTCTTCGATACTGCCGAGATGTATCCGGTGCCGCCCATGGGCAAGACGCAGGGTCGCACCGAGCAGCACATTGGAAGCTGGTTCAAGAAGACCGGCAAACGAAGCGAGATTGTGCTGGCCAGCAAGGTTGCGGGCCCCGGCATGGGCTATCTGCGTGGTGGCTCAAAGTTGGACCACAAATCGGTCATTGCCGCCTGCGAAGGCAGCCTCAAGCGCCTGCAGACAGACTACATCGATCTCTATCAGGTGCATTGGCCGCAACGTTCCACAAATTATTTCGGCAAGCTGGGCTATCAGCACAAGGACGAAGATGCCGTCCCTGTTGAAGAAACGCTGGGCGCACTTCAGGAACTGGTAACACAGGGCAAGATTCGCTATGCAGGCGTGTCGAACGAAACTTCATGGGGCGTCTCCGAATACCTGCGTGTTTCGCGGGAGAAAAGCTTCCCGCGCATCGTCTCCATCCAGAATCCCTACAGCCTGCTCAACCGAAGTTTTGAGATCAACCTTGCGGAATTCTCACACCGCGAGAATGTTCCTCTGCTGGCGTATTCGCCCATGGCTTTCGGCGTTCTCAGTGGAAAATACCTGGGCGGCGCAAAACCTGAAGATGGTCGCATCACTTTGTTCGAGCGTTTTTCGCGCTATACCAATCCACAGGCAGAAGCAGCGACCCAGGCCTACGTGGATCTGGCGAAGAACAGCGGGCTGGACCCTGCACAGATGTCACTGGCATTTGTGACCTCACGGCCCTTCATGGGCAGCAACATCATTGGCGCCACAACAATGACGCAGTTGCGCAGCAACATCGCATCAGCCGATATTAAGCTGTCTGATGATGTTCTGGCTGAAATCGAGAAGATTCACGCCCGTCATACCATTCCCTGCCCCTGAACAAGGGCGCGGCATTCATCGCCGCACCCGCAGTTCCAGTTCGAGCCGGATGTCACGCTCGAGCCTTGCTTCGAGCATGGCCTTGATCTGATCAATCTCGCCTTCGTTGAGCCAGCGCGGCGCAACGAGCGTGGCACGAACGATCACCAGGTCCTGGTCAAACTGCACCTGGGGCTCTTCCAGAATGTAGTGATCCGAGCCCAAGACTACCGGCTCGGAGCGCAGTTCGGTTTCGATGAGTGTGACGGTCACGATCTGGCTGAACGACAGGTACAGGGGCACGGCCATCAGCACCACGGCAACCGCCAGCACCCGCAGGCCGCGAACCGCTGTCTTGATCGGCGCATAGCCCATGACCATGAACGTGAGCGCTGCGCTGGCCGCAATGCCCACCAGATTGGTCAGGAACAACAGCATGGCGCCGCCAAACACGCGCGGCTCTGCCCAACCGATGCCAACACCAGCGACCGCCAGGGGCGGCACAAGCGCCACCGCAATGGCCACACCCGGCATCGACTTCATGATGTTTTCGCGCGCATGTGCGTAGGCAGCAGCGATGCCCGATATCACCGCCACACCCAGATCAAGTATGGACGGATGCATGCGCGCCTGAATCTCCGGCGTCAGTTCACGGATCGGCAGCAAGGCCGCAAGCAGTGCGGGCATGCTCACTGCAAGCAGCACGCCGACTGTGATGGTCCGCGATGCCGCAATCATCAAGGTGCCATCTCGCCTCAGCACCCCCATCGAGAGCGAGACGATGGGCGCCATCAGCGGGGCCAGAACCATGGCACCGATGATCACCGCTGCGCTGTTGAGCACCAGCCCCAGCGCGGCGAGCACGGACGAGGCGATCATCATGATCAGGTAATCCGCAGCTACGCGCGTATTGTCGCGCAGCAGCTGAAACAGATCCTTGAAATCATCTTCAAGCGCATGGGTGAACAGCGGCAGACCGCCCTTGAGCGAGTTCAGACGCTGCTCATGTTCCGGCAGGGATCGCAATCGAAGTGAGTCCCGAGAATCGTTGCCTTCCGGATTGTCCTGGACAAAATCCGGGCCGGGCTTGATCTGCAAGGCGCGCGGGAAGACTTCAAAGCGGATGCTGCTCGCCTTGCGCCGCCGACCATCAAGGCGGTAATCGATATCCTGGTCGGCGGTCATCACCAGCTTGCGTGTCTTGATGAAGGACACCGCGCGCGGCAGGCTGAAACCACCAAACGCAGCGCGAACCAGCACCGCAAGATAGGCGACGATGGACGTCGGAGCCACTAGCATTGCCGACAACCTGCCGTCGCAGGCAGACATGCGCTCGCCAAGCAGGGCGTTGCTCAGCTTGTCAGCATCGTTTTCAAGCACGACCACACCCGTAATCGCTGACTTGCGCGAATTCTCCTCGTCGCCGATATGCAGTTCCACTGACGTGGGCCGGATCTGCAGGAGACGCTGGGCGGTACTCCAGAACAGCTGGATTGCGAGCCCGGTACGCCGCCACCACGAGGCCTGGGTCCGCAGGTAGGCGCGGCCCCGATGATCCAGAAACGGGATGTCTCCGATGGCTGCAATGGCCAGAATCACTTCGTCATTGCAGCGCGTGATGTCCACCGCAACTGCGTCCTCGGAGAAGGCCAGCTTGATCTGCTCCTGCAGCGACTTGGGCAGGTAGAAAAGCCGGCTCAGAACCGAGGACTTGGCGGGGATGAAACCCAGCTTTGCTTCGCAGCCGCTGGCCTTCTCGATCAGCGCGGGCAGCTGATCGTCGGCAACGGCGCAGATCCAGTGTCCGCCCTCACCCAAGTCGATAGCGTCGAGGTCTTCTGCATCCATCTGAATGCGTTGCAGAACAATGGAATGTGTCTCGGCAAAGGCCTCAATCTGCTCCAGCGCCGGGTGATCTGGCGAGTGAATCAGATGGGCCTGCTTGAGCAGTTTCAGTGGCGGATTCTCAGTTTCAGCCATGCGCAGAGACGCGTTCGGGTTTGGCTGCAGAGCCTATCCTAATTTCACAAAACCTCAGGTTTTCAACCATCGTCGTGCACGCTGACGAGTGGGCTTGAATCGCATTGCCATCGGGCGTACAAACGGAAACAGCTTCAACCGCAGGGTTCACGCTACAGGGAAAGCTTTTCTGGAGGTGCAACATGGCGCAGTGGCTACGCGAGATGTCCGTTGGCGAGTGGTTCGAATCCAATGGCGATCAGTTCGAGATCGTCGGACTTGATGCCAAAGCCGAGGTGGTGCTGATACAGCATTTCAACGGCGATCTCGACGAAATGGATTTTGACAGTTGGCTCGAGCTCAATGCACAGCCCTGCTCCCCGCCCGAAGATTACTCAGGTGCTCTGGATATCGAGCGCGACGAGTACAACGACATGGATTATGGCGGGCATATGGGCGATCCGATGATGGACCTCAACCTGATGCTGGACGATCTCTGACATCTGCTTCTGCGGCCTCAGGCGCGGGCATTTGCCGACTCAGCCAGACAATCAGCAACAGCGCAGGAAGTCCCAACGCCGAGGTGTAGAGAAAGAATCCGGGCCAGTCGAGAGCCTCTGACACGTAGCCCGAAGCCCCGCCAAGCACCTTGCCGGGCAAGGTGAAAATTGACGAGAACAAGGCGTACTGGGTCGCCGTGTACGCTGTATTGGTGAGCCCGGACAGATAGGCGATGAACGCACAACCGGCAAAGCCCGCTGCCATGTTGTCGCCACTGATGACCAAGGCCAGGCCTGTCAGGCCCGGCGCGTCCTGCAGGGCCAGCGCGGCAAAACCCAGATTAGAGAGAATTACCATCACCCCGCCGGCCATCAGTGAGGCGACGGCGCCGAAACGCAGCACCGCAATGCCGCCCAGGAACGCGCCGCCGATGGACATGATCACGCCATAAAACTTGGCAATCGCCGCGACCTCGCTCAGGGAGTAACCCATGGACAGGTAGAACGGATTGGCCATGGACCCCATGGTGATATCTGTCAGGCGGAACAAGCCGACAAAGCAAAGAATGGCGATGCCCAGCTTCAGTCCATTGCGCGTGAAGAAATCCACGAACGGACAGATCACAGCGCCGACAAACCAGGCCCCGAGATCGCGCATCTTCTGTGGCCAGTGTGCATGCGCTTCAAGCCAGGCAATGGCACGCAGTTCGGATTGCGGTGTTGCGCGATCCACGCTGTTTTCCGGCTCCGGCACCAGCAAGCTGGTGACCACGCCAATCATCACCAGCGCCGCCATCACCAGATACGCCGCCTTCCAGCCATGCACATCAGCCAGGAACAGACAGCCCGCTCCGGCCACGATCAAGGCAATCCGATAACCCAGCTGATAGGACGCCGACATCGCGCCCTGATGCTCCAGCGCAGCGGCTTCGATTCGCCATGCATCAATGGCGATGTCCTGTGTGGCTGAAGAAAACGCGACGACCAGCGCGCAGGCCACCATCACCTGCAACTGCGATGTCGGATCCTGCACGGCAAGACCGGCCAGGCCTGCTGCCATGCCCAGCTGCGCCAGCAGCATCCATGACCGCCGACGCCCCAGCAGCCGATGAAGCAAGGGCAGTTCGATGCGATCAACAATCGGCGCCCAGAAAAACTTGATGGAATAGGTGATCCCCACCCAAGAGAGCAGCCCGATGGTGCCGCGCTCGATTCCCGCCTGCGCCAGCCACGCAGACAGCGTCGAGAAAACAAGCAGGAAAGGCAGACCCGCGGAGAACCCCAGGAACAGCATGGCCGCCACCCTGGGGTGGCGATACACACGCAGCGACTCGCGCCAGCTCTTGCTCATGCGCAGCACGCTGATGTGATGAAGCGCATCAGACTAGGCATCGTCGTAGTCCACCAGTAGCGGTGCATGATCGGAAAAACGAGATTCCTTGTAGACGCTCGCCCGCTTGATTCGCGGCGCGAGTCTCGGACTCACCAACTGGTAGTCCAGACGCCACCCCACGTTGTTGGCCCACGCATTGCCACGATTGGACCACCAGGTGTAGAGCTCGCCCTCAAGCTCGGGTTCCAGTTTGCGGTGCGCATCCACCCAGCCCTGCTGGGTCAGTGCCTGCGTCATCCATGCGCGTTCGTGCGGCAGGAAGCCCGAGTTTTTCTGGTTGGACTTCCAGTTCTTCAAATCCTTTTCCGTGTGCGCGATATTCCAGTCCGCGCAGATGACGTAATCGCGTTTGGACTTGGCCCACTTGCCCATGATCGGGCCGAAGAACTCCAGAAAACGATCCTTCGACGCCTGCCGCTCAGGGCCAGACGATCCGGAGGGCAGATACAGCGAGACCACAGACAGGTTGCCGAAGCGAAACTCCAGATAGCGCCCCTGGTCATCAAACTCCTCCGCGCCGATGGTCTCGATGATCTTGTCCGGAGCCTTGCGCGAATAAATCGCCACGCCGGCATAGCCTTTCTTCACCGCGCTCTTGAAATGAACCGTCCAGCCCTCCGGGAAAAACCCCGGATCAGCCTGCAAATCAGCCAGCTGCGCCTTGGTTTCCTGAATGCAGACCACGTCCGCCTTCTGCTTGGGAAGCCATTCAAAGAATCCTTTTTTTGCAGCAGAACGAATGCCGTTGGTATTGATGGTGATGATGCGCATGTCAGAAATCTTGCAGGGCGATAAGTTCAAGGGAACACCGCTGTAAGACAGAATCCACCGCGGTGTGCGGCGGACATTGTGACCTCCCCGGCGCAATTCAGCATGCTCATCTACACAATCGCGGGAGCCGGAAACCGGATTCATGTTCTGGCCTCAGCAGATTGGCGGACACAAATACTTCGGCCACAATGCCTTGATGACAAACACAATCCCCATGCACGACTACCAGACCGATTTCATCAGACTGGCGCTGGAACATGAGGTTCTGCGCTTCGGCTCCTTCACGCTCAAGTCGGGCAGGATCAGTCCCTATTTCTTCAACCTGGGACAGATCAGCTCCGGTGCGGCCATGCGTACGCTGTCACGCGCCTATGCGCAAACCATCATCAACAGCGGCATCGCCTGCGACATGCTGTTCGGCCCGGCCTACAAGGGCATTCCGCTGGTGGCGGCTACGGCCTGCGCCCTGGCGGACAGCGGACGAGATCTGCCCTACGCCTACAACCGCAAGGAAGCCAAGGATCATGGCGAAGGCGGCACTCTGGTCGGCGCCGCGCCCAAGGGCCGCGTCATCATTGTTGATGACGTACTCACCGCCGGCACCGCCATGCGCGAAGCCATCCACTTGTTGCGTCAGGCCGGCGCAGAGCCGGTGGCAGCCGTGGTGGCGCTGGACCGGCAGGAACGCGGTCCTGCCGGGATTTCAGCCGTTGATGCACTGCAACAAGAAACCGGGGTGCAAGTGCGCGCAATGGTCAGGGTTCAGGATGTCATGGTATTTCTGGAGTCTGATCTGAGCCGGCGAGATACCCTGCAATCCATGCGCGACTATCAGAAACAATATGGCGTCGAGTAAATCACTGTCCGTGCCACGATAGAAATCATGAGTGCTGTCCCAGCCGGATTTCGCCAGCCATGCCTCGCATTCGCCTTGGCAGCCCTGCTCGTGGGCGCGCCCTTGCACGCGGCGGAGCGCGGACAGTTGATCAAGGTCAAGGTTGTGTGCTGGAAGGATGATGCGGGCCGCCGCGCCTGCGGCAATGCGGTGCCGCCCAAGTATGCAAAGAAGGAGCGCCAGATACTGGACAGCGTCGGGCGCACCCGCGAGGTCATTCCTGCGGAAATGACGGCCGAAGAGCGAGAAGCGGCGCAGGCCAAAGCGCAGGCCGAAGCCAAGGCTGCCTTGGCACGAGATCGACAGGCCGCCTACGACCGCGCATTGCTGCAAACCTACTCAGAAACACATGAGCTGATCGCCCTGCGCAATGACCGACTCGCGACCATCGATACCCGCACCGATCTCACCCAGGCTGCGGCACGGCGCGACGCCAGTGCACTGGCGGACCTGCGCAGTCGCCTGCCCGAACCCGGCTCGAGGAAAAAGGCGCATCCGCGCCTGCTGGCCAATATCGAAAAGTTTGAAGGTCTGGTGGCAGCCAACACGCGCGCCATCGCAGAGCTGGTCCAGAACCGCGCAGACATCTGCACCTCCTTCACCCGCGACATCAAGCGGTTCCAGGAAATCACCCTGGGCCGCGTTGAACAAGACAGTCCCTGCCCTCCACCGGGCGCTTTTGCGCCCAAGGATGATCAGGCGGTTGACCTGGTTGCCGCGCGCGAATTCTTTGATTCATTCGTCGAGACCGAGCGCGCCTTTGACCCTGCCATCATCGGGCTCTACTCGCCTGAGGCCATCATCCATCTTGAAACCATTGATGCCGATGGCAGCAGCGTGCAGAAAGACCACAATCTGGAAAGCTTCGCCAAGTTCCTGATCGATGAACTCGAAGCATCCAAGCTGAACCTGGAAACGCAGGTGTATTCAGCCATCAAGGTCACGGCCGAACCCGGTGGCCGGGCACGCGTGAAAGCCATTCGTACCGACCGGCGCAGCAAGGTGTCTGCCCCGTTTGAGATGGTCATCAAAAACAGCAAGGAACGCAGTTGGGTCATCGTTGAGCAGACGATGCGCCTGCCAAAGTCCTGAAGTCCTCGCCCCGGCAAGCAGCCAGCCGGCGCGCAGTCATCAGCCGCGTATCAGAGTGCCAACGCCCTTGTCGGTGAACAGTTCCAGCAGAACCGCATGCTCAACACGCCCATCAATGATGACGGCGTTGCGCACGCCACTATTCACTGCGTCCAGCGCATAACGCACCTTGGGCACCATGCCGCCTGAAATGGTGCCGTCGGCAATCAGCGTTTCCACTTCATTCACGCTCAGGCCGGTGAGGATGTCGCCGTTCTTGTCGAGCACCCCGGGCGCGCTGGTCAGGAACATCACCTTCTCCGCTTGCAGCACAGAGGCAATCTTGCCCGCAGCCACGTCAGCATTGATGTTGAACGCCTCGCCCTGTTCGCCAACGCCTATCGGCGCGATCACCGGGATGAATCCGCCTGATTCGAGATGATTGATCACACGCGGATCAATTTTCTCCACCTCGCCGACCTGCCCGATATCTTCACCTTCGATATTGAGCTTGCGCGCGCGGATCATGGAACCGTCCTTGCCGGTCAGGCCCACCGCGCGGCCTCCCTGCTGATTGATGGCGGAGACGATGGCCTTGTTGACCAGCCCGCCGAGCATCATTTCGACCACGTCCATGGTCTCGTCGTCGGTTACCCGCATGCCCTGGACAAAGCGTGAGCTTTTGCCAAGTTTTTCCAGATGCGTGCCAATCTGCGGGCCAGCACCATGGACGACGACCGGGTTCATGCCCACCGCTTTCATCAGCACGATGTCACGAGCGAAAGACGAGATCATGACGTCGTCCTTCATCGCGTTGCCGCCATACTTGACGACAATGGTCTTGCTTGCGAAGCGCCGGATATATGGCAGCGCCTCAGTCAGGACGTGGGCGATGTCGTGCGCGTTGGTCAGATCAAGCGTCATGGTCAATAAGCTGGCTGGGAATAACGCTATTTTAGGGCGTATTCACCACAGGCATCGGTGATTCAACGGGTCTGCGTGCGCACTGCGTCCACTACGGCACAATAAGCAGCCGAGGAGAGCGCATGAAACCGACCAATATCGGACGCCGGAAAATTCTCGCTGGCCTTGGTGCCGGCGCATTGAGCAGTGGCGTTCTGGCAGCCGACATCAGCCAGCCACCGCCGCCAGAAGCCACCGCGGCTGCGCGCGAAGTTGAACGCGCGGATGTGATCATCGTGGGCGCGGGCATCGCCGGACTGACCGCGGCACGCCGCCTTGTCCAGGCTGGAAAGAGCGTCATCGTGCTGGAGGCCCGCGCCCGCGTGGGCGGCCGCACCTGGAGCCTTGAAGTCGCCCCTGGCGCCTTTGCTGAAATGGGCGGCACCTGGGTTGGCCCGACGCAGGAGCGGGTGCTTGCGTTGATCGCGGAACTCGGCCTGCATCTGTTTGACCAGGCCACCGACGGCGAATCCGTTTATATCGCTCGCGGCGAGCGCAAGACCTTCTTGGAAAAGCCGCCGCTCGGCGCGGTGCCACCCGATCCGCTGATCATTCCCGACTTGGCCGTCGCCGCGACCTGGATCGACAAGCTTGCACGCGACATCCCGGTGGGCCAGCCCTGGCTTGCAGAAGACGCCGAGGCACTGGATCGCCAGACCCTGGAGTCGTGGCTGCGCTCGCGCACCCTCAATATCCTGGGCCAGACCGAGAAAAATCTGTCCGCCGGATTCGAGGCCCTGTTCGGCGCTGAATCCCGCGAGATATCGGCCCTGTTCGCACTTCACTATGTCGCCTGCGCCGGCACCCACGGAACCGCCGGTTCGTTCGAGCGTTTGCTCAACACGCGGAACGGTGCTCAGGAACAGCGCATCGTCGAGGGCGCACAGGCCATCTCGCAGCGCATGGCAGATCAACTCGGCGATCGTGTGCGTCTGGGCCGCCCGGTGCGTCGCATCAGGCAATCCGATGCTGAGGTAGAAGTCTCCGGTGATGATTTCGTCGTGCGGGGGCAGCATGTGGTGGTTGCCATTCCGCCGACACTGGCCGGTCGCATCGATTACCTGCCCGCGCTGCCGCCGGAACGCGACCAGCTCACGCAGAAAATGGGATTTGGCTGGCTGATCAAATGTGAAGCCGTCTACGACAAACCCTTCTGGCGAGAGGACGGACTCAATGGCTCGGCCGTGGTCAACGATGGCCCGGCACGCACCATCTTCGACGTCAGCCCACCGGATGGCAGCATCGGCATGCTGCTGGGGTTTGTCGGCGGCGACGGCGCACGCCAGTACTCGGGTGACCCGGATGCATTGCGTCAGGCCGTGATTGAAAATTTCGCCAGCTGTTTTGGCGACAAGGCGCGCCACCCGGTTCAGTGGCACGTAGCTGACTGGGCGCGTGAGCCCTGGACGCGCGGTTGCCCGACCGTCATCGCACCACCGGGCCTGCTGACTGCATACGGCCCCGCCATCAGCGAGCCAGTGGGACGCATTCACTGGGCCGGGACCGAAACCTCGGGCTACTGGACCGGTTACATGGATGGCGCCGTTCGTTCAGGCGAGCAGGTTGCCAGAACCTTGCTCGACGCCGCCCCCAAACAGAACACCCTTATCGAGAAGGAACAAAGCGCATGAGCCTGATAGACCTGAGCGGAAAACGCATTCTGATCACGCAGTCCGACATCTTCATGGGTCCGGTGCTGACCGAACTGCTGGGCAAGCTCGGCGCAACCGTAATCGGCGATACGCGCCCCCTGATTGACCCCGACCTGCCGAGACAGCTGGTGGAATCTGCTGGCCATGTGGACGTGCTGATTGCGCACCTTGGCGCGCCCGCGCCAAACAGCTCCATTCTCGACAGCACCGAAGACGAGTGGCGCAGCATGTTTGCGCACATGGTGGACCCGCTTCCGCGTCTGGCCCGTGCCGTGTTGCCGCAGATGGTGGAACGCGGCGCAGGAAAAATTCTGCTGATGGGCAGTGCCTCTGCCTTGCGCGGCATGAAGCGTGCAACCTCCTACAGTGCCGCGCGTGGCGCGCAGCTGGCCTTTGCGCAGGCGCTTGGAGTCGAGATGGCGCCAAAAAACATCCAGGTCAATGCCATTGCCCAGAACCTTGTCGACAACCCCACCTACTTCCCGCCCGAAGTTCAGGAGCTGCCCAAGTTCAAGGAACGCATCAAATGGGAAGTCCCGCTAGGCCGCCTGGTGTCTGCAGATGAAGACGCGCACTTCGCCGCCTACCTGTGCAGCGACGCGGCCAACTGCTTTGTGGGTCAGACCTTCCCGATGTGCGGCGGCTGGGTGCCGCGATAATCCACGACCGAAGTCTCCAGCCTTCAAGCACGGTCACCTGATATCCGCCGCACGCCGCGCAGCACCTTGCCCAATTCGCGGCGCGCCCGAAACAGCGCCCACGACAACAGAAGAATGACCTCCAGGCCATTCAACGGCATGTCCGCGAGCCAGGCTGCGAAGAACAGCAAGGTAAATAGCGACAGGCGCATCAGGAACATCGATGCCTGCGGGAACTTGCCGCCCACCATCCGGTAGTACAGATAAGCGGTGGAGCGGCACCACGCGTGCGCTGCGAGCGCCAGTGCGCCCGCCAGCCCTACCGGGACAATGGCGACCGCCGCAAAACTGCGAAAAGCGTGCAGCAAAGGGGATAACCAGGCGCGCGTGTTCTTGTCCACATGGTTGTACACGTAGTACACCGCGCGCAGTCCAAGCAGGACCGCAAGCCAGACCGCCATGGTACCGGGCCAGGAAGTGGGGTGCGCCAAGGCGATTCCGATGGCGCCAACTACGGTAGCCCAACACCAAGGCGCAAGCCAGTGTCGTGGCAGGACCTCCGCGTGGTATTTGTCCGAAAGGACCGGATCTTTCTCATAGAGCTCGGCCACCCGATCATTCTCGATATAGCCGACTTCGTAGATGCACCAGAAAGACACGAGCAGGAACAGCAGGCCCAGCACATGCAGCGCAGGACTGGCGCTGAGAACCACCGTCGCCAGCACCCAGAAGGCCCAGTCCTCCAGCACGACGCCGTGCACAAAATATCGTTGACCGGGACGCTTGATGGTTTCGGCGTAGCGCAAGGGCACGTACACCTGCGCCAGGGCGCGTTCGTAGCGCGCTTCGGGCCATTTCACCAGTAGCGGGAGCGCACCCAGTTCCAGCAGTGGCGCGTCCTGCTCAGAGTCCGTAATCACCACACTCTGCTCGAGCGGCACGTCCTGCAGCATTGCGGGCTTGCCACCGAGACGGTCCGCACGACCACGCCAGAATCGGCACACGCGGCGTTCGTGGTTCGGCAGCGCGAGCTGATCCAGCAGCGGCCCAACAATAAAGTTGAAGCCCTGTGTTGCGACGACGATGCGGGCACCCGCGCGTTGGCGCAGCAGCATCAGAAGGGCCTCATTGGCATGGCGCGCACCGATCTCGGCAGCACGGCGCGGCCACATCAGAGCGGTCCATGGAAACACGATGGTAGCGACCAAAACACGCAGCCAGTCGGCCGCTGCTTCGCCACCCAGAAAACGCCATGGCTTGAGAATGTCCAGCAGCCACAGCAGCGGTGCTGCCAGAAAGCGGGGGCGCAGGCTTGCCAGATAAGCCTCCGTGGAATTGCGCAGCCATAAGGTTTCGTCAAAATCCACGACCAGTGTCGCGTCGTCCGGGACGCCACGAAGCCGGTCTTCCAGTTGCTCGGGGCCGCTTTCCCAGGCCGCATCTATCGTCTTGCTCACGATTGCCTCAATCATCCTGTTTCGATCAGCGTCTGACACGACACTGTTGCACCCCTTTCCAATACGCCCGGCACCCGCCCTCGGGATGCGGCGGCGCGCGATTCTGCCTTATTTCGCAGCGGCTCGACGCTGTTTTTGCTCGCTGACCTGAATGCATCTGTGAATCATCACTCCAACACCTCAAGCACTCGCTGCCAGCACCTGGCGCGGCGACGTTGACAGGGTTCGGCGCAGCGACAACCACCCGAGCGCACTCACCAGAACCGCGCCACCAAGCGCACCAGACATCCACAGAAGGAAGCTGAACCGGTAGGGCAGCTCGAAAATGCGCTCCGACAGCACCCAGCCAATCAGCTGCGCCGCGGCTGCCGCGACGACGCCGGCGACCAAGCCTAGAACCGCGTACTCGGCAAGCAGGCCGAGACGAATCGTGTTGTCGCTGGCACCGAGCGCGCGCAAGAGTGCGGACTCGCGCACACGCTCCGCGCGCGTGCCTTCGATGGCCGCCAGCAAAACGGTCAGGCCCGCCGCCAAGGTAAAGAGAAACAGAAACTCCACGGCGCCCACCACCCGATCAAGAATGCTGCGAACCTGATTCATCATGGCTTCCAGATCCAGTGCGGTCACGTTGGGGAACGCGTTGATCAACTCGCGGAGCATGCCGCGCGCTTCCGGCGCGAGGTAGAAGCTCGTCAACCATTGGGCGTCGGCCGGATCGATCAGCCCGGGGGCCACCACAAGGAAGAAATTGGGGCGGAAACTGTCCCAGCTGACCTTGCGCACGTTGTAGACCTGCACCTCCAGTTCGCGGTCGGCAATTTGCAGCTTGAGGGTATCGCCGATTTTGAGGTTGAGTCTCTCCACGGCGTAATCATCCACAGAAATCCACGGTTTTCCGTGCGTTTCCTCGGGCCACCAGCTGCCTTCAATCAGGCGATTGTCTTCGTCAAATTCATCCGTCCATGAGATGTTGAATTCGCGATTGATCCAGCGCCGCGTTTCCGGGTCTTCAAAGCTGTCCGCATTGACCGTTTCGCCTCTCAGCTCGACCAGCCGCGCGCGCGTCATCGGCCACAGACGTAGATTTTCAAAGCCGCGATCGGTGAAGAAATTTTCCACGGCGCTGACCTGATCGGTTCGGATATTGATCAGAAACTGGTTGGGGGCATCGTCGGGTAAGCGATTCTCCCAGCCCTTGAGCAGGTCCGAATGCACCACACCCACCAGCAGCAGCGCCAGCAGCGCGAGACCCAGGGCAACGGCCTGCCCGACACTGGCCAGCTTGCGCCGCGCAATATTGGCAAGGCCAAATCGAATGGCAGTTCCACCGCGGCTGCGCAATCCGGCCAGTCCGCGCACCAGCAGCCAGGCCATCAGCGCCATGACCAGCGCAGCCGCCAGGCTTCCGATCAGGACGATCAAGGCCAGTTTCAGATCGCCGGTGTGTAGCGCAATCAAAGCCGCTGCCGCGATCGCCGCGATGATGGCTGCGAACCGCGTATTGCCGCGGTCAGACTGCCGCTGAAACACGCGCACCGGCGAGGTGTGCCGGGCCGCGAGCCACGGCGGCGCCGCAAATCCAAACACCAGAAGCAGCGACAAGCCGATACTCCACGAGGCCAGCCAGGGATTCACCGGCGGCAGTCCGGTGTTGACCAGACCGCTGGCCAGATGGGCGACCACCGCTTGCGCCGAGAAGCCGAGGGCCAGCCCCACCGCACCCGCGCCCGATGACAGCAGCATAAGACGCTGCAGGGCGCGCCGGGCGATACGCGCAGAGGTTGCGCCCAGGGCTTTCATCACAGCAGCTTCGTCGCGCAGACGTACGCCATGCTGATGCGCTGAAGCGGCGATTGCGGCACTGGCCAGGAGCATCGCAGACAGTACTGCGATATCCAGGAACTGCCTGGCCCGGTCCAGCGCACTGCGGATGGCGACGCTGCCATCCTTGGGGGTTTGCAGACGCGCACCGCGCGGCAATTCCAACTGCGCAAGCCCTTCGATCTTGTCAGCAGGACCGGCGAACATGTTCTTGTAGCGCACGCGTGAACCACGCGTGACCAGTCCGGTGGCGGCGAGGTCCTGGGTAGACATGAGAACCCGTGGCGCAAGATCGGAAAATCCGCCGCCGCGATCCGGCTCGTAACTGAGCAAACGGGTCACCTTGATATCCAGCCCGCCTACCCTGATTTCCTGACCCAGGCTCAGATCAAGCTCTTGCCACAATCTCAGGTCAACCCAGGCCTCACCGCTGACCGGCCCCCGCGACTCAATCTGTTCAACGCCAAAAGGCTCCAGCGTTGTCCGCAGCTTGCCGCGCAGGGGATACGTTGCATCCACCGCCTTTACCGCCGCCAGCGAGGACTGCTCACCACGAAAAGCGACACTGGGAAACTGCACGAGCTTTGCCGTCGACAGCTCCAGCGCGGCAATTTTCTGCGTCAGTTCGTCGCCAAGCGGATCGCGCGAGCTGATCGCCGCATCAGCACCAAAGGCCTCGCCGCTTTGATCGTCCAGCGCACGGCCAACCCGATCGCTGAACAGACTGACAGCACTGCTGGCGGCAACGGCGATCACCACCGCCAATACAAGAATCAACAGCTCCGGGTTTTTGCTCCAGCGACGCATGAAAGACCTTATGGATTGGAAACAGCGGACAGGTGCTCGCGCCGCGCGAGTTGAATGTGAAGCTTGTCAGGCATCAGGGCGAAGCTCAGTTTTTCCCGAACAGGGCCTGAGTCCGTAACGGCATGCAGGTCAAAATTTCTGGCCACCATCAGGATGACGCTACGCATTTCCGCCAATGCAAGATTCCGGCCCGGGCACATGCGCGGGCCATAACCGAATGGCAGGGTGGCTGCGTTGCCCGGGCTCTTCATCTCGGAGCCGGCACCTGAAAATGGAGAAAAACTCGGCGCAGGCAGCGTACACGGCGCGCTGCCTGCCGCACTGCGCAACAGCAAAGCGACATCGGTCCCCGGCGGAATCCTCAGCCCCTGCACAATTGAATCCTGTTGCGCCGTCACCAGCAGATAGGGCGCTACGGGACGCAATCTCAAGGTCTCATTGATCACCGCATCGGTGGCATCGAGCCAGGCTGGAAAGCCACGCGCATCCGGCACCGCCGCACCCTGCATCAGTTCATCGGCTTCGCGACGCACAGCCTCGAATACGTCCGGATGCTCGCAGAAATAATGCAGCACCCACGCCAGGGTATTGGCCGTGGTGTCTTCGCCGGCAAGCAAGGCCGTCAGGCAATTGGAGAACACATCGTCGTCGGAAAATTTGCTTCCGTCCGCATCCCGGGCCAGCAACAGCACTTCCAGAAAGCATCCGGGCTGTTTGTCATCATCTGCCTGGGCCGCAAGACGCTCGCGCGCCCTGGCGATGAGCGTGTCCACCTCTGCACGCACCTGTGCCAGTGCGTCATCAAGCTGATGGTCCGCGCGGCGTTTGAAGTAGCGCCAAAGCGGGAACGGCGCTGCGATCCGTCTCTGCAGCGCGGGGAATATCTGGTTCAGATGCTGCTGGATGGTGTCATCGTCCTGCTCCAGCGTATTGGCGTCATGCCCCAGTGCAAAAAGCATGGTGACGTCCACGGTGTAACGCATCAGCTCTTCGGCAATGTCCAGCACGCGCTGCTGGTCGGCACAGACCTGCCAGCGCCTGAGCAGACGCGTGGTGACATTGCCCAGCTGCTGCTGGAAGCCACGCAGCTGATTGGCATTGAGCGAGGACATCCAGATTCGTCGCTGACGTTTCCACGACTCGCCTTCGGCGGCGAAAACACCACACACACCGAGTTCGGTAAACACAGGCTCGAAACTGCTCAGCCGACGAAAGCCTTCCGGCCGGTCACGCAGTATCTCGCTCACGCCCTGTGGCTCCGATATGACAAGCAAGCGTTTCGGGCCGAAGTGAACCGGGAAGTTGGGGCCAAACTCGGCGGCCCAGGCTTCCAGCTTGAAATGCAGCGTCGCTGCGTCGAAATCAAGCAGGTTGCCGATCAGCGGCCAGCCGCGCGGCCCCGGCAGATCCGAGATTTCCTGGTTGGGAACCCTCATCAGGTCAGATTCTTCATTAGCGGTGCAAGGGAGCTCATGCGCGGCGTCCAAGCACGCCTTCGCGCCGGGCTTCCCGCGCCGATTCTTCATCTTTGTCCTGCTGGCAATCCATGCACAGGACCGCGCAGGGGTCGGCTTCCAGACGCGCAGGCAACAGGGGATGCGAACAGGACAGACAACGACCATAGCGCCCCTCCGACAGCCGCGTCATGGCCGCCCGAACGCGGACCAACTGTTGCGTCGCCCGTTGATCGGAGGCCTGTGACATGGCCTGCTGCTGCAGGGCATCCATGCGCGACAGCCGGCCCACCTTGGTCTGGTCCAGCTCGACCGCCGCACTCGCTTCGCGGCGCTGTTCGATCTGCGCCATCAGTTCGGCCTCGATTCCGCGCAGTCGTTCGGCAAACACATGGATCTGCTCCGCGTTCCAGTCATCCATCACATCCCAACCTGCCCTGTGGTGTTGAACCAAGGTTATCAGTCGGGTGCAGACAAGGCCGGACTCAGGCATTCCACCAGGGCAGCAGGAAAGCGAAAATCGCACCCGCAGCAACTGCAATACTGGATACCCACCACAGGCCTGCACTCCAGTAGCGCAACTGCATGCAGGCACGTGCCAGCTTCGGGTCGGCCGGACAGGGCAGGCGCCGTGCTTTCCAGATCATGACGCCGGAGAAGACCAGCAGCAGCGCGGCCAGGGAGAAAACCCAGATTTTGCGTTCAGACAACCAGACCAGTTGGGGCACGGCTGTCACCAGCCCCGCCAATGCTGCGCCCGTGCCCAGCGACACCATTACCGCCGGCAACACGCAGCAGATGAGCGTTCCACTACTGGCAAGCAGGGTGAGGAAAGACAAGCCGACGTTGCGTCGCAAAGGTGCGTCGAGCGGCGCATCTGATGCCGCCTTCACTTTTGCTCCTGCTCGACGCGGGCCCGGATCGCCTCGATGTCCTGCTCGGTGCGCTCAATGCCAACGGTGGCGTATCCGGCGTCGGTAATCGCCTTCTTGAGGTCAGCATCGGCAATATCACTGCCCTCTTTCAACTGAACCGCCACGAGACGATTCTCAAGACTGACGAACACTTCTTCGGCTTCGGGAAATTTTCCAAGGCTCTTCTTGATGCCCTGCGCGCAGAACGCACATACCAGGCCATTGACTTCGACTTCGATGCTGCGCGCCATGCTCAACTGCGGAAACGCGGCCAGCAGCGCAAACAACAAGCTAATAATGATTTTCATGATGGTTCTCCAATTCAATAAACAAACATCAACATGGCCTGCAACTTGCCGTCACTGGTTGCACCAATGTCGAGCCAGCTGCCGCCCTTGAACAGACGCAGGATCAGCGCAGGCTCTACGCCGTCGTAGATGCCGCCGGTGTAGTGGCGGGCCTGCACCAGAAACCAGGTCGCCAGCGTGTCGTAGTCATGCTCGTACGGGGCGACGCCAAGCTGAAGGGTGTCGGTGCGGTGCTCGAAACGCTTCGTTACCTGCGCGTCAGACTTCCACGACACGTAGACCTTGCGCGTCTCGTAATCAGCCTGGAAGCCATAGTGATGGGCGAATATCGCACCACGAAATTCATTGCCGGTAGCGCGCCCCACTCCGCCCCAGGCAAAGACGTTGGCCTGCGCAGCGGGCAGATTCCAGCGTTTGGCCAGCAGGTTCCCACGCACGTAGCTGATACGCCGGTCGAAGCTGTCATCTTCGGCAACAAAATTGACCCAGCCTGCACCCAGTGAAGCCCAGTAAGTAGGGGCATAAAAGACTTGCGCTTCGGTCATGGTTCCGGCGCCGTACTCACTCATCAAAGTCCAGCCATCCGCCCATGCGATAGGTTTTGACATGGCACTGCCTGAGGCCAGCAATAAGGCAAACGCGCCCAGACATCGGCTCAGATTCTGTTTCATCATAATCTCCTGAATTCGCTGCACACAGCAGCGTGGGCCGTGCACAAGGTGCACGACGCAAGTTCTCTGATCAGGAAATCAAGCGATCGGCGGTCGCAGAAATCGTTCGGCAGGGGTTTGCGGCAAATGACGCGGCCCCAGTTGCACGCGCATCACCTCAGGCCGCAGCGCAATCTGGAAGCCGCCCTTGGCGCAGGCGCCAGCACCGCTGGAAAAACCGCAACTCATGACGCCGCAATCTCCCTGGCTGCAGCATCCTTCCGGGCATGGCGTGGCTTTGGCGGGCGACGCCGCCGGTTGTGCATCACCGTGGCAGGGCGGAACATCAGCGGCCTGCCATTGGCCCGCAACTTGCGCGTTTGCTGGTGCAGCGAAGACGGCCATCGGCCAGGTGCCGGCAATCATCACCAGCACAAATGCCCATTTCAGTCCGCGTTGCAATACAACCGTGCTCATAACGCCCTCGATTGCATGCAGTTCATCTGCATGACGATCTACCAGACCACAGGATCGCTGAAAAGTTCCGCCGTGACCAGTTCGAGCTTCGGCTTCATCCGTCGCTTGAAGACCAGAAATCAGGGCTTCGTGGCGAGTGGCGAACGCTGTTGATCGCGCATCTTCAGCCAGCCGTTGACTCTTGGGCTTGCGTTCATGCCCGGCTTCTCGATGTATCGAAACGTGAGGTCACACAGAACGATCAAAGCGGGAACCACGCACTGGATCACCAGCCAATGCTGCAAGGGTGTGAAGCCGCCGGCAGATTCAAACCCGATGACATACCGAAACACGATGTAGAGAACCGCCCCGTGCAGCAGATAGATGCTGTATCCCATGTCGCCCAGTCTGCGAGCACACGCCAACGACAACATCCCGAACAGGTGGTTTCCGCCGGCAACAATCAGGAAGACGACGCTGAACAGCAAGAGCGCAATGCGGTTGTATGCCGAATCGAAAAAGCAGATCGCCGTCGCGGCCAGCGCTATTGCTGTCACCGAACCCAGACGACTCCTGCATACCGCAGATATTTTGTCTGACCGCACCAACACCGCAGCGACCATGCCCGCCAGGAAAGCGCGGTAGCCGAGCAGGTCATGCAACTCGGTCACGAACAGTGCGACGCCCAGCGCGCCCACCAGCACCCAGCCCATGCCGGGACGCACGCCGATGCACAGCGCAATGATCGGCAGGCTCAGATAAAACGCCCATTCGTAGGCCAGGGTCCAGGTCACGCCCGCCAGTACATGGCGGGTATCCGCCACATGATTGAGGTCCGGCTGGCCGCCTACAGTGAAGCTCAGCCAGGTCAGGGACTTGAGGATCAGCGCCTGCCAGCTCTCTCGAATCTCAAAATCGGACTCAATCGCCACGATTGTAAAAAGCGCTGCCATCGCAAACAGATACAGGGGGGTCAACCTCAGCACGCGCGACAGATACAGCCGCCGCCAGTCAATGCCACGGCCGCGTGCGTCCAGCAACTTCGAGAAAAACAGAAAGCCGGTGATCATGAAGAACATGGCTACCGCGCTATGTCCGAAATGCATGTAGCGCGACTCGAAGGAGGCCCAGACTCCCTCGTGCAGATAGAAATACCAGAACGCGGAATGGTGGATATAAACGCTGAATGCGAGATACCCGCGCAGACCATCCAGCGCATCAAAGCGACCGGCTTGCGGTGACGTTTCCTGTGCGCGGCCCGGCAGGAAGCGCACAGTCAGGAGCGCGATCAATATCGCGGCAATCGGCGGATAGGGGCTCAGCAGGAGCATGGTCGGTGAGTCACTCAGCGATCACGGGGTGAAACTTCTGCGTGCTTGAGTTGCTCTGCAGAACCATCACGAGGAAAGCGTGATCGCGACGCCTTGCCGTGGCGCGAGCCTAGCAAAGAACAGGCACAGTCTGATGATCAAATTCAGATAATGCAGCTACTGCAGCGACAGAACCTGCCGACCCTCCATCTGCCTTGTACTGCCCCGCTCTCAAGCCGCTGCGCGTGCATCGCGACGTGCCGGATGCGCGATTCAGTGCACCTTGCCTTCTTCCAGGGTCAGAACGCGCTGGCATCGGCTGGCGAGCTGATCGTCGTGGGTGACCAGAATCAGGGTTGCCCCCTGCTCCCGATTGAGCTGGAACAGCAGGTCAATGATCTGCTCGCCGGTGGCTGAATCGAGATTGCCGGTGGGTTCGTCAGCAAACAGGATGTCCGGGCCAGCCGCAAAGGCACGGGCAATGGCGACGCGCTGCTGCTCGCCACCTGACATCTGGTAAGGGTGATGCGCAGAGCGCGCACTCAAGCCAACCTGATCCAGCGCCTTGCGCGCCCGCTCCAGTGCATCCGGGTGTCCGGCCAGATCTGCGCCCAGACGTGCGTTCTCCAGCGCGGTAAAACCGCCCAACAACTGAAAGGACTGAAACACAAAGCCGACCCTACCCGCACGAAGCCGTGCCCTGGAATCCTCGTCCAGCGCTGCAAGGTCGGTGCCTGCCAACTCGATTTCCCCGCTACTGGGCCGGTCAAGGCCCGCCAACATCGACAGCAGCGTGGTCTTGCCGGAGCCACTGCGACCAACGATGGCAACTGATTCGCCCCGGGCGATGTCCAAGTTCACACCATCCAGAATCGTCAGCAGGTTTTCGCCGCTGCTAATCTGGTGTTTGACGTCCCGAGCCTGTACGGCCCACTGAGATACTGAAGATTCCATGTTGATGCTGAGATTATTTTTTTGCGGGGTCCTGCTGTCCTTCACATTTTCCGTGCCGGCTGGCGCTGCCAAACCGGACGAGCCGGTGATTCTGGTACTGGGAGATAGTCTTTCGGCCGGCTACGGTCTGGATGCTGAGCAGGGTTGGGTGCATCTATTTCAACAGAAACTCCGATCGGAGGGCTTCAATCACGTTGTCGCCAACGCCGCCATCAGCGGCGAGACCACCCGAGGCGGACTCGGGCGCTTGCCTGGCCTGTTGGACCGGCACAAGCCCACATTGGTTCTTCTGCAGCTTGGCGGCAACGACGGCCTGCGCGCCCTGCCGGTCAAGGCCATGCGCCAGAACCTGCAAGACATGATTGCGCTCAGCCAGAAAAGCGGCGCCGAGCCAGTACTGTTTGCCATGCATATTCCTGCCAACTACGGCCCTACCTACAGCGAGCAGTTCTCGCAGAGCTTTGAACAACTGGCTGATGCAGAGAAGCTCACGCTGGTGCCTTTTGTACTGGGCAGCTTCGCGTTTGATGAAGATGCCTTTCAGTCGGATGGCATACACCCCAATGCGGCATCGCAAGCGTTGATTCTTGAAACCGTGTGGCCGGCGATCGTTCCGCTGCTCAAAGCCGTGCCCTGAGCCGGGTTAGCTGCAATGCGGCATCTGGCCGCTGGCCTCACCCGTACCTGTGAGACGCCCCCACTGAAATTTCCATGAAAATTGCTGTCATTGGCTCCGGAATTTCCGGACTGATCGCCGCCGACCTGCTCTCCCAGAAGCACGAGGTCACCTTGTTTGAGTCCGATGATCGTGTCGGCGGCCACACCAATACGATCCCGGTGCCCCTGCCTGACGGCAGCGTACAGCCGGTGGATACGGGCTGGATCGTCTACAACGGGATCAACTATCCCAATCTCACTGCCCTGTTCGCCGAACTGGGCATCCAGACGCGCGACACCAGCATGTCCTTTGGCGTGTCACTGGGTGACGGCGCTTACGAATACATGGGAAGCGACCATATCTGGACCGTCTTTGCACAGCCCTCGAACCTGCTGAGCTGGACGCACATCCGCATGCTGATCGACATCCTCCGGCTTAATGCGCGCTGCCGCAAAATCCTGGAAAGCGGGCAGCTGCCTGAAGGATCCCTCGGAGAATTTCTCGATCAATCCGGCCTGTCGCCCAAGATGGCCAGCCGCTATCTGCTGCCGATGGCCGGCCTGATCTGGAGCTGTTCCCCGCGGCAGGCGATGGCGTATCCGGCTGCGGATTTCATGCGCTTCTTTGACTCACACTCGCTGTTTACCGCCACGCAGCAACCGACATGGCGAACCGTGATCGGCGGCTCCAACCAGTACATCAAGCCGATACTGGCGCGCTTCAAGGGCGAGCTTCGTCTGAGCACGGAGGTCACGGCGATCCAGCGCGATGATGCTGAGGTGGTGATCAAGACGCCGGTCAATCAGCAGGCCTTCGACCAGGTGATCTGCGCGGCACACGCCGACCAGACGCTGAAGATTCTCGAAGACACGGATGAAGTGGAGCGCACCCTCTTGCAGGGCATTCCATACGGTGCCAGCCGCTGCGTTTTGCATACCGACGAAAGCTTCCTGCCACGGCGGCGTGCGGCCTGGGCATCGTGGAATTACATCAACGACGTGGACGAGGTTCACGATCGGCCAATCTCTGGCAGCTACTGGATGAACAAGCTCCAGGGCATACCGGGTGAGGTGAACTACATCGTGACCCTGAATCCGGCGCGCGAAATCCCATCGGGGAAAATTCTCTATGACACGGTGTACGAGCACCCGCAGTACGGTCCGGCGAGTGTCATCACCCACGCACGCCTCGCAGAGATCCAGGGCCACCGTCGAACCTGGTTCGCTGGCGCATGGACACAGTACGGCTTTCATGAGGACGGCCTGAAGTCAGGTCTACGCGCCGTTCAAGGCATTGATGATCGCTGTCTTCCGGACTGGGCTGCGCTGTGAACAATCCGGCGCCCGCCAAGCAGGACGAAACGGCTTGCCTGTACGCCGCGCAGGTGGGGCATCGTCGTTTGGTGGCGCCGTTCTATGCCTTCAAGTACCAGGTGTTCTATCTGCTGCTGGATATCGATCACATTGCGCAAAGCGCGGCCAGCGCCAGATTCTTTTCCCATAACCGCTTCAACCTGCTGTCCTTTCATGACCGTGACCATGGGGCAGAAACGCAGGGCGGCCTGCGCGATTGGGCCGAAGGCCTGATGCAGCAATCAGGTATTGAACCTGACGGCGGACGCATCCGTCTTCTGGTCATGCCGCGACTGCTGGGCTATGCCTTCAATCCCATCAGCCTGTGGTACTGCGAAGGTCGCGACGGGAGCCTGCGCGCGGTCATCGCCGAAGTTCGCAACACTTTCAAGGAAAAACACAGCTATCTGCTCGCATCCGCAGGCGCCCCCATTGCGTATGAAACGGCATTGGAGAAGGAGAAATGTTTTCACGTTTCACCATTTTTTGATCTGAACGGGCGCTACCGATTTGAACTCGGTGAACCTTCGCAGCAACTCAGGGTACACATCCACGAAACGCGGGATGGTGTGCCGATTCTGGATGCCAGCCTGACCGGACAACGACGCCCACTGCGGGATCGGGTCATTGTCTGGCAGGTGCTCAAAATGCCATTCATGACCCTCAAGGTCGTGGCCGGCATCCACTGGGAAGCGTTGAAGATCTGGTTGCGCGGGGGGAAATTTCATTCCAAGCCCGAGCCACCTGCCCACGAGGTCAGCTGAGTAGAGGATGTGTGCATGGACAAGAAAAAACTGGATGAGCAGGATCGTGAACTGAGCAAGATCATGGGCCGCGACGGTTTTTCTCCGGACCTGCCCACCGCCCTGACGTCCAGCGGTGATCTCAAAGGCCTGCCATGGAGCATGCGGCTGGTTCTCTACATGCTGTCGGGCATGCGCAAGGGCACACTGGATGTGTCTCTGCCCAATGGCGCGACCCGTCATTTCGAAGGCAGCGAGCCGGGGCCGCACGGGGTCTGGAACATCCGCAACTGCGAGCGCCTGATGCGTCACGTGCTGGCTTCGGGCGAAGTCGGCATCGGCGATTCCTACATCGACAACTGCTGGGACTCGCCAGACCTGACACAACTGCTGATGACGCTTTACCTCAACGAGCCCTATTACAAAGGACCGTTTGAAAAAAACTGGTTCGGAAAGCTGTACGGCTACTGGCAGCACCGGCGCAAATCCAACAGCAAGAAAACTGCGCGCAAGAACATCGAATTCCATTACGACCTAGGCAACGAGTTCTACAAGATGTGGCTCGATGACAGCATGGCCTACTCCGCCGGCATGTACATCGAGCCCACGCAAACCCTGCAGGATGCGCAGATCAACAAATTCAAGCTGATGTTCGAGCGCCTCGACCTGAAGCCTGAACATACCGTGCTTGAGATCGGTTCGGGCTGGGGCGGGTTTGCCATCTATGCGGCGAAACACGCGGGCTGTCACGTTCATTCGATCACGCTCTCGCACGAACAGCTGGCCGAAGCCCGTTTGCGCGCCGAGCAGGCGGGGGTTGCCGATCTGGTGACTTTCGAGATTCGCGACTATCGAGATGTGAATGAGGTCTACGACCGTGTCGTGTCCATCGAAATGTATGAAGCCGTTGGCGAGGAATACTGGCCCGGCTACTTCGAGTCGATTGCGTCAGCGCTCAAACCAGGCGGGCGCGCTGCCATTCAGGGCATCACCATCAACCCGGCGATCTTTAATCACTACCGCACCAAACGCGATTTCATCCAGAAGTATATTTTTCCCGGCGGCATGCTGTGCCCTCCCGGCAAGTTCGAGGACCTCTCACGGGGTGCAGGCCTGAGGCCGGCAGATGCCGGCTTCTACGCAGAAGACTATGCAGACACCCTGGCCCAGTGGCATCGCAATGTGCTGTCGGTGCGAGAGAAGATCGTGGCGCAGTTCGATCAGCGTTTTCTCAATATGTGGCGCTACTACCTGTCCTACTGCGAATGCGGATTCCGGGTGGGCAGCATCGACCTGATGCAGATCACTCTGCACAAACCCTAGGCCATCAGCGCTGCCGCATCCGGTCGCGGCCTGGCATGCCAGAATGCATTCATGAAATTTGCACTCACCTTGTTCTCTGTGGGCGTGATCGCCGCCTTGATCGGCGTATCCGTCTGGGCCACTGGGCATGTCAGCATCGTGCCCGTCATCAAGGACCTGCTCAGCAACCCCACTGAGGGCGGCAACCCCTGGCAGGTCGCAACCCTGTTCGACGCCTACTTCGGGTTTCTCTGGTTCTGGCTCTGGATTGCCTACAAGGAAACGAGCTGGACCTCTCGCCTTGCGTGGTTGGTGGGCGTGTTGCTGCTGGGCAACATGGCGATGGGAGCCTACATGCTGGTACAGCTCTGGACCTTGCCGCCGAATCCAACTGCGAAAGACCTGTTGCTGCGCAGGCCCGCGTGAATCGCGAATCCGAGCCCGTTCCTGCCGTCGGCACTGAGACTGAAAAACCAGGTTGGTGGCGGCGGAAAATTCTTGTTCCGATCATCAATCAGCTCAGGCAAGGAACCTCGCCCGGAGCCATCGCGCTCACCCTGGCAGCCGGCGTCACACTCGGCTTGTTTCCCATCCTCGGTGCGACGACGCTGCTATGCACACTCGTCGCCGCCATCTGGAGACTCAATCAGCCCATCATCCAGCTGGTCAATTACCTGATTTATCCGGTGCAGATTCTGCTGCTGATTCCTTTCTACCGCGCCGGGGAAGCGCTTTTCCGCCAACCCCCAGTACCGATCACTTCGATCGGCGAACTGACGGACCGGTTCTGGGCTGGCCCGGGTCAGTTTATGATCGATTACGGCATGGTTGCGCTATACGGTGTCGCTGCCTGGGCCTTGTTGTCTCCGCTGCTTTTCGGGTTGGTCTATCTACTCAGCCGCGGCCCCATCAAGAGCATGCAAAACCTCAAAAGTCGGACCCGCGCCTAATCAGAGGCCACCCGCAACAACAACATCAGCCCCAGCAGAACGCTGAGGCCGGTGTCGATTCGAATCACTCTGATAATCGCCGGCGGGAGCACGCTGCCCCGCGCGAAGAAGATAAAACTCAGCATGCTGAGCAGCGCCGCAACAGCGGCTGACAGATGCCATGCCGGCACGAACGCAGCTGCGAGCAGGGCGGCGCCCAGTAATGCAAACAAGACGGCGCGGTGCCTGAGCAGAAGGAGCAGCGTCACATCCTCCGTGCGAACCTCATAGAGACTGACCATTCGCGATGGCGCGAATGCCGCAATACCGGGGATCAGGTGAATCAAACCAGCCAGAATCAGGCAGGCCGACATCGCATAGTGAGTAACCCCTTCCATTAGCTGTCCTTGTTCTGACGCCAGCTGAGCATCAAATGCCATGCACCCAGTGCTGCACCGCCGAAGATCAGCGCCTTGGACAGCAGCGAATGAAAGTCATAGTGGTGATGCCCCGAAAACAACAGGTGCAAGCCAACATGCACCAACAGGAAGCTGCTGATGGCCAGTTCGGTGCGCATGCGCACCACTGAATTGGCGTGCGACAGCAGATACACCAACACCGCCAGCAATGGAATGTGCAGCACCACAAATACCACATAGCCCACCTGATCCGGCAGGAAGCTGGTGAGCGGCAACACGCGCCATTCACCACGTGCAATGGCGTCCAGCTCATGCGCCCATAGGGTCGCGAAGCCCAGTCTGAAAATCCAATCTTTCATGGATACGTTCCGGTCAGGAATGCTTGAGAACAATTATTCATCAGAGCGACTCCCCAAGGTCAGATACAGCAATGGGCCGAATGCACCGCCGATTAAGGTCAGGAGCACAAAAGGCCATACGTTGCGGCCGGTGCGGCGTGCGTCGGTGATCATCCAGAGGATGGCGAGCATGCAGACCAGCACCAGATCGGCGAGCACCTGCCACCCTGCACTGGATGTCAGCTGGAATTTGAAGATCCCCCAGTAGCCGTGTTCGACCAGGGCGAGTGCGCTCAAAGCGCCAAACGCGAGCAGGATTGCGCTTAGCGCCAGTATTCGGATTTTCATGCGTGGCCTCACCAAGATGTTTTCGGGCACTTTGGAGATGCTAGGGAGGCCATTCAATTACGCTTGAGGTAATGGCACCGCCTACCGACAGGCTGCAGAATGCCTTCCATGGAAAGTGACGAACCCACGCCAGGTGGCGAACAGGAATTTGGCGGCCTGCTGCGCGAGTTCAGGCGCGGTCGCCGGCTGTCGCAGCTCGATCTGTCGCTGCACGCAGAGGTTTCGCAACGTCACCTGAGCTTTCTGGAATCCGGACGGGCGCGCCCCAGTCGCGACATGGTGGTGCAATTGTCCGAGGCGCTTGATCTGCCCCTCGCCACCCGCAACCGCCTGCTCGGCGCTGCCGGCTTTGCCGGAATCTATCCGCGCCGACAACTCGACGCCGCTGAGATGGCGCCCGTGCGCACGGCATTGGAGCGCATGATGAGCCTGCACGAACCGTTTCCCGCGCTGGTCGTTGACCGTAGCTGGAATCTGGTCATGGCCAATCGTGCGCTGCCCAAGCTACTGGACCTGCTTGGCGGTGGTGAGGCGATTGCGAAGCGGGTTGGCGGCATGAATCTCATGCGCATGACACTGCATCCCGAAGGCCTGCGACCTTACATACAGAACTTTGATGAGATTGCCACGCATCTCCTGACCCGCGCCGCGCACGAGGCCATGGATTATCGTGAGCTCGACCGGCTACTCAGCGAAGTGTTGAAGTATCCCGGGCTGCCAGCAAGGAGCAAACACGTGGATCGGAGCACCTCCATGCTGCCCATCCTGCCGATGCAATTGAGCCTGAATGACACACAGCTGAGCCTGTTCACCACGCTCACGACCTTCGGCACGCCGATGGATATCACCACCGATGAACTGCGCATTGAAAATCTCTATCCGGCCGATGAGGCCAGCGATCGCCTGATGCGTCAGTTTCTGGCCTGAATCAGGTGATCCGTCATCGGATTGATCGCATCTCCAAGTGTCCACGGCGTGGCATCAAGACGCTGAAACAGCGGAGCATCGGCATTGGGCAGGTGCTTTTCCAGCCAGGTGAGCATATCGGCCCAGACGCGCTGTGACTGATCGAAAGTCGGCATGATCCCCGCGTGCGGCAATTCCAGCGTGATCGTCGGCAGCCCCTTGTTCACACCTGAATAATTGCCCAGCGAACCCGGATACACGCCCAGCGGCTGGAGGCGCAGATACCCAAAACGCTGCGGCGGGTGCAGCGGCCCGTCAAAATCAAGAATGCCAAAGGGCGCATGCACCGACACGATGGCATCAGGACGAAACTCCGCGATCTGCTGCGTCAGCCAACGAGATTCCGGCTCGGACATCGGCCCGGGTCCGGGATTACGCCGCGGGTCGCGCCGCGTTTTCTCGATCCAGTATTTTTGCGCCGTGTTTTTCCAGTCCGGTGTGGGGAAATTGCGGTTCAGATCAACGCCGCGCGCGTTGGTCCTGCTGGACGGCCGCGACAACAGTCCATCCGGATTGCTGGCCGGAACGACACGCCAGTGAAAAGGTTGCAGGCGTTCCTTCTCGAGCTTCTGCATCCACTGGAACACGATACTGACGGAACTCAGCTCGTCACCGTGAATGCCACCAATCAGCATGACCCGATACGGGGTTCGCCGGCTGCTGCCCGGCAGGTAATCGCGATACAGAAAGGGCATTCCGCGATGACTGGCGCCGTCACCCAGTTTGAGCCCGGCGTTGATGCAGTACTCGGTATCGACGCTGGCCAGGCGCTGGCCAATGTTCTTGCAGGCTCGCTCAAGCGAGGCCAATGGAACCTGAGCGGACGCGGTTCCGGCCACGGTGAAAGCCAAAAGCCCGGCCATGAGCCGGGCAATTGTCATTTTCACGATGCTTGAGCCCAAACGAACGGCAGTCTCAACCCTGGCGTTCCTTGCGGATCTTCTCGATCAGGAAATCAATAACCTGCGTGAGGTCCTTGAACGTGCCGCCGGCCATTTCCGCCGTGCTCTGATACTTGCCACCCACCACGACCGAGGGCACGCTGAAAATTTGATAGTCCTTGGCCAGCGCAGTGGCGCGGCGCACGCGGCTGTCGACCGCGAAGCTACTGAAGGTGCTATCAAAAATATCCGGCAGGACCCCGCTATGGGCATTGAAATAAGCCCCGATCGCCTTCTGCGTGAACAAGGGCTGATGCTTGTTGTGGATCGCCGCAAAAAACGCGGGATGAATCTTGTCCGTCAGGCCCAGTGCTTCGGCCGTGTAATAGGTCTTCTGGTGGATGACGCCCTCAGGGCGCCCCAGACTGGACGGAACACGGATGAAATCCACATCTGACGGCTTGCGTTTGACCCAGGCGGAAATCTCCGGCTCAAAGTTGAAGCAGTGACCGCAGCCATACCAGAAGAATTCTTCGACCTTGATGCGCTTGGCATCCTCGGGCTTCGCAACTGTCTTGACCTTCTTGAAGTGCTCGCCTTCCTTGAAAGTCTTGGCAGCGCCCGTCTCACCGTCCTGCGCAGAGCAGGCAAATGTCATGAGGCAAAGCGTAGCCATCAGGGCCCGCATCAAACTGCGCATGGCAACAATCCTTGTCTAGATACTGTCTGGCCTTTCAGCAGGATTACTGCAGGCCGTTCAGGTAGGACGCAAGCGCTGCAATTTCTTCATCGCTGAGCTTGGCCGCAACCTCCGCCATGATCAGACCATGGGCACCGGCCTTGCGTTCCCCACTGCGATAAGCCTTGAGCTGCTTGGCTGTGTAGTCCGCCTGCTGGGCGCCGATCCGCGGATAGCCAGCTGCGGGGTTACCAGCGCCGGTGGGGCCATGGCAGCTTGCACAAGCCGGAACGCCGCGCTCTGCATCACCTGCCCGGTACAGCGGCTGTGCGATGGCAACCGAGTCTTCGCTCGCTACGCCAGGCTTGGGGCTTTGCGCAGCAAAAAACACAGCCAGATCCTGCATGTCCTGATCTGACAAAGACATGGCCTGGGCACTCATCACCGGGTCCATGCGCATTTCAGCCTTGTCCTGCTCGCTCTGACCGCCACCCATGCCCTTCTTGAAGGCTTTGAGCTGGGCGTAAATATACGGCGCACCCTGACCGGCAAGGCTTGGCCAGATCGGGTTGGCACTGTTGCCACCGGGGCCGTGACAGGCGGCGCAGGTGGCGGCTTTGGTGCCGCCAGCCTCGACATCACCCTTCAGGAATGGGGCAACAGGCTCCGCTTTGTCGCTGGCGACAGCGTGGGTGGATCCAAACAATCCGAGCGCGCAGGCAACAAACAGGCCACGGGCAAAAGTCGACATTTAAGGCTTACTCCCTTCAAGCAGGTCGTTATGAGGTCCGTTCCACTGGCACGGACCACAGGCAAACGTTTATGGTGACGCGAATTTTACACTGCCAAACGCGGCGACGTCAGCGATGCAGTGCCTCTGCCCTGAAATTGGGTTGCGACTTTGGTTTCAATTGCATCATGAGCGAACCTTCCACCCGACCTGAACCTCCCAAGCGCAACCCGTTTGTGCAGGCCAACTTCCTGATGTCCTGCTCAAAACTTTCGCAATGCCCGTCAGATGGGCGCAGCGAACTGGCGTTTGCGGGGCGCTCCAACTCAGGAAAATCCAGCGCGCTCAACGCGCTATGCGGCCGCAAAGGGCTGGCGCGCGTCAGCAAGACGCCGGGCCGAACCCAGCTGATCAATTTGTTTGATATCCCCGAGAACGCGCGGCTGGTGGATCTGCCCGGTTATGGCTATGCAAAGGTTTCGGCTTCGCTGCGACAGGACTGGGCCGCCATGGTCGGCGAGTTTGTCGAAAAGCGGCAGCCACTGATGGGCATTGTGCTGATCATGGACTGCCGACACCCCCTCACCGACTACGACCTGCAAATGCTGGCCTGGGTCCGGCAGGGCCAGCGGCGTTGTCACATCCTGCTGACCAAGGCGGACAAACTGGGCTTTGGTGCCGCAAAGAACACGCTGCTCAAGGTCCAGAAGGACCTCAAGGGCCTGCAGACTGATGCAACGGTCCAGCTCTGGTCGTCCACCTCAGGCCAGGGGGTGGAGCAAGGCCGCGACATCATCTGGAAAATGTTTGAACCTGTTGCCTGAGGATCAGGAGCCTCTTATGCCCGGACCATCACCCACAGAAGCTGAATATCAGTTCTATTACTGGCCGGAAATACCGGGTCGCGGCGAGTTCGTGCGTCTGGCATTTGTGGCGGCAGGCGTCCCTTTCAGGGAAGTGATCAGGCAGTGGTCAGAGCTGGCCTCGCCGATGCTGAGCCTGGGCGATCAGACCTTGCCGCGTCCGCCGCTGGCGCCGCCCTTCCTGAAGTTGGGCGACGAGATCATCGGGCAGACAGCCAATATTCTTGCCTTTCTGGGTCAGCGCCATGGCCTGTCGCCGGACGATGCGCCAAGCCAGCGCTGGGTCAATCAACTACAGCTGTCGATCATGGACTGGGCCAACGAGGTTCATGACACCCACCACCCGGTCGCGCCGGAACTGTATTACGAAGATCAGACCACAGAAGCGCTTCGGCGCACGGCTCATTACCTGAAGGTCCGGCAACCCAAATACCTGGCCTACTTCGAACAGGTGATCCGTCTCAGCGGCGGGCCCTATCTGCTGGGCAAGCAGCTGAGCTACGCCGATCTGTCACTGATGTTCACCATCGAAGGCCTGAAGTTTGCCTTCCCGCGCGCCATGACTGCGACAACCGGGCAGATCCCGCATCTATTGGAGTTGTCCCGATCCGTTCTGAGTCTGGACAACATCCAGCGCTACTGGCACTCAGCGCAACGACGCCCGCTCAAGGAATGCATGTTTCGCTTTTACCCCGAACTGGACGCGCTGCATCCGGGCTGACGCCACCGCAGCGGCACCCGCAAGAGATGAATCAATAAATGGCTGCGCCATAGAAAAGGCCCGGCGAATCGGGGAAATTCGCCGGGCCAGCTTGCTCCGGTTTGGGGATACCGGACCCGCCCAGGGAGTGAAAGCGGGGAGTGAGGAAGGGAAGTCCGTCACTCACAGGATTAGAGAAGCGATCCGGGTGAAAGTTCACGAAGATTTCGAAAATTTGGATAATTTTCCTGAAATCCTGCCAAGCCCATGACTTGTTTCAGATTATTTTTTTATCTTCTTTCGGGCCGATTTTTCCAGCCTGAACGCAGCCCGAACAGCCTCGTCAAAACCCTTCCAAACCCCTTAAATCCACCTCAACTGCTGGCGTGACGCGTTTCGGCGTGGGTGGTATCCCAGTTATCTCCCAGACCGTAATCCGCTACCAAGGGAACCTTCAGCTTGCGGATGCCGCACATCTGACCCGCCAACTGGGACGCAAGTTCTTCCAACTGCCGGCTTGGCCCTTCAAACACGAGTTCGTCATGCACCTGCATGATCATCAGGATCTCAGGCGCGTTCTGGTCCAGCCAGCTTTGCAGCTCGATCATCGCGAACTTGATCAGATCCGCCGCGGTGCCCTGCAGGGGCGCATTAATCGCGGTACGTTCTGCGTACTGGCGCAGCGGCGCGTTCTTCGAATTGATATTGGGCAGATACAAACGTCGCCCGTAAAGCGTCTCCACATAGCCACGCGTCCGCGCGGCATCGCGTGTGCCGTCCATGAAATTCTTGACGCCGGGATAGCGGCCGAAGAAGCGCTCGATGTAATCCGCCGCATCGCTGCGCGAAATTCCGAGCTGCCGCGCAAGACCAAATGCGGACATGCCGTAGATCAGGCCAAAGTTGATGGCCTTGGCCGCACGGCGCTGCTCATTGGCCACTTGATCCAGTGGCGTATCAAAGACCTCGGCGGCGGTGGCCTGATGCACGTCCAGGCCCTTGTTGAAGGCCTCTACCAGTCGCTCGTCTCCAGAGAAATGTGCCATCAGGCGCAATTCAATCTGCGAGTAGTCGATGGCCAGCAGTGAGTTGCCCTTTTCAGGAATGAACGCCTGACGAATGCGCCGACCTTCCGCAGTGCGGATCGGGATGTTCTGCAGATTAGGTTCCTGCGACGAAAGCCGTCCCGTCGCCGCCACCGCCTGGTGATAGCTGGTGTGAATGCGACGCGTCTTGGGATTTACCGCATTGGGCAATTGCTCGGCATAGGTCGAGCGCAATTTCTGCATGCCGCGCCAATCCAGAATCAATCGCGGCAGCGGGTGTTCATCTGCCAATTCTTCAAGCACGTTTTCTGCGGTTGAAGGCTCACCCTTCTTGGTCTTGCTGACCACGCGCAGCTCAAGCTTCTTGAACAGGATTTCTCCCAACTGTTTGGGAGAACCCAGATTGAACTCGGTGCCCGCCACCTTGTGTGCCTCGGCCTGCAGTTCATCCATGCGCGTCGCAAGTTCGCCCGAGATGCGGCGCAGCAGCGGCACATCAACGTGCACGCCGGTCTGTTCCATGCGCGCCAGCACCGGCACCAGCGGCATTTCAATTTCCGAAAATACCTTGGCCAGCTCGGGCACTTCTTCAAGACGCGGGAACAGCGCCTCATGCAGGCGCAGCGTGATGTCGGCGTCTTCTGCCGAATACGGCGCTGCCTTGTCCAGAGCCACCTGATTGAAGGTGATCTGTTTCTTGCCGCTACCGGCTACATCGGAAAACTTGATGGTGCTGTGGCCCAGATACTTCTGTGCAAGCGTGTCCATGTCGTGACGATTGGCGACGGCATCAATCACGTAGCTTTCGAGCATGGTGTCGTAAGCCACGCCGCGCACGCCCAGGCCATGACGCTCAAGCACGTTGAGGTCGTACTTGATGTGCTGACCCACCTTGGGCTTGGTCTCGTCCTTCAAAATCGGGGCCAACCTCTTGCGGACCACCTCCATAGAAAGCTGGTCCGGCGCACCGAGGTAGTCGTGCCCCACAGGCAGATACCAGCCCTGCCCCGCCTTCACGGAAAAGGCCAAGCCGACCAGATTGGCCTGGTTGGAATCCAGCGAATCGGTTTCGGTGTCCACGCAGATCAGCGCCGCGTTCTCCAGTGCCGTGGCGAGTTTCTCCAGCGCGTCTTCATCGGTCACCAGCTCAACCTGCGTCGGCGCGGAATCGCCAGCGGGTTCCGGCATGGCCGGGGCGCTGGGTGTCTCGACGGCCTTTGCCTTTTCCACCGCAGCCGCTGCGCCGCGGGTCATGCCCATGCGCTTGTGAAAGGCGTCGAGTTTGTCCTCATCCGCGCCGCGAGGGGTGAGATCTTCCTGCGTCAGTTCAAGATCGAGTGCGGTCCGGATCGTGGCCAGGTCCTTGGACATGGGCAGGAACTCGATGCTGGCACGAATCTTTTCGCCCATCTTGCCCTTGATGCCGTCAGCGGCGGCGATCACGCCGTCGAGCGAGCCGTGCTCGGCAATCAGTTTGGCGGCTGTCTTGGGGCCTACGCCGGGTACACCGGGAATATTGTCCGAGGCGTCTCCCATCAGGGCCAGATAGTCGATGATCTGTTCCGGCGTGACACCAAACTTTTCCTGCACGCCGGCGGGGTCCATACGCCGATTTTTCATGGTATCCAGCAGATGAACCTGCTCGGTGACCAACTGCGCCATGTCCTTGTCACCGGTCACAATCAGCACCGGCTGCTGATCCTTGGCCGCCCGCGTTGCCAGCGTGCCGATCACGTCATCGGCCTCCACTTCCGGCACCTGCAGAACCTTGAGCCCCATTGCCTCGCAAAGTTCGACAACCAGCGGGAACTGCGGGCGCAAGTCTTCGGGTGTCTCGCCGCGATTGGCTTTGTACTCGGGATAGATGTCTTCGCGAAACGTCTTTCCGGGTGGATCAAACACCACGGCCAGACGCTCTGGCTGATAGTCCTTGATCAGGCGCTTGATCATATTGTTCATGCCAAACACCGCGCCGCTGGGGGTGCCGTCTGGCGCGGTCAGCGGCGGCAATGCGTGATACGCACGAAACAGCCAATTGCTGCCGTCGATGAGAATCAGAGGGGGCGTGGACATTTTTGCTTGGCTTCCGGTGTCAAAGGTCTTGCCCCGCGTCCGGGAACGACGCGCATGAACTCAGCGCGGGGCCGTCCATGGTAGCGGCTTCAAGGTTTTGGGCAGGTAGAGCGGATGCGCCGGATGGCCATCCTGGGTCAGGCGCAGGTAATGCAGGTTTGGCAGGAGCTTGCGCACCTGATTGGCACGGTCGAGATGAACCCCATGTGTGCCCCAGGCCGCAACCACCACACCGGAGTTCCGAGCCAGCAGCTTGAGTGCCCAGTCGTTGTCCGGCCCCACCGGCTGGTCAAAGGCCTTCATGTCCGATGGCAGGGTTGCGCGATAGGCGAAGATATTGGTCATCCACATGCCGCCATAGCCCCAGTCGCGGGCATAGCCGATGCAGCGCCGGACGGTGGGGTCATCGTGCAATTCGTCTGCGGTGCTCGGATTGAGCCCGACGAACATGGCGTAGTGCGGGCTTCCGCCCCAGTGACGCCACAGCGCATAGCGATATTTTCGGCAGTCACTGAAAGCAGCATCTCGCTGCGCGTAAGGATCAGCGCTGATGACGCGTTTGCTTGTGCCGCTCACGCTAGTCGAGCAACTTTTCGCCGCGAATCAGATCGTCAAACGTCTCTCGTTCTCGCACCAGCACGCCGCGATCCACATCGACCATCACTTCTGCCGCGCGGCCGCGGGAGTTGTAGTTGCTGGCCATGGTGAAGCTGTAGGCGCCGGCGGTGCGTACGGCCAGCAGGTCACCTTCTGCAATCGCGAGTTCGCGATCCTTGCCAAGAAAGTCGCCGGTCTCGCAGATCGGGCCCACGACGTCATAGGTCTGCGCGGTAACCGCCTCGTTGTGCTTGACCGGAATGATGTCCATCCAGGCCTGATACAGGGCCGGTCGCAGCAGATCGTTCATGGCCGCATCAATCACTGCGAAATGGCGGTCTTCGCCCTTCTTGATGAGCTCCACCCGCGTGACCAGGATGCCGGCATTGCCAGCAATGGCCCGGCCCGGCTCGGTCATGAGCTTGAGCCCACGCCCTTCAATCTTCGGCAACAGAGCCTTGGCCCAGTCGGCAGGCGAAGTGGTCCGCTCGTCCTTGTAGCGAACGCCCAGGCCGCCGCCTACATCAATGTGATCAAAGCTGATGCCCTGTTCCTGCAGCCGGTCCATCAGACCGAGCACACGATCCAGTGCATCGAGATACGGCGAAACCTCCAGCAGCTGCGAGCCGATATGGCTGGCAATGCCGCTGATCTCGATGCCCTTCATGTTGCGCGCCTCAAGATACAGGCGCTCAGCGGTGAGCAGATCCACGCCAAACTTGTTCTGCTTCAGGCCGGTCGAGATGTAGGGATGGGTCTTGGCATCCACGTCCGGATTGACGCGCAGGGCGATGCGCGCGGTGGTTTTCATGTTCAGCGCAACGCGGTTGAGACGCTTGAGTTCGGACTCGGACTCCACGTTGAAGCAACCGATCTTCTGCTCCAATGCGTAACGCATCTCGAGTTCAGTCTTGCCAACACCGGAGAACACCACCTTCGATGCTTCACCTCCAGCAGCCAGAACACGACGCAATTCGCCCTCGGACACGATGTCAAAACCGCAACCGAGTTTGGCCAGCACGCCCAATACGGCAAGGTTTGAATTGGCTTTGACCGCATAGCAAACCTGATGCGGAACTTGCGCAAGTGCCTCATCAAAGGCGCGATAGTGGCGCTCCAAGGTGGCCCGAGAATAAATGTAGAGCGGCGTGCCAAAGCGTTCGGCCAGTGCCTCTACCGGAATCTGCTCGGCAAACAACTGCCCCTGATGGCTCAGAAAAGCATCACTCATGGTGCGACACCCTCTTCAGCGGGCGGCGGTTGATCTGCAACATCGGATGCCTCGTCATCATTCTCTTCTTCATCTTCTTGGTCTTGGACAGCACTTGCCGGCGCTGCGTCGTGGTCCGCAGCTGCAGAATCTTCAACAGCCTTGTCATTCGCATCAGGCAGATACAAGCCGCCGGACTGGCCGCAGCCGGCCAGCAGGAGGCCAAGGGCAATCGTAAAAAACAGTGGTGCGGCGCGCGTCAGCATGGTGCGGGTCTTTCCCGCGGACGCGGGAATCAATTAGGGTGGCGCGCATTCTATCGTCCCGAGACCCTATTGCCCCATGAAACTCCAGGAAACTGAAACCGCCGTCATCGTTCAGCCAGATCAAGCGCACAAGGCGACTGTCATCTGGATGCATGGCCTGGGCGCCGATGGCCATGATTTTGTTTCCATCGTCCCGCACCTGAAGTTGCCGGAAGGCGTGCCCGTGAAATTCATCTTTCCGCACGCCGAAGTGCGGCCGGTGACGCTCAATGGCGGCATGGCCATGCGCGCCTGGTACGACATCAAGTCCCTGGATCGCAACGGCCTGCAGGACGAAGAAGGCATTCGTGCCTCGCAGGCGCGTATCGAGCAGATCATTGCCGAAGAACGCGAAGCCGGCGTGCCGTCCTATAAGATCGTCATTGCCGGATTCTCACAGGGCGGCGCCATCGCGCTTCAGACCGCGCTGCGCCATAAGGATCGCCTCGCGGGCCTGATGCCCCTGTCGACGTATCTGCCGCTGAGCGGCTCGCTGGCCAACGAAGGATCAGAGGCCAACAAGAATATTCCGATCCTGATGTGCCATGGCAGTCATGACGCGGTGCTGCCGATTCAACTTGGCGAATCGAGTCGTGACCAGTTGACGCAGGCGGGCTACACGGTGGACTGGCACAGCTACCCGATGGCACACGAGGTGTGCATGGAAGAAATCGCCGATATCGGCAACTGGCTCAGCACGGTGCTGGCGGATTGATTCTTCGCGCGCTGACTTTTGCAGGACTGGTCGTGGCCGCGGCGCTGGCCACGATCCTGGCGCTGAATCAGAACCGTGTCGAGTTCAGCGAGCGCCTATCCGCCGAACAGGTACAGTGTGCGCAGCTGGCGCTGGCAGCGCGCTTTGACAGTCCGCTTGAGAACAAACTGATCAGCCGCGTGGTCGTGGCTCCTGACGACAAGGCGCTGGGCCTGCTGGCGATTGCCTACCTGCCGGGCGGCATTGAATTCACCCGGATCAGCATCGACGAGCGCTGCGCCGCGACGCAAGACAACTAGAGCGCATGCTCAGCCTTTATTCGTTCTCGGCGCTTGCCTCGATCTCGTAGGTCTCGCCATCACCGCTGACCTGCAATCGAATCAGGATCGGGTTGCAGCACACCGAACAATCTTCGGTATAGGTTTGTGATCCGGCGGACACATCCACGTCAACCGCGATCGTCTCCCAGCAGTAGGGACAGGTGATGTGATCTTCTTCGAGCATCAGTCAGCCTCCGGCAGAAACAGCGAGATCAGCCTGTTCTGATAGCGCAGCCCCGACGGTGTTGGGCGAACGCCATCGCTGTCTATTTGAATCAGGCCTTTGACTACCGCTTCATCGAGTCTGGGTTGTAGTGCAGATAACGGCAGGCCACTGCGCGCTTCAAACTGATCCAGACTGAAACCCTGATGCAGTCGCAAGGCATTCATGCAGAACTCGAAAGCGCGTTCATGCAGCTCGACCTGCCGGGTTTCCTGCACCGCGGCAGCCGTGCCCGCAGTTTCCATGAAGGTGCGTGGATGCTTGTGCCGTGAACGTCGCTGAATATCCATGCCGTCTGCTTGCATGAAACTTCGCTTGGCATGGGCGCCCGCGCCGATGCCCAAGTAATCACCAAATTGCCAGTAGTTGAGATTGTGCCGCGACGCGCGCCCCGGCCGCGCAAACGCGGAGGTTTCGTAGTGCTCGAACCCGGCCTCGCCCAACAAGGCGCAGCCCTGATCGTGCATGTCCGCAGCGGTATCCGAGTCGGGAATCGGCGGCGGTCGCACCGCAAACTCCGTGTTGGGCTCGAGCGTCAGGTGATACCAGGACAGATGCTGCGGCGCCAATGACAGCGCGGTCGTCAAATCCATCAGCGCCGCGTCGATGGACTGTTGCGGCAATGCAAACATCAGATCCAGATTGAAATTGTCGAAGCCGGCCGCTCTGGCAAGTTCAATTGCGCGACGCGCCTCGACCCCATCATGGATGCGTCCGATGGCCTTCAGGCTGGCATCGGAAAAACTCTGTACGCCGATGGACATGCGATTGACCCCGGCCGTTCGATAACCAGAAAAATGCGCCGCATCCGCGGTGCCGGGATTGGCCTCCAGCGTGATCTCGATGTCATCCGAAAAATGCAGCCGCTTTGCAGCTGCATCCAGAATCCGACCAATTGATGCTGCGGAAAAAAGGCTGGGCGTGCCGCCGCCAAAGAAGATGCTGCTGAGCGCTCGTGACTCGCCCTGCTGCAGTTCAAAATCCAGATCGCGGATCAGTGCATCGACATACGCGTCCTGCGGAATGGGCGCACGCACGGCATGTGAATTGAAATCACAGTAGGGGCATTTTCGAGCGCACCAGGGCAGATGCACATATAGGGCGAGCGGCAGATCGGCCGTTGCAGCCGCCGTGCTCACCTGCTGGCGATCAATGCAAGCAGTTGCTGCATCGCCAGTCCACGATGACTGATCCGGTTCTTGATTTCTGGAGACAGCTCGGCAGATGCACATTGATGCTCGGGCACCCAGAACAAGGGATCGTAGCCAAAGCCCTGCTCTCCACGGGCCTCGCGCAGAATCTGGCCGTGCCAGATGCCTGAGGCGATGAGCGGAATCGGGTCAAGCGCGGAACGCAGCATCACCAGCGTGCAGACAAACTGTGCCTGCCGCTGCGCATCAGCAACGCCGGCCATGTCGGCAAGCAACTTCGCGTTGTTGGCTGCGTCAGATGAGGGCTTGCCCGCAAAGCGCGCCGAGCGCACACCTGGCGCACCGCCCAGCGCATCCACGCAAAGACCGGAATCATCGGCCACAGCAGGCAAGCCGGATACCTGCGTCGCATGCCGGGCCTTGATCAGGGCGTTCTCTACGAAAGTGCTGCCGGTCTCCTCCGGCTCCACATCAGAGAACTCGCTGACCGGACGGACGCGCCAGCCCAAGGGGCTCAGCAAGGCTTCGAGCTCGCGCGCTTTCTTTGCATTGCGGCTGGCGAGAACGATGTCTGGCATCTGCCTAGCCTCAGGCCTTCAGCGCCGCGCTCTGTGCCTTGATCAGATCGGCGATGCCGCCCTGGGCGAGATTGAGCAGGCTGTCGAGTTCTTCGCGGCGGAAGGCGTGCCCCTCTGCCGTGCCCTGCACTTCAATGAAGTGACCCGCATCGTTCATCACCACGTTCATGTCGCATTCGCAATCCGAATCTTCCGCGTAATCCAGATCCAGCACCGGCTCGCCGCGATAAATGCCCACGCTGATGGCAGCGACCTGCCCGTGCACGGGGTTGGACTTGAGCTTGCCCTTTTTCATCATCTTCTCGACGGCATCCACCATCGCCACATAAGCGCCGGTGATGGCGGCGGTTCGCGTGCCACCGTCGGCCTGCAGGACATCACAATCCAGCGTAATGGTCAGGCCCGGCAAGGCGCTCAGATCGACCGCCGCGCGCAAGGAGCGTCCGATCAGGCGCTGGATTTCCTGGGTGCGCCCGGACTGCTTACCCTGCGCCGCTTCGCGACGGCCGCGTGTATGTGTGGCGCGCGGCAACATGCCGTATTCGGCCGTCACCCAGCCTCCGTCCTTTTTCCAGGATGGGCCACGTTCTTCAACACTGGCCGTGCACAGCACACGCGTATTGCCAAAGCTGACCAGCACCGAGCCCTCTGCATGACAGGTGAAATTGCGCTCAATGGAAACAGCACGAAGTTGATCCGCTGTGCGGCCGGAAGGACGGGTCATGGCAGGAACCTGCAAGAAATTTGGCCGCGGATTGTATGCTTTCAGGGATTCCGGGGCTCGCGCGCTTACAATTCGCCCATGGATATTGAAGAACTTGCCGATACCTTTGAATTGCTCGGTGAATGGGAAGAGCGCTACCGCTACATCATCGAGCTGGGCCGAAAACTACCGCCCATGCCCGATGATGAGCACGACGATGCGCACAAGGTGCGCGGCTGCATGAGTCAGGTCTGGCTGGCGCACACCCGCCATGAGGGGCCGCCGGTGACACTGGAGTTCCGCGGCGATTCGGACGCCCATATCGTCAAAGGATTGATCGCACTGCTGCTGGGCCTGACTTCTGGCCGCACACCGCAGGAAATCCTTGATCTGGACATTGCTTCCAGCTTTGAGCGCCTGGGACTGGAACAGCACATCAGCATGAACCGGCGCAACGGCTTTTACGCCATGGTAGAACGCATCAAGCAAATGGCCGCTACCGAGGCCTGAACACATTTGGCGTGAAGGCGAGCATGGACAGATTTTTTCTGACGATGCGGCAACTTCTTGCGATCACTTTGCTCGCCATGCTCAGCAGCAGTTGTGGCGGCGGGGGCGGCGGGGGCTCGGGGGCGACCATGCCGCCTGCGCCAGGACCGGGGCCCGGCACCACTGAGAACGCTTCGGCAAGCTGCGCCACAAGCACAGGCGCCGGACAGAACTATCTATGCAGTCTCAGGCCCATTGATGCCTCTACCCGCTTCTCGCTGCAGGGCGCGCCGGAGGGCATGGCCGTTCACCCGCGCAGCGGTCGGCTCTACTGGACACCCATGCCGGCGCAGCAAGGCCGCAGCAGTGTCACCATCATCCGCACCAGCGGCGCGCGCCACCTGACCGAAGTCTTTGCGCTGGACGTGGGCAGCGGCTCGCCCGCAGCCAACGGCATCTACATTTCGCCAATCGGCGATGACAGCCAACTCGGCACTGCGCAGGCACCGCTGCGCACACTCGCCGCCGCGGTAAGCAAAGCCGGACCCGGCGACACCCTCTATCTGCGTGGCGGCGACTATTACAACGACGGATTCGGCACTGATTTCTCCACCCGGTCACGCAACAATCTCGCGCGCATCACGTCTTCGGGGACAGCGGGCATGAAAATCACCATTCGTCCACACGGAAACGAATACGTCCGCCTGATATCCGACGTCAACGGCCTGGCCTTTCGCGATGCGCGCCACTGGAAACTACAGAATCTGGAATTGATGGGCACCGCTGCTTCACTCGACGTGCAGGACTCGTTGTCCTTGTGGTGGGACCAGAGTGATGCGCAGAACCAGATACAGGGCCGCGGCATCTCCCTCAACAGTTCCTACAACATCGAAATTTCCGGCTGCGTGATCCATCATTTTCCGGGCGCAGGCGTGAGCAACAACGGCGGGGCCTACATCACGGTGGCGGACAGCGTGATCTACAACAATGCCTGGTGGTCTACGGCCGGAACGCATGGCTTTGCCAATTCCAGCCCGGCCACAGAGGACAACACCGAAACGCAGCCATTCAAGGTCATCATGCGAGGCAATCTGGTGTTCGGAAACCAGTCTTCGATGATCTCGCATGTTTTCAGCAAGGGCGTGGTCAAGCTCGAAATCGACGAAGGCAACGGGCTGCACATGCAGAACAATGGCGGCAATTTCTTTGGGCGCTTCCTGGCCGAACAGAATCTGTCACTGCTCAACGGCAAGGCTGGCCTTGGGCTCAATACGGTGGACAACAGCGTGATCCGCAACAACGCGTTCTATGCCAACGCCCAAGCTGTGGTGCGCTCTGGCGAACTGGTGCTGCAATCGTCCAGTTCGCAAAACATCAGCCAGAACCTGTTCCACGCCCTGCCCGATCGCAACACCATTCGCACGTCTGATACTTACGCCGGGGTGGGCAGCAATTACGCGGTGGCATCGGCCGATACCGCAGAACTACCCGCTTCCATCACTCAGGTGAGTGCGGTGTTTGCTGATCCGGCCAATGGCGACTTCTCTCGATCAGCCAGCGTACCCGCCGGGAACGGGCCGGACGATGCGAACGTGGCGCGCTTTCATCAGCTCATCTCTGAACAAGGGCTCACGCTGCGAGCCGCGCCCACAGCGGTCACGCCTGCGTATTTGCGTCAGCTGAGAGCGCGCATCCTGCAGGACTGGCCTGCGCCAGATCCACAGGACGACATTCCCGAAAATCTGATTCTTGAAGATCCCGATAGCGGCCACTGCTATCGCTACGCGGATCGCATGGATTATCCCGGACCGCCTTCATCAGGCACGGTTTGCCGCTGAGCTTCGATCCGCTCCGGGATTGATTTCACATGCGATACTTCCGTCGCCCACCGGGGGGCTGAGATAAAACGGAGAATCTGAGATGGATGTCGTCGTCATCATTCTGGTTGCCTTCCTGCTGGTCACCCTGTGGAAAGGCGTGGTCACAGTGCCGCAGGGCATGGAATACACCATTGAGCGATTCGGAAAGTATCGCGCCACATTCGAGCCCGGCCTGCATTGGATGGTCCCCTATGTCGATGGCATCGGGCGCAAGCTGTCGATGATGGAGCAGGTGCTGGACGTGCCCAGCCAGGAAATCATCACCAAGGACAACGCGATGGTCGGCGTTGACGGCGTGGTGTTCTTCCAGATCCTGGATGCGCCCAAAGCAGCATACGAAGTCCAGAACCTGGAACTGGCCACCATGCAGCTGACCCAGACCAATCTGCGTACTGTCATGGGCTCGATGGACCTGGACGAACTGCTCAGCCAGCGCGATCACATCAACGCCAAGCTGCTCACGGTGGTCGACGATGCCACCACGCCCTGGGGCATCAAGGTGACGCGCATCGAGATCAAGGACATCCGTCCGCCGCATGATCTGGTGGAGGCCATGGGCCGGCAGATGAAAGCGGAGCGCGAGAAGCGCGCCAATATCCTGGAAGCCGAAGGTTTCAGACAGGCTGCAGTGCTCAAGGCAGAAGGTGAGCGTCAGGCGCAGATTCTGGGAGCAGAAGCTGAGCGTCAAGAACAGATCCTGGAGTCCGAAGGTCGTAAGGAAGCTGCGTTTCGTGATGCAGAAGCCAGAGAGCGACAGGCCGAAGCCGAAGCCAAGGCCACTCACATGGTCAGCCAGGCAATTGCACAAGGTGACATTCAGGCCATCAATTACTTCGTAGCCACCAAGTACATCGAAGCACTCGGCCAGATCGCGAGCAGTCCCAATGAGAAGCTGGTGCTGATGCCACTCGAAGCCGGCAATGTCATCGGCGCACTGGCCGGCATTACCGAACTGGCCAAGAAAGCCGGCGTGCAAACCACGCCGCCAAACGCGGGCTGATAGCCGTGGACATGAACCAACTGGAGTACTGGCACTGGTTTGCAGCCGGCCTTGCGCTGCTGATTCTGGAAACACTGATTCCTGCCGAGTTCGTCCTCCTGTGGATGGGCATATCCGCGACGCTGGTGGGTTTCATCTCCTGGGCATTTCCCACCAGCTGGCAGGTGGAACTGGTTCTGTTTGGCGCGTTCTCCGTCATCAGCTTTTTGCTCTACCACCGCTTTCGCAAGAAGCAGATCGTGACCGACTCGCCAACGTTGAACCGACGCGGAGAGTCTTATGTTGGTCGCACGTTCACCTTGACCGCCCCCATCATCAACGGTGTGGGGAAGCTCAACGTGGACGACTCCCAATGGCGTGCAGTGGGACCTGATCTTGCGGCCGGCAGCCGCGTTACCGTGGTCAAGGCCGAGGGGGCAACGCTCAAGGTAGAGCGTGCCGAGTAACGCAGCACACCAACCCGCGCCGCTTCGCCAACCGCTACCGAAGGTTCCGGTCCCCAAGTCGCTGGAGCGCGCGCGCGACCGGGTCTATTCTTTTGGCGAACACCTTGCCGACGCCATCACGCATGGCCTTGGGGTGGTGCTGTCCATCATCGGACTGGTGGTGCTGGTGGTCCGCGCCGCCCTTTACGGCGACACCTGGCATGTCGTGGCCTGCAGCGTATTCGGCACCACGCTCGTGCTCATGTACACGGCCTCCACGCTCTATCACAGCATCCCGCTACCGCGTGCGCGCGGCGTCCTGCGCATCATTGATCATTCGCTGATCTTCTTCCTCATTGCCGGCACCTACACACCTTTCACACTGGTGACCTTGCACGGGCCATGGGGCTGGAGCCTGTTCGGATTCACCTGGGGACTGGCGGTCATCGGCGTGGGCCTGAAAATATTTTTCACCGGACGCTACGAGAGAATCTCGCTCAGTGTTTATCTGCTGATGGGCTGGTGCGCCATTGTTGCGGTCAAGCCGCTGTTCAATCGGCTTGATACCGGCGGTCTGATTCTTCTGGGTGTCGGCGGCTTGACCTATAGCGGCGGTGTAGCCTTCTATCTCTGGGAACGTTTGCGCTATCACCACGCCATCTGGCATCTGTTTGTACTGGGCGGCAGTGTGTTGCACTGGCTGGCCATTTATTTTTATGTGGTGCCCGGCCCCGCCTCACTCGTCACCCACTGACTCGATCAAGGACACGCACTCATGTTCAAGGCCATCGACAGCCCTTATCTCGTGCCTTTCAAAGGTGGCTTCAAAGTAGCGGATGCACCGACCACACCGGTCGGCGATGTCCCCAACAAGAAGGCACTGAAGAAACAGCTCAAGCATCGTGTCAAAGATCTGGCCGATTTGCAGGAGCGGCTTTACGCTGCCGACAAGCACTCGGTACTGCTGGTGTTTCAGGCCATGGACGCTGCCGGTAAGGACTCCACCATTCGCTCTGTGCTGTCTGGCGTGAACCCGGCGGGCTGCCAGGTGTTCTCGTTCAAGCGCCCGTCAGCGCGCGAACTGGATCACGATTTTCTGTGGCGCACCGCGCAGAGGCTTCCGGAGCGCGGGCGCATCGGCGTATTCAATCGCAGTCACTATGAAGAAGTGCTGGCAGTGCGCGTACATCCCGAGTACCTGGACTACCAGAAGCTGCCTGATCGACCGGCCGGCGCACGCATCTGGCAACAGCGACTGGAATCGATCCGCGAACATGAAACGCATCTGGCCCGAAATGGCACGGTTATCCTGAAGTTCTGGCTCAATGTTTCTCTGGCCGAACAACGCGAGCGCTTTCTGTCTCGCCTCGACGAACCTGAAAAGCACTGGAAATTTGAAGCCGCTGATCTTGACGAGCGAGAGCATTGGGATGCGTACATGAAAGCCTACGAGGCCATGCTAAATGCCACCTCCACGGCACACGCGCCCTGGTATGCGATTCCGGCAGATGACAAGGCCTACATGCGTGCCACCGTTGCCGACATCGTCGCGCAGTCGCTGGAATCCCTGGGCCTGAAATTTCCAGAACTCAGCGAGGCAGAGAAGAGCCGCTTTGATGAGATGCGTGCGCGACTGAATCAGTAGCGAATCAGCTTCGCTTGTCGCGATTCGATATCGACAAGCAGCGCTTTGAAACGACCTGCTGGCTCAATAAAGCGGCCCGCACATCAGGGAGGACAGGTGTAGTCGACCTCGCTATACGGGATTGTAGTCGTGCACCCATGACCACATTCGTCGGGATTCACATCCGGGAACGTTCCCTGTTGACCGACGATACTGATCTCACGGTGAAGATGGGTACAGAGGCAGGCATCGGGCTCGACATCGATGCCGTTGCTGATACAGGCCAGATCCACGGAATCGCGGAATGGAATGGTTCCCAGAGTACGATCCAGGACAACAACGCGGGTACTGTCACAAACATCACCGATCGCGTCCCTGTCCAGATCAACCTGATCCGCGTTGGCCTGATTCACGCAGTTGTCGCAGCTGTCGCCCACGCCGTCACTGTCAGCGTCTTCCTGCATCGGATTGGCGCTGCTCACACAGTTGTCACACGCGTTTCCGACACCGTCTTCGTCGGTATCCGTCTGATCCGCATTGGCCTGATTGATGCAGTTATCGCACACGTTACCCACACCGTCGGCATCGGCATCGGCCTGATCCGCATTGGGCGTCTCACGGCAGTTATCGCATTCGTCTCCACGGCCATCGCCATCGGTATCTATCTGCTCCGGGTTCGCCGTTTGCGGGCAGTTGTCTTCCTCGTCCGGAATCCCGTCTTCGTCTGAATCCAGCTCAGTTCCGGTATCGTCGTCCTCACCGCCGCTGCCGTCGATCGGGCAAGCTTCGGTAGGCGGAAGGTACAGATACTGCGCGCCCTGATCATGCGCGTAAGAGTCGTAAGTAAAGACACCGCCCTGACCGACCAGCTCATCCACCTTCTCGGACAGTTCGGCGGGAGTGCCGCCAACAACGCCCGCTTCTATCAGTTCATTGGTGAACTTGCCGCCGGTCGTGGTACCAAACAGGACGCCGCCGGTGCTGATGTTTTCAAATGTCGCGGTGGTCGTCGCGTCAGTCGATGCCAGGAAATAGCGGTCAACATGCTTGAACCCACGCCGATCAAATGCCTGCCTGAATAGCGGAGCCATCGATCCTGAAAAACAGGCATCAACAATCAACTGCAGATGACAGGCTTTCAAGGTGTTACGCAGCGGTGAGGACAGCTCAAACGGCGTGAAAGACTGCTTGCGATTGTCACCCAATGATTTGTCACGACGTTCGTACATGAATGCGCCGAGACCATTGCCATCATCATCCTCATAGCCATGAGAAGCGATATAGATGATCAGGCGATCACAAGGCGTCATCTGCGCATTGAGCTCGTTGTACGTGACTCGATACAAATCGCTGAAGTCCGAGCTGTTGCTGGGCACGATCTCGCGAACCACATCCGCTGAAAGCGCAGCAGAGAAACGTATGGTTGACTCCAGGAACGAGCTCTCGGTCGCACCTGTAATGATCAACGCAAAGGTCTTGGCATCTTCGCAGCCCTCAACGTGATCTCTCGCGGGCACGGTGCGGGGCACGGGCTGCGACGCTGCAACCGCTAGCATGCGCCTTGGCGCATATATATAGGGATCTTCACTAGGTCTCATCAGCACATCACTCAATGGCTGATCCTCTAATCCAAACCACAGATCGAGCTGGTTCACCACCGGAGCGGAGCGCCGATTGAGTACCGTCACGCTGCCATCCGTGTCATCTACCAGCGCCAGGATGGTCGGGTGCTCGTAACCGGATGTGAAATACAAATCGATAAAGAACAGCCAGCTTGGCTTTTCAAGAACAATGTCTGCAGGCGTGGCCGGTCCCGGACTCCTTGTTGTATTGACTGTTGTTCCCGGCGGCAAGGGCACATGCGAACCAAAGGCCAGTACGGTCTGTGGCCGATCCAGGGTGGAGACGACAACATTCTCCACTCGATGCCAGGCCTCATCACGACTCATCTGGCTCGCACCTACAATAACGGTGCGCCCGCCGACGACGGTTGTGGGCTGATTGAGAACGACACCCTCATATTCAATACGGATGGTCAGAGGGCCAGCGTCCGCATCGAACCGAAAGCTGCCATCGGCTGCGGTCGCCCCATGATCCACGCCATTGGCACTGACGGTTGCACCGGCAACCGGTTCCGCATCTGCCGTTGGCGGCGTTTGCCCGGAAATCAACAGGCCACCCCCGCTGTCTCCGTGAGCCTTGGCCGTTACTGGAACTTCGTAGACAACACCTGTCACGGTTCCGGTGGTCGCGACGCGCGGGCTTGGCTCGGCATACTGTGCAAAGGGCGAATCACCATTCGATCCGCTGCATCCGTGCAGCGCCCCAAAAAGCACCGCAAGCAGAAAGGCCTTCAGGATTGGACCCATCGCGGGTTCCTCATGAATTGGGAGCGCCTTCGTCCCCGGGGAAATGAGTATAGAACGCCCTTATCACCAATGTGAATGCGTCGGATGCGACACGATCATCAGGACTGATGCGTCATCTTCACCGCCTCAGCTAAGGCGTCGCCACATCGCGCTCAAATTTTCCTGCACGCAAAAAGCGAAGCGTCTGACGAATCACTTCATCATCATTCATCATGAAACTGTGGTTGACCGGCAGAATTAGGTGATCGCTCATCCCCTCAAGGCGCGTGCTTTCCACACTCACCTTCCCGTCGTCGTCACCCTTGATCATTGATGAGTAGATCGGGTTGTAACTGCGTGTACCGGCAATGACAGCTGTTGCCACACGGATCTTTCCCAGTTGATTGGGCAGGCTGGATGCATCGGTTCCCAGCTGAAAACCTGCGGGTCCGTTGATCCATTGATACGGCCACAAATGGTGCAGTCGATCCACCAGTTCACTGCCGTGGTTGGGCGGCCCCAGCATCACGACCCGCCCGATCTGCGGCGTTTCATGCGTTGCCAGATAGTGGCGTACCAGAATCCCACCCATCGAGTGCGTTACGAAATGCACCTGCTGCGCGCCATTGCTGATCGCGCCTGCAATGGCCGGCGCGAGATGTGATTCGCTCAGTGACTCTACCGTTGCGCGCGTCGACGGATAATCCAGATTGACCACGGAATAGCCGTCGGAGCGCAAGGCTTCAGCCATCGCCTCCATCGAACCGGACGAGCGCGCCAGACCGTGCAACACGATGACGGTCTGGTCTGCGCGCTGCCCCGCCATGAGTGGCGCGGTCATCAGGCTCAGCAGCAGCAGCGCAGCCCGGATCAACTACGGCACATCACAGGATGTAGCGCGAGAGATCCTCGTCGCCAGCCAGCTTCTCGAGCTTGGAGTTCACGTACTCAGGGTCCACCTTCAAGGTACTGCCAGCCTTGTCTGGCGCATCAAAGGCCAACTCTTCCATCAGGCGTTCCATGACGGTATGCAGCCTGCGCGCACCAATATTCTCAGTGCGTTCATTGACCTGGAATGCAACCTCTGCCAAACGGCGAATGCCTTCGGCGGTGAACTCCAGCGTTACTTCTTCGGTGGCCATCAGTGCAACGTACTGATCCGTGAGCGAGCAATCCGGCTCCTGCAGGATGCGTTCAAAATCTTCTGTCTTGAGCGCATCGAGTTCCACGCGAATCGGCAAGCGGCCCTGAAGTTCGGGAATCAGGTCTGAAGGCTTGGCCATGTGAAAGGCGCCACTGGCGATAAACAGGATGTGGTCGGTCTTGACCGCACCATGTTTGGTGGTGACGGTGCTGCCTTCGACCAGCGGCAGCAGATCACGCTGGACGCCTTCACGCGAAATATCGCTGCCAGTGAACTCGCCGCGCTTGCAGACCTTGTCCATCTCGTCGATGAAGACAATGCCGTTTTCTTCGACATTGCTCAGGGCCTCTGTCTTGATCGCTTCTTCGTCCACCAGTTTGGCGGCTTCTTCGTCGGTGAGCTGCTTCAGCGCCTCGGAGATTTTCATCTTCTTGCTGCGCTTCTTGTCCTGGTTCATGCCCGCGAACATGCCCTGCAGCTGTTGCGTCATTTCTTCCATGCCCGGCGGCCCCATCAACTGAACATTGGGCATGCCTTGTGCAATCTCGATCTCGATTTCGGTGTCGTCGAGCTTGCCCTCACGCAGCTGCTTCCTGAACACCTGTCGCGCAGAGCCGGTTTCGGACTGGCGCTGTGAACTGGCCTCGCCAAAATCCTTGGGCGGTGGCACCAGCACATCCAGCACGCGCTCTTCTGCCGCTTCTTCGGCGCGCGTGCGGACACGCTTCATGAACTGCTCGCGAGTCATCTTGACCGACGCGTCCATCAAGTCACGGATAATGGATTCCACATCCTTGCCGACGTAGCCCACCTCGGTGAACTTGGTGGCTTCCACCTTGACGAACGGTGCATTGGCCAGCTTGGCCAGACGCCGTGCGATTTCGGTCTTGCCCACACCCGTGGGCCCGATCATCAGAATGTTCTTGGGATGGATTTCGCTGCGCATCTGTCCATCCACCTGCTGACGACGCCAGCGATTACGCAGCGCAATGGCCACTGAACGCTTGGCAGCCGCCTGTCCGATGATGTGCTTGTCCAGTTCTGCCACGATCTCGCGAGGCGTCATGGCGGTGGGAGCGGTGAGGTCGATCATTAAGTCATCCAGAAAATAAGATTCAATTTGTCGCGTCCTGCGACGCGAGCGGCGATACCCGGCGAGGGTCGCTCATGAAAGGTCGATGTGTTCAATCGTCAGCGAGTGATTGGTGTAGATGCAGATGTCTGCCGCCACGTTCAATGCTTTTTCGACGATCTCTTTTGCACTGAGTTCGGTATTTTCGACCAGCGCGCGTGCAGCGGCGGTGGCGAAACTGCCGCCCGAACCAATGCCCATGACGCCATGGGGCTCCGGCTCCATCACATCGCCGTTACCGGAAATCATCAGGGAGGCCTCGCTGTCAGCGACCAGCAACAGGGCCTCCAGACGACGCAAATAACGATCGGTGCGCCAGTCCTTGGCCATTTCCACTGCGGCGCGCACCAACTGCCCAGAGTGCTTTTCCAGCTTGCCTTCAAAACGTTCGAACAGGGTGAACGCATCCGCGGTACCGCCGGCAAAACCCGCCATCACCTTGTCGTTGTAGAGGCGCCGAACCTTGCGCGCATTGCCCTTGACCATGGTGTTGCCCATGGACACCTGGCCATCGCCACCCAGGGCAACCTGATTGCCACGCCGCACGCTGAGAATGGTGGTGCCGTCAAACTGCTTCATCGGATCATCTTCCTTGGTCTGGCCGAAGTCCGAAGATGAGGCCCCATTGGAGCGATTCAAGCCATGGGCGACGAACAGGCCCGACACGGGCAAGACAAATTGTTTCAAATCAGGGTAATACAGAATTCCGGCGGCGCGCCAAACAGGCGCATGCGGCACAATTGGACGCTCCCGCACAAAGCATCAGGTGGTCAAAACTTTGGACTTCTCCATTTCGCCGGAACTCGAAGCGCTGAAGCAGCGCACCCGCACCTTCATCGCCGAGCAGGTCATCCCGCTGGAGAACGATCCTCGCCAGGGACCGCACGGCCCTGAAGAATCGCTGCGCCAGGATCTGGTCGAACGTGCCCGCAGCGCCGGCCTGCTGACACCGCATGCGTCTACCGAACTCGGCGGACTGGGCCTGTCACACATCGCCAAGGCCATTGTTTTTGAGGCCGCTGGTTACTCGCCGCTGGGTCCTGTAGCGATGAATATTCATGCGCCGGACGAGGGCAATATCCACCTGATGGAAGAAGTGGCGACGCCGGAGCAGAAGCAGCGCTGGCTGCAGCCGCTGATTGATGGCCGCATCCGCTCCTGCTTTGCGATGAGCGAGCCGCCACCGGGTGCCGGGTCCGACCCCACCATGCTGCAGACCACTGCGGTCAAGGATGGCGACGACTATCTCATCAGTGGCAGCAAGTGGTTTATCACCGGCGCAGAGGGCGCGAGCTTTGCCATCATCATGGCCAAGATGGAGGACGGCTCGGCCACCATGTTTCTGGCTGACATGGATCAGCGGGCGATCCGGCTTGAGCGCCTGATGGATTCGCTTGATGCCTGTTTCACCGGCGGACACGGCGTGCTGCATTTTGACGGACTGCGGGTCCCTGCCACCGACGTGCTGGGAGAGATCGGCCGCGGTTTTCGCTACGCGCAGGTGCGGCTGGCACCGGCGCGCCTGACCCACTGCATGCGCTGGCTGGGGCAGGCTCAGCGTGCGCACGATGTAGCCACTGAATACGCGCGCAAACGCCAGGCCTTCGGCAAGCCGCTGGGCGAGCATGAGGGTGTGGGTTTCCAGCTGGCTGATAACGAGATGGATCTGCACAGTGCCCGACTCAACATTTGGCATACGGCCTGGGTGCTGGATCAGGGTGGTCGCGGCAACCTGGAATCCAGCATGAGCAAGGTGATGGTCTCGGAAGCCACCTGGAACGTGGTGGATCGATGCGTTCAGGTGCTCGGCGGACAGGGCGTCACCTCCGAAACCATTGTCATGCGTATCTTCAAGGATATGCGCGCCTTCAGAATTTATGACGGCCCCAGCGAGGTCCATCGCTGGAGCATCGCGCGCAAACTGATCAGCGCCAAGCACTAGCAAGGATACTTTTCAGCGCGGCTCCGCTACCTCAGAGCCTGCGCATATTCATCTCTCAATAATTTCAGAAACTGATTATCACCATGAATAAAGACGCTTCAGGCACCCCCTCACGCGGCCCGCTCAGCGGCATCAAGGTCCTCGAAATGGACGGCATCGGCCCGGGCCCGTTCGGCACCATGTTGCTGGCCGATCTGGGCGCCAACGTCCTCACCGTAGGGCGCAGCGGCCCGGCCAATCCTTTCGGCAGCGTGCCGGTGGTCAGTCGCGGCCGCAGCGGCATGATCAAGCTGGATCTGAAGTCCGACGCCGGACGCGAGCGTGTGCTCAAACTCATCGAGCAAACCGACGTCATCGTCGAAGGCTTTCGGCCTGGGGTCATGGAGCGTCTCGGTCTGGGGCCGGACGTGGCGCTCGAGCGCAATCCGCGTCTGGTGTATGCGCGTATGACAGGTTGGGGGCAGTCCGGGCCGCTGGCCAAGATTGCCGGTCACGACATCAACTACATCAGCCTTTCCGGCGCACTGCACTCCATGGGCAAGGCCGGATCGCCACCGCCACCGCCACTGAATCTGGTGGGCGATTACGGCGGCGGCGGCATGGTATTGGCGCTGGGCATCGTCAGTGCCCTGCTCGAAACCAGGACCTCTGGCAAGGGGCAGGTCATCGACGCCGCCATGGTCGAAGGCGCAGGCACGCTGCTGGCGCCGATCTTCGGCATGAAGAGTGCGGGTGCTTGGCCGGTTGAACGTGACGGCAACATGCTCGACGGCAGCTCTTTTTACTACCGCTGCTACGAATGCGCAGACGGCCAGTTCATGTCCGTCGGCTCACTGGAACCGCAATTCCGCATGATGCTGATTGAAAAGCTGGGGCTCGCCGCTGAATCCAAGGACATCATGTCGCGTGTCCATACGGATGCAGAAATGCACCAGCGCTTCGAAGCCATCTTCAAGCAACACGATCGCGCCCACTGGATTCAGGTGTTTGAAGGCAGCGATGCCTGCGTGGCGCCGGTCATGTCGATGAATGAAGCCCCGCAGCATCCGCACAATCAGGCACGCAAAAGTTTCACGCAGATCGGCAACGAGACTCACCCGGTCAGGACACCCAAGTTCAGCAGGACCCCGTTGGTGTCACCTGCCGATGATGAAGCCGATCGCAAAGCCCGCCTGGCGCAGTGGGGCATTGAGCCCACAGCCTGAGCGCTCGTCGGGCTCTGGCTGAAACATCGTACTGCTCGTGCCGGAAGTCCTCATCGTCGTTGTGCTCTCGCTTCTAGCGGGGTCCGCCATGCCCATTGGCGCCCTGCTGGCCAGCGTGGACATTCGCCACCCGAGCTGGCTCGGCAACGAGTGGCGCCACTTCATTGTGGCTTTCGGTGGCGGAGCCTTGATGTCGGCCGTCGCACTGGTTTTGGTCCCCGACGGCGCCGAAAAACTGCCGATTCCCGCCGCCGCGCTGGCATTCTCAGCAGGCGGCATTTTCTTCTGCGTGCTGGATATCGTGCTCAGCAAACTGCGCAGTTCAGCCGGGCAATTGGTAGCAATGCTGTCGGACTTCATACCGGAAGCGATTGCGCTGGGCGCAGCATTTGCGGCAGGGGAGCAAACGGGTCTGCTGCTGGCGGGGCTGATCTTTCTGCAGAACGTACCGGAAGGCTTCAACGCGTTTGAGGAAATTTCGAACAGCGCAAAAATTCCCGCCAAGCGCATCGTCATGGTTTTCGGACTGCTGGCATTGGCAGGCCCGGCGGCGGGACTGAGCGGTTATTACCTGCTGTCTGGCAACGACGGCGTGATGGGCGCGCTCATGCTGTTTGCCAGTGGCGGCATCCTGTATCTGATCTTTGAAGACATTGCGCCACAGGCAAAACTGGACAGCCGATGGATTCCGGCGCTCGGCGCGGTGGCTGGCTTTCTGCTGGGCCTGATCGGCAAGATGCTCGTGGCGTGAGCAGGGCTTCTTTTTGATCTCAACGATAATCCAACACTTGCGCACTTAAGCTCGGGCAGTTGGATCGCCCCTTATGAAAATACTGCTGATCGAAGACAGTTCAGACCTTGCCGCCAATATGGGCGAGTTCCTGACTGCGCGCGGCGACGTGCCCGACTACGCTGGCGATGGCATCACCGGACTGCATCTTGCGGCGGTCAATGACTACGATGTCATCGTTCTGGACCTCAATCTGCCTGGCCTCGATGGCATTTCCCTGTGCCGCCGCCTTCGCCGTGATGCACGCAGCCAGACCCCCATCATCATGCTCACGGCGCGCGACACGGAGCGCGACAAGATCACCGGACTCGATGCCGGTGCCGACGACTATCTAACCAAGCCATTCTCGCTGGCCGAACTGCACGCACGCTTGCGTGCCCAGTGCCGCCGCAAGAATGCCGGCAGCGAAATTCTGCAGGTCGCCGACCTGGAGTTTGATACCCGGACCCTGATTGCCCGACGCGGCGAACGGCGCCTGGAAATGACCCGCGCGGGTCTCAAGCTGTTGGACGCCCTGATGCGTGCCGCGCCCGGTGTGCTGACCCGCGAGGCGGCCGAGCGCGCCATCTGGGGAGACGATCCGCCGGAGAGTGACGCCAGCCTGCGCGGACATATTCATGTCTTGCGTCGCAGCATTGACGATGCTGAACCCATCAAGCTGTTGCACACCCTGCACGGCGTGGGCTACCGGATCAGCGCAGATGAGCCTGCCTAGGCCCGGACTGCGCTCACGCTTTGTCATGGCCTGCTTGTTGATGGTGACCATCAGCACGGCCGGTTACTACATTGCGGTCTCACAGGCGCTGGAATACTTCGAAAGCGCTGTGCTGGAAATCAATCTGCAAAGCCAGCTCAATGCCTATGTCAGCCAGTTCAGCGCGGACCCCGCCACACCTGTCCCCCGTACCGAGAACCTGAAGACCTATGTGCAAAGCGCTGGCGAGGATGCCTCGCGAATTCCGGACAGCCTGCGTGGACTGACACCCGGCACCTACGACGAGATTCATATCGCCGGGCACGAAGTCATGGTGGCGCATGAGATCGTCAACGGGGCGAGATTGTTTCTGGTTCTGGACCTTGAGCCACTCGAAGCCATGGAAGCACGCTTCGTACGACTCGCGTGGCTGTGTGCGCTGGGCTCGTGGCTTGCAGCTGTCTTGCTGGCCCTGTGGCTGGCACGACGGGTTCTGCTGCCCGTCACGCGCCTGGCAGAAGCGGTTGGCAATACCGAGCCTGGGCAACAGACGCAAAAGCTGTCACCGGACTTTGACGACGCTGACGTCGGCATCATCGCGCAGGCTTTCGACCGATTCATGGAACGACTCGACGCCTTTGTCTCACGCGAACAGGCCTTCACCGAAGAAGCCAGTCACGAACTGCGCACGCCGCTTTCGATCATCGACAGCTCCGCACAATTGCTGGCCGAAGACACCAGCCTGTCACAGGCAACGCGCGGTCGGGTCATGCGGATTCAGCGCGCAACCGCACAGATGCGCATGCAGATCGAAGCCTTGCTGTTCCTGGCACGCGAAGACGGCGGACACTCCAGCGAATCCATTGCACTCGACCAGATGGTCCGCGACATTGCAGAAGGTGTACGCGAGCAACTCAAACTCAGACCCGTGGAACTGCGCATCGACACCGAGCCGACAAACGTGCGAGCACCGCATGGCATGGCCGCCTGCGTGATCGGCAATCTGCTCAACAATGCGGCGCACTTCACGGAAAAGGGGCTGGTGGAAGTGCATGTTCGCCCGGGCGCCTTGCATGTGCAGGACACCGGCATCGGCATTTCGCCGGAAAGCCTTGAACGCATCTTCGACCGGAATTTTCGTGGTGCGCAAAGCCGTGGTCTCGGCCTTGGGCTCTATCTGGTCAAGCGCATCTGTGATCGTCTGGGCTGGTCGGTCGTCGTGCGCAGCGCAGAAGGCAGCGGCACCCGTTTTGAAATTCATTTTCCGGTGCCCGAATGAGCACAACGAAAAACTAACGCTTCTGCAACGGGCCGCTGACGCCAGCCTGCGCAATCTGTGTTCGGACACCTCCGCCAACACAGATGCCCATGAATCCCTACCCCCTGCCCGCATCAGCTGGCCAACTCGCAATCACCTCGCAACGGACTCAGCTGCGGTCCTGGTTGCTGGCAGCTCTACGGATACGGCTAGGTCCGATTCAGCTCATGCTCCTGAGCACGGCCTACATCGCCGCAACCCAGAATCGCGCGTTCTGGTCAGCAGTCTGGAAGGGCATGCCTGCAGCGCACGGCCCCGCCGAGTGGATGCTCTTGCTGAGCCTGGCCCTTGCCCTATGCATCCTGATCCTGCTGCCTATGCTGGTTCTGGGACAGCGCCGACTTCTGAAACCGCTGTTGATGACATTGCTCATGATCGCGGCCGTCGCCAGCTACTTCATGGACACATTTGGCGTTGTCATCGACCAGAACATGATCCTCAACAGCCTGCAGACTGACCCACGCGAAGCCCGCGAGTTGCTCAGCGTTCGAATGATGCTTCATGTATTGCTGAGCGGTGTACTGCCCTGCCTGCTCATCTGGCGCGTACAGATCCAGCCTGGATCGCCTTGGATGGACGCATGCAAGCGGGCAGGTCTGCTGCTCGGCATGCTGCTGATTCTGCTGGGCCTGGTGCTGAGCCATTACAAGACGGTCAGCCTGTGGGCGCGCGAACACCGCGAGGTTCGCCTGCTGGTCAATCCGACTCTGCCGATCGCTGCGGCCTACAAGCAGATGACGGCCGATTTTCGCGTCAAGGATGAGGTCGTTCAGCCCATCGGCACTGACGCTATTCGCGTCCCTGCTGCCAGTGGCAAACCGCGCGTGGTCGTGATGGTAGTCGGCGAAACGGCGCGCCGCAGCAACTTCCAGCTCGCAGGCTATGCGCGCGAGACCACGCCGCAGCTTGCCGCATTGCCGGGTGTCTTCAGCTTCAACAAGGTCAGCTCATGCGGCACCGCCACTGCCATTTCGGTGCCGTGCATGTTTTCTCGGCTGGACCGAAGCGATTTCAGTCGCAACGCAGCGCGCGCGCAGGAGAATGTTCTGGATGTCCTGGCGAAAACCGGCGTTGATGTGCTCTGGCGCGACAACAACTCGGACTGCAAAGGCGTGTGTGTTCGCGTGCCGAGCGAAGATCTGCGTCGCGACACAGATTCCGCATTATGCGACGACGGCGAATGCCACGATGAGATTCTGCTCAAGGGTCTTGCAGAGCGGATCAGGACGGCAACGACCGATCAGCTGATTGTGCTGCATCTTCTGGGCAGTCATGGCCCGTCGTACTACAAGCGCTATCCGCAAGGCTTCCGTCACTTTGTACCGGACTGCGCGCGCGACGACGTTCAGACCTGCTCACGCGAATCCATCATCAACGCCTACGACAACACGATCCTCTACACCGATCACGTTATAGCGAACGCGATCAATATTTTGAGCGAGCATGGCGCTGAAGTGGAGCCGACACTGCTGTTCGTATCCGACCACGGAGAAAGCCTGGGAGAAAATGGCCTCTACCTGCACGGCATGCCATACGCCCTGGCACCGCGCGATCAGACGGAGGTCCCGCTGGTGGTGTGGTCACCCGCATTGGGTAGCGCCTGCACCCGCGAGCGAACGCAGACCGAGTACTCGCACGACAACATCTTCGACACCCTGCTCGGGCTGTTTCATGTCCAGAGCAGGGTTTACCGTCCGCAGGCAGACATGCTCGCCGGCTGCGGCGTGATGTAAGCCCTCTACTATTTTCTGCGCACTGCCTTACCTGCACCCCGCGCCATCGTAGTTGTTGTTCAGCACGTTATTGATCCAGTGATCGATCAAGGCAATGCCTTCGTCATGGGCTACACTGCGTGCAACCGGCGGCATGTTGACGCTGGAGTCTTCGGCGTGAATGCGGAATGAGGCGATCGAATTCTCAGCATTGCCCGGAACAATGTCGTAACCGCGTCCACCCGAGGCGCTCCCTGCCGTGTTGGGGAACTTGCAGATGCCGTAGTTCAGATTGACCTTGCGGAAGACGTCAAAGAAAACGCCCGTGCTGCTGGCCAGACCCTTGGGGTTATGGCAGTGGGCACAGTTGGTTTCCAGCCAGGCACGCGCACGCAGTTCGGTATTGTGCTCGGCGCTGGCTGCCGGGTGGTTCTGTTGCACGCCCGGAATATTGAAGGCGTCGCCCGGCACATCGAAGCGCGGCAGGCGCTGCACGTTGGCAGCAATCAACTGGCCGTTGACGCCCAGATCCGGAGCACCCTGCAGCAAGCCGAGATTGACCAGGCGCTGGAGCTGGTTGGCGTCGGGAGCCCCGTCACCGTCGTAGTCCATCGGGCGGTTGAGCAGCCGAACCTTCGGACCAATCGGTGCGTCACCGGCCTGACGGTCTTCGTTGTTGTGACAGCTGCCGCACTGGTTGGGGTGCGGAATGGAGTAGGCATTGGTGCTGCCCACGTAGGTCTTGTCGATTGCCGGGTCCGGGTCCGGGTAGTTCCAGCTGGCAGGCACGGTGCCGCCGGACAACGCCAGATTAGCCTCGGTGCGATTTCCGCTGGCGTCGGTCTCCCACTGATACGCCATGCCTTCCCACAGGCTCTCACCGTCACCCGCGTCACGATGAATCAGCAGACGCGTCTCGACAATGTTCTCGTCGGCGCCGTTCTTGAAACTGAAGGTTTTGGCAATGACGGTACCCACCGGGAAATCCAGCGTGGCGTTGGGCATGGAGCTACTGCCCTCGTTCCAGGTGGCGGGTTGCCCCGGGGGCAAGAACAGGACGCGATACTTGCTCGCATAGTCAGAGAACAGCGGCGCGGTCAGATCGTAAAGCACGCCACTTTCATTGAAGCCGCTGCGCGGATCGGTCGGGTTGGCAAACAGGTTGTAGTGCGACAGTTTCGGACAGTTGTATGGCAGGGCTGCGCGATTGACCGAATGCCCGCTGAAGTTTTCGCAGATGGCGAGCACTTCTTCGTCAGACAGCGTATCTCCACCGTTCACACCCGGCACGAAGGGCTCCACGACCGCGGGCGGCAGCCGGTCCATCTGCTTGCCGAATCGCTGCGGACAGTTGTGTGCGCTGATGTCGGTCAGTGGCGCATTGAAGGGATCCGTGTCGCGGAAGTTCATGAACGGCCGACCATCTCTGGAGAAGGTATTTCCGTCCGGCCTGTCCGAATCGGGATAGCAATGCCAGTACAGCGGATGTTTCCGGGTCGAACTGTCCGTCGGGTCTTCGAACTTGTACTTGTTGTAGAGGCATGCCGGGAAATCGCTTCCATCGAAGTCGGGCTTGCCGTTGTGATCGACCTTGCTCTGGAACTCGGGCGCGAGATCGCAATCATTGGGCTCAGCGTCGTACATGCCGTCCCAGACGATGTGCGCACCGGTCGGGCCGTAGCCGTCCAGCGCCTGCAGTGCCTTGATGACGATCAGTGTGGGCAGCAGCGAAGTATGCGTATCGTCGATGCCGGTTGGAATACACGGCAGAACCGCGAGGATGTCGTCCGGAAGCAGATCACCGAGTATTGGCACTGAGCCAATCACAGGTATCTCTTCAGCACAGATCAGGGCTTCTTCGGAGGGTGGCTGAGGTACGAGTCCGTTCGATGTAAAGATGTTGTTGTGAATGTAGACGCCCTCTGAATAGAGGTCCATGCGCTTGTCTTGATGCACCGGCTTGCCTTCAACCAGCTCATGGCTGACGGTCACGTATCCAACGGTGCGGTTGAATTCCACGGTGTTGTTGAAGAACTCGACTTCGTCGTAGCCCAGCTGCAGAACGCCGACACCCTGTGGAACGATCGCGACGATACCGCCAGGCGCAAAGTTCACCTGATTGTTATAGCCGGTGTAGTTATTGAAGATGCGGGTGCGCTCGCCGTACTGATTGATGCCCGGCAGATCAAAAACCAGGAAGCCGCCGGTATTGCAGTGGGCGACGTTGTCGTACAGATCGGCATTGTCGGTGTTTTCTACTTCGTAGCCGGCCACGTTGAACAGCGCCTCGCTGTTCTTGACGATGACGTTGTTGGATTGCCCGACATAGATGCCGGCGTCGGAAGCGCCCAGGGAAATGACGTTGTCCAGGATGATGTTGTTGGACAGCACGGGGTACACGGCATAGCCGCCGTTGCTGCTGTCCACCACGTAGCGCCGTTCATTGCCATTGGCGTCCGTGTAGCGACCATAAGCGTCCAACAGAGACAGGGCATGCACGCACTCGGTATCCAGCGTTGATGGTTTTTCCGGGTCCATGCCGCCGTCGCCTGAGGACCACATCGCGCGCACATTGCGCATCGTCACGTGATCGGAACTGGCGATCTTGATCATGAAGCCCGGGGTGTCGAGCACCGTCAGGTCTTCGATGAAAATGCCGTCCATGTGACTCAGGGCCAGGCCCTCGGGCGTGCTGCTGTTTTCAAAGTAGAGCACGGTCTTGTCCAGACCCTGCCCCTTGATGGTGATGTTGCTCTTGTGCGACATCACCAATGTGGTGCTCAGGTCGAACGTGCCTTCACCGAATTCAATGGTGTCGCCATTACGCGCAGAGAAGAACGCCGCCAGGGCCTTGTCTTCTTCATCGTCACTGTCGTCGATAAAGAAGGTCCGGCCTGCAGGTCCGCCACCATCACCGGGATCTTCCGTGCCAGGATCACCTGTGCCGGGATCACCAGTACCGGGGTCTCCGGTTCCAGGATCACCTGTGCCTGGGTCGCCTGTGCCTGGGTCGCCAGTTCCCGGACCGCCGGTTCCAGGGTCCCTGGGCCCCGGCAGTTCGACTTCCGGACCTGGGGCATGCGGGTTCGGGTTCCCACCGCCACACGCCGCGATCAGGCTGAGCAGCGATGTCGCCAGGAGAATGCGCAGAATCTGGGGCAAGGTAAGGATGTTCAAGGGAGACACCTGCTTCAAGGCTGAGAATGGCTTTATGGGCGAAGACGGCGGATTCGCCACGTCAAATTGTCTGCCTTGAAGCCCCCCTTGGCTTGACAAGGGCCGACACCAAAATTGACACTTTGCGCCAATCGGATCGCGGACAGTCAATGGTCGAAGCCCTCCAGCAACGTGCAGTTCCAGCCGCATTCACCCTCCTACTCCATGAGTATCTGGAGAGCCGCGGTGAAAATTCGGAAACCGTGCTGGGCGTACCGCGACCTTCCGCGGACCCGAATCAGGAACACCGGGTGGACATCGAGCAGTGGGAGCAGATGCTGATTCGCGCGGGCGAACATCTGGATGAGCGTTACATCGGGCTTCGGCTGGGAGAAATGGTCAACGCCCGCCATCTTGGACTGGTCGGCCACCTGCTCTGGGCCTGCGAGAGTTTCGGCGTTGTGCTGCAGCGGCTGGAGCGATATCAGCGGCTGATTTTTGACGCCATACCGATGTCGCGCCGGGACGGCCACGACGCCATCGAAATGGTGTGGGACATCAGCGAATTCCGCACTGGTCCGCTGGTCGGTGAAACCGGTTTCGCCGTGATGGTGCAATTCTGCCGCAGCGTGATGCAGGGTGAGGCCCACCCGCACTCCATCGACTTCGCCCATCCGGCGCCGGACGACATCCGCCCCTTTGAAGCGTTTTTCCGTTGCCCTGTCCGATTCAACTGCCCCGAGCCCATCATCCGTCTGCGCCATGAGCTGCTCGACCGGGCACTGAAACGAACCGACCCGGCGTTGGAGCAGATTCTTGAACAACATGCTGAGCGCCTCCTGCAACGACTGCCGAGTCAGGAAGAGGTTGTGACTCAGGTGCGCAAGGAGGTCGCAGCACAATTGCGTGACGGAGAGCCCGACATCAGTGCCATCTGCAAAGTGCTGGGCTATTCACCACGAACCTTGCAACGAAACCTGAAGTCCTTGGGCACCAGCTTTCGCCAGGAACTCAATCTGGTGCGCAATGAGCTGGCCTGTGCCTATCTTCGTGATCCCAAGCTCCAGATCACCGACGTTGCGATGTTGCTTGGCTACTCAGAGCACAGTGCGTTCACGCGGGCCTTCCGAAAGCAGAACGGAACCACACCCAGGCAATTGCGCAATCAGGTTATGGCAAAGCGCGACGCGCATTGAACCGTCAGGCGCAAAACAAAAAAAGCCCCCTGTTACGGAGGCCTGAAGTAAGGTCACGCAGGTGACCGGAACCGTGCGCACATGACCATCTGGTGCGCGCGCTGGAGGCGTGGCCTGAAGCTTCAGCTTGTCCGCGCTTCCAACAGCAATCTGACGAGCGTCCAAGATAGCCTCGTACAGTTACAAGGCCATGACAGCGGCGGCGAGCACTATCGGGCGAGGCGCTTCTTACTCAGGGCACCAACCCCATCGCCCGCGCTGCATTGATGGCCTGCAGACGGTTGTTGACGGCAAGTTTGGAGTAGACGTTCTTGAGGTGAAACTTGATGGTGTTTCGCGACACGAACAATTGCCGGGCAATTTCCTCGTTTGAGGTTCCATCTGCGAGCAGGATCAGAATTCTCTTTTCGCGCTCGGTCAGTGGCTCCAGCACCTGGAATTCAGCACCCTGGCTGCCCCCTACCGGCTCTCCCGCCGCATCCAGCAGCCGCCCAACGTAAGCCTGAAGTTTTGCCGGGTCGCTGCCGCCGGAAAGACCCCTGCCGATGGCTTCGTGGGCTGCCTTGAGCAGCGGCAGCACCATCGGGCCTTCATCCAGAATACAGCGCACAAACCCGGCATCACGTGCCAGTGCCAGTGCCTCGGCGAAGCTGCGTCGCGCCTCTTCGCCGTCATGGCCCTGAGTCAGCGCCAGGCTGATCAGAACCAGCAGGCGCACCTGACGACGGACCCGCCCCTGCTTCCTGGCCTGGATCAGTTCAGCCTCGAGCACGGCCAGGGCTTCGTCGCAACGGCCGCAATGCAAGGCCAAACGCGCTCCACCGATGGCATCACCCTCGGTATCGTCTGTATAGCTGATCCAGTTTTCCGGCAGCGCCTGATCCCCCGGCTCCAATCGGCTGGCAACCGCTTTCGCCCGGTCCAGCTCACCTCGGATCAGAAAGCGGCGTACGCGCTCCCAGGCAATGACGCGGATCATGCGCGGCCACAGGCTGGTGTGCCCAATGCTGTCAGCCTGATCCAGAATCTCGAGCGCCTGCAAGGGTTGCCCACGCATCTCGTAGATGCGGGACATGACCACGAAAGACATCACGCAGTAGTCCAGCATGGAAAAATTTGAAACGGCTTCCCTGGCCAGCTCAAAACGACTGGCAGCCGCATTGACTTCCCCACACTCATAGAGCGCCTGAATCTGGCATGCAGTGATCACGGCAGAAGATACCGAGTCATCCAGACGCATCCAGGCTTCGTCCGATGCCTGGCGCAAACGGCTCAGGGCTTCGGGCAACTGCCCTTGCACAATCAGGTTCATGCAGAAGGTACTGATGGAGTACCCAAGACTGAAACCGGCGTTGGCTGTTTCGCCATAGGCGCGCGCCAGCGACAGAATCTCTCGGGCGCTTTCCAGTTCGCCACGCGTCATTTCCAGGTAACCATGCAGGTTCGCAGCGGCGCTGATCTCAAACGCGCGAAAGCCCTCCAGATTGCAATTGCGCACATCCACACCGGAGATGATGCGGCCACTTTCAACGATGTTGTCATCGAGCATGGCCAGCATCGAGCGCACGATATCCGGCCGGGTTTCCGCACCTTCGCGCTCCGGCAATTTCTCCAGCAGTGCGACGACCGGCTTGAGCTTCTGGTGGCGCCTCAGGAAACACAGCGCCCAGGCGATTTTTACAATCAGATCCGGGCGTGTGCGCACCTCATCAAGCGGCAGGACCTCGTACCAGCTTTCTACCGTGATCAGATGTCCAAGTGCGACCAGCCGGCTGGACCAGGCGTCGAGCACATCAGCGGCAAGGCTGTAGCTTCCGGCTTCCACCGCATGCCCCATCGCAGGCTCGTGCAGTCCGCGCGCCAGAAACCACTCAGCCGCACGATGATGAATTTTCTTGAGCTGCGCGGGATCTTCTTCGCGCATCTGATCCTGCAAGAAGGAAGCAAAGAGCGCGTGATAACTGAACCAGTTCTGTTCAACATCCAGGCTGCGCACAAACAGACCCGAGCGCTCCAACTGCTGCAGCAACTGTTGAGAATCCTTGCGACCCAGCACTTCATCGCACAGTTCGCCGTTGAGCCGGGTCAGTGGCGAACTGTGCAGCAGAAACTGCTGCACTTCGGGAGGTTGGAGTTCGAGCACATTGTCGGCCAGGTACTCGGCAAGCTCGCGCGGTTGGTGCGCATCAATCTCGACCAGTGAGCCACGCACATTAGGACTTGCCAGCGACAGTCGGAACAACTGAAGCGCGGCCGGCCAGCCTTCGGTCTTGCGGTAGATGGCCTGAAATTCTTCTTCGCGGATTTCCAGATCCTGCTCGCCTGCAAAAAACGCCCGGACCTCTCCCGCTGAGAAGCGCAACTCCTCAGCGCGCAGCACGATCGCCTGCTTGTTGACCATTTGCCGCGCCAGGCCGATGTCGGGGACGCTTCGAGAACCGATGATCACGTAGACCCGATCTGGCAGATGCTCCAGAAAATCCTTGAAGAAATTCAGCACTGATCGGTTACTCAGCGCATGAAAGTCATCAAGGAACAAGGCAACCGGCTCATCAAATTCGAGCAGATGGGCAATGAACCCGTCCGCACGCGAACCGCTGTCTTCAAGCACGCTACGAGCCGATGGCTTGCCGGTCACAGCGGCGCTGCCACTGCCGGAACCGCGCATGCCCAGGATCAGCGCATGCAGATGCATGCCGAGCCTGCGCAGATCATTGTCGGCTTCGTCCAGGGTGAGCCAGCCCACCACCATGCCGCGCTGGCGACATCGGGCATTGGCCTGCTGCATGAGCGTGGATTTGCCATGTCCGGCCGGGCCTTGCAGCAACACCACTCGGGCTGCGTCATCGGCAAACATGCGATCAAGCAGGCCCGCTCGATTGATTGCACCGCCGAACGCACGCGGCTCAAAAAATTTATGGGCGTACTTGTAGGCCGGTTGAAATGTCTGCTCAACGCTCATCGAGCTTGGGAAGGTCTCAGCTGCAAAGGCATACCGCGATTCTAGCGGTCACCTCCATTACCCATGATGCTGAATTCAGTAGTCGCCTCGCCGCCGGATCGGCGGGCTTTCCGAACGCGCATACATTTTCACCAGACCGGAATGCGAAAGCACGTACTCGCGCTCGCGCTCGGTCCCCTGCATGTAGAAGAAGGGAATCAGCCCGGCAATGATGGGCACCACGAAATATCCGGATTCGACCATCGTGGTACCACGCCCGGCAACATTGGGCGCCGAGCGGATCAGGATGTAACGCTCTGCAGCGTTGTCGGTATTGAAGAACACGGTGGTCTGCAGTTGCGCACCACGCAGGCTGAAGCGGTCGTAGCGAACACGTCGCAGCACGCGCTTGTCTGCACTGAGCAGCATGATCTCGGGAGCAAACAGGCTGCGTCCGTCAATGTGGCTTTCCACCCGCAAAATCCACGGCGCTTCGTACTCGGGCAGACGGAACGCCGCGTAGGTCACCGCAGCACCCGCAGCCTCGACGACACAACGGCTGGCGGAGGTGAACTCCACGATCTCTGCGTAGGGCAGATCGAGCTCAAGATCTGGGGCGTCCTGCGTCTGCCAGCTCTTGTCGCAGACCGGTGACGGGCCGCCCTCACTTCTTCTGACCTTGATATCGCCCTGGCTGGCGCAGCCGACCGTGATGATCACCAGCCCTGCACTTAGAAGGAAACGAAGATTCAGCATGTGGCGCAGCTTAACGCGCCTTCATGTCTCCTGAGAGAAATCCGGGTCTGGCGTGTCCGTCGAATTCAGCGAAGCTGGCGGGCCAGTTCTTCGCCCGTGGCGCGCATGGCCAGTTGCAGCCCCTCAAGCGCCTTCAACGGATTGGCCATCAGCTCCGCAAACTCCGGAAACTCGTATTGGCGAGACGGAGCGATGGTGACAGCGCCATCACCGTCGCCAAAGGCGTTGTAGGCAATGGCGTCCTGATAAAGCACCTTGTGGTCGCTGGCCCGCACCAGACGCACATGCAGCAGCACGGTGGGTCGATACGGCGTGGTGCCACCTGCAGCAGTGAAGCCCACCAGATCGGAGTACAGGTCGAGGTAGGCATCCACCGAGCCATCGTCTGCCGGGTAACGCTTGAGAAATTCATACCCGCCGGTAGGCCGCGACACATTCATTGCCTTGACGGCAAACCCTGCCTCGTTGAGTCCGGCTTCCAGCTGATTCTTGAACCGCTTGCTGCAGACAAAGCCGGTGCCCTGCGCTGCGTGGGTGAAGTCAGCGCTCTTGTCATTCATGTCACTGCGGGCAATCAGTGTGCCCACCATGCCCAGGCTCTGGCCGGGATGAACCGACATCTTCACTGAAACGGTATCCGGCACTGCTGGCGTGAGCAGGCCGATGGTCTTGATGTCCTGACGATCCGTGGGGTTGAAAGCCCGATGCTGGATGCCCGAACAGGCACCAAGGGAGAGGGCGACCAGTGCAATCCAGAAAATTCGATTCAGCTTTTGCATCGCCCGACTCCACATGAATGCTGACTTAACGGTGAGATCCTGTATTTGGTTCCGACGTCGTTGGCCCGGTGGCCGTCTTCATCAGGAGTTCAGATTGCGCCGCTTCAAAGAGAAACCGGACGGGCGGCCGATATACGGTCGGCTTTGAGCAGCAAGCGGCCCATGAGTCGATTATTAGTATCAAACGGTCGAATTTCGCGAGTTGCCTGCCGCGCAACTCTCAGTCAATCAGGGGAAGAAACCCTTTGATAGCGTCGCTTTCGCCGCTGGCAAGAACCTCCAGCGCTGAGCCGCCTCCTGAAGCGGCCTGCAGGCCGAATTGGTCCAGGATCCGCCGGGTTTGGCGGGCAACAGCGGCATTGGCGTCAAGCACCGTGACCTGCGGGCCGAGCATTTGCTCGATCACGGGCCGCAGAAAGGGGTAATGCGTGCAGCCCAGCACGATGACATCGGCCCCGGCGGCGGTCAGCGGCGCAAGATAGGTCTCCAGCAGGCCGCGGACCCTTGGGCCATCGAGTTCACCTGCTTCGACGCATTCCACCAGCCCTGGACAGGGCTGCGTCACCACCCGAACGTCGCGGGCATGATCGGCGACCAGCCGCAGAAACTTGTCGCCACTCAGGGCGGCACCGGTAGCCAATACGCCGACGACCCCGGAACGGGTTTGAGCACAAGCCGGTTTGACAGCCGGTTCCATGCCTACAAATGGCACATCCGGATATTTCTGGCGCAAACCTGCAATTGCTGCGATCGTCGCCGTATTGCAGGCAACGACAACTAACTTGCAGTTTTTTTGGAGCAACTGCTTGGAGACAAACTCAGCGCGCTGCTGAATCTCATGGTCTGGGCGCCCGCCGTAAGGGCAATAGGCGTTGTCCGCGTAATAGATAAATCGCTCATCGGCCAAGCAGGCGCGCAGGGCGCGCAACACCGACAGCCCACCGACGCCGGAATCAAACACCCCGATGGGCGAATCAGCGGGTGCTGACATCAGAACCTGCTTTGCAGCACCCATCCGCCCCCACGAAGGCGCGAGCCATCGAAACTACTGACCGAGGACGCTGCCGGGCGCGCACATGCAATGAGCATAAACACCGCGGCGATCATTGAAACGGGCAAGCCACTTGGCGGCGTCTGTCTTGTTGACCGCATCCAGCAAGAATTGATGTTCTGTGGACAGCCCGAGCTTGCCGCTCATCGCCCCCCACAGTGAACCGAGAATACCGGTCGGGAAGGTGGGGAACGGGGCAAATTCTTCCAGCTTCCACTCTCCCTCCTTCAGGCCGGCGAGTTTGGCCGCAGCCTGCGAGGCCTCTTCCAGACCGCCGAATGCGTCCACCAAGCCAAACTCCTTGGCGTCCTCGCCACTCCAGACCCGGCCCTGTGCAATGGCTTCGACGGCCTCGATATCCATGTCGCGGCCCTTGGCCACGCCTTCAATGAACTGGCGGTAGCCCTTTTCAATCTCGCTCTGAAAAATGGCCGACACATCCTCAGACAGAGGGCGGTCAATGCGGAAGGCTCCGGCGAGCGAGGTAGTCCCGATGCCGTCGGTGTGAATGCCCATGTCGGACAGCGGTTTCTCGATGGTCGGAATCAGGCCGAAGATGCCGATGGAACCGGTAATGGTGGAAGGGCTGGCCCAGATCTGGTCGGCATCCATGGCCACCCAGTAACCGCCGCTGGCCGCAACCGAAGACATGGAGGCCACCACCGGCTTGCCTGCCTTCTTGAGCTCGTCCACTTCGCGGCGAATGATTTCCGAAGCCCAGGCACTACCACCGGGTGAGTTGATGCGCAGCACCACGGCGGATACTTCCTCATCCATGCGCGCATCGCGCAGCAAGGCGGAAATGGTTTCGCCGCCGGCCTGCCCGGGCTCGCCCGGCCCATCCACAATTTCGCCCTGGACCGTAATCAGCGCCACCCGGCTTGGTGGCCGATCCGACGCCAGCTTGCGCTTGGTGTGGCGCACTGCAGACAGGTACTCGCCAAAGTGAATCTGGCGGAAACTGCCGTGCTCATCGTCCATGCCCACCAGCTCGCCCACCCGCTCGCGAAACTCGCGCAGGGTTTCAATGTGCGTCACCAAGCCCGATTGGCGTGCATAACCGGCGGAATCGCCGCGAAAGGTTTCCATGGAGGTGCGGAAGCCTTCGATGTACTGATCAGCTGCATTGGCCTCCAGCTGGCGGCCATCTGCCACGGCCTTGCCATACTGCGCCCACAGATCGTTCAGCCATTCCTGATTGGCCTTGCGTGCCTCATCCGACATGTCGTTGCGGAGAAAAGGCTCGACCGCAGCCTTGAATTCACCTACCCGAAACACGTTCATCTTGATGCCGAGCTTGTCCAGCGCATCCTTGAAGTAGTTTTGGTAAACGCTGAAACCTTCCAGCAGAACACCGCCCATCGGGTCTACCGAGACATCATCAGCGGCAGCGGCCACGCGATATCCGGCCTGATCGTAGTACGGCCCGAACGCATGGATCGGCTTGCCCGCAGCCTGGAATTTGGCCATCGCCGCCACCAGCTCATCAAGCTGCGCCATGCCGGCATGGCTCATCGTGTCCAGCTTGAGAACGGCACTGCTGATGCGCTTGTCATCGGCCGCCGCTTCCAGTGCCTCCACCAGATCACGCAGCCGGGTTTGCGACGGCTCCTCTCGCAGCACCCGCTCCACAATCCGCCGTTCCTGATCCAGTTGCTCAACCATCTCACCCGCCGGCCAGATCACCAGGGCCACGTTGTCCTCAACGTTGGGGGTCGGACCGCCCTTGTACAGCGTCCACAACATGCCCACGAAGACCACGAGACTGATCACGATCAGCACCCGGTAGAACGTGATGACCACGCCCCAGATGAATCCAAAAATACGACCGAAGAACGACTTTTTTTCCGCCATGGCAGGCTGATTCTTTATAAAGGATGCTGAGGCATGGAAGTATGCCACGAGGTGCAAAGGCCGCTTTTGACGACTCCGGACACAGCCGTCTGACATCCAGGATGTCAGCGAGTTTCAGTTTTCGTCGATACCGGGAACAGATCCGGCGCCGCTTGGCATAGGGCTCAGCTCGATGCTCGCGCGTACAAGCGCGATGCAATAAACGAAGCCACGATTGTTTCAAGCAATGCCAACGGCAAGGCCACCGCGGCGAGGCTCAGGCTGCTCAAGGACATATTGTAGAGGCCGACCCAGAACAGGACGAAGAAGAAAATCCACGACGCCAGCCCCGCAACGACAACGCTGCGTCCGTTGTTGCCAAAAACCTGCGCCACCAACCAGAACATGAAAACGATGGAGGCCGTCAGCACGGTATCCCACACACCCCAGATCAGGAATACGCTCCAGTTCATGGGCGCGATATCAGGAACCATGGACAAAAACTGTCGCGTCTCCGGCATCACGATCAAAAAATATCGGAACACCTCGGACGCATTGACCCAGATGCTCACCAATAGCACCACGATGGCAAATTGCTTGATATTGAATGACGGACTCATCTGAATGCGGACCTCAGATCAGGGGCAGGATCACCAGCACGGGTTTTCTTGCAGGCAAGGGCGCAACACCCTCAACTCTGCGCCATGACCTGATGCTGCCACCAGATGAAGAGCGGCGAGCCGATCAGCTCGAATGCCGTTGCCCAGATGACCAGGTTCCGACCCGCTCTGGGCATCGGGATTCCGAATTGGAAGATGGACGCAAGTCGGCCCAGACCTCCCAGAAACATCATGGCCATCAGGCCCTGAAACAAGACCACGTACCTTGGGAGGTCCGACAGACACAAGAACAAGGCCGCTCCGAATCCCAACCACATGGTCCCCAGATAGCGGAACTGACTATTGAGCAAAGGATCTGCAAAACCTTCATCGGTGAGTCGCGCGCCCAGGTTTTTCTGGCCCTTCATGCCCAAAGCCAGATCCAGGCTTCCTGTCAGAACGGCAAAGCCTGCCAGCAGGTACATGCATGATTCAAATGCGATCATTTTCTGACTTCCCTGATCAATGCGAACGCCAGAAATCAGGCGAACTGTTTGGTTTACGAGGATTCTGAAACAAGCAGATCATTTCAGAAAGCTCAATAAGAAAAACCCGCTGCAACGTTCGCTGCAGCGGGCCATTCAACAACAGATTCTACAAATGCCGGATTAGCCGTTTGGCAAGTACACCGACTGCAGCTGCTGATAGGCGGCCAGTGATTCCGGACCCATTTCACGACCCAGACCGCTGGCCTTGATGCCGCCGAAAGGTGCCGCCAGATCAATCACGTAACCATTGACGCCGATGGTGCCGGTCTGCACGCGGCGGGCAATGTCCTGCGCCCGCTGGCTGTCTGACGAGTACACCGTGCCGCCCAAGCCAAACTCGGAATCATTGGCGATCTTCACCGCTTCATCATCAGATCCGTACTTGATGATGGACAGAACCGGCCCAAAGATTTCTTCCTGCGCGATGGTGGCGCTGTTATCCACGTCGGCAAAGACGGTCGGTTCCACAAACCAGCCGGCGTCGAGCCCCTTGGGCCGTCCGCCACCGGCGACCACGCGACCTTCGGTCTTGCCCTTGGCGATATAGCTTTCGACGCGATCGCGGTGCTCGCTGGATGCCAGCGGCCCGATCTGCGTGCTCATGTCCAACGAGTTACCCACTTTCAAGCCCGATGCAAAGCTGGCAATGGCGTCAACAATTTCGTCGTAACGGCTGGCCGGAACCAGCATGCGGGTGCTGATGGCACAGGTCTGTCCGTTGTTGGCAAAGGAGCCAAACATCATGCCTTCCACAAGGTGCTCAACTTTCACATCGTCCAGCACGATGCCCGCTGACTTGCCGCCCAGCTCCAGACTCACCGGACGCAACAGACGACCGCAGACTTCGCCAATCTTGCGGCCCGCAGCGGTAGAGCCGGTGAAGGCCACCTTGTCGATATCCGGATGCGAAACCAGATAGGCACCTACTTCGCGGCCACCCGGCACCCAGTTGATGACCCCCGGTGGGATTCCAGCTTCTTCTGCAGCTTCTGCCACCACGTAGCAGTCGAGCACGGTGCCGGGTGAGGGCTTGAGCACCAGCGTGCAGCCGGTGGCCAGTGCGGGTCCGATCTTCATCATGGACAGCACCACCGGATAGTTCCAGGGCACGATGCCACCGACCACGCCGACCGGCTTCTTGCGCACCAGCGTATCGAAGCCCAGCGGCGAGGAGCGGCGTTCTTCGGTCACCAGGCTCTCGGCCAGGGCTGCGTAGTACTTGATCAGGCCCACGACATATTCGCCTTCATAGGCAGTGGCCAGCGCCAGGGGCATGCCGTTCTGCATGCTCACCGAGCGGCAGAGTCGCTCGCCACGCTTGGCCAGGGCATCTGCAAACTTGTTGAGAATAGCAGCGCGACAGGACGGCTCACTGTCAGCCCAGCCTGCAGCCAGTGCGCGCCGCGCCGCAGCAACAGCACGGTCAATGTCAGCCTCTGAGCCATCCGGAACCGAGCCAATGGACTGCCCGGTGTTGGCACCAATGACGTCAATGATCTTGTTCGACGCCGGGTCCGTCCACGCGCCGTCAATGTAGAAATTCTTGTGGTGAATCTGTTCCTGGGCCTGCATGTCATCCTCCGCTCTATTAAGCACTGAAACCCGCTCGCGCCTGATTGCTGCCGTGTGCAGGTGTCGGTTGCGTGAAAATCGTATGGTACAATACTTTATGATGCCTTGACCCATAATTAAGTATTGCGCCGGTTGAGGCGATCGCTGCAACCAAAGCTGTCCAATCGCATGTATTGGCTGATAACTAAAACATGACAGTGCCGACTAAATCAGGCACCAGGGTGAGGGGACCATGGCAATTGGCGAGAAGATCGCGAGCGAAGAGGCGTCTCGTTTGGATAATGGGCTGAGCAGCTTTCTGCGCACCGGTTACCTGATTCATGATGTCTCAAGGATGCGCAGGCAGTTCTATGACCAGCAATCTCGCCACCTGGGCATTACCCGTTCGCAATGGTGGGTCCTGTTCAATTTGTGGCGGCACGAAGGCGAACCCCTGATCCAGAACGATCTGGCCAGAATGCTGGAGATTGGCAGCGCCTCACTCGGCGAGCTTCTGGCACGGCTGGAAAAAGCAGGTTTCGTCAGGCGGGTCTGCGATAAAAAAGACAGGAGATCGAAACGCGTCATGATTGCCGCACGCGGGGAAGAGGTGCTTGAGCACATGCGTGATGTCGCCCGCACCAACAATCCGCTGATCATGGCCGGCATTGAAGGCCAAGATCAGCAAACGCTCGACAAGCTGCTGTCGCAGATGAAGCAGAATCTTTCTGAGCTATTGGCCGAGTCCACCAATGACAGCGATGATCTTGATGATGCAAGGCTGGACCTGCCTGAAAAAACGGGTCAGCCCTGAGCATGGCTGCGCGAGGCATTCAAAATGCCAGGCTCAAGAGCCTGACCTCAATTTTCACATTGAACTGGAGATGCTGTGATTCGTTCCACTTTGTTTGTTCCTGCAGATAGCGAAAAAAAGCTGGCCAAGGCGGCGGGTCTGGCGGCCGATGCACTCGTGCTGGATCTGGAAGACGCCGTACTGCCGGACCGCAAGCCGCTGGCGCGCCAGATGATGCAGGCCTGGCTGGGTGAACAAGCCGACCGCAGCCGCTTCTGGGTACGGGTCAACGACATGACCTCCGGTGAAATCCTGAAGGACCTTGCCGCGGTTGTGCCTGCACGTCCCGCTGGCATCCTGCTTCCCAAGCTCAAGGGACCGGAAGATCTGGAAATCGTCGGCCACTACCTTGACGTACTGGAAGCCGAGCACGGCCTTGAGCCGGGTCAGATTCGCATTACCGCCATCATCACCGAGACGCCGGAAATCATGCTGCGCATGGGCGAATTGGCCAGGCAGAAACATCCGCGTGTCAGCCATGTGGCCTGGGGCGGCGAAGATCTTTCTTCCGCAATGGGCGCCGGTGACCCGCGAGACGAGAACGGTGAATGGCGCTCCATGTATGCCTACGCCCGAAACCAGTGCCTGCTGATTGGTCACGCCCTGGGCTGCGAAGTGCTGGACACGGTCTACGTAGATTTCAAGAACCCAGAGGGTTTGCGCACGGCCTGCCTGCAATCGCGTTATGACGGCTTTACCGGTCGCATTGCCATCCACCCCAACCAGGTGGACATCATCAATGAGTCCTTCACACCGACTCAGCAGGAACGCAACATGGCGCAGAAGATTGTGGACGCGTTTTCATCCGGGGCCGGCGCGGTTTCAATTGACGGCAAGATGTACGACATCCCGCACCTGAAAGCCGCGCGTCGCCTGCTGGCCTCCTGATTAGCCTCATCCCAATCCAAAAAGCTCCGATCAACATGCAGAAAACCAACCGAAGAATCGTCCTCAAATCCCGCCCCGTTGGCATTCCGCAACCCGAGCACTTTGAACTGGTGCAGGCCGATGTCCCGGAACTCAAGGACGGCGAGTACCTGATCGAAAATCATTATTTGTCGGTTGATCCTGCACAGCGCGGCTACGTCAACGACGAGAACAACTATGCCCCTCCCGTCCCGATTGGCGATGTGATGCGTGCCATGGCCGTGGGCAAGGTCGTGGCGAGCCGGTGCGATGAGGTCAAGGAAGGTGCGTACTACTACGGCTGGTTTGGCTGGCAGGACTACTGCGTTGCCACGCCCGCGCTGATCCTGAAGAAGGTCGATCCGGACATGGCACCGCTTTCAACCGGCGCCGGACTGCTGGGCATCAATGGCCTCACCGCCTACCTCGCCCTGCATGACATCGGCCGACCGCAGGCCGGTGAAACGGTACTGGTCACCGCAGCTGCAGGCGCCGTGGGCAGCATTGTGGGCCAGCTGGCCAAACAGGCAGGCGCACAGGCCGTGGCCGTGGTTGGGTCGGACGAAAAAGGGAAAAGAGCCATGTCGGACTTCGGCTATTCCGCCTACATCAATTACAAGAAGCCGATTGAAGCTGCACTCAAGGAAACCTGCCCACAGGGCATCGATGTTTTCTTCGACAACACCGGTGGCGACATGAGCGACACCATCATTCGCCACATGGCCTTGTTTGGCAGAGTCATCCAGTGCGGCACCATGTCTATCGCGTCCTGGGCCGACAACCCCACAGGCTTGCGCAACGACAGAGAACTGCTGACACGCCGCCTGCGCATGGAAGGCTTCGTCATCTTTGACCACATCAAACGCTTCGACGACACCGCCGCAAAACTGGCTGCCATGATCAAGGACGGCAGACTGCACTACGCGGAAGACATTGAAAGCGATATCGCACAGGCACCGCAGGCACTGGTGGACGTCTACTCGGGCAAGAACAAAGGCAAGAAGCTAATCAAGCTGCGCTAAGGCTGCTCTGTTTTGGCCATGAATTCGGCTGCAAAGGGGGTAAATGCGGCACAAAAGGTGTCAGCGCCCGCATCTTTCGCCCGTCAATTCAATCAGTCGCAACCATCGTTGGAAACCCATTCCGCCGGAAACTAACGTAAAGAACGGCCAACTTTCGCCCGCAGCTCAGGGAGCCCGCATCTTAAGATTCAAATGGTCCAAGAATCAGCCCTCAGGTCACCCGCCATCGCGTCAGCACGTTCTGGCGGCGCATCAAGTTCGCACTTTCAAATTAGCAATCCTGAAAGGCCTGCACGCGGTTCGCACCTATTATTTTTGGAATCAGGCTTGAGGAAGCTCCTTGGCGAAGTACCCATTTCCTCCTTGAAAATCCGACAGAATGTTGCGTAGTCCTCAAAACCAACTTCGAATGCGACATCAATCATTTTTCGCCCTTTAAGAGCGCGAGCCGGCATGATCTCGGCTGCCCTCCGTATGCGAGCCTTGCGAATCGATTGGGCGGGCGTAGTCTGATGATTCTCAAACAAGAGATAAAGCGACCGGCGAGACATGTGCAGGCTCTCCCTGAGTTCGCCAGGGCCAAAACGCGGATCGTCGAGCTTTTCTCGAATAATTTGCTGTGCCCGAGCAAACTGCGCCGCCTTCGCACCCGTCCGAAGATCACTCTCTGGCAATCGCGGGACCAATGCCAAAGTGAGTAATTGACGCAATGTCGTTTCAGAGGCCGTGCGATCGGCCTCTGAAACCCCCCGCTCATCCAGGCCGATCAGAGATGAGGTCGCGCCGAAAAGAGCATGTAGAGACATACTGTTCGATAACACAGAACCGCAAACATATCCGGCGATGTCACCCCAGGTCTCAACCCAATGATGCGGCACCATCAGTACTGCAAATTTTGATTGACCTAGAATCTGGACTTTGTAGGAACAAGCGGTATCACAGACCGTGAACTGACCAGGGCGCAGCAGTGTCGACCGCCTCTTCTGCTCGACTCCGATGGTCCCCGAGAAGAGCCACATGAGCTTGATGTATTGATCGTCCGATGAACCGGCTCGCGCCGGTCGCTGGACCTCGCTTTGAGAGGCATGAATGATCGAAAGGCGCAGATCCAAGATCTGCTGCGCCGCGACCGCTGCCGAAAATCGTTCTTTTGAGGTTCGTCTGTGCTCGAGCGTCGGGAACGACTCGTTTACACAATCCTGCCACCGCGCGTGACTTGAAAAACGCTTGTAACACTCACTGGGGAATGTCGATTCTGGCGAAGGCCACTGTATGCCGCTTGCCGAATTTTCGACGTTGCGCATTACTTCCTCCTCTCATCGATTCCCGCGCTCTCTAGCGTTGTCTCGGTTTGGTCGGAGCTTGCGGGTTACAAACGGATGTTTCGGGTCAAGTTAGATCTCGACCATTTGGAAATCGGCTTTTGGCGCACCGCAGTCGCGACAGGTCCAATCGTCCGGAATGTCTTCCCAGCGTGTACCCGGTGGAATGTCCTCTTCCGGCAGTCCTTCGGCTTCGTCATACACCCAGTCACACACCACACATCGCCACTTCTTCATTTGCTGTCTCCATCTGGACCACAGGAGCCCATCGAAAATTTCATTGCTTTGCAGCCCCCAACGAGGCCCGCAGATCGCGGCCGCGTTGGATCAGGTACTGGTGGATGCTGTCCACCTGCTCGGCATCCAAAGTGTCGTTGAAAGACGGCATCCCTCGGTTTGCGTAGGCCCCGGCAAGAATGCCGACGAAGATTTGATGTTTTTCCGCGCTCAGGTAACGCAGGTCGGGCATAACCGAGCCACTGATCGCGCTCGGCCCATGGCACATGCCGCAATGACCGTTGTACAGCGTTCGACCTGAAGCGACGGCGCTTTCGTCGAGCCGCGTATTCGGCGGCTCTGGCTGGCGTGCTGGTAGTTCAGGCGTGGTTGGCATCTGCGCCCTGCCACCCATCTTGAAGGTCAGCACCCGCGCATCGGGCAACACCTTCGCGGGTTCGGAAACGCCGCCGAGAATCACGGGATAGGCACCGCCCCACCCGGCGGCAACGCTCACATACTGCTCGCCGTTAATCGAGTAGGTTATCGGGCCGGCCATGACGCCGGTGCTCGCCGGCACCTCCCACAGCTTGTCACCCTTGTCGGCGGCATAGGCAATGAAACGCCCGTCCGCAGACCCTTGAAATACCAGATTTCCGGCGGTGCTCAAGGTGCCGCCATTCCAAGGAGTCGTGTAGGCCTGGCGCCAAACTTCCTTCTGAGCGACCGGGTCCCAGGCGACCAGGTTGCCCTTTTGCATGGCCTGGATACCGGCCAAAGCTCCCGGATTGTTCTCCGGCAGGTCGATTGGCGCGGTTCCCATGTGCCAGTTGCCCTTACCCGTGAACCGCTGCTTCGGATCGGGCACGTATAGCGCTGCCACGTCTTGCATGGGGATGTAGACCAGCCCTGTCGTGGGATTGAACGACATCGGCTGCCAATTGTGCGCGCCTAGCGGCCCGGGCGAAATCAAGCTGGGTTTGTCGAGCCAGTTGGCCTCCGGCGTTTCCACCGGCCGACCCGTTTTCATGTCAACGTGTGTCGCCCAATTGGCTGGCGCAAACTTCTCGGCACTGAGCAGCTTGCCGCTGGCTCGGTCGATGACATAGAAAAAGCCGTTCTTGGGCGCCTGCATCAACACCTTGCGCGGCTTGCCATCGATCTCAAGATCGGCCAGCACGATGTGCTGCGTTGCAGTGTAATCCCATGTGTCACCGGGCGTGGTCTGGTAATGCCAGACGTACTCGCCATTGTCTGGCTTGAGCGCCACGATCGACGACACAAAAAGATTGTCGCCACCGCCCGGACTACGGGTTTCACGATTCCAGATGGATGCGTTACCGGTGCCGATGTAAAGCAGATCCAACTCTGGATCGTAGGCCATCGAATCCCAAACGGTACCACCGCCACCACCACCGCTGGTCCACCAACGGTCCCCCTTCCAGGTAGGCAGGGCGATTTCCATCGCCTTGTCTTCGGGAGGCTTGGAAGGATCGCCGGGGACGGTAAAGAAGCGCCAGGACTGTTTGCCCGTTGCGGCCTCATAAGCGGTGATGTAGCCGCGCACGCCAAACTCTGCGCCCCCGTTTCCGATGATGACCTTCCCCTTGATGATCCGGGGCGCGCCCGTGACGGTGTAACTACGATCGTGGTCAAGAACAGTATCGACTTCCCACACTTTTTCACCGCTGGCGGCATTCAGCGCGATCAAGCGGCCGTCATAACTGCCGAAATAGACCTTGCCTTTCCACACCGCCACACCACGGTTGGCGACGTCGCAGCACCCGTGCCGGTCGAAGTCGCGCGGCACTTTCGGGTCATATTTCCAGAGCTCCTGACCCGTGACCGGATTCAGCGCACTGACAATCGAATAGGCGCCGGTCACGTACATGACCCCATCGACCACTATGGGCGTAGCTTCGGTCGCGCGGTCCACGTCGAGCTTGTAAGCCCATGCCAACCCAAGTTGGCCAACATTTCCGTCATTGATGGACGCGAGCGGGCTGAAGCGCTGTTCGCTATAGGTGCGGCCGTGCGCCATCCAAGCCTCTGGCTCGTCGTCGGCAGCGACAATGCGCACGCCATCGACCGCGGCCAGCGCCGTGGAGGTCCATTGATCGGCAGATGTTGAGTCGACGGCCGCGGCCGAAGAGGCCGGACTCGACGGTTTGCCGCAACCGCCGAGTGCCAGGGCGACAACCATCAGGGCAAAAACACGAAGTGATCTCATAGATTTTCTTTTCATCGGTCAGCCGTCTCCCCGTCTGGGGCAGGCAGACAATTTCGTTACTTGAGGAGGCGCGACGAACCGGGCGACATCGAGGGCCTCGCCCCCGATGCTGCCACTCAGTGGGTCAGCGATCAGCTTGCCGCAGCGTCGATCGGCTGGAAGTCGACCTTGTCGCGGACCGCGCAATCGGGACATGCCCACTCTTCCGGAATCTGGGACCAGCTTGTTCCGGGCGCGAAACCCTCATGTTTGTCGCCCTTGGCCTCATCGTAGATATAGCTGCAGCCGGGACATTGGTAGCGAGCCATGACTCAGGCTCCCGTCGTTGCCGGCACTCGCGCGCCGTACTTCGCCAGAATCTTGTCGCGCTTGCTCGGCTGGATGTTCACCCGCGTGATGTCGCCTTTGTAGACCTCGAGCACGCGGTGATCCATGACGGCACGCCAGAGTGGCGGGAAATAGGCCAGCGTGAAGCACAGCGGATAACCGCCCGGCAACTCCGGCGCATGATCGGTACGAAGCGCCTGGTAGCAACGCGTCGGACGGGCGTGGTGATCGGAGTGGCGCTGAAGCTGGTACAGCATCAGGTTGGAAATGAGGTGATCCGCATTCCACGAATGTTCGGGCTGGCAGCGCTCAAAGCGCCCATTCGGCAGCTTCTGGCGCAACAGTCCATAGTGCTCGATGTAATTGGAGGTGGACAGGAACTGCCAACCCCAAAAGGTCGAGATCAGGAGGAACGGGATGATCCCCGGGCCCAACAATGCCAGCGCGGAACCATACATCACAGCCGTAATAGCGAAGGACTGCAGCAACTCGTTCGAGGGATGAAACAGTCCTTTGCCCTGGCGCTCCAAGCGCACCTTTTCATCGTGCCAGGCACGCTTCCAGGCGCCCGGAATTTCGCGCAACACAAAGGAGTACAGGGTTTCGCCGAATCGCGATGAAGCCGGGTCGTCTGGAGTGGCCACGTCCTTGTGGTGTCCGCGGTTGTGCTCGGCCGAGAAATGTCCGTAAGCGGGGACGGCCAGGACAATCTGGGCGAGACGCTTCTCGAATTTGGTGTTCTTGTGCCCGATTTCATGCCCAACGACCAGCGCGAGGCCGTTGGTGAGCGCGACGCCCAGGCTCACGCCCAGGTAGCCGACCCAGCCGTAATTTTGGGTTCCAACCGCCCAGGCTCCGACCATCCAGGTAACGTAAAACAACGGCACAGAGGCGTAGACGAGCGCCTTGTAGTACTTGTCCGACTCCATGGTGGGCACGGCGGCGTCCGGCGGGTTTCGGCTGTCACGGCCAATCACCGCGTCAGCGATCGGAAGAATCACGTACCAGAGGATTGCCGTGAGCCATAGCCAAGCCATGGTTCCGGTGGCGTGGGCCAAGTAGATACCCAGGGTGGGCGAGATGGCAACGAAAAGGGGCAACCACCACCAGTGGCGTTTCTCATCCCGGTAATTCGAAATCACGTTGGCATCGGCTGCCGGCGCGGAAGTACTGTTCATCAGAGTCTCCATCCAACTTCTGTTATCTAGGTAGGCCGGCCTCGCGGCAAGGTCTGGACAGCCGTACGACGACTGCAATATAGAACGTGATGGATGCGGATAAACCGATCCTTAGATCGGTTTTTTCTTGACACCAATTCCGGCACATTTCAGCTTCAACAATTCAACAATTCAACAGATTCAGTATCGGATCACGAGGAGACCAGGGTGCAACCCAAGCCAGACAGCCTGTTGGACGGCCTGATCGCGAGCAAGCTCTACCCTCCCGTGCTAGACGTTCGAGCGATTTCGCGTCACGAATTTGTCTCTCGAACTCTGGCGCAAGGACACGGACAAACCATCGCGCTCGTGGCACCCGCCGGATCTGGCAAATCGAGCCTCATGGCCGACCTGCATCGCGGACTGATGGACCAAGGTGTCGGCACTTGCTGGCTCGGTCTGGACAAGGAAGACAATGACCCGGCCACCTTCGCGCGCTACGTCATCAGTGCCATACAAGTCATTGCACCGGAATTCGCCTACGAGGAGCTGGTGGCCTTGAGCGCGAATCCCGTACGCGACTTCGATGCCTTCTTCAATCGCCTAGTCAGTCACCTGTCCAAGCTAACCTACCGCTTTGCGATATGTCTGGATGACTTCCAAAATATCAGCGACACGCATCTGATTGGATTTCTAAATGGGCTGATTGAACACCTGCCCCCGACCATGACACTGATTATCGCGAGCCGACACCAGCTTCCGTTGAAGCTGGTGAAACAGTCCTTGGCGGGACGCGCCGTCGAGATTAAGCAGGAGGAACTGAACTTTGATCGGGACCAGACCGATCTGTTTCTGCGCCGTTACCACGACTTGAATCTGAGCACCGAAGATGTTCAACAGTTGGTCGACATCACCGAAGGCTGGCCAACGGGTGTCCAACTCGCTGCACTGGCATTACGACGGTATCCAGGGCAAGCATCAGAACTACTGCGAAGCTTTTCTGGACGAGACTTGGATCTCACCCGCTATTTGGCAGAGAGCGTGATCCAGTCTCAGCCAAAGAACGTTCGCCACTTCCTGCTTCGCACGTCCGTGCTCCGCCGAATGACCCCGAAGCTTTGTGAAGCCATCGGCGCAGCCGAAGACGCTGAGGCGATGCTGGACGAGATTCGCCGCGCCAACCTGTTTTTGATCACCCTGGACCACGAAGGTCGGTGGTCGAGATATCACCATTTGTTCGCCGAGTTTCTCCAGAACGAATTTCGCAAGTCCGACCCGGATGCCTATCGGCAGACCTGCCTCGCAGCGTCGCGTTGGTATGAGAAGAACGGCGAAGCCGACCAAGCCATTCGCTACGCCTTGGAAGCGGAACACTATGATCAAGCCGCCGACCTCATCTCAGTACATGCGCTGAGAACGTCCGCATTCAGGGGCGATCACTACACGGTACGCGACTGGATGAGGCGGCTACCCGAGGCGTATCACGCCAAACGCCCAGATCTGTTGCTCGCACACGCCTGGTCGTGCGCCTTTTCAAGAGATACGGCGCGTGCCATGGACATGGCCGAGTCGGTGCTTCATGGCCTCAAGAACAATACCTGGAAGCTCAGTAAGCCGGAGCGGGAGCGCTGGCTCCTCTGGACCGGCGTCGTCCAAGCGGCAACATGTGCCTGCGCGGACACAATCGACGAATGCATTCGTCGATCGGATGCACTACTGCCCAGGGTGCCGGACAACGAGCCCTTCCTGATCGCCACCCTGGGCAATTGCTTGAGCTACAGCCACTTCGCCAAACTGAACTTCGAGGATAGCCGTCGATTCGCAGTTTCCGCTCATCAGCACGGTCACTTGGCCGACGCAGCCTACCTGTCAGCCTGGGGCGATTTTCTGCATGGACTGATCGACGTGGAACAGGGACACCTCCAGGCGGCGGAACGACTGAGTGAGCGGGTTCGCCGTGACTCCGCAAACCTTGGCCTGGGACAAAAAAGCTACGTTGCTGGACTGGCTGCACTCCTCGAAGCCGAAATCGCCGTGCAACGCGGTGATATGGAATCTGCAGCGCGCTCGATCGATGTCGGGCGGGCTTTCAAGGAAATCTTTGGCCCGGTGGAGCCTCAATTAGTGGCGTTGCGCAATGAAGCTCGCCTGCTGGTCCGTCGTGGGGAGATTGGCTTAGCACAGACCGTTCTTGAAGCCGGGCAGGACGCGGCCTTGCGCGAACAACACCAGCGCCTTTTCTGGATGTTGGCTATGGAACAGGTGTCGCTCATGCTCACAGCGGGGGAACTGGACTGGGCCGAAAAAGCGGCAGCGCGCACACGCATTTTTGATGATGCCGAATCCGATATCGGCTGGCTCAGATCCAGGCGCACTGCCCTGCGCTTGCTCGACGCCCGAATGAAGCTTCATGCGGGGAATCACAAATCTGCCCTGCGAATCCTCACCTCCTTGCAACAGAGTCGAGGCGCGCCAAAAAAGGGGCCGCAGTACCTGTCCATCACGACCTACCGAGCGCTCGCACTTTGGGCGGCCGGAAATCATTCTGATGCCATGCGGCAGCTTGATCGTGCCATTTCGGGCGCGACGGATGAGCATCATTTGTTTCCCATCCTCTCTGCAGGCAATCTTCTGCAGCCGCTGTTGGAACACATGGAGGAGCGCCGCAAAGGCTTAAGTATGCAAGACCTCCAACCGCGCCTGACGATTCAAAAGGCGCTAAAGCAGGGTCTGCGATCGGAGTATTCTTCGCCCGCACCGGAGAAACCTTCTCCAACAAAACGCAGGATGAAGTCCGTCGGCAAGAAAGCGGAGATTCCGTCCGAAGCCAGCGAAACGGAACTCACGCGGCGCGAACTCGACCTACTGCGATTAGCTCAAGCTGGACTAAGCAATAAGGACGTCGCCGACGCCATGCTGGTCTCCATTTCGACCGTGAAATGGCATTTTCACAACGTCTACGAAAAGCTCGGTGTCGGATCACGGGGAGCTGCTGTCGCAGTGGCGGTCAAGACCGGAAAGCTCGCCGCGCTTCACGCAAGCGAGACGCCTACTTCGAAGCGAAAATCCTGAGCCCTTCAAGCGAAGGGAGTTCAGCCAAGCGGCGGCTCGGACGACCGGCACCCCGCAGTATCCAGCGCACCCTGCAATCAAAGTCCGGCGATAGAAACAAAGGCTGGAAGCTGCTTTAAGCGCTCGATCCATGCGATTACGGAGGCATATGGGCTCAGATCGATCTCGCCCATCGGAGCCAGCGCGACATAAGGAAAGACCGCATCAGTCACTCGGCGGGATGACACCCATCGAGTACCGTAAACAGCATTCACAGGCCGGAAATCTCCATTTCTGACTGTCCGGTTATCGGGGAAAAGGTCACCTGCGGCATAAGCATTTGGACCGAATGCGGACTTCTTAGGCTGCATTCTGGCCCGACTGGTCGGATAGGGCTACTCGCAAAATGGACAGGCGGTGATGGCCGCTTCCGGGCCCGCCAATGCCATCGTCCTTTTGGCTGCTATCCGCCCTGTGAAGAGGCTATCTGCCCTGTATCCCCGCTACGGCCAACGCCGTATCCTGCTCTTCCTGCGCCGAGAAGGCTTTGAGATGAGTCCAGATCGCTGCCAGCGCATCTGGCAGCAAGCGAGTCGCAGGCGCCTAGAAAGCGGCCTCGTCGTCGTGCCGCCATGGCACGGCCTAGGCCGCTACCACCGGATTCCAGAAATCACGCCTAGGCTTACGAGTTCGTTTTCAATGCTTGTGCCGATGGCCAGCGGCCCAAGTGCCTGACCGTCGTGTACGAGTACACGCGAGAGTGCTTGGCGATCGACGTGGCAGGCTCAAGCCGAAGCCGTCGTGTCATCAAGGTGCTGAGCAGGCTGGTCGGCCTTCACGGTGCGCCCCGTTACATGAAGTCAGACAATGGCCCGGAGTTCGTGCCAAAGGCCATCTTGGAATGGATCGTTCAATCCGGGATTCAATCGACCCACATCGACCCCGGCAAACCTTGGCAGAATGGCACCGACAAATCTATCAACGGCAAGTTTCGAGATGAATGTCTGTCGCTCGAATGGTTTCGATCCACACGGGTGGCGAAGGCAATAATCGAAGGCTGTCGACAGCACTACAACACCGTGCGGCCACATTCGAGCCTCGACTACCTGACACTCCACGAGTTCAAAGCAACGCTACAACCACTTGCCCACCCAAAAGTCCGTTTCAAGAATGTCCTGGTTCAAAAAAAAGACCTCAGGGCACCGCCCCCCGGCCCAATATGCGAACGACTTGGGTTAGCGCGCCGACATCAAATTCAGTCACCCCGCCAGCGTGGAGCTTTCGGGCGCAGGACTCGTAGAATGCGCTCGCGGGTCGCTCCAGACGGACCGACAGACTTTACTCAAATCAAAATTATTTTGACCCTCATCAATTTCAATGCATTAGCAAGCCAGTTTCGTGAGACTTTATTGCTGCGCGTCATCTCATTCGCAGAATATGGGGCTGTCGAACCATTGCGCGATCAGCGTCTGGTCAGATGACCCTCTCCACTGAAATCCGCCGCCTCTGGATTGCGCTGGGCTACTTCACGCGCGTTCCAGTGCCTGCGCTTGAGCATTGGTCAGATACAGAGCTGAGTCGCGCTGCGCGCTATTTCCCACTGGTGGGAAGCCTGGTGGGTTTGCTGTCGGCGATGGTGCTGATGCTCGCATGCCAGTTCTGGCCGCCAGGTGTTGCGGTGCTACTGTCGATGACATTCTCGCTGTTGCTGACCGGCGCGTTTCACGAAGATGGCCTGGCTGACTCGGCGGATGGCTTCGGCGGTGGGCTTGATCGCAAGCGCGTGCTTGAAATCATGAAAGACTCGCGCATCGGCACCTATGGTGCTGCGGCGCTGCTGATCGCTTTGCTACTGAAATTCTCGTTGCTCAGCGCCATCGCCACGGCAAGTGTCAGCCTGGCAATGGCAGCCTTGTTCCTGGCGCACACCGTTTCGCGCGCTGGCGCATTGAGCGTCATGCTGCGTCTGGATTACGTGCGCATGGATGACTCGGCCCGCGCAAAGCCGGTGGCTCAAAGCATGGGGCTGGTTGAATGGCAGGTAGGTGCTGCAACCGGCGCCATTGCATTGCTATTGGCTTGGGCCCTCAGTTCCATCTCATTGCCGGCAGTGATTGCGCTGCTTGGCGTGGTGGCGGCGTCCACGCTGGCTTGCATCGCATATTTTCGAAAGCGCATCGGCGGCTACACCGGGGACTGCCTGGGCGCTACGCAACAAATTGTGGAAATTTCGATCTATCTGGCCTTATGCGCCAGCCTGACCTGATCAAGCTGTTCCTGCTTCGCCACCCGCCTGTCGCACTTGCTCAAGGCATCTGCTACGGGCGCAGTGATGTCCCAGCGCAGCCAATGCCAGAAACCGACATCACCCGACTACGCGCCGCTGTCCCGCAGGATGCAGTGATCTGGTCCAGCCCGGCCCGCCGCTGCCTCGGTCTTGCGCAGCGCCTGGCGGAGTCAGGTGCGCCGCTTCGCCTCGACGCGCGCCTGCAGGAAATGGATTTCGGACAATGGGAGATGCAGCGTTTCGATGACATTGATCGCGCCCTGATCGACACCTGGGCAGATGATCCCTGGGGTTTTCGCCCGCCCGGCGGCGAGAGCGCTGATGCAATGTCCCGTCGCGTGCTCAGCGCACTGGCCGACATCGTGAATCAATCGGCAGGCAAGCCCATCTTGCTTGTGGCACATGCGGGCCCTTTGCGCGTAATTCGGGGTTGCCTGCAAGGCATTCCTCGCGGGCAGTGGTTGGGGCTTGATTGCGAACCTGCCCGATTGTTTCAAATGGTTTGCGACAAAGCGCCATTGCTGTCAGCAGCTTGCAGCGCATAGACTTGCCGCGCTTCTGGTGTCCTTTGTCGCATTCGCGTCAAAGGGTGAAACGGGAAGCCGGTGCGCTGATCGCTGCAAGGCGATTCGCAATCCCGGCACTGCCCCCGCAACGGTAAGCGAGTCAGAGAGGTCCACACGCCACGATGCCGATACGGCATGGGAAGGCGGTCCTCCCGGAGATCCACGGGATCTTGCTCGCGAGTCCGGAGACCGGCCCGAAGCAAGCCGATGGCTCGCGGTGGGCGAGGTCCAGAGTGAAGGCTGCCGGAGCACGCATCATCTCCAGCACCCGTCTGCTCTGAACTCACTGATCACGAACCGTCATTCATATGACCGTTGCGTTGCGTGGGGCAACGCCAGGAGCGTGCTTGGTGTTTTATCGTGTTTTGGTTCCAGTGGCCTTGATGGCTGCTATCCCTGTTTCTGTACATGCGCAAGAGCCTGAATCTTCGCTCATCGTCGTCACCGCCTCGCGCGCTGAGGAAAAGCTGGTCGACACGCTGGCGCCCGTCACGGTGGTGTCGCGTGAACAGATCGAGCGCCTGCAATCCACGGATGTGCAGGACCTGTTCCTTGGCCTGCCCGGCCTGACGATAGCCAGCAACGGCGGCCCGGGAAAATCAACATCGCTATTTATCCGCGGCACCGAATCCGACCACGTGCTGGTGCTGATTGACGGCATCAAGGTCGGCTCTGCAACCAGCGGCAGCACACCGTTTGAACAGATCCCGATTGACCAGATCGAACGAATAGAAATCGTGCGCGGTCCGCGTTCAAGCCTGTACGGCTCGGAAGCCATTGGCGGGGTCATCCAGATCTTCACGCGTCGTGGCAATGGCAAGGGCGCCGTGGCCTCTTTCTCAGCTGGGCGCGGCACGCGCGGCGACAGCAGGCTTGAAGCAGGACTACGCGGCGGCATCGGCCGGTTCTGGTACGGCGTGGGTGTCAGCGGTCGACACACGGATGGCATCAACGTGCGCCCGTCCGTTGCCGAGCCGGACAAGGATGCTTACGACAATCGAGCTGGCTCTGCGCGCCTGGGTTACACCTTCAACGAAGCAGCCGAAATATCTGCAAGCTATTTGTTGGCGCACGGCAAGAACGACTTCGATAGCAGCTTCCAGAATGAAAGCGAAACCCAGACCCAGGTTCTGGGACTGCACGGCCGGCTCCGTCCCCTGCCGGCATGGACCATGAATCTTTCTGCTGGGCAGAGCCGTGACGAGTCGGACAACTTCCTCAATGGCGCGTTCACCGGAAACTTTGACACCCAGCGCAACTACCTGTCGCTGATCAATGAAGTGTCCTTGGCAGCGGGCCACCGCGTGGCGGTGGGCAGTGATCATCAGATGGATGAGGTGGACAGCCGCACAGCCTTTGCGGTGAATGAGCGCGACAACACAGGTGTCTTCGCAAAGTACCGCGCTGCGATCGGGCGGCACGATTTCCAGGCCAGTGTTCGCAGCGATGACAACGAGCAGTTCGGTCGTCACCAAACCGGCGGCCTGTCTTACGGCCTGCACTTTGCCGCTGATCTGCGCGCAGGCATCAGCTACGGCACCGCGTTCAAGGCCCCCACTTTCAACGAGCTTTATTTTCCCGGTTACGGCAACGCGAATCTTGAGCCGGAAGAAGCAGAAAATTTCGAGGTCTCCTTGTCCAGCCAGCGCGGTTCTCTGTGGTGGGCACTGAACGCATTCCAGACCGAAATTGAAAACATGATTGCCTACGATTCGAGCATTTTTGCGCCGGCCAATATCGCGCAGGCTCAGATCCGCGGCGTGGAAGCGCAGTTCGGGACACGATGGAAAAGCCTGCGCGTAGCCAGCTACCTGACATGGCTCAAGCCCGAAGATAATTCCGGCGCAGCAAATGATGGCAACACGCTACCACGCCGCCGCGAGCGAACAGGCCGCGTCGATATCGATTACGACTGGAAGCGACTGAGCATGGGCGTCACCGTGTTCGGTGCATCCAGCGGCTTTGACAACCTTTCCAACAGCTCCGAACTACCAGGCTATGGCCTGATCAATCTGCGCGCCGCACTGCAGGTGATGCCGGACTGGCAGTTGCAGCTGGAGGGTCGCAACGTGCTGGACAAGACCTATGAGACCGCCGCCACCTATGCCACCTACGGCGGCTCGTTCATGGCAACGATTCGCTATACCCCGCCGCTCTAAACTTTATCGGAAAAGGAAACACCGTCATGCCGACTCCATTGACACTGCCCCGACAGGCCTTGCTGCTCATACTCGGGGGCCTTGCGCTGCTGATGCTGATTACGCGCTTCCAGCCCATCGAGCATTTCCTCGAACTGCCTGACGCATCGTGGGCGGTGTTTTTCATCGCCGGCTTTTATCTGGCCAGCATGGCCCGCTGGGCGTTTCCGCTGTTGATCGTCCTGTCGGTGGCAATCGACTGGGTCGCTATTCAGTACATGGGCGTCAGCAATTTCTGCGTGACCCCTGCCTACTGGTTTCTGGTCCCCACTTACGCTGCGATGTGGCTGGGCGGGCATTGCTTGCGCAGATACGCCAATCAGAATTGGCGCGGACTGGTGATGCTGGCCACAAGTGCATTCATCGCGACCACGCTGGCCTATGTAATTTCAAATGGGGGCTTCTACTGGTTTGGCGGTCGTTATCCGGAACCCAACCTCGCCCAGTACCTTGAGCGCTTCACCCAGTACTACCGCTGGTTCCTGTTGGTGCCCTGCGCCTACATCGGAGCAGCAGCACTGGTGCATGTCAGTCTGCAACGCGCATTCGGCGCGCCGATCAGTGAATCCGACGACATGCCGGCGGACAAATAGATCATGGCCATCTCGAGAATGTCTAACGCATCGCAGTTTGCCGTCGCCGCACTTCTGGCCGTGGCCATGCTGGTCACACGCGGCACGCACTTCGCCAGCATCGACGCGTTGCCCAGCGCATCCTGGGCGGTGTTCTTTCTCGCCGGCGTATATCTTCGTCCGCTTTGGGGATTCGCTGCTTTTTTTGCGCTGGCTTCGCTGATCGACTTCTCGCTGCTCGAAGCCGGGCGCATCACGCAGTGGTGCCTGTCTCCGGCGTACTGGGCGCTGGTACCGGCTTATGGTTCGCTATGGTTTGCCGGTCGCGTCTATGCAAATTGCCATCGCAATGAGCTTAGTACGCTTTTGCCATTGGGGCTGTGCCTGATCGCGGGCGCCTGCGTGGCCTACATGTGCTCCGGTGGCGGCTTCTATTTTTTCTCCGGGCGTTATGCGGACCCGAGCATTGCAGGCTTCCTGCCGCGCATCGCTCAATACTTGTCACCGCATATTGGCTATCTCGCGATGTATGTCGCAGTTGCTGGCGTGATGCATATGGGCGTGCGTGAGCTGACAAACCCCAGGGTGGCCACAAGCCGATGAGTAACAGCGAAGAAAACACGGGCCGCGCGGAAAGACACCAGCGACGCATGCAGCGCAAGAAAGAGGTGGTTGATGCCCGTATCGATGCCGCTCAGGACGAACGCGGCCTGCTGCTGGTCCTGACCGGAAATGGCAAAGGCAAAAGCTCCTCAGCCTTCGGCATGGTGGCTCGCGCTCTGGGCCATGGTCTGAAAGCGGGTGTCGCACAGTTCATCAAGGGTCGCTCGGATACGGGAGAAGAAGCCTTCTTTCGCGCTCAAGGCGTGCCCTGGCTGGTGCTTGGCGAAGGCTTCACCTGGGAAACCCAGAACCTGGCGCGCGACATCCAGACCGCCCAGCAGGGTTGGGAGCAGGTCCGAGCGTTCTTCCGCGACGAGACGATTGATCTGGTCGTGCTCGATGAACTGACCTACCCGCTCAAGTACGGATGGCTGGAGCTGGATGCGGTGCTGGGCGATTTGCGCACACGCCCGGCGAACCAGCACGTGGTGATCACCGGCCGCGCAGCACCCCCAGATTTGCGTGCGGCAGCAGATACCGTCAGTGAACTGCACGACGAAAAGCACGCCTTTCGTGCAGGCATCAAGGCACAGCGAGGTGTGGACTGGTGAGCACTTGTCGCGCATTACTGGTCTCGGCACCGGCATCCGGGCAAGGCAAGACCATGGCAACGGCTGCCCTGGCGCGTCGCGCCGCGCAATCCGGGCTGCGGGTGCGCGTCTTCAAGACCGGGCCAGATTTTCTTGATCCCATGATTCTGTCGGCGGCCAGCCTGGCACCGGTGTATCAGCTCGACCTGTGGATGCTGGGCGAGGCCGAGTGTCGTCGCCGTCTCGCGCTCGCTGCGGCGCAAGCAGATCTGATCCTCATCGAGGGCGTGATGGGTCTGTTTGACGGCAAGCCATCAAGTGCGGACCTGGCCGAAACCTTCGACCTGCCCGTGCTGGCACTGATCGATGGTTCGGCGATGGCGCAAACCTTTGGCGCTCTGGCGCTGGGCCTGTCTCAGTACCGCCCCACCCTGCACCTGCACGGCGTCATCGCCAATCGCGTAGGCAGCCCCGGTCATCGCGACATGCTCGCCAACAGTCTTCCCGACGGCCTGCACTTCATGGGCGCATTGCCCAGAGACGAGCAACTCAGCCTGCCGGAACGACACCTGGGGATTGTGCAAGCAGCCGAACTGGACGACCTGGATGCACGCCTCGATGCTGCTGCGAATGCCCTGGGCGAAGCGGTGCCTTTTGATTCGATCCCCAGCACGGATTTCGGCGACGCTGTAGTAGAAACATGCCCGCCCCGACTCGCCGGCGTACGCATCGGAATTGCGCGTGATGCGTCCTATGCTTTTGTGTACCCAGCCAATCTGGATGTGCTCCGCGAGCTCGGCGCTGAACTGATTTTTTTCTCGCCACTGACGCAAGGCGCGCTGCCCGAATGCGATGCGCTCTGGCTGCCCGGGGGCTACCCGGAACTCCACGCCGCAACTTTGTCCGCAAACCAGGCAATGCGCGCAGCGCTGCATGCCCACCACGCAGCAGGCAAACCGCTGCTGGCCGAATGCGGCGGCCTGATCAGTCTGTTCGAATCTTTGCAGGATCGCGACGGCATTGAGCACGCCATGTTTGGCCTGTTGCCCGGGCGCTGCCGGATGCAGACGCGATTTGCGGCGCTGGGCATGCAGGCCTGGGATCACCCACTGGGCGAATTGCGTGGCCACAGCTTCCACTACTCCGCTTGTGAAACACCGCTTGTCCCTATCGCAAACGCCCGCAATCCTAACGGCGGCGCCTGTCGCGAAGCGATCTATCAGCAAGGTCGCCTGACGGCGTCCTACGTTCACTTTTACTTTGCGTCCAATCCATTGGCGACGGCAGCGCTGTTCGAGCCATGAGCTTGCCGGTGCGCACTCAGCGAGGTGCCAATTGCTTTGCCGATGAGGGGGCAGGGATTCTGAACCTGCAATGATCTTGTGTGCATTTCCAGAACAATTGCGGCTGATCGCAGATGCAGTTTGCGAACCGCCTGATCATCAGCACCGGAATGCGCGCGTCATTTTTGAAATCTTCGTTGCGGCAATGACACTGGGCTTACACCAGAGCATTGAACCTAACGGCAGTGGGAATAGGGCAAGGTGACTGCACTGAGCATGATCATGGCCGCACTGCTGGATGCGGGCCTTGGGGAACCGCGCCGCTGGCACCCGCTGGTGGGATTCGGGCGATGCATCAGCAAGGTGGAATCCCGAATCTACCAACCAACACGACGGCGCGGCGCGCTGGCGGTGGCAATCCTGCTGCTGCCGCTGACCGCGCTGACTCTTTATCTGCAAATGCGGCTTCCGACTTGGGCGAGCCTGATCCTCGACATCAGCCTGCTGTATTTCGCACTCGGTCATCGCAGCCTGCACGATCACGCGAGGCCGATTGCCGCAGCGCTCGCAGCTGGCGATCAGCAACAGGCACAACAACTGACTGCCCGCATCGTCAGCCGCGATTCCGCCGCCATTGAACCCGCGCCTGCAGCTACCGAATCGATACTTGAAAACGGCAGCGACGGCGTCTTTGGTCCCTTGTTCTGGTTTGTCGTGGCAGGCGGCGCCGGTGCACTGCTGTATCGCCTCGCGAATACGCTGGACGCGAGCTGGGGCTATCGCAATGTGCGTTATATGCAGTTTGGATGGGCAGCCGCGCGCTTCGACGATCTTCTGAACTGGCCTTCTGCCCGACTCACCGCACTGAGTTACGCACTGCTGGGAAAAACGCGGGCGGCGCTGCATTGCTGGCGCACGCAAGCGCCGGCATGGGACAGCCCCAATGCCGGTCCGGTCATGGCAGCTGGTGCGGGTGCACTGGGCCTGCGCATCGGTGGCGCGGCGCGCTATGCGGGTGAGTGGCACCAGCGCCCGGTACTCGGTGACGGGCTGGCGCCGCAAGCTCAGGATATCGAACGCGCGCTGCGTCTGGTGCGACATTCGCTTGTCTTGTGGCTGGCCGTCGCAGTCCTGACCGAAGCGCTCATTGCATGGCACTTGCATGCTTGAGCACGGCGGCCAGCTATTGCGCGCCAGCCAACGCTGGGGCATCGCGCCGGAACACTGGCTGGACCTGTCCACCGGCATCAGTCCCTGGTCATGGATTGAAGAACGCGGCTTCAAGCCAAGCGCGCGCAGCTGGCATCGTCTACCCGAAGAACATGACGCGCTCGATGCAGTTGCTGAAGCCTATTACGGCGCCCCTGCACTGGCGGTCGCCGGATCACAAAGCGCAATTCGTGCATTGCCCACACTGCGTTCCCGCTCGAACGTGGGCGTGCTGCGGCCCAGCTACGCCGAGCATGCCGAGTCCTGGCGTCGTGCTGGACACGCGGTGACATTGCTCGACGCAAACTCTATCGATACGCAGCTCGATCGGCTTGACGTGCTCGTGCTGTGCCGGCCTAACAATCCGGATGGACGCATCTTTGATTCACAAACGCTGCGCAACTGGCATGTGCGTCTGGCACACCGTGGCGGCTGGCTGGTGATTGACGAAGCTTTCGTCGAAGCGCAAGAGTCCTCCTCGCTGATCGATGGCAGCGTCGATCAGGGTCTCATCATCCTGCGCTCGCTGGGCAAGTTCTTTGGGCTTGCCGGGGCACGCGCCGGCTTTGTCATCACGGATTTCAGATTGCAATCGAGACTGCGCAATGCACTCGGCCCCTGGCGCATGGCCGGCCCCACGCGCGAGGTCGCAAGTGCAGCGCTGCAGGATCGCGAGTGGCAGACCATGCAGCGTCATCGTCTTGCCCACGCCGCAAAGCGACTGCACCACTTGCTTGGCCTGCACGGTCTGAGTCCGATAGGCCACTGCGACTTGTTTCGTTACGTGCGCCTACCCAAAGCGCGTCTGACACATCGTCACCTCGCGCAGCAGGGCATCCTGGTGCGTCGCTTCCGCAAAGAAGATGCATTGCGCTTCGGCCTGCCCGGCAGCGAAGCAGACTGGCTGCGTCTGTCAGCCGCGCTCGAGACGCAGTTCGAGCCTTTATCAGCGAAAGGGATCTCGGCATGAAGAGCCAAGCTGTGGTTTCCACAATCTGTTTCTCGCGAGCAGACCCATTCACAGCATGGATCGATCACAGGCGATGGCACGACATGCATTCTTCACGGGCAACATCCTTGCACCCATCGCATGAACAGTCTGTGGCAGCACAGACTGGCCACCCCGCACGTCTGCTTGAACTGATCTACAGGATTCTGTCTGCGAGTCGTCGTTTCACATGAGCAACGCCAGTCTCATTCTCGGCGGCGTCAAGAGTGGCAAGAGCCGTCTGGCCGAAGAACGGGCGTCTCGCAGCGGATGCGCCGTGCGCTACGTCGCCACTGCCACGAACCCGGGCGATGCAGAAATGCAGTCACGCATCGAGACGCATCGCTGCCGTCGCCCCGCCCACTGGCAAACATTGGAAGTGCCCGTGCATCTGCCAGCAGCCCTGCGTGAGCACGCACACGAGGACGGCTGCCTTCTGGTGGACTGCCTGACCCTGTGGCTGAGCAACCTGTTGTGCGATTCCCGGCCCGGACTGCTGCGCGAGGAAACCGAGGCATTGATCAAGCTGCTCCCTCAACTGCCGGGAAGAATCATTCTGGTCAGCAATGAAACCGGCTTCGGCGTCATCCCGATGGGCGAACTCAGCCGCCGATTTGTCGATGAAGCCGGTGTCCTGCATCAACGGCTAGCTGAACACTGCGACGAGGTCATCCTGACCGTCGCGGGGCTGCCTCACTATCTCAAAGGAAAACCTGATGAACGCTGAAATCGCATGGCTCAGCAGCGCCATACCGATGCCGGATATCGACAGCGAACAGGCAGCAGCCCGTCGACAGACCCAGCTCACCAAACCGGCGGGCTCACTTGGCGCGCTCGAGGCACTGGCGATCCGGCTCGCCGGAATGCAGTCCAGAGAATGCCCAAATATGGAGCGCGTACACATCAGCATCTTCGCCGCCGACCATGGCGTCGCCAGGGAAAACGTTTCTGCGTTTCCGCAGGCGGTGACCGCACAGATGATTGATAACTTCGCTTCAGGCGGTGCGGCCATCTGTGTTCTGGCTCGTCAGTTCGGCGCGCATCTGGACATCATCGATTTGGGCACTGTCGGTCAGGTCAGCGCCAAAAATGGTGTCCGGCGTGAACGCATCGCAGCCAGCACCGCCAACTTCATCGAGGCCCCGGCCATGGATCTGCAACAACTGGGCGCGGCGCTCGACGCGGGACGTCATGCAGCGCAGCGCGCAACAGATGATGGTGCTGAGCTGCTGATACTGGGCGAAATGGGCATTGCCAATACCACCAGTGCCACCGCGCTTGCCTGCGCACTTCTGCAGCGCTCCCCACTGGAACTCACGGGCCCAGGAACCGGGCTCGATGCAGCCGGCGTGCAACACAAGGCGGCCATCATTGGACGCGCGCTGAAACTTCACGAAGAAGCCCTGGACCAGCCCATCGAAATTCTGCGTCACCTGGGAGGCTTCGAGATTGCGGCGCTGGTCGGCGCCATGATTGCAGCAGCGCAGCGGCGATTACCCATTCTCGTGGACGGCTTCATCACCAGTGTTGCTGCACTGTGTGCCATCCGCATGGCACCGGATACAGGGCGCTGGCTTCTGTTTTCGCATCAGTCCGCGGAGCCCGGTCACCAGGCGGTGCTCGAAGCCCTCAAGGCCCGGCCGCTGCTCGCGCTGGGCTTGCGTCTCGGCGAAGGTAGCGGCGCCGCAATCGCACTGCCCTTGCTGCAAGCTGCCTGCGTTTTGCACGCTGAGATGGCGACTTTCGAGCATGCAGGTGTCAGCGAACAGGAAGTGTCCACAGCGCTCTAATGCCGATCCGGCTCGGCAACTCAAGTGATCTGCCTCGGTTGCTTGAGTTGCCAGACATCCAAAAAAAATGTCGGTGCCGCGATCAGAACCTCTCGCAGGGCCTTCTCACGACGACAAGCTTAGGCGCCTGTTCAGGCCCTTCACGTTGGCACTGAACCTGAGACCGCGCGCGCACAGAATTGCACGATCTCCTTGACCAGACGCTTGTTGCTCACACTGCTTTTCTGGCTTGAGGCGACCGGCCGGATCAGCGCTTCGGTAAAGGCGCCGACAATGCAGGCGGCGGCAACGTCTACTGATTGCGGCGGAAATTCGCCCGCAGCAACACCTCTCTGCACCACTTTCTTGAACACATTGCTGAACTGCTGACGGCATTCAATACGGTGGCCCTCCACCGCAGGATCAACGGGTTCTGCAATAAACGCATAAGCCAGGTGAGGACCTTCCAGGGCGCGGTTAGAAAAGGATTCCACGGCGGCCTGCAGGGCCTGTGCATGAGAAGGATGCTGCTCCTCGATGATGCCCGTGAGAATGGCGCACTCATGATCAACGGCTGCCTGCAGGACCTTGACGAAAAGCTCGGTCTTGGACGGAAAGTACCGATAGATCGCTCCAGTCGACAGACCCGCTTTCGCTGAGACAGCGTTGATCGAGGCTTCCCGGAAGCCTCCCCTGGCAATCAGGCTGCGCGCCGCCCGCAAGATGCGATCGCGGTTGTCCGCGAGTCTTTCCTCCATCAGAGCCGAGCGCCTGTAAGCCATAAACTGAACCTTTACTCGCAGAGTGAATCGATGTTCACTTTTTCACACTTTGCAGTTAGGATGCAAGCAGACCGGCCTTCCGGGCACACATCAAAAATCCCTCAGGAGCGAATTCAAATGCCCTCAATCTCACTTAATTTCGACCTTGGCGAAGAGATCGACCAGCTGAGGGAGCTCACGGCAAGGTTCGCGGCCAAGGAGATTGCACCGCTGGCTGATCTGGCAGATCAGGAGAATTCCTTTCCCAACGCACTCTGGCCCAAGTTGGGTGAGCTGGGCTTGCTTGGGCTGACCGTGGAGGAGGAGTACGGCGGAACCAATATGGGTTATCTGGCGCATGTGGTTGCCATGGAGGAAATCTCACGCGCCTGCCCTGCCATTGGCCTGTCGTATGGCGCTCACTCCAATCTTTGCGTCAATCAGTTGCGCAAAAACGGCAACGAGGCGCAGAAGAAAAAGTATCTGCCCAAACTGGTCAGCGGCGAACACATTGGCGCACTGGCCATGTCAGAGCCCAATGCAGGGTCCGATGTTGTGAGCATGAAGCTGCACGCCGAGCACAGGGGCGATCACTACGTTCTCAACGGCAGCAAGATGTGGATTACCAATGGCCCGGACGCAGACACGCTGATCGTCTATGCCAAGACGGATGCAAATTCTGGCCCGCGCGGCATCACAGCTTTCATCATCGAAAAAGGGTTCAAGGGCTTTTCTACCGCGCAAAAGCTGGACAAGCTCGGCATGCGGGGGTCCAACACTTGCGAGTTGGTGTTCGAAGGCTGTGAAGTCCCGGCAGAGAATGTGCTGGGCAGCGAAGGTGGCGGGGTCAAGGTTCTGATGTCGGGCCTGGACTTTGAGCGCATCGTGCTCTCGGGTGGCCCGCTCGGCATCATGTCCGCCTGCCTCGATGCAGTGATTCCCTATGTGCACGATCGCAAGCAGTTCGGACAACCGATTGGCACGTTCCAGCTCATGCAAGGCAAGCTGGCTGATATGTATGTGGGCCTGAACGCTTGCCGAGCCTACGTCTACGCCGTAGCAAGGGCCGCCGACCGCGGCGAAACCACCCGAAAAGATGCTGCGGGCGTCATTCTCTATTCCGCCGAAAAAGCGACATGGATGGCCGGGCAGGCGATCCAGACGCTGGGCGGCAATGGCTATATCAACGAGTTTCCAGTTGGCCGGCTCTGGCGTGATGCCAAGCTCTACGAGATTGGCGCCGGCACCTCTGAGATCCGACGCATGCTGATTGGCCGCGAGCTGTTCAACGAGAACTAGTCGCGCCATCGCGCAAGTGCACGTGCTGCGCCGCCCCAGCGGCTATGCCCCATCGATTAGAAGAGCCCTTTGATTCCATGAGCCTGATCAAATCCCAGATTCGTACTGGCAGTGAAACCTTCAAGACCAATGCGCAGCACATGCAAGGTCTGGTGGACACGCTCCGGCAGCAAACAGAGCAGGTGTCACGGGGCGGCTCGGACAGTGCCCGCAAGAAGCATACGGATCGCGGCAAACTGCTGGTGCGCGAGCGCATCAATGCCCTGCTCGACCCAGCCTCCCCATTTCTTGAATTGTCTGGCCTGGCAGCCAACGGCATGTACGAAGACGCTGTACCAAGCAGCGGCCTCGTGACGGGCATCGGGCGCATACAGGGTCGTGAATGCCTGATCGTGGCCAATGATGCAACGGTCAAGGGTGGCACCTACTATCCAATGACGGTCAAGAAGCATCTTCGCGCACAGGAGATTGCACGCGAAAACCGTCTGCCCTGCGTCTATCTGGTGGATTCCGGCGGCGCCTTTCTGCCCTTGCAGGATGAGGTCTTCCCGGACCGGGATCACTTTGGCCGCATCTTCTTCAATCAGGCCAACCTCTCCTCGCTGGGCATTCCGCAAATTGCCTGCGTCATGGGATCGTGCACGGCGGGGGGCGCTTACGTGCCGGCCATGAGCGATGAGACGATCATCGTCAAGGAACAGGGCACCATCTTTCTGGGCGGACCGCCACTGGTGAAGGCCGCAACCGGCGAGGTGGTCAGCGCTGAAGATCTTGGCGGCGCTGACGTGCACACCCGCATCTCCGGCGTGGCCGATCACTTTGCCGACAACGATCATCATGCTCTGGGCCTGGTACGACGCATCGTTTCAAATCTCAACATCAGCAAGCGAATAGGCGTGGACATGCAGTCCAGCGAACCGCCCAAGTACGACCCCAAAGAGGTCTACGGCGTCATCCCGGCGGACACGCGCAAACCTTTTGACGTGCGTGAAGTGATTGCCAGAATCGTGGACGGATCAAGACTGGATGAATTCAAGGCCCGCTACGGCTCCACGCTGATCACCGGCTTTGCACACATTCACGGCTACCCGGTCGGCATCATTGCCAACAACGGCATTCTGTTTGCAGAGTCAGCGCAGAAAGGTGCGCACTTCATCGAGCTGTGTTGCCAGCGCGGCATCCCTCTGTTGTTCTTGCAGAACATCACGGGATTCATGGTGGGCCGCAAATATGAAAACGGCGGCATCGCCAAGGACGGCGCCAAACTGGTGACGGCGGTGGCCACCGCCAAGGTGCCCAAGTTCACCATGCTGATCGGCGGCTCCTATGGTGCAGGGAATTACGGCATGTGTGGTCGTGCCTATTCACCGCGCTTCCTGTGGACCTGGCCCAACTCAAAAATCTCCGTCATGGGCGGCGAGCAGGCAGCGTCCGTGTTGGCCACGGTGAAGCGTGACGCCATGGAAGCCAGGGGCCAGTCGTGGAGCGCTGAAGAAGAATCGGCTTTCAAGAGCCCTACCCTGAGCCAGTTCGATCATCAGGGAAGCCCCTACTACGCCACCGCACGACTGTGGGACGACGGCATCGTCGACCCTGCGCAATCTCGCCGCGTCCTGGGACTTGGATTGGCCGCCGCGATGAATGCACCTATCGAAAAGACGCAGTTCGGCGTCTTCAGAATGTGATGTCGCCTTCAAGAACAGAATTTGAGCGAATCATCTAATCAGGACTTCCCAACACATGTTCAAGAAAATTCTCATCGCCAATCGCGGCGAGATCGCCTGCAGGATCATCGAGACCTGTCGTCGAATGGGCGTACAGACTGTTGCGGTGTATTCCGAAGCTGATGCCGGCGCGCGACACGTCCGCATGGCGGATCAAGCACATTGCATCGGTCCTGCTGCGTCCAGCGAAAGCTATCTGCGCGGCGAGCGCATTCTTGACGTGGTCAAACAGACTGGCGCCGAGGCGGTACACCCGGGGTACGGCTTTCTTTCAGAGAACGAATCTTTTGCCAAGGCATGTGCAGATGCCGGGGTCGTGTTCATCGGCCCGCCAACTTCCGCCATTCACGCCATGGGATCAAAGTCTGCCGCCAAGGCATTGATGACCGATGCCGGCGTGCCGCTGGTTCCGGGCTATCACGGCGACGAACAAGCCACTGAACACCTCAAACAGCAGGCCCAGGCCATCGGTTTTCCGGTGATGATCAAGGCCACCGCTGGCGGTGGTGGCAAAGGCATGCGCGTGGTCGAGCGTGCGGAAGACTTCGAGGCTTCGCTGGCATCTTGCCAACGCGAGTCGCGCTCCAGCTTTGGTGATGACCGCGTGCTTATCGAGCGCTACCTGCAACGACCGCGGCACGTTGAAATTCAGATTTTTGGCGACTCACACGGCGATGTGATTTATCTGCATGAGCGCGACTGCTCAGCGCAGCGACGCCACCAGAAAGTCGTGGAAGAAGCCCCCGCACCGGGCATGACAGAGGAACGCCGTGCCGCCATGGGGCAAGCGGCCTGTCAGGCTGCTCGGGCTGTGAACTATGTCGGCGCTGGCACCGTCGAGTTCATTGTGGACAGCGACGATGCGTTCTACTTCATGGAGATGAATACCCGGCTGCAGGTTGAGCATCCCGTAACCGAGATGATTACCGGCCTGGACCTGGTGGAGTGGCAACTCAGGATTGCATCTGGACAGTCACTGCCCCTAACCCAGTCCGAGGTACCGCTCAACGGACATTCCATCGAAGTGCGCGTCTATGCCGAGGAGCCGGAGAAAGGCTTTCTGCCTTCCATCGGCCAATTGCGGCACTATCGTCCGCCCAGCTTGTCGGCCAATGTGCGCATTGATACCGGCATCGACCAGGGCGATGAAATTTCGCCGCACTACGATCCGATGATTGCCAAGCTGATCGTCTGGGACGCAACACGCGAGCAGGCCATCGAACGCATGCTAGCCGCACTTGGACAATTCCAAATTGTGGGCGTGGGCAACAATATTGCGTTCCTGTCCAGACTGGTCGGGCACCCCGAGTTCCGCAGTGGCTCTGTGGATACAGGTCTGATTGCACGCGAAAGCGATGCGCTTCTCGCCAGCCAGGAAGAACTGCCAGAGGCCGCGCTATACGCTGCAACCCTGTGGTGGAACTTTCAGAACCAATTATCGACCCACCGCTGCACCACGAACGATGGCGAGCCCGATTCTCCGTGGTCGCAGGCTGACGGATGGCGGCTCAACACTGGACTGTCCAGCACTGTCAGCTGGCTTTGGGGTGAAGCGGAGCGAGTGGTGAGCCTCGACTACATTGATGGCGGAATCCAGCTGGACAACAAGGCCATTGAGCAACTCGAGATCGACGCTAGCCATGTCCGATTCCAACGAGCTGGCAGCACATTCAAGGCAACAGTGCTCGCAGATCAGGGCCGCATCAACGTGTTCCTTGATAACCGGCACTGGATCGTTTCCCGACATGATCCCCTGGCCGCAGCCGATCAGGAGCAGGATAGCCACGGCGGCATGACGGCTCCCATGCCCGGCAAAATTCTGTCGCATCTCACTGAGGCTGGATCAAGCGTCAAGAAAGGAGATCCTATTCTGATGATGGAGGCTATGAAGATGGAGCACACGGTTACTGCGCCGTCGGATGGCACCGTCAAATCTTTCTGCGCTGCGGTTGGCGAGCAAGTAGCAGAAGGCACAGAACTCGTCGAATTCGAGCCAGCGGACTAGGCTGATTACCAGTGTGTGCCTGGCGACGGGGCAGCGCCTAGCTCACCAAGACAGGACACCCGCGCTACCAGCTTGACTCCAGATCGAACAGACGCGAGGTTTTTTCGTTTATCCGCTGAGAGAGATGCGGGCAGGTTGTCCACCTTGTTGCAGCGCAGCCAGAGGTGCGTCTCCGTACCTTGAGAAGTTGACGCCTTGGCCAGCTTGGCCGCAGATACCACGCTGATGTCCCAATACGCCAAATAATTTGAAAACACCCGACAAATTTTTGCGCAAACCAGCCACAGCCTTGGGCGCCAGTCTGGCACAAAGCTCGCGAAGAGAATGACCGCCCATGGAAGAAGCGTTTGGCTGAAGACAGATCTTTGGAACGAAGTCATCGTCGAAGGAGAGGCAGCAAATTGTCTGCGCCCGACACTACTCCCGCGCAAGATTAGGGACAGCACCTGAAACAACAATCGGATTGCAGCGTCGCGGCTTCAAAATTGCGATGTTCAAGGTTCGCTTAGTTGAGTCGATGAACATCATCGCCCGACAGAATAGTCACGCTGACATTTATATTTCACTAATGTACTATTGCTGTCATGTTACTTTCTGAAAAGCGCCTGCAATCAATCGAAAGCAGTCTTGACGGCTGGCGCAAGAGCGCGCCGGATGTCGAGGAAGGCAATGCACTGCTGATGCGACTCATTCGGGCTTCGAGCCTAGGCATCTCTTCCTGCGTTGATCCAATACTGCGCGAGTCCGGCCTGACGGAGAGCTCATTCCACACGCTGGTGGTGACAACTGCAGCAGGAGCTCATGGAATTACAGCTTCAGGCCTTTGCGCGGAAGTAGGTCAAGGGGCCGCCAACATGACCCGAATCCTCAAGTTGCTTGAAACATTGGGCCTGGCAAAGCTGCGAGCAGATTCGAACGACGCGCGGCGGCGGCGTGCGATTGCCACGGCTCGCGGAAAGGCCCTGGTACATTCCTACGGAAAGAAGCTGGCACCCGTGATCAATGAATCCTTCTCAGACTTGAGCGAGAAGGAGAAGAGCCAACTGCACGATCTGCTCTACAAGGTGATGCATTCGCTTGGCCGAGCTGAGCTGATGGCGCGGAAGCTGGGGTAATCCGCCATTTCTTCTTATCGAATGAAGCCCTCCGGGCGACGCTCACGCTTGCTGGTATCGGCACTACTTCTCGGTACCGCAAGCGCGAGTCTGGCAGGCAATGGCATGAACTCGCCCGGCTTTGGCGCCGTCCAGCTGGGCATGGCCGGCGCAGGGACTGCAATGGCTGAAGACAGCATGGCGATCCTGCGTAATCCTGCTGCGGGTGCATGGCTGAACAGCGGATCGGCCTTTGATCTTGGCTTCGCGTTTCCTCTGGGAAGCACCCAGGTCTCTGGAGTAGGCGAGAGTTCGACAACGGGCCTGATGACCCTGAGTAAAGGACGCAGGGACAGTATCGAAGGTGTATTTCCCATTCCTACTTATGCGCGCAACTGGAGGCTGAGCAATCGTGTCTCGCTTGGCTGGGGCGTCGCAGCAGCTGGCCTGAAGGCGTTCACTGAGTCCGGATCAGCCACGCTGGCACGCGGCCTCCCGCCCCTGGAAGCAGATTGCAACGGCAGCTTTGGCGGCGGCAGCCCCACCAGACCACTGACCGACCTCACAGAACTTTGTGGCGACGCCAGCAGCCGACTCGGTGTAGATCTGGCGCAGGTACTGGTATCCGGTCATTTTGCCTACCGCGCAGCCCCCACCCTGTCTCTGGGCATCGCGCCGATTCTCGCCGCACAACGCATGTCAGTGACTGGATTGGGGGCGTTTGCTGAGTTCTCCAATTCGCCTGAACACACAACCGACAATGGATTCGATTACGCCTGGGGAGGCGGCTTTCGCGCCGGATTTCTCTGGCAGCCAGTGACAGGATTTGGCATCGGAGCCGCCTATCAGAGTCGCCTGTGGCAGACGCGCTTCGACCTGTACGAGGGCACCGTCGTCGGCGGATCGTTTGACCTCGCTCCAACGCTCAACATCGGTACCCAGTTTCACTTTTTCCCGGGCCATCGCTTGCTGCTGGATTACGAGCACATCGACTACAGCGTCATAAAACCGCTGGCGCATTCGATGCACGGCCAACATTTTTCAGACGGCTGCTTCGTGCCTCGTGTACTGGCCCGCTCCCTGCCATCCGCACCTGCATTACCCGCCTGCCTCGGCGGCAGCGATGGGCCCGGATTTGGCTGGAAGAGCCTGAATGTTTACAAACTGGGCTATCAAGCCAGGCTTGGAGAGCAGCTCAGCGTTCGCGTCGGCATGAGCTGGGGAGGGAATCCGGCTGGCTCACAACAGGCTTTCTCCCAACTCTTTGCACCGGCCATTACGGACAAGCACGTATCGCTTGGCATCTCATGGCGCAGGAAGAGTGGCGGCCACCTGGATATCGCGCTGCTGCATGGATTGAGCAATCATCTCCGCGAAAAGAGCATTCTCAGCAATGCTGAACTGCGATTGCTCGACGGTGAAATTGTGGGCTTTGACGTCAAGGCAGACGAAAGCGATCAGGTTTTCGAAAGCAAGATGCGCGTCTGGCAGCTGCATGTGAGCTGGTCCTTGTTCAATTGACCAGGCCGCTGCTAACGCTGCGCGACGCTTCACCCCTGAACACCGAACCTCAGCTGTTCTGAGCTGGGCGAGTTACTTCTGGGCGACATACCACTGATCAATTGCCGCCTGAAAGGCGGCCTCTGATCAGCGTCGCCACCTGAAGCGTTTAGCGTTCCGGCGTTTCCAACGCTTCGCAAACAGCCGCCGCTTTGGCTGAATTCTGGAAATCCCTGAAGCGCAAAACCTGCCCGTCTTTGACTTCAATGATGTGCGCGTACTCGGAGTCATAGACGCGATCCGTACTATGAAACCTGAGGATCAGTCTTCCCGTGATGGCGGCATTGTTGCCGTCGTACAGGAACTCCTTCTGAGAGAACTCCAGAATATCTACATCATTGGCAACATGACCGAAGAAAATCCTGCACTTCTCCTTGCCTCGAAAGAATCCGGCAAACGGGATGGAGGCCGGACCGTAGTACTCAATGGTGCAGTCATCGTGGAGCACATTGAACAGCGCCTCGAAATCACCGGCATGAATTGCTGCGTAATACGCCTCAACGGCCTTTCTTGTCTCTGCGGACATAAACGAATCTCTCCTGATGTTTTCTCGTTGGGTGTTGTAGCGGTCAGGGCACAAACTTGACCGGGCATTTGTCGTGCCCATAGTTGAGCAGGCCGCCACGCTGGCGAACCATTGGGCCATTACCTGCTTCTACAGCGCTGTACCGGTCCAGAATGCCATTGAGCATTTTCTCTGCCTCGTTTCTTGCAATCCCAGCGCCCATGCAATGGTGGATGCCGTGACTAAATGTCATGTGACGACCAACATTTGGACGTTTCAGAATGAATTCATCGGGCTTTTCCCAGACAGCAGGATCGCGGTTGGCGGAAGCAAAAAACACAGCAACCCATTCACCGGCCTTGATCATCTGACCTCCAACTTCCGTGTCGATGACACATTCGCGATGCAGACGCTGAATGGGACCATCGCGGCGCAGACTCTCTTCAATGTAGGGTCGGACCAACTTGCGGTCCTGCTTCAGGGCATCAAACAGATCAGGCCGTTCGACAAAAGTCGCCACCAGATTGCCAAGCAAGTAGCCCGTTGTTTCAGCACCCGCCACGACCAGAGTGATACAGAACAGCACAACTTCTTCCTTGGTCAGCTTGTTGCCCTCTGACTCGGCGAGGATGAAGGCGGTCATCAGATCATCACCCAGCGCCCCTCCCTTTTCGATGGTCTTGTAGCGCTCTGCAACAGCGTTGGTGTAGTACTCGAACAATTCCTTGTTGCATTGATTACGTTCTTCGATTGTGAAGTCCGCAGTAACCATGAAGGCATTTGCCCAGCGTCGCAGCAACTTGTGGTCCTGTTCAGGTGTACCTAGCAGCTTGGTCATGAACCGTGCTGGCAGGTCGGGGGCGAGATTGGCCATGAAGTCCACATACCCGTCGCCCTCCTGGGCCAGCATGTGGTCAACCGTCTTCTTCAGCCACGGTGAGACGTCACTTTCAACGCGCTTGGGCGTAAAAGCCTTCTGCGCAATGTTGCGAAGTTCCTTGTGCCTCGGATCATCGTGATTCACAAGCATCAAGCTTGGGGCCTCAGATGCTTCCTGCATGCGGTCACGTGAAGAGAATGCCTGATGATTTTTGCAAACCTGCGCGACGTGCTCGTGCGTCAGAATGACCCAGGCCGGTATCGGCTTGTCCTGACCCGGGACGGTACCGGGCGGATAGTCTTCGAGGCCGTACTGGATCGGCTTGCTTCTAAGCAAGTCGTAATAGGGATATGGATTCGCAATGACCTCTGGCGAATAGAGGTTCTTGGCGTGGAAATCACCGGACGGCATGTCTGCGCTTGAATTCATGAAGTTCTCCTCTCTTGTAATGGTGTTGTTAATGCGGTCCAGGCAGGCCCCTGAACGATCGGGCCTCAGGCTTCGCCTGAAAAGAACCCGGATTAAGCTGCGTCATCGCTTCTCGACATGCACGTTGGTCTGACTGCATGCCGACGATGCATGACATGTCCGACAGCCTTGCAAGGCGTTTGCCCTCAGACCGACCCCGCGGAGAAAGTGGCCACGAATAAGGCCGCCGAATTCGGGCTGTGTGCAGCTCGTTTGAGTCATACGTGGAGGCATTCATTCGAGGCACGAGCCGCCCCGTTCGCCGCTGCTGCTGGTTGGACATGGCGCCCAAGCCTGTTCCAGATTGAAAATGCCCGTCTTCCATTTATCCCCCCTTGAGTCAAAGCCTGATCAATTCGCTTTCGAATCGGTGACTCGCTTCAATTCTTTTCCGGATACTCAGGCCGAGCACCTTTCGACCTGACCGCTCTTTTACGGTGTTCCGCCAAATCCGCTCCAGCGGAATGACTGTCCAATTTGCATCTCAAGGACATAGTATCGTTTTGACACTATGTCGCAAAGTTATTTTGCATTTCCCAGGATTGATGGCCTGCCCATTTTGGGACGGGGGCATCGGCCTAGATATCATCACCCTTACACGACGCAGTTCTGATTGCGTGGAGATGTCGCAGCAATCGATGGACGCGCTCAGGACCAGTGGATGCACGAATAGACGTCGCGATGACTCAAGCGCTCTAGTCAGCCCAGAGCGGCCCGCGAGGATGCGACGCTCGGGCGGCCCAGCGACACCAAGACCGAGCAATTGCGGGACACAAGGTTGGTCACCATGCCGAAGCGTCTATAGCTGCCCTGATAGCAACTCAGCGCCGACAGCCGCCTTTATTTGTAACGCATTGAAAATATGACCTGAATTTTCCACCTGGCTGGTCGCCACCGCGATTCGCACCATTTATCGATTGGCTTCAGGCATTTTATGTGACAATTAGTACAGTACTGTAAATAACTGTTTCCATGAAAACCGTATGCTCAGTACAGATCGCCATCAGGTGGGGCGCCTCGCGAATCCAAGGCCAGTCAATAAGCACAGCGACTACCCAGCGACTCGTCGCCGCCTGCTCATCGCCCTGCAGGCACAAATGGCCTTGGGCCTGGTTGGATGCAGTTCAGGTGGCGGCTCCGCTGCGCCTGCCACAAGTGCCTCGAAGGGGCCTGCAACCAGTACCCCGCAGCGGCACTATTCGCCAGATCACAAAGCGTACGACTACAGCGACCACTTTTCTTCGAACGTTTCTGATGATGCGGCTGCATTCACTCGAATGATCGAAGATGGCCACGGGCTCATGCATGTCAATCCCGGGGCTCGCATTCGATTCGCAACCGACTCTGCAAGAATTGGCATCTCCCTCCGCTACTCCGCCAGGATTAGTTCGCAGGAGATTTTCAATGGCGTTGGCACCGTTCTGGTCAATGGCGAGGTCTGGACCACGTTTGAACGCGACTGGGGGGACGCTGGCGATATTGTTGTTGCGCTAGAGTTTCCAGATGCCTATGTCCGGATTATTGAAGTTCTTCTGCCGCTTAGCGCTGGCGTCGAGTTTTTAGGAGCGAAGCTGGATAACCAGGCCGTGCTCATGAAACCTCCGCTGCGCCCGGCGCTTCGCTGCGGCGTGTTCGGCGATTCGATTTCGCAGGGCCTGGGCGCCTCCTGCTCAGAAAGAAGCTGGCCCTTCCTGCTCGGTCGCATGAAGCAGTGGCAGATCATCAACGGCGGATACGCCGGATATCCCTGCCTCCCGGAAACGGCTCGCGCTTATGCAGAAGCACAGGTTGACGTTGCCACCTACATGATTGGCGCAAATGATTTCGCCCGTCAGATTCCGCTCGATCAGTTTCGCACTCGTTTTCACCAATGGATGCTGACGTATCGTGCCCTGACGCCTACGACGAAGCTGTACTGCGTGACACCGACACACACCCTGATCGACCGTCCCATTCCACTGGAAGCGTATCGCGAGGTCATTCTGGCGATGAACTCGACGATCAGGGATCCGCTGACAACGGTGATAGATGGTCCTTCGCTGGCGCCTAGAGATACACATCACTTCCCCGATGGCCTTCACCCCGGGGATGAGGGATCGGGGCGGATTGCGAACTCATTGGCAGCGCAATTAAGTGTCTGAAGCCAAGACTTGGCGACGCTTCTCCTCGTTGGCAGCACGTAGTACCAGAACGCTCATCAACATCATCCAGCCAAAGAACACGATGTAGATGAACCAGAACGAGATCATGCCGTCATAGGCGAACGGCCCGGTCTTGAAAAACTCGATCAGGGCAGCAGGGATGATCAGGACGGCGCACCAGAGATTGAAGAAGGCCACCCAGCGCGGGAAGATCGTTGGCACGTTGTGGTCGCGAAAGATGGCAACGGCGATGAAGATCATGAAGAACGCGAACGGCGGCCAGCTCAGAATGAAGATGAACCAGACCCAGTCGTTCATGATCTGGATGAATCGCGGGTCCATCAGTTCTGGCCGAAACGCCAGCATCGCCCAGGTAATGGGCATGAGCAGGAAAAAGACATAGCCACCGCCGGCGTTGGCGATGCAGGCATAGGTCAGCACCGGCAAGCCGCGTTCCATGCGTCGAATGAACATGGTGATGCCGATGGCCCATGTGCCGTAAAAGGTGTAGCAGATGCACTGAGCAAAAGTGCTGAAGCGAATCTGTATTTTTCGATCAATGAAGATCTGCGCCAATTCCTCCGGACTCAGGGTCGGAGACGGTGGCGGAATGAAGCCCATGACCAGGCCTTGCGTCACGCCCAGACAGATCACCAACAGAATGCCCGACCAGGCAAACGCCTTGATCATGGCGGTGTTGGTCTTTCCCGCTTCCATGGGTATCTCCCCTTAGTCTGTTTCAGCTAATTTTCATCCATACTGCCGCAAACAAGTACGCATTGTCACTATCGGGAGCAGCTACCCGCCGCGATCGTCGTTGCAAAAGATCGTTGGCGTCCCATGCTTTGCTAACCTTGGCTCACGCTGCACACAAATAAAATCAAGGAGAGAGAACTCATGTCGGCACAACAACTAGAGGTCATCATCAGTGATATTCAGGCCTGTTTCGGCGCATGGGAACCTGAGACGCCGATGGAACAGATGCGTCAGGACTGGGATGATCTTTTCTCCAAGACACCCTGCCCGGTCGGCGCCGCCGCGGAGAAAGTGGATGCCGGCGGTGTCCCTGCGCTGAAAGTTTCAGCTGCGGGTGCCGAGCCGGACCGCGCCATCCTGTATCTGCACGGCGGCGGTTACGTGTTTGGCTCACCCGTCTCGCATCGCGATCTGGGTGAGTTCCTGTCAAAAGCGGCCAAGGCGACTGTCTTTCTGCTGGATTATCGGCTGGCACCGGAGCATCCCTTTCCGGCTGCGGTGGATGACGCCATCAGCGCCTACCAATGGCTGCTGGATCAGGGTTTCAAACCTGGCCGTATTGCGATCAGCGGTGATTCGGCAGGCGGTGGCCTGAGCTTCGCCACCCTGCTTTCGATCCGAGACAAGCAGCTGCCGCTTCCGGCCTGCGCAACGCCACTGTCACCTTGGGTTGATCTGGAGTGCTCAGGCGAAACCATGACAAGCAAGGCGGCTGTTGATCCCATTGTTCAGCGTGAACTGACGCGCCAGCTGTCCGACCTCTACGTAACAGACGGCAATCTGAGACATCCGTTGGCATCACCGCTGTATGCGGATCTGAGCGGCCTGCCGCCGATGCTGATTCAGGTGGGCGACCGCGAAACCCTGCTCGATGACAGCCGCCGTATCGCAGCACGTGCAAAGGAGGCCGGGGTCGATGTGCAACTGGAGATCGCAGAGGGTCAGATTCACGTCTACCAGATCTTCGCCAACCGCCTGGACGAAGCCGTGAGTGCAATAGACCGGTTAGGACAGTTCATTCAGTCGCACACGTCCTGAGTCGGACGCACGCCAATCTCAAGACCACACACTTCCATGAGCAAAATACAATCCGTGTACGCAGCGGCAGATGTCAGCCCGGAGTGGATGACGCAGGTCCTCAGGGCTAGCGCGCTGCTCCAGGCAGGCTCGGTTACGGATGTCCAGTATCAGACCTGCGGGACCGGCCAGCTGGGCGACTCCTATCGTTTCAGCCTGAGTTACGAGCCGGCCGGTGCAGGGCCCGCAACAGTGGTCGGCAAGTTTGCCTCCTCAGATACCACGAGTCGCGAATTTGGAAAGACATCGGGTTACTACCGAAACGAAATCGGCTTTTATCAGGAGCTCGCACCGGGATTGACCATGTCCATCCCGCGCGCCATCCATGCACATCTGGATGACAACGCGACCGATTTTGTACTGCTCATGGAGGACCTGGCCCCGGCGCGCACGGTCGACCAGATCAAGGGCTGCAATGCTGATGAATCTGCCCGTGTGCTGGAACAGGCAGCAGCCCTGCACGCCGCCAGTTGGCACGATGCAGGCCTTGCAGAGAAAGCGTGGCTGAAAGGTCCGGTCAACATGTTCACGCAGGTGAGCGACAACTTTGCCCAAGTGCTGAAAACATTTCCTGAGCTCTGCGGCGATCTGGTACCTGACGCCGATCTGCAAGAGGCACGCAAGCTGATTCCGCTAGTGGCGCAATGGAAAGCGGTGTTCAGCGAACCACAGTGTCTCTGGCACAGCGACCTTCGTGCCGACAATGTCCTGTTCGACACGCAGGGCGGCGGACATCCTGTGACTGTGCTCGATTGGCAGGGTCTGGGCTTTGGCCGCGGCACCATTGATGTGGCGCACTGGATGGGAACCAGCATGGAAACGGATACCCGGCGCAAGCACGAACGCGAACTCATCACCCACTATCACCAGAGTCTGCAGCGCAATGGCGTCAGCGATTACAGTGCAGAACAATGCTGGAACGACTATCGCTTGCAGGCTATTCACGGGCTGCAGGTTGGTGTGTTCGGCTTGGGCGCTGTAAAGCGAACCGAACGTGGCGATCAGATGTGGAAAGTCTGGATCCGGCGAACGGCTGCACAGGTTCGTGACCTCGATAGCTTTGATCTGCTGGCGAACCGCCATTCTTGAGGCCCCAGCTTTGGCTTTGGTCTTGGTGCAGCGGGCTTCGCACCTACGAACCCTTTCTATTCAATAACACGGTGCTGCATGGCTCGATTGAGCATAGATCTTCCCGAACACCTGCCGTTCCGAACAGAACTGAGCCTGCATGTCAGCCACATGAATCCCGGCGGCCATCTGGACAACGCGCAGGTGTTTGTCCTGTGGGCCGAAGCACGCCGCCGATTCTTTGAGGCGCTAGGCTACCGACAGGACAATGTTGAAGGTCTGAATACCACCGTCACCGACAATGCGGCGGTGTATCGATCTGAAGGTTTTGTCGGGGAGGTGCTGACCTTCCATGTTGGCACCGGAGATTTCAACAAGTACGGCTGTGACATCTACTGGCAGGCCTTTGAGCGCCTTAGCGGCCGCGAAGTGGCATCTGGCAAGAACGGATTCGTTTTCCTGCAGGCCGGAACGAGGAAAGTTTCGCCGATACCGGAAGCCTTCGTGGCTCGTTGCAAGGCGATCGAGCAACAAGCCAACTGACACCCCCGCAACATTGTCGCTCTATTCCAGACCGGCCCAGGTATCGCCGAAGTCCTGAATCAGATTCAGCGCCGTTCCTGGCATCACCCGCAGGCCCAGATCGGCAAACAAGCTGAGACTGGTAATGGCGTGATGCGTGAGCCGGTTGCGCTGTGCCCAACCTCGCACGGCGCGGCTGACCATGGGTTGCACCTCCTCTCCCGCGATCAAGGCCTCGGCGGCGACGAAGGCTGCATTGCCCGCGCGCACCATGCCATCACCTGCAATTATCGGCGTGCCCAGATTGGCTAGTTTGCCCAGGTGCAGATAGCCGGGCGTGTACTGATGCACATCATTCCAGTTCGAACACGGCACCATTGCCGTGCCCAGCGTCTCCTGCGGATCAACAGGTGACAGCCCCAGCGCTTCGGACAGCCCGTACAAGTGACTGGTCTGGATATCAATCTCGGCGTCCTTGTAGAGGCCTTCGCCGGCTTTGACGACGCGATACGTGATGCCATAGAAGCTTGCAGTGGGCGACAGCGGATCCCAGACCGGATACCAGACCGACGCATCTGCGCGGCCGGCCCTGCGGCGCGCTGTGAAAAAACTTGTGTTTGGCGGCAGGATGCCTTTCTCGCGCTGACGCTCGTTGCTGAACAACATCTGCGACGCAACGACAAAATTCTTCGGCTTGGTCGCTACCACGCCGGTTCCAGCCAGCGGCATGGGCGTCGCGTTGATGATGATCGGATTGTGGCCCTTGGCGACATCCCGGCAATCACTGATGGACGCAGGCTTGGCATCCACCCATGAAATATCCAGGTGATCCATGAGGCGGTAGATCGTATCCACCAGATGCGAATTGCGAACGCCGTAGCAGACCACGCGGCCCTTGTGATTCCAGCGCGACATCCACATTCCGCGCTTGCCAAATGTATAAGGGCCAGAACCGGTGCCCTGATAACGGGCAATGCGTTGCTCCAGTGCTGCCACTTCGCGGTCGTGCCCCTGATACAGCTCGGCAATAAAGCTCGCACGGCTGATCCCCAGGCAGGCGGAGAAATAATCCAGCGATCGCGCACGCAGAGTCAGCCCCGCAATCAGCCGCCGGCTGGGCACCGGCGGCTTGCCCATCATCACGACCTTTCCGGAAAACGAATTGCTGCGTGCAAGCCGTGCTGCGCAACTCAAAGCCGCAAGGCCGTTCCCGATAATCACGGCACTGTCGAACCGGGGGCGCTCGGGAACTTCACGCTCTTCGACCAGCCACGCGGGCAATGCAGAGTCGCGGCCTGCAATACGCGGTGGCCCGGACACCTGCTCGGGTTTCACCATCGGCTCGAAACGGTCTACTTCTTCAAGTACTGCGGACATGGGATACCTGCTCCGACGGTCCGGGTACCCTGCGCCTGCGCAACAAGGCCGCCCGGAGAAATTCATCAAACTGATAGCGCATGAAACAGATCATCGGCTTGAGGCTCAGCTTGGCGTCAAGGCCGCGGCCCAGGCGAAAAATCTGCATGAAGTACCAGGCTTGCTGGCCAAACACCTGAATAGGCCAGAGACGTGACATGGGTTTCTGCTGATTGCCGTTGAAGACCTTGAGCGATAACTCGTAACGCGGCGCCTCCGTCACCTCGGCCTCGAGCAGCTTGGTCGGGAGCTCCGGATCACCGCACAAGGGACGCCCCAGGCCAATGACGTCGGCATCACCGGATGCCAGTGCCTGCACCATGACCTCACGACTTCTGAAGCCACCTGTGACCATGACGGGCATTTTTGCAATTGCTCGAACCTGCTTGGCGTACTTGAGAAAATAAGCTTCGCGCTGAGCGGTGGATGACTCGCCTTCGACCTTCTTTGCATCGCCTTCGTAACCCAGCAAGCGTGGCTGCTCGTAACTACCGCCAGAAACTTCCAGCAGGTCCAGGCCTTCCTGATTGAGGGTCTCGACCAGCTTCAGGCAATCTTCAAATGCAAAGCCGCCGCGCTGGAAATCGGCAGAATTGAGCTTGATGGCCACCGGGAAATCAGGACCGACGCGCTTGCGAACAGCGCGAATGGTTTCGATCAGGAAGCGCGAGCGGTTCTCCAGCGATCCACCCCACTGATCGCTGCGCCGATTAACGACCGGCGACAGAAATGAGCTGAGCAGATAGCCGTGCGCAGCGTGAATCTGCACCCCGGTGAACCCCGCATCCTTTGCAACACCGGCAACCATGGCCCAGCGCGCGATGAATTCCTTGATCTCGGCGTCCGTCACTGCTCTTGGCTTGCGGTAGGTTCCGAGAATATCGAGCTGCACCGGTGACGGTGCCAGAGGCTCCCAGCTCACGTACCACGGGGCCTGACGACCAGCATGTGAAATCTGCATCCAAAGTTGGTTGCCGTTGTAGGTGCCTGCCTCTGCCCAGTCTTCCAGCTCCTTGATGCCGCCATTGCCGTCAATCGCGACATTGCCGGGACGCTCCAGTACCCGTTTGTCGATCTGCACGTTGCCGGTGATGAGCAGACCCGCGCCACCATTGGACCAACGCTCGTAGAGCCGGCACAGCTTTGGCGTGGCGCGCAGATAGCGGTCTGCGAGTCCTTCAGTCATGGCCGCCTTGGCCAATCGGTTGGGCAGACTGGCACCGCAAGGGAGCCGCAATGCCTGCGACAAGTGATCCGTCATTGTTCCTCCGTGAGCGCAGCCTTGATCGCGCACGCTTTCTCGTTTATCCGCCCTATCCTTCCACGCAAGGGCATCAGAGGCAATTAGGGCGAGTGCGCCTATCTTGCGGCGGGGCATGCAAGTGGCAGTGGTTATGATGTCGGTACGCACACAATCCGTTCGACATCATGCAAGTACTCAGCAACTCGCCCCTGCAAGATCCGCCCGCCGACTACGCACCTGCCGGCAGCGAACAGTGGTTCAAGCTTCCAGAAGGTCTGGACGCTGGCAAGACCCTGTTCTACTACGACTTCGAGACCTGTCCTGGACAGACGCCGGCAGCGACGGTGCTGTTCGTGCACGGCAATCCGGAATGCTCCTACACCTACCGAAAGATCAGGGATGCGCTGATCGCGTCGGGTCAGCCGCTTCGTATCGTGGCCATGGATCACATCGGCCTGGGGCTGTCAGACCAGGCCGATTTCGAGATGGTGGACTTTCATCATGCGAATAACGTTTTGCAGTTGGTTCGTCACCTCGATCTTCAGAACCTGACGCTGGTCACCCACGACTGGGGCGGACCGATCGGCATCGGCGCCTTGATTCAGGACCCGCACCGCGTGGACGCGATGCTGGTGATGAACACCACCGTGTTTCCGATGCCATCTGATGGCTACACCTACACCAACTATCCCTTCCCCTGGCTACCCTGGTACCTCACCGCGAAGCTGGTTCCAGATGCACTTTGGGGCGGCGTCGCGGCGGCCGTGGTCTGCAATGCATACCCTCAGGGCACGCTGTCTTTTGTTGGCAACGTCTCCCGCTGGCTGAGCCGACATGCTCGCAACAACATCGCCGAGGACCAGCCGGAATACGTGTTCTCGCAAATGGTCCGGACCCAGGCCAATGCCAGGAGCTCCAAACGAAATGTGCGGCAGACTCCGTTCTGGGGTCACGGCTACCGCTACGAGGATTCGCGACACGGAACGCAGGACAACCATGCCTTCTATCAGCGCATCCAGAGCAACATCAGCGCGCAATGGGGGCCGCAAGGCCGGAACATTCCGATCAGCGGATACTTCGGCCAGTGGGACGCCTGCGGCAAGGATTCAGTCATCGCCCAGTGGCAGGAAGCCCTGCCGCGCATCAAGGAAGACACGCAAACTTTTCCTGACATCGGCCACTTCATCGAAGAGTACAAGGGACCAGAGATGGCGCAATCTATTCTCGCGATGCACGGCCTGAATTGATCCAGTGACGTCCGCCGCAAGAACACCTGAAATGTCCCAGCGTGTCTTCCTGCACATCCTGCTGCTGGACGTGCTGCTCTATATCAGCCTGTTCTGGCGGGACTACCATGATCACGGCCAGATGCTGGTTGCGCACTACATCAGTTTCGTGGCCATCACGGACTTGGGCGCGCTGTTTCTGCCACGCAGCAAGCGGCACTGGTTCAACCTGTTTCGCTTCAGCAGCGGCATCTCGTTTCTGATTCTGGTCGCGGCGCTTCATTTCAAGGGCCTTGATGGAGAAGCACTGACCCTGACCGGACTGCGGGCCTTGCTCTGCATTGCGCGCATCGCACATGCGGGCTGGTGTCTGCGCACTTCGGGGCCGGGCTGGAATGAGTTGCGCGCGTTTCCCGCACACGCCGCCAGTTTTTTCCAGAACGGGAATCGTTCTGAGAAATGGGGCTGCGGCTACCTGCTGGTGGGTGCTGCGCTGCTCTACTTTCCGCAGCTGGCTTACTGGACGCACTACAACTGGGGCGCCGATGGACTGGACGACATACTCACGGGCCTGCAAGCACAGGCCGGCCTGAACTTCTGCATCAAGCTCTTTGTCTTTGAGGTATTGATCGTCGCCGCTGCGCCAAAACTCTTCATGCGGAGCGTGGTGGCCACCCTGTTCGTAGTGCAGTGGCCGGCGATGCTCGGCATGTTCTACCTGGCACCGATTCCGGTGGCCCATGCTGCGGTCGAACTGTATGAAATTGCGCTGGTGGTTCTGGGTTACCAGGCCTGGCGCCGAAGTCAGGCCACGTGATGCGCTACAGCACATTTCAGTTGCCGTTACTCAACATGGAGCAAATGTGTTAGCCAAAATCCTGCTGCCGATCATCGTAGTACTGCTGCTGTTCGGACTGACGCTGAACTTCGCAGCGGACCTGCTGCAGCCCCTGCCCCTGCTTGCACGAGTCATCGGCATGGTGCTGGCGGTTGTCGGGTTCTTCTATCTTGTCGGCAAGCTGATGAAATTTTTCGCACTGCGCGTCTTTGCGAAAGTCTCAAAGAATGTCGCCGTGAAACTGCCCGGCAATGTGCGCGGTGAACTGCACGATATCGCGCTCGCGCCGCTGCCGTATCTGGACCTGCCAAACGGCGCCGAGAGTCCTGTGAGTTCCGAGAAGGCCGTGAGAATTCGGTTTTCCTTTGGGTGTATCGAGCATGGCGTACATGGGGAGCTTGACCCTTCAAACTTCGGGCTCGCTGCGGCCAGCGATACCGCAAGTTTCTCTCCTGTGTTCTCGTCCGAGCATGCGAATGACCCGCAAGCCTTCGCGAAAATGATGCAGGCGATGCAGAGTCAGATGGCAGTTGCCATCTTCAAACCGGACTGGATTCGCGTACTCGACAGACAGGGCAACGAACGGCTATCCGCCAGTTCAAATGAAATTGAACATGCATCATCGGAGGAACTTCCCCTCAACGATGAATTGTTCATCGAACTCTTCTTTGCTTCTCAGGATCTGGCTCAGGACAAGCAATACGTGTTGCGCTACGGCCCGATGCCGCTCTTTGACGTCGCCATGCCAGATCTGGAGCGCAGCGCTCTACCCTCATCGGGATAGACCATCAAATCAAGCGCAATCCCGAGTAAGACTCCAGATGCCGCGCAGCAAATTCTTGCGCGGCATCTGAAGGCTCACAACAGTTCAGTGAGCGCGGATCGAAAGCCTTAATCGAAACGGATGATGACCTTGCCTTCCTGCGCGTTGCTGGCCAGGTAGCGATAGGCATCGGCTGTCTGAGCGAGTGTGAATTCCTTATCCAGCTTGGGCCGGTAGACGCCACTGCTGATGTGCTTGTTGATATCAGCAGCTGCGGCCTCGCGCCGATCGGGAAAATCAAAGAGGTTCCAGCAAACGTGGAAGCCGATGACGCGCAGTCCCTTAGCAATGGCCGGGAACAACGGAAAGTTCACTGGCGCCATCGACAGCGCGCCATATTCAATGATGCGGGCTTCGTGCGCGGCGGCGTTTGCGAGCATTTCGAGGAATGGGCCGGACACCGGATCAATAGCGACATCAAAACCCTTGCCACCGGTAATTTCCATGATGCGCTCAGCCAGGTTTTCTTCATCCGTGGCGATCACGTGATCCGCACCGGCCGCCTTGATAATGTCTGCCTTGGCGCGGCTTCTAGACGTGGCGATCACCTTTGCGCCGTGCGCCTTGGCAACCTGCACACCGGCCAGACCCACACCGGAACTCGCTGCCGTGATCACAGCAGTATCTCCTGACTTGAGACCGCCCATGGTGACCAGCCCGCCGTACACGGTGGGATAGGCCATGCCAATCGCCGCGGCTTCTGCAAAGCTCACGTTCTCTGGCTTGGCCACCAGTGCATGATCCGGAATGATCACGCTCTCGCCGAGGACGCCATAGGTGGAGCAGGAGAAAGTTGGGTAAATGCAAACCTCATCTCCGGGCTTCACATTGCTGACGCCTTCACCGATGGCCTCGACCACACCGGCACCTTCCATGCCGATCAGGGAGTCGGGCTTTGGAGTTTCAAAATACTGGCCATGCATGAACAGCCACTCCGCCCGATTGAGTCCGGCAGCGCGCATGCTTACCCGCACCTCACCTTTTCCGGGCTGCCCGACTTCTTCGTCCACGATGCGGATATGGTCAGGACCTTCTGCTTTCTGCAAGCGAGCAACTTTGCTCATGCTGTACTCCTCGTTCTGATTGTTGGAATGCGGTTTGAAACGCGTGCTCAGGAAGCCAAACTGCGCCTCGACGTCGGATTGCGGTCAGGCCCTAAGCCTTCGTGCTGCCGCAAGTCCGAGCAAAGCCACCGCGATGATTGTGAATGGAATGGTACTCGCACCGATGACATAGCCCATCACGCCAGCCCAGTCTGCTTCCCCGAAACGGGTGGTTCCCGCGGAGAGTCCGCGATTATTGGAAATGTTGGCAAGATGGAAGAAAACCGTATTGCCGTAGCCGGTATACACCATGCCCCAGACGATCCAGGCTTGAGCGCGCAATTTTGGCAAGGCATGCACCATGGCCACGCCGATGATCATCATCATCAAACCATTGAGCACGCCCGCAACGTGCGCAACCCGCCAGCCATGCTCGCTGCCGGGGATAGCGCCGTCGCTGGGAATGGTGACAGGCCAGATATGAATGGCTTCCAGGATGGCGATGACAAGCCCGAACCCGGACAGCAGACCAATCACCGCAATGATCGCACCGTGCTTGAGCAAGCGCAGACGACCGCGCTCAGCAGCGGCTAGCAACGAAGATGTCGAATCAGGGCTTGTCAGCATTGTGCTCTCCCGGGCTGCGCAGGCCTCACTCAGAAGAAGGATCTTCCCGACGTAGCGCCTTGAACGCGATCACGCTCATGAGCCCCATCACCAAGGCAATGCCCACGAAGAACAGGCCGAAGGCGAGATTGTTAGTCACGGAACTGGAGGGAATCAGGCCGCGGCTTTCCGGAAAAATCGGGTCCAGCGTTGATGCAATCACGATTGACCAAGCTACGATGACAATGCTGTACGCGGTTCGTTTCAAGGCCTTCACACTCAGCGGGATGAGCGGAAGTATTGCAGCCACCATCCAGACGATCGTGCCATTCATCAATGCCTCAAGATGCGCCATTCGCCAGGAGTCCATGGTGCCGGGAAACTGGTAGTCAATCTTCCCGGGGATCGGCCACAGGCTGATCTCACCAATGATGAAGAACAGCCAGCAGAAGCCGATGACCCCGGCGGCCAGAATCAGCAGGGCCCCGTGACCGATGAGCATTCTTCGGTAGGGTCGGAGTTGTTGGTCGAGCGTATTCATCAGGCAGCCGTCCTCGCTGTTTCTAGTTGTTTTGGAAATGGGATGGGCATGACCGGATCACGCGTATCAATCAGCGGAATTTCCCCAGGCTCCGCATGGTCATGTGCAGCCAGCCAGTCGAGCACCCACTGCGGATCTTTCTCACTTCGGGGATTGTGAAACGGAAGTGCAGCACGAAGAAGATAAGGCCCCACGTGACGAACGAAGCTGGCGAGATGACGCGCAAGTCGCAGACGTGAACGCAGACTGCCCCAACGACCATCCTTTTTCAGCATGATCTTGTAGCCCTTCATGGAATTCCACATGACATCCAGTGAGCCATGGAAGACACCGATCATACGGGCGAGATAGGAACTCAGGCTGCGCCCATAGAGATGCTTGTAGACGTCATAGGCCACACACTTGTGCTCGGTCTCCTCAACCATGTGCCACAGCACAAAGGAGACCACGCGGGAGTCAGCATTCTTGAACAACGACACCCTCTGCTCGATCAGCCACTTGGTCACGCCCAGCGTCATGGACTCGAAGCCGGCGGTGTATGCCATGCGCGTGCGCAGGGATTTCTGGTTGAGGCGTGCATAGCTCTCTTTCATCTGATCTTCGATGGCCGCCAGTTCCGGATAACGCTTGGCCTTGAGCAGTTCATTGAATCGGCGATGCGCCTGATAGTGAAACTGTTCCTGCGTGTTGAACGCACGGCCACTGTCTGCGATGAACTCGTCGTCAACATCCCTTGTGGCCTCGCGCACTGTGCGGATCAAGAAGGGCTCCAGATAGGGCATGGTCAGCGAGGCGCCATTCATCATCGCCGCGAGTTCGGGCTCGCCCGGAATCCAGCTGGGATCGATGTCGTCGGGAAACTCGAAGGCAATTTTTCGTGGCTTGGGCATCGGCTTGGCATCGGCCGCCAGGCGTCGGGCAAGTTCATCGGCCATGTTTGATCTCCTTTATTTCTATGCTGTCCGTCAGGGCAGACGATTCGCTGTTGTAGTGCTCCATGCCTTGTCTCAGCGTGCGAACAAGCATGGGAACCAGAATTTTCGGATGGCGCCCCATCACGAACTGACCGGAGACCTGCAGGGAAACGACCCCGTGCGCGCCAATCCAGAAAAGGTGAGCGGCCGTCAGCGGGTCCATGGTGGCCGGAAAGGCGCCACTGTCCTGACCTGCTGCGATGACCTGGGTGCAGACATCCAGCGCATCGCGCTTGGCGGCCTTCAGTTCAAGTGAACGGCTCTGCTGATCATGATCCTTAAGCTCGAAGAACATCAGCGCGTAGCGAGCCGGTCGCTCTACGCCTGCGTTGATGTATGCGGCGGCCAGCGCATTGAGTTGCTCGTCTGGACTCGCAGTCGTGTCGATCTCTTGGATCATGGCTTTCTCGATCCACCGAAAGGCCCTGGCACGCAGCGCATCAACAAGCTCCGCCTTGTTCGCAAAGTAGCGATAAGGCGCGGAGTAGCTAAGGCCCATCTCGACGGCGAGCTTGCGAAAGCTCAGGGCCTCGATCCCGCCCTGTTGTTCGAACACCGTCATGGCGGCGTCGAGAATGTCTTCCCGCTTCAGGGCGCGTGCGTCTTCAGAAAGTTTGGGTCTGGCCATACCATTAGTACACGCTGTTAACAGAACACTGTCAACTTAAATTGCCAGACCCGCTCTCGTTCGCCGGAAGCGGGCTGGCCGCGATGACAACGGCCGCGAATCGGGCAGCGCCCTGCTGTGCCGCGAGCCTGCTCCGGCTCTGCAACGACCCGCATCACTAACAGCCGACCCACGGGCCGACCCGGTGTCACAGAATTGGCATGGAATTTAAATATTCGGTGTTTAGGGTGCGCAGCGTTGTCGAGCACGCAGCAAACGACACGCAGACACATTCGCGCACCCCAGGAGAGAACACGATGGTTTCACCCAAGAGCACCGCTGTGCTCGCCGCCTTGATGATGACTGTCAGCAGTCACGCGGCCATGGCCCACGAGGACAACAAGAAGAAGTCGCATCACAAGCCGGAACAGGCGCACAAGGCGGCGTTTCAACGCGTCGGCACCTTCTTCAACTACACCAATAACGCAGACATTTCGGATGAAACAGTTTCCGAGATCATCGCCACCACCCAGGACGGCATGACGCTGGTCTATACCGACAGCCCGCTGCAACAGATTGGCCTGATCGATATCACGAATCCTGCCAAACCCATGCCCATGGGCAAGCTGGAAGTGGGCGGCGAACCTACATCCGTAGATGTTCTGGGCAATCGCTACGCCCTTGTAGCAGTCAATACCAGTGCTTCGTTTACCCGCCCCAGCGGCAAGCTGGTGGTGATTGACCTGAGCACTCGCGTGATCGTTTCTGAACTCGATCTTGGCGGACAGCCGGACTCGCTCAAGATCAGCAAGGATCATCGTTACGCGGCCATTGCCATCGAAAACGAACGTGATGAAGACATCACGGTGGATGGCGTTGAAGGCGGCCTGCCGCAATTGCCAGCGGGTTACATGGTCATTGTCGATCTTGTCGGCGGCCCGGCGCACTGGCGCCGCCGTGATGTCTCGCTCAGCGGTCTTGCCACTTATGCCCCCAATGATCCGGAACCGGAATTCATTGACATCAATGATGATAATCAGGCGGTGGTCAGCCTCCAGGAGAACAATCACATCGCAGTGGTGGATCTGGCCAGCGGCAATGTGATCCGTGATTTTTCCGCAGGTACCGTGGATCTGTTTGGCGTCGACAACAAGGAAGACGGCATCATTTCGCTGACCGATAACATCGCTGACGTGCCTCGCGAACCTGACGCCATCAGCTGGGTGAACATTGGCAACAAGAACCTGATCGCAACAGCTAACGAAGGTGACCTGTTTGGCGGCAGCCGCGGTTTCAGCCTGTTCAGCAGCGATGGCCAGCTTGTCTACGACAGTGGCAATCGTTTTGAAAAGATTGCGGTGGAATCTGGCCATTACCCGGAGGATCGCTCCGAGAACAAAGGCAGCGAACCGGAGTCGGTGACTTCTGCGCGTTTCGGTCGCGACCAGTATCTGTTCGTCGGCAGCGAGCGCGGCAGCTTCATTGCGGTATACACCCTGCACGGCGACCAGCCCAGATTCGAGCAGGTTCTGCCTGCGCCGCTAGGCCCGGAAGGTCTGCTCGCCATTCCCTCGCGTAATCTGCTGATTGCTTCTGGCGAAGAAGATGACCCCAGCTTCGGCGTGCGCTCCAGCGTGATGATCTACGCGCTCAGCAAGCACGGCGAGGCGTATCCGCAGATCAAGTCATCGAGCGAGCAAGGCGAAGCCCTTGCATGGTCGGCGCTGTCAGGCATGGTCGCCAAACCCGGCAAACGCGACAAACTGCTGGCGGTTTGGGATTCCTACTACAGCCAAAGCCGCATCTTTGAGATTGATGCCGCGCGATCACCCGCATTGGTGACCGGCGCCATCAACATCGCTGGGAGCAGCGGTGATTTGGATCCGGAAGGCATTGCCATTGCCCCCGATGGCAGCCTCTGGGTTGCCAGCGAGGGCAATGCCAGCGACAGCCGCCCCAACCGGTTGCTGCAACTCGATGCGGCCGGCAACGTGATCAACGAGATCGGCCTGCCCGCAAACATCCTCGCCTGCCGTGCAGCTTCCGAGAATCGCGGCACGCTGGGTTCGGGTTTCGAAGGTCTGGCCATTGCGCCGGGTAAGCGTGGTAACTACGAGATTCTGGTCGCGCAGCAGCGCGGCTGGGACTACACCACGGCAGAGTGTGAAGGCCTTGATGACGATGCTGGCGGTCTCAATGCCAATGGCGAACCCAATCATTCACGTATCTGGGTCTACGACGTAAAACGCGCGCGATGGAGCAGCATCGCCTGGGAACTGGCAGCACTCCCGGAGAATGCTTCATGGGTCGGCCTGTCAGAAATCACGCGCACACCTGAGGGCGAGTACGTGTTGATCGAGCGCGACAATCGCACCGGCAACTTCGCGGCGCTCAAGACACTGGTCAAGGTGGACATGAAAGATGCACGCGATGGCCTGATCTCCGGCAAAGAGAAGAAGGTCTTTGATCTGCTGCCGGAACTCCTGGCCAGCAATGGCCTGGTCACTGACAAACCCGAAGGCATTGCCATAACCGACAAGGGCAATACCTTTGTCGTGACCGACAACGACGGCGTTGAAGACTGGTCTGGCGAGACCCAGTTCATTGGACTGGGCAAGCAGGACAAGTTGTTTCGGAAGAAAAACCGCTCCAAAAAATAGAGCGGCTTGCTTCATCGGAGGCGGGGCAGTCATCAGACTGCCCCGCTTTTTTATTATTTGTTCAAGCAAACAAATTCACGCCCGAAGCAAGGCGTGACACCTGTCTGCCGTTTCTAGCTTGCGCCTCAGGATGGCGGTCCTGGCACCCACAGGTCTGGCTCGGGAAAAACGAAGTCTGCGGGGAAATCAAAAATCTCGACCGTGGTGGCAATCTTGTCGTCGGTTCCAAAGTAGGCATAGCGCACGCCTTGCCAGGTCCCGGACTGAATCATCGGGCAACCGGCGGCTGCAAAATCTGCCAGCTTCTGCTCGAAGGGCTTGTCCTGACAGGACTGCGCGACATGTTGCACCCCTTCACCATGCTTCTGCAGAAAGTCCTTGTAGATGCTCGGCCCTTCCAGAGGCTGGATCACTTCCCACAGCATGTTGCCGGACGTGGCCAAGGCCAGGCGCATGGAATACTCCTGCGGCTTTCCCATGTAGGTCTGATCGGTAACGGTGCCCGGTCCAAAGGTGTAGACACGCCACGGGCCGATGCCCATCTTGACGAAGCCGTCCACGGTTCGCTTCCAGTCTCGGCTGACAACACAGACCTGCACTGTGTCACCCAGAAAACTGTTTGAAAGGCTCCCTTCTCCACGTACCTCGATGCTGTCACTCATCTTCAGACACTCCGACTGCGGGCCAGCCCACGAGACTAGCGCGCAGTCTGCGGCGATGCATGAGGGGAGAGCCCTCAGCCCGGCGGCGCAGCTTCAATCGATCAATCGATCAGGCGAACCCTGAATTTGCGGCCCTTGATGTTGCCCGCCTTGAGTGCCTGCATCGCGCGCTGAATCACTTTCTTGTCGATGGCCACATAGGTGCGGGTGTCAAAAGTATTGATCTTGCCCACGGCGTCCTTTTCGATGCCGGCGCCGCCAGCCAAGGCGCCAAGCAGATCGCCAGGTCGCAATTTGTCACTGCGTCCGCCGTCCACGCAGAGTGTCATCACCGTACTCGGCAGAGGCTGATCATTGGCTAGGCCGCTGCGCGGAATCTTTCGCACGTCGGCTTTGAAATCGAGGCGATGTTCAATCTCGGTCAGGCGTGTGCGTTCGCTGCTGGAAAAAAGATGCATGGCGACACCGCTCTTGCCGGCACGACCCGTTCGCCCGACCCGATGCACGTGCATGTCCGGCTCCTTGGGCAGTTCGTAACTGATGACGGCCGCAAGATTCTTGATGTCCAGGCCGCGTGCCGCGACATCGGTTGCAACCAGCACCCGACAGCTGCCATTGGCAAATTTCACCAGAACCTCATCGCGCTCGCGCTGATCGATATCACCATGCAGACCCAACACTGAGAACTGTCGCTTGGCAAGCTGCGTCTGAACCTCCTGCGCATCCTTTTTGGTGTGGCAGAAAACCAGCGCCGATTCCGGCCGATGCAGGCTGAGCAGGTGAACCAGTGCGTCAAAGCGACGTTGCGGTTCGACTTCGTGGAAAGTCTGGGCAACTTCTGGAGCCACTGCAGCGGTATCCACGCTGGCTTCCACTGGATGCTTTTGCAACTTTTGGCTCAGACTGCGCACCGCTTCGGGAAAGGTTGCCGAGAAAAACAGGGTTTGTCGCTGCGCCGGAGCCTGCGCCACGATGGCTCGGCTGGCCTGTTCAAAGTCTGAATCGAGCATGCGATCCGCTTCATCCAGCACCAGAACGCGAAGCTGGTCCAGCTGCAATGTGCCGGCCTCCAGATGTTCCTGCACGCGCCCTGCCATGCCCACAATGATGTGCGGCGGTTTTGAGAGCGATGCGTTTTGCGGCCGCGCCGAGATACCACCACTGAGCACACTGAGCTTGATATTGGGCAGGCAGCGCGCCAGACGACGAATCTCCTTGGCAATCTGGTCCGCCAGTTCACGCGTCGGGCACAGCACCAGCGCCTGAACTTGCATGAGCGTGGGGTCGATGCGCGAAAGCAGCCCCAATCCATAGGCCGCTGTCTTGCCGCTGCCGGTGCGCCCCTGGCCGATGACATCCTTGCCCTTGAGCATCAGCGGCAGGCTCAGCGCCTGGATCGGCGTCATCCGCTCGTACTGGAGCGATTCCAGTGCCTGTAAGAGTTCGGGACGCAAACTGAGCTGATTGAACGACAAGGATTCCACGATTACACCTGCTGATTAACCGCGCAGGACCTGCACGGCGGGGGCGAAGTGTGAGGCCAAGCGGCGCAAAGCCAAAGCGGAGACTCACGGAAGCCTGCGCAACAAGGCACGGAGAAGGCAGTACGCAGCCCAAATAATGAAGCAGTCAATGCTGTTGACGGAAGCAGATCAGGCGATGTGGGCCAGCCTGCTTTAGGTAAGCGCTGCCCGTTGCAGCGCAATTATTGGCCCATTCCAATGCCGGCAACGAGTAAACACTTACGTTCGGCCGCGTTCCTGAGCGGCGGTGACGGGACCGCTGCTTCGGGGAAGGCTACCCAAGGAGAGAACGTCTGTGGCCTGCCGCGCCTACCTACAGCGAGGGAATAGTCGCCAAAGGCGAGTAAGCCCACTGCGACGATGGATTGGACACCACTCTAAAACTCAGGCTCGCCACTGCTATACCCGGCCTCCCGTGAGTGTCGAATGGCAAGCACCAGAACGGTGTCATGCGCTGACTCGTAGCTATAAAGCGCTATGTATGCGGACCTGCCATGCGAGATGACCAACTCTCTCAGCCCTCCCTCGACAGCCCGACCGATTAGCGGGTGGTTTGCCAGAATCCCCACAGCCTCAGTAATCAGATCTGCGATGTAGGCAGCCTGCGGAGCCTCGGCTCCAAGCAAGAAATCTATGAGCCGATCAAAATCGACAAACGCGCTTTCCGAATAAGTTACTTGAGCCAAGACTTGGCCCTTGGCTTGGCAGCCTTCAGACCGCGTCCGCGTTTGGCGATGTATTTATGTACGTCAGCAGCGGCGAAGCCTTTGCCACTACGCAGCGCCTTTGCTCTTGCTTCCAGAGCGTCTGCCACGAACTCGGCGCGCTGCTTTTCTGCCGATGCAGCAGATTGAATGGCTTCAACCATAAACGCATGCGTGCTGACACCACGCAATTTCGCCGCTGCCACCGCGAGTTGCTTAATTTCATCGGGCAGTTTCAGGGACGTGGTAGACATATGATGGGCTCATGCGGGCGGTGACACCATGGTAACACCGCAGCAGTCCTCGGTGAATCTCCCGCGTCAGAAACCAGCGTTTCAACACAGCCGCGGCCTTTCTGCTGCGAAGCGTAGGCAAGCACGTTGACAGGAAGCTCTGGTTAGCCCGATGCGCAGATCAACTCGCTGAAGTGCTTGACGACAGATTCCAGTACCGGGAGGAGCTCGAACTGAGATCTGTCTTTGCGCTTGACGATCACACGCATTCGGCCTTCTTCATCGCCACCTACATAGTCCTCCACGAGCGCCAAGAGATCTTCATCGCTCTCTACTTTAAGACTTTCGATCGCGCCACATGAACTGACCGAAGAGTACTGAGATAGCCGCCCCTTGTCTGTATAGAGGTGTTTGTAGACATTGGAGACGCTGCGCACGTCTCTGAAAGCACCCGCAGTTTGCAGGGACAAGTGCTCAACAAAAATTCCGAGGTTATGAAACTGAACTACGAGTTCTGGCCGATAGCGCTTGGCGTGAAAGAAGTAGTGGTCCGCCAGATGAGAGACGGAGACAGCAGCGTTGAACCCGCGCCTGATGTCGCCCGGCTGTTCAGAGAAGTCCGCAAAATTCCACTCAACGAACGATTCAAAAAATTGCTCTGGCGTCATCCCCACGGACCAAGTCTCCTTACGACATAACAGCTAATCAACAAACAGGGACCCGTGTATTCTCAATTCAGGCGGATGCCTGACATCAACGGCACTTCTTTGATCTGCATTGCCACTATGTCCGGCCTGCCTAATCAACAATTGTTCGTCCGGACGCAATTTCGAGCCTCCTTTTTGGGCGCTACTATCGTGGCTTTTACCCTCAGTAAAAATGAGTGGGGCTGATGGGGCGCACAGTCCCAAGCTTGCTCGATCCCTTTCGCACGTATGCCGGCTTCGCAAACCTCAATTCGTCAGTTTGCATGGCGGCTTAGGGCGCTAAACGACTACAAGGCAGAGTTACCCAGCCCGCCCCTAACCCGACATCTCTCTGGGGCGGTAAGGCGATCATCTCAATTGAAAACGCAGATCAGTAGCGCGCCTTGATCGCATCGCGATGGCGCGTCAGGTAGGCGCGGCTCAGGCCCATCTGCTGTACGCCATAGCCCCTTAGCCCATTGCAGTTCACGCGCATGAAAGACTGCAGGTAGGTGTTGGATGGATACGGCGCCCAGTAACAGGCATTGAGTGCAGAGTAGGTCATGGCGAATGTCTTACCGCGCGTATCGGTGACTTCCAGTTCGCCACCCACGGGAACGGCGCGACGATATTCCTGCACGCCGCGAGAATCGGTCAGGCCGTACATTTCACCCTGGTCGAGCACATAGCCGCTGATGTGCGGCGCCATCCTGGAAGTCTTGGCGATGTCGTGCCCGGTAAACAGATGAACCGTGAGCGCCTCATCAAAGCTGGCGTGCCACCAGATGACAGATGAATTGTCCCGCTCGGGACGTGGCCCCCAACTGCGATCTCCGGTGTCCACACAATTGATCTCGTAGCGCTTGCCGCGCGCGACCAGTTCGCCAGTGACCCGATAGGTCAGGTCGTAATGCCCGTTCCAGGACGTGTCCCATGCAGGGTCAAGGCGTTTCGCTGCCGTGGGATCCATGTCCGGATCATTGATGTCGAACGGTTCGTGCAGCGCACGGAAATCCAGCTTGAAGCGGGTATCGTCAATGCCCTCGTACTCAATCTGATAGTGCTTGTAGGCATCCAGCGCCTTGATCTTCAGACCATTGGGAAGCTCGAAGTCGAGCAGAGACTTGGGGCAGGGCAAGTGCTGCTGGTTGTCGATATAGAGTTGCTCTTCCCACAGATCAGCCACGCGGTCATGCAGTGAGACATCACACATCGCGACGCCCAACATGGGCCGCGTGACAACATAAACAATGCCGTTGATGGTGGTGTCCGGCACGTGGAAAGGCAGCGCGATGGTCTCCACCCATTGCCAGTGCGAATTGGCATCAAAATGAAATTCTGCATCTTCCGGCTTGATCATGGCTCGCTTCTCCTCGCGCTCTTGTGAATGCTGAACTTGCACACTACGCCGCCTTGACATATTTTGCAAAAGTGTCAACTAACTGATTTTAATGACTGAAATACCTGCAAATCTGGAATCTGAGCGCACCCTGCACCTGATTGCCAAGGGCCGCGAGGTGTTCCTGAAACTCGGGTATCGCGCCACAACCATGCGCGACATTGCACAGGCGGCTGGCATGTCGCGCCCCGCCGTGTACCTGGTGTTTGCGAACAAGGATGCGGTGTTCCGCGCCAGCTTCATCCGCTCCATGAGACGGCGGCTCATGCAGCTTCGTGAGGACATCGACCCGGCCTGGCCGCTGGAGCGGCAGCTGCACCAAGCGCTGGAGATCATCATTGCCCAGAACTACGACAAGATTTCGGTCAATCCTGCGGCGCGTGATGTTCTGTCGTATGACCACGAACTGCCCGGTGTGGCGGAAGCTTTTGCCGAAGCGGTGGAATTTCTCGCACAACTTATCCGCGCGCCGCTGTCGTCGTCCGGCCTGACCGATGACGCCTCACATCTGGCGCGCACCCTGCTGACCGCCGTCAACGGCTTCAAGCTAGCCTGCAAAGATGGGGATGATCTGCGCAGGCTGATGGACAGCCAGATTCGCCTGCTGGTCGTCGCACTCGATCGGCCGTTGAAGAGTTAAGCCGAACCCGCTGCGGCACGGATCTCGGTCGGCGGCCTGGAGAATTGCTGCTGACAAAACCGGGTCAGCGCCGATTGCTCGGAGAAGCCGACGAGGCTTGCCACCTGCGCCAGAGGGAGCCGCGTACTGCCCAGATAGCGCAATGCTGCATCACGTCGCACCGCGTCACGTACCTGATTGAAGCTGGTGCCTTCTGCTTCCAGATGCCTTTGCAAGGTGCGCGGATGCATTGCCAGCGCACTGGCCGCTTCAGACTTGCTCATCGGGACCGTGCCGAGCTGGCGCGCCAACAGCTGGTGCAGTCGCGCGGTCAGGGTTCGCTTCGGGTTGGTGAAATTGGTGTCGAGAAAATCCGCCGCCATCTTCAGCAACACAGGGTTGGCAGACGGCAGCGGCGTGCTGAGGGTGTCTCGACTGATGTGCAGGGCGCAGAAATCCGCGTTGGTCCGGACCGGTGCGCCAAAAAATTGCACCATGGTGCGCATGCCCGCCGCCGGTTCATGCGACAAACTGACCTGACGCAGCGCATAGGACTTGCTGAGCATGCTGATCATGCGGTGCGCAATGGCCAGACCATGTTCCAGAATTTGCCGGCCAGAACGAGAGGTCGACATTTCCACCTCATAACGCAGGCAGGCTTCGTCAGATCCCTTCTCATTCGGCAACTCAACGAACAAGCCGATGCCGGGGCTTTGGATGAACAGGTAATTGGCAATACATTCCAGCGCGTGCTCAAGATCAGGGCAGTTCTGGATGGCGACGGCGATTGGCCCGAGGATGTTGATGTCCTGGACCTGGGCCATGCGAAGCGCGAAATCGGGGCAATCGGCTGCCCGGGCACTGTCCTCAATGAGGTCGATCACAGTGGGCAAAGAAAGAAGCGCGTCTTCGTCAGCCAGCTGCGCCTCATCAAGGCCGTGGGCGTGCAGAACGGGAGCAGGGTCGCAGTTGAGGCTGCGCATCACCGCAACGTAACCCCGCAGTCCACCGGCCCTGATTCTCGCGCTCATGTCTCAAACGGTAAAAACAATGTCTCGTTTGGTCAAGCCATAACGGGCGGCGGGCACCAATATGGCAACACACCGGCCGCTCCACTGGCTCTCAGGCGGACAGCGGCCACCGATTCATCGAGGAGATTGACATGCAGAAGAGCGAATTCGACGTCGTAATCGTGGGAGCCGGCATTTCCGGTGTGGGCATGGCCTGCCATCTGAAGAAGCATTCGCCCGGACAGAGCTTCACGATTCTCGAGCGACGCCAGCGCGCCGGCGGCACATGGGATCTGTTCCGCTACCCCGGCATTCGATCCGATTCAGACATGCTGACCCTGGGCTATTCCTTCCGTCCTTGGAAAGGATTGAAGGTTCTGGCCGATGGCGACGCCATCCGCAACTATGTCGAGGAAACAGCGCATGAAAACGCGCTGCACGACGACATCCAGTTTGGCCAGAAAATTGTTGAATCCAAGTGGTCGTCGGAAGACGCGCGCTGGACGGTGGTATCGCAGGATGAAAACAGCGGCGAGAAGCGCACGTTCACCTGCAAGTTCCTGGTCATGGGAACCGGCTACTACAACTACGACAAGGGCTATGAGCCCGAATTCCCCGGCATTGAAAACTTCGAAGGCCAGGTGATTCACCCGCAGAAGTGGCCGGAAAATCTGGACTACGCCGGCAAGCGCGTCATCGTCATCGGCAGCGGCGCAACCGCTGTGACGTTGGTTCCGGCCATGGCCAACAACGGCGCACAGGTCACGATGCTGCAGCGCTCACCGTCCTATGTGCTTTCGCTGCCGGGTCTCGACGGCGTACTGCGTCTGCTCGACCGCTTCATGCCTGAAAAACTGGCGCTCGGCGTGACGCGCGAGAAGAACATCCAACGCCAGAATTTCTTCTATAAATTTTTCCAGCGCTTCCCCAAGCTGAGCAAGATGTTGCTGCTGCGAGAAACCAAACGACAGCTGCGCGGCAAGGTGGACATGAAACACTTCACGCCTAGCTACAACCCCTGGGATCAGCGTCTGTGCCTGGTGCCGGATGGAGACTTGTTCAAGACATTGCGCGACGGCAAGGCGAACATCGTTACCGATCACATCGACAGCTTCACCGCCAAGGGCATCAAGCTCAAATCTGGCCAGACGCTCGAAGCCGACATCATCATCACTGCTACCGGCCTTGATCTGCAGGCGCTCGGCGGCATGAGTCTGGAAGTCGATGGCAAGCCGATCAAGTTTGAAGAGAAGATGTTCTACAAGGCCACGATGATTGAAGACATCCCCAACTTCTCGTGGATTTTTGGCTACACCAATGCATCGTGGACACTCAAAGCCAACATCGCTGCCAAGTATCTTTGCCGCGTCATTAATCATATGAGCAGCACCGGTAAGGACATTGCCGTGCCGCGCGACCTTGAGGGCTGCAAGGTTCCTGAAATGCCTTTCCTAGGTTCACTGACGTCAGGCTACGTGGTACGCGCGAATGATCGCTTGCCGCGACAGGGCAGCAAGGAACCCTGGAAGGTTCTCAACGACTTCAAGCGTGACCAGAAAGTCCTGCTCAAAGACCCGGTTGATGACGGCGTGCTGCAGTTTCTAAAGGCAGGTCAAAGCAGTGCTTCCAAAGTAACGCCATTGCGCCGGGCGGCCTGAGAAAAGCGAACGCTTTACAATCGGGGCTCTTCCCCCGGAAGCAGCGGCCGCCAAACCCCGGGTTTGGCGGCCGTTTTACTTTGTGGGGGCGCATAACAAATTACCGAACCGCCGAGAGAGAGAACGCCGAATATGAGCATGACCCTGCATCACTGCATGAGCGCACGTTCACTGCGCCCGCTCTGGACGCTCGAAGAACTGGGTCTGGATTACGAACTGGTCATGCACCCTTTCCCGCCGCGCGTGATGAACAAGTCTTATCTGGGCATCAATGTGCTGGGCACTGTCCCCGCGTTTGTTCATGGCGACGTCTTCATGACGGAGTCCTCTGCTATCTCGCAGTACCTCGCCGACCTGCACCCAGAAGGCGGGCTCAGCGTGGACAAGACTGACCCGATGTACGGCGAGTACCTCAATGCGCTGCACTATGGCGAGGCCACGCTGACGTTTCCGCAAACCTTGGTGCTGCGTTACAAGATGTTTGAAAAGCCCGAACGCCGCCAACCGCAGGTCGCTGAAGATTATGCAAACTGGTTTCTGGCTCGTTTGCGCCGCGCCGAAGCCATTGTCTCGGAGCGTCCGTATTTTTGTGGCGAGCGTTTCACCGTTGCCGATATTTCAGTCGGCTATGCCTTGCTGCTCGGCGAATCCATTGGGCTGCACACCCAATACCCAGAGCATGTCGCACGATACTGGTCTGGTTTGAAGCAACGCGCAGGCCTGCAGCGCGCACTGGAAGCAGAAAAAAATGCGGCGCGTTCGCAAGGACTATCGACGAAGTCGCCGATGTCATAAGCGCGGTCAGGCAGTCGCGCTACAAGCGCTCAAAAATCGCCGAAATACCCTGTCCTCCACCGATGCACATGGTGGTCAGCGCGTAACGCCCGCGGATTCGCTCCAGTTCGTACAGCGCCTTGGTCGTAATGATGGCGCCGCTGGCTCCTACGGGGTGACCCAGTGCAATGGCTGAGCCATTCGGGTTCAGTTTTGCAGGGTCCAGGTTCAGTTCCTGTTTGACGGCGCAGACCTGAGCAGCAAAAGCTTCATTGACTTCGATCACATCCAGGTCTTGCACACTCAGGCCTGCGCGCTTCAACACCAGCTTCGTTGCAGGGACCGGTCCCATGCCCATGTAGGCCGGATCAACCCCGGCATGGGCATAAGCCACCAATCGGGCAAGCGGCTTCAAACCCAGCGACTGCGCGCGTTTTGCCTCGGCAAGAATCACGGCTCCGGCGCCATCGTTGGTGCCGGAGGAATTGCCCGCGGTGACGCAACCGCCTTCGAGAAACGAAGGCTTGAGCCTTGCGAGCGCTTCCATATTGGATTTGCGGCGAACATGCTCATCCACCTTGAAGAGGATTGGCCGACCCGCGAACCCCACGTCAATCTGCGTAATCTGAGACTCGAATCGCCCATCGGAAATGGCCTGCGATGCTCGCTGCTGGCTTTGCAGCGAGAGTTCATCCTGCGTCTGCCGGCTGATGCCATAACGCTTGGCGATATTTTCTGCGGTGATTCCCACGTGCACACCTAGCATCGGGTCGTGCAAAACACCGTTCATGAAATCTACGGTGGTGACATCGCCCAGGCGAGATCCCCAGCGTTGATGCGGCAAGGTGTATGGGCCGCGACTCATGGACTCTGCACCCGCGCCAATGGCGATATCGCAATCGCCCAGCAAGATGGACTGCGCGGCAGAAACAATGGCCTGCAGCCCCGAGCCGCAGAGTCGGTTGACGTTGAATGCCGGCGTTTCAACTGGAATTCCGGCCTCAATGGCCGCCAGTCGGCTCAGGTAGGTGTCGCGCGGCTCAGTAGCAATGACATTGCCAATCACCACGTGTCCGACCTGCTCTGGCGCAATTTGGTTTCGCGCCAGCACGGACTTCAGTACTTCGCTGGCGAGGGTGGTAACCGGCACATTTTTCAGAGCACCGCCGAAACTGCCAATGGCGGTGCGCGTGGCGCCGACAACCCAGATTTCCCTCTGCGACATACCTACCCCAACAAGGACCCGGAAAGTGGAACGCGCCCGATGCAAGCGACGCGCCGAAACCTCCAGATACAGTCCCCGTCAGGGCCCATAAAGCAGGGTCTTTGCCCTGCCGCTGGAAACTCGCTCAGTAAGACTTTGGCAGATCGAGCACCCGCTCGCCAATGAACGAAAGGATCATCTGTTCTGTCACAGGGGCAATTCGCGGCAACATCGACTCACGGAATAGCCGCTCAACCTGGAACTCACGGGCATAGCCCATGCCGCCGTGCGTCAGAACGGCCTTGCTCGCTGCATCATGCCCCGCACGCGCGCCCATGAACTTGGCGGCATTGGCTTCGGCACCGCAAGGCAAGCCGCTGTCGTAGAGATAACCGGCGCGCATACACATCCAGTATGCGGACTCCAGCTGCGCCCAGGCTTCTGCCAACGGATGCTGAATTCCTTGGTTCATGCCGATGGGGCGGCCAAAAACGACGCGCTCCCTGGCGTACTTGGCAGCTCGTGCCAGAGCGTCGCGACCCAATCCAATGGCCTCTACACCCAGCAGCACGCGCTCCGGGTTCAGTGAATCCAGCAAGTAATAGAAGCCCTTGCCTTCTTCGCCAATGCGATCTTCTTCGGGCACGAAGTAATCGTCGATGAAAGTGGCATTGGAATCCACCGCATTGCGACCCAGCTTCTTGATGCGGCGCACTTCGATCTTGCTGCGATCAAGATCGGTGTAGAACAGCGTCATGCCGTCTGCGGGACGCTTGCAGTCCGCCTTGGCCGTGGTCCGCGCAAGAATGACGATCTTGTGCGCTTCCTGACCGGTGGAGGTCCACATCTTGCGGCCGGTCACGCGATAGCCGCCATCGACCTTCTTGGCAAACGTCTTGATGCTGGTGGTGTCCAGACCGGCATCCGGCTCGGTCACGCCAAAGCAGGCCTTTTCCTCGCCTTTGATCAATGGCGTCAACCAACGCTTCTTCTGTTCTGGTGTGCCATGAACCACGATGGCGTGCGGCCCAAACAGATTGATATGGATGCTCGACGCCGCTGCCATGCCGCCACCGCCGTTGGCCACGGTGTGCATCATGATGGCCGCTTCGGTGACGCCCAGGCCGGCGCCGCCGAGTTCTTCGGGCATGGTGATGCCCAGCCAACCCGCATCTGCCATGGCGCGATAGAACTCTTCGGGGAAACGGGCGTTCTCGTCGGCCTCGTGCCAGTAATCATCAGTGAATTCAGCACAGACTTTCTTGACCGAATCCTCGATTTCAATTTGCAGTTCGGAGAGTTTGATATCCATAAATAGGGTCCAGTTTTGTGTCTGTGTCGGAATTCAATAAGGGGTAAAGCTCAGCCCAGGCCGGGCGCGACCTTGAACTCGGCCTCGGTCTTCGACTTGATCTCATCAAGCGAAACGCCCGGCGCCAGCTCGATCAGCGTTGAACCGCCGTTGCCGCGTCGATCGATCTCGAACACGCCCAGGTCAGTGATCAGCAGATCGACAACACCTTTGCCCGTCAGGGGCAATGTGCATTCCTTGCGAAATTTGGAGCCGCCGGTTTTGTCGCAGTGATCCATGACCACCACAATCTTGCGCACGCCAGCCACCAGATCCATTGCGCCGCCCATGCCCTTGATCATCTTGCCGGGCACCATCCAGTTGGCCAAATCACCATTCTGGGAAACTTCCATGCCACCCAGAATCGAAAGATTGATGTGTCCGCCGCGGATCATGCCGAAGGAATCTGCGCTCGAAAAATAGCTCGATCCCGGAAGATCCGTAATGGTCTGCTTGCCAGCATTGATGAGATCGGCATCAATCTCACCTTCGTAGGGAAACGGGCCGATACCGAGCAGGCCATTTTCGCTCTGCAAGGTGACCTTCATGTCCTTGGGCACCATATTGGCCACCATGGTGGGAATACCGATTCCGAGGTTGACGTAGAAACCGTCTTCCAGTTCCTTGGCGGCGCGCTCAGCAGTTTGTTCTCTAGTCCAGGGCATTACGCAGCCTCCTTCTCGCGGGTGGTGGGACGCTCGATGTGCTTGGGCTGGCCCGTAGACAACACGATGCGATCAACAAAAATGCCGGGCGTGTGCACGGAGTCCGGATCCAGATCACCGATCTCGACAATCTCTTCGACCTCGGCAATGGTCACTTTGCCCGCCGAAGCAATCATCGGATTGAAGTTGCGTGCCGTCTTGCGATAGATGAGGTTGCCCTCCTTGTCCGCCTTCCAGGCTTTGACCAGCGACAGATCAGCGGTCAGGCCGGTTTCCATCACGTACCAGTCCTTGTTGCCGTCACGGTCGGTGAACTCACGCGTTTCCTTGCCTTCTGCGATTCGCGTGCCGTAACCGGTGCGGGTAAAGAACGCCGGGATACCGGCACCGCCGGCGCGCAGTCTTTCTGCCAGCGTGCCCTGCGGATTGAACTCGATTTCGATGCGATTACTCATGAAGGCATCGGCCAGAATCTTGTTCTCTCCGGCGTAAGAAAGAATGACCTTGCCAATCTGATCATTGGCCAGCACATGCCACATGCCGTGGTTGTCGCAGCCCACGTTATTGCCAATGACGGTCAGATTTTTTGCATTGCTCTGCTTCAGTGCCATGACCAGATCCACCGGTACACCGCACAGGCCAAAGCCTCCCGCCGCCACGGTCATGCCATCAAAGGTCAGCCCTTCAAAGGCAGCCTCGGCACTCTTGTATATCTTGGAACTCACTGGATGCTCTCCCTAACTTGATCGTTCTTTTCTCGTGCGATGAGCCGTGACTCATCCTGAATGTTGCGGTCCGGACTGAAGGCGGCTCACACCGGCTCCCAGGTAAAGATGTCGGACGAGCGATCCAGATCATAGAACGAAGGCTTCAAGGCCGGTATCGCGGTGGAAAGACAGGTCTCAGGCGTCCAGCCATCACCGGCATGCACCGAGCGGATGGGTCGCGGCTGACTGAACAGATAAATTTCGTTGCGACGTACGCCAAAAACCTGGCCAGAAACGTCTTTTGCGCCATCTCCACACAAAGCCACCACGAACGGCGCAATCTTGTCCGCGCTCATCATGCGGTTGATGCGATGGCGCTCGGCATTTTCCGGCGTATCGGGAATGCCAGCCACCATGCGGGTGTAGGCAAAGGGTGCGATCGCGTTGGATCGGGTGCCAAACTTCTGCATGTCCAGCGCGATGCTCTTGGACAGCGAGGCCACGCCATTCTTGGCAGCCGAATAATTGGACTGACCAAAATTGCCGATCAGGCCGCTGGTCGAGGTCATGTGAACAAATGCGCCCTTCTGCTGGCTCTTGAAATGCGGGGCGGCTGCGCGTGACACATTGAACACGCCGGTCAGGTTGACCTGGATCACCGCATTCCATTCTTCCGGCGACATCTTGTGGAAAATGGTGTCCCGCAGGATGCCGGCGTTGTTGACCACGGCGTCCAGATCACCAAACGTCTTCATCGCCGTGGCAATCAGGGCATTGGCGCCGTCCCAGTCAGCGACATTGTTTCCGTCTGCGACCGCCTCACCGCCAGCGGCCTTAATTTCCTGCACGATTTCTTCGGCCGGGCCCAGCGTGCCGCCTTCGCCTTCCTGGCTCACGCCCAGGTCATTGACCACGACCTTGGCACCTTCTGCTGCCGCCAGCTTGGCGATTTCAGCGCCAACACCGCGCCCGGCGCCGGTCACAATGACTACTTTTCCCTTGAGTACATCTGCCATGTTCTGCTTCCTCTGATTGGGGACCACCCAAGTGCCTCGAACCCTGCCGCAGGGCAGATTCAAGCGCGACCCCGGATGGATCTGGAAGTGCAATGATGCACCTGCAAAAAATCGGTCGCTTCAACATGGTATGGTACACTACTAATTACATATTTCACTACCATTCACCCCTCAACACGCTTCTGGGAGCTCAACATGCAGACTTTCAAAGACATTACTTACGAAGTTGGCGACAACGCTGTTCGCATCACCATCAACCGTCCGGAAGTGTTTAACGCCTTCCGTGTACAAACCGTTGAAGAGCTGATTATTGCTTTCCGCCAGGCAGACGAAGAAAAAAGCGTCAACAGCGTGATTTTCACGGGTGCAGGCGACAAGGCTTTTTGCACCGGCGGCGACCAGAAAGTGCACCTTTCTGAAGATGGCCTGTACGGCCCCCGCGGCATGGTCGGCTTCCCGATTGAAGAACTGCAGTCGGCGATTCGCGACTGCCGCAAGGTGGTGATCGCGCGCGTTAATGGCTTCGCCATTGGCGGCGGCAATGTGTTTGCCACGATCTGCGATCTCTCCATCGCCTCCGAAAAAGCCCAGATGGGCCAGGTGGGTCCAAAGGTCGGCTCCGTTGACCCCGGTTTCGGCACCGCCTATCTCGCCCGCATGGTTGGCGAGAAGAAAGCGCGCGAAATCTGGTTCCTGTGCCGCCGCTACAACGCTCAGCAGGCGCTGGAAATGGGTCTGGTCAATGCCGTGGTTCCGCATGACCAACTCGATGCCGAGTGCGAAAAATGGGCCGCTGAGATCAACGCCCTGTCGCCCACCGCAATCGCCATTGCCAAGCGCTCCTTTAACGCTGACTCGGAGAACATCCGCGGCATCAGCTTCATGGGCGTAGCCGCAGTGAAGGGCTTCTACCAGAGCGACGAATCCAAGGAAGGTGTGAAGGCTTTCAATGAAAAGCGCGCGCCGGACTTCAAGAAGTTCGCCTGATCGTTCTCGCGGTCACGCGCATCGCTGCACCGTTGTAAAGTCGCCGGCCTTGTGCCGGCGACTTGCTTTCTGCAGTTGCCAGAACACACAACCCAACTTTCCTGCATACAAACATTGATCGAGGCTTAGAGCATGAGCGACCCCAATATCCAGACCCAACTCGACAGCGACGGCATTCTGCTTGCCACCGTTGATATGCCCGAGCGGCCAATGAACGTGTTTTCGCGTTCGATGATGGATTCACTGGAAGCTCTGGTCGAACGCGCTGGCAGCGACGATGCGATCAAGGCCGTGGTCATCACCTCCGGCAAGTCCGCCTTCATCGCCGGCGCTGATCTGGCCATGATCAAGACCTTCACTGAAGTTGCGCGTACCGGCACCACCGAAGAACTACACGAGCTGTTCGGCCACCTCGGCCGCCTGTTCCGGCGCATGGAATTGAGCACCAAGCCTTTTGTTGCCGCCATCAACGGGCTTGCCCTGGGCGGCGGACTGGAAGTCTGCCTGGGCTGTCACGAGCGCGTTGTGGCGGATGACCCTGAAATCCAGCTCGGCCTGCCCGAAATCAAACTCGGCCTGCTACCTGGTGCGGGCGGCACCCAGCGTCTGCCGCGTCTGATCGGCACCGCCAAGGGCCTGGAAATGTTGCTGAGCGGCAACCCGGTTGCACCGGCCGAAGCGCTGGAACTGGGATTGGTCAACGAAGTCGTGCCCGCCGATCAACTGGTGGCGGCAGCCAAGCGCCGGGCCAAGGCCATCAGCAAGCCGCAAGCCGCCTGGGACGCAGCCGGCGCCCGCTTCGACAGCGCGCCATACAACTTTGAAAGCGAGACCGCGTTCGACGATATCGCCAGCGCACTGAACATCAACGCCCATACACGCCAGTACTATCCGGCCTATCACGCGATCATGGATTGCGTCGTTGGCGGCTGGAACTTGCCGATGACCGAAGCCAGCGAACGTGAGATGAGCATCTTCGTCGAACTCATGCGCGACCCGGTTGCCGGCAACATGGTGCGCACCCTGTTCCTCAACCGTCAGAAGGCCGCCAAGCTCGGGCTACTGAAGAAAGACAGCGTCTTCGCGCAGGGCGACGACGCACTGATCCCACAAGCCCGTGCTGCAGCAGACAAGGCCAAGGCGCTCAAACTGAGTGAAGAAGAACAGTTGCTGGCGGTTGCATTGGCCGCCTTGCGTGTCTGGGCTGCGGGCAAGGTCGAACAGCCAGAGCTGGCTGACGTTGCCGTGGTTTCGGCAGGGATCGCACCTGCATACAGCGGGGGCCCCTTTACCTACCTGAAGCAGTTTGGTCTGGACAAGGTCACCGCAGACGCCGCCAGCGCAGCGGCAAGCGATGCGCAGCTGTTTGCCGCCCCGGCAGACCTGGAACGCTTCCTCAAGACCGCTACCTGAGCCCTGATCTCATGCCCACGATCTGCACACTCGACTCGGTAATCGACCGCTTCAAACCCGGCCTGAGCGTCTTCGTCTCAGGCATGTCAGGAGAATGTCTGCCCTTGTTCGATGCGCTCAAGCAGCGCCCCGATGCGGCAGACGGCGTGCAGTTTCGTGGCGTGAGCTTTCCAGGCATCAATCGCTCGGATTATTTCGGGCTGCATGAAAACACGCGTCAACGTGCCTATTTCATGCAGTCCGGTTTGCGCAGCGGGCTGGAGGACGGCCGCGCCGAGTTGCTACCACTGGACTACCCGGGCATCTTTCATGACCTCGCAGAACAGGGTGAGATCGACATCGCCTTTGTGCAGGTCTCATCGCCCGATCAGGACGGGCAATGCAGCCTCGGCGTCTCCTGTGATTTTCAACCTGCAGTGTGGCAGCGCGCCAAACGCAAGGTTGTGCTGATCAACACCCAGATGCCGCGTACGCGCAGTTCGTTCCAGATTGCCTATCAAGATATTGACGACGTCATCGAGTGCGACTTTGAAGTGCTTCGCTACGATGGCGGCACGCCGTCCGAGTCCATGCAGGCGCATGCAAACCTCATCGCCAGCCTGGTTCGAGACGGCGACACGCTCGAATTTGGCGTGGGCAAATTGCAAGCCGGTGTATTGGCGGCATTGAAAGATCACCAGAACCTGAAAGTCTGGTCCGGCATGGTGTCCACGCCGGTCCTCGGCCTGCTCGACAGCGGCGCCATCAAAGGCAAGGCCGCAATGAGCATGGGCGTTGCCCTGGGCGATGCAAATCTCTACGAGCGCGCCGCGAAGGATGATGCGTTTTTCTTCCGGCCCGTGAGCCAGACGCATGACGTTCGGGAAATTTCCAAACACCCGAATTTTTGCGGCATCAATTCGGCAGTCGAGGTGGACCTGCTCGGGCAGGTCAATGCCGACGCACTGAACGGGCGCTTCCTCGCAGGGGTCGGCGGGCTACCCGCATACGCCGCTGCGGCTGCACTGTCGCAAGGCGGCCGATCCATCATCGCCCTGCCCGCTGCAACCGACGATGGTCGCTTCACAAGAATTGTGGCAACACTGGGCAAACCCGGCGCCTGCGCCATTCCGCGACACGCCGCAGACTACGTGGTAACTGAGCAGGGCATTGCGTCCTTGCGCGGTCTCAGCGTGCATCAACGCGCCAAGGCCCTCATTGGCATCGCCGCACCCGCCTTTCGTGATTCGCTGGAACAACAGTGGGCGGAAATTCGCGCGCGATTCTGATGTTCGCCTGACAATCCGGATCAAAATTCACCTGACTCGATCGGGTGAATGACCGCCCCCAAAAAGTTCCAAGCTGCGCGGGCCGGCGAAACCGCCGGCATATCGTTACGTAATTATGCCCCCCAGACAGCCTCGTAACACGACCATTCCGCAGTCGCGATCAGTCATTTCTTCAGGCTCTGAATGTCGGTCTGCCAGCAAATTGATCCGCACATTCTTCCTGTCCATCGGGAAAGGTGCGGTCGCCCTGAGCCAAGGTCCGGTCGCTTCCAGCCCCTTCAATATGTTAAAGCACGTTCAAGATTTCTGCGTGGCAGCCGATGATGGTGGGGTAAAGAGATGCATGATCTGGCCAGGCAGATGAATTGCCGCCCTCGAAAATAGAGACTATCGTCTAATCCTCGATTGCCCTTTCTTGGAATCATCTAACCGCAGACAAGAACGTGAAAAAGGACGAACTGCCGATTGCAGGCTCCAAGAATGATTCAGTGGATGCTGCCGTCTGGCCGGATGTCTCGGAAATGTTTCAACTGGTGCTAGATGCTTTCCCAGTGCGTGTGTTCTGGAAGGACCGGCAGTTGATCAATCAGGGCTCGAACACCTTGTTTGCGCGCGACGCCGGGGTTTCCAGCCCGGAAGATTTGATCGGACGCTCAGACTACGAAATGGGCTGGACGGTGGAACAGGCCCAAGCCTTTCGCAAAGATGACCTACTGGTCATCGCGTCCGGCGAGGCGAAGCTGGGCATTGAAGAACCTCAAAACCATCCAGACGGCAAGACCCACTGGCTGGAGACCAACAAGGTACCGCTCAAAGCGCCGGACGGGACGGTGATTGGCGTCTTGGGGACTTATACCGACATTACTGAACGCAAGGAGCAGCAGCAGCGTATTGCTTTCCTTGCAAATCACGATGAACTCACCGGCCTGCCGAATCGCAGAAGCCTGCGCACTTCAATCCAGAACTACGAGGCGCAGGGTTCTGGATCAAAGTGGGCCGGGCTGCTCTTTATCGATCTCGATCAGTTCAAGGTCGTGAACGACTCGCTGGGACACGCCGTCGGCGACAAATTGCTTTGCGAAGTCGCCAGTCGCTTATCCGAACTCCTCGGCGGAAGCTTCCAGCTCAGCAGACTAGGCGGCGACGAATTCGCCATTTTCATGCCGAGTTTTGCTGACTGCGAGAAAAGCGCACACGCCGAGTCGTCGATGCTGGCAGACCGCATTATCGGAGCCTTCTCGGAACCCTTCGACATCTATCCGCACTGCGTGTACGTCGGCGCCAGCATCGGCATCAGCCTCTCGCCTCCAGGCACTCCGGACCTGGCGAACAACTTTGGCGAAGCAGATATCGCCATGTATGAAGCAAAAGCACGGGGGCACAACTCGTATCTGTTCTTCGACGCAAGCATGAAGCTTGCAGCATCACGAAGGCACGAACTGCAGAACCGACTTAGGCAATCAGATTGGGAGACCGGTTTCGCATTGGTATACCAGCCACAGTACGACAGCGCGGAAAGGCTCGTGGGATGCGAAGCACTGCTCAGGTGGAATGATGCAGAACTAGGGCCCGTCCCACCGGGGCAGTTTGTGCCTCTGGCCGAGCAGGCAGGCCTGATTCACCGCATCGGTGAATGGGTACTCCGTGAAGGCTTTGCCCAGTTTGCAGCCTGGCAACGAGGCGGCCTGCTCCCACAACCCTTCCATCTGGCAGTGAACGTGAGCACGGTGCAGTTTCAAAACAGCAACTTCGTCGGCAGGGTCAAGGCGCTGGCCGCAGAACACGGCATCAGCCCTGACAACATTGAGATCGAAATCACCGAGACGCAACCAATTGAACAATCGCCCGCCATCACCAAGGCGCTGAACGAGCTGACCTCACTGGGGTTCAAGCTCGTGATTGATGATTTCGGTACGGGGTATTCGTCGATAAGCTACCTCGCCCGAATGGAACTGACCAAGCTCAAGATCGACCGAAGCATCGTCAACGGACTTTCGGAGAATGCTCGTCACAAGGCCATTGCCCAATCGATCATCCAGCTATCCAATAATCTGGATGTCACAGTCATCGCCGAGGGCGTGGAAACCCGAGAGGACCGGGACGCTTTAATTGATCTCGAGTGCGAGTATTTCCAGGGCTTTCTTTATGACAAGGGCTGCCCTCCCTCCGAATTCGCGGCCAAGCACCTGAGCAAGCGATAGGCGCGCCGCCTGAAAGCTTCACGACAAGCAACTTTTCGCCCTATCCGACACAGGACAGTAGCTGGAAAGCTGACTGCAACGCCGACCGTCAAGAGCGGCTAATGATGGATCAGCCGATCGGCAGCTGCGGACGGATTGAGGAAGATTCTGATCGACCCAACGAGCAAGCGCAGAGTCGGCTCATCTGCATCACATGGTGACGACGCAGCACAGGGGGTTTTGCAGAAATGTTTTTGCGAGCGCTTCAGCACTTGCACGCTGATCTGGCTTGAGACTGGCGTAGATATCACCCACAACTGTGCCTTTGATAGCCTGGCGACGCTTGCCACCGATGGCCTGCTGGATCTGATCGTAGGCAGCGTAGTGAGCGTAGCTTTTCACTGGATCAAAGTACTCGCGCTCCCAGGGCGGATTGTCCCGATGCCCCTGCGCGTAGCGACCACCGAGTGTCACCAACGCCTCCACCGATCCCGCTTCACGTGCTGCAACCAGTGCGTTCATCATCGCTTTGTAGTGCTCAGCATCAAGTGCGTTGTTCTCTTTGCTGTCACGGTTCCAGGAGTAGAAGACGTTGCCCGGGCGGCTCATGAACATCAGCGACTCCTGCGCATCCATCAGCCCAGCGGTTGCAGCTCTTCTCGCCCACTCCCGGCTACGCCCGCGCTGGGCCGCATCAACACCTTGGCAATCGAGGTACTCCTGGCGCATCTGCTGCTCAAAAGCTTTGGGGTCCTGCACTCTGGTCCCGCCCAGATAGCGTCGCGTCTTGAGTGCTGTGGAGATGACGCTGTTGAGAGACGCCTGCGTACTGGGGATGTTGCCGCATTGATTCACGATTGCCGCAATCTTGAACTGTGCCTCTGCATCACCGTTGCCTGCAGACGGCATCAGCCTTGCAAAGGAGGGCCCCAACGGCGGATTCATCGCGAGCATCATGTCAGGCTTGGAAAACACACAAACCTCAATACCTGCTGCCTTCAAGCTGACCCGCGAATGAAAGCGCATGGAAGGAGTGGCGCTGGTGCGTTTGCAGCCGGCGAGCTCGGCAGGAGAAGGTGGCGACTTGGGTTTTTCCTGCACCGGCGGCTCGGAATCTGCAGGGGTTGTGCTGCTGTTTGATGGCCATTTTGGAAACCGAGCATCAAGACTGCGGCAGGCCGACAGGCTCATCGTCAGCGCAAGCGCGCACAGAGTAAAGGCACCAATTCGCATCGCTCGATTCCCAGCTCAACTCCCACCGCAGCACATGTTTCGGCGCTATCGGCTGCGCCTAGATGTGCGGATTGTCGGCCTTAATCCAGCACCGGGACTGCACTCATCCTCCGGACGGAGGCGGACGCACGTCGAGCGGTGGTGCAATGTCGGATCGATACTGGTGGAAAGCCGCGGAGCAGCGCCTTGATCCGCGAATCCAAGATAGCTGGAACGATGCGCCGTGCCGTATGTGCTGCGCTCATGAATTGCGGAATCGATCAACGCTGCGCATCAATCGGTCGGAGTCTCAAGACCTTGCGGCGACCCACGCACGCCAGCCTCCGAAATGGGTGACGTCGCGCGCGCCTGCCAACCCGTAGGGCTCGCAGATGAAGCCGCTTTCCCAGCGACCATTCTGCAGTTCGACCTTGCCAATCCCCAGGGGGGCGGGAATGTGCGCGACGAAGTCGCCAAACTCCTTACGCGGCAATTGCCAGACTTCCACCGCAATAGCCTGCCCACCTTCATCGCGCACCATGCCAGGCCTCACACCGTCCGATAGTGCGAACAGTCGATAGCAGGCGGCAGACTTCGTGTGTTCAAGCAACTTGCCGCCGCGCTCTGTGAGCTGCCAGTTCAGCGGGAGCCCTTCTAGATGCGCGCCGCAGACGACAATCTTGACCGTTTCGCTGTCTTGGAAACGCGGCGTTTCAACGGCTTGGTAAGGCACAGTACACGCGCCGGCTGGAATCCCTTGCGCATCCTGCCAACGCTGCGCCCAGGCCAGCAATTTCTGGTCTTCAAAAGCCAAGCCAAACAAGGTGAATCCGCTCGGAATTCCGACTTCGGTGAACCCGCCCGGCACGGCAATGGCGCTATAGTCGAGCAGGTTCATGAAGTTCGTGTAGGTGCCCAGGCGCGAGTTCAACATGATGGGATCAGCCTGCACCTGAGCGATGGTGTACTGCGCTGGAATGGTTGGGGTGATCATCACATCCAGGTCTGACATCACGGCGTCCGCCAAGCGTTTGAGTGCGGACAACTGGTACGAGGCTTCGAATGCGTCGAGCGCGGTGTGCTCTGCGGCAGGCTCAATGATCGAGCGAATGGTGGGATGCAGCGCCTCGGGGGTGTCTTCCACGAGTTTGCGCGCCGCCAAGTAACGCTCGGCCACCCAGGGCCCCTCGTACAGCAGGCGCGCAGCCTGCAAGAATGGGGAAAAGTCCACCTCAACCAGCTCTGCTCCGAGCTCACGCCAACCGGTCAAATTCCGCAAGAACAGAGACTCACAGCCGCGATCTCCGAAGAACTCGAGTTGATCGGCACGCGGCACCCCAATACGCAAAGCGCCGTCACCGATACCCGCCACACGAACAGAATTGGAAAACGGATTAAGCCTGGCGTAGGTGTCCGCCGCATCGAATACAGCCGCCTGGTGAAATACCGCGCGGGCATCCGTACTGTTCAAGGCAAAGATACTGACGGCGTCCAGACTGCGGCAAGCGGGCACCACACCAGCGGTGCTGAGCAATCCGCGTGACGGTTTCAGTCCGACAAGATTGTTCATGGCCGCCGGCACTCGGCCGGACCCGGCAGTGTCCGTACCCAATGAAAAGCTGCATAGGCCCAGCGCCACAGCAATCGCCGAGCCAGCACTTGAGCCGCCCGAGATGTAAGCATCGTCGAAGGCGTTTCTACATGCCCCCCAAGGCTCGGGCGAACGAACACCGACCAGCCCCGTGGCCAGCTGATCCATGTTGGTCTTGCCGACGGGGATCGCCCCGGCAGCAATCAGCTGTTCCACCACGAACGCACTTCGAGCAGGTGTATAGGCAAACGCAGGACACGCTGCTGTGGTTGGCATACCGGCCAGGTCGATATTATCTTTAATGGCGAAGGGCACGCCGTACAGCGGCCTGGATTCCGGTGAATCACCAGCGAGCGCATCGAGATAGGGCTGTATCTCGGCCCTGCTTAGCTGGCGGATCCAGATATTCTTATGTGCATAAGTCAGGCTACGCTGCAGCAGCTCGTCGATCAGATCGGCCGGGCTGAAATCGCCGCTCAGGTAATGCTTCTTCAGTCCCGACAGCGTCAGGTTCACTTGTTTGCCCATGGGGTGTTTCCTGTTATTTCCTGGCATAGAGAAGGTTCATGGCGGACTCGTGCCACTGGATTTTCACGCCGGCTCAATGATCATCAGCGCCTGGCCTGAGGCGACCTGGCTGTTTTCTGACTTCAGGACAGCATGCACTTTCCCGGTGGCGGGACTGTCGATGCCGATTTCCATCTTCATGGATTCGAGGATCATCAAGGTATCGCCGGCTTTCACGTCCTGACCGGGTTCCACCAAGACCTTCCAGATATTTCCGGCCGCGTGGCTTTGTACTGCGATGCAGCCCTCCGGCACCGCATCGTCCAATTGTTCCGAGCCCGCCTGGTGACTCGCGTCGAAACGCAGCTGCCCCCGATCGCGCCAGCGCTGCAGTTCCGCGTCGAAGGCCTGCTGACGCTTTTGTTGGAATACCCCGATGCTATCTGCATTGGCCTGCATGAATTGGCGGTGTTCGGCCAGACTGAATTCACCTTCCTCGATGCGCAGTGGATATCTACCTCGCGGGAAATCGCGACGGATGTTGGTGAGTTCCTCATGGCTGACCGGGTAGAAGCGAATGCGATCGAAGAATCGCAGCAACCACGGTTTTTCAAATACCTCGGTCTGCCGGTAGCGGTTCCACATCTGCAGCGTGCGGCCTACGAACTGGTAGCCGCCAGGTCCTTCCATGCCATAGACACACAGATAGGCACCGCCAATTCCCACTGAATTTTCCGCAGTCCAGGTTCGTGCGGGGTTGTACTTGGTCGTCACCAAACGCAGACGTGGATCTACTGGCGTTGCGACCGGCGCCCCCAGATATACATCACCTAGCCCCATCACCACGTACTCGGCACTGAATACGATGTCACGAACCGCCTGCACTGATTCAAGCCCGTTAATGCGCCGAATGAACTCGATGTTGTCCGGACACCAGGGGGCATCGGCGCGCACGGACTGCGTGTATTTGCGAACGGCCTCGTGACAGGCTTCGTCATTCCAGCTCAACGGCAAGTGCACGATTCGCGAAGGCACCCGAACATCATCGAGGGCTTCGAGCCGGTTACAGGCCTGCTCCACCAGAGTCAACAATTCGTTCAGGGGCAGGCGCTCCGGATCGTAGTGAATCTGCAGGCTGCGAATTCCCGGCGTGAGGTCGCGTAGACCGCCGGCCTCCCTGGACCGGTGCGCCTCCATCATCTGATGCAACGCAGCGACCTGAAAACGCAGCTCCAGATCCAGCACCTGATCGCCGAACTCCACCAGTACGAATCGATCGCCGGCGGCACGTACGCTGATACTGAGTCCGTCGCTTAGTTTGAAGTCGCGCAGAATGCAGGTGAGCGCTTCTACGCGCGACAAAGATTCCGTGCGTTCGCCGGCGTGGGCACGCAAGCCCGCTTCTTGCGCGTCTGTCATGGCCACGGGCACAAAGCGCAGCTTATCCCCCGCGCGTAATTGTCCAAGCTTCCAAAGATCTGCCGAGATCACTGTTGCCGGGCAGACGAAGCCGCCGAGTGAGGGCCCGTCAGGCCCGAGGATCACTGGCATGTCGCCGGTGAAATCGACCGTGCCGAAGGCATAGGCATTGTCGTGAATGTTCGACGGGTGCATGCCGGCTTCGCCGCCAGTTTCGCGCGCCCATTCGGGTTTGGGGCCGATCAAGCGGATGCCGGTGCGGCTACTGTTGAAGTGCACCTCCCATTCGCTGTCGAACAGGCGCTCGATGTCATTCTGCGTGAAGAAATCTGGCGCACCGTGCGGCCCGTAGGTCACATGCAATTCCCACCGATTGCATATCTTCGGGCGCTGTTCGATCGGCAGGCTCAGTGGCGGTAGCGTACGAACCAGCGGGCAGATTTTCAGGACATCACCCATGCGCAAAGCCCTGCCGGCGTGACCGCCGAATTGTCCCAGCGTGAACGTGGCTCGCGAGCCAAGGTATTCCGGGCATTGCAAGCCGCCTCGAATGAGCAGGTAGGCGCGCGCACCGATCTTGGGAATGCTGCCAAGTGCTAGCGTCTGTCCTGCCGCGATACTGATCACCGTCCACATCGCCTGCGACTCGCCGTCCAGGTCGATACCGATGTCGGCGCCTGCTACGACGACCTGCGCTGCAACATGAAAACGTAGGCTCGGCCCATTAATCGTAATCTCCAACCCGGCGCAGTCATCGTCGTTGCCGATCAGACGGTTGCCCAACATGAAGCTCAGGCCATCGAACGCACCGCTCGGGGGCACGCCTACTTCCCACAGGTCCGGACGACCGTTCAGATCCTGGATCGTGCTTAGGGTTCCCGGCATCAGCACTTCAATCGCCGGGGGCCGGAATGCGAAGCCTGACAAATAGGCGGTATACATCTGGCCCGCGCCAAAAACCGGGTCTTGCAGCAGAGCACGGTTGTATTCGAGATTGCTCGCAACACCGTATAAACGCGTTTCCGCGAGCGCATCGTCGAGCTTGTTAATTGCCTGCGCCCGATCATCTGCCCGCACAATCACTTTCGCCAGCATGGGATCGAAGAAGGACGAGACTTCGACGCCTGTCTCCACCCAGGTATCGATACGCAAACCGTTGTCTGAACGCGCCTGCGGCCAGACGACTTCGCTAAGCAAGCCGGCCGAGGGCTGGAATTGTCTCAGCGGATTTTCGGCGTAGATGCGGGCCTGGATCGCGTGTCCGCTCGGCTTGAGCGCGGCACGCCGTTGCAGCAGGTCGGTCATCGGCGAGGCTGCCTGTTCGATCATCCAGGCCACCAGATCTACACCGAACACTTCCTCGGTCACACCGTGCTCTACCTGCAGACGCGTGTTCACCTCGAGGAAATAAAACTTCTCAGTAGCCGCGTCGTAGATGAACTCCACGGTGCCGGCGTTGGCATAGTTCACGCCGGCCAGCAGGCGCGTCGCGGTTTCGTGCAGGGCTTTGCGCGTGGCGTCCGACAGTCCGGGCGCCGGCGTTTCCTCGATGACTTTCTGGTGGCGTCTTTGTAGCGAGCAATCACGTTCGCCCAGCGCAACGGCCTGTCCCTGACCATCGCCGAATACCTGCACTTCGACATGGCGAGCGCGGTCAATGAATTTTTCCAGGAACACACTGCCATCAGAAAAATTGTTCTGGCTCAGTCGAACCACGGCGTCGAAGGCCTGGGTCAGCACTTTCGCGTTGTCGCAGGCTTGCATGCCAATGCCGCCACCACCCGCAGAGCTTTTGAGCATGACCGGGTAACCGATCGCCTCTGCAGCACTCAGCGCTTCATCGAGCGAGGACAGCAAGCCGGAACCCGGCACCAGCGGCAGTCCGTGCTGCTCGGCCAGCGCGCGCGCCCGATGCTTGAGCGCAAAGGCTTCCATGCTTGATGCATCTGGGCCGATGAAGCGCAGACCGGAAAACTCGCAGCGTCGTGCGAAGCCCGTGTTCTCCGACAGGAAACCGTAGCCGGGATGCACGGCTTCGGCACCGGAGCGTTCGATGATGTCGAACAACTTGTCCTGGTTGATATAGGTTTGCGCAGCGCCCCCGTCACCCAGACTCCAGGATTCGTCTGCCATGCGCACGTGCAGGGAGTCCGCATCGGCTTCGGCGTAAACCGCAACGGACGCAATGTTCATCGCGCGCAGGGTGCGGATGATGCGGCAGGCAATGGCGCCGCGATTGGCAATCAAAACTTTCTTGAACATGCTTCGGACCTGTTACGTCGGTCGGGTCGTCCCGAAAGCGGTTATGCCCGGAGTGGGGCAGATGCACAGGAAGGTCGTCCTTCCTGCGTTTTGAAAATCATTGCCAGACCAGGACCTCGATCGGGGTCGGGTTGTAGGCATTGCAGGGGTTGTTCAATTGCGGGCAGTTGGAAATCAGCACAATGACGTTCATGCGCGCGATGAACTCCACATACTTGCCCGCTTCACTAATGCCGTCCGCGAACCTCAGGCCGCCCTCAGGCGTCACCGGCACGTTCATGAAGAAGTTGATGTTGTGCGTGATGTCGCGCTTGCTCAATCCAAACTCTGGATGACGTGCAACTGCCAGCATCCAGCTGTCACGGCAGGCATGCATGCATTTTTTTCCCAGCGCGTAGCGCACCGTGTTGCTCTCGGTAGCGCAGGCGCCGCCCAGGGTGTCGTGTCGCCCGCAGGTGTCAGCCACAATTTCGAGCATAGGGCGACAAAGATTGGACATCAGTCGGGTTCCGGCGGTGAGATAAACGTTGCCCTGTTCGCGGATGGTGTCTACCGCGCTGTAGCGCTCGCGCGTGTCGTCTGCATTGAAGAACAGCGTATCCGCCGCCTGATTGCCTTCGAGGTCCAGAATGCGAAGCGTTTCGCCCTGCTTGAGAACTTCGAGATAGTAGTCGCCGGCGGGAACGACGCTGCGACGCTGCGCTGTGGCAGGATCGAGCACACTTGGCTTGATCATGACGCCGGACCTCCGCACAAATGATAGAGCCGGTTGTTCTCAAATCCCCTGCCGTTTTCAGGGCAATGATTGCGGCAGATGTCGTCTTCGCTCACCGGTGGTGCCTGCAGCAACTGGTAGCGCACGGGTCGCTTCGGATACGCAGCTGCGTCGTTCAGCGGGTGCGGGCAGGTGTGCATCAGCACCAGCGTATCCATTTCGAATCGCAGGTCGATGTAGCTGCCGGGGGGGCTCTGCTTTGATGCGTAGTTGAGATTGCCCATGTCATCCACCGCGACGCGACTGAACAGATTCAGATTAGCGGCCATGTCAGACAGGCCCAATCCGTACTTGGCAAGCTCCACCAGAAAGCTGTGCTCGCCGCTGAGCGTCCAGTCGTTGCGCGACTCGGCATAACTGCGCGTGGTCCACTTGGCCTGCATCGCTGCATCGCTGAGGTTGCCGCATACCGTTTCGTGCCAGCCGCAGGTGTCCGCCGTAATGGAGCAGAAGATGCGGCCCATGTCGGAGTACAGACAGTGCCCCTGCGTGAGCTTGAAAGTGTGCTGGCACTTAAGCGTGTCCGGTGCGTTGTAGCGCTCAAGGGGATTACGCGGGTTGTAGAACAGCATGCCGACATTGGCCCCACCCTCAACATCGATCAAACGCAGCAAGCTGCCGCGCCGCAGCTCCATGGACCAGTGCGCGCCACCCGGCAGGACCTCTTCGTAGAGGATGGATTCAGACATGGTTTTCTTCCTTGGTCAGCACCGCCGGATCAGACTCAGGCGGGTTAATCTGCTCGATGATGTCTTTCAGAAGTTCAGGCTGGCAGCGACCTACAGGGATATCGAAAGTGATGCGCGCACCGAAGCGATTAGGGGCATGCGGATCGATGCGCGTCTTGTCGAAAACCCATAGGCGGGTTCCAAGGTAGAACCCCTCCTCAAGGTCATGGGTGATCATGAAGATGGTGACGCCAGTGTCGCGCCAGAGCTTGAGAATCAGCGCATGCATGTCCTTACGGATGCCGGGGTCCAGCGCGCCAAACGGCTCGTCGAGTAGCAGCACGCGAGGTTGCTTGACCAGAGACTGGGCAATCGCCAGACGTTGCTGCATGCCACCGGACAGTTCGAACGGGTACTTATGCAAGGCATGCGACAGCCCCACTGCATCAAGCATCTCGCAGGCTTGCTTGCGGGCGCTGACGCGGCGAGAGCCGATTAATTTTCCGAGCATCGGCGAGCCGGACAGCTCCAGGCCGATCATCACATTATCGAGTACGTCCAGATGTGGAAAAACGGAGTACTTCTGGAACACGATGCCACGGTCGGGGCCTGGCTCGTCAGGGATCGGCGCACCGTCCATCAGCAGCTGTCCTCGGGTGGGCGCATCCACGCCCAGCAGCATGCGCAAGAAAGTTGTCTTGCCGCAACCGGAAGCACCGACAATAGTGATGAATTCGCCCTGGTTGACCCGTGCGCTCACATCTTCCAGCACAATGTGACTTCCGAATTCGCGCCAGATGCGTCGCGCTTCAATCAACGCGGTCATGGCGTTAATACCTTCTTGAAGAGGTGTCGCCTCGGCTGAAGGAAATACCAGGGAAACAGCAATCGCGACAGGCTTCTCAACGACCAGTCGGTGACATAGGCGAGCAGGGTAATCCAGGCGACATATGGAAGGATCACATCCATAGACAGGTAACGTCGCACCAGGAAGATGCGATAGCCTAGCCCTTCGGTTGCGGCGATGGCTTCGGCTGCAATCAGGAACAACCACGCCGTTCCCAAGGTCAGCCTCACTGCCTCGAGCAGACGCGGCAGAATTTGCGGCAGCACAACGCGCAACGCGATCTGCCAGGTACTGGCCCCTAGCGTTTGTGCCTTGACCAGGATTTCCTGAGGAATCTCCAGCACCCGTGATTGCAGGTCACGAATCAACAAGGGCGTGATACCGAGCGCGATCAGCACCACCTTCGAAAGTTCGCCAAGACCAAAAATGATGAACAGAATTGGCAGAATCGCCATCGGCGGAATGAGCGAAACGATAGTCACCAGTGGCGTCAGACTGGCGCGCGGATAGGGAAGCAATCCGCCAATCATGCCGATCACCAAGCCAATGAGGGCACTGATGCCGACACCCAGTCCGAGTCGCTTGAGACTCGCCAAAGTGTCATTCCAGAACAGATAGTCGCCGCTACGCTTGCTCGGTTCGAACGCCAGACGCTGCATGGCATCAGCGAACGCGCCAAACTCCGGCATGAGTTTGTCGTTCGGATTGTCTGCCAGTCGCAGGTCCGAACCCCATATATAGGCAATCAGCAGGAGCAGCAGCGGGGCCAGACCCAGCGCGAGCTTGAGCCCGGGCCCCGGATGCCAGTTCATTAGACGTTTCATTGTTCTTAGGTCCGAGCCGAGGTGAGTGCCCCGGTAACACGAACAGTGGCGCGCTTATAGTCCGCCGGAAGCCGCCATGCTCATGAAACTGGAGTCGAACCGAAGCTTGATGTTTGACTCGTCCCCAAACACGCCGGACGGTGTCTGAATGCCGATGAAGCCGGCATCGGCGGCACCTTCTCCCAGCAGGCCGTGATCGAAAGAAAATTCAGCCACGCTCTTCATGGTTTCAAGCAAGGCTGCTGACTCTGTGAAACGGACTGCATCAGCCGCCTTGTAGAACATCTTGGTTGAGTCGAGCTGAGCCTTGTATCCCGCCAGATCGGTGCCCGACGCCAATGCAAGTTTGGTCAGCACATCGTCGGACGACATTTTCTCCATAATTTCATACCAAGCACCGACCAGTGCTTTACCGAATTTCGGGTTCTCCTTGAGCGTCTCGGAGTTCACCACGAGCAGATCGATGATCTCGCCGGGTATCTGGCTGGAATCAAAAACCTTTTGTGAGCCAGGCATCGACAGAATTTCGCTCAGCAGCGGGTTCCAAGTCACGGTAGACGTGACCGAATCGGTCCCGTAAACCGCGACCATGTCCGCATCGGATGTATTGACGACGGTCACGTCCTTCTCGGCCAAACCCACGCTATCCAACGCACGTGCAAGCAAATAGTGACTGACGCTGAGTTCCACCAAATTGACGCTCTGCCCCTTGACGTCCTTGAGCGCAGACTTGCCCTTCAGCACCAAGCCGTCATTGCCGTTGGAAAAATCCCCAACGATGAGCGCGGTGGAATCGACACCACCAGCAGCCGGGATGGTTAGGCCGTCCATGTTGGTCATGGTGCAGCCATCAAACTGACCCGCGGTGTACTGGTTGATGGACTCGATGTAGTCGTTGATCTGTACGACCTCAATTTCGATGCCGTACTTGTCTGCCCACTTCTTGACGATGCCGGCGTTCGCGCCGTAATCCCAGGGCATCCAGCCCACATAGATGGACCAGGCAATCTTGAACTTGGTTTTTGGTTCGGCGTGGGCCTGAAGGGGAGCCAGCAGCGCAAGCGCGATGCAGGCAAGCGACAGGTGTCTGGCCAGATTCCGGAGCAGGGAGGAAATCATTGTTCAACCTCTTTCGATGAGTTGTGGGTGACAGATGAGAAGTGAGCCGACGCACATACACTGCGCCTTACCAACATCTCCCGGGCTTTTATCCCGCCGTGTAACCCTCAAACTTCGAGAAGGTCGATTGCTCTCGGACCAGCGCCCCCGCAATGCGAGAACCGGAACCCTAGCGATCCATTTCCAAATTGTTCGCCGGTTCATCTCCGTGATGCAATTCATCACAGCAACGGAGCTTCTCCTGCCGCTAGACCAAAGAAGCAGAATTCATGCCACCGGCCAAATGCCCGCGGTTACAGCGGAAGAACGCTGGAGGCTCGGCGCTGCGACGCCGTTTGCACCAAAAGTAAGCCTGCGCGCACTGCTTTGAAAGTGCGCTTGGACCTATCGCACAAAAATTCTTGCTGCCGTCGAGCTATTGATGCAATCGTCGCTTCACTCAGATTCTGGCCTGAGTGAAGCGGCGCCTCTGAATGACTGCTTTCGTCCGACACGATGAGGGCAAATACATGCTCATTAGCATGCATCCTGGAATAAGCCATTCACGCCGGCGGCGCAGCCGCTGCGCGGCCGTTCGCCCCCGGGACGCTCTGAGGCGCTGCCCACCAGGCCTCAGGACAGAAAACCTATGCGCCTTCCAGCCCGACGATGCTGATGGCACACACTCCGTTGTAGGGCACGCCACCGAGGTTGTGTGACAAACCAATCGTGGGATTCTTGAGCTGACGATCGCCGGCGCGGCCGTTGAGCTGCAACCAGTGCTCATAGACCATACGCAGGCCGGAGGCACCAATCGGATGACCGAAGCACTTGAGACCGCCGTCGATCTGGCACGGCACGATGCCATCTGCATCAAACACGCCATCCATGACGTCTTTCCAGGCCTGGCCGTCTTGCGAGACGCCCAGATCTTCCATGGTGACCAGTTCCGTGATCGAGAAGCAATCGTGCACCTCGATCGCTGACAGCTGCTTGCGTGGGTCCGTGATGCCTGCTTCCTTGTAGGCCGCCTTGGCCGCATTGCGGGTGTTCATCACATAGGAGCCGTCCCAGTCATTGGTGCTCATCTCGCGGCCAGAGCTGGCGGAGAGTTGCAGCGCCTTGACCGTGACGATGTCTTTCTTGCCCAGGCTACGCGCGATTTCTGGTGTGGTGACAATGGCACAAGCTGCGCCATCGGATACGCCGCAGCAATCAAACACGCCCAGCGGATCAGCAATGGTCGGCGCATTGAGAATGGTGTCCATGTCCACGGCCTTGCGCAGATGCGCTTTCGGATTCTTGGCCCCGTTCTGATGGCTCTTCCACGAGACACGCCCGATCGACGTTTTCAGATCCTGTTTGGAGACGCCGTACTTGGCGCGATATCCCGCGGCCAGCTGCGCAAAGCCAGCCGGCGCAGAACCATAGGGCATCCACAAATCATTCAAAGTGCCCTTGGACGATACCGGCAGGCCGCCATACCCGGTGTCCTTGAGCTTTTCAGCTCCAATCGCCAATGCGATATCGACGGCACCTGACGCGACTGCGTACACCGCACCACGCAGCGCCTCCGTTCCGGTTGCGCACATGTTCTCCACGCGCGAGACCGGCACCCCTTCAAGGCGCAGCGCCGTGGAAAGCGGGATCGCCGAGTTGCCCACATTGACGCGATCCAGCGCCGAGCCATACCAGGCAGCGCCGATCTGCTTTCGCTCAATGCCCGCATCTGCGAGCGCCTCGAGAAAGGCCTCATTGAGCAGCTCTTCAGTGCCGCAATCCCAGCGCTCTCCAAACTTGGAGCAGCCCATGCCGAGAATTGCCACTTTGTCCTTGATTCCGCTTGCCATTCGAATCTCCAATCACTTCTTTGACTTCAATGCCCGCTTCAAGCTCACGCCTTGAACCCGGACAAAGACAGCGACTCGCTACGCTACGATCCCCGCAAAAAACGCGGGGCCCCTCAACGCTGCTCGCCCTGTTCCTTGTCCCTGATCCCGCCTGCCATTCGAATCTCCAATTACTTCTTTGACTTCAATGCCCGCTTCAAGCTCACGCATCCAATCTCAGATTGAGCGCCGCCCAATGGAGCTGAGTCGCAAAAGCGTGAACTGAGACTAAGCCTTGGGAGTCGCTTTCCAGAAGTAGCGATCCCAACCGCGCAACTTGTCGCGCTCCTTCTTGCGGAAGGTCATGCTTAGTTCAGTGCCCACGTCGATGCCGTCTGCGCCCACATCCACAATTTCCATCAAGACACGGGCACCACTCTGGAACTGCACCAGACCCATGTAGAGCGGTGGCGAGGGCGAATACATCAACCAGTCCGCCGTGTAGGTCGCAACCTTTGCGGGGTCGTCTACCAGAGGGAAAGGCTTCTGTGTTTCTGCTTCACCACAGTTCACGCAGTTGGGCAGGCGCGGAAACTGCACGGCATCGCACTTGCCGCATTTGCCGCCGATGAAGCCGAAGATCTGGTCTGATGAGCGATAGAGCTGCGTCAATGCGGTCTTCTGGTCCGTTTCGGCGCGCATGCCCCAGTCCAGATCCACGTGCCCGTCGTTGGACAGCAACTTCATATAGGCGGTTTCCTCAATGCGGTCCGCAACCGAGCCCGCCAGCCCACGCCGGCCGCTGTTGTCCGGCGCCTTCTGCATTTCAAAGGCCACCACTTCCACGCCCTGCGCAAAGCAAGCCACGACGATGACATCCCCCGGCTTGGCTTTTTCCAGTCCGTCGATCAACTGGAGAACGGGTTTGGCCGTGCCGGTATCTCCGACCTGCGCGGCCAAATCGGGCAGGACACTTTCCGGCGCCAGCTTGAGCAGCTTGGCGACAAAAGAATCGCTGCGCTTGGGGCCACCCGACAAACCAAAATGAGCGACCCGGTCCGTGCCCAGCTTCAGCCGGTCCAAAAGGCGCTTGATCGCGGCGGGCACAATCTTGGCCACACCCTCATCACGAATCCAGCGTTCTTCCCAGGCGTAATCGAAGTCCGCACCCGCTTTGCGGAAATGGTCAATGAACGGTACCGAGACCGTTTCGCTGCCCAGATAGCGCGCGATGCAATCTTCTGCGCTGCCGATGGCCAGTGCGCCTGCGCCGCTGCCAATCTGCATTTCCTGTGCACTGGCAGGTTTTGCGGTGCGATGCTCAGATGCCAGCACCATGCGCTCACCCTCTGCACCAGATTCGCAGGCAGCAATCAGGGCGGACAAGCCGGCGCGAGTGGTGCCACCAACATCGGAAGCACCGGCTGCGCTCGGCAGGCGCAATGCCGCACCCACAAACACGGCGTTGTTCAGATCAGCATAGGGGGCCGTTGTACTCGCAAGCGTCAGGCTGCTGAGCTTCTCAACGGAGCGTCCGCGCAAACAATCGCGGCCGGCTTCAACTGCCATGGTGATGACATCTTCATCCCAACCGCACATGCTGCGCTCACCTTTGGCCTGCCCCTTGAGACCCGGAAACGCCCATGCGTGGGCGGCGGCAATGGCGCTGCGCTGAAGACGGCGGCGCGGAATGAACGCGCCGAAGGACTGGATGCCAGAAGAATTCAATGTACTCACGCTGTCTCCATGAATCGCAATTTCAATCCCGGCTCGCGCCCGGACTTCGTAACCGCCTCAAACAGAAATCGGGCGGCACCGACTGTGGTGCGCTAGCTTACTATATCTCGGCCAGACAATGTTCCTGTTCGGCGCAGCACGGATGTGGGTGCGCTTCTGATGGCTTGCACCGTAATGAACCGGGCCGCTACAGTGCCCGCGTTCCAGGTGTCCTGAGGCCGCGAGGCCAAGGGATGAAACGGGAAGCCGGTGCGAACGTCTCATCACAGAGAACGCTCAATGCCGGCGCTGCCCCCGCAACGGTAAGCGAGCACGCTTGAACAGATTCACCACTGTGCGAATGCATGGGAAGGTCGTTCAGGCATTTGGACTAAAGAAGCATCTCCATTCCTCGCAAGCCCGGAGACCGGCCCGGAACTGCTTTACCAATGGCGCGCGGCGGGCGTGGCTGGTCACTGACGGCTCCGAGAAATGCGCCACAAGCATGGATCGGGACGCTGACCTGCACAGGCTCTCTGCATTTTTCATGTGTCGCGTGGGGCGACATTCGAGCGGAGTGACATCAGATGCAGTTCATGATTTTTGTCGGCCTTTGCCTGCTCATGCTGGCCACCCGCTTTCACCATTTTCTGGAAACGGCCGATGCTTCCTGGGCTGCTTTCTTCATTGGGGGGTTCTATCTTTTCAGTGGCCACGTCCCGCAACCGGCATGGGCTGATGACGCTGCACACTTCGGCACCTGGCACTGGCATTTCCTGCTAACACCCTGGGTGCATATCGCTGCTGGCCTGCACGCCTGCCTGAATCTGCTGACACACAAGCGGCGGCAAGGCATTAGAGCGGGCGACTCGATCATGCCCCTCTTCAACGCACTGCCCACCACAGGGCTATCCTGGCGTCTGCGCAAATCTGGGCCGCCAATCAAATCCTGCCCCGGACCCAAAGCGCATTTGAAACCGATGACAACCCCATCTTTGCACAGTGCGCCAAGCAGCCTGTGCGGCCTGAACGCCGGCAACATGCAGCCGGACCTCACATTGCTTCCCACTGCGACCGCGCAGCATTCAATGTCATGAATACGACCCATGTGCGGCGCCATCCCAAGCGCATTGTCTGCCTCACCGAGGAAACCACCGAAACCCTGTACCGGATTGGCGAGCAGGATCGCATCGTCGGAATTTCCGGTTTCACGGTACGCCCTGCGCGGGCCCGCAAGGAAAAGCCGCGTGTCTCGGCGTTCACCAGCGCCAAGCTCGACCGTATCAAGGCGCTCAGACCGGATCTCGTACTCGGGTTCTCTGACATGCAAGCCGATATTGCTGCTGATCTGGTTCGCGCCGGCATTGCTGTTCACATCTTCAATCAGCGCAGCGTGGAAGAGATCATGGATTTCATCGCCCTGCTCGGCCGCATGGTGGGTGCCCCGGCCAAAACCGATGCGCTTCTGGACGAACTGCAACGCGGCATGGATGTGGTCATGACCTCGGCGTCCAAAATCAAGCTGAAGCCGCGGGTTTACTTCGAGGAATGGGATGAACCGATGATCTCCGCCATCAAATGGGTTTCAGAACTGATCGCCATGGCGGGTGGCAAGGATTGCTTTGTGGATCGCGCAGCGTTCCAAGGCGCCAAGGAGCGCATCATCTCTGACCCGGCAGAGGTTATTGCGCAAGCACCAGAGCTGATCATTGGCTCCTGGTGCGGCAAAAAATTTCGGCCTGAGAAAGTGGCGGCGCGTCCGGGCTGGGACAGGCTGCCAGCCGTCCGCAACGGACAACTGCGTGAGATCAAATCCTGCGACATTCTCCAACCGGGCCCAGCAGCACTCGGTGATGGCCTGCGCCAGCTTCACCAGCACATTCGCCAGTGCGCGGAGCAACAGTCTTGAATAAACCTCGAACCCTGATGGTTCAGGGCACCACCTCAGATGCTGGCAAGACCACTCTGGTTGCCGGCCTGTGCAGGATGTTTGCGCGGCGAAAGATGCTCGTGGCGCCCTTCAAGCCCCAGAACATGGCATTGAATTCGGCGGTGACGCCGGATGGCGGCGAAATCGGCCGGGCACAGGCCCTGCAAGCGCAGGCGGCCAACATTGACGCCAGCGTGGACATGAATCCGGTTCTGCTCAAACCCAACTCGGATATCGGCGCGCAGGTGATCGTGCAGGGCCGGTCCATTGGAAACATGGATGCCAGGGCATTTCACGCTTACAAGCCGAAAGCGATGCGGGCCGTGCTGCAGTCCCATAAACGCCTGTGTGAACAGTTTGATCTGGTGGTCGTGGAAGGTGCCGGCTCCCCCGCTGAGATCAATCTTCGCGATGGTGACATTGCCAACATGGGTTTTGCCGAGGCAGTGGATTGCCCGGTGATCCTGATTGCCGATATCGACCGCGGCGGCGTATTTGCGCATATTGTTGGCACGCTGGAACTGCTCAGCGAAAGCGAGCGCCGCAGAGTATGCGGCTTCGTGATCAATCGTTTCCGGGGCGACATCAAGCTGCTCGAATCCGGACTGCACTGGCTGGAAAAGCGCACCGGTAAACCGGTGCTGGGGGTGCTGCCCTATCTGAGTCAGTTGCATCTTGATGCGGAGGACGCCATCGATCGCAGCCAGACACCGCACACGGCAAACTTTCGCGTCGTCGTTCCGGTGCTGCCGCGCATCAGCAATCACACGGACTTTGATCCGCTGCGCCGCAGTCCCGGCATTGAATTTCAGTACGTGGGACCGGGCCAGGCGCCACCCCCTGCCGATCTGGTCATTCTTCCGGGCAGCAAATCCGTCCGCGACGATCTGGATCATCTGCGGAGACACGGCTGGCCAGCTTACCTGCAAAAACACTTGCGCTACGGCGGCAAGCTGCTGGGCATCTGCGGCGGCTTCCAGATGCTCGGTCAGAGCATTGATGATCCGGATGGCATCGAGTCAGCCCCTGGCACATCATCGGGCTTGGGCTTGCTGGATTTCAACACGAGGCTTGCGCCGAACAAACAACTGCGCCGACAAAGCGGACGATTCTTGCCCGGAGGCGCGAATGCCGATGTCGAGGCCTACGAGATTCATTGCGGTATCAGTGAAGGCCCTGCACTGCATCGCCCCATGATCCAGCTGGAAAACGGCACTGATGGCGCAATCTCTGCTGATGGTCAGATTGCCGGCACCTATCTGCATGGCTTGTTCGATACCCCTGCCACCCAGGCCGCAATTCTGGCCTGGGCAGGCCACGCAAATGCTCAGGCAGTGGATGTCGCTGCTGAACGGGAAGCCGCATTGAACCGGCTGGCCGATGCACTCGAGGCGCACCTTGATCTGCCAGCACTGAACCGCTTGCTAAGCGCTTGAATCAGGCTGCAGCAGGCAGGCAGAACTTGGGACCGCCCAGCAACTTTCCGAACTTCTCCGCATCAACGGCAGGACTGAACAACCAGCCCTGTGTAATGGCAGCCCCTAGCCCGGTAATGACCCGATACTGCTCGACAGTCTCGACGCCTTCAGCAATGCAGGCGGTGCCCAGATGCTTGGACAAATCAGCGATGGTGCGCAGCACTGCGTCTCCGCGTTGGTCGCGCCCGATCTCGCGTACGAAAGACTGATCGATCTTGAGCGTGTCTATGGGAAACCGCTTGAGATAGGACAGCGAGGAATAGCCGGTGCCGAAATCATCCAGCCCTACGGAAATACCCATGCCACGAATAGCGGCAATCTGATCTGCAGCCGCGCTCTGGTCGCGCACCATGGCCTGTTCGGTCACTTCCAGTTCAAGATTTTCCGCAGGCATGCCGGTGTCAGCGAGGACCGCACGCAAGTCATCCAGCAGGCCGGGATACTGGAAATCAGCAGCAGACAGATTGACTGCGAATTTCAGGTGATTGCCGAAACGCTTGATCCATGCAGCGCCATCGAGGCAGGTCTGATGCAGGATGATTTCCATCAGCCGGTACGTCAGGCCCAGATTCTCTGCCAGCGGAATGAAATCCGACGGACTGATAAGCCGCCCGTCCGGCCCCGCCCAACGCGCCAGGGATTCAGCGCCGAGGATTCTCAGAGTCTCGTTGCAGACCTTAGGCTGATACCAGGGCTTGATCAGCCGCGCGTCCAGGGCGGCGCGAAACTGCACTTCCATATTGAGCAGGTCACGCGAACGCGAATTCATTTCCTTGCGGTAAAAGCACAGGCGCGTTGCCATTTCTTCTTTCGCCGCAGCGGCGGCAGCCGTCGCGTTTTTGAGCAACAGATCCGCGGTGTTTCCGTCCTGTGGTGCCAGCGCCACGCCCGCGCTGATCTCCACATTGACCGACTCTCCCAACAGCTCGATATTTCCCGCAGCCAGCTTGAGCAGATGCTCCACACGCGCCGCTGCGAGACGGGGCAGATCGGCTGCACCTGATTGTGCGTGCACCAGCACGGCGAACATGTCGCCACCGATATGTCCCAGGACATCCTGGCGCACCATTCCGCTGGCCAGTCGCCTGGCAATCAGTCTCAGCAACTCGTCACCAAACTGGGCCCCCATGGCATCGTTGATACCGCTGAAACGATCAATATCCAGATGAATCACGGCGAAGCCTGGGCTGCCGCTGCTTGCGGCTTCCTTGATGCGCTTGCTCAGAAAACGGCTGTTGGGCAAACCCGTGAGCGCGCTGTAGTGATGCTGATACTTGATCCGCTTGATGGTCTCGTTGCGCTTGGCCATCTCCTCGGTGAGCGCGCGGGTGCGCTGCTCCACCAAGCCAGCCAGGTGCTGACTCTGATCTTGCAGAGCCAGCTGCGCCTGGACACGTGCCAGAAGAAGTTCTGTCGATACCGGCCCGGTCAGGATATCCGAGGCACCGGCCAGCATCGCACGCGCTTGCGCGGAGGTATCAAGTGCGGCTCCAATCAGAATAATCGGCACATGACTGGTTCGCCGGTTTGCCCTGAGCCGCCGACACAGGCTAAGCCCATCGAGACCAGGTAACCAGAACTTGAGCAGGATCAGCGAAGGGGTGTCGAGCAGCACCTGATTCCAGGCTTCGTGGCCGTCAGCACATACTGACACGCCGAACTGGGGCAACAGGACATCCCGAAGCGCGGTCGCGTTCTCGGCAACATCGTCGACGATCAGGATCCTTGGCTTGCTCACCAATTCGCGCTCAATCTGCTCTACCCTTTGCGGCAACTCTCGTGCCGTGACCGACCACGGGGTTTCTGCCTGATCCGATTCGGGTCAATTCGGGTATCTGGCGTTCGCCACGTGATTCCTTAATTTTGCAATCCTGCAATTCTTGCACAGAGTCCAACTGATCGCGCGATGTATCTGCAGATATTCCCGACTCAAAGCCGCATTGGGCCAGTTTTCTCTCCACAACGGGTGAATCAACCCTCACAATTTTCCGGTACCGGGGGCTGTATATCCGGTTCCTTGGCAGGCGCCGATCAACACTTATTGGTGCGACCGATTTTGTCCCGTGTTCAGACGCCTTGGTGCTTCCCAAGGGAGGCGACTATATTGACGGTGAGTTCACCCGACACCCAGGCATGAGCAGCGCCAACGAGATTCTGCACCCACGCATTCACGCGCAGACGGATCCGCAACGGGTTGCTGTTCGCATGGCCGATAGCGATGACAAACTGAGTTACGGCGAGTTGGTCGCCAACGCAGACCGCGCTGCCCAGTTGTTCAATCATCTTGGCCTGCAACAGGGCGACACCATTGCCCTGCTGCTGGAAAACCATGTGCGCTACGCCGAGCTGTGCTGGGCGGCCAAGAATTCCGGGCTTCACTATGCGTGCATCAGCAGCCAGTCCAGCCTGGCGGATGCGGCGTATATCGTGGAAAACAGCGAGGCGAAACTGCTGATCAGCTCCGCAAGGCTTGCGTCACTGGCGGCCGACCTTGCACGGACATTGTCGCCAACCGCCTCGGGAGACAAGCGCCGATTCCTGATGGTGGGTGAGAAATATCCCAGCGCCCCGTTCGTTTCCTATGAGAGCGCGTTACAGCAGATGCCGGCCCGCCCACTAGCCGGGCGTGTCCGCGGGCCTTCCATGCTCTACTCCTCCGGCACCACCGGACGGCCCAAAGGCGTACGCAGCACGCTCAGCGATGAATCTCCCGAGATTCCACCGAGACGCCTTGCCATGCTGCGCTCGCGCTATCCGCTGGATTCAAACACGGTCCTGTATGCCCCCGGCCCGATGTATCACGCCGCCCCCGGCCGTTTCATGATGAGCGTACTGCGCTGCGGCGGCACCTTCATTTCCTGCAGCAAGTTCGATGCACTGCAGAGCCTGCAGACCATTGAACGATACCGCGTCAATTTTGCACTGCTGGTCCCGACCATGATGATTCGCATGCTGAGGCTGCCCGAGGCTCAGCGCAGGGCAAGCGATCTTTCCAGCCTGCAATGTGCGTTGCACCTGGGCGCGCCTTGTCCGGTTGCTATCAAGGAACAGATCATCGAATGGTGGGGGCCCATCGTGGAAGAGCTCTACGGCGGCACCGAAGCGTTTGGCCACACCATGATCAACTCGGAACAATGGCTAGCGCACAAAGGTTCGGTTGGGAAACCTGCAGCGGGGTGCTCAATCCGGATTGTCGACGAGAGCGGCCAGCCTGTGAAGAATTTCGAGCCCGGTTTGATCTACATGAACAACGGTCATCGGTTCGAGTATTTCAAGGACCCGGAGAAAACGCGCGGCGCCATTACTGAGGACGGCTGGGGGACGCTGGGAGACGTGGGATATCTCGATGATGAGGGATATCTCTACCTGACCGACCGCGCCTCCCACATGATCATTTCCGGCGGGGTGAATATTTATCCGCAGGAGGCAGAGAACCTGCTGATGACACATCCCGAGGTGTCCGATGTTGCCGTTATTGGCGTCGCGCACGAAGAGTTTGGTGAAGAAGTCAAAGCCCTGATCGTGCCACTGCAGTTTCCGGTCACCGACCCTGTTGCAATGGAGCGCGAGATCATCGCCTTCTGCCGCTCGCAGTTATCTGTCATCAAGTGCCCGCGCTCAGTCGAGTTTGTCGATGCGTTGCCGCGCAACGAATCCGGAAAATTGCTCAAACATCTTCTACGCGAACGTTTCGCCTGAACGACAGCCTCCATGCGAGCAGGAACATCGCCCCCGCGGAGATAGTTCGGTAACATACTGTTATTGACATAGCGAAGGCGTAAACGCGTGGCAAATAAAAAAGCACCTTTTCGTGCGGGATTCCTGATCCATGACGCATCCCGACTGCGTCGCACCGTTGTTGACCAACGCCTGCGTTCGCACGGCATCACCCGATCGCAATGGTGGGTGCTCACCAATCTTTCGCGCGGCGGCCAGGAGGGTTTTTCGCAGATCGAACTGGCGCGGCTTCTGGACGTGGGCAAGGTGACTCTGGGCGGTCTTGTAGACCGACTTGAAGAGAACGAACTGGTTGAACGCGTTCCCGATGCACAAGACCGCCGCGCCAAGCGGGTGCTGATGTCGCGCAAGGGCAAAGCGCTGCTCGCAAAGCTCGAAGTGATTGCCGTCGGGATCAACCAGGAAATCATGAAGGACATCAGCGCTGAAGAAGAAGCACAGCTGATCAGTATCCTCAGCAAGATGAAGCACAACCTCAAGGAAATGGACGCCGTGCCTTCCTCCAATTCTCCGCGAATCAAGCGCTGACACCGCCCGCAGGCAGACTGTAGGCAACCCCCCTGCCCAATCACGCAAAACCACGCCATGAACAAAGAGAAACTTTTATCCAAGGTCTTTCCTGATATTCAGGCTGACTACACCCATCGAGACACCATTCTTTACGCGCTGGGCGTCGGCGCCTGCGAGGATCCCGCCGATGCACGTCAGCTACGCCTGGTCTTTGAAAAGGAACTTATGGCGCTGCCATCCTTCTCCTGCGTACTGGCGCATCCCGGCCCATGGCTCACTGAGCCCGGGCTGGAGATCAATTGGGTCAAACTGCTTCACGCAGAGCAATCCTTTGATCTGCAGAAACCGCTTCCAGCGCAGGGGCATCTGGTCGGCAAGTTCAGGATCACCGGCATCGCGGACAAAGGCCCAGAAAAAGGTGCAATGCTTTATCTGGAGAAGAACCTCCACAGCAGCGATACCGATGAACTTATCGGATCGGTACGCAGCACCTACTTCCTGAGAGGTGACGGGGGCTGCGGCAATTGGGGCACGGTGGCACCCGCGCCGGAACCCGTGCCCGAAACCGCGGCTAGCGGCCAGATCGATATGCCGACACTGGATATCTCGGCGCTGATCTACCGCCTGAGCGGCGACTACAACCCTTTGCATGCGGACCCGGCGGTTGCGAAGAAGGCGGGCTTCGAAAAGCCCATCCTTCAGGGACTGTGCACCTATGGTGTCGCATGCCAGAGTCTGGTCAAGGCGTTGTGCGACGGCGATGCCAGCCGCCTACGCAGCATGAGCGCTCGATTCACCAAACCGGTCTACCCGGGTGAAACAATACGAACCGAATTCTGGCGACAGGACGACGGCTTGTATCGGTTCAGATCTTTCAGCGTGGAACGCGAGCTCGTGGTACTGGATCGAGGCAGTGTCCGCATCACAGACTGACAAATAGCGCGCATGTGCGATCCACAGCGCGAGCCTGTGGCTCTGGCACCTCTTTTTCAGGCTTTTTCTCAGGGCCAGACGCGCGCTCAAGAAGACTTATCTGTCCCGCCTCTGCTCTATAGATGTCGCGCCAGATGGCGAATTCCACCGTACCGCGCTCTGTCCGAGTAGGCGCTAAAATCGCTTGTTTTACAGGGTTTTCTGCAAGTTCATCAGATTATTTTGCGGAATGGAAAGGGTATATCGCGCGACTCATTTCGGGAATTTTCAGCTAGAAGCGCGGCGTGATCGTGGCAGGGATGGCAGGAAACACTGCCAAACAAGGGTTATTCGCACTTTAGGGTGCTTGGCATGTGGCAACGCATGCCCTACATTCCGCATTCCGAAGACGCCTTCGGAAAAATTTCTGTCTTCCAACAACCATGAGATCACACATGCCCAAATCGAAGAAAGCCGTAGCAAAGGCCGCACCTAAAGCCGCACCCAAGGCCCCCAAGGCCATCAAGGAAGTGCTGAGCAAGTCCGCACTGGTTGCCAACATTGCCGAAAGCAGCGGCGTTGCCGCCAAAGACGTGCGCGCAGTGATGGCCGCTCTTGAAAATGCTGTTGCTGGCTCTGTCAGCAAGCGCGGTGCCGGAGCTTTTGTGCTCCCCGGCATTCTGAAGATTACTTCCACCAAGGTGCCGGCCAAGCCGCGCCGTAAGGGCATCAACCCGTTCACCAAGGAAGAGCAGTGGTTTGCAGCGAAGCCGGCCAGCATCAAGGTCAAGATTCGCCCGCTGAAGAAGTTGAAAGACGCAGCAGCCTGAGTTCGCATCGGGTTCTTCTTCGGAGGACCCTGAGCTTCAGTCTGAAGCAAAAAAAACGCGCCCTGGATAGGGCGCGTTTTTTATTGCCTGTCGGTACCGGCCACGCTACATATTGCGCCGGTAACGGCCACCAACCTCAAACAAGGTCTGGGTGATTTCGCCCAGTGAGCAGACGCGCACGGCGTCCATCAAGACCTCGAAGGTGTTTCCGTTCTCGATCACAGCCTGCTTGAGACGCTCGATCATCTCCGGGCGCTCTGACTGATGAGACTCATGGAACTCCTTGAGCCGCTTGAGCTGGCTTTGCTTCTCCTCGTCTGAAGAACGCATCAGCTCGATGACCTGCTCCTCGTCATCCGCCTTCGGGTTACGGAAGGTATTGACGCCAATCAGTGGCAGAGATCCATCGTGCTTGCGGTGCTCATAAAGCATCGATTCTTCCTGAATCTTGCCGCGCTGGTAGCCGGTTTCCATGGCACCGAGGACGCCACCGCGTGAGGCGATGGCTTCGAACTCACGCAGAACCGCCTCCTCCACCAGGTCAGTCAGCTCGTCAACGATGAAGCTGCCTTGCAAAGAGTTCTCATTCTTGGCCAGGCCAAACTCACGGTTGATGATGAGCTGGATAGCCATGGCCCGACGCACGGATTCCTCGGTCGGCGTGGTGATCGCCTCGTCGTAGGCATTGGTGTGCAGGGAATTGCAGTTGTCATTGATTGCCAGCAAGGCCTGCAAGGTTGTGCGAATATCGTTGAAGTTCATTTCCTGAGCGTGCAGCGAGCGGCCCGAGGTCTGCACGTGGTATTTGAGCTTCTGGCTGCGCTCGTTGGCACCGTACTTGTTTTTCATTGCCACCGCCCAGATGCGGCGTGCCACGCGGCCGATCACCGTGTATTCCGGATCCATGCCGTTGGAGAAGAAGAAGGACAGATTGGGCGCGAAGTCATCAATGTCCATGCCCCGGGCCAGATAGGACTCGACGTAGGTGAAACCATTGGCCAGCGTGAACGCCAGCTGCGAAATCGGATTGGCCCCGGCCTCGGCGATGTGATAACCAGAAATAGAGACAGAGTAGAAATTACGCACCTTCTTCTCGACAAAGTATTCCTGGATGTCGCCCATCATCTTGAGCGCGAATTCCGTGCTGAAGATACAGGTGTTCTGGCCTTGATCTTCCTTGAGGATGTCGGCCTGAACGGTGCCTCGCACAGTCGACAAGGTGAACGCCTTGATCTTCGCGAGTTCCTCGGCATTGGGGGCACGCTCGTTCTCAGCCTTGAACTTCTCTACCTGCTGATCGATCGCCGTGTTCATGAACATGGCGAGGATCATGGGGGCCGGACCATTGATGGTCATGGAGACCGACGTGGTGGGTGCACACAGGTCAAAACCCGAGTACAGCACCTTCATGTCTTCAAGCGAACAGATCGACACACCGGAGTTGCCGATCTTGCCGTAGATGTCGGGTCGCAGATCAGGGTCCCAGCCATACAGGGTGACCGAGTCAAACGCCGTGGACAGACGATGCGCCGGCATGCCTTCGGAAACACGCTTGAAGCGACGGTTGGTACGGAAGGCATCGCCTTCACCCGCAAACATGCGGGTGGGGTCCTCACCTTCGCGTTTGAAGGGGAACACGCCGGCGGTGTAAGGGAAGTAGCCCGGAAGGTTTTCCTTCATCAGGAAGCGCACGACTTCGCCGTCATCCTCGAAGCGCGGCAGGGAAACCTTGCGCACTTTGGTTCCGGACAGCGATTCGCTGGTCAGTTTGGTGCGCAGTTCCTTGTCGCGAATCTTTACGACGTCCTCGTCCTGCTCGTAACGCTTGATCTCGTCCGGCCACTTCTTTAGCAGGGCACGTGCCTGCGGGGTCAGCTCGCCGTCCTTGGCTGAAACCATTTCGTCGAAGCCGGCGACGGGCTTGCCCGCTTTTTCGAACAGGGCTTTTGCCGTTTGCAAAGACTGACGTTCACGCGCCACGCGGGCCTGTGCGGCCACTTCTTTGTGGTAGGCACGCACCGAATCGGTGATCTCGGCGAGATAACGCACGCGATCTGCCGGGACGATGGCTCGGCTGCGGCTGGAGGCCTTGACCTCGACCTTGGGTAGCTTGCCGTCCTGCAAGGGCAGACCGCGCTCCGCGAGCTTCGGCAGCAGCGCCTGGTACAGCGCGGTAACGCCGTCGTCATTGAAGCGCGAAGCCATGGTGCCGTAGACCGGCATGGTGTCGGGCCGTTGGGTGAACAGTTCTCGGTTGCGCTGGTATTGCTTGGCAACATCTCGGAGTGCGTCTTCCGCGCCCTTGCGGTCAAACTTGTTGATGGCAACAAAGTCCGCAAAGTCGAGCATGTCGATTTTTTCGAGCTGACTTGCGGCACCAAATTCGGGGGTCATCACATACAGGGACTGATCCACGAAAGGCACGATGGCGGCATCACCCTGGCCGATACCCGAGGTTTCGACGATGACCAGGTCAAATCCGGCGAGCTTGCAGGAGGCGATGACCTCGGGCAGCGCAGCGGCAATCTCCATGCCGGTGTCGCGGGTCGCCAGCGAGCGCATGAACACGTTGCCGTTGAGATCGTTGGACTCGATGGCATTCATGCGAATGCGGTCACCCAGCAGCGCGCCGCCAGTTCGCTTGCGGGAGGGGTCAATGGAGATGACCGCGATTTTCAACCGGTCTTCCTGGTCCAGACGCAGGCGCAGGATCAGTTCATCGGTCAGAGAGGATTTGCCGGCGCCGCCGGTACCGGTGATACCCAGGACCGGAACGGGCAAATCCTTGGCCTTCTCGATCAACTCAACGCCGACATTTTCCGGATAGCTGCTGTTCTCCAGTGCGGTGATGATCCGCGCGAGTTCGCGCCGGTCTCCGGAGGCTAGGGTTTCCTGCACCTTGGCGGCTTTGGGTGCGGCCTTGGTCAGATCCGCATCGCTGGTTTCCAGCAGATGGTTGATCATGCCCTGTAGGCCCATGGTGGCGCCGTCTTCGGGGGAGTAGATCCGCGTGACGCCGTAGGCCATCAGTTCCTTGATCTCGCTGCCGACGATCACGCCGCCGCCACCGCCATAAACCTTGATGTTCTCGCCGCCGTTCTGCCTCAGCAGGTCAACCACGTACTTGAAGAACTCGATGTGGCCGCCCTGATAGGACGTGATGCAGATGCCGTGGGCATCTTCCTGCAGGGCCGCGTTGACGATCTCGCCTGCGGACCGGTTATGGCCCAGATGAATAACCTCGGCTCCGGAACCCTGAATGATCCGGCGCATGATATTGATCGACGCGTCATGACCGTCAAACAGAGACGTGGCAGTAATAAATCGAATCTTGTGAGCTGGCTTGAAGGGCGCGAGCTTGGTCACGGCGGAGGGATCGTTCATGTGGAATCAACCTGTGTGGGACTGAGCATTGGCAACATAATTGGCCCCCGGTGATTTGGCCATGCCTATACCTACCGGCAGGCATGAGAGAATTTGCAAGTACAGCCATGATTTAGCCAACGGGACCCACATGGAGGAGAAGGACAGCGTATCGATCTGGTTCGTCCGCCAGGCCCTGATGGGCCTGCAACAACGCGGCCGGCCCTACGAGTCCCTGCTGCTGGATGCCGGCATTCAGCCCGGTCTTTTGCGCTCTGATCAGTCCCGGGTTTCTGCCCGCAGCTTTGGCGCGCTGTGGTTGGCCATCGCCTCGGTTTTGGACGATGAGTTTTTCGGCCTGGATCGCCGGCGGATGAAGGTGGGGAGTTTCGCCCTGCTCTGCCGGAGCACGGTCCAAGCGCCCAACCTCGGGCACGCCTTGGGGCTCGCCGTTCAGTATTTCAATATCTTGCTGGATGACACGCGGCTGGAACTTGCGAGCGACGGCGAGGACTTGCGGATACTACTGATTGACCGGGCTGGGGCCGAACGCCCTGAGGCGTTTCGCATATACGCTCACGAAACCCTGATCATCATGCTGCATGGCCTGCTCTGCTGGCTGGTAGGCAGGCGCCTGAATGTACGCTCTGCCCAGTTTTCCTATGCCCGGCCTCAGTGGTCGGCCGAGTATCGCTCCATGTATTCGGAGGTTCTGTCTTTTGGTCATTCGCAGACATCTATCTGCATGAGCGCAGAACTACTGTCTGCTCCGGTCGTTCAAAGCGAAGAAAGCGCTCGCGAATTCTTGCGCGAAGCGCCGCACAATTTCATCGTGAAGTTCAAAGACCCCAAAAGTTTCAGGGCACGCATTCGCCAGAGACTGCGCTCAACGCCGCCAGATGAATGGCCGAAGCTGGCGTTACTGGCAAACGAGCTCGGCGTTTCAACCTCGACTCTGCATCGCAAACTGGATGCTGAAGGCATCAATTTCCGTCAGATCAAGGACGCGCTGCGGCGTGACCTGGCCATCGATCGACTGGCCCATTCACCCGAAAGCGTGGCTGATATTGCGGCTGAACTGGGTTTCGCGGAGCCCAGCGCCTTTCACCGCGCTTTCAAGTCCTGGACAGGATTGCGCCCCGGCGATTATCGGCAAGCTGAATCCTGAGTCCCGCTAAAGCGCGTCTGCCGCGCGGCAACATTTGACCAAAAAAAAGCGCCGCCAGATTCACTGGCGGCGCCTTTTATGGCTTGAGCCGGAGCGTGCCGGACTTAGGTCTTGTTCTCAGCTGGCATGAACTGGCTGAGGTCCACGCTCTCGCCAACCATGAGGTCCTCGCGGCCAGCAAACTTGGGCTTGATGAGCCAGACCAGCAGCGGCAGGAGCACCAGTGCCAGCACCATGTTGATCAACATGATGGCCACCAGGAGCAGACCCATGTCGGCCATGAACTTCAGATCAGACAAGAAGTACCAAGGCAGAATGCCGATCAGCATGATGGTTGCGGTAAACATGATTGCCTTGCCGGTGGTGGTCAGCGCGGCGGTCAGTGCGCGTCCCCAGTCTCGATCCTGTGCGTTGTACTCCTCACAGATTCGAGACAGAAGGTAGATGCCGTAGTCGATACCGACGCCCACACCGAGCACCGTCACCATCACGGAGTTGATGTCCAGACCAATGCCCAGCACGTGCATGGTCGAAACCAGCATAAAGTTGGAGAGGTTCACCGGAATCAGAACGATGATTGCGCCAACGACGGACTTATAGGCGTAAGCCGCGACCACAAAGATGGCGATGTTCAGCAGACCGAGAATGATCCAGTGATAACGCTTCACAACTTCGTTCATGGCCTGCTGCAAGGCGATAAAGCCGGTACCCATGCGCACGGTGAACAGTTCGTGTTCCGTATCAACCTGTTCAACAGCCTTTTCGGCCATCGCAAGGGCGTGGTCAACAGTCTCCTGCTTGTTGTCCTTGTACCAGAAGGAAACGGTGGAGTGCTGTCCTTCAAAGTCCATGACGTGGCTGAAGTTCAGTGGCGTAGAGCCAAACAGCACCGCCTGGCTGGCGCTATAGGCAGCACGCTTGTTGGGGTCAACAGGGAGCCACTGCGGATTACCACCCGCGAACAGACGATTGCCTTCCATCATGTAGTCCGAGAAGGACAACGTTGCACGCGGCGGCAGCACGTCATCGGTTTCCATTAGGGCCTGAAGCTGCGAGCGGATCTTCATGGCGTCTTCGGAGAAGGCAACACGGTTGGTGCTGTCCTGCGGGTTCTTGGACTCGATGATCACTTCCAGGGTGTTCATGCCAGGGAAGTTGCGATTGATGGCCCGCACTGCGGTATTGAACTCGGAGTCCTCCCAGAGCAGGTTACTGCCTTCAACCGGGTTACCAATCTTGATCTGGAAGTTGAGATACACGGCAGCAACCGCGGTCACAGCCATCACGACGGTGGTGATGCGCGCGGGCTTTCCGTAGGTCAGGCGCGAGATCTTGTCGAGCAGGCGACGCTGGAAAGCGTGGAATCCACCAGCTGACTCGTCCTCATTGATGATGGAATCAATGTTGTTCGGATCCGGCATGTAGGACAGCAGGATCGAGATCAGAAACACGCCGGTCGGGATGATGCAGAAGGCCCAGAAGCCGCAGAAAAGTGCGAATCTTTCCATGGCCGAGATTGGGGCGACGGCGATGAAGATAATGCCCAAGGCGTCGGTAACCACACCCAGGACCGATGGCGCGACCATCACGCCCATGGTGATTTCAGCGGACTTTCGCTTGTCCTTAATGTGCGCGTAGATCTCGTAGAAGCGCTCCGTGAACTGCACACAGTGCGAGAACGAGCGCGCAACCAGCAGTAGCGGAACGATCAGCAGCAGCGGTTCGATGGGAGACTTCAACCAGCCCACCAGTCCGAAGCCCCAGATGGCGGCAACGAGGCTGCAGATGATCGGGGTCAAGGTGCCCGCGATGTTGCGCATGTACAGCACCAGTGCAACCATCAGCATGCTCAAGGTGATCGCGAAAATCGAGAAGGTCTGGCTTCTCAGGTCGTACACCCAGCCGGTCAGGATCGGCTGACCCGCCAGATAGATTTCGTGATCGTCATCGGCGTACTTATCGATGACTTCCTTGTTGATGAACTCGAACGCAACGCCGTAGTCGATGGAGTCCTGGAAGGTCGCCTGAATCATGGTGGCCTTCTCATCACGAGAGATATAGAAGTTTCGTGCGTTGGGCGATTGCTCGACCCGGCGCCGGAATTCCTTCACGTCCTCTTCCGTCTTGGGCACGAAGTCGCCCATCAGGGGCTTCACATCCACACCGGCCGGCGTGGCTTCCACGTAGCGCAGTTTCTCGGTTGAGATGGAGATAACCTGGGTGTGATCGACGGAAGGGGTCAAGTCGATGTCACGCGTCATGTTCCAGACTTTCTGCAAGGTTTCAGGCGTGTAGATGTCGCCGTCCTTGCGTTCCACCATGACGAAGACCGTCAGAGGGCTACCGAAGTTGGGGTGGTCGTAATAGACCTGAACGTAAGGATCATCTTTTGGCAGAAGGTCCTTGAAGATGGTGCGGATTTCGATGCCGGGAAATCCCGCCAGAAATCCAAGCGTGATCAAGGCAAATACGGCGAGCACCGGTGCTCGATGATCCATTACCCATTTGGCAAGGCGGAATTGAAAATTAGGATTTTGCATAACGTCGATTCACCGGTTTAATGACTTTGCGCTTTCAGTTCATTGTCAGGCGCACTGACTCCGCGGACGCCGGGAGGGGGAGTTTCCATCCCTCATGAGGTGCGGGGTCGGTGTCCTTCATTACATTTCGGCCTGGCGTTTAGGCACTCGGCGAAATGAGCTGGCACTGATCCCGATCACCTGGGGCGGCGCTGTTGAAGAATACTTTCTGTTTCAAACTTTGACTGATTCGGCGCTTGTCGCTGCGCCTCTCTCCACGATGCTGCGTTAAAACTTTTGAAAAGCCTCGTTGCTTCTCAAGATGCCCCGGCAACCCTGATTGGGCTGCCGGGGCGCTACTACCTGTAGGCAATATCAGAACTGATAGCCCAGACGGACAACAACTTCGTCCGTGTGATCAATGAGGCTCAGGAAGGTACGGTTGGCATTGTCACCCCAGATTTTTGCGTCCACAAAGTTGTAGAGCAGGTTCAGGGTTACGTTGCCGCGCGGCTTCCACTGCACGCCGGGCTGCACAAACACGCCGCCCTGCACGTCGAACAGCGCTGCGATGCTGTACTCGAAGATGTAGGCGTTGGAAGGTGCAAGTGCCGCGAGCACGAAGTAGTTGGCACCACCGCTGATTCCCGGGGTAATGCGGGGGTTGTCGCTGGTTGGCACGGTGTCGGTCAGGACGATGCCCTGGTCGCTGAAGTTCTCACTGCCGTAGCCACTCAGGTGGAGTCCTTCCAGACTGGACTCTTTCTGCCACAGATACTGGAACACCAGATATGTGGCCGGCAGGCTCTGGCTGAAGCGGTGGTACTTCTCGACAACCAAGCCAACCTGATACTCGTCGCGGACAATTGGCTTTCGTCCCAGATCGGGGCTGGTGAAAGCCCGGTCTGGCGAGTAGGTAGCTTCCACGTTGATGAGCATCTGATCAAAGAAGGAGCCCAGTTCGGCCTGGGTTACGATGCCGCCACCCAGTCCGTAGACTTCTTCACGGCGGTAGGTCCTTTGGACATGGCCGTGCAGGCCTTCGGCGGCCATGAAGAAGGCATCCAGCTCATTGTTGGCCGCATCAGCTGTGTCGACCGTGAAGGTCAGCAGTGGTTCGGTAAATTCTCTGAAGTCGTCAATGGCCCGGTTCAGGCCTTCGATTCCATCCAGCTTGGTATAGCTGGCCCGATCAAACCACTCTTCTGCAGAACCAATGCCGCCGGGGGCGACTTCGAACGCCGTACCAGCGAGCAGCGGACCGCAGCCCTGACCCGGCGCATAGCCTTGGGAGGCTTCGCAGTAGGTATTGAACGCGAAGCCAAGGTAGTTGCTGTTGGGCAGTGGCTTATTGATGCCAGAGGCGGCCCAGTGGACTTGGCCCAGTTGGTTATATCGGCTGGTGACCATGGCCTGGAGATTGAAGGTGCCGAACTCCGCCTTCAGTCGAACACCGTAGTTGAATTCTTTTTGCAGCCCCTGATCGTAATAATTGTCGTGCAGGATGAAGCGCGAGTCGACGATGTTGTAAGCCGTATTTGGGTTGGGAAGGATGGTGGGAATGAACTGCGTGGCGTAGAAGTCAGCCACCATATTGTCCAGTGCCTGCCAGGTCACGCGCAGGCCGGGCGCGGCACCTCGCTCATCGGCGTACTCTTCGATGGCACGATCTATGAAGAGATGGCGACGCAGATCGAGTCCATTGGCGACGTCCATGATGCGGAAGAACAGCAGCTGGCCCCATGCGATGGACTGATTACCCAGTCGCGCAGTGACGTTGCCATTGGTCCACTCGACAAAAAATGCAGGCAAATCGATGGAATAGTTACGGCCGGAGCGTTCAAACAGGAGAGGATTTCGCTCTCCATCCACCTGATAGCCGAAATAGTCCGGCCCATCCGTTGCGTAGGCACGCAAGTTGAGCCCCTGCACCTGCCCGCTGAAGAATCCGTCGTTAATATCGGCGTAATCGGCGTAGTCGAAATCACGGTACCCGAGCTCGCCAGGGTCGTAGAGTGCGCGCAAACGTGCCTGGAATGACCAGCCGCCGCTCCAGTTGAGCGTCATGGCGGACTCGAAGCGCAGGGCGTGATAATTTAGATCCGCTTCGCGGTAGGGAATGTACCGCGTATAGGTATCTGATGTGCCCAGATAATTGGTGACGCCGCGGGGTGCAGGCCCGGTCAGAACCGGAATGCTGACCCCAAGGCCATTCAACGTGTCGCGGAGGAAATTTGCGCCGCTGAGCCCCACCGCGCTTCCGTCAGCTGCCAATGTGGTGGTATAGCGGGTCAGTGGGTTTCCAGCTTTGCGGTCTACGGCGCGGCCGTTTGACCCCAAGCCGAACTGATTGGCGGACGGGGCTTTGTCGCTGGTGCTGAATGCCGTTTCGACACGAAACTGTCCATTAATTGAAAAGTCGGCGCCGAGAAACTTGGCAGCTGAAGCGTTGCTGCTCAGCAACGTCATCGCTGCAACGGCCGCAATGCCGGCACAGCGTGTTCTTGTGAATGTCATTTTTACTCCTCCGATTCCAATAGTTTTATGACTCGAAGTCTCATCTGAGATAAGCGCTTCATGGTCAGTGACCCCATCCTTCCTGATGAATCAATCTTTCCGCCGTTTCTCTTGAATCGGCTTGAAAGCCCACTGCAGGCTTTACTCTCTACCCCCTCTATAAAGCCTTAACTCTTTGCGACAACCAGAATGTTTTCCCGCACTCATAAAGCGTGCGGGAAAAATATCATGGCGTGTCAGCTGCCACCAATTTCAATGATGCGCCCGGAATGGCCCGCTGCGAGAATGCGCCCGCTCTGCCCTTCTGTATCGACGCCTTTGTACCAGTCTGTGACGGTGTCGTCTTCAATGATTCGCGTCCAGCTCTGACCATCATTCTGGCTACGGACCATGATGCGCATACCGGTCACGACGACGTGGCCATTCGGCGAGGCCGTGACACCCAGGAAGTTGGCGTCGGTCGGGAATGTTTTACGGGTCCAGTTATTGCCGCCGTCTGCTGAAATCAGCATTTCACCCGACTGCCCCACGGCATAGCTGTTGCCCTGACCTTCTTCTGCGATGTAGACAGAAAAAATGGTCGGCTCTTTGGCCTTGATCAGACGGACGGGCTCCCAGGTCTCTGCGCCGTCCATGGATCGGAACAAAGCGCCAAACTCGCCGGCAATGGTAACGACCCCAGCGTCATTTACCGTAACCGCGTACATGTTGGGCTCGCCGGTGCCGAAAGTGTTGGCATCAGCGTATTGGGCCCAGTCAGGGCGCGCCGACGTCCAGGACTTGCCACCGTCTTTTGATTTCCAGACGGCACCGAATTCGCCGACTGCCACGGCCAGGCCGGAGCTATTGACGCTGACTCCGAAGAGGCGCTCGGTCGTGACGCCTTCAACGAGCTGCCATTCTTCGCCGTCACTCTTGGTCATGATCGCGCCGAGCTGACCAACAGCGATGCTGTGCGCGCCTCGCTTGGCTACCGCCAGAAGTGCGAGGTCAGTCTTGCCATGGTCAACCGCTTTCCATGTCTTGCCGGCATCTTCTGATTCTGCAATCAACCCACCAAAGCCGACGGCGACACCCTTGCCATCGGAGAAACTCAAATCAATCAATACGGAATGGGGGATCCCCTGCATCCGTGTCTTGATGATGCCCTGATCATCAGAGGCGTTAGTCGCCGCAACTGTGCTTGATGCCCCGACCCCGACCAACGCGGCGATCAACAGTGGCATGGCGCGCGAAATATATCGCCTCATTTTTCCTCCCAGTTATCAAAATTCTATCCCGACCGGAGCATGTTAACTCCGGCCGGGATAGACAATTACCGCAGCGCAGCCCTTGTTATAGGGTCAGCGCAAATAGATGCTTTAGACCGCACCCAGTCGTGCAATTGCAGCCTGCGTGAGGTACTTGTTGTAAATCGCTTCCTCATCTCCGCCCGGTGCTTCGTACTGGCTCTTGTATCCGCCAGTGATTTCCTTCACGTGGTTGAACTGATCCATGCGTCCCGACTGGATGTCATGGAAGTGGACCTGCGTCCAGGACCAATGCGGCTTGCCGTACTTATCCTTGTTGACGAAGTTACCCTGCTTCTGCGGGCCGAAGCACGGATCAACCTGCTTCCAGAGCTCACCACGACGGTCAAAGGTAATGTAGGCAACGACCATTGCGTTACGAGCATCGACCCAGATCTTCTTCTTGCCAACCGGCGCACGAGGATAGCCGGTAGGTTCGGATTCAATCTGGATGCACTCCGGAGCGAGTTCCATGGTGAATTCCATGAAGGTCTTGCCCTTAGGACCACCGTGTGCAGAGCCATTTTCCCAGTTCGGATGCTCTTCACCGCGGAAGTTGCCGCCCAGTGCCACGAGGTGAGGACCACGACCAACGATCTTGGTGTTGCCCCAGGTCAGCATGGGGTCGCCAGCTGCCCATGCGTCGGACAGGAAGAACGACAGTCCCGGAACGATTGGCTCAAAGCGCTGGTTCGCAGGGAACTGACGAATGCGACGGAACTGCGGCAGGTAGCCGTAGATGTCCGGGAACTTGCGCTGATCGTAATGCCAGGGCACGAGGAAGGACGCACCCGCCTGCTCCTGCGGCGCGGTAAAGAACACCGACTGATGACGGAGCATGTCGCTGTCGTTACGGAAGACCTTCTTCTCGCCGGTACGAGCGGTGGTGTTCAGCTCGGTCCAGTAGAGATCATAGGTGTAGGCAGGTGAGCCGTCGGGGTTCAGTGAGTAGGAACGCACGCCGTACTGAGACAGGTCATGACGCCCCCAGCTCAGCGTCAGGTTGGCGATGCCTTCCTGGCCGGTCTTGACGTCCGGGAATGCGTTGCCGCCAATCCATGGGCCGCCGGTTTCCTTGTCGATCACGTTGCCGTCTGCATCAAACCCACCGCGGCCTGCGTTCTTCAACGTAGCCTGCAGGTATTCGTGCGGGAACAGCTCGGTCAGGTCCTTGGTTGGCGCACGAATCTTCGCGCGACGCCCCATTTCTTTGATCTGCTTGAAGAAGATGGGGTCAAGCAGATGCTTGGCGTGATCAACGTTGTTGGCGTCGAGGGTGTCGCCCGGCTTGATCTTGCCCTTGGTCTGCAGCTCGATCGAGGTCAGCTCGTCCGGGTAGGCCTTTGACACATCACCAGAATTGGCGATCGTTGGCCAGAGCGGCGCAAGGATGCCACCACCAGCGCCCATTGCCACTTTCTTGGCAAATTCGCGGCGACTGTAGTCGAAGTCATACTTTCTGATACGCATTTGATGAATCCTCCAGTTTTACTTCATTAAGGCCTGTGAAGGCCTCTCGAGTTTCCTGCTTCAAATCCGGTCATCCATGTCATCAAGCTGTTTGGCCAGGCTGACCGACCTGAGGGCCTCCGAGCAGCAATGAACACTGACATCTCGAAAGGACCGCACAAACGGTACGGAGCCAGATCAATGATTGGATGCAGGTATTGGTCGCCTGACTCTAAATTCATGCAGACAAAAAAAGGGCACGAATTCGGCGCTTTGGCCAACACCAGTTTTGCTGTCTTTAATCTCCTCCACACAAGGCGCTTTGGCCCCAAATTCCGGATGAATCCGGCTTTCAATTTATTCGTTTCGGGGCCGTGAGAGGCCCATTGACTGATAAGGTACCATATTATTACCGCATTGCAAGCACACTTATTTCATCAAAAGCGTAGCGCAAACAGCGGTTATTTCCCTCTCCGCAACCGTACCAAGTAACCTGCCCTGCAACACCCTGACTTTAGTCGGGGCGGGAGAGCGCGAAGTGTCAATCAAGGCCGGCCAGAAAATCAAGAATCAGTGCGTTGGTCTGCTCCGGCTTTTCCTGCTGAACCCAGTGCCCCGAACCTTCGAGGATCGTCTTGCCCCGAAGGTCTGTCATGCGCTCCTCTGCGCGCTCAATTGCCTCCATTCCCCAGAGGGTTCCCACGTCGTATTGGCCGCCGATAAACAGTGAAGGTGGCGTCAGGGGTTTGTCTGCCTGGGTCGCAAGATCGCTCCAGCTGGCGTCCATGTTGTGGTAGTAGCTCAGCGGCCCCGAAAACCCTGATCGCTCGAATTCGCCCACGTAGAAATCAAGATCGGCTTCGCTCAGCCATGCCGGCATTTTCTCGGGAACAACAAAGGCGTCGCTCATGCGCGCGCCATCAGGAATTGCGACAGGACTGTTCTGGATCATCTCCAGCGGCGTCATCTCTGCTGGCGGTGGGGGCATCAGCGCGCCCGCGTCGCCGCTAACCGTGTACATCAGCCCCAGTAACCAACCGCGCAGGTCTTCTTCCACTTCGCGAATGATCGCGTCTTGAGCGCTGAAATATGCTTTGTAGAAGGTTTTCCCAGGGCCGGCCAACACCTTGTAGTAGTCCTTGGGTCGCACTTCGCCAAAGGGGCTACCCGGATAACCCACAAGACCGCGCCCTGCAAACGGCACACTGATGCCAACCACGCCGCGACACATTTCAGGGCGCGTCCAGGCGAACGTCCAGGCAATCGGCGCACCCCAGTCATGACCAATGACCACGGCGCTTTCTTCGCCGTAGGCCTTGATCAGATTTGCGATGTCATCTACCAGAGGCCCGATGCGATACGCCTCCTGCTTGCGAAACTTGGAGGAGCGACCGTATCCACGTTTGTCGATGGCAACGGCCTTGTATCCCGCAGCAGCCAAGGCGGGAAGCTGATGACGCCATGAGTACCAGGATTCTGGAAAACCATGGATCAAAACAACCAGCGGCCCTTCGCCCTCTTCCACAGCGTGGATGCGCGTGCCTTCAAGATTGAACATCCGGTGCTTCAATGCCATGCAACATCTCTCCTCAATTGTTCTTGTGCTTCCTGACGCAGTTGAATGCCCAGATCTTATCCCTTGTCGTCAGCGATCGGGATCATGGCGTGCAGACTGTTTAGCGCGAGACACCGCTACTGGCATCTGCCGCAGAACCTTCTACCGCTGAGCGCGCGACAGGTTCGTAGTTTTGTTCGATCAAACTCTTTCCACCCCTGAGCTTTATTTTCAGCCAGTGGCCAACAACACGCACAATCATCGGCGGTGAAAGAATTGCTGCGGGCGAGTTGACCATGTGGATGACCGACAGGAAACGTCGGTAGGCATCCATGTCCTCGTGCACCAGTTCAAGCAGTCGGTCCATGTACCAGGTCAGCACCGGGAAGTAGAACGGCCGCTTCTGTTCAACATCCTTGAGCCAGGGGAATCGCAGATTCTGCTCGCGAATAACAAACCAGGCACCGTCTGCAATTTTTCCGAGGTCACGGTAGAACTTCTTGGCGAACGAAGCATGCGTGGGCGATCGCTTGGAGAGATTTTCACGCAGTCTGGCCACGCCCTGAACCGTGATGGTCATGCCCAGGCCGGCGATGGGATCGGTGCTGGTATACGCATCACCAATGGCAACGATACCCGTCGGCAGCTTGCGCATTTTTTCGTAATAGAAGCGCTGCATGCGAGGGTGACGGAAGTTGAAAACCTGCGAAGCCGGCTCCAGCCCGTCAATGATCTCCCCCACCTGAGGTGACGGCATAAGCCTGGCGTATTCGCGGAACTCTTGCGGATTTCGCGGTGGGTTATACATGTTGTACGCCACCAGTGTCGTTGAAAGAATGCTGCGGCTACTGTCTCGGTAGTACTGCGCGGAATAGGTTTCCTCGTTGGGCCGATAGGCATAGCAGATGACCATGACCTTGTCTTTCCAGCGACGATCTTCCGGCACCTTGTGATACAGCGTCGAATAGAAACAATTGATCATGTCCTCTTCGATAGCGGGCGCACCCAGACCCATGCGTTCCATGAATTCCGGAAGACGCGTGCTTTTCCCGGAGGCATCGATCACGAACTCGGCAGGCACCACTGACAAGCCCTGCGCACGGTCCACGGCAACGCCGAGGACGGCATTGCGGTCTGCGTCGTAGACCAGATCCTGAACTTCACTGTCGTAATGAAACTCGATGTTGGGGATAGCATCCAGCCTGCGCCGAATGCACCACTCCAGCAGCGGACGCCCCGCGCAGACAATTTCAATACCGCTCTTGCACTGCTTCTTCCACGCACCGGCAAGTCGCAGCTGGTATTGCTCCGCCATGTCGACCTTGAACGCACCTTCGGCCACCATGTCGTCCACGATGCCCGGAAACAAACGCTCCAGTTCCTGTTGACCGGCCGTCAGAATGTGATGCAGGTGCGCGCCCTGCGATGCACCGGGCCGCGATTCCGTTCGATGATGCTGGCCGTCCTGTTCGAGCACGATGACCTTGTCAAACTTTTCGCTGAGCACTTTCGCGCTGGCGATGCCGCCGATACTGCCGCCGATGATGACCGCCGTCCCGCGGCCTTGCTGGCGGATCGAAGGAAAATCGAGGCTGGACACATCCAGACGCTGATTCCTGCGTGCCGATAACGACTGGCCACTGGGCACAAATTTTTCGAAGAAGACGCTGACCTTGTGCAAATTCGCATCTTCAAGCCACTGCCGAGTGGCCTGCACCATGGCGGCTGGACCACAGAGGTAGACGTCTGCATCGCCGTCGTTGAGTAGTGCCGGATTGAGCAAGTCGGTGACCAGACCTGTGGCGCCCTGCCAGGCCAGATCCTGATTGGCGACGATGCAGGAAAACTTGAATTGAGGCTGGGCGGCTTCCAGCGCACGCAGCTCATCGAGCTTGCAGAGTTCCTGATGTTGGGTCACGCCGTACAGGACCGTGACAGGATGCTCCAGCGTTTCGTTTTGCAGCGACTTGGCCATGGACAGAATTGCTGACAGGCCGGTACCGCCGGCGATGAGCACTGTAGGTCGCTTGATCTGGCGCAGATGGAACCCGCCCTTGCTGCAACGCATAGCAATGGCGTCGCCGGGCTTGGCCTGCTCACGCAGGTAGTTGGACATTGCGCCATCTGGAAGCAGGCGAACGATGAACTCCAGCTCCGCGCCCAGCCCGGGGGCGTTAGCGTAAGAATAGCTCCGCCACATTTCGCTACCGGGTACTTGCAGCTGGGCGTACTGACCGGCCTTGAAATCAAGCTGGTCACTCAGGGATGACGTGTCAATCCTGAGCAGTGCAGTGGTTGCCGAGTGCAGCTCGACGGAGGTCACAATGCCCTCCCCTACGAGAATGCTTGCCGCATTATTTGCCGCCGGATAGCTCAGCTCGATGGTGCAGTCGCTTTGCACCGTGGCCTGACAGGTCAGAAGTTTTCGGTTTTCCCGATCCAGGTCACTGAGGCCATCGACTCGGCCGATCTCGTACTGGCCGGAACTGCAGGTCCCGACGCAGGTGCCGCAAACACCTGCCTGACAATCGCTGACGATGGGAATTCCGCTGGCTTCCGCGGCATCCAGTACGGTCTGCCCATCCGCCACTTGCATTATTTTTTCAACGCCATCCGAGTAGCGCAGCGTTACCGTGCGGTGCATGAGCACGCTCCTTGAATTTGAGATTCAAGGATCGGCCTCGACCAGATTAATACCTATCACCCAATCTGGGGATCACTGCGGCGGGGTTGCGGACGACGCAAGCGCCACCCGCCGAATTCAAGGCGCCATGGGTGTGAATATGGCGCTAACCGAGCTGATCGTCTGCTACCCGATAATGGGGATCTTCGCGGTAATTCACTTCAATCATGTTGCGCGCCTTGTCCAGCAGGTCCAGGCAATCCGCGCTCAGATGGCGAAGGCACAATTGCTTGCCAGCTCTCTGGTAACGCTCTGCGAGTGCGTTGACCGCCTCAATGGCGGAATGATCCATGAGCTTGGCTTCGCGAAAATCAATTTCGACTTTGTCGGGGTCGCGCTGCGTCGAGAACTGCTGCAGAAAGTCTGCGGTTGAGGCAAAGAAAAGCGTGCCCCGCACCTCGTAGACCTTGCTGCCGTCTTCGCGAAGGCTGGTTTTGATCTGCACATGCTTGGCGTGTTCCCACGCAAACACCAGCGCCGAAACAATTACGCCGACGATGACGGCGATGGCGAGATCGGCATAGACCGTGACGCCGGCCACCAACAGGCCGACAAAAATATCCGTGCGCGGCACTTTGCCAAACAAGCGAAAACTGCCCCACTCAAAGGTCTTTTCAGCGACCACGAACATGACGCCAATCAAGGCTGCCAAGGGAATCTGCTCGATAACCGACGATCCGAACAAGATGAAGGACAGCAGGAACAGTGCCGTGGCGATGCCAGAAATTCGGTGCAGGGCGCCGTTGTTCACGTTGATCATGCTTTGGCCGATCATGGCGCAGCCACCCATGCCGCCGAAGAATCCGGTGACTACGTTAGCCACGCCCTGTGCCGCGCTTTCGCGGTTGGGGCGGCCGCGTGTCTCGGTCATGTCGTCAATCAGATTCAGGGTCAGCAACGACTCGATCAAGCCGATGGCGGCCAGAATCAGGGAATACGGCAGGATGATCTGAAGCGTTTCAAGATTCAGCGGCACGTCTGGAATCGAAAATTGCGGCAAGCCTCCGGCAATGGAACCGAGATCGCCCACGGTGCGCGTATCAATATCCAGCCCCAAAACCAGGAGGGATACAGAAACGATCGCCACCAGCGTGGCCGGCACAGCGCGTGTGAGCCTGGGCAGCAGGTAGATCACCGCGACGGTCAGCGCGATCAAGCCGAGCATGAGCCACAGGGCTGAACCCTGCATCCACTGCGCGGTGCCGTCTTCGCCAACCGTCTTGAAATGTGAAAACTGGGCCAGGAAGATCACGATGGCGAGTCCGTTGACGAAGCCCAGCATCACCGGGTGCGGCACCATGCGGATGAATTTACCCAGCTTCGCCGCCGCGAACAGCAACTGCAGAATCCCCATCAGCACCACGGTTGCAAACAGGTACTGAACGCCGTGTTCGACCACCAGTGCCACCATGACCACCGCCAGCGCACCGGTGGCACCCGAGATCATGCCGGGCCTGCCGCCCAATGCAGATGTGATCAGCGCGACGATGAAGGCTGCATAGAGCCCGGTCAGAGGAGACACGTGCGCGACGAGCGCAAAAGCAATGGCTTCCGGCACCATGGCAAGCGCAACGGTCAGGCCGCTGAGAAGATTGGTTTTGAGTTCGACGGCTGACAGCTTTGGCATGAGAACAGATGGGATAAGGCGACAGGAGCGGTCCGGATTCAATGAACCGGCGCTCAGAAAGGGCTGGGCATAAGGCGCCAAAGCGGAACAGGCCTCTTCAGCCCGCCCCCTTCTCGTCGGCACGTGTTGTCACGTCGCGATAGGATTTGCCGCCGCCGAGGGCGCTCTGTCACGCCATGTTGCACTGCAACATTGTGCGGGATGACGCCTGTTACGTCCAGTTCGCCTTAAAAAATGGCCGATGATCCGGTAGCGCCTAAGCGGTGATTCGCGATCTGAATTTCGAATCAGGCGGCGAGTTGATCCAGCGCCCAGTCGGCGCTGCCGCACAGGCCGTCCAGCATCAGGGCCCGCTTGTAGTAACGGGCAACCCGCGTCTCTTGCGTGACCCCCATACCGCCATGCAGTTGCACCGCTTCTGCGGTGATCTTGCGCAGGGCCCGCGACACTTGCGCGCGCAACACCAGCACCTGTCGCTGGATATCCGGCGTCTTGAAATCAAATGCAGCGGCCGTCTGATTCAGCAAGGCCAGTGATTCGTGGGCGAGCACATGCATGTCGACCAGCCGATGCTGAAGATTCTGAAAACCGATCAGGGCACGACCAAACTGCTTGCGTTGCTGCAGATAGGTCACGGTGTCACGACAAGCGCCCTGCATGATGCCGATGGATTCAGCAGCAACCAGCAGGCTCGCTCGATGCAAGGCTCGCATCAGGATGTGCTGCCCCTGACACAAGAGTCGCGCCGGGACGTCATCCAGGCTCAGGTCATGCGCCTGACTTTGATCCACACAGGGATATGCCTTGCTCGAAAGACCCGTAGCGTTCTTCTCGACCAAGAAAAACGAGGTTTGAGACTGCGAATCAGTTGCTGACACGATCAATGAACTCGCCGCGGACACACCGGGTACCAAGGCCTTGCGCCCGGTCAGCCGCCACTCACCATCCACACGACTTGCCCGACACTTCGGAGGCGCCAATGACCAGCCGTTCGGATGTTCGCGATGTGCCATTGCCAGAGGAACCGAGGCATCCAGCAAACCTGACAAACAAGTGGCCTTTCGCGAAGCATCTTCTATCCCCACGACGATCTCGGCTACGCCTCCGAATACGACATCAAGAGGCAGGTCCCAAAGGTACTCACCTGCCATCTGATACAGCGGCAGCAGGTCCTCCAAAGAACCCAAGGCATCGCCTTCGTCATTGCCCAGCAGATAAAACCAGCCGAGGTCCTGCATCTGCTTCCAGGCCGAAACTCGAAAGCCATCTTCAGCAGTCGACCGTTCTTGAGCACGGCCCGGATCAAAATGTTCCTGACTGAATCGCAGAAGGCCCTGCTCCAGCAGTTCGCGCGTCTCTATATCCATCTTTTCTTAGCCCCTCAGCAGGGTCTTGGCCAGAATGCCGCGCTGAATCTCGTTGCTTCCACCGTAGATGCTGGCGGCACGTCCATGCAGTTGTTCATGTATGAATCCGGCCAGGCGCGGCTCGGATTCGAGGTTCACTTCGGGGGCGCCGTGCAAGGCTTCGGTCTGAAACGCCAGTCCGGATTCGCCCAACTTGTCCAGCAGGGCTTCGCCAATTTTCTGCTGCAGCTCCGACCCTCGGATCTTCAGAACAGAAGCATCGAGTGGGTTCTCCCGACCTTGCTCAGCGTCGATGACCGCGGCGTAGGCAGTGGCGCGGAGCGTGTCATACGCAACTTCAAGGTCCACGACGCGCCGCCGCGCCGCCTGCGAACAAGTGGCACCTGAAGCGCCTACCAGACTCCAGAGCTGATCCAGCAGGTGACGCGCCTTGCCCACTTCAGCGACCAGCACGCGCTCGCGACTGACGATGAACTTGGCAATGTCCCAGCCTTGACCCTCTTTGCCGACCAGATTCTCCGCCGGCACTTCGACGTTATCCAGAAAGACCTCGTTGACATGATGCACGCCGTCAAAGGTTTCAATAGGTCGGACGGTGACGCCAGGACTCTTGAGATCAATCAGCAAAAACGAGATGCCCTGCTGCGCTCGATTGGTCTGGCCCGTGCGCACCAGACAGAAAATCCAGTCCGCCCACTGCGCCATGGTGGTCCAGGTTTTTTGCCCATTGACCCGGTAGTGATTGCCCTCGCGCACGGCCTGCATTCGCAAGGACGCCAAGTCCGAGCCTGCACCCGGCTCCGAGAAACCCTGGCACCACCAGACATCCGATTGACGAATACCCGAAAGATGCTGATCACGCTGCGCCTGGCTGCCGAACTCGCACAGCACAGGCCCCATGAAGGACACGCCAAAATGTGCCAGCCAGGGCGTGCCGGCGCGTTCAAGTTCTTCGATCAGTACAAAACGCTGGATGGGACCCCAGCCCTGGCCGCCATGCTCGGCCGGCCAGTGAGCGCAGAACCAGCCGCGCTCTTGAAGCGCGCGCTGCCAGAGCACACGATCTTCTTTGGAAAAATACTGCAGCCGGCGCGCCTTTTCCCGCATCGGCGCTGGCATTGCGATTCGACAGAATTCACGCACCTCATCGCGGAACCGGGAAAGCTCAAAGCCTGCAGCTTGCGCAGCTCTTTGCAGAGCAACGCTCTCACCCCCCGACGAAAAGCGCGCACTCGCTTCCGCAGCTATCTGACGCTTTCCCGATTCCGCCCCCACTTTCGCCGCTCTCCCTATTCGTGCCGAAAACTTGATGTGATCCGTATTCTGGTGCCTGCCAGCAGGCTCGCACATCACGCAGATCAGTCGCCTCGCGGACTCAAAAGGGGGATGCCCGGCCGGTCTAGCCGATCAGGTTCTGCCTGAGCGCGATGGCAACCGCATGCGCCCGGTCTGATGCCCCCAGCTTCTCGTAGACCTTCTTCAAGTGCGATTTCACGGTCTCTTCGGTAATGGACAAGGAGCGCGCAATCATCTTATTGCTTAGGCCATCGGCCAATGCCTCAAGGATATGCATTTCCCGCACCGACAAGGTGCTACGGTCGTCTGCCACCCGGGCGTCCTGCACCAGCCGCTTGAGCAGGGGCATGGTGATCTCGGCCTGCAGGTAGGCCCCGCCCTTGGCAACAGAACGCACCGCACGAAGCAGGTCCGAGCCCGACGCACTCTTGAGCAGATATCCGCGTGCACCGGCATTCATAGTGCCCCAGACATACCCCGGGTTGTCGTACATGGTGAAAACGATGATGCGCGTGTTGGGATGATCGCGAATGATCTCGCCAATGGCGCTCATGCCGCTTTGCCCCGGCATCTTGAGATCAATGATCACCACCTGCGGATACGGCACCAGCGCGTCCATCTGCGCAATACCGTCTTGAGCGTCACCAGCCTGGCCGACGACGACAATGTCCGATTCCTGATCGAGCATGCGCGCGATGGCCTGGCGCATGACGTGATGATCGTCGATCAGAAAAACCTGAATCTGTCCGTTCACAACTTTCCTCTTGGCATACGAACCTCGACGCGCGTTCCCCGCTGCGTTGGTCCTGAGTGTATATACAGCTCGCCTCCTGCGGCCTCGGCCCGCTCTCGCATGGTCATCAGGCCGTAGTGGCCAAGGGGAATCTGATCAGGATCGAATCCATCTCCATTATCCGTAATGGTCAGCACCACATGTTTGGCCTGTGGCTGGAGCACAACTTCCACCAGCGTAGCGTTGGCGTGCTTCTGCACATTCAGCAGCGCTTCCTGCAGCAGGCGAAACAGCATGGCGTCCTGCGTTGAACGCCAGTCTCGCAACGAAGAATCCATGCGGATGCGGAGCTTGAAGGGCAACAACTCCGCCTGCCGGCCTAGATACTCGCTGGCAGCTTCCACAAAACCGAGTTCGTCGAGCACTGTGGGCCGCAGCTCATTCATGATGGAGCGGACATCCTGCGTACAGGCACTCACCGTCGCTTCCAGTTCTTCGAGCTTTTCGCGCAGCACGTGCTTCTGCACATCCCCATGGTTGCACTGCTCCAGCCCCTGTCGCAGTCCGAACAAATGGCCGCTCATGCGATCGTGCAATTCGCCGGAAATGTTTCGGCGTTCCTCTTCCTGCACTTGTGCAAAGCGCCGCAGCACTGCCTGATAGCGCTCACCCGATTCGCGCAGCGTTCTCGCATGCTCAAGGATCAGCATCGCATGCTGACGTGCCCATCCGGCGATGATGGCGCCCATGAAGCCGGCAAAGCAGAGCAGGAATATCTTGGTGAGCAGCATCAGTGCAGGCGCCAGCGTGCCCTCGCCAGAGTAGATCGGCTCTACCAGATAGATCAGCACGGTGAGCGCACAATTGAACAGCGCAATGCCCAGGGATTCGCGCACCCCAAAACGGATGGCTACCGACATCTGCGTGAAGTAGAAGAAGGGGTACAAGATGGCGTCAATGCCGCCCGTGAACAGACAGATCAGTGCAGCCAGAATCGGATCGCCAAAAGTTGTCGTGACCGCGGCCCGGCGGATATTGCGTGTGGTCTCGGCGCGAAAATGCGTCCAGATGGCATACACCACGCCCGAGAAATACACGCCCCAAACAGGGGTCAGGCCAAATTCATATCCATGCCCGTAGAGCACCGCCAACCAGCCCACAAGGCCGAAGTTTCGCATCCAGCGGATATCTTTTTCCGCGCGTCGCAGACGGTTTTCATCTTTCGCGCTTTCATTCCAAAGCGCTCTTTCATGCTGTGCAGGCGAATCCTCAGTGTCGGGGACGCTGGCAGTCATTAGTCATGCACTCTCGCATATGGCCAGAGCATACCCCAGGCCCGAGCCTGGCCATGGCACCCACTGCTCAAGACATCGCTCCTGTCAAAGTTTCAGGCCGCTTTGTCGCTCAAAGTCTGCCAGGTCAAAGTAGTCGCTGAACCGGCTGATCTTGCCTTGCTTGACGATAAAAACACCGGTAACGGGGAGCGCAATTTTGTTGCCGTTTCGCATCAGGAAATAGTCAACGCGCTCGGCAATGACCAGGCCCGGCTCGGCGGCAAGATTGACGACCTCGAGCTTCGCAGTCTCGAAAGCCTCAAGGAAAGCGTCAAAAATTTTGCGGATGCCATCAATGCCGTGGATCGGCGCCACGGGTACGTTGTGATAGATGGCATCTTCAGCAAAGCCACCGCAAATGCGGTCTACGTCACGATCCTCCCAGGCCCCAAGGAAATCGCGAACCAGCGCTTCGCTCGATTCTTTGGTATCAGTGCTCGCATTCATGTATTGCCTCCCGTCTGTTGGCCTGAAGCGCGATTACTGCGCCAGAAAGCCACCATCGATCACCAGCGGGTGGCCGGTGACGAACGTCGACTTGTCCGACCCGAGCCAGACCGCGGCATTGGCCACTTCATCGACCGTGCCGACACGGCCGCTGGGGTTCATGGTCATCAAGGCTTCGCGCAAGCCCGGAATTTCAGTGGCCACCTTGTCGAGCATGGCGGTGTCCGTCATGCCCGGACAAAGGGCATTAATGCGAATGCCGAGAGCCGCCACTTCCAAGGCCGTGGTCCTGACCAGCCCGACCACCCCGTGCTTACTAACGCAGTAGGCCGACAACCCGGCCGCACCAATCAAACCACCGGCGGATGCGGTTGCCACAATGGTTCCCGACTTTCGCTCGATCATCCCGGGGAGCACGGCCTTCAGAGTGTGCCAGGCACCCAGGACGTTCACTTCGAGCACCGTTCGGAACTCGTTCTCGTCGTAACGCCAAACATCACAGGGCGAGCCCAGAATGCCGGCGTTTGCGTAGACCGTGTTGAGTGGTCCAACCGCCTTTTCGCCGTCCTGCACCAGGGCATCAAGCTCAGACTGCTGGCGCACATCACAGGCCGCAAAGTACAGATTCTTGCAACTCGAACGCAGCGCATCTGCCGTTCGGGCCAGCCCCTGTGGATCGATGTCGCCGAGAACCAGGCTAGCCCCCTCACTGGCTGCGGCACGCGCTATCGCACGTCCTATTCCAGTGGCAGCTCCTGTGACCAGAACGGTCTTGCCCTCAAACATAGGTTTCATTTTTCGTAGCTCCCTGCGCATGCATTGCCGTTGCCGGTCAGTGTCAACTGCGGCGCTCAAGGCCGAAATCACACAGGCAGGGGATTAATCCCATGCAAATGAGTCAGCCTTCCTAGCTCAATGCTGAGGTCTGGCTTCTTGTTTCGCGCGACGGCGTTGACCCAAAGCCTTGAACAGAAACCTGGGAGTCATTAAGGAACTGGGCGGCTTCTGCATATGCATGACATCAAAGAAGGCCAGCGCGGCCTTCTGGTCATGCCAGGTGAGTTGCGCAAACCGATGCATGTAGCTGGACAGCATGGGCGTATACCAGGCGCGCTTCGAAGCCGGGCCAAGGGTGCAGTAATCCTCGGTGGTGGACGTCATCCAGCACTGATCGAGAAAGCCCGCGTAGGCGCGGTGGAAGCGCGCGGAGAGTCCGGCAACCTGCATTGGGCCGGCGCGCTTGCGCTGTTCGTGTAACACCGTGTCGAGAATGCTCGCCCCGATGGCGCCCTGCGACATGCCCTGTGCGTAAATCGGATTCAGTGAGGTGTTGGCATCTCCAACGACCACGATGCCGTCGGGCAATTTGTCATGCCGTTCGTAATGTCGCCGCTGGTTGGATGGAAAGCGCCACGACCAGACACGGTCCACCGGCTTGGCCCTGCGAATCGCGTGATACAAGTCAGGAACGGGCAAACCTCGCGCCCACTCCAGAAACGAGCCTTCATCCTTGCCCGGCAGGTCCCCGCCCCATCCAACGAGGGTGACAATCCATCGCCCGCCCTCGACCGGCATCAGAGCCGCGGTGCGCGTGGCGGGAGGACGAGAATGGATCAACATGCCGCGCCAGTCATGATCGGTGTCATTGGGGTCCGGCAAGAAAAGCTGGGACGCATAGCCGATCTCCACAGGCAGTTCACTGGTCTCTGGCAGCTTGATCCCCAGGTCCTTCAGAAAGAACGGCATTTGAGAATTTCGGCCACCAGCATCAATGACGAGATCTGCTTCCAAGGTGGCTCCACTGCGCAATTGAACGCCGCTGATGCGGCCAGACTGCAGATTCAGGCCGGTTACCTCCGATTTTTCGAGCATTTGCACATTTGGCCATTGCATAAGGCGCTGGCGAACATGCCACTCCAGAAATCCTTTGGTCTGGCATTGCATGGTGACGCCGCTGCTGAAGCGCGTCTTCCAGCCGCCGAAGTGATGCCACGCAATGTGCTGCCCAATGTCCACCTCAGAGGCGCCCTGCGCCAGCATGTGCGCGGTCAAGCCCGGGAAGTAGTGGTTGAAAACGTTCTGCCCGCCTTTGAGCAGGGCGTGTACATGGCGTCCCTGCGGCACACCGCGCCGCGTATCGGATTTTTCGGGCAGGCTATCCCTCTCCAGCACCGTGACGCGAGCAAAGTGTCGCCCTGCCGCTGCCGCTGCCGCCAGGCCACTGGTGCTCGCTCCAATGACGATGGCGTGCTGCCCGCCGAACCCGCCGAGATGCAGGGCCGGGCCATTCGAATCTGCGTGCATATCCCCCCCAGAATTCCGCCGCGACCGGGAAATGGCGCGACATCGATTCATCCACGCTGACAAGTTCGCATTCGGGGCCACTCCGCCCCATCGCTCAGCTTGGGGGTTATCCGGATTCATTCTGGGGGCAAGTCATGGGTTCAGACGGACAGGACTCCGCCTGACAACTCGCTTTCACTCAATTTCTGCAGCTCACCGTCGCCTTGATCGACAAGAATTAGGGAGAGACCATTTTCGCTATCACCCAGACACGTAGCCCGCCAATTTATTCGTATGGGTCCATATTGTTTTTTCTGCACCTCATTTTCGAGACAGTATTCTGAGTAACCGCATGGACTACCTATAAATTCAAATAGGTTAGTAGTTCTACTCAGTGTTCAGATATGAAATAGCAGCGTATTATTTTGCGGACAAGAGCGGCGAAGCACTGCATTTGCCTGCAAGAAAATATTAATTTTGGGGAAGTAGATCCATGAGCAAAAGGCGCACGAAAGCCGCTGACGTTGCCAACGTGACCCACGCCATTGCCAGATCCAGAGACCCCGAACTGGAAGATTTGCTCGCGCAGGGCACAACCGGCGCGTCCACCAGTGACAGTGCCACCGCTCAGAGCGAGGCCCTGAAAGAAGGCATTCGGCTGGGCTTTTTGCTGCATGACGTCTCACGTATGCGGCGCAGTGCATACGATCTGTTCATGAGGCCACTGGGCATCACACGGGCCCAGTGGTGGGTGCTGGCGCATCTGTCCCGCCATGATGGAATGATGCAAACGCAGCTGGCAGCAGTGCTGGAAGTGGGAAAGGCCAGCCTGGGTGACGTCATTGAAAGCCTTGAACGCAATGGCTGGGTGAGCCGCCGGCCCGACCCCTCCGACAAGCGCGCGAAGCGGGTTTACCTGACCAAATCAGCGCAGGGCCTGATCAAGCGCATGACCGAGATGGAGCATGAGTTCAACTCCAAGATTCTGGGCGATCTCAGCGCAAAGGAGCGCCAGGAAATGACCCGGGGTCTGGTCTTGATCAAACATGCGATTGCCCGCCTGGATATCAGCACGGAAGGCACTCCCGGCAAGCCTGATTGACTGGCGCTGACATCGTTGTGACTTTGCCAGCGCACCTCGTCACATCGTCTTCAACCGGCTTGCTTGGGCTCCTTGCCGCGCCGCTGAGCACGTGAGGTCACGGGCGGCGCAATCACCTGATCAATGATGGTGGAGACGCGCGACAGAAAGTGAACGCCTTGATCGGCCTCGCTCTCGGAGAGGTGATCCACCATGGTCTGGATGAAGCGCCGGCCGCGCTCAACCATATGATCAATTTCTTCCAGCCCCTTGGGGGTCAGCTCAACGATGCGTTCGCGGCCCGACGCCGGGTGCTCAAGAATCTCGACCAGCTGCAGGGGTTCGCGCGCCATCACCCGCAAGGCCTTGGATATGGCTGAATTCTGAAGTTCAAACCAGCGTGTGATGGACAGCTCGATCTGTTTGCGGGAGATCTTTCTGCCCTTGTTGCCTTCACTGCGAATCAACCAGAGGATGGCCACCTGGTGCCGTGTGAGCTGGCCTCCGCGCAGGGCGTCTTCAATGCCGATGCCAATTTTGTAATGGACCGGATAAAACAGGTCGAGAAAGGCCTTGGCTGATTCGGATACCGGGGCCTCCCGGTCGGCATTTTCTTCCAATGTGTTCAAGCCTATTGACGTCCTTGGAGTCCCGGGTTTATTGTGTCTAACGGACATATTTATCGTTATTCAAGTATTTGCGCCGGTGCATCATGCACCGCTCTGGAGGAAAAAATGAAGACTTCGTATCAACCGCAAGACTTGGCAACCCCTGAGGTTATTGCCAACCCCTATCCCGCCTACGATGCGCTCCGCGAAGAGTCGCCTGTATCAGGTTATGCCGACTGGCCGCCGGGCACGGTACCGGGGAGCGACGAACCGCTCAAGGCCTGGGCATTTCTCAAGCACGAGCATGTCGTTGCAGCCGCCAAGGACGTCAGCACTTTTTCCTCAGCCAGTTTCCAGCAGAACACGAGCGCGCCGGAACTGATGCTGGTTAACCACGACGATCCCGAACACGCCAAGCTACGCAAGCTGGTCAGCCTTGCGTTTACTCCGCGCCGCGTGAAAGAACTGCGCTCGGAAATTGAGGAAGTCGTCGCCGATCTGCTCGATGGTGTCCCGTCTGGCGAGGAAGTGGACGTTGTAACCCAGATCTGTGGCCACTTGCCCGCACGCCTGATGCTTCGCCTGCTCGGACTGCCCCATTCCATGTCGGGCAAGTTTCAGCTGTGGGCCAATGCCTTCATGCTCTCCGCCAATATGGGCGCCGAAGAGCGCATGCAGCACAACGTGGAAATGGTCCAGTACTTCCAACAGATCGTAAAAGAGCGCGGCGAGCGCCTCGCTAGCGGCGGCGCACCCGGCGAAGACCTGATTGATGCACTGCTCACCGCTGAAGATAACGGCGAAAAGCTGTCTTACGACGAAGTCTGGCGCTTCTGCTTCACGCTCGTCGTCGCCGGTAGCGAAACCACCATGTATTACGCCACCAACTGCATGCACCAGTTGCTCACGCAGGAAGGCATGTTCGAGAAGTTGCAGGAAGAACGCTCACTGGTGGGCAAGTTCCAGACCGAAGCACTGCGCCGCACGGGCCCGCCGCAGCGCCTGTTCCGCAAGGTCATGAAAGACACCGTGGTCGGCGGCAAAGAGATCAAGGCCGGTGAGTGGGTGGCACTGTTCTTTGCCTCGGCCAATCACGATCCGGACGTGTTCCCCGAACCTTATGCCTTCAAGCTCGATCGCAAGAATGCAGCAGGTCAGCTGAGCTTTGGCCATGGCATTCACTACTGCCTTGGGGCGCCGCTGGCCAACCTGGAAGTGGAATGCCTGATTCAGGGCGTGCTCGACCGTTACAAGGGTCTGCGTCCCGGCCCTACCCCGGCAGAACCGCAGACCGCCACACTGCTTCAAAGCAGTCTGGCCAAGTTGCCCATCATCTTTGACAAGAAATAAGAGAGGAGAAATGCATGTCACAGGACAACGTTGCTAAAACGCAGGAACTGTTCGGCCATTTTGGAGCCGGCAATATTCCGGGCATTCTGGAAATGCTCAATGACGACATCGTCATCGACTTTTACGGCCCGTCCACCATTCCCTACGCCGGTCATTACGAAGGCAAGGAGCAAGCACGCAAGTTCTTTGAAACCGTGCTGGCTTCGGTCAACATCAATCAGTTCGATCAGGATAGCTTCGTAGCACAAGACGACAAAGTCGTGGTGTTTGGCCATCTGAACCTGACCGCCAAGAAAACCGGTGGCAGCATTGACTCAGATTATGTGCACTTCATCACCATGAAGGACGGCAAGTGGTCACACTTCCGCGACTTCATGAACACCTATGTCGGGCACGAAGCTTTCACCAAAAAATAGACGCAAAACTTTCAGCTTTCTACTGACCCGGTCTTGCGCAAGCGACCGGGTCTTTTTTTGCGCGCCTTCGCGTCGATCAAGGCTGTCGACTAGCTAGTGCAGTGCGTACCCCGCCTTAGGCAGATGCACGTGAACATGGCCGACACGTGGGTGCTCGCGTTGCAGCACCCAGCCGAACGCCTGTTCCGCAACCAGAATCCCGGTCACCGGATCGCGTGCGTAATCGGCCGGTGCAATGCTGACTTGCTTCTGCGCTGCACCGGCATCTGCGTCCATTTCGGCAGGCGTCGCATCACGGGCGATATCCAAGGCCTGCTCGGCCGATATGGAGGTGACGCCCCCATGGCCAAAGGCGCGCATCCGCGCATACCAGGCTTGAACTGCAGGCACATCAGAAACCACGTTCTTTCCCCCCACCTCCATCACCATCCAGAGGCTGTGGTAAGCGGAAAAATCAGCCGCACAGGGCGCATCTCCGAACAGAAAATCCTGCTCCAGCATCGTTTCCATTTCTGCCAGATGCGCCATGAACATGGCCTTGGCTTTCTTGCCCGCGGCCGGCTTGAATGTCGCCTTGCCCAGCAGCCCTGCTCGATCCTTGATGAAGGCCAATGCACCCATCCAGGATGTTTCCCGCTTGAGCGTCAGGATCACGCCCGGCCCCAGCAGGGACAGGCTGGCGAAAAAAATATCCAGATCAACCCGCCGCGAAAAAGCCTGCGCTTCCGGGCTGCAGTTTTCGAGAATCAACTCAGGTTTGTTGCCCAGGCGCGCAACCTGTCGCGCAATCATCTTCGAGTCGCAGAAAACATCTGCGCCGATCTGCGCCACCGGAATCTTTCGATAACCCCCGGCGAGGATATCCAGCGTCGGACGCGGCGGCATGGGCATCACCGTGACCGACTGCCAGGACAGCTGGGCATAGCCCAGCATGGCGCGGATTTTTTCCGAAAAAGGCGAGATCCGGTAGTTATAGAGAATGAGTTGGCTCAAGGTGCGGCCCCAGTGTGAATTGCGGAATCAATGAACTTGATCCGCAATGTCGCACAGGAGACCCGCCTTGTCGCTTTACGCTTCTCAGTTTGCAGCGAATGCCGCCCGCACCGAACCCAGGCCACTGACTGTGGCTTCCAGCACGTCACCGGGCTTGGCCGCCACCATTGGACCCAGCGCGCCTGACAGCACGATGTCGCCAGCATGCAGGGGCCGCCCCACTTCCACCATCTTGCGGGCGAGCCACAAGGTGGCATTCAGCGGATGTCCGAGGCAGGCATGGCCAACGCCGGTCGAAACCGTTTGATCCCCGAGGGTCATTTGCATGGTGCAGTCGCGCAGATCCAGACCATTGAGTGAGAACGGTGTATTGCCAAGCACGAACATGCCGCTCGAGGCATTGTCTGCAACCGTATCCACCAGCCGAATATCCCAGTTGGCGACCCGGCTGCCGACGATCTCGATGGCGGCAACGGCATAGTCAATGGCGCCGATCACATCGGCCATGGTCGCCTGTTCGACATCCAGATCACGCCCAAGAACAAATGCAACTTCGGCTTCTGCCTTAGCCTGCATGACCGCGCCTACTGGAACAGGCTCGCCGTCGCACACGGCCATGTCGGCAAACAGCATGCCGAAATCAGGCTGGTCCACGCCGAGTTGCTTCTGCACCGCCACCGAGGTGAGACCGATCTTGCGCCCGACCAGACGTCGCCCCTGGTCGAGCCAGATGCGGGTGTTGGTCTCCTGAATAGCATAGGCAGACGCAACATCCTCCAGATCAATCAGGTCACGGATCGGCGCACAGGGCGTGCCGCTGGCATAGGGCTCGATCAGGCGTTGCGCAGCCTGGGCAATTGTCTGGGCATCCGCCTTCTTGCTCTCAGCCATGCGCTCAGGCTCCAGCAAAGAAGTCGCGGGCGACGCGATTAAATTCTTCCGGTGCTTCGTACTGTGGCCAGTGCGCGCCGTCGGCCTCCATCACATACAGCGTTCCATTGGCAATGCGCTTGACCGCAGCCTGCGCGCACTCAAGGTCATGGATTGGATTGTTTCGCGTCCACAGGAGCATCGTCTCCTGCTTGATGCGTTCAAGATCGAGCAGAAACTCGTCGTGGCGCGGCAGCATCTGGTTGACCATGGGCGTTACTTCACGGCCTTCCGGCATCAGGTAGTACTTCAGCCGCAAATTCACCAGCTCGTCGGTGACCAGATGATGGTTATCGGGGTGGATGAGCCACTCGATGCGATGTTTCACGGCATCGAAATCCGGCGCTTTGCCAGCTGCTTTCCTTGATCGCTCCATGAGGTCGGCGAGGTCTGCGCGCCCTTTCTCACTCACGATGGGCACGCCGGCGCCGGTGTTGAGCATGACCTTGTTGACGCGCTCTGGATGGTTGATCGCCATGAATCCCGATACCCATCCACCCAGCGATTCACCCGACAAATGTGCCTTGTCGATGCCCATGGCATCCATCAGTTCGCAGACCTGCTTTGCGAGCACCGGAGGCGTGTACTCCATGGCCTTGCGCGTTGACATGGCATGGCCCACGTAGTCGAAAGCGATGACGTGAAACTGATCCGACAGGGGCACCAGATTCTTGCAGTAGGCCTCCAGATGGCCGCCAATGCCATGCTGAAACAGGATGACGGGCGCATCTTTCGGACCTGCCTCTGCAATGCGAATGCGGCCAAAATTTTTCGTTTGAACGTAGCGGATTTCTGTACCCACCATATCGAGCCACAGACTCATGTCGATTTCCTTTCTTTGCTGATCGTATTGAGGTGACTGCCGAGAATGGTCTTCCATTCGTCCAGCAGGTCGCGAAATAAAGCTTCATCGTTTTGCCACAGTGCGCGGACCGCAAAGCCGCGCACAATACTGGTGGTGAGCATCACAATCTTCTGGGCTCGCGCGCGTTCAATGCCGCGCTCTTCGAATACCTCTACCCAGGTTTGCTCAAGTGCCAGACGGTTGGTTCGCGTATGGCCGAGTACCTCGTCACGCAATCCGCGCTCCTTGGTGCTAGCAAGAACCAGATCAAGAATCACGCTGAAATCCGGGCCGAGAAAAAAGTCGATGCTGTCCTGGATCAATGCCTCAACAGGCTCATCGCTGGCAATGCGCGTTGCCGCACGGCTTTGCCCGCGCTCAAATGCGCTGCGTAGCAGATAGGCTGCTGTGGCCAGCACCAGGGCGTCCTTGGTCGGGAAGTGATACTGCTGTGCCCCGCGAGAGACCTTGGCCACACGCGACACTTCGTCAGTGCGCAGACCGGCGTAGCCTTTCTTGCGCAAAACCTTGGCGGCAGCCTCAATGACGCGCTGCTGCGTCTCATCAGAACGTTCTGCCTGCGTGCGCCGCTTGCGTGGCGCGCCTTTCACCGCACCGCGCGGGGAAGCTGCGCCTGTTGTGCTAGCGGCTTCAGCACTCGACATGCAGGACGCCATCGATGATCTGGACCGGATAGGTCTTCAGCGGCTCGCTGCAAGGAGAAGCTGTCGCCGCACCGGTCGCGATATCGAAGCCGCAAAAATGCCAGCCGCAGATCACCTGATCACCGTCGATATCCCCTTCTTCAGACAGAGAAGCCTCTTCGTGGGTGCAGGTATCGTCGCTGGCGTAATAGGCCCCATTCAAATTGTAGAGCGCGATCTTGGTGCCATCCGGCAACTCGGCAGCTCTGATCTGTTCTTCAAAAATCTCGGAGGCGGGGCAGATTGCGTGCAAGTTCGACATGATGAAAATCTATTCTTTGTTCAGTGAATGTACTTGAGCACTCATGCGAGTCCGAAAAAGTCCGGGCTCGCCCTATGCCGCTCAAAGCATGGTCGTACCGCCGTTGACGCTGATGACCTGACCGGTAACGAAAGAGGCTTCTTCGCTCGCCAGGTAAGTCACCATCGAGGCAATTTCTTCCATCGTACCCGGACGACCCATCGGCACGATATCGGTCACCTTCTTGACCAGTTCAGGATTGCTTGCCGCGACTTCATCAAGCTGCGGCGTCGACACCACGCAGGGCGCCACCGTGTTGACGGTAATGCCGTCCTTGGCAAACTCGCGGGCAAGCCCGGTAGTCATGCCGTGCATGCCGCCCTTGGCTGCGTTGTAAGCCGCATGATCGAACAGACCATTGCGAACCGAGTCTGCGCCCAGATTGACAATGCGACCGTAGCCCTGCGCCTTCATGATGGGCAGCGCGTACCAGCTGCACCAGATGCAGGTCCACAGATTGCGATCCATGGTGGCGCGCAGCGTATCCGGCGTGTGGTCCAGAAAGGGCCGAAGAATGCCGCCGCCGGCATTGTTGGCGAGGATGTCGAGCTGCCCGAAATGGTCGGTCGCGGCCTTGATCGTGCGCTCGGCCACTTCCTGTTTGGATAGATCGCCTGCCTCTGTCACCACCTTGGCGCCGGTGGCTCGCAGCTTGTCGGCCGCCTGCTGCAACGTGTTCTCATCCAGATCAGCGAGCACCAGTTGTGCGCCCTCGGCGGCAAAGCGTTCCGCGATGGCGTAACCGATGCCCCGCCCCGCCCCGGTGACGACCGCCACTCTGTTTTTAAGCGCGCTGCTCATGCCCCGGCCTGCTCAATCTCGCCAATCTTGCCGAAGTCCGGCGTGGGCACGCTGCCCCAGGAATCCAGTGTGCCCGGAACAGGCTCCAGCAGACGTGCTTCGCGGGCCTGCTCTTCGGGAAAGGTTTCCATACCGAAGCTGTATTCAACGGTCATACGATCCGGGTCGAGGAAATACAGGAAGATGCTTTCCGAAGGTTGATGCCGCCCTGGCCCGAAGACGATATCCACATCTGCCTTCTTCATTCGGTTCATCGCGCGCCCGACATCATCAATGTCTCGCACCATGAAATTGACGTGGTTCAGGTGCGAAGACTCGCCGCTGAGAATAGCCAGGGAATGATGCAGCGGATTCGGAAAACAGCGCAGGAAGGCAGCGAAACCCGGCACGAAGTCTGATGTCTGGAAGCCGAGCTGTTCGTTGAGAAACTTCAAGGTTGCGTCGAAGTCAGAGACATTGATCACGACGTGTCCAAGCCGTTCGATCTGCGTCACGCTCGGTGCATAGGCTTGCGCGAGCTGCATCATCTGCACAAAGAACTCAAAGCACAGGCCACTGCCCGGAATGCGAAAACGAAAGGCCGCCACCGTCCGCAGAGCCTTGAGCTCTTCTCCACTGACCGGCTCGATGCTGATGCCCAGGCCTTCCAGGTGTTTCTGAGCCTTTGCCAGTTCAGCGGCCGACTCCAACTCAAAACCCACTCGCTTGATACCTGGAGCGCCTGCGGGATACAGCAGAAGATTGTGATGATCGCGCGAGCAGCGCAGGGCAACAAATTCATCACCGCGCTCGGTGACATTGAGCCCCACCAATTCCTCGTAGTACCGGGAACTGCGGTCAAGATCCGTCACGTTCAGCGCGACATAGGCCAGACGTCTATAACGAAAGGGTGGCGTCATCGAAGGCTCTCCTTCTTTAGAGAATGATGCTGATGCGCCCATTGGGCTTGAGTCCGTCCATATCCAGGATGCAGCGTTTCTCCCGGATGCGGAGACCATCCTCGGTCACGGCAATGCGATACCGGTAGCTGCCAACATAGGTTTCCGTCAGACCCATCTTGGTTCGGTAGGTGAGCACCGCAGCGCCCACGTCCAGCTCATCGTCCTTTCGGCCACGAATGCGAACGTTGCTCACAAGATGACGCGTCTTGGATTTGGGAAACTCGGCATGGGCGGTTCGCTTGAGCAAGCGCTCCACTCGCTGCTCCAGGCGAAAGCGATCATCCGCAACGTAGAACAGGGAATTGTCAGGCGACGCGTTGGGCGGCGAATCGGTTGTTGGCACGTAGTAGGTGCCGTCTGCGGTGAACAGGTTCAGCCAGTCCTTGAGCTTCCATTCATCCAGCAGCTCGGCCTCGTAGTACATGAAGTCCTCAACCTGATCGCGGGTGACGGTATCGACATTCATCACTTGCCCTCCTTGCCGACAGCAGTGGCCTGGGTGCGGCGCTGCCATTCTTTCCAGAACACGCGCATCTGCAATTCATCGTCGTAGTTGACGACTTCTTTTTTCATGCCCTTGGACATGTCGTTCCAGGGCGCTTCTTTCATGGCTTCATAGCCGCGCTGGCACTGCTCAAGTGCCTCGACATCATCCGGGGTGGCAAACCCACCCGGCCCCAGAAACTCGAGGAAATTCGACAGGCGGAACTTGCGTGCCCACGCGCTTTCGTCATTGGGCGCAAGCGCCCAGGCATTGACCTGCATCGCATCCGGCGCGGTAGGGAAGTAGGTGCGCACGGTGATCGCCATGATGTCGTTGATCACCAGATTGGGGAAGATGAACATGTTGCGATTGAGTGTGGCAATGCGTTCTGCACGCTCGGCGCCAAAGCGCTCAACCAGCCGCGCCTTGACCTTGTCCAGTTCCACCTTGCCTTCTTCGCCCCACAGCGGAATCCACTGTGCGACCGGCCTGCCCCAGGGCGCCTTGTACTCGATGACCGCATGGCCATTGCCGAGGTCGTAACCGGTACCATCAAAAGGGACCGGCGACATGCTGCCCTGCATGTTCTTCAGATAATCCACGTACGTGGCATGCGTGTTGATGGCGTGATAGCCGTCGATGCTGTTTTCAGTGAGCAACTTCCAGTTGGCGCGAATCTGATATTCCTGCGTGCCACCCACCAGCGTCATCCCCGCCTCGGACTGATCCGCAATGATGTCGATCCAGGACTTGGCATCCGCGAGGTAGTCGCTGAGCGATTCCACATTGGGATCAAAGCAGATGAACCAGAAGCCGCGGTAAGAGTCCAGACGCGTCACCGGCACCAGATTGCCCGCGCCGTTGGCGTTGAAATCGTCGGGATAATCTTCCTTGCCGGGATGGCTCTTGAGCGTGCCATCAGAACCAAACACCCAGCCGTGATAGAAGCACTGGTGAGACTTGGCATTGCCTTTTCTGTCCCGGCAGACCTGCGCCCCGCGATGCGGGCAGACATTAAAAAATGCGCCGATCTTGTTCTTGGTGTCGCGGGTGAACAGGATGCTGCGTTTGACCACCACGCGGGTCACGAAATCGCCCGGCTTTTCCAACTCGGATTCGTGTCCGAGATAGAGCCAGCATTTCTCGAAGATCTGCTCGTACTCGTCCTTGAAGATGCCCTGGTCTGTAAAGCTTCGGCGCGACACCTTGAAGATGTGCTTTTCCGGATCATTCCAGACCGCGGGTTGTTCGGGGCTCAGTGGCATATTCATGTGCGCGCTTCTCCAGCCTTGTGTTCGTTATGTTGTTCAGATACGTGATGCCAGCGCATCAAGTCTCATTGATTGCGATCAGCTTGTTGCCTGCAGACTGCGTTGAAGATCCAGTGCAACGTCTTCGATCATGTCTTCCTGCCCGCCAACGGTTTTGCGACGCCCCATTTCCACCAGGATGTCACGAGCCGGAACACCGTACTTGGCTTCGGCACGCTTTGCGAAGAGCAGGAAAGATGAGTAAGCGCCAGCGTATCCCAGGGTCAGCGAGTTGCGGTCAATGCGGACCGGGAAATCCAGAATCGGCGTCACCAGATCTTCTGCAACGTCGGTGACCTTGAACAGGTCCACACCAGTTTGCATGCCCATGCGCTCGGCCACTGCAATAAAAACTTCCAGTGGCGTATTGCCTGCGCCCGCACCCATGCCGCCACAAGCGCAATCAATGCGCTCTGCGCCTGCCGCCACCGCTGCAACAGAATTGGCAACGCCCATCGCGAGGTTGTGGTGGCCGTGAAAACCGATCTCCGTCTCTGGTTTCAGAGCATCACGCAGCGCAGCAACTCTTGCGCGCACATCATCGGGCAGCATGTAGCCGGCAGAATCAGTGGTGTAGATGCAATTGGCGCCGTAGCTTTCCATCAGCAGTGCCTGCTCGACAATCTTTGCCGGATCAGCCATGTGCGACATCATCAGGAAGCCCACGGTATCCAGCCCCATCTTGCGGCCCAGCGCGATGTGCTGCTCCGAGACATCGGCTTCGGTGCAATGCGTTGCCACGCGAATAGACGCAATGCCGCAGTCGGCCGCCATGCGCAATTCATCCACGGTTCCGATGCCCGGCAGCAACAATGCAGAAACCTTGGCGTTCTTCATCAGCGGCACGACTGCGCGCAGATAGTCTTCGTCTGAGGCCGCAGCAAAACCGTAGTTCACGGACGCGCCGCCCAGACCATCGCCATGCGTGACTTCAATCAGAGGTACGCCGGCTTCATCAAGACCAGTGGCAATGGTCTTCATCTGCTCGATGCTGATCTGATGGCGCTTCGGGTGCATGCCATCCCTAAGAGACATGTCATGTACCTTGACCTTCTTGCCCTTCACCAGCTCGGCTTCGCTCTTGATGACATGACTCATGACACAGCCTCCTGTGAATTGGCGGCTTTCTTGCCACCCTGACCTGACAGCATTTCACTGGCAAACATTTCTGCGGTGCGCGCAGCCGCCGCGGTCATGATGTCCAGATTGCCTGCGTACTTGGGCAGGTAATCCCCCAGACCCTCCACCTCCAACAAGATGGTGACGCGCTTGCCATCAAAGATGGGGCCGTTCTTGAGTCTGTAACCTGGCACGTACTTTTGAACTTCCGCGATCATGCGATGCACGGATTCAGTAATCGCAGGGCGATTGGGCTCGTCCACCGTCAGGCAATGCACCGTATCGCGCATCATCAGCGGCGGCTCAGCTGGGTTGATGATGATGATGGCCTTGCCGCGTTTCGCGCCGCCAATCTTCTCGACGCCGCGCGCGGTGGTGCGGGTGAACTCATCAATGTTCTTTCGCGTACCAGGCCCGACAGATTTGGATGAGACGGTGGCAATGATCTCGCCATACTCAACGGCCTGCACCTGCGATACCGCTGCCACCATGGGGATGGTCGCCTGCCCGCCACACGTCACCATGTTGACATTGCTCGCGCCGAGCCCCATCTGCTCCTTGAGGTTCACCGGCGGCACGCAGTACGGGCCGATGGCGGCCGGAGTCAGGTCAACCATCATCACGCCCAGGGCCTGCAGCGCGGCGTCGTTGTCAGCGTGAACATAGGCAGATGTGGAATCGAAGGCGATGCGGATATCGTCTTCCTTCACATGCGGCACCAGGCCGGCAACGCCCTTGTCAGTAGTCTTCAGGCCCATGTCGCGGGCGCGAGCCAGACCTTCCGATGTGGGGTCAATACCCACCATCCAGACCGGCTCCAGCACATCGCTCCGCTTGAGCTTGTAAAGAAGATCCGTCCCGATGTTGCCGGGTCCGATCAGGGCACATTTGATTTTGCTCATCTGCCTTCCGTCGTTTTTGCTCAGGCCAGCAAACGCCAGCCGGGGACTGCAAGGTACAACAACATTCCGGCGCAAGCAACATTCAAGCTGTACAGCTTGTAACTTGCGAATCCACGATGGGGCACAGGGCACAGCCCTAGCGTCAGACCATGTCTGCTGATGAGCCGATAGAATCCGCCCATGGAGCCTTTCAGTGACACCTCAATTGCCAGCGAAGATGTTCTGCAACAGTCCTCGCTGCTTCTGGTGGACGATGAACCAACGGCCCTAAAGGCGCTCCAGCTTGTGCTCGGTCATTACTCCGACATCCGCACGGCTGCCGACGGACAGCAGGCGCTGGCACTGATCGAGCAGCGTTTGCCTGACCTGGTTCTGCTCGACGATGAAATGCCCGGCATGAGCGGCATGAATTTGTGCAAGCACATCAAGTCAACGCCCGATCTTGCGCACATTCCCATCATCTTTGTAACGGCGAACTCCAGCAACGAGCTGGAAGCCGCAGCCCTGGAAGCCGGCGCCGCAGATTTTCTGGGCAAGCCGATATCGCCGATCCAGGTGCGCGCACGCGTTCTGGCGCAATTGCGCCTGCGCCACACGCTCGACTCCGCTCGCGATCTCGGCACCCGTCTGGAACAGGCGCTGGCGGCGGGCGATCTGGGCGCGTGGGAATGGCAGATCGAGAATGATCAGATGCGCTGGCACCGATCGATGCAGTCGGTGCATCAACGCGAGCCTGCCCAGATCCAGTCGCTGCGCGACCACATGACCGGGCTGGATGACGAGAATCAAGCCGTTCTCCAGCAAGCCCTGGATGGCATTCGCAGCAGCTTGCAGCCGGCGGCGATCGAGTACGCAATCAAGTCGGGCGAAGACCTGCGCATGATTCGCAGCCGCATGACCGCTGTGCTCGACGAGAGCGACGCAATTGAGCGTATCAGCGGTATCGACGAAGACGTGACGGCGTTGAGCCGTTCCGTTGCCCTGTTGCACGGCGCCAATCGACAGCTCGAACAATTTGCCTATTTCGCTTCACATGACCTCAAGGCACCGGGCCGTCAGATGGCCTCGTTTGCAAAGCTGGCACAAAGCCAGCTGGAGACGGGGCGCATGGAGGCCCTGTCACGCACGCTGGACCAGATCCAGTCAGCGGGCGGGCGTCTTCAGGATCAAATCAATTCCTTCCGCGATCTTTCCAGACATCGCCTGGCAGAAGCCGGCGAGTGGCGATACGAATCCATGTCGGAGTTGGTGAAACCGATTCTTGACGTTCTGGAACCCGAAATTGCACAGGGAGAGATTCAGATCAAGCTGCAAGCCATGTCGCGCCTGTATGTCCCGGTCAATCTGGTCAGTCACGTGTGGCGCAACCTGATCAGCAACGCGGTCCGCCACCAACAGGCGGAACACGCGGCGATCTGGATTGGTGAGCGCCGGGGTGGCAACGGCACGGCTTTTTTCGTTGAAGACGCTGGCGACCCGTCAAAGCCGTTTCGTTCGCCACTGGATGCGCCGCGCCGCCGACGTCACCCTGGCCGCACGGATATCGGAAAAGGCGTCGGCCTGACCATCTGCAGACGCGTCTTGCGCGTACTTGAAGGCGATTTGTGGTGCGAGCCGGGCGATCATGGCGGCATTCGCATGCTCTTCAACCTGCCGCGTATCCACGCCTTGTCGAAGCAGCCCCCGCAGCCGCTCAAGCAGTGACCTGGAGGAGGGGCTGCGGAAACGGGCGATTTTTCAGGGAACCGGCGCCGCCACCGTGCCCTGCACGTAATCAATGCCGGTTTCGCGCAGTGACTGCATCAGCTCATGCGTTTCCACGCCCACGGCAATGGTGCGAATACCCGATCGCCGGCACACGTGGCTCAATGCTTCGAGCACCGCCTGGTCCAGTGGCGGTGGCCGTCCGAAACTCAGATCCTGCGGACGCATGTTGATCTTGACGTAATCCAGATCGAGCGAGCGGATGGCGGAGAAAGAGTTCATCTGAGAACCAAACTGATCCATGGCCAGAAGAAATCCGGCTTTGCGCGCACGCGCGGCGAACGCAGCCAGGATTTCCATATCCTGGGTCGCCGCGGCCTCTGGAATCTCCAGACAGATACGGCCAGGCGCGACACCGGTTCTTGCCGACTGCTCCATCAGATGTGTAAGGGCCTCATCGTCACGCACGGATTCGGCAAACAAGTTGAGCCCATACACGTGATGGGGCTTGTCGTCCGTCGCAATCTGCTGCAGAGAATGCGTGATCGACAGTGCATCCAGAGACCGGGCGAGCTGATGCCGCCGCGCAGCCAGCACAAAGCCATCAGGGCGATGCGTGGTGCCATCGTGGGCCTGCAAACGCATCAGGAGCTCGGTGTACTGTGGCAGGGATTTGCCGCCAATCACCAGTGCGTGCTGCTGGACGATCACACACTTGTCCGCTTCCATCGATTTTCGCACCACATCAAGCGCGGCAGTCTCAGAGTCCAAGCCACTCGCATCAAGGTCGCTGAGTTCCACCCGTCCCCGACCATTTCGCTTGGCCACGTAGCAGGCGGCGTCAGCGGCATCGAGCAATTTGGACAGGGCCGGCGAATCCGTCCCCATCATGACCAGCCCCGCCGAAGCGCCAACACTCAATGACTGGCCCGACCAGTCCAGCCGAATCTCTGCAATTGCCTGAATCAGGCCATCCACAATCTGCAGCGCCCGTTGCGGACCACAGTTGGGCAAGAGCACCGCAAATTCATCGCCACCGACCCGCGCCAACGTGTCAGATTCACGCAATTTCTCCCGGCCCACCTGCGCCACTTTGCGCAACAAGGCGTCTCCGGCTGCGTGACCGGCAGTGTCGTTGACGGGCTTGAATCGATCCAGATCTATGGCGACCAGCGCGCAGCGTGCATTGCCGGCCTGCGCCTCCTTGAGTGCCAGCTCAGCACGCCGGTCAAACTCGTCACGATTTGGCAAACCGGTCAAAGGGTCATGCGCTGCTCGATAACTCAGCTCCCGGGCCAGCAGGCGGGTATCAGTTACGTCGCGGAAAACCAGCACCGCACCAATCGGGGCACCGTCATGATCGAGAATCGGAGCTGCAGAATGATTGATGGGAATGCGCTTGCCGTCGCTGCGCAGCAGGTAAAGGTCAAGACTGGAATCCTGGACGGGCTCCAGCTCACGCAAGCAGCGCTCAACCACATTTGGAACATGGGCCAGCTTCTCTCCGCGCACGACGTTGTAGATGCTGAACAGCGATTTACCTTGCGCTTCGTCAGCCCCGATGCCACACAGATCCAGAGCGGGCGGATTCATGGACTCAATGCGCCCTTCAACATCCGTGGTGATTACACCATCGCTGATGGATCGCAGCGTGATCTCAACCCGCTCGCGTTGCTCATCAAGGCTGCGAAAAGCCTCTTCCCGCTTCTGGCGCGACTCCGCGTCACGCTCCGCAACCGAGACCACGTCAGCCACGGCGCGCAAGAGGTTGGTGTCGTACTCACTCCATTCCCGGTGAATCGGCGACGCCAAGCGTATGACCCCGGTCAGTTCCAGGCCATTGGAAACCGCCGCATCCAGATAGGACCACGCTTCGGGACTACCAGCAGACATACCAGAAGACTGATCGCCGGGACCTTGATGCATTACCAACTCCAGATTGCGCAATCTGCGCAGAATCGGATTGGATAACTTCAATGGTCCTTTTCCGGATATTTTTTCAACGCCTTCTCCCGCAGATACTCTCATGCGCGGAATCAGACCAACGGCGGGCGTCCATTTCAGGTACATCACCTCCAGATCATCAAACAGGACCGACAGATCGCCGAGCACGGAACCCAGCAGATCCGAGATGGACTCGGCATCAAGCGCACGCCGTGAGACAGCGTGCAGAAACCGCAGCTGCGAGTGTTCCGCTGTCAGGCGCTCCTGCTGGCGCTTGATGGAGTGGATGTCATGAAGTTGGACGACCAATCCGCCGCCACTCCCGACGCCGCCCACCCGTGCGATGCTGACCGACATCCATCGATCCGAACCGTCCTGTCGATGAATCAGGGCGTTACAGGTCGCGGTACCATCGCCAGAAGCTGACAAGGCCGAGCGCACATGGCCGCGAAAGTCGCCAAGGCTTTCCTCTGCGAAGAGGGAATCGAGATCGCGATCAATCAATTTTTCCCGCGAAATTCCCGTAATTTCTGCCGCCGCCGGATTGCACTCCGTAATGCGCCCTTCCAGGTTGGTCATGATGGCGCCCGAACGCGAGGACTCCAGCATGATCCGGTGCAAGTCCTCCTGCGCCTGTTGCTTGTCTCGAATCTGCACCTGTTCGGTAATGTCAGCAAATGAAATCACCGCGCCAGTGCCCTGCCGCTCTCCGTTGTTGCGATACGGAACAATTTTCAGATGCAGGTGGCGCCCGTCTTCCGTTGTGACGGTTCGCGCACGCTGCTGATGGTCGCTGATGACGGCCAGCACCTCGGACGAGATTCCCTTGTGCGGAATGGTCCAGTGCAAAGACCCAATTGGCATCCCGAGGCGAACGCTGTCCAGTTCAGCCACCATGGCGATGGACTGATTGAACTGGGTAATCGCCAGCGCCTCATCTACAGCGATGATGACCAGATCCAGCGCTTCCTTGATGTTGATCAGGTCCGCGCGGGAGCTTTGCAACTCTTCCGACTTGTTGGCGACCTCCTCGTTGACGGTCAGCAACTCTTCGTTGGTGGACTGCAACTCCTCGTTGGAGGTCTGCATCTCTTCATTGGTGGACTGCAGTTCCTCATTGGAGGACTGCAGCTCTTCGTTGACGGTCTGCAGTTCTTCATTGCTGGTCTCAACTTCCTCAACCAGGGTCTGCAGATGCTCGCGCGTACTGGCTAGCTCTGATTCAAGTTCGCGGATCAGGTTGATCGACTCATGATCCGTACCGTCTTCCCCCTCAACACTCAGGACCCGCGATTCAAACGCCAGCAAAACCACGACCTTGCTTTCCTGCACATCGGGATGCGCGGCCAGAGTGACCCGCCGCAACTGGCCGTTGACATCCATGGTGTAGCTGCCACCGCGGATGCTGATGCGCTCCTTGCGGCAGCGATGCAGCAAGGCACGCATTTCCACGTTGAGCGGCGCCATGACCAGTTGCTGCGCGGTCCAGGTTGTTGCACCGCGCGGCAGGTTCACGAACGGCGACAAGTCACCAACAAAATGAATGATGCGGTCATCATCATCGATGATGATGGCCGGCGGAGAATAATGCTCGGCGACAATATCGCGAGTGCGCTCGAGGACCGCCCGGCGATTCGAAGGCTCTCGCCGAGCCACAGACTTGGGCGGGGCATCAGCGCTCGATTCGGCAAGCGCCTCTTCCTGCACCTTGCGCGAATGGCTGAACTGGTAAACCACCGGATGCGACTTTCGTCCATACAACCGCGCCTTGGAATCCAGAATCTCGAACAGGTCTTTTTGAATCTCGATGGTTTCGGAAGCGCCCAGAAACAGGACGCCATCAGGCTTGAGCGCGTAGTGAAATGCGGCGATGACATGTTTCTGCGTCGGCGCTTCAAAATAGATCAGCAAGTTCCTGCAGCTGAGAAGGTCGAGCTTCGAAAACGGCGGATCTTCGACCGTATTCTGCGTGGCAAAAATCATGAACTGGCGAATGGCCTTGCTGACCTCGGCAACACCATCGGTAATGTCGAAGTAGCGCTGGCGAAGGGGCTCCGGCACCAGCTTCAGTCGCTCTTCCGAATAAAGCCCGGCCCGTGCCATGGCCACGGAATCAGGATTGATATCGCTGACAAACATCAGAAATGACGCTTGTCGATTCTGTAGGCGGAACGCCTCCATCAGCAGGATACCGATGCTGTAGGCCTCTTCGCCTGAGGCGCATCCGGGCACCCAAATCCGCAGCATCTCGCCAACTTCGAGTCGCTCCACCTTTTCCTCGATAATGCCCTTGAGCTTCTTGAAATGCTCGGGATCACGAAAGAACGAGGTCACCCGAACACTCAGGTCGCCCGCCAGCCGCGTCGCCTCATCGGCATCGCCGGTCAGGAAATCCAGATACTGCTGCATGTCAGAGCAGCCCGCGAGCTGCATGCGGCGACGGATGCGGCGCAACACTGTGGTCATCTTGTAATGGTCCAGATTCAAACCGGTGCGCTTGCGCACGAGCAGCTTGATTTGCTTGACCAGAGATTCCGGAACCGCCTTGATCAGTGACTTGGCCTCCACTGGATCACTGGCTTCCCGGGCGATGCGCAACAGGGCGTCACCCATGTCAGCCGGCGACAGAATCAGATCGTACTGCCGCGACTCGATGACCGATCTCGGCATGGCATCAAACTGGGCTGAACCGGGTTCCTGCACCAGGACAATTCCGCCTGCGGCACGGATCGCCTCGGTACCATTGGTGCCATCAGCTCCGGTGCCAGAGAGCACGACGGCAACAGCACGATCACCAAACTCGCTGGCCAGAGAACTGAACAGATGATCAATGCTCGGACGAGGGCCGCGCGAACGCACGCCATCGACACGCAAAGGTTTGAACCGCCCATTCTCAACCGTCATATCGCTGTTGGGCGGAACGACCAAGACCGTATTGGCCGTCGGTGCCATTGCCCTGTTCAGGTATTTGACTTTCAACGGGGTCCTGCGCGAAAGAAGTTCAGCCAGCAGACTCTCGTGCGTGGGCGTCACGTGCTGCGCGACCACCACGCAGAGCTTCGCATCAGCGTCGAGGCTGCCGATCAGCTCCTTCAGGGGCTGCAAGCCACCCGCTGACGAGCCAACGCCGACGATCATGGTCGGTTCTTCCCCGCGCTTTTTGGGAACAGCATCAGCCCCGGCAGTCCTTCTTTTTTCAGAAACTTGGGGCCGAACTGATTTCTTGCGCGGTGTGTCAGTCATGAGCGCTCAATGGGACTGTTACAAAGTGAAGTGTCTGTCAGGTTGTCATTGCACGACCGACCGGCGACTCTATTCTAAGTATGATTGTGCCCAAGTGCTGGCCCGCAACGAAATCCGGGTTTGGTGGCACGCCTTTCAAGTGAGTGGAAATGAAATCCGGAAAAGCCTCTGACCAGCCCAAAGCCTTGCCTTCGTCGAGCAAGAAAGCGGGCAAGGCTCCCATCAAGAGCGCAGCGAAGAAGACGATTGCAAAGCCTGCTGCAAAGTCGGCGACAAGGCGCATCAGAGTTGCAGCCCCCAAGCCGGGCAACAGACCGGGAATTGCGGACCCTTCCAAACTGGTGATCGTAGGCATCGGCGCATCAGCCGGCGGCCTCGAAGCCTTGAAGGAAATGATGTCCGGACTGGCCCATACTGGCTCGCTGACTTATGTGGTGGCGCAACATCTGTCACCCTCGCATTCGAGCCTGTTGCGGGATCTGCTGCGGCCAAGCACGGAACTGGCGGTGCGCGATGTCACCGACAAACTGGTACCACTGCCGGACACCATCTACATCACGCCGCCCAACCACGATGTGGAATACATCAATGGTGCCTTGCGCCTGCTCAAGCCCAAGGCGACTGTCGGCCCCAAGCCTTCGGTCGATCACTTTTTCACCTCTCTGGCAGAAAATTACGGCGAAAACACAGTCGGCATCATCTTGTCCGGCACTGGCAGCGATGGCGCTCTGGGCATCAGGGCCATCAAGGCTGCAGGCGGCGTCGCCCTGATTCAGGACCCGCAAACAGCAAAGTACGATGGTATGCCGCGAGCGGCCATACAGACAGGCTCAGCCGACATGGTGCTGCCCGCGCAAAAGGTCGGCGATGTGCTGCTGGGCCTGATCGCATTGCCGGCATCCATGCGTCTGCCCCTGCATGAAGAGGAGATTGTTGGCGCTCAGGCCAAGATCAATGCTCATGTGAAGCGTCATACCGGTTTTGATCTCGGCCACTACAAGTCAGCCACGGTCAATCGGCGATTGTCGCGGCGCATGGCCCTGCACAAGCTCTCGTCGCTGGATAACTACGCGGAGATGGTGCGCATCAATCGGGAAGAGGCCCAACAGCTGGCCAAGGACGTGCTGATCTCGGTCACTTCATTCTTCCGTGATCCGCAAGCTTTTGAACTGTTGCGCATCCAGCTCGAGAAGATGGTCGATGAGACGGGTCGCGATAGCGTGATTCGTATCTGGGTACCGGCCTGTGCCACCGGCGAAGAAGCGTACGGCATCGCCATGCTGATCTCGGAGATTGTGCGAGAAAAAGGGCTTCGTACCGACTTTCTGGTTTTTGCCACCGACTTGGACACCGATGCGCTGGCATTTGCCCGCAACGGCAACTATCCGGACACGGCGGTGGAATCCCTGCCAAAGCCGATGCGCGAACGATACTTTGAGCACACCGGTCGCACCTATCAGGTCAAGAAGTCGCTGCGCCAGAACATGGTGTTCGCCGTTCAGAATGTCATTGAGGACCCGCCGTTTTCGCGCGTCGATCTCATCAGCTGTCGCAATCTGCTGATTTATTTCAATCGCGATGTGCAGCGCCGCGTGCTTGAGATTTTTCATTACGCACTGCGCACCAATGGCCGACTCTTCCTGGGCAAATCGGAATCCATTGAGCTGCACAAGGAACTGTTTGCAGATCTGGACAAGAAGGCACGCATCTATATTCGCCGGGAAACGCCTGGCCCTTCGTACGCCGTGCCACTGCGTTCGAGACGCGGCGACGGGCAGATGGAAGAGCCTGCGCGACGCGGCGGCCCGGAGTTTCCCAACACCAATTACAAGCTGCTGACAGCGATTGCCGAACGCTATTGCCCGCCAGCGGTTGTCATCAATGAAGCTGACGAGGCGCTGCACTTTCTTGGCGAATTGCGGCCTTTCCTGCGCTTCCCTCGCGGCTCCGCGGACCTCAAGGTTTTTGATCTGGTCCCGGATGAAATGCGCGGCGAGATTCGCGCCCTGGTTCACCGCTGCAGACGCGAAAGGCAGCCCCAGACCGGCACTGTCATTGCAGTCACCATGGACAATGAAAGCCGCAGCTTCGTCCCGGTGGTCAACGCCTTGCAGCTGGATAAACAACTGCTGCTGTCACTGTCATTCGAGCCCGCCGAGAAACCGCTGCACTCTGCCAGCGAGCGCGGGACCGAAGAACATCGTGACAACGTCATCATCGAGGAACTGGAAAAAGAACTGGCCTCGACCCGTCAGCATTTGCAGACCGTGGTTGAAGAGCTGGAAACCTCCAACGAAGAACTGATGTCGCAAAGTGAGGAACTGCAGTCCGCCAATGAAGAACTGCAGTCAACCAACGAAGAGCTGCAGACCTCCAACGAGGAACTACAATCAACCAACGAAGAGCTGCTGACCGTCAATGACGAAATGCAGTCCAAGTCCTACGAGCTTTCGCAGCTCGCCAGCGACTTGCAGAGCATGAAGGAGAGCCTGGATTTCCCGATGCTGGTGACCGACCAGCGCATGCACCTAAAGCATTTCAATCGCTCTGCCGACCAGACCCTGCCCAAGGAAGGCCTGCAGATCGATCTGTCTCTGGCCAGCATTGACTGGCACGTGGACATGGTGGGCCTGCTGCCTACCATCAAGAATGTGATTCGCCTGGGCAAACCCAATGAGGTCAGCATCAATGATGATCAGGGGCGCACATTTAATGTGCGTGCCATGCCCACGCTGACCGCTGACGGAGAATCACACGGCGCAGTGGTGACGTTCATCGATGTCTCCACCCGGGCGGCGGCGGAAACCGTGCTCCGCGACCGCGAAGCCATGTACCGCCTGAACTTCGAGATGAGCGCAGTGGGCATGGGCGTACTCAAACGCAACCTGCAGTTCATCAAGGCAAACGCAGCGCTGTGCAAGACGCTGGGCATCACGGAGAAGGAACTGCTGAGCAAGACCCTCACCGAAGTCATTCACGACCCCAAGAGCCGGGAGTGGCGCACGATGCTGGATGAAATTGTTCACGCGGAGCGCACCAGCATGAGTCACGAGTTGATGATCAGCGCCCTGAATGACAAATCGTCCAAGACTCGGGCCCTGTTGGTCGCATCACTGTCCAAGGGCACGACGGCGTCAACGCCGGTTCAGATCAACATTCAACTGATACCTCTGAAAGACTGAATCAGCAGGATTCAAGGTCTGATTCGCTGAACAACACCCCGCCAGGCACTAGGCTCAGTGACAAGCGTGCACGCAGCACGCTGGCATGGTGGCCACTTAATATGGGCATGACGCCGATACAGGCTACAAACTGCATGTCCTGCAACGGGTTTTGCTTCAGTGCGTCGTGGACCGCGAACAAGGTCTTTCTGCGCAACTCTCGCTTGACGGTGTGAAAGCGCAAATGGGGCACCATGCACTGGGTCATCGTGGATTTGGGCAGATGCGCCACTTCGTAGTCACTGTAGCTGCCGGTGCGGGCCAGACTGATGCAGTCTGGGCGCAAGTCTGTTCCGTACACCAGAAAATCGGGCGCCTTGTCACGTTGCTTTGAGGCGGCCTCCAGAGCAAAGACCATGGCGTAGGTTTCCTCCCCCGTTGCACAGCCCATGCTCCAGGCACGAAACGGCTGCGCGCCCTCATATTTCTGATAACAGGCAAGCAAAGCCTCGATCATCTGACGACGTTCAGGATTCTGCGAATCAAAGCTGCCAGCGGGCTTCAGGATGTATCGCAGCAATGCATCGGATTCGGCCGGGTGCTCTGCCACCTGCTCGGCATAGTCCATCACTGAGTCTGCGCCAAGCAATGCGGCGCGGCGGCGCAGCGCCTGCCCCAGAACAAGCGGATCGAAGCGATCCAGGCCGATGCCGAGAAGCGGCTCGGCAAATGCGCAGACGGCGTTGAATTCCGCAGCCCGCACCTGTGCCCCGTTACTCAGCAGGGACTTGCAAATCATCGGAAGGCGAGCGCCAAGTGTGGCGGCGGTTGCGACCAGATCGACACAAGAGCTTCTCAATGCCGCTTCGGGCATGCCGGCGGATTGGGCTTCGCGCAGGGTCTGAACCAGGATCACGCCTCCGCGCCGAGACAGCGCCCTGACCCCGCGTTCGCCGTCACGTCCCAGGCCGGAGAGAATGATCCCGATGGCCGGATACCGCCCCGGGTCATTGGCCAGACTCTCAAGCAAGGTATCCACTGAGGGAAACGGCACAATTCTCTGCTCGGGCAAATTGAGCCGCAGTTGCCCCCGCGCGTAACGCACATCGAATCCGGGCGGCGTCACGTAAACCACCCCTGCCTGCACAAACTCCCCATCGTCGATGGTCTTGACCTTCATCGCACTCGAGCGCTGGAAAATCTGCACCAGACTGCTGTCTCGCGAGGCAGACAAATGCTGGGCCACCACGATGGCAAACAACGGCGCCGCTCCGATGGCCGCAATCAGCTCACCTACGGGAACAATGCCGCCAGCCGACGAGCCGATGGCAACCACTGGCACGTCGGCAGGTTCAGATTGAGCCGATGCCATCACTTGCGCTCAGGGTCGACCTTATTCCCGTCGGATAGGGCAAATTCCATGATCTGGATACGGCCTGCATTTGCAGCTTGCTCGCGTTCGGCTTCTCGCAGGAAACTCAGAGCGGCGTCCTGGCTGATGTCTGACAGTGCGCCTCGAATACAGGCCAGCCCGACAGGCTCGCGCATCTTGTGATTCGCAGTATCAACCGCCATTTCCGAAACAGCGTCGAGCAGTGCTTCACGCAACCCAGTCATCAGGTCTTCGGATTCGTCGCTATGATCCACTGGGGTGGCCGTCACAAAGCATTCGGCAGCGGCTACGCCGACGCGCCCTCTGTGAAGGCTTGCGAACTCCACCAGTTGCCTGGCGATCTTCACACGCCAGTGCAGCACTTCCGCCTCTTCAATTTTCTGTGCACCCTCGAGCAGCCCGGGAATTCGGATCATCGCCAGCAACCACTGGGAGTCCGCATCTTCAGCCACGTCAGTCAGTGCGGAGAGCTGCAACATCATGGCTTTGGCTGTAGGCAGCTGGGTTTGCGGGTCCAATACGGTGTACTGCATCAGGTCCGCCTGAAGTCGCTGTTGCTCACCGATATCACGCGCAATGCCGATCACGTACTGCCGCTGCGCCTTGAAGATCTGCCGCGCATTAATCTCCACCTGCCGCCCCAGGTAGCTGCCTGCCCATATGGCAGTCTCAAATCTTGCAGGTGATGCACGAGCCAGAAGGCCGCGCAAGGCCGTCCAGCTGGCATAGCCGGCCTTGAACAGATTGGACACAGACACCGGGTAGTCGTCATCGAAACTTTCTGCACCACGGCCCAGGGCGCGCCGTGTGGCAGCGTTGGCATGAACGATGGCTTCGCTCTCGCAATCAACAATAAACAGCAGATCTTCGGTGGTGTCGATCAGCTCTGCCATCAACGACAGCTTTTCCTGCTTGCGTCTCAAACTGACTGCCATTTGCAGCTTGCTGACGGCGCCCACAACTGCTTCATGCAGCAGGGAGGGCGTCATCTTTGCCTTGGGCAGATAGTCATTGGCACCGCGCTTGAGCGCCTCAACCGAGGTCAGCTCATCGCCGCTGCCCGTCATCATGACGATCGCCAGATCCGGCCATTGCTCGCGCAACTGCCCGACAAAATCCATCCCCAGGCCATCTGGCAATACGTTGTCGATCAGCACGCACAGGGTTTCCGCACCGATCAGGACTTGCGCCTCATCCAGCGTGCCTGCCTCGCGCATTCGCATGCCCACCGCATCGCCGTGCAACAGGATCTCTCGCAGCAACAATCGATCCGCCGGATCATCGTCGATAACAACCAGCTCGGCCGGGTCCTGCATGATGAAACGATTAGGATCTTGCAGGTTCATCGGCTTCAAAGCTGGAATGATGCATCAGGCCTCTATTGGCATACCGGACAAGGGACCCGCTTTCGGCCACATCGAACAGGCGCCGCGCAGTGGCATTCAGATTACCTGACACTCAGATCAAGTGTCACCGCTGCCGAGTCTAACGTAGGATCGTGTTGACCCACGTACCACATAAATCACAAAGGCGTCGCTCAGCGTCCTGAAATGAAGGCAAAAGCGCTATCCAACGTGTCTGCCGTAAGCGACGAAACGTCGCGAGCGAAGAATTTACGAGCCGTAGAACGCGCGGCCCTGAAGGCGCTCGGCCCGATTCGGGTGTTGCTGGTTGAGGATTCTCCGCCAGAGATGGTCAAGCTTTGCCTGAAAGTTGAAGCCGTGTCGCTTCCCAATCTGACCATTTTGCAGGCCGTCAGCTTGCGGGACGCGCTAATGGTGATGGATAGCGAATCGATTGATCTGTGCATTTGCGACTTTGAGCTCAATGGAGGAAACGCGGCCGATTTATTCCAGGCGTCTCGCAACAGAAATTTCTCTTTCCCCTTCGTCGCCATCACCGGGAACGCAACGGAAAGCGAGCTCGCTACCCGCTTGCTCAGTATTGGTTTCGACGACGTCGTGCTCAAATCGGACCTTCCCAACGCCAATCTTCTGCGGGTGATTCGCAACGCGCTCTTGCGCGCCCGGCATGTGCAGGCGCTGGTGGACAAAGCGATGTTCGATGAACTGACACAGGTCTTGAATCGTCGCGGCATTCTCATGCGAATGCGCGTGGAAAAAGAGCGCTCCCGCCGCCTGCGCCTGCCAATCTCGCTGATTTTTGTCGATGTGGACAAATTCAAGCAGCTCAACGATGTGCATGGACACCACATCGGAGACCAGGCATTGCGCCAACTCGGGAGCGTCATTCGTCACACAGTGCAGCCTTCCGACATCGTCGGCCGCATGGGCGGCGACGAGTTCGTGATTATCAGCCCCGGCGCCTCTGCAGTCATTGTCAAGATTTTGACCTCGAGAGTGGAGCAGGCGGTGCGCAACAATCCCATCGAAGTTGAGGGAAGGATCGTGAGCCTGTCGGTCAGCCTGGGCGGGACCACACATCTGCCCTCCGACCCCGAACTGGAAATCGAGGATCTTCTGGCGCTGGCGGACGCCCAGATGTATCAACACAAACGCACCGGACAAAGAGATGCTCAGCAGGAGCGACGCGCGCGCCGAAAAGCGGCATCCTGAGCACTTCGCTGATGTTTGCTTCCACTCTGATTGAACCCAAAAAATGACAACTGCCCTTCAAGTTCAGGTCCGCCTGGCCGCTCGTGGCCTGGCGCGAGCCAATCTCGTACACGCCTACGGACATTGCAGCGCAAGGATCGACAAGGATCATTTCCTGGTCTGCGCCGCCCGCCCCATGGGCACCATTTCACCGAGGGAGGACGGCGTCGTGGTACCGGTGTCTGGCCCCTTGCCGGAAGGCGTGCTCGGCGAAGTACGCATCCATCAGGCAATTTATGCGCGGCGAGCGGAAATCGGCGCCGTATGCCGGATCATGCCGCCTCAGATCGGCCTGCTGTCGGTCCTGCGACGGACTCCGCGACCCCGTCACGGCTTTGGTGCTTACTTTGCGCCTGGCCCGCAACTCTGGGCTGATCCGCGCCTGCTGCGAGATGACGAAGCCGCGGGCAAGCTTGCGGACCGTCTGGGTAATGGCAAGGCCGTGGTCATGCGCGCCAATGGCGCGGTCGTGGTCGGCGAAGATCTTGTCGAAGCCGTTGCGCTGTCCTGGTTTCTTGAAGAGGCTGCGCGCGTCGAAGTTGGCTTGATGCAGATGGGTGAGGACGGCGATCACACGCTGCTCAACGCCGATGAAACCACGGCTCGTCAAGTCACGGCCGGTCGCGTGTACGAACGCATGTGGGAGTACCTGACCCATGCAGACCCCGAAGCGCCAGCCTGATTGCGCCGACGTCCGCTGGCGCAAGATCCGAGCGATCAGCCACTTAGCTTAACTTTTCTTTTGGCGGCCTTTGATTCGTTGGCTGCGCGCCACTTCGACAAAGCCATTGAGCAGCGGCGAGCTGTCATCGCGCCGGCGGATGATGCTCAAGTCCACATTGGCACGATCGGCGGGCCGCAGCCCGACGTGAACAATGCCGGTCACGTTGAGATTGCATCCAGAATCGGTCACCAGACTCACCCCGAGACCGCTAGCGACCAGTGCCGTGGCGGTGAGCACATCGTCCACTTCCTGAATATTGGAAGTGGCGATACCGCGCTGATGAAACAGCTGCATGAGGTAGTCAATGAAGCCGGGACGCGGCGACCTCGGATAGAGAATCAGTGATTCCTTGGCAATCTCGGCGAGCGCGAGATTCTTCTTCTTTGCCAACGCGTGGCCGGTGGGCAGCACGACATTCATCTGCTCGGTCTGAATAACTTCCCAGACCAGATCAGGCTCTTCGCCAAAGAAACGGTTGAAGCCCACATCGATGCGACGCTCGCGCAGGGCCCTGATCTGTGCAGCACGGTCGAGACTATGCAAGGCCACCTCGACATCCGGGTTCTGTTGCCGGAATTTGCGCACGATCTGCGGGATCACGCCCAGAATCGCCGAGCCAAACACGCCGACATCCAACCTGCCAACCCGGCCCTGGCCGGCGAGCTTGACCCGCGCCGCCGCTTGCTCGGCCAGCGCCAGAAGATTGCGCGCCTCGACGTAGAAAAGCTTGCCCGCCGCGGTGGGCTCCGCACCGCCCGGCCCCCGCTCTAGCAGCTGCACACCGAGCGTGGACTCCAACAATTGCAGTTGCCGGGTCAGTGGTGGCTGTGACAAGTGCAGCTTGAGTGCTGCCGCACGAAAGCTGCCTTGCTCGACGACGGCAACAAAGTAACTCAAACGGCGCAACTCCATGAAACCGATACTCACAACGCTCTTCTCCGGACAGCGATGCTTTATTTGTATCACGAGTGCCACGTAAAGGTATTTGACGCAATCACCCCTGAATCCTAGATTGAGCCTCGATGTACAGGGCGCGGCGCCACGATGCGCAGCACATTGTCATGCGAGGAGAAAAAATGCCCATCATTCAGGTCAACATGCTCGAAGGGCGCAGCGCCGAACAAAAGCGCGGCATGGTCGCGGCGGTGACAGAGGCGATTGTGAACTCGCTGGGTGTTGCGCCGGAGTCAGTCCGGATCATGATTCACGAACTGCACCCGGAACACTTTGCGGTGGCTGGGAAAAGCGTTGCGCAACAACCGCTGGCATCAAGGGCCAAACGGGGCAATGGCGCGCACGCAGCGGCGAGCCAGGATCTGCAGCCGCAATAAAACAAAGATGAGCGTTGGAGGAGATATGACTCAGGACAGCAGCCTGCCGCCAGGCTTCCAGGATCTGGAAAGTTTTGTCGCGTACTGGTCGCTCGAGACCAATGACGAACGCCGCCGTGCGCGTTCAACGGCTGAGATGCAAGACATCCAGCAGTTCTATGACGCAATCGTCGCGCGCGCCGAAGATGCGATTGCGCATTGCGACACATTTGGATTGGACGCCATGCCACCAGAGACCGAACGCCTTTTCAAACTTCTACTGGCCATGAATCACGCGGCCATCGCAGTGGAGATGCATGGCCAGCCCAGGGCCCTGGAATCCGTCTGGCCAAGCGCCGTGCGCATTTCACAGGGACCGATGCCGTTCGGCGGCAGCATCTGACAGGAGACCACATCGATGAGTGCAGTTCTGGATAATCCGGCGCCTCCGCGCCATGTTGTCACCGAAGAATGTTTTACCAAGACCGCAGGACTCGGGACCGGCCCGGTCTCTGCCGAGCCCTACCGTTCACCTGAATACTTTGAGCTTGAACGCGAGCGCGTTTTCAAGCGTGCGTGGCTCTGCGTGGGACGGGTAGAACAACTCCCGGAAGAAAATTGCTACTTCGTCAAGAAGCTGGATATCTGCAAGGCCTCGGTGCTGGTCACACGAGGCAAGGCTGGCAAGATTCGTGCATTTCATAATGTGTGCAGTCATCGCAACAATCTGGTGATGAACACACCCTGTGGCAAGGCCGAGCGCCTGGTGTGCAGCTATCACAACTGGACCTACCGACCTGATGGCGAACTGATTGGTGTACCCGACCAGAAACATTTTTTTGACCTGGACAAGAAAGCCTGCGGCCTGACCCCCATTGCCTGCGACGTCTGGGAAGGCTTCATCTTTATCAATTTCCAGAAGAAGCCCGAAGTGTCCTTGAAGGAGTTTCTGGGTCCGTTTGGCACCACTTATGAAGGCGTGCCGTACTTCAACCTCGACCAGACCATCGTGATCGAGGCTGATTTCAAAGCCAACTGGAAACTAATTTGCGACGCTTTTGCAGAGCCCTACCATGTGCCTGCCTTGCACCCGGCAACACTGGCGCCTGGCTTTGCCCACCCTGAGTTCAATCGCTTCGCGCGCCCCCTGAGCGCGCGGGTGCATGGCATGCACCGACATTTCTCGGCTTACGGGAACCCCGAGTATGTGCCGTCAGAAAAATCCAAAGTCGAACGCATGGTCTACGTGCAGAAGACCGGCAACGTGCTTGGCGGCGACTCCGCAGAGGCCGCAGCGGCACTGGCGGCACATCCGGCGATCAACCCAACTAAGGAGCCCAGCTGGTCGGCCGATGTGACCTGGATTTTTCCGAACTTCAACATAGATTACTCAACCGGCGGCTTCTGGACCCATGAGTTCTGGCCGGTCGCTTACAACCGCACCAAGTGGACGCTGAAGATTTTTATTCCGGCGAGCACCTCCGTGCGTCATCGTCTGCAACTGGAACACTATGCATGCAGATGGTCAGAGGTCGTACTTGAAGACGTCACCAACTGTGAACGCATTCAGGAGGGCCTCGAGTCAGGGGCCAAGGACCACATGATCCTGCAGGATGCAGAGATGCTGATTCGTCACAATCTTCACGTGCTCGACAAGTGGGTGAAGGCCGATAGCGTCAAGGAAGCGATGAGCTGAATGCCCTGCATTCTGACTGCGCGCCGAAGCTAAGGCGTGGCTGAAATTTTTAATTCTTAACGAGAGGGAGACACCGGCATGAGCAGTCGCCGCGAAGTATTGAAAGGGCTGGCCTTGGGCTCTGCCGCCGCTGTTGGGGCAGGCCTGCCTGCCGTCAGCGCCGCGCAGGGCAAGAAGAAGATCAAGTGGGAAATGCAGGCCGACATCGTGATCGTGGGCTCTGGCATTGCCGGCACGGCTGCTGCTCTAGGTGCGGCCAGCAAGGGTGCATCGGTCATCATGCTGGAAAAAATGCCGTTCAAAGGTGGCACCACTGCAAAGTCCGGCGGCGTATTCTGGATTCCCAACAATCCCTGGCTTCAGTCCGAAGGCATCAAGGATGAACGCAAGGACGCCATGCGTTACATGGTGCGCCTGGCGCATCCGCAACGTTATGTCGCCTCCGATGAACATCTGGGCATTAGCAAAAACGAGTTTGACCTGATTGCCTCTTTCTACGACAACGGCAGCCGTGTGGTGGCCAACCTGCTGGAAACCACGGGCCTCAAGCTGATGCCCTGGTATACCTGGGAGGAGAAAGCCTATCCGGATTATTTTGCAGACCTGAAAGAAAACACCGTCAAGCGAGGCCGCTCGCTGGTGCCGGATCTGTCCGAGCATGCGGATCGTGTGATCTGGCCCAAGGGCGGTGGCAGTGGCGAATCCCTGCTGTGGCAGTTGCAGGCAAAGTTTGATCAGTTGCCGATTCAAATTCTGCTGGATCATCAGGTTTTGGATCTGCTGCGTGATGACAGCGACAGAATCATCGGGGTGTCGGTGGATCGCGGCGATGCCGAGCCCATCAATGTTGGCGCCGCCAAGGCGGTGATCTTCTGCACCGGCGGTTTCACGCACAACCCCAAGCTGGCACGCGAATTTTTGAAAGGACACATCTGGGGTGGCTGCGCAGCGCCGGGCAGCACTGGCGATTTCATTCCCATTGCACAGCGTGCGGGCGCCGCACTCGGCAACATGAACAATGCCTGGTGGGGTCAGATTCCAGTAGAGGTGGCCTTGAAAACACGCAGCGTCGCGGTGGACGTGTGGTCATCGCCTGGCGACAGCATGATTCAGGTCAATCGTTATGGACAACGTTTCGCCAACGAGAAGATTCAGTACAACGAGCGCACGCAGGCTCACTTTGTCTGGGACCCGGTGAAAGGCGAGTACCCCAACTTGCTCAGCTTCATGATCTGGGACGCCCGCACCGCTGAACTCTACGCCGGCTACGATCCCATTCCTGCAGCAGACGCCAAATTGGATCAGATCATCGAAGGTGCGACCCTGGCAGAGCTGGAAGCCAACATCCGCGCTCGACTGAAGTCCATCGCCACGCACGTCGGCGACGTAGACCTGGACAAGGACTTCGGGGCAAGCCTCAAGCAAACCATCGCTCGTTTCAACAAGATGGCCGTCTTCGGAAAAGATGACGATTTCTCGCGCGGCCAGGCTTCGATTGAAGTGGCGTTCCAGTTCATGAACGCGCCCGTTGCACCCAACCCCTACCCCAACATGGCACTGCATCCGATTGCAGACAAAGGCCCGTTCTACGCTGTCATTCTCGGCGCCGGAACACTGGATACCAAGGGCGGCGCAGTGGTTAACGCAAATGGACAGGTACTGGATTCACAGGGACAGAAGATTCCGAATCTCTATGCCGCGGGCAACTGTGTCGCACATCCTGCAGCTCAGGCCTACTGGGCAGGCGGCGGCACCATTGGCCCTGCCATGACCTTTGGTTACATGGCAGGAGAAGCGGCAGCAGACGAGGCATCGGAACCACTGTGAGAAATTTCTACTTCGCATTGGCGGCCCTGCTTGTGGCCGCTACAACGCCAGCATCCATGGCGGAGGACACCGCTGTCAGTTTCAAGGACGACATTCAACCTTTGCTCAATGCGCAGTGCGTTTTCTGCCACGTTACCGGCGCAGAAAACGGCGGCCTCAATGTAGGCCGCAGACAGAGTCACGCTGCGCTGTTGGCACCCAGCACGGTATCCGAACTGCCCAGAGTCACGCCGGGCGATCCTGAGAAGAGCTACCTGATTCACAAGTTGCGCGGCACCCAGCTCAAGGTGGGCGGCAGCGGCAGTCGCATGCCCATGACCGATCCGCCGCGTCCGATGGACGCCGCACAACTGGAATTGTTTGAGCGTTGGATTGCGCAGGGCGCGAAGAACAATTGACCCCGGATTTCACGCTCTAAGGTTTGGCTGAACCGTTCTGCGCAGCCGTCAGACGGAAAGTCTCAGCCACTTTCTTGAGCGTGAATTCATTTCCCGAGGTATAGCTCTTGTAGGTGAACTCATCCTCCGTGAGATTCACGATGCTGTAGGCATCGTAGAGACCGTAGTCAGTTGTATCAGCAGCTTGAGTCCCTTCCGGGCCGACGAAGGCACGAACCGCCGTGAAATAGATGGGCTTGCGCACACCCCAGATCCCTGCCTCGGCCCATTCCTCGTTGCTGCCGTCGGGGTTGGTAATCAGAAAGTGGATCAGATAGCTGCCGTCTGCAGCACGTTTGACGTGCCAGCGCTGCAAGACGCCATCGTCATGCGTCTTTTCGCCGTACCAGTCTCCCAACAGTAGCGCCCTGGCTTGAGCTGTTTCTTCCTTTGGTACGGCAAAACCTGCGGTGCCCGACCGCTCGCTCAGGCTCAGTGTGCAAGCTGACGTCAGGACGCAAACAAAAATCAGGAACAGTCTGTTCATCCTTGAACCCTCTCGTGTGAAAAAAGTGTGGGCGCTGTGACGACAAAGGGCGCTCAGACAAAGGCGATGGCCCAGCCTGACAAATCAAAGGAGGAGTCGGCAAGCAAATCCTGATGAGTCGAATCGAAAGGTTTTTCTCTACTACACTTCTGGATGCCCAATTCAAATTCCATCGCACCCCGCTGACATGAACCAAGATAATGAAAAGCCTGCTGCACCGGACGGTTTCGTCGAGCACTATTTTGGAGGTCAGTTCAATTCTTATTTCGGCCCGGTATTTCGCCATGAGCGTGAACCCCGCCTGAGGTTCAGGGTTGGCCTGCAACATCTGAACCCGGCCAAGACCCTGCATGGCGGCGCCTTGGCAACCTTTGCCGACATGATGGTGGCAGCACATTACCCAGGCGCGGGCAGTGCTGAAATGCACTGCCCGACAATCAACATGAGTATTGATTACGTGGCCACTGCCAAGCTCGGACAATGGGTCGAAGCGCAGGTCACGCTGGTCAGGAAAACCTCACGGATGATTTTCCTGAGCGGACTAATCCAGGCCGATGGCGAGACCATCGCACGGGCCAGCGGGATTCACCGGATTTACGCCTGATGCTGCATCTGGCAAAGCCGAAGAGACCTTTGCCAGACGCAGCCGTGCTTGCCGCTCAGGCCTTGCCGGCCGCCTCCCGGTTAAGCTCGCGATACATGAAGTAGGCGGTGCCATTGAGGTAGATTCCCCAGATGATCATTGGCATGTAGAAGCCGAAAAGCCCGTTATAGGCAAATGGGCCGCTCTTGAAAAACGCCGGCCCCATGGCAGTGACTTCGGCGAATGCACCAGCGAACGTGAACCATGTGAACCAGCGCGGCACCATAGGTGTTTCGCGTTCATCCATCAGCTCGGCCACGCCGGCCGCAATCATCTCCAAGGCCAGATAACACCAGCCCAACAGGAATGCGAACCACGCCCAGTCATTCCAGCTCTGGATGACATCGGCACCGGTTTCGGGCCGGTAGGCGGTCACGATCCATGCGCAGGCATTCAGGAAGATGATCAGTGAGATGAAAATGCCAGCGACCGAAACCGTGATTGACCACAGTGGCCATCGCCCCTCCTGCTTGGAGAGCATGATTCCGAACTGCACGGAAGATGGCACCAGAAAAATACAGGCGAAGTAGAGAATGGAACAGCCGATGATGGTCGGCCAGCGATTGGTTTCGGTGTACCACTCCTTGGTGGCGTCAATGCCCAGATCAGCCGGGAATGGCGCATAAAAGCCGCCGATACCCAACCAGCCAACAATCACCAGTAAGCTGAAAATCCAGGCACAACGCACGCCTGCTTTCTGCGAACGGATACTCGAACGCTTCTCCAGTTCCATCTCCCCTCTCCTGTTTCTTATCAGCATTTCGCAGGGCAGATCATGGTCTGCGCTGCATTTATCGCTACACCTGAAATCTCAGACCCATTGCTTTAGAACACCATGACCGGCTTGATCGCTTCACCGGATTCGGAAGCCTTGGCGGCTTCGTTGATCTGGTCGAAAGCGAATGTCTTGATCAACTTGTCGAACGGGAACTTGCCGGCTTTGTAGTATTCCAACATCTGCGGAATGAAGACCTGCGGATCAGCGTCGCCTTCGGTGATGCACTTTACGCCGACACCGCGCACCAGCATGCTCATCATGTTGGCCGGCAGCGTTGCTTCCGGCGGCGGAACCGCAATGAGTCCCAGCATGCCATTGGGCAGCATGGTCTCAACGGCGATGGCAATGACATCCGGAATGCCGGTGGTATCGAGCGCATAATTCACGCCGCCACCGCTGAGTTCCTTGATTTTCTCGAGGACGTTCTCGGTCTGTTTGGGATTGATGACATGCGTAGCGCCCAGCTCCAGTGCCAGCTTGCCGCGTTCGGCATTGGGCTCGACCACGATCACCGTTCCTGCATCCACCGCACGGGCACCCAGCAAGCCGGCAAGACCTACCGCGCCGCCGCCAAAGATGGCCAGCGTTTCGCCCTTCTTCAGGCCCAGGGAGAGAATGGCTGCGCCAGCGCCGGTCTGGATACCGCAACCCAGGGGACCGAGCAGTTCCAGCGGCAAGCTCTTGTCAACGACAACCGTATTCTTCTCGTGCGCGATAGCAACGGTGCCGAATGAAGATTGTCCAAAAAAGTTACCCGACACCTGCTCGCCTTTCTGGCTCAGCGGGCTGCTACCGTCAGCCGGGCGCACGCCGGAAAAATTGTTGGCGAAGAAGTTGTAGCAATAGGCTGGCTGCTCCTTGCTGCAGCTCGGGCAATCCGAACAGGAATTGAAACTCAGCACAACGTGGTCGCCCACCTTGATGTTCTTGACCGCACTGCCGACTGACTCGACCACGCCGGAACCTTCGTGTCCAAGCACGATGGGCATCGGAACCGGAAACCCGTCGCGAGCCACCAGATCGGTGTGGCACATTCCAACAGCGACCATACGGACACGCACCTCGTGTTCACGCGGCGCGGCAACTTCGATCTCTTCAATGCTGAAGGGACCACCGACCTGTCGAATCAAAGCGGCCTTGGCACTGATGGATTCACTTGCTGTGCTCATCTTGTTCTGCTCCTCGTTGTTTCTGGTTTGTATTGAAGACAAATCTGGCGACACCGGAATAATCAGCTTTGTGATCTGCCCTGCAAGACAACAAGGGCTATAGTTCACGCGTCGGGCGGGGCTGCAGCACAGCCGCCAGCGACGTTTTGTAAGATGATCGTATGGTATCCTACTATATTCAACAAGCACCCCGAGCCGAGCCTTCACCAGACGCCGGGCAAAACTGAAATTTCGGAGGGGATATGGGGTTTCTCAAGTCGCTGTTTGGTCCCAAGGAAGCAAAGTTCGTAGAAGTCGCACCATTCGGCGCCCGTTATGAGGTGCCATCGGGCGAAACCATGCTCGAGGCCGCGCTGAAGAACGATGTTCCGTTTCCGCACAACTGCACCGTCGGGACCTGCGGCTCCTGCAAGTGCAAGCTCAAATCCGGCCGGGTCAGCGCCCTGACGGATTTCGGTTACACCCTTTCCCAGCAGGAAATTGCAGCAGGCTTCATCCTCGCCTGTCAGGCCATCCCCAAGGATCCGCTGACCCAGGTGGAGGTCGAAGGCAGCTCTAGCGATGTCCCGGCGGCTGAGCAGTTCACCGGCAAGTTGGTCAATACTGAGGAACTGACCCACGACATCCTCAAGATCACGATTGAACTCGATCGCCCGATCAAGTTTGTGGCGGGCCAGTACGCCAACATCAAGTACCCCAACATCGCCCGCGCCCGAAATTACTCATTTGCAGATGCGCCTTCGCGCGATGGTCGCAAGCAGATCAGCTTTTTCATCCGCAAGGTGCCGGGCGGCGTCTTCACCGAAGCCCTGTTCAAAGGCGAGATGGCTGACGTGCCGCTGGACATTGATGGGCCTCACGGCAATTTCCACCTGCATTCCGGCGACAAGCCCATGGTCTGCATTGCCGGCGGCTCAGGTCTGGCACCCTTGATGAGCGTTCTGGAAGATGCCCGCAAGAACCGGGTCAAGCGCCCCTGCGTCTTCCTGTTTGGCGCTCGCACGCCCAAGGATCTCTACTGTCTGGACCAGATCAAGCAGATCGAGCAGAACTGGGCAGACAAGTTTGTCTTCATGCCGGTGCTCTCGCACGAACCTGCGGACAGCGACTGGAAAGGCGCACGCGGCCTGGTGACGCAGTTCATTACCGACGCCATGCCGGACATCGACTTCAAGAACGCCGAAGGCTACATGTGCGGGCCTCCGGGTATGATTGACGCCGGTATCGCCTCCATGACCGAAGAAGGCATGAGTATCGAATCCATTTTCTACGACAAATTCACCGACGAGAGTCATATCTCGAAGATGCCCTGATAAAGTAGACGAGGCCCGAAAGGGCCTCTTTTTTGAATTAATGATGTCCCCTGGACATATACAACTGTATACATCGCCGCACCAAGGGCTGCTCCCACCTCGACTAAAGGTGGGTTGATCCAGCCCCCAGAAGTTGGACCTTACGCAAGCAAATTCCTACGGAGAGAGCGCCATGACCCTGACCCAGATCGCATTTTTGTTGTTTGCCGCCATTGCCGCGGGTGGCTTGCTGATGGTGGCCATGATTTTCAAGAAGATGCAGATTCCATCCTTTCTGGGCGCCATGCACGGGCTCGGTGGCCTGGCAGCTGCAGCAGTGCTGCTGGTTGCAAACCTGAGCTCTGATGCAACGCCGGAACGCGCATGGTGGGCCTTGGGCGTATTCGCCGCGGGCTTGGCCGGTGGCTTCCTTTTCTTCCGCGTTCTGTTTCCACGTGCCGCGCCGATGCTGCTGGTTGCCGGCCATGGCTCCATCGCTGCCCTCGGTCTCTACCTGCTTTATGGCGTGGCCTTCTGAGCATTTGCTTCAAACGCCGAACGCTTTCCTTCATCCACTCCATCAATTTTTTGTAATGACCTATCGCATCACTAGGGCGACATTGCTCTGCGCCTGCGCCTTGGCGCCAGCATCTGCCCACGCCGCTCTCGGCATCTTTACCCACGGCAATGGCATCAAGTCCCTTGGCATGGGCGGCGTTTCATACTCCATTGCAGAAGAATCGATGGCGCTGGCGGCCAACCCTGCCCACGCAGCAGGTCTGGGCAAGCGGATTGATGTTGCAGTCGACGTATTTGGGCCTCAATCGAATGCCCGCATCTACGGCAACGCGGCGGGGCCAGATATGCGTTACCGAACGGATGCAAAACGCGCGTACATGATCCCGCAGGGCGGATTCAATCTTCCGCTCACCGAGAAACTCTCTTTCGGCCTGACTTTGCTCAGTGCCGGCCTCGGGCCGGATTACCCAGATAGCCCCTATCAGCGGTTTGGCGGCGCAACGCGAACCAACATCCAGCTTGCGTCAACGAGCATGGTCAGCGCGCTGGCCTACCAACTCGCGCCGAAACTGGTTGTCGGCTTGAGCGCCAATCTGGGCTACCAGCAACTCCGGCTTCAGGGAATCAATTTCCTGAGCGCAATTTCAGAGCGGCCCGGGAAAGTCAGCAACCAGGGCAAGGACGGATCGGCCTCCGCCGGCTACAGCGTCGGCATGGTCGGCGAACTGACGCCGCAGCTTCGTTTCGGGATGGCTTATCGAAGCAAGAGCTGGACAGGACGACATACCGACTATTCGGGGCTTCTGCCAGAACGTGGACGTCTCGAGTTGCCGGCGATCTGGGGCGCGGGCTTCACCGCCACCCCCTTGCCCCAGCTGGAAATTGCACTGGAATACCAGCGCTATGAGTACGCCAATGAGCCCGCTTTTGCCAACCGGCTGGGCGCGCTGGCTGCGGGCCACCTCCTGGGCTCATCCGAAGGGCCTGGCTTCGGTTTCAAGGACCAGAGTGCATACAAGCTTGGCGTGCAATGGCAGGCGACCTCTCAGCTGACGCTGCGAGGCGGCTATATCTCGGCCTCACAGGTCATGCGCGAGTCAGAGAATCTGTTCGGCATCCTCGGCACCCTGCCCACCACCACCCATTACACCGCGGGGGCCAGCTATGTTGCTGCTCACTGAAAACTGACCATGTCTGCTCATTGAAAATTGACCAGGGCT
>CAXBFJ010000007.1:0-254148 GCA_963975245.1 uncultured Panacagrimonas sp. | reverse complement strand
AGCCCTGGTCAATTTTCAATGAGCAGACATGGTCAGTTTTCAGTGAGCAGCAACACGCCTAGCCTAATTTTATCCATCCTGCCTTTGTACCTACCCATACTCTGGCTCGCACACTCGTCGGGCAAAAAACTTAACCTTTCCAAGCGCCTCATTGAGGAGTACACCCATAAAATGGTACTCGGAAAAACCTTTGCCGGACTAACAAAGCAGATTGAATCGGAGGAAGACGATGTCAAGAACGAGCTTCGAACTAAGCTGCTCTTTAATTTGCTCCAAGTCAGCTCCGAAAATCCCGGAAAACTGATTACCGATTATCAGCGGTCCGATCACCCTTTAATGGAAGCGTTGGAAAACAGCTCGCGACTTTCGAGCTCGATTGAGGTCTTGAACCGCATTCCCGGGTTCTCGTCACTGGCGAAGAAGCTTTCTGCACGCCAAGATGAAATCCTTTCGGGCCAAGCGCGAAAGGTCAAGGATGGGCTTTCTACTCAGACCGACTTGGCTTCGGGTGATGCCGACGAAGATTCGAAAGTGGCTTAGCTTGCTCCATTTTCGCCTCAGCTCAGATATTCTCCGCAACCTTCCTAGAATCGATGCGCCCGCATAGCGGAAGTAATGTCCGAGATTCTGACTCTCTATCAGACACGTCTTGGGTGTCTGGCTGGGGATACTTATTCCGTGCTTTTAGTCGTGGCTTTGACTCGATCGAGGCCACCTGGCGAGACCTCGACGAGATTGTCAATCAGTCGGAGGACGAGAGAAAAAGATCTCGCGTCGAGGTCTCACTGCGCGGTCTGAATTGGATTCAGTTGTATGACCGAACTCCGCTAGGATTCGCAAAGGCTGTGGTTAGAGCACTTCCAGCCAAAGACCTGATTGAAACCATAAACCCTTTTCGTTACAGAGCCCTACTTTCTCAGCTTCACGATGGAACGATGGACGAACCCAAAGGAGAGATTAAAGGGGAACAGGCGGTCCGCATATTCAATGTTTCCATTGCCCTTAGGAACAATCTGAACGCCGCACTAGTTCATGGTCGTCCGCTAAATATGCTCCTGGCGGACTTCTATAAAGGCGACGATAGCGCTCTGTTCTCGGCCATCACAATAGACCCCGCCATTCTTGGACTCTCTCGGGTGAGTGAGCGCCACCAAATTGCTTTGGGCACACGCGACCAAGTTTTTTTAGGCCAACTCCGGCGCGCCCTATCAGAGCAAAAGAAGGAACGAGCGTATTCGCGATTGGACCTAGCTCTATTCGCTATGGCTTGGGTAAAACAAGTAGAGAGACTCGATAAGCGGTCAGCCGAGCGCCTCTTTATTTCCGAGACAAAGTTCTATTCCAATCACGGAATAGATCCGGTGGGCAGCCTTTGGCGGCACGTGTACCGCTGGAAGAAGGCCAACAGGACATTTATCGATCAGCGAATGTCCTCGTAATTGCTGCACCTCGGCAAACACTATCTGGGCTCCAAGCAACCAACAGGAGCATCAGATGAAAAAGAGTTCACACCCGGAAAACAAACAGCACGGCGAGTCTGTCGAGCGCACGGAGGAGCACGACCGACTCGCCGTGCTGGGGGCGGAACCTTGTAACACCGCCCCCTCAAACTGCACACCCTTTAGATACGGAATTGACAGCTTGTATTTGTCTTTCCAGGGGGAGCTTTCTGAGGAAGGAAGTATTCGCCTTGAAACCGCCCGAGAGTCAGCCCGCTCCGAGCTCGACCGAGAAAAAGCTGTTGCGCAGATATCAATTCTCGACCACCAATTTACTGCTGGACCTAGTGGTGGAAAGCTTTTCCGACATCGTCTTTCGGACCACGCTTACTGGATTCAAATCAAAAGCCAGCACGCTCGGAATCGTCCCCTCGCTGTTGGCCAGATCGCCAGCCACTATCTGACCGGGGCTGGAGTCGAGTCTGCTGCGAACGAGCTGCGGCTGATCCTCTCGTCCTTGGGAGAAGTCGAACCAGGAGCCAGCGTGACACGCCTGGACCTGTTCGTGGACTTCGTCAGCCCCTTTGCCCTGGATAGCTGGCCTGACGAAGCCTGGGTCACCAGGGCTCGCTTTCAGGACCGTCACCGTGTCGATTCCAGGTTCACGGGATGGAGCATTGGACGCGGGGCCATCATGGCGCGCCTGTATGACAAGACGATTCAGATCAAGACCAGTGGCCAGAATTACTTGGAGGACCTTTGGCGTGCGAAGGGCTGGGATGGTGTCAGTCCGGTCTACCGTCTGGAGTTCCAGTTTCGAAATGAGATTCTTCGACAGTTGGACAGCCACCGTTACCCGGAAGTCCTAGAACGGCTTGGTGGTCTTTGGGTATATGCAACGCAGAAATGGCTCCGCCTGACCTTACCTACGTCCTCAGACGATACGCGGGCGCGATGGGAGGCTCATCCGCTCTGGGTGTGCTTGCAAGCCATTCCCTGGAACACCTTGCAGCCTGTGGAGCGGGTACACGCCCTACCCTCAAAGTGTCCGAGCGATGCCCGGCTGTACTCCTCCTTTGTCGCAGCACTGACCTCCTACATGGCTGTCAGAAAGATCTCGGACCCCATTCAGGCGACTCATCTTCTGCTCTCAGAGTCCGCCGACCACTACGACGGGCGCGCCGAATTCACCGGCGAGGACTTCTTGCTGTTTGCCAAGGGGCGAGCCTCCCGCAAAGCGTTGGACTATCGAAACCCCTTCCAGGACAGCACTGACGACGCTTCAGCTGGCCAGGATCGCGCTGTCGAGGCCGCCCGCATTGCCGCCGCTGACGCCTATCGCAAGGCCTCTGGGAGGTAGTCATGCCATGCTCACACTCAATCTGTCGGAAGCTGCCCTGTTCCTGCGCATGTCACCGCGTGCCTTGCGCGAAAAAGCCCGCAAGGGCCAAGTCAAAGGCGCCAAACCCGCCAAAGCATGGGTCTTCCTTGAAGCTGACCTTGTCCGTTACCTGGACAGCCTCTACATTCGACAACGGCAAGCGCCGCTGAGTGGCTCCGAGTTGGAGGTTGAATCATGGGAGTCTACAAACGCGGTGAAGTGTGGTGGGTCCGGTTTACAGCCCAGGACGGCGAGCTTGTACGCAAGTCTTCTGGGTCTACCGATAAACGGGCTGCGCTCGAATTCCACGACCGATTGAAGGCGGATTTGTGGCGAACGACGCAACTTGGCTATCGGCCGGAATACACCTGGGAAGACGCGGTAGTGCAATGGCTCAAGGAAAAAGAGCACAAAGCCTCACTGCAGAAGGACAAGGAGATATTTGTTTGGGTTGATCGTTTCCTGAGAGGCCAGCGCTTATCCGCAATTGATCGCACGCTGCTTTTCAGGATTCTGGAAGCCAAGGCCAAATCGTCGAGCAAAGCGACCGCCAATCGATATATGGCGCTCGTTCGTTCAGTCTTGCGAATGGCTTGTGAAGTGTGGGAATGGATTGAGCGGGTGCCCAAGGCTCCGATGTACACGGTGGAGTCGCGTCGTACTCGCTGGATCACACTGGAAGAAGTGCGCGACGTACTGGCACAGCTTCCAGCGCATCAGGCTGAAATGATGCGGTTCGCACTGGCGACCGGGCTACGACAACGCAATGTCTGTCGCCTTGAGTGGGACGCGGTAGACCTTGAGCGGCGATGTGCCTGGGTGCACGCTGACCAAGCGAAATCGCGGAAAGCCATCGCGGTGCCGCTGAACGCGGACGCATTGGCTGTGCTGGAACGATGGAAAGGCCGTCATGCGCAGTATGTGTTCACCTACCAGGGCAAACCCGTCTGGCAGGTCAATACGAAGGCGTGGCGATCTGCCCTGGAGCGCGCAGGCGTCAGCGATTTCCGCTGGCACGATCTGCGGCATACCTGGGCCTCGTATCACGCGCAGTCAGGCACACCGTTGAATGTCTTGCAGGAAATGGGCGGCTGGAACTCCCATGAGATGGTCTTGCGGTATTCCCATCTCTCGGCGGGGCACCTGCTGGCTCATGCGGAGCGAATCTCGGGCCGATTACCGGCCCAGGACTCGCGCAACAACTAGGTGACACAAATTAGGCACAGTGGGCCAAATCTGAGAAACTAGCTTCTTCGCAAGTCCTTGAAATGATTGGTGGTGATGGCTGGATTTGAACCAGCGACCTCAGCATTATGAGTGCCGCGCTCTAACCAACTGAGCTACATCACCGTTGCGTCTAGCGCCCTTGCGGGGCGCGGATTGTAAAGGACACGCGCGGCAGCGTCGATTCCCCAGACCAATAAAATATGACTGACCTTGCATACCGATGGCACCGAGAGCGGCTGGAAGTCGTCTCTTTTCCCCATTTGATCCCGCTTGAGAGTCTCTGCGGCATTGATCGCCAGAAGGCGGCGCTGCGCCAAAACACCGCGCAATTCGTGGCGAAAAGGCCTGCCAATCACGCGCTTCTGACGGGCTCGCGGGGCACCGGCAAGTCCAGTCTGGTCAAGGCAATGCTGTCTGAATTTGGCGATCATGGGCTGCGCATCGTGGAGATCCACCCTCATGATCTGACCGAGCTTCCCGAGGTGGTTGCGCCGCTGCGCGAGCGCAAGGAGCGCTTCATCCTGTATGTGGACGATTTCAGCGTAGCCTCAAACGACGCGCGCCTGACGGCGCTGAAAACGGCTCTGGACGGCGGAATAGAAGAGCCACCCGACAATGTCCTGATTTACGCTACGTCCAATCGTCGGCACCTCATTCCGGAGCTACGTAGCGAGAACGAGGAATATCGTTGGGATGGCGACGAACTCCATCCCGGCGAAACCACGGAGGAGAAAATCTCCCTGGCCGAGCGGTTCGGCTTGTGGCTCAGCTTTCAGCCTTTCACCCAGGCTCAGTATCTGGATGCGGTGAGGCTTCACCTGAATCAGCTTGGATGCACGGACTTCGATGAAGCAACCCAGAAACTGGCCTTGCGCTGGGCTTTGAACCGGGCCTCTCGCTCTGGCCGCGTTGCACGCCAATTCGCACGAGATTGGGTGGGTTCGAAGGCGATCTGAAGGCAGTTTGCGCAGAACCCATTTTGCCGCCAAACCTTGAAGCACCCGGCGGCAGGCTAATCAGGTGGGGGCGCGCTGCAACTGCGCCCTCGCCTTATTTGGTGAATCTGTCTTCAGGCCCCACTCAGCCTGCCAGCAGGGATTTCACCAAAGCGACGTACTTCTGCATCGCCTGCTCCTGATCGGTCCCCTTGAGCTTGGCCCAGGCGTCGAATTTGGCGCGACCCTTGATATCCATCATGCCGGGGCGCTTTCCGCTGGCGTCACCTTCAGTCCCCTGCTTGAACAGCGCATACAGGGACAGGAGCTGGTCGTTACTAGGACGCGATGTCAGCGTCTTGACGTCCTTCTGAGCCTGTTCAAACTGAGATTTCACATCGGCCATGAATGCGCTCCTCTGGATTTTCTGATTTGGAAAGGCTGCAAAGCATTACAGAATTGCGCCGCCGCTGCCGGCCCGCCGACAGACCGAGCGGCGTAGATTATTTTCGATCCAGGGTCAGGAACCGGTAGGGATAGGCGTGACGTTCGTCTGCCGGATAATTTTCCTGAGCGCTGACGCGAAACTGCGTGGCATCGAATTTCGGAAAATAGGTGCATGCCATGTCATCCGCTGCACTGACCTCAGCCAGCACTTTGGTGACGTAAATGCGCGACGCCTGCGCCAAAGTCTGTCGGTACAGATCGCCGCCGCCGATGATCATCAGTTCACCCTGTTCGTGCGCATCCAGCGCCGACTGCAAGGACGAAAAGACTCGAGCGCCTTCGGCCTGAAAATCATCATTTCGGCTGATGACCCAGTTCTGCCGACCGGGCAAGGCCCGCCCGAGTGAATCCCAGGTGCGCCGCCCCATCACAATGGTCTTGCCCATGGTGACCTGCTTGAAATGCTTCAGGTCATTAGGCAGGCGCCACGGCAGCTCACCATCGATTCCGATCAGGCGTTGCTGATCCATGGCCACAATGAGACTGATCATTCGGCCTTGTTGCACCTGCTCCGGGTTCATACCGCCACCGGCGCCTTGATATGGGGCATCGGGTCGTAATCGCAGAGATTGAAATCTTCAGGGGCGAACGCGAAGAGGTCTTTGACTTCCGGATTGATCACCATCTTCGGCAGCGGCCGCGGCTCACGCTGCAGCTGCAGCCGCGCCTGATCCAGATGATTGGAATACAGATGACAGTCGCCGCCGGTCCAGATGAACTCGCCCGGCTTGAGGCCGCAGACCTGCGCCATCATCAAGGTGAGCAGCGCATAGGATGCGATATTGAAGGGCACGCCTAGAAAAATATCGGCGCTTCGCTGATAAAGCTGGCAGGACAGCTTGCCCTGCGCCACATAGAACTGGAACAGAGCATGGCAGGGCGCCAGGGCCATCTCATCAAGCTCGCCCACATTCCAGGCTGACACGATCAGCCTGCGAGAATCCGGGTTGCCCTTGATCTGATCGAGCAGCAGGCGCATCTGATCAATCTCGCGATCACGGCTGGCGGGCCAGGCCCGCCACTGGCGGCCATAGACCGGCCCAAGCTCGCCAGATTCGTCTGCCCACTCATCCCAGATGGAGACGCCGTGCTCCTTGAGCCAGGCAATATTGGTATCGCCGCGCAAGAACCAGAGCAGCTCCACTAGGATGGATTTCAGGTGCAGCTTCTTGGTCGTCACCATCGGGAAACCCTCAGCCAGATCAAAACGCATCTGGTGTCCGAAGACGGAGAGTGTGCCGGTGCCGGTACGGTCGGTTTTTTCGGCGCCGTGCTCAAGCACATGGCGCATCAGATCAAGGTATTGGCGCATGCGGCCATTGTAGCCGCGCGCCGATGCAGACCCTAGGCCTGCCCCAACCTAGACCGCGAAGCTCTCCCCGCAACCGCACTCGGCGGTGACATTGGGGTTGATGAACTTGAAGGACTCGTTGAGACCTTGCTTCTGCCAGTCCAGGGTCAGCCCTTCCAGCATGGGCAGGTGCTCGGCAGCAACCACCAGCTTGGCACCGTTGGATTCAAAGATCTGATCGGTGGCGGCGGTTTCATCGGCATAGTCCATGGTGTAGGCAAAACCGGAGCAACCCGACTTCTTTACGCCCACGCGCAGGCCAATGCCCTTCCCACGCTTTGCAATCTGGGCATTGACCCTCTGGGCTGCGGCTGGAGATAGCTGGAGACTCATGACCACTCTTGTTCAATTTCGCGCAGAACATCCTGCGCCATAAGCCAACAATGGGCGCGATCCTCCGGTATTTCAAGGGCTGTGCGCATTTGGTCAACCTCAAATTCGGCCAGTTCAGCAATCTGGCGGCCTTCACACCACTGGGCCAGCCAGCTTCCCACAGCAATGGTGTAAGGACAGCCATAGGCCTGAAAACGTGACGCGCTGACCCTGCCCTGTTTGTCCAACTGGCAATACAGCCGAAGCCGGAATTGACCGGCCGGGGTACCCACCTCCGCCGCATAGACGCGCGGGCCATTCGGAAGCACGCCACCCCGCGGCGTTTCGCTGAACAAGCGCCAAACCGGTTCCGGGTACGGCGACTGAATACTCACCTCGGTCTGCGCTGGCGTCGTCACCCGCCGGTCTCAGGCCAGGCGATTAAGGCCGTTGTGAGCGGCAACGCGATAGGCCTCGGCCATCGTCGGGTAATTGAACGTCGTATTCAGGAAATAGCTCATGTGATTGGTGGCCGGATTGGCCATCACGGTCTGGCCGATGTGCACGATCTCCGAAGCGCGGTCGCCAAAGCAGTGCACGCCCAGGACCTCCAGCTTTTCGGAATGAAAGAGAATTTTCAGCATGCCGGTGGTTTCGCTGGTCATTTGCGCACGGGCAAGGCTCTTGAAGGCGGAGTGACCGACTTCGTAAGGCACATTGGCGGCGCGCAATTCGCGCTCGGTAAGGCCCACGGAAGAAATCTCGGGAATGGTGTAGATGCCGCTGGGGATCATCATCTGCATGCTGGGCCGGGCCTCGGCATCAATGATGTGCTGCCCTACAAAGCGCCCCTGCACGTAGGCTGCGCTGGCCAATGCGGGAGGGCCAATGACATCACCCACTGCGTAAATGTGGGGCTGCGATGTGCGAAACAGTTCATCGACCTGAATCTGCCCGCGTGAGTTGATTTCGATACCAAGCGACTCCAGGCCCATGCCATCGGCATTGCCGGTTCGTCCGTTCGCCCACAGCAGCAGGTCGGACTTGATGCGTCTGGATGACTCCAGGTGCAGCACCACGTCTCGCTTGCGGGGTTCCACCGCGCTGAATGTCTCCTCGTGCAGGATGATGCAACCCTGCTCGCGCAGGTGATAAGACAGGGCTTCGGCAATTTCGTCGTCGAGAAACGACAGCAATCGGTCCTGCGTGTTGACCAGCGTGACCTTCGCACCAAGATTGAGAAAGATCGACGCGTACTCGCAGCCGATGACACCCGCGCCATAAATCGTGACCGAGAACGGATGTTCGTCGTATTGCAGGATGCTGTCGCTGTCGCGAACACGTGCATGCGAGAAATCGATATTCGGCGGGTGATACGGACGAGACCCCGTTGCAATGACGACGTGCTCTGCCTGCAACAGCTCTTCGCGGTTGCCGTCGCGCAGAATCTCCACGTGAACGGCGTCCACGAAGCGTGCATCGCCCTCATAAAGCGGCACGCGGTTGCGCTCGTAATATCGCTTTCGGCTGGCTACCTGCGCGTCCACCACCTTGTCCGCACCCGCCAGAATCTGAGGATAAGTGGGCGGATTCTTTGAACTGAAATCGCGGAGCAAGGGGTTGTTGCGCACATCATTCAGCGTCTTGACGGCGTGGCGCAGTGCCTTGCTCGGAATGGTTCCCCAGTGTGTGCACCCGCCGCCTACTTCACGATGGCGCTCAACCATCGCCACCGACTTGTGATTCTTGGCGGCCATCATGGCGGCGCCCTCACCTGCCGGACCGGAACCTATGACAAGAACATCGTATTTTTTCATGCAATCTGTTTTATCTGGAAAGCGATGCTGAGGGGCAAAGCGCCCGCAATCTTTGTACCTGCTCGGCCACCATACGCGCCGCGGATTCAATGTCCGTGACAGAGGTGGCAGGCCCCACGGAGAGACGCAAGGAGGCGTTGGCAAGTTCGTCATCCCGCCCCAGAGCCCGGAGCACGTAGGATGGCTCCGATGTAGCCGACGAACAGGCCGCGCCGCTGCTCACTGCCAGTTGTGGGAGCGCCGCGCGCAGAGACTCTCCCTCCACGCCGGGGAAACTCAGGTTGAGAATGTGCGGCGCGCAGGACTGGATATCGCCATTGCGGACCACCTCGTTGATCTCCAGCAATCGGGAAGCAAGATCGTCGCGCAGACTTTGCATGTGCTGCACTTCTTCGCAAAGCCGGGCTTGCACCGCCGCCGCCGCCGCCCCCATGCCGACAATCTGATGCGTCGCCAGCGTGCCGGAGCGCATTCCCCACTCGTGCCCGCCGCCGTGCATCTGAGCAGCAACCCGCGCGCGTGGCTTGCGTCGCACGAACAATGCGCCTACGCCCTTGGGACCGCCCAGCTTGTGGGCTGACAGCGACATCAGATCAATCGGAATCTGTTCCAGATCGATCTCGATTTTTCCCGTTGCCTGCGCCGCATCCACATGCAGCATGACGCCGCGTTGGCGCAGCAGCGGCGCCAGACGCGCAATGTCCGTCACATTGCCAATTTCATTGTTCACCCACATCAGGCTGACCAGCAGGGTATCGGGTGTGAGCGCCTGCAGAACCTGCTCTGGATCAATACGGCCGAGCGCATCGGGCTCCAGATAAGTGACGCGAGCATTGCGCGATGATTCGAGCCAACGGCAAGTATCCAGCACGCACTTGTGCTCAATCCGTGATGTCACCACATGCATCGAGCTTCGCCGGTTGAACTCGATGGCGCCCTTGATGGCAAGGTTATTGGCCTCGGTTGCGCCACTGGTCCAGACCATTTCCCGCGCCTGTGCGCCAAGCAGTGCCGCCACTTGCGCGCGGGCCTTCTCTACTGCCTCGGCTGCCTGCCGCCCCGCCGCATGATCCGACGCGGGATTGGCGAAATTTCCGCCGGGCTCCAGCCAGCCGCGCATGGCTTCCCAGACCTCTGGGCGAAGGGGCGTTGTTGCGGCGTGGTCGAGGTAGATCAAGTGTTGGCGTGGCATCTGGATGCAACAAGAAGAACGCATTATCGCAGCACTGCTCAGGCTGTGAGCTGCCGATACCCCTGATTGCGCTGCTGGCGGGGCCTCACCGTCAGCTGCACGAGCACGTAAACTTTCGGCCTGAGCCCCATTCAGTGCCCTATTTGGAGTTGCCGTTTGAAAATCACGATCTTTGGTTCTGGATATGTCGGTCTGGTCACCGCCGCCTGTTTTGCCGATGCCGGCAACGATGTGCTCTGCGTGGATATTGATGCCAGCAAAGTCGAACGGCTACGACGCGGCGAGAGCCCAATCTACGAGCCAGGCCTGGATGACATGCTGCTGAGCAACGGCCAGGCCGGTCGCCTGAAATTCACCACCAGCGCTGCCGAAGGCGTGGCGCATGGCATGTATCAGTTTATTGCCGTGGGAACCCCGCCTAATGAAGACGGCTCGGCCGACATGCAGTACGTGCTGGCTGTGGCCAAATCCATTGGCGAACACATGGACGGCTATCGCGTCGTCATAAGCAAATCAACAGTGCCCGTCGGAACTGCCGACCGCGTGAAGCAAACCCTCGACGAAGCGCTGAAACAGCGCGGCGCGCAGATGGAATTCGACGTAGTGTCCAATCCGGAGTTCCTGAAAGAAGGCGCTGCTATTGCCGATTTCAACAAGCCGGACCGCATCATCATTGGCGTTTCCAGCGACAAGGCGGCCGAGCTCATGCAAGACCTCTACGCGCCTTTCAATCGCAATCACGATCGCACCATCATCATGGATGTGCGATCCAGCGAACTGACCAAGTACGCTGCCAACGCGATGCTCGCTACCAAGATCAGTTTCATGAACGAGATGGCCAACCTGGCCGAGCATGTCGGGGCAGACATCGAGAACGTGCGAATGGGAATCGGCGCTGATCCGCGAATCGGCTTCCATTTCATCTATCCCGGATGCGGATATGGCGGCTCCTGCTTTCCCAAGGACGTCAAGGCGCTGGCCCACACTGCCGCAGCCGTTGGTTTTGAGGCGCCGCTGCTGCACAGCGTGGAAGCGGTCAACCGCAAGCAGAAGCATCGCCTGTTCGAGAAAATCATCCAGCATTTCGGCGATATCAAGGGCAAGACCATCGGCCTCTGGGGCCTGGCCTTCAAGCCCCGCACCGACGATATGCGCGAAGCGCCGTCACGCGAACTGATGGAAGCGATCTGGGCTGCTGGCGGCAAGGTTCGCGCCTACGACCCGGTGGCCATGGAAGAAGCCACCAAGATTTATGGCCAGCGCGATGATCTGCTGCTCGTTGATCATCCGGACGCCGCCGCAGAAGGGGCTGATGCACTGGCCATCGTGACCGAATGGCGCATGTTTCATTCACCTGATTTTGCGCGACTCAAGTCGTTGCTCAAGACGCCGGTCATCTTTGATGGCCGTAATCTGTACGAGCCCGAGCGCGTAGAACAAGCCGGTATTGCCTACTACGCAATCGGCCGCGGCCGGGTTTGAGTGCAGGCGCTTTTGTCAATCAGATGAGCGATGCGCACATTATTGTCCTGAGCACCTGCCCGCAGGATATGGCAGATGATTTGTCCGGCAAGATTGTTGGCGCGCGCCTCGCAGCCTGCGTCAACAGTGTGCCCAAGGTCAGATCAACCTATCTCTGGGAAGGAAAAATCCAGACTGATGACGAAGCGCTTCTGATCATCAAGACCACGCAAGACTGCTTCGAACGCCTGAAATCCAGGATGATCGAATGGCACCCTTACGAACTCCCAGAGATCATTGCGGTCAATCTGCATTCAGGCCATGCGCCTTACCTCGACTGGATCACGCAGTGCACACAGCCCGCTACGCCACCCTCGCGCTGAGCCTGCTCTGCGCCTTGCCAATCGCGCAGGCTGGCCTGCTGGGCTTTGGCAGCGGCAAGCAGCAGGAGACGCTTCTTCCGGCTGAGCAGGCCTTCATGCTCCATGCCCCGTTGTGGGATGGGGCAGAATTGATCGTCGGCTGGGACATTGCGCCGGGCTATTACCTGTACCGCGACCGCATCGCGGTTGACGCGGTCCAACCCGAGGGCTACGAGCTTGGATTTGCGTCCATGCCATTGGGCGAAGCGCACGTCGATGCCCACTTTGGCGAAACCGCCATTTTCCGGGATCAGGTCCGCATCCGGTTCAGGCCGAAATCCGGCCAGCCACCCCAGCAAATTCGCGTGAAGTATCAAGGATGCGCGGAGGACAAGGTGTGCTATCCCTCTCAAACAAGCGTTCTCAATGTGGATGCCCGCTGATTCATGAAACCTGTATTTCTCGCACTATTTCTGGCATCGGCCGCCGCAATGGCCGGATTTGCTGTGTACCAGAAGCTGTTTCACGCCTCCTCTGACGTGACTTCGGAGGCCAACGCAGACGTGGCGCCGGATTTCCAGCTACAGAATCTTGCCGACGAGACCATCAAACTCTCCGATCTTCGGGGAAAGCTCGTTCTGGTCAACTTCTGGGCAACCTGGTGCGCGCCGTGTCTGAAGGAGATTCCGGTACTGGTGGAAGTCCAGAACCGCTTCGGTGCGCGAGGCCTGCAGATCATCGGGCCCGCCATGGATGATCCGGCAATGGTCCGTTCGAGCATTCCGCGCTTGAACATCCAGTATCCGGTGCTGCTGGGAGAAGAGCAGATTCCTCTGGTCATGGACGCGCTGGGCGATACCATCGGCGCCCTGCCCTTTTCGGTGCTGATCTCGCCAGAGGGCAAAATTCTGCTGCGCAAGCACGGAGAATTCGAACTTGAGGAGCTGAGCGAACTGGTTGAGGCCCACCTGCCCAAAACATAGGCTTCTGCCGCGAACGGCCGGGAAATTGCCGTGAACTGCCGGCAACTTTCCTTCCACATGCGCTTAGTGCAGAATCTGAATCTTCTCTGACGCTGGATTGCTCCATTTGAGCCATCTGCTGCTCCTGAACGGCCCCAATCTGAACCTGCTCGGCACCCGCGAGCCGCAGGTTTATGGGTCTACGACACTGGCCGAAATTGAATCGGACCTGACGCAGCGCGCGGCGGCCCTGGGGCACCAGCTGAGCTGCCTGCAGAGCAATCATGAAGGCGTTCTGGTGGACCGAATCCAGCAGGCGCGCGGCCAGGAACAGTTCATCCTGTTCAATCCTGGTGCATTTACCCACACCAGCGTCGCACTGCGCGACGCCTTGCTTGGCGTGGCGATTCCGTTCATCGAGATTCACCTTTCCAACGTCTATCAGCGAGAGGCGTTCCGGAAACACTCTTATTTCACCGACATTGCCGTCGGCGCCGTGATTGGCCTGGGACCTCAGGGTTATGGGCTGGCACTGCACGCGGCGGATCAACAACTGAAAATCATGGGGAACTGAGCAACATGGACCTTCGAAAGATCAAGACACTGATCGACCTCGTAGAGCAATCCGGCATTACTGAACTCGAAGTCAAGGAAGGCGAAGAGTCCGTGCGCATCGGCCGCAACAACGGCCCGGTCACGCAGTACGTGAGCGCGCCGCCTGCTCCGGGGCCAGCCGCACCGGCCGCGCCTGCGCCGGCACCCGCGCAACAGCAGGCCGAAGCCCCTGCTCCCGCCGCGGCGCCAGCCAAGGATGACCGCCACACCGTGCGTTCGCCGATGGTGGGTACGTTTTACCGATCCTCCTCACCCGGGTCCAAGCCCTATGTAGAGGTAGGCCAGACCGTCAAGGCCGGCCAGACGCTGTGCATCATCGAGGCCATGAAGATGCTCAATCAGATCGAAGCGGATCGCAGCGGCGTTGTCGTTGAAATATTGGTCGAGAACGAAGAGGCGGTCGAGTTTGACCAACCTCTGTTTATTTTCGAATAAGGCGGCGACTTCAAGATGGGTGAAATCAACAAGATCCTGATCGCCAACCGCGGCGAAATTGCACTGCGCATCCTGCGTGCCTGCCGCGAAATGGGGATCAGCACTGTTGCGGTCTATTCACAGGCCGATCGTGACCTCAAGCATGTTCTGTTGGCGGATGAGGCCGTTTGCATTGGACCGGCTTCACCACAGAAAAGCTATCTCAACATGGCCGCGCTGATCAGCGCGGCGGAAGTGACCCAGGCCGATGCCGTGCATCCGGGCTACGGTTTTCTGTCTGAGAATGCCGACTTCGCCGAGAGCGTGGAAAAGTCCGGCTTTGTGTTCATTGGTCCTCGACCGGAAACCATCCGGCTGATGGGTTCCAAGACCAACGCAAAAGCCGAGATGATTGCCGCTGGTGTGCCCTGCGTCCCCGGCTCCGACGGCGAGCTTCCAGAAGACGAAGAGGCCTGCCTGGCTATTGCTGAGAAGGTGGGCTATCCGGTCCTGATCAAGGCCTCGTCCGGTGGCGGTGGTCGCGGCATGCAGGTGGTGCGCTCTGCCGAAGACCTGATCGGAAAGATTCAGGTGGCGCGAACCGAAGCGCTGAATGCGTTCAAGGATGCCTCGGTCTTCCTCGAAAAATATCTGGAAACACCGCGTCACGTTGAAGTGCAGGTGCTGGCCGACGGCCAGGGCAATGCCATTCATCTGGGCGAACGCGATTGCTCCATGCAACGCCGCAACCAGAAAGTTATTGAAGAATCCCCCGCGCCAGGCGTCACCGATGCGCAGCGTCAGGAAATCGGTGCGCTGTGCGTCGCTGCCTGCAAACGCATCAACTATCGCGGTGCCGGCACTTTCGAGTTTCTCTACGAGAAGGGCCAGTTCTATTTCATCGAAATGAACACCCGCATCCAGGTGGAGCATCCAGTCACGGAAATGGTGACCGGGGTAGACCTGATTCGCGAAATGATCCGTATTGCAGATGGCAACAAGCTCACCAAGAAGCAGGCCGACATCACCATGAAGGGCCATGCCATTGAGTGCCGCATCAACGCGGAGAATGCCCGCACCTTCGCGCCTTCTCCCGGCGCGCTGACCAAGTACCACGCACCCGGCGGACCCGGTGTACGCATGGATACGCACATCTACTCGCGCTACAAGGTGCCGCCGCACTACGACTCCATGATCGGCAAGCTGATCTGCTGGGGCAATACGCGCGAGTCCGCCATCAACCGCATGAAAGGTGCCTTGTCCGAGATGATTCTGGAAGGCATCGAAACCAATATCGCCCTGCATCAGCGCATCATGCGCGACCCGGCCTTCATCGAGGGCACGCATGAAATTCACTATCTTGAAGGCATGCTGGAGCGCTGGGCGAAGGAGTAAATTTCCTGTCCCAGCGCCGATCCTGAGCGCGGCCTTGGCATTCTGGTTCATGCCATTTGTCATAAGGCCTCCACAGACGGACGGCATCATCAAACCGTGATCGCAGCATCCTGTATTCCGCCTCTCTTCGCCGAACCTTATTCATGAAACCTGTATTCCTGACCCAATTCCTGATCGAAGAGCAACGCGAACACGGCGAGCAGATGCCCGACCTGCGCCTACTCATCGAGGTCGTCGCCAGAGCCTGTAAACGCATCTCCATTGCCATCGGCAAAGGCGCGCTGGGCGGCGTTCTGGGCGAGGCCGGCACGGGCAATATTCAGGGCGAGGCGCAGAAGAAGCTGGATGTGCTGTCCAATGACATCCTGATGGAGGCCAATGAATGGGGCGGTCATCTGGCGGCGCTCGCGTCAGAGGAAATGGATCATCCGCAGCAGATCCCTGATCAGTATCCCAAGGGCGGCTATCTGCTTCTGTTTGATCCTCTGGACGGTTCGAGCAACATCGACGTCAATATTTCCGTCGGCACCATTTTCTCCGTCCTGCAGGTACCGCGTCGGAACAAGGGCACAGCCGAAGAATCTTTCCTGCAGCCGGGAACCGCGCAGGTTGCCGCTGGCTACGCGCTGTACGGTCCGAGCACCCAGCTGGTGCTGACCATCGGCACTGGCGTGCATCTGTTTACGCTGGACCGCGAACTGGGCAGCTTCATCCTCACTCAACGCGACATCCAGGTTCCGGAAGATACGCAGGAATTTTCCATCAACGCTTCCAACGCCCGTCACTGGCAGCCGCCGGTACAGCGTTATATCGATGATTGCCTGGCGGGTGAAAACGGCCCGCGCGGCAAGAATTTCAACATGCGCTGGGTTGCGTCCATGGTGGCTGACGTGCATCGCATCCTCAGCCGAGGCGGTGTTTTCATGTATCCGCTGGACGCCAAGAATGCCAAGCAAGGGGGCAAGCTGCGCCTGCTCTACGAAGCCAACCCCATGAGCATGATCATGGAGCAGGCCGGCGGCGCTGCCAGTACTGGTCGTGAGCGCATCATGGAACTCAAGCCTGAGAAGCTTCATCAGCGCGTGCCCGTCATCATGGGCTCAAAAAATGAAGTCGAGCAGGTCGTGAAGTATCACAAGGAAGGATAAGGACGGATCTCATGCCACGGAACGCGTTCTACGCGCAGTCAGGTGGCGTCACTGCCGTCATCAATGCATCGGCTCAGGGCGTTATCGAAACCGCCCGCAAGCACCCCGACAAGATCGGCAAGGTACTGGCTGGACGCAACGGCATCATTGGCGCCCTCACCGAAGATCTCATCGACACCTCGCTGGAGTCGAACGCCGATATTGCCGCCCTGAGCCACACCCCCGGCGGCGCGTTTGGCTCCTGCCGCCACAAGCTCAAGGGTCTGGATACGCATCGCGAGCAGTACGAGCGACTGATCGACGTGTTCCGCGCTCATGACATCGGCTATTTTTTCTATAACGGTGGCGGAGACTCAGCCGACACCTGCCTCAAGGTCAGCCAGCTCAGCGAGAAAATGGGCTATTCGCTGCAGGCCATCCATGTGCCCAAAACAATGGACAATGACCTGCCCCTGACCGACTGCTGCCCCGGATTCGGCTCCGTTGCCAAGTACACCGCCGTATCCATCCGCGAGGCCGGTTTTGATCTGGCCAGCATGTGCCTGACGTCGACCAAGGTGTTCATCCTGGAGGTCATGGGCCGGCATGCAGGTTGGACAGCTGCCGCAGGTGGTCTGGCAGCAGAAAAGCTGGGCGATGCGCCGCAACTGATCCTGTTTCCGGAAATCGTTTTCGACGAGGCCGCCTTTCTGCGGGCCGTGCAGTCCAGCGTGGAGCAATACGGCTATTGCGCCATGGTGGTCAGCGAAGGCCTGCGCAACGCCGATGGCGAGTTTCTGTCCGAAGCTGGCGGCAAGGACGCCTTTGGTCACTCACAGCTCGGCGGCCTGGCCCCCCTGCTGGCCCGTCTGATCAACGAAAAGCTTGGCTACAAATACCACTACGCGATTGCGGACTATCTCATGCGCGCAGCCCGCCATGTGGCCAGTGCGGTTGATGTGGAACAGGCCTATGCCACCGGCAAGGCTGCGGTAGAGATGGCGCTGCAAGGCGCATCCGGCGTCATGGTCAGCATCGAACGTGAAAGCGACTCCCCGTATAAATGGACAACCGGCAGCGCACCGCTGGACCAGGTCGCCAACGTAGAAAAGAAAATGCCGCGCAGTTTCATCAGCGACGATGGCTTTCACATTACCGATGAATGCAGGCGTTATCTGCTGCCATTGATTCAGGGCGAAGCGTCCACGCCCTACAAACAGGGCCTGCCTGATTACGTCACCCTGAAAAACCTTGCGGTGGGCAAGAAACTGGCGCCCTTCTCGATCTGATCAGGAGCAGTCTGGAGTGCTGCCCATGAGCTCATGGGCGGCATCACTCAGGACCCGGTAGCTTCAGGGGGTGGTGCCGTAGATCTGATGGCTATGGTGATCCGCCGGCTCCCAGAGATTAATGCCGGTCTGTATATCTTCTGCGGGTAGCAAGCTGTCGATCCCACGCGAAGCGCAATCCACGAAAGCGGCCTCCAAGGTCCGCACCAGGGCACGCGCATTGCCATGCCAACGGCACTGACGGATCAGTTCCCATGCATCATCCTGCAAGCCGGTGGGCGCTTTCCAGTTGGTGCAACCCGCGGCCAGCTTGGCCAGCATGCTGGCGGTGACGGCAATCATGTCTTCCTCACGCTGAGACAGTTCGGGAACGTTAAGTGTTGCCGCGCCCAGTCGCGTGAATTCATCAATGTTGACGGACTCCATCAGGTGCTGCCAGCCGCGGTTGGTTGCAAACAGCAGCGCGCAATCCAGCTTCTGTTTCGCAGCGGCGCCAAATGGCAGGTACTGGCTGTTATCCAGTGCCTCCATCAGAACTTCCATAACCGGCCCCATCACCCCGTGGCTTTCATCCAGGAAGCAGACACCATCACGCGCCTGCGTGAAGGCGCCGATGCGCGCGCCAGCGCCCGGAAACGCGCCGGCTACATGACCACACAGGAGTGATTTGACGGCGGACTTGTCGCCGGTGTTTTCCGCCGCAAGGTTGACCGAGACGAAGCGTCCCTTGTTCCGCATCAGGAAATAGTAGAAAGCCAGCGAGGTCTTGCCGCTGCCCGGTCCGCCCAGCAGGTAGGCGCGATGAATACCGTTCTGCGCAAATGCGCGCACCCTGGCCACCAGCGCCTGCAGCTTGTCGCTGAACACATAGAAATTGCGATAGCTCGCATTTTCCACTTCGGTGGTCATCGGCATGCGAATCAAGTTGGTTTCGGTCACCGGCACCATGCGTGCTGACAATTGCTCCCAGACCCGGTTCTCGGAGTTGGCCACCATCAGACGAATACCGGCGAGGCGATCTTCATTGGCGCGCCGGTCCAGCCATTGGCCCAGTGCGACCAGTTGAGAAGGCATGACTGCAATGATCAGCGTCAAGGGCGTAGCGTCTCGCCGGCGCGCCATCACGGTATCTGCCAGTGCGTCCAGTGCAGTGGTGTTGATGAACATGGCCATGACGAAATCACTGTCGATGGGCTCACGTTCGAACACGGTTGGAATCTGGCGGAACTCGAAGCGACGCCCTGCTTCGAGGTGTCTCTGATAGGCCTCGCCACGCGACAGGTCGAGCTGCGGCCCCGCATCGCTGTACACGATCAGTTCGGGCCTGGGCCCGCCCTGCGATACCGAGTCCTGACGCCCTTTCTTCAATCCCATTCCAAACATTGCTTGTCCCCTGAAATTGCGGCCAGATTAATTGGGCAAAAGCCTGCACGGACCACGAGGCCGACAAACAGTCACCGCACTCTGACATGCGGCCTGACACAAGGCAGGCAAGCGTGCAACCGGCTCGCCATCGGCCAACTTTATCGGCGGGTCAGACGCGACCTCAACTGGCGCAGCTTGGCCTTCACCTTTCGCGCATTGTCTACGCCGATGCGCAACATCATTTTCTGACCAGACGAGCGTTCTTCGAGGTCGGGGTCGGCAAACTTGTATATGACCTTAGGGCGGACCAGTTCTAGGGGGCCCTCGATTTCCGGCGTTGCCAAAAGATGATCAATGATCTGGATGAAACGGTCATTGAAATAGCGCGATCGAGGATTACCTAGCTGATCGTAGCTGTCTTGCATCAGCGGGTAGTAGCGCCGGTAGGCTGCGGCGAGCTTGTCGATGTCCGCTGCCTCGACCATTGCCATCAGCGGCGCGTAACGTCGAAGGTTCTCATCACTGGTTGTGACCTTCTCGGGCGGCGGCAAGCGTGCCGATTCCGCATCGCCTCCTTCTTCACGCGGCAGCTCTTCCCGATCAACCTTGTACAAACCGGGAACCCGGCGCACCGGCCGCAGCCACAGGGGAAGCGGATCGCGGTCCAGCGAGTCTACGGTCAACACAAAACGGCGAACGATATCCTTGGGCACCAACAGGGATTCAGCAGGTGCGGCGCCAAACAATTCGCGCAGCGTTTTACCAGTGACTTCGTCGCTGGCTTCCAACTCGGGCAGGTCTTCTACTTCTTCCTCTGCCTCTTCTTCCGGCGGTGCTTCAGGCAGCGGGTGTTGGATAACCGGCTCGGACTGCGAGGGGTCGGGCACGTCGCGCGTTTCCAGCGTCGGCGGAGGCGGTGCTTGCAGGATGTCCACCGGATCTTCTGGTCCGTACATGAACCAGTAGATGCCGGCCAGCACTGCGACGCCAATGGCTAATCCCACCCAGGCTGAGCGCGTCATATCGAGCGATTCCTATCGTGATTTTTCATATTGTCACATGAACACTACGCCTTCGCCGTCCGTACCAGCGCCACAGCGGCCTGCTTCATGATGCTCACTGAGCAAAGGCCTGTCCGAGCAACTCGTAGGAGCGCAGGCGCGCCGCGTGATCGGAGATATTTGACACCACCATGAGCTCATTCGCGCCGCATTCGGCTGCCATGGCTTGCAGCTGTTCTTGCACCAGGTCCGGCGTACCCACAATGCTGGGCCCGCGCTGACGCCGCAGTGATTCCCGCTCGACATCGGTCCAGGGATACGCGCGGGCTTCTTCCCGGCTTGGAAGCGGTAAGAATTCTCCTCGCGTAATACGGAGCCAGGTCAACTCCATGCTCAATGCCAGGTCCTCGGCCTCTTCCTGCGTGTCGGCACAAACGACCGCGACGGCCAGAACGGCGTGTGGCTCGGGAAAAGCGTCGGAGGGCTTGAAGCTGGACCGGTAGGCGTTTAGCGCTGGCCCCGGCGGTGCAGGACTGAAGTGCGAGGCAAAGCCATACCCGAATCCGGCCGCACCGGCGGAGGCTGCGCTTGCGCCGCTGGAACCCAGAATCCAGACCGGCGGCAACGGTACGTCAGTGGGCATGACCGTGACGCTGTGCAAGGGATGCGACGCCAGCAATTTCCCGCGCGACAGCGCCAGCATTTCTGTCATTAGCTGTGAGAAATGCTCGCCGTCCGCTGCACGCATGGCCATGCTGGCCGCCCGATCCGAGCCCGGGGCTCTGCCAATACCCAGATCGATTCGCCCCGGATAAAGCGCGGCCAGGGTCTGGAACGCCTCGGCCACTCGCAGCGGAGCATGGTTGGGCAACATGATGCCTCCCGATCCCACCCTGATGCGCTTGGTGTGAGATGCCACATGCGCAATCAGAATCTCGGGAGCGCTGCTGGCGACACTGCCCAGACTGTGATGCTCCGCAAACCAGTACCGCGCATATCCACATCGCTCTGCCAGAAGCGCCAGATCCACTGTGCGGCGCAGTGCCACCGATGGCGGGGTATCCGTTGTCACAGGTGCCAGATCAAGCACCGATAGTGCGGGTTTGCTCATCGCGTGTTTGGAATCAGTTTGAATGGAATGAACAGCGCCATGGCGCTGGGGAATCCGGCCAGCCATTGGCCGGGTGATATCTCATGGGACCCATCATTACAATGTGGGTTCCTTCCGCACATTGGCCTGCATGGGCGGCTCGACAAAAAAATCATCTTCCGGCTCGCTGGTCACCACCGCCAACAGATTTTTCCGCTGCCGGTCTGACAGTGCCTCAAGCTCGATCATCAGTGTGATGGAACCCTTGAGCTCAATGTTCTTGCCGCGCACCTGATCACGGGCTTCGGCGCTGAATTCACCGGGCGTCATGATGGCGCCGTACTCACAGCGGCGCAGCTTCATCAGGCGAATCAGCTCATTGACGGTTTCCGCGCCAAGGGCGTCTTTCGGGTTACAAATGCACATGGCAATGCCATAGGGCTTGCGCGGCTCAGCAGGTCGCTGCAACAGAATCAAGGTGTGCTTTGACAGGTCCTTATCGGGATCATAGGCTGCTCGCAAACCGCGCATTCGCCAGAGCCTGACGCACATCTCGCCAAACTGAGCAGTCTCGAATTTTTGCAACAGCGCGGGAGTAAAGCGGTCCGGCCCCAGGATGGAGGCACTATCGCCCACGACTGCCGGCGCCTCGATCTCTGCTACAGCGGGAACCGTTTGCTCAACGCTTGGCGCTTTGCGCACTTTCTTTCCGGCAGAAGTACTTGCCCTGCCGGGCTTACTTTCAAGGGGTCTCTGGGCGTAATGGTCGGTCCACGCGGATGGCCTCCTGCGATAACGCCAACTCCTGTAGGCCCAGAGCAGCCGCCGACTTAATCGCACCAACAACCAGAGCGCGATCAACGCGCACAAACCCAGCCATAACCAGGGGCGTTTGAGGGAGTCGATCAGGGGTGCCAGCGACGGCATCTTGCCCGCCAACCCAGCGCCCGCCCGATCGAGCTTGTCCACAAACCGACGCCATTGGTTATTCCAGATACCCAGAGGGTCCGCTGTGGTCTCATCTCTGGCGGCCGCGGGCCGCTCCTTCTCAGGCTCTTTATCTTCCGTCACCTGCCCGGTTGGCGGCGCATCGGGGTCGTTTGCACAGGGATGATCCTGCACGGCCCTGCTTCCTGATTCGCTTGTGCAAATCCAGTAGGGCAACTCGGCCCGCAGTTGAACCGACCAAATCAACACCGCTACAAGAAATCCGATACGCATGCGCGAACAGACTCAGGGCCTGCCGAGAAAATCCATTTTCCCGAGCACGACACCGTTGTGCCTCAGGATGTTGTAGACCGTTGTTGCATGAAAATAGACATTGGGCTGAACAAAGTTCATCAGATAGTTCTGACCAGTGAATTTGAGTTCGCCGCGAGGTGTTTTCATGACGATGGGTTTGTCTTCCGTACCATCAATCGCGCTCAAATCCACGTCCTTGATGAATGCAATGGTCTTGTCGATACGTGCCTGAAGTTGCTCGAAACTGTTCTCGTCGTCGACAAACTTGGGTGCGTCAATCCCGGCCAGGCGCGCAACACAGCCCTTGGACATATCCGTGGCAATCTGCACCTGAGCGCTCAGCGGCAGCATGTCCGGGTAGAGCCGGAAAGACACCAGCGCTGACGGATCAATCTTTTTTTCTGCGCAATGCGCTGCGGCCTTGCCCAGCACCGCCTGAAGATTGGCCAGTGCACGCAGCAAGGTAGGAACTGCAACCTGAGACATACTCAATGACATGCGAACGCCCTTTCCTGATATCCAACGATGCTGGCGATTCTACGCTGGCTGGTCAGACTCAGAGGCCGGCGTCGTGAAAGTACCCCGGCGACACCCACGGCTTTGCCTGCTGTTCAGCCTGTTCCTCAGCGGCCTTTTTCTGGCCCGGGACGCTATCGCTTCTGGCGACTCCGGTGAGCCAATCAGCTGGCCGCAGATCCAGGAAATGCCGCCACCGCCAGCAGGCAAGCGGCTGCGCTACGGTCCCGAACCCGCTCAGTTCGGCGAATTGCGAGTGCCTGCGGACGGCAACGGGCCCTACCCTGTGCTGATGCTTCTGCATGGCGGTTGCTGGCTAGCCCAATTCGGCCTCGACTATTTCGAGCATCTGGCAGCTGCACTCACTCGTGAGCTGAAAGTGGCAACCTGGAATGTGGAATATCGCAGGCTTGGAAATTCTGGTGGCGGCTGGCCCGGCACTTTCCGTGACGCAGCCACGGCAGCAGATCATCTGAAAATAATCTCTGACGAGTACGCCTTGGACACAGAAAGCGTCATCGGCCTAGGGCACTCGGCGGGCGGACATCTGGCGCTTTGGCTTGCTGGTCGCGGACAACTGGAGGCGTCCGGCGAGCTATACGTTGAGCGCCCGCAGGCGCTACAGGCGGTTGTCGGACTCGCTGCCATTGGCGATCTTGCTGGCTATGGCGACCTGCCGGGCGGCTGTAATGCTGTTGTGAGCGAGCTCATGGGCGGCGATGCCAAACAACAGCACCAGCGCTACCAGCAAGGCTCACCCCTGGCGCTGCTTCCATTGGGCATACCGCAGTGGTTGATACAGGGCGAACACGACGGCATCGTCCCGCCGGCTCTCGCGCGGCGGTACGTCAACAAAGCCAAGGACGCTGGCGACAGGGTCTCACTGATTGAGATCCCGGGAGCAGGACATTTTGATCCTGCAATTCCAGGTTCTATGGCCTGGGCTGAAGTAAAAAAGGCAGTCCAGGCTGCGCTCAGTCCTGTTCGCTGATCTTGCTGCGCAGACGCTTGACCTGCCCTCGCGCAGATTTGTGATCCACGCGGCGCTTCTTGGCGGACTTGGAAATTCGGGTCGGCCTGCGCGTCTTGGGCACCTTGAGCGCACGCTGGATCAGGGTGCGCAAGCGGTCTAGCGCAGCTTCCCGGTTCTTGGGCTGACTGCGGAACTGCTGCGCCTTGATCACGATGACCCCATCGGAAGAAATACGCTGATCACGCTGTTGCAGCAGTGCCTCCTTGCAGTGCTCCGGCAAACTCGATTGACGCACATCAAAGCGCAGGTGTATCGCGGTTGAGGTCTTGTTGACGTTCTGCCCGCCGGCACCCTGCGCACGCACGGCGCTCAGTTGAATCTCTGAACAGGAAATCACGACTCCCGGCTGGATCAGAAGCTCCGTTGCACTGTCTGAATCAGCGGCATCCATCACCGTGTACCGCGCGCCGTAATCTCACTCAGGGCACCAAGAAAGGCGTCTACGTCTTGCCGCGAATTGTCCTTGCCAAGGCTCACACGGATGGCGCCTTTGGCTGTATCACGGTCCAGGCCCATCGCGAGCAGGACATGGCTGGGCTCGCCAGAGCCGGAGGCGCAGGCCGACCCAGAAGACACCGCAAACCCTTTGCGATCCAAGGCCATCAGCAGCGCCTCACCGTCCCAGCCGGGCACCGCAAACTGCACCGTATTGGGCAAACGTTGCCTGGCTTGCTCTGCAAAAATCCGAATGCCCGATTGCGAGCGTAAGCCGTCTTCCAAGGCTTCTCGCAGGGTCTGGCAATGGACAGCACGCGAAGTCAGCTCTGCCTGAGCCAGTTCTGCGGCAGCGCCGAAACCGACGATGGCGGCAACATTCTCGGTTCCGCCTCGCAGACCGCGCTCCTGAGCGCCGCCGTGCTGCGTTGCAAACAGATCGACATGGCTGCGTACCACCAGCGCGCCACAACCCTTTGGGCCATAGATCTTGTGCGAGGAAACGCTGAGCAGATCAGCCTGCAGTTCGCTGACATCAACCGCAATCTTGCCCAGCGCTTGTACCGCATCTACATGCACCAGCGCCTCTTTGGCATGTGCGAGCTCTGCAATTTGCGCCAGGTCCTGAACCACCCCGGTTTCATTGTTCGCCCGCATGACAGAAACCATGAAAGTCGGTGACTGTTCAAGCTGTCGGCGATACGCTTCAAGTACGATTTCGCCCTTGGCATCAACCGCGATTGGCTCCACATTGCATCCACGATCGCGCAGTGATTCAGCCGCCTCCATCACCGCAGGATGATCGGTAGCGCCATACAGCACACGGGCCTGTGCCTGATCGGCTGTCATGCCCTTCAGCGCCAGATTGTTGGCCTCCGTGCCGCCCGAGGTCCAGACAATCTCGCGCGCATCACAGCCCACCAGTTGCGCCAGCTGCTGACGCGCCTGTTCCACCGCGTCGCGGGCCATTCGCCCGTATCGATGAAGACTGGAGGCGTTGGCCGAAGGCCCCGACAAATGCGGCAGCATGGCTTCCAGTACGCGTGGGTCCAGATGCGTTGTCGCATTGTGGTCAAGATAGGTTGGCATGAGTCTGCGGCAGCTGATGGGGAAAGCGTCGAAGTATTGCAGTATCGCAAGACAGGGCGAAATCGAGCCTTAATCAGTACCAAGGGCCGCGCGCAAGGCGGAATGAAAATGAATGATGGCGCCCTCAAATTTCCCGAAGCTCAGCACATCGTTGGCACGCGAATGCAGCCCGCGCTGGATGGCGCAGACAATGTCCCGGTCTTCGACCTGCCCGGTCTTGTCGACGAAATCTGCGTCTTTCTCGGCACGGGACAGCTTCTCCGATTCGCTACCGCTACCGCGCGTCAGTGAATAGGTGAGCATGCGCGTCCTCGAGGCACTCAAGGGCTCCAGAACGATCACCGTGGTGTGATGAGACAACACGGCAATGATGGTGCTCGGAAAAATCTGATAGACGTCTGTAAGCAGGCCATTCAATTGCAATGGATCGGGGAAGCCATCTTTGAGTTTCTCGATCCGGCGAAACGGAAAGACCACGCGGCTGTTGGATCCAAAACACTCGTGCAGGTTGAGATTGTCGTAGCCAAACGGAAAAAACGTGTCCTTGTGCGCAGGCTTGATGTGATAGCCCTCGATAAAACTCTCGAGAAACAGTTTCCAATTTGCATCCAGCTCTCGCACGCGCGTGCGAAACAGCCGGTCTTGCGGCGCGATCAGGCCATCAATCGCTGACAAGGCCGCCTGCGGCATCACGTCCTTGCCGCCATCCTGCGACACGAAAATCAGGCCATGGCGTTCCCACACCCGCACCGGAACCAGGCCGTGCAGGGATTTATCCAGGCCCGGAAAACCGAGTTCGCCAGGAATGTGGCGCAGGGAACCATCCAGCCGATACGTCCAGCCGTGGTACTGGCATGAGAACGCACGCGCACACCCTTCGCCAGCTGCAAGCTGCATGCCCCGATGCCGGCAGGCATTACGAAATCCGCGTACCTGGCCGTCGTCACCACGTACCACAAGCAAGGGGATTCCGGCCGCTTCACGTGCCAGGTAAGACCCCGGTTCCGGCAATGCCGCGGCAGGGCAAAGCACGACAGGCCAAGGCCGAAACACCTGCCCGATTTCTGCATCAAACCGCGACGGCTCGAAATAGTTTGCAACGGGTTCGCACCACGTCTCACCCGGCCAGATATCGGTGGTGCCGTTCGCTAGGTGCTCGAGAATACGTTGGGCGACCTGGCGGTCAGAACTCAAAAGCGCGTTGGGCAATGCGGGCCTCCATGCCGAACATCCCATTCGGCATTTTTAATGTACCTCTCACGCACACTGCCACACTACAAGCAATTTTTCTCTTCGCCAGGAGCTTGTTCCAAAACAGCCGGCTCGCCTAAACCTGTTCTTCTACTGGAGCGACGGCCGAAAAATCAAACGGGGTATTCGCGTCTGGCTCAATCAGGACATCCCCGGCGCCAATGAACCCGATTGCATCGTCGCTCGGCGCGGGGGCGTCATCCCCAGCCTGACAACTCAGGGCAACGGTGTAGTTTCCAGCCAGCAGGAAGCCCACTTCGTAGTCGAACGAAATGACGTTCTCCGCGTCATCCACCACAGGGCTAAGCAGCGCTGTGGTCAGTGGCTCAGGGTCGTTGCCATCAAAATCATCCGGGATCGTACCGGCCCCATCGAATACATAAACAGCCGCGCCGGCTCCGGATGCCGGGTTGGAGGTGCACGACGCATCCGCCAGCAATACCGGGTCCACACTTCCGGACAGGGTGCCTGTCTGCGCATTGTCGACGACCCGCAAAACAGGCCGGAGGTTGTAGCAACCGGTCGCGCCACGCTCAGAGATAGATTTTCTCAGGTCGAAATCGACGGTGTAAGCCGCCGAGCCTCCAGCTGCAATTGTGATGGGTCCTTTGACTTTGAATCCTGAACTGCCGCCGCTCGGCACGATCAAGGGATAGTCCACGCCGCTGACTGTTATGTAAGAGGGATAGTCGGGGTTACTCAAAGCCTGATTACAGCTAGAATTGGTCATGCCCTCTACCTGCAAGCGCACCTCGCGATAGATTCCAGCCGGTACGGGCTCGTCGCGGATCAGGAAAAACTGCTGATCCCCCTGCTGACTGAGCAGGTCTACTTGCTGGGGCTCATCAAAGGTCAGATCCTTCGCGACACCTCCCTGATTATTCAGTAGTTGGATGCCGCTAAAACTCACGACCACCGCGTCCGCGTCGTCGACAGGCGCGTCCGTCACGCCAAGGGAGAGCGATCCATCGCCACCGCCGAATCCGTTCGACGAGCCTCCGCAAGCCGCCAGAAACCCGCTTACAACGCCCGTCAGGATCATTCTTGTTAACACGGCTTTTCTCCGAGGTGATCGATGGACAATCCAACCGAGCCGGTACGCAGACGCTAATCGGCAGGACTGATCTTCGCAGTCAAGCACGCAGGAAATGAACTGTGCATGAGCGCAAGCAGAATCGGCCTGGTGCGACCCCGGCCCTAGGCGCGGTTTATTCGCCGCGATCTTCCTTGCCCGGCCGCGACTCTCCAGCAGCCAGTGAATCCAGACCCTGAGATTCCTTGCAGAAGTCCGGCAGTTCGTACTTGGTGGTTTCCATCTCTGGCATCCGCTCGTCCATGGCATGCAATACCTTGCACACCTGCACGAGCCGCTCGTCGAGCTTGTCGATGTGCTCGGCAAGACCCGCGAAAGCATTTGCAACCGGGTCGGTCATATCGCGGGTCAGACCGTAGGCATCAAAGCCCAGCTTCTTGGCCGCTGCGCTCAGGGCCGCAGATGGCTCCCGGCTTTCCGTTGCAACGACGCGCGCGGGAATACCCACTACCGTTGCACCCGGCGGGACTTCCTTGACGACAACCGAATTGGAGCCCACACGCGCGCCGTCGCCAACCTTGAATGGCCCCAGCACCTTGGCGCCGGCGCCGATGACCACGTTGTCGCCCAGCGTGGGGTGTCGTTTGCCCTTGTCCCAGGCCACACCGCCCAGCGTGACACCGTGATAGAGCGTGACGTCGTCGCCAATCTCAGCGGTTTCGCCAATGACCACACCCATACCGTGATCAATGAAGAGGCGACGCCCGATGCGCGCACCCGGATGTATTTCGATGCCGGTCAACCAGCGGGCCAGATGCGAATTGAGCCGCGCCAGCCAGCGCAGATTATGCGTCCAGAGCCAGAAGCTGACGCGGTGTCCCCAGACCGCATGCAGACCGGGATAGCAGGTCAGCACTTCCCACACGGTGCGGGCTGCGGGATCGCGTGCGAACACGCTGCGAATATCTTCACGCATACGGGACAACATGGCTCTGACCTTCCTGAGTAGGCGCTCATTTTAGCGCGCCTGCCAGTCAGGTCCGATTCCCGCCCCTGATTCCGTGCTCCGGGACCGGAATTAATTCGGGCGCTGCTCCGACAATCGTCCGAAGCAGCGCCCGTCGAACCTTAGAACGCGTACTGGTAGCCGGCGCTGAGCACCTGCCGCACTTCCAGCTGCGGACCATTGAGGTTCTGATAGACCGGCTCCAGCCACTCCACAGAGAGCCGGTGCCCGCGCAGCCTGCCCTGCCCGGCCAGATTGATGCCAGCGCCGATATCGACCCGGTCACCGCCGTGATGATCGGGGTCAGCCGTCTGTACCGGTGCAATGATCTGCGCGTCCGAACCGTCGATCGTGGCCTGATTCTGGCCACGCACTCGCAGCGACAGACTCATCATGCTGACGGGCTGCACGCTGGCCCAGGCACTAATCACGTGGGCATCTCCGAAGGAATAATCCTCATTGTTTCGGCCCAGACGAATCTGGCCTTCGTACTGCGCGCCCCAACCCCAGATTCCAGCGTTGCCCGAGTGCGTAAGCCCGGGAAGCAGATCATAGGTACCCGAGCCCACCTGCATCGGATATGGCAGGCGCGGCGTGGGTGTGGCGCCCATCGGCGTGAGGATGCGGTCTGTCGCGGTGATGGAACCTGTCGGCAAACTGATGCCAAAGCTGGCGTGAGTAGAGCGACTCGCTGCGTGATTGATGGAGAACAAACCGCGCACCTTGACGTCCCCCAGTCCACTGGACTGCGTCTGGAAGCTGCCAAGCCGCGTGGTTCCCATTCCGCCCTGGAAAGTGATGTGATTCATGGTGCGCGTTGCGTACGGCAGCATCAGCATCAAGGTGAAATGATTGTTCGGTGCATACATGGCGCCAAGCATGTGCATTTCCATGCGCATGTCGGTGGGCACCACGCGCAGTGTCGGCGGTTGCATGGGCTGGCCTGCGAAGGGGTTAGCCACGGTTGTCACAATTTGCTCTGGCGAGACTTCGTTTTCGTCAATCGCGTTGTCCTGCATCAGCATGTTCATGTAGCGATACGAGAACATCCATTCACCGGCCTTGTGAATGTGGTCAGCCATGACCCCGGCCGGCGCATGACTGTCCGGACGTACGGAGGAATGGGAATGCTCGGCAAAAGCAGGTGCAGGGCCAAGGTTCAGGAGCAGGCCGCTGGTGGCGGCCAGAAAAATAGTTCTGGTTTTCATCTGGAATCCGGGTGTTCTTTACTTGAAAAGACGCCAATGGCGTCCCTGACAGATCAGCTTCGGATTCGCGGTGGACCTCGGGCATCAAAGCCCGCGCCTGAGCATGACTCGAGCACCATGCAGTCAGACGCTGGCAGCGGCAGATCAAGTACACCCGGCCTTGGGATCGTGGTCGGTCCGGCGTGATGCGTGATATCCGTCAGGCCCAGACACAGATCGCAATGACGATCATCCAGAACCGGCGAATAGCCCAGTGACTGGATCAGCTCTGGCGGTGCAATGGCCAGCAGCTTGCGCTCCAGAGCGCTGAATCCTGCACCGTTTCCACACAAGGCACCGCTTGCATCGGTGTGCGCCATCGCCGCCGGCATCAGCAACTGAGCCCACAGCGCCAGCGCGGCCAGACAGCGGCCTGTTGTCTTCATCGGCAAGCGGAACATGGCGGCAATTAAACCACAGCCCTAACTGGCGTCCGGGTCAGCAGGTTTTCGGGATGAGGACTTTGCCTCACTTGCGTAAGCAGTTGCAGTGCTAGTCAGCAAGCTGCCTGCATCCCTCTCCGATGGCGCAGCCGGCGGGACTGCGGCGTCACGGCCTTCTGCCACAGCTCCCTCCTCCGACAAAGCTGCTGGCGACTCGCCACTGACGCCTCGGCGCGCAGAGGCTTTGGCGATCTGACTGCTGAGAGAGCGTACCAAGCCGTTCCCGACCCGCCACGCGCCGCGAGACAACTTCTGGACACCCTCGATATGACGATCCGCGCGCGCCAATCGCGCAGCTTCAGCCCTGGTGGTTTCCTCCTCAATGACGTCTTCGCGCAATGCGCTGACAGCAAAGCCGAACTTGAGAATCAGACCTGCAAGCGCAGTCGCAGCAAGCAGACAAAGCAGAGCGAGCCACAGCATGTCAGCGATGATCGACGGCCTTGACCTGAGCCACCACGCCAAAGCGTTCGAGCTCGCGATCAATCTGCTTGACGGCTTCGTGCGCCACGATGCGGCGAATCCCGGTTGGGGTGATGCGTCCCGCAATGCCGGCCAGCCAGACCTTGTTGATCGCGAGTTGCATCGGATTAAGGATGCGCAGCGAAATCAGCACCGTCCCGGCCTGAGCCTCCTGCATCAGTTCGTTTGATTGCCGCGGCAGGGCATCAAGATGCTCGAAGCGCATGCGAAGCTGCTGCAGCTCACTGCGCAACAACAACTGACGCCAGATCAGCAGACCGAGCAGTGCGAGATTCACACTGAGAAGGACAATTATGGCGATATTCACGATGGATCCGAAGTGTTCTTATTGCGCGGGTTTCGGCGTTTGGGGGTTTCGATGGAGGTCAGAATGCCGCGAAGGATATTCAGCTCATTGAGGTCTGGACGCCCCCGGCTGACGAACTGACGCAGGCGCCGCATCAGCAATCTGGGATTGTCCGGATCAAGAAATCCGGTCTTGAGCAAAACTCTTTCAAGGTGCGCGTAGAAATCCTCGCCCTGCTGGTGCGTGGGCGCAACAAAACGCGGATGCCCGTCCTTGGGCGAAACCTTTTGGGGCTCCACCAAGGCCTTGCGCAGTTCCCAAGCGTAAATCTGGACGGCGGCAGCCAAGTTCAGCGAAGAATACTGTTCGCTGGAGGGAATCATGGTGTGAACCTGACACAACTCAAGCTCACTATTGCTCAGGCCGGTGCGCTCGTTTCCAAACACCAGCGCAACCGGTCCAGACCCGGCAGCCTCGATCAGCCGACTTGCCGCAGGCCCGGGATGTATGGGCTCGTCCCCCAGATGGCGTGGGCGGGCTGATGTTGCCAGGACATGCGTGCAATCGGCGATGGCCTGCTCAAGTGTCTCGACCACAACGGCTGTTTCGAGCACACGCTCGGCACCTACTGCGCGGCTGGTCGCCTGCTCGTCGGGAAACAGCCGAGGCGCAACCAGTGTCAGCTGTGTAAGGCCCATATTGAGCATGGCGCGCGCCACCCCGCCAATGTTGCCGGGGTGCGATGTGCGCACGAGCACGATGCGAATGTTGCGCATCAAGGCCTCGCTGTCATTGGGCTTTTCAGACATTTGGGCACTCATCGCGCAAAAACCGCAGATGTCGAGGCCAGTGCTGCATTAAACTGTACAGATGCATCCATTAATTAATATTGCCGTGTCTGCTGCGCGCAGTGCGGGAAATCACATCATGCGCAATCTGGATCGTGTTCCGCAGTTGCAAGTGGAACGCAAAGGTCGGAACGATTTTGTCACTCTGGTTGATCGAGGCGCGGAACGCGAAATCATTCAAACGATTCATAAGGCCTATCCGCAGCACGCCATTTTGGGCGAGGAAGGTGGAATGATCGGCGAAAACGAGATCGTCTGGATTGTTGATCCGCTTGATGGCACCACCAATTACCTGCATCAACTGCCTCATTTTGCCGTATCAATTGGAATTCAGGTCAGAGGCAAGATTGAACACGGTGTGATCTACGCCCCCTGCACGCAGGATTTGTACATCGCCAGTCGGGGTGTGGGCGCAACATTGAACAATCGCAAAATTCGCGTCAGTGGCTGCAAGGACATGGACGAGGCGCTCATCGGTACCGGCGTGCCACTGCGTGAAGAGAGTCTGGAAACCTACGCCCCCATGCTCAGCAATATTGTGGCCAACACCGCTGGCGTACGTCGCGCCGGTTCGGCCGCGCTGGATCTTGCCTATGTCGCGGCTGGTCGACTGGATGCATTCTGGGAGATCAATCTCAAGCCATGGGATATCGCGGCGGGCCTGCTGCTGGTAGAAGAAGCGGGCGGCATCGTGACCGAAATTCACGGTCGCAAGGACGTACTGGACACCGGAAACATCCTTGCAGCCTCGCCCAAGATTCACATGGAGATGGAACGCCTACTGCGAGAAACCAGCTCGGGTTATGTGGCCAAACGCGAGAACTGATTCATTCTCGCCCTGCGCCGCTGGCCAATTACGGGACTACCGTTTCTGCAGGGCCCAGGCCGCGCTGTAACCCATTTTCTTCTTGAGCTGTCCCACTACTCTCTGCGCACCTGCTTCACTGCCAATGCCCGGCACGATGACCCGATACGACGCGCGGGAGCGCACCGTCTCTGAGCGCAGTGTGGCTGGGTAGCCGGCATTGTTGAGTCGCTGGATGTGCTCCATCGCGGTTTCCTGACTGGTCACCGTCATCACGTTGATGATCCATTCCGGGCCATCCGGACCCGCTGAGAAATCACTGGACGGCACAGTGGCGACAGATCTCTCGGGCGCCCGATAAACCAGGGACTCGCGCTGCGCAGCTGGCGCTGCAGAGGATGAATCTTCGGCTTCGGGCTCAGGATTGGAGGCAGTGACCTCGACCACGGGGGCCTGAGCCGGCGCTGCGGGTGCCGACACGGGCACAAAGGTCTGCTCCACAACTGCAGACTCTGGCGCTGCCGGCGCTTTCAGGGTTTCTGTTTCTGCCGTGAAAGAATTTTCCGCCACTACTTCTTCCTGCACCGGGACCGGGCTTGTTACAGGTGATGAAATGGTCTGCTCCTGCACGGGCGGCGCTGCAACCACTGGCTCCTGACGCGTGTCGCGGGTGGGCGCACGCTCTGCCGCATCGATAGGTCTCAGGCTCTCGGCTTCACGACGAACGCGCGATTCGGCTGGCGACAACTGCACAACGGAAACCACCGGAGCGCCATCCGACACCCTCACCAGCTGATCGCTCCAGAGCGAATTCCAATGGCTCGCTACCAAGGCGACCCGCTCTGGTGAGTCGTCATCGCGCAGATCGAAGCACTGCCCCGGCGCCAGACTCTCACGGAAGCCCTTGCCCTCGTAGCGGACCTCCATCGTGCCGGAAACATTGCAGACACTGGCGCGTTTGCTGTCGCCGCGGAACAGGAACTCACCGGCACCGAGATCGGAACGCCAAGGCCCCACCGCAATGGTCAAAGGCCAGCCATCTGAATGGGCCGGACGCCGCCACATCACATGCAAGGCGCCGCCATCGACGCGCAATTCAGTGCTCAGATCTGTGGCCCAGCTGGAGAACGGCAGCTTCTCGGAAACCAGTGCAGCACTGCCATCCAGCGCCGCCAGATCAAGACGCCCATAACGGCCCAGCCGAAGGCTTGCGCTGGCATCATCGCCGAGTTGCAGGGATTCTTCGCCAAAAATCAGGAAGCCCGCCTGCATCGCAATGGATTTACTGTCTCGTTGCAGACTCACGTTGCCAGATACAGATTCGATCTGCAGAACACGCGTCGGCGCATCATGTGCAGCCCCCGGAACCGTTGCCTGCGCACGCGCCATATTCGACACGCCGGACAATGCAACTGCGAGAGAAGTGATCAGACAGTTTCGGAAGTTAGCGGGCATGTCGGGACTGAGCAATTGTTAAATTTCAGCCGTTGGCGGCAAGTGCAACAGAACACAATTCTGCACAGGCAGCATCCAGGCTTCGAAGCCCTTCCGCTGCCTCTGATTCGGTCAGGAGCAAAGATGGCGCAAGACGCATGACGTCAGGCCCCGCAACCAGCACCCAGAGTCCGTGACGCAGGCAGGCCGCCATTAACTCGCGTGCACGACCTTTCCATTCGGGCGTCATGGGCGCACCCAGCAGCAGACCCATTCCGCGCGCCGCCTCGAACACACCGTGACGCTCGGAAATGCTGCGCAGCCCTTCCCGAATTTGTTCGCCGCGAGATTTCACATTGGCCAGCGTTGATGGCTTGGCAATCTCATTGATCGACGCCAGTGCCACGGCGCTCGCCAAAGCGTTACCACCATAAGTAGAGCCGTGCGTGCCAAACGCCAGACTTTCTGCAATGGCGTGCGTCGTCAGCATTGCCGCCACCGGAAAGCCACCACCCAGTCCCTTTGCGGTGGTCAGGATGTCCGGCGTGACGCCCAATTGCTCGTAGGCAAACAAGGTTCCGCTGCGTCCGTTGCCTGTTTGTACTTCGTCGTAAATCAGCAGCGCCTTGTGCTCGTCGCACAACTGGCGCACAGCCTTCGCAAACTCCGGGTCAACCGGCGTAACACCGCCTTCCCCCTGCACAGGTTCCATCACCACAGCACAGGTATTGCCAGAGATCGCCGCCTTGAATGCTTCCAGGTCGTTGAAAGGTACGTGGTCGATGCCGCCTGGCAGAGGTTCGAAGCCCTCGGTGTACTTGGATTGTCCGCCCACGCATACGGCAAACAAGGTGCGCCCGTGAAAGGCGTTGTAGAAGGAAATGATCTGACGCTTTTCGGGGCTACCGTGTATCGATGCATGCTTGCGCGCGAGCTTGAACGCGGCCTCATTGGCTTCCGACCCACTATTGGCCAGAAAGACCCGATCCGCGAAACTCAGCTCGGTCAGCCTCTTTGCCAACCGCAATGCAGGTTCATTGGTCATCACATTGGACAGATGCCAGACCCGGTTCGCCTGCTCGTTCAAAGCCGCCACCAGCGCTGGATGGCAATGCCCCAGCCCGGTTACAGCGATGCCACAGGCAAAATCCAGATACTCGCGACCCTGCTGATCCCACAAGCGTGCACCGACCCCGCGAACCGGCACCACATCGAGCGGGGCGTAATTGGGGACCATGACCTGGTCAAATGTTTGGCGCGAAACCAATGCTTCGGTTGCTTGGGCTGTTTCCATCGATGCTTCTGACTCTGAAGGCCTTTATCGGCGTCCAGAACGATCTCCGTGTCAATTCGGGCAATAGTAACGGATCACAAAGATGTGATGCAGTTCTCATTGCAAATACGAAAAAGGCGGGCAGATCGCACGATCAGCCCGCCTCGGTTCCTGCAACAGCAGGCCTTCCTTACTGCACCTGTGCTATTGCACGCGCTCCAGCAGAGTGGCTACACCCTGCCCCATGCCAATACACATGGTGGCAATACCGAACTGGGCATTCTTGTCATTTAGCACATGAGCCAAAGCGCCGGTGATGCGGGCACCTGAGCAGCCCAGCGGATGACCCAGTGATATAGCGCCGCCGCGAATGTTGATGCGATCCATGCGATCACCGAGCTTGAGATCCTTGATGACCGCCAGCGACTGGGCAGCAAAGGCCTCGTTGAGTTCGAAGTAATCGATGTCCTTGATGTCCATTCCTGCCTTCTGCAGCACTTTCTGCGTGGCAGGCACAGGACCGATGCCCATGATGGACGGGTTGCAGCCAGCCGCGGCCGTGGCCACGATCTTGGCCAACGGCTTGAGGCCCAGGGCCTTGGCCTTGTCTGCACTCATGACCAGAACGCAGCTGGCACCATCTGAAATGGCGGAGCTGTTGCCGGCCGTGACCGAGCCCGTAGGTGAAAACGCCGGGCGCAGCTTGCCAAGATCTTCAAGATTGGCGTCTCGGCGAACCACTTCGTCGAAGTTCACGAGAATCGGCGCGCCATCAGCATCATGGCCCTCAATTCCGATCATCTCATTCTTGAATTCGCCGTTGTCATAGGCATCGCGCGAGCGCTGGTGCGAAGCCAGTGCGAACGCATCCTGCGAGGCGCGATCAATCTGGTGCGTCTGGGTCAGCATTTCTGCGGTCAGACCCATCATGGCAGCCGCTTTGGCGGTGTTGACCGACATTTCCGGCGCACCGTCAAAGCCATGGGTCATGGGCACGTGCCCCATGTGCTCGACACCGCCGCAGAGGTAGATGTCGCCATCACCTGCCACGACATTGGCGGCGGCGATATGAATGGCGGTCATGCTCGAACCACAGAGGCGGTTCACGGTCTGGCCGGGCACGGTAATCGGCAGCCCGGCCAGCAGGCCGGCGTTACGAGCAATGTTGAAGCCCTGTTCCAGCGTCTGGATGACACAGCCCCAGATCACGTCTTCGATTTCTTCGGCCTTGACCGCAGGATTGCGCTTGAGAATTTCCTTCATCAGGGTGGCGGACAGAACCTCTGCCCGCACGTTGCGGAACACACCACCCCTGGAGCGGCCCATGGGACTTCTGATTGCATCAACGATGACGGCGTCAGTCATTTGAATCTCCGAAATTTGTTTACAGCACGTAAGGCTAATTGGGTGAAATCCGGCTACGGGTGGATCAGCTGTAGTAGGTCTCGCCCTTGTCCGCCATTTCCTTCATGCGATCGGTCGGCTCGTACAACTTGCCGAGCGCTTCGTACTTCTTGCACGCCTCGACCACGTTCTTCATGCCCAGGGTGTCGCAGTACTTGAGCGCACCGCCACGGAACGGCGGGAAGCCGATACCCAGGATCAGGCCCATGTCGGCTTCGTTGGCAGAGGCCACGATGCCGTCTTCCAGGCAGCGCGCAGTTTCGATGATCATCGGCAGCATCATGCGCTCGATAATCTCCTGCTCGTCCATGTCGCGTGTGCCATTGGCCTGGACTTCCTTGAGCATTTCGTAGGTCTTGGGATCTGGCGTGCGCTTGGGCTTGCCCTTGGGGTCGGTCTCGTACTTGTAGAAACCAACGCCGTTCTTCTGACCATATCGCTTGGCTTCGTACATGATGTCGATCGCGGTGCGCTTGGTGCGCGCCATGCGATCCGGATAGCCCTCGGCCAGCACGTCACCCACGTGGTGCGCGGTATCAATGCCGACCACATCCTCAAGATAGGCAGGACCCATGGGCCAGCCAAAGGCTTCCATGACCTTGTCCATCTTCACGAAATCGGCCCCGTCGTTCACTGCGAACTCCCAGCCCGCGAAGTAAGGGAACAGGATTCGATTCACCAGAAAGCCGGGGCAGTTTTTCACCACGATCGGCGTCTTGCCCATGGCCGTGGCGTAGTTGGCCACGGTGGCAATGGCTTCCTTGGAAGTCTTCTCGCCGTAGATCACCTCAACCAGCGGCATGCGATGCACAGGATTGAAGAAATGCATGCCCAGGAAATTCTCGGGGCGCTTCATTGCGGTGGACAGCTCGTCAATCGAGATCGACGAGGTATTGGACGCAATAATCGTTTCCGGCTTGACCAGCCCTTCCACCTCGGCCAGGACGCTCTTCTTCACCTTGGGGTTTTCGACAACCGCTTCGACCACCACGTCCACGCCGCCAAAATCACCGTAATTCAAGGTGGGCCGGATTGAGGCCAGCACCTTTCCGGCTTTTTCCGGGGTCTTCTTGCCGCGCGCAACGTCTTTCGACAACAGCTTGTTGGCCTCGCCCATGCCGAGCTTGAGTTGTGCCTCGGCGATGTCTTTCATGATGATCGGCGTGCCCTTTGAGGCACTGACAAAGGCAATGCCGCCGCCCATGATGCCGGCGCCGAGCACCGCAGCCTGCTCGATCGGCTTGGACGCCTTGGAATAACCCTTGGCCAGCTTCTTGAGAACCTGGTCGTTCAGGAACAAGCCGACCAAGGCGTCGGCCTGCGTGGTCTTGGCCAGCTTGGCAAAGGCCTCGCCCTCAATCTTGAGCGCATCGTCACGCCCCTTGGAAGCCGCTTTCTGGATCGCCTTGACGGCGGCAAGCGGTGCTGGATAGTGCTTGCCTGCCTTGCCGGCAATGAAGCCCTTGGCGGTCTCGAAGACCATCATGGATTCCATCGGGCCTAGCTGCAGCGGGCCGGTCTTCTGTGCGCGGCGAGCCTTCCAGTCGAAATCACCCGCATCGGCCTTCTTGAGCAGGCCAATCGCGGCTTCGCGCAGCTTGTCTGCCGCGACTACACCGTCAACTGCGTGCATCTTGAGCGCAACGTCCGGCTTGCGCGGAGAACCGTCGGCAATCCATTCGATGGCATTGTCCGCACCGATCAGGCGCGGGCAGCGCACGGTTCCGCCAAAGCCCGGAATGATGCCGAGCTTGACCTCGGGGAAGCCGATCTGGGCATCAGTGGACATCACGCGGTAGTCGGTGGACAAACACATTTCGAAGCCGCCGCCGAGTGCCAGACCATTAATGGCCGTCACTGAGGGAAATGGCAGGTCCTCGATGGCGTTGAAGGCCTGGTTGGATTCCAGCGTCCACTTGGCGATCTCTGCTTCCGACAGCGCGAAAATGGCGCCGAACTCGGTGATGTCGGCACCGACAATGAATACGCTCTTGGCGGATGTGACCAACAAGCCTTTGATATTTTTGGCTTTTGCCAGCTCAGCTGCAGCTTCCTTGAGTTCCTGCACGGTGGCAGCATCGAACTTATTGATCGGCATGCCTTCCCGGTCGAACACCAGTTCAGCAATTTGCTCTTCTTGATTAACGACTACTTTCAGTGACTTGCCTTGATACATGAAGATTTTTCCTCAATAGATGCTGGCGTAACGGCGTAAGCCGCCCTGGCTCGGGGACATCTCCGCGAGCGGCAGCGTACGGCTTGGAATGGAGGGCGATCATAGCGCTCGCAGGCAAAGTGGGTAAACCTCCCTTAGTTCAGGTCTGGGCGGCGCAAAAGGCACACAAATCCTTCATTTGACAGCCATTCAGGCGCCACCTAATCTCGATTGGACAAGCAATAATCAGCATCAACAATGCCTGATAACCAACGACTCACAGGGGAAGAAAATGGCGGCCAATGACAAGATTGAGCAGCTCAAATCGCATGTTGAACGGCTTCGCCGCGATTCGGTAGATGTGGTCAGTAATGCCAGTCGCATCGTGTTTGAAGGGGTTCAGAAACTGGCCGAGCAGGAACTGAAGGCGCTCAATGACTACTACAAGAGCGCGGTCAGCAGTGCAAAGAGCAAGAAAGGCGACAAGCCCTATCAGGATCTCGCCAGTGAGCAGATCGACCTTCTGCAGAGCACTGTGCAGACCGTCATCGGCCACGCACGAGACTCCCTTTCCATCATTGCCGACACACGCGCCGAACTCAGCCGGCTGACGGCAGAATCCGACGCACCGCTCAGCCAATCGGCGGTCAGCCGCATTACCGGACCGGCCCAGAAAGCCATCAAGGAAATGAAGGAAGCCGCTACTAAAGCCCAGAAAGCGGCCGCGAAGACCGCCAAGGACGTCCAGAAAACCTTGAATAAAGAGATTGCCGCTGCCGAGAAAAAGGGGAAATCGGTCTTGAAGCAGGGCGAAAAGGACGCCAAGAAGGTGGTGAAGAAGGCACGCAAGCGGCTCGATACCGTGCTGGACGTCAAACCGCCTCGCATCGTCAAGAAAACCGTCACCACCCGCCCTTCCTCAACATCGCGGGCAGCGCGGGTCGCCCGAGCGGCAGGCAAGACACGGTCGGCACCATCCGCCACCAAGAACAGCACGATCGCAAAGAAAAGCAAATAAGCGCGGTTTACGCGGGCCGTCTTAGATGGGGCCGGCGCGCGGGCAAAGCTATGCGGCGCGCGGCCGGCATTCCCGTTAAATCGGGAATGCAGCTATCGTGTTGCTGTTCAGCTCCCAACATCACTTGCAACCACTGGCCATATGCCCGCTGCCGGAATTCCACTTTCCATTGAACTGAGTACCGACGCTTGTCGCCTTCTGGCTGATGCAAGCCGCGTCCGGCTACTCCTGCTTCTCGAAGCGCACAGCCTCTCCGCCGCCGAACTGACCGAGATCACCGGCCTTGCCCAGAGCCGCGTCTCAACACATCTGACCCGCCTAAAGAGGGCCGGGATGATCCTCGACGAGCGCAATGGCGGCGCGGCGCTGTATTCGACTAACGCCGATGCCCTGGATCCAGCTGGCGCCATCTGGCACCTGTTACGACCCAATCTAGAGGACGCACAGGCCCGACTGGACCGGGAGCGCGCCGATGAGGTCGTTCGCAACCGGCAGCGGGACCGCACCTGGGCGGAATCGGTTGCAGGCCACATGGAACAACATTACTCACCGGGCCGCAGCTGGGAAGCCACTTCACGTGCGTTGATGACGCTGCTCAGTCTGGGCGACGTACTGGACCTAGCATCTGGTGACGGTGTTTTTGCAGGACTGATTGCCCCGCATGCGCGCAGCGTGACCTGCGTGGACATCAGCGGTGCGGTCATCAATGCCGCCCGCAAGCGCTTATCGGATATCGGGAACGTCTCCTTCCACGAGGGTGACATGCACCAGCTGCCTTTCCCTCCGGCCAGCTTTGATCATGTGTTTGCCATGCATGCCCTGAGCTTCAGCACCGATGCGGCCAATCTGCTCACCGAAGCACATCGCCTGTTACGCCCCGGCGGACGTCTGGTCCTGGCCGTGCTGCGCAAACATTCGCACGAAGAGACGATGCGCGCCTTTGACCACGTGAACCTCGGATTTGAGGAGGCGGAGCTTCAGGCCCTGCTACGCGGGTCGGGCTTCGTTGCACAGGAGTGCAGTGTTACTTCGCGGGAAAGCCGCCCACCCTATTTCGAAGTGATTACGGCAATGGCGAGACGCGAGAAAACCTGATCCCGCAGACTGAGTCGGACGGCGAAAAGCCCGGCTTATGCCCTGTCCTGGCTCCAGATCAAAGCGGATTTCTTAGCAATTGCATCAAGTCTGGCTCGATGTATCTTCAGTTCTTCGTCAGTGGCTCGCAGGACGCTGAGTGGTTTCTGCTCGACGCCAAGCTGCCTGCTCCAGGAGAAGATCTTTCCGCCCGCATCACGCGCCTGCGCCGCATCCAACGACAGGTCGGACTGCCCACCCGTCATCGCCAGATAGACGTCCGCCAATAGCTCGGCGTCGAGCAATGCGCCGTGCAACTCGCGGCGTGAATTGTCCACTGCGTACCGCTTGCAAAGCGCGTCGAGGCTGGCCTTCTGCCCTGGATGCAGCTTGCGCGCCATTTTGACGGTGTCGATGACCGAACACACTTTCTCGAGCGGGCTTCCCACTTTGCAAAGTGCAAACTCGGCATCAAGAAAGCCGATGTCGAACGCCGCGTTATGAATGATCAGCTCGTCATTACCAATCCAGTCCCACAGGTCCTGAGCAACATCAGCAAAGGATGGTTTGTCGGCCAGAAACTCGTTGGTAATACCGTGGACGTCAATCGCGCCCTGATCGATCTCACGGTCGGGATTCACGAAGCGATGAAAGTGATTGCCGCTGTGACGACGATTCAGCAGTTCGACGCAACCGATCTCGATGATGCGGTGTCCCTGCTCCACCGACAGTCCGGTTGTTTCCGTGTCCAGGACAATTTGTCTCATCGCGCGTCATCTAAGAAAGTCAGGCGGGAAGCATATCAATGACGGGCGTCGGGCTGGACTGCAGCTGGCCGGCGTCAGTAACCTCAAAAGCTTCAGGCAGTCGAAAGATTGTTGATTCCCTGATTCGCCAGTTCGTCGGCCATCTCATTGCCCTCGTCACCCGAGTGGCCTTTGACCCAACACCACTGTACCTCGTGATTGAGGCGTGCCTGATCCAGCCGCTGCCAGAGATCCACATTCTTGACCGGCTTGCCGCTGGCGGTACGCCATGACTTTCGCTTCCAGCCCGGCATCCATTCCGTAATGCCCTTCATGACGTAGGTCGAATCAGTAAACAGAGTCAGGTTGCAGGGCTGTGCGAGCGATTCCAATGCCTGGATGGCGGCCATCAACTCCATGCGATTGTTGGTGGTCAGTGGCTCCCCGCCGCAAAGCTTCTTCTCGTGCTCGTTAAAGCGCAGCCAGACTCCCCATCCGCCAGGACCGGGGTTTCCCTTGCAGGCACCATCGGTATACGCCAGGACGTCTTTCATGAGGCCGAAGCCGGGTCCGAAGGACCATCACGCCGGGCGGCCGGCGACGCAACACCCACCAGTGAGCGAACCTGAGCACGGTTGGTCCGACCGACGAAATTGACCGGCAGAACTCGCTTCTTGGCAGACAACAGATACGCCTCCGAAAAAGGTCGCGCCAGGCTGGCCAGATTCCAGGCGTCGCCATCGGATCGTGGTTCATTCCAGGGAAACCCAACGCTGAAGCGGCGCACTTCGGTGACTTCCAGATCCAGTAGCTCCAGCCAGTCGCACATGCGACCTACGCTGTAAAAGCGGGCGCCGACTGGAAAAGCTCGGTAGCGAAGACCGAGGCGCTGGCGCGCACCCCAGATGCCCCAGGGGTTGAACCCCAGGATGTAGATGCGCCCGCGATCAGTGAGGATGCGATTGGCTTCGCGCAGAATATTGTGGGGCGCGTTGGAAAACTCCAGGCAGTGCGCCAGGACTACCGCATCGACCGACTTTCCTGCAATTGGCAGGCACTCGGCCTGGATGCGCGCAGCCTCGCCGTAACCCTCCACCGAGCCTATGACGGCGTGGTGGCGCGTTTCACATTTACCCAGAAGCTGGCGATCGCGCCCCCAGGAACCGATCTGCAGCAGATGCCGCCCAAAGATTTCCGGCAACATCCGGCCGAGTTCCTCTCCTTCCAGTGAGATCAACTGCTTTCCGCGCGGCGAATCCAGCCACTGCGCCAGACTCTGCCGTGAAAAAGGCCGTCCAGTGTTTCCTTGCCGCCTTGTGTTCATCTTTTGCTCCATCTCCGGCGCTTGCCCGATGATTCTACCTGTGGCGGTATGATCGATGTTCAGGCCAGCCAAGTGCCTTATTCAACACGGAACCGATATGAGCAGCGACATGCCAGACGCCCAGGGCGCACTCGAAATTTCGCCGATCCCGGCTTTTCAGGACAACTATTTGTGGTTGCTGTCCCATAGCGGGCAGGCTGTGGTGGTTGATCCGGGCGACGCGGCACCGGTAGAAGCCGAACTTGAGCGCCGCGGCCTTCAACTCGTTGCGATCCTTATCACGCATCACCACCCTGACCACATCGGCGGCCTCGACGCCATGCTGCAAAAACACAGCGTGCCGGTTTATGGCCCCCTGGCGGAGCACAAGACGATTCCACAACTCAGCGTCACCCTGGGTGATGGTGATGAGATCGAGGTGCTGGGCCGCAGATTCAAAGTGATGGAAGTACCGGGCCATACGCTGGGCCACATCGTGTACTTCGCCGGGGCAAGCGATCTGGACCCACCCATTCTGCTTTGCGGCGACACGCTATTTTCTGCAGGCTGCGGTCGTCTGTTCGAAGGCACCCCGGTTCAGATGCACCACTCACTCGAACGTCTGGCCGAATTGCCGGGCGCGACACAGGTGTACTGCACTCACGAATATACGCAGGCCAACCTGGCCTTTGCCAACGCGGTTGAGCCAGACAACAAGGATCTCGCCGAGTACGCTGAACACGTTGCGCAGCTGCGCAAGGCGGGAAAACCGAGCTTGCCGACCTCGCTGGAGCTGGAAAAGCGCGTTAACCCCTTCCTTCGCGTATCACAACCTTCGGTCGTTGCTGCGGTAAAGCGTGAGCAGGGCGCAGCGCCCAAAGACGATGTCGCTACGTTTGCTTCACTGCGCCGCTGGAAAGACAACTTCAGGGCGCCAACGGCCTGAGCCCATCGGGACCCTTCAACGATGCGACATTGCGGCGACTTCCGCATACCCGGCCTATGCGGGCAGCAAGGGCTTCGCGCGAACCGATGCCTCGACCGGTTGTCGGACAAGATAATCCGTGTTTCGGCACAAAAAAGTTCCCGCTTCCGATGCGAACATCATTTGTTAAACTCGCCCGCCTCCGATCTGCCCACCTCCTATTAATGCACTTTCGCCCCGGCTTTCTGGCCATGATCAAACTTTGCGTCTGCGCAATGGTGGTTGGCGTTGCAACAAGCGCGGCAGCGTTTGAGCCCGTTGCGCCTGACGAAGAAGGCATTCAGATCGATCAGGCGGTGCAGGCGCTCAAGGAAGAGGCCACGCTGCTCGAACGCGATGCCAATCTGGCTCGCAATGCATTCCTGTTTCCTCCCGAGACTCGCCTGTCCGTGTATCTGAGCAACAAGGTCCGCAACCTGCTTCTGCACGAAGTGAGTCTGTCTATCGACGGCGGCGCCCCGGTCGTCCACAAATATGACGAGTACTCATCACGGGCCCTGCTGGAAAAGAATGCCCTGCAGCGAATCGAGCACACCAACGTGAATAATGGCCCCCATCGGCTGGTTCTGACGTACAGCGGCGAAACGCCGGATGGCGAGAAAATTTCTGGCCGCCACGAAGCCGCCTTCGACAAGACGCTGGACCCCAGCGAAATCGAGATCCAGATTCTGCCTGGCGGACGCAAAGCCCTCCCTGCCATGGGCGTACGCCAGTGGAAGGCGGCCAGCCAATGAAGGCCGCTCGCTACATCACCCTATTTGCCGGCGCCTTGAGCGCCCTCGGCGCGACCAATAGTGCCTTTGCCGTGGATACCTACGTGCGCGGCTCTGAGAATGATCCGCGCTTACGCATGGCGCGCTTTCAGGGAGCGAGCAAGCAATACTACTCAGCCATTGCCACGCTGCTGGAGATTCAGCGCGAAGGTGGCAAGGACTTTGAAGCCTCGCCCGAATATTGGGAAATGCTGGCCAGCTACCAGTTGGCCTACGGTCTGCACGATCGCGCAGAAAAAACCTACAAAACGGTGGCCGCAGCTGCATCAGATCCGCTCGACGAGGCCGAGGCCGAACTCGAACTTGCCCGTTTTGAATACGAGCGCGGATACCATGATCTGGCCCGTTCATCCTTGCTCAGAGCCAAGGAATCATTGCCGCGGGAACTCAACAATCGCTGGAAGGATCTCTACTCCAGAGTCTTGATGGCACAGGGCCGCTACAACGAGGCCATCGAAATTCTCGAAGATGTCGAAGGTTCAGTGCAGGACGAAATGTTCATGCAGTTCAACCTTGGCGTTGCCCTGATCAATGACGGGCAGTTCCCCAAGGGGCGCAGCCTGCTGGACCGCGTCGGTCGTGCCGGTGGCGACGAAGACATCGAACGAAACCTGCGTGATCGCGCCAACGTCACTCTGGGCTGGCATTTCCTGCAACAACAGCTCGGCGGTTCAGCAAAGCCGATTCTGATGCGGGTCCGCAGCAAGGGGCCATATACCAATCGCGCCCTGCTCGGCCTAGGCTGGGCTGAGCTAGCGCCGGAAGGAAAACGGCAGTTGCGCGCCAACGCGATTGAAGGTCCCGGCGGCTATCTGGACGATGGCAGCCAATATGGTTCGCTTGGCGTACTTCTGCGTCGCGGTTACCTGGAAGACCCCTACGATCGCGCCGGTATCCGCGGTTTTCGCAAGTCCAATATTTCTGACGAGCAATCTGACAGCCTGCGCCGGGCCCTCGTGCCTTGGGTAGAACTGCTGGATCGTGACCCACAGGACCCGGCCGTGCAGGAAGCCTGGCTAGCGGTTCCGTTTGCACTGGATCGCCTGGGCGCACATACGCAGGCTGTGAAGTATTACGAACAGGCGGCCGAGCGCCTGGAGCAAGCCTACAAGCGCACGCTTCGCGGCATGCGTTCGATCCGCGGTGGACGCATGGTGGAAACCATCATGCAAAGCGAAGGTGACAAGGAAAGCGGATGGGCTTGGGAGCTGCGCGAACTCCCCGACGCACCGGAAACCTACTACCTGCAGACGCTGCTGGCCGAGCACCGATTTGCAGAAGCACTCAAGCAGTATCGTGATCTCCGGCAAATTTCTTCCAGCCTGAACACCCTGCGCGGTCAGGTCGGCAAGATCAGTGCGGCAAGCAATAGCGGCAGCAGCCGGCCGTCCATTGACGCGTCGCTACTGATTGCCAAGGCGCGTCTGAACTGGACGCCAATTGAGGTCAAGGCAAATACGCCGCTCAGGCAGGCAAAAGGCTTGGCACAGCCAGGCGCGTACACCGCGCCCATCAGCAAGGTCACGTCTCGGGTGATGGGCCTCAAACTCAGCGCCATGCCAGACAGCTTTGATGGCACGTTCGAAAATCTGGACGGTCTTGCGGCCCGCAGCCAAAGTCTGGCCGAACCCATCAAGGCCGCTTCACAGCAAGCTGCGGCGCGTCTGCGCAAGATGGCGACAGATGAGCTTGAAGCGCAGAAGCAGAAGATCGACAAATATCTGGTGGAGACCCGATTCTCTCTGGCTCGCCTGTATGACAGCGCCCTGCCCGATGAGGATCAGGACGAATTCGAGATTGACGAGCAGGGCAACCCGATCCGGCAACTTCGCCTGGAAAGCGGCGAGTATGAGATCGACAAGGATGAGCCCATCGAACAGCAGCTACAGAAGCGCAGGGCGCCGCCAACCGAGCGCATAGACGAGGAGTACGAGGTCAAATGATGTGGCCGCTATCCCCTTTCGTTCGCGCCCTGGGCATGACCTGTCTGGCAGCCTCCGTCGCCGCTTGCTCACTGAGCCCCAGCAAAGATCCAGCGGCCCCACCGATTAGGGACGTGCTTGACAAGCAGCGCGCCCCGGATGAGAGCAAGCTGCCGATCATCACCTCTGAACCCATCGCACCTGATCCTGACAAGGCGCTGGAAAACTACCGCAAGTTGCTGGGTCTTGATTCCGATCCGGAAACCCGGGCCGAAGCGCGTCGCCGTATCGCGGACTTGCAGGTTCAGGTCGACGATATTCAGGGCGATAACGAACAGAGTGAGAATCGTCTGAATCAGGCCGTCAGCCTGTACAAGAAATTGTTGAAGGAGCGCCCTCTCGATCCACGCAATGATCGGGTGCTCTACCAGCTGGCCCGTGCGCAGCAGAACCAGGGCCACTCGGATGAAGCCATTGCAACGCTCAAGACGCTGACCGACAACTACAAGGACTCGGCGCTGGCTGGCGACGCTCATTTCCGAAGGGCCGACCTGCTTTATCGCCTGGACCGCTATCCCGAAGCAGAAAGCGAGTTCGCGCTGGTCATGGATTATCAGGACCGCACGCCTTTCTTCGAGCCTGCCCAGTACATGAAGGGTTGGGCGCAATACCGGCAGTCCAAATTCGACGATGCTATTGGCACCTTCTTTGATGTGCTCGAACGCGAACTGCCTGATCCGGTGCCGCTTGAGATCGAGGATGCGATCAAACAGGTGGCGCGCGGCAAGAGCGATCTTGCGCAGGATTCCCTCCGCGTCGTCTCGTTGTCGTTTGCCGCACTCGGTGGCGGCGAAGCGGTGAGCGAACGTTTTGCCAAGGATGGCAATCCACGCTTCTACCCCCTGATCTACAACGCTCTGGGCAAGACCCTGCTTGAAAAGCAGCGCTACACCGACGCGGCGCAGGCATTCACCGCTTTCCCGACGCGCTATCCCAAGCACACGCTCGCACCTACATTCCAGTCACTGGTTATCGACGCCTACACCCAGGGCGGTTTCGGCGATCTGGTGATTCGCGAGAAAGAGCGCTACGCCACTACCTACGACCCGGACGCATCGTACTGGGAAGGCCTGACACCAACGCAGGATATCCTCACGGCGCTGCGCGGCCACATGGACGATCTGGCCAAGCTCAATCACGCGCAGGCTCAGGCCGACAATGAAAAGAACAGCCAGCAGTTCCTGGTTGCTGCCCGCTGGTACAAACGCATTCTTGAAGTATTCCCGGACGACCCCAAGGCGCCTGAGATCAGCTACCTGCTCAGCGACGCACTGCTCGACGGTGGCAAGACACTCGAAGCTGCCAAGCAGTACACCGCCACGGCCTACGACTACCCGCCCCACGCAAAGGCTGGTGAAGCCGCGCTCGCTGCCTTCCAGGCTTACGAGAAACATGCCGAGCAGGTGCCCAAGACCGAACGTCCCAAGGCGCTGCGCGAAGCAGTCGATTCCGGCCTGAGACTTGCCGAGAAATATCCGCAGCATTCTTCCAAGCTGCCTGTGCTAAGCCAGGCGGCAGAAGATCTGTACGAACTGAAGTCCCTGGAAGAAGCCATCGAAGTTGCCAGCCGTGTTCTGAATGACACGCAGAAGGCGCCTGACGTCCTGCGTCGCAATACCTGGAGCGTAACGGCTGATTCCCAGTTTGAATTGAAAAACCACGCAGCCTCCGAAGAAGCGTACGCAGAGGAACTCAAGCTCATCCCGCCGCAGGCGCCTGAGCGTTCCGAAGTTGTGGAGCGCCTCGCTGCCAGTATCTACAAGCAGGGCGAGGCAGCGCGTGAAGCCGACGATTTGCGCGCCGCGGTCGATCATTTCCTGCGCGTTGGACGTGTGACGCCTAACTCCAAGATCCGCGCCAATGCGGACTATGACGCTGCATCGAGCCTGGTGGTGTTGGAAGATTGGCCCGCTGCGACCCGTGTTCTGGAATCCTTCCGGACCCAGTTCCCGCAGAACAAATTGCAGGCCGACGTCGACAAGAAGCTGGCACTGGCTTACGAGTCTGATGGCAAACCCGCCAATGCAGCGCAAGCCTTTGAACGCATTGCGGCGCGCTCATCGGAAACGCCAGAGGTTCGCCAGACCGCCGCGTGGCAGGCTGCCAAACTGTATGACAAGGCAGAACTGCCCAACGACGCGTACCGCACTTACGAAACCTATGTTGCGGCCTTCCCCCGCCCTGTCGATCAGTCCATGGAAGCGCGCACGCGCCTGATGGAGTTGGCCAACGCGCGTGGAGATACTGAAGGGCAAAAGCGTTGGCTGCGCGATATCATCCGCGCCGATCAGACTGCCGGCAATGAGCGCACCGAAGCTACCCGCAGCCTCGCTGCAACATCAAGCTTGACCCTGGGTCGCATGGCAGCGGCGCAAGCCAAGACACTACGCCTGACGACGCCTCTGGAAATTTCGGTGAAGCAGAAGAAGGACGCGATGCAAGATGCCATTCAGGCGCTGAATCGTGCAGCCGAATACGGTTTTGCCGAAACCACGACTGCGGCCACCTTCGAGATTGGCGGCCTCTATCAGGATTTTGGCGCTGCACTGATGAAATCGGATCGACCAGCCGGACTCAGTGAACTGGAGCTCGAACAGTACGACCTGCTGCTCGAGGAGCAGTCCTATCCGTTCGAAGAAAAGGCAATTGACGCACACGAATCCAACATCAAGCGAATTCTTCAGGGACGCTATGACAAATGGATCAAGCGCAGTGCGGAAACATTGGTTGAGTTGTCCCCCGCACAGTACGAAAAGCGCGAACAGCGCGAGGAGACCTATGACTCCCTGCGCTAAACATTCGACAGGCATGGACCTGCTGCGCACCGGCCTGGCTATCGTGCTCGGTGCTGCCATCTTGGCCGGCTGCTCAACGAAATCTGCGAAGCCGGATCGACCGAGCCCGCCAGATGTCATGGACCAGAAGCCATCCGATGGCGAGGCCGAGAAACCTGCAGCGGAAAAGGCAACTCCGGAAGAGCGCTTTGCCGAGGCATTAACATTGATGAAACAGGGCAAGACTGCGGAAGCCGAAAAGGCTTTTCTGAACCTGTCTAAAGATGTGCCGGATGCGACCGGCCCCCACACCAACCTTGGCATCATCTTTGCTGCCACAAAGCGAACGGATGCAGCCATTGCCGCATTCACACGTGCAGCCAATGCCGATGGCAGCAATGCTTCGGCCTTCAATTGGTTGGGCATTCTCAATCGCAAGGCAGGTAACTACGAACGTGCCCGGCTCAGCTTTGAAAAAGCGGTCGAGGTCCAGCCGGACTACAAGGCTGCGCATCTGAACCTGGGTCTGTTACTGGAGCAATCACTGAATCAGCCAACCGCAGCCGTCGAGCACTATCGCGCTTACCAGAGACTGGCAGGCGACAAGGACCTGCGCGTGTTGCCGTGGATTGCTGAAATCGAGTCACGCCAAACCCAGAATCAGGCGGCCTCTGAATCAATTGATGAAGTGGAGGTCAAGTAATCATGCGAAACCTTTTTGCACTGATGCTCGTCCTGCCCTTGTATGCGCAAGCGCAATCAACAGCCGATTCCCCCGCGGACAATGAGCAACCCGCATTGAACGCAGCCGCTCGAGAAGACCTGCGTACTGATGCAGGATCATCGAAAGACGCGGGCACCACCATTGTGGGCGAGCGCGAATCTCCCATTGGTCTGTACATTACACCTTGGCGAAACGCGTTTTCCCAGCAGAACATCGATCGTCCACCGCGCCTGATGGAAGTTGACATGTCGCCGGTTGATCGCGTGGTATTCGCCCGCCAGGTGGAATATCACGAAGCCCTGAGCAACGCGCTGGCGGCAAAGAATCCTGCCCCAGCACCCGCAGCATCTACTCCTTCACCCTGATCAGCTTTCAAGCCGGTCTCCCTTTTCTGTCGATAACCGAGAAACCCCATGGACTCATTTTCTGCCGCAGTCACCTTCTTCCAGAACGGCGGCCTGTTCATGTATCCCATCGCCCTGGTGCTGGTGGCCACGATCGCAATTGCCATCGAGCGATATGCCTTCCTGCGCCGGACCGAGAAAGAAAATCGCGTCATCTGGGATAACGTTCAGCCCCTAATTGCCAAAGGCGAATTCGACGGCGCCGCGAGCGTGGTCAAGGACTCCGAGACTGCGATCGGCCGCATCCTGAGCAACGGCATCAGCCAGTCGCGTGTTGATCCCAAGAGAAGCGAAGTGGAAATCGCCACTGAAGAGGGCCTGATGGAAGTCCTGCCTGCCATCGAAAAGCGCACCCACTATCTCGCCACCTTCTCCAACCTCGCCGTGTTGCTTGGCCTGCTCGGAACGGTTATCGGCCTGATCAGTGCCTTTGCCGCGCTGGGTAATGCCGACCCCACGGAAAAGGCTGATCTGCTTTCAGCCGGCATTTCCGAGGCCATGAGCTGTACTGCGTTCGGACTCTTGGTCGCTATCCCTAGCCTGATGCTGCATTCCTACCTGCAGGCTCGCGCAACAGCCCTTGTGGACGGCCTTGAAGGTGTTTGCGCTCGCTTTGTCAGCATCGTCTGTGGCGGTACTCGCAGCGGCTCCTGATTCGCGCTGACAGCTGACAAAGGAATTCTCCTGATATGAAGATGACGCGCCGCGTGCGCCGCCTGAAGCGCATCCACAAGTCGAGCGCACAGCAGGTGCATCTCAACATCGTGTCCTTGATCGACGTATTTGCGGTGCTCGTCTTCTTCCTGCTGGTGAGCTCTTCGCTGGCGGCGGCACGATTGAATGTCATCAACCTCAACCTGCCCGCCCCCGACCAGCAGCCGGTTCCGGAAAACCAGAACCTGCAGCTCACGGCCACTGTGCGCAAAGGCGTCATCGAGATTGCAGACAGCAACGGTGCGGTGCGGAATATTCCGAGCACACCGGTTGGCTACAACTTCAGCGCCCTGTCGGAATTGCTGGTCCAGGTCAAACAAGCCAAGCCTTCGGAACAGAACATCACTTTGATGATCGAATCCGATGTGCCCTATGAAAGTGTCGTGGAAATCATGGATACGGTTCGTCTTACCCCGGCTGAAGCACGCGCCGGCGGCCTCCCACGTGAACTGTTTCCGCTGATCTCAGTTGGCGAAGCACGCAAGCTCGATGATTCGGAGGCGTCCGCCCCATGAAGTCGAGCTCACGCCGAAGCAGGAAGATCATCCGGGAAACCCGCGCAAGATCTCATCAGGGCGAACTCAATGTCGTCTCCCTGATCGATATTTTCGCGATTCTGGTTTTTTATCTCCTGGTCAACGCCCTCGTGGTGGAAATCCTGCCGAGCCCCAAAGCCCTGCAGCTGCCTGAATCTGTCGCCAAGGAACAGCCCAAGCAAACGGTGCTGATCCTGGTGACCAACAACGACATCATCGTGGACAACCAGCGCGTGATGAGCACGGCCGATGCCGCGACATCACAAGTCAATGTCCTGCCTGACCTCAAGTACAAGCTCAATGAAAAGCAGTTGATGCAGGTTAAAGGTGGTGGTCCATCTGAAGTGACGCGCGGCGACGTCAACATCATGGCGGACAAGGCCATCCCCTTCCACGTGCTGAAGAAAGTCATGGCAACTTGCAGCGATGCCCGCTTTGCAAAAATTGCGCTGGCCGTCATTGAAAAGGAAGGAGCCGGCGAACTGTGAGCCTGTTTGCACTTTCAGCTGAAGGTTGGGACTTCAACGAACGCGCTGACCGGCGCTTCCGTCGTGTCCTGGCTGCAGTCCTCATCCCCTACATCATCCTTGCCATACTGATCCCATTTCTTGATCTGTTCGGCGTACAGGAAGGTGGTGGCGAGACCGTTGACACAACCTACGTCAACATTCTTCCCGACGCCGTTATTGCGGAAGAGGTAGAAGAGCCCAAGCCCGCTGAGGAAAAGAAGCCGGAACCGGAGCCTGAGCCCGTCAAGGAAGTGAAGAAGCCGGAGCCCAAGAAGGAACCCGCGCCAAAACGCGAAGCACCGGTAAAACCACAACCAACCCAGCAGGAACTGGAGCAGTCCGCTCGCGAAGTGGCCAAGCGAAGCGGCATCAATGCGCTGTCAGACCAACTTGCAGATCTGCGTGACAACTCCCTGTCTGGCCTGGATTCAGCGCGTCAGCTCAGCGATGAGGTTGTCGCGGCGCGACCTGGAGCAGGCGGTGGCGGCGGTGGCGCATCCTCTATTGCAGCCTCGGCGGCCAGCGGCAGTGGCGGCATCGGCACTGCAACCCCGACCACTCCGCGAACCCAGAGTGGCGCCGGGCTTGGCGAACGCAGAACAACTGTTGTCAAAGCCCCCAAAGGTGTCGGCCCGGATATCAAAAAGCCAGGTCAGGATGGCACTTCACGTCGCCCAGGCAGAACACTGGAAGAAATTCAGCTGGTGTTTGACCGTAACAAGGCTGCGTTCTACTCCATGTTCAATCGCGCCTTGCGCAACGACCCAGGTCTGCGCGGAAAGGTGGTTGTACGCCTGACCATTGCGCCCAATGGCTCTGTCACATCGTGCGAGCTGGTATCCAGCGAACTGGGTAATGCGGAGCTGGAACGCAAGGTAGTGCAGCGCGTCAAGCTGCTTAATTTTGGCGCCAAGAACGTTCCCGAGTTCACCTACCCGAACTATCCGATCGTCTTCCTGCCCACCTAAGCTTCAGCAAACGGATTTGCGGCAAACGCCTGATATCCAGACCGGTGTGAGCTGAATCCAGCAAACGGATTGATCGTTCGCGCGCCGTAACTTGCTGGCGATTCTGCTTCGGGATTCCTGTGCAACAGGTCTGGCACTGGAAAGTCTGGCCCGGAACGCGGAAACTTCCGCATTCAATACGCACAAGAGGAATCAACGCATGGGTTTCATGGCCGGAAAGAAGGCGCTCATCACGGGTGTCGCCAGTGATCGTTCCATTGCAACGGGCATTGCCGAAGCCTTCAAGCGCGAAGGCGCTGAACTGGCATTTACCTACCAGGGCGAACGCCTGAAACCACGTGTAGAAGCCTTTGCCGCCGAATGTGGATCCAATCTGGTATTGCCGCTCGACGTCAGCGAAGACAAGCAGATTGAAGAAGTGTTTACCGAATTGAAGCATCAATGGGGCGGCCTTGATGTCCTGGTCCATTCCATTGGCTTTGCACCCCGTGAGCAACTTGCAGGTCGCTATCTCGACTCCGTGACGCGTGAAGGTTCACGCATCGCACACGACATCAGCAGCTATTCCTTTGCCGCACTGGGCAAAGCCGCGCGCCCGCTCATGGAAGGCCGCAATGCCAGCATGCTGACAATGACCTACCTGGGTGCCGTGCGAGCGGTGCCGATGTACAACGTCATGGGCGCTGCCAAGGCCAGTCTGGAAGCCAATGTCAGGTTCATGGCAGCCGACCTCGGTGAGATGGGCATCCGTGTCAACGGCATCTCTGCCGGCCCCATCAAGACGCTTGCCGCGGCCGGCATTTCCGGCTTCCGGGATATGCTGACCAAGGCCAGCCAAGCCGCACCTCTGAAGAAGAACGTCACCGTAGAGGAAGTTGGCAATGCCGCAGCCTTTCTCTCTTCTGACCTGGCGTCCGGAATAACGGGTGAAATCCTGTACGTCGATGCCGGCTACAACATCATGGGAATGAGCTTCGACGCTTGATCGCGAATTGACGGAGAGGCCAGCGAACACCGATGAGTGCACGCCCCTCTCCGTCAATGAAGTTCCAGTAGGATGACTCACTGATGAAGGGCCCAAATCAGACGCCGGGCACTCGTCTCAGGATCGATAGCTGCTCGGGACCCGTCCAGTCCACTGCTTGAACGCACGCCTGAAATTAGCCGCGTCGCTGAAACCAAGCTGATCTGCAATATCTTCAATGCTCATGTTGGTTTCGCGCAGATAGGCAATGGCAAAGCGCTGCCGCGCGTCGCGCTGCAGGTCCTGAAAGCTGACGCCCTCCTCCGTAAGCCGTCTACGCAAGGTTCGCGAGGACATCCTGAGTCGAGCCGCAATACGCTCGATGTTGTGATATTCGCGCAAATTCTGGTTCAGCAGTGACTTGACCGCTTCTTCAGCCCCCTCACGCGGGGCCATGCTGGCGAGCACCTTGTCGCAGACCTTCTGCGTCAGGTCAGCGGTTACAGCACTGGCATTGCGAAGGGGTTGCCTGAGCCACCATTCCTTGAATCGCATTTCGTTTGCATGCTGGCCGAAGTACACCGGACATCCAAAAAACTCCTGATACAGCGCCGCATACTTCGGCTCTGCATACGTGGTCGAAATCGATTCAAAGCACAAATCATCACTCACCATGTCTCGACTCAGGGACTGAACAAGACTGAACTGCAATTCAAGATTGAATACATGCAGTTCGGGGATATGCAGGACATCCTGAAGTCGAATGATGGCGAGTTCATCGTCGTCATCCACACTGAGGGACATGAGAACAGTAGGGCTGGCGAGCTGATGGTAGCGAATCGAGAAATCCAGAGCGTGCCGGAAGTTGGGGCTGGTCATCAGCGCAAAACCATACATGCCGTAGGACGCCAGCCGGAGGCGCCCTCCAGCGCTGAGCGCCAGCCTGCCGGGATGTTGAGTGAGCTTGCAGGCGTTCTTGTAGACCGCAACAAGTTCCTCGCGGGAAACGCGTGTTTCGGATGAGCGAATAAGATCGGGCCGGATCTGGGTGCCCGCAAGAAGACGTTCCGTATTTATACCTTCGCTGGATAACAAGTCATCCAGCACTTCAATCTTGAAAGTGGGGTACGGCCGATCATCGATATAGCTCGCATTTCCCATTGAAGGTCGTTTCTTTATGGTTTGACCGAGATTAACCCTATACCCGTCCGCAAGTAACCTATCTTCGGATAGGGATTTCTCTAGGATTTACGACAAATACTGGAGGAATAGAAAATGGCGTTTACCTTTGCGACCTCAACCCGAGAAGTTCTCGAACAAGTCGTCCGCGAACCCCGCTTCAGAGCGGTTAGTACGCCCCCACTGATCTCCCTGCATCAGTTCGGACTGATTGCGCTCGTCTACGCCGCTTTCGGCCTGTCTACATGGGCCTGGATGGCAGGCTACCTTCATTGGTTTCCAATGATGGTGATCAACTCGGTTTTCATCTACATCATTTTCACACCACTGCACGACGCGACTCATCGCTCCGTGTCGAGCAACCGGAAATTGAACGACGTGCTCGGCAACATCGCCGCCTTCATCATGATCCCCGGTCTGACAACACAGTTCTACCGCTATCTGCATCTGGAACATCATCGGCACACCGGGAACAAGATTCTTGATCCAGATGAGGTTTTTGTTGCGTCACGAGGCCTGCAGAGATTCACGGCTTTCTTCGCGCCCGACTTCACCTGGCTGTACTGGTTCTTCAAGCGCTGGAGCGAACGCCCCAAGTCCGTGCGCAGAGAAGTCGTGGTCGTTCTGACGGTCTACGTCATTGTTCACGCTGTCGGGCTGCTCGGACCCTACGCTTTTGAGTTCTTTCTGGCGTGGATGATTCCATCACGGCTGGGCTTTGCCCTCGTGATATGGCTCTTTGCCAGTATCCAGCACCCCGAAGGCGTTCGTTGGGAAGACGCCCCGTTTCAGACCACGGTAGAGGTGAAAGTCAGCACGTTCGGCAAATATTTCATGCTGGGCCAGTCTGTTCACTGCCTGCATCATCTCGCCCCCAACGTGCCGTTTTATCGCTATCACGAAGCGTGGCGCCTGGGTGAGCAACTTTTCCGGAGCCAGAACATACCGAACAGGACCATCTGGTCCGAGTGCACCGACATCAAACTCCCGAAGCCCGCAACGCAACAGTGGCTCAATGCAAAGCTTGAGCGCGTCAGCGTTGTCGGCGCAGATATTCAGTCTTACGAGTTTGTGCCCGCAGACGGATCCAGCTGGCCCGCATTCGACGCAGGCGCTCATATCGATGTCAGAATCAGCGACAAACTCGTACGACAGTATTCGCTGTGCAACGACCCATCCGAGCGCAATCGCTACGTCATCGCGGTGAAGAAGGATGTGCACGGTAGAGGCGGATCGAAACTGCTTCACGAATCCATGCGGCCAGGCGACGCAGTTGAGATTGGAAGCCCGCGCAACAACTTCCCGCTCAATCTGGACTTTCAACAATATGTTCTGATTGCAGGCGGCATCGGCATCACTCCCTTACTTTCCATGGCGCACCGGCTTTGGGCCGCGGGCAAGCCCTTTGAATTGCACATCTGTGCCAGGGACCAGGCAGCGCAGCCCTTCGCTGATGCGCTTTCCGAGATCCCTTTTTCGGATGCCGTTCATGTGTATCTCGACAACGCCGATATACAGCAACGCTTTGACGCCGGACAAATTCTCGGTCAGTACAAGCGCAATACCGCCCTGTACATCTGTGGGCCCGGTGGCTTCATGTCGTCTGTAATGCAGACTGGAGAGCAACAAGGCTGGCCGCAGACCGCGATGTTCTCGGAAACTTTTGCACCACCAAAAATTGATGCTACAGAGAACAAGTCGTTCGAAGTCTTTCTGGCTCGCAGCAAGAAGACGCTGCAGGTTCAGCCTGATGAGTTCCTCATAGACGTCCTGCATGGCAACGGACATCAGGTCATGTGTTCCTGCACACAGGGCATATGCGGCTCCTGCATCACACCCGTACTGGAGGGTGTCCCCGATCATCGCGACGCGGTCATGAGTGACGCCGAGCGCAACTCCAATAAGCAGATGTGCGTCTGCGTCTCAAGGGCAAAATCAGCGCGTCTGGTGTTGGATATCTGAAGCATGAGCCGTTGCGGTGCCAGCCTGGTGACCCGCCGCAACGGCTCTGATAGGAAAAATCGCGGCCTTAAGGTCCAGCGGATGGCTCAAGAGAGCCGGACGCGTCCACCTGCAGGACTTTCCCGACTCGGGCGGTAATTGCAGCCGTTACCCGCCCACATTTATCGGCATCTGGCAGCCCGTAATTGTTCCGTGGACTCCAGTTCGAGCCTTCAGATCAAACCTCAACTAACAACAGCGGGAAGATCGACGACAAACATTTCCGGAGCGGTTTGCTGGAACGAGTCGCGAGATTCGAGCGCATCCACATAAGTCACCAGATTTGGGTGGTGATCACGCCAGCGCGCTTCCGGGATTTGAGAAAACATTCCGTTGGAAAGCATGAAATCGAACCAGGTCAGCATCGGACCGGTGGCGCAATCGGCATAGTTGATCGGCTGCCCCGGCGTGACTACGCGAGACGCTACCAGCCTGGAGACTTCAGCCAGACCGCTTCCGATCTTGCGCCTTTGTCTCGCCGTCCAGGCTTCACTTGGATGTTCTCTCTGCTCTTCAAAAACACACAGAACAATAATCTCCATGAGGCGCTCTGACAGGAGTTGAAGTCGCTTGACCGCAAGAACCTCGTCGTCGCCGCGCGGCAGGAGCGCAGGCTTCGGATAGCGTCGCTCCAACCACTCCAGAATGTACATGGAATCGTAAATTTTCTGGCCATCGTCAGTCACCAGAATTGGTAACTGCTCAAGCGGACTGAACTCGGGCACGATCGTCTGATCATTCCAGGGCACGTCCATCACCTGCTCAAACGGGATGCCTTTCTCCGTCAGTGCAATTGCAACTTTTCGTCCGAAAGCGCTAGGCGTTGAATTAACCAGTTTCATGGGAAGACCCTTATAAGGAACTTCCAAGAACATAGCGGGCAAAGAAGAGAGCGTCTATTGGGGCTTGCCCATGCGTGGCTCGCCGAGAATCCCGTCTTCACCTTGCCATCTGGCCATCAGAACCGTACAGACGGTATCTCCGAAGACGTTGATCGAGGTCCGCGCCATGTCAAGAATGCGGTCCACGGCCAGGATCAGGCCAATGCCCTCTAAGGGAAGCCCGATAGCGCCCAGAATGACGGCAATCGCGACCAGACTGGCCGAAGGAATGCCAGCAACACCGATGGCCGTAATCACGGCCAGCATGACGATCAGGAACTGCGAGAAAAAGGACAACTCCAGCCCGTAGGCCTGGGCAATGAACATGGCTGCAACGCATTCATACAGCGCAGTTCCGTTCATGTTGAGGTTGGAACCCAGCGGCAGCACGAAGCCACTGATCTTCTGCGAAACCCCTGCCCCGCGACGCATGCATTCCATGCTGACCGGAATAGTGGCCACAGAAGAACTGGTGGAGAAAGCAGTCAGCATCGCTTTCGCGGCCGCCTTGAAGTGCGCACGGGGCGAAACGCGGGCAAGAAGCTTGAGAATCAGGGGCAACCAGAGAAAAGCCTGAATCGCCAAGGCCAGAACCACCACCCAGAAGAACTTGAGCAAGGGCCCTACCGCGCTCCAGCCGGTCAAGCCAATCGTCTTGGATACCAGCGCAAACACACCAATAGGTGCAAACATCATCACCCAACCGGTAATCGCGATCATGGTTTCATAAAGGCCATCCCAGAATTGGCGCTGTGTCTGCGCCAACGATCCTTTGAGTCGTGATGCAAAGTAGCCATACAAGATGCCGAAAAAGATGACAGCAAGCATTTGGTCAGACGACGCCGCCTCAATCAGATTTGGCGGGACCATTCGCAGAAAAACACCGAGAATATCGCCCGAACCGCGACCTTCTATCGAGCCAATAACGGCGCTGGTATCAACCGCCAGACCTAGTTGCTCACTAGCTGGTGCGCCATTGATAAGCCCCGGTGAAATCCAGTTCACCAGAATCAGACCTGTCAGTACTGAAGCAGTCGTGGTCAGAACAAAGAACAGGCCGGTGAACAGGCCGAGTCTTCCTAGCGCTCCCTGATCATTCATCCCCATCATGGAAGAGACCATCGACGCCAATATCAGCGGAATGATCATCATCTTGAGCGCGTTCAAGAACAGCTTGCCAACAAAGTCAGCACTGGCAATGAACGTCGGATTATCACCCAGCGTCATTCCTGCTATGCAGGCCAAGACCAGGGCAATGACAATCTGCCAGTGTAGCGCCGGCAGTCGCGACTTGCATTCCGGGTTCAAGTCAGCAGATATGTTCTCACCGCTCATTCGCGTTACTCCGAACTCAATGCACTTGATTGCCACGAGCCACGAGGCAAGCCGGACAATGACACATTCACCGGCGCTGCACGTGAGGCTTCAAGTTACGGGAGCCGACGCCCCTACGCAATTCAGGGTGGCAACAGACGATCAGAATTCCGGCTTATTGGCTTCCAGCTCTGGCGCGTTGACCATCTCCACGGAGACCGCATCTTCCACCGCCTGTTGATAAGCAGCAAATTCTGCACCGGCCACACCGTCTCTCACGGGATCGCGTGCGCTATCCAAAGCACGATCTGCTTCGGCGGGTCGCTCTGGATCATTGACTGCCGTCAAGGCTACGACAGTCATGCCGCCTTCACTGCTCTGCAGGGCCTGAACTTCCACGGTTCCAGAATCAGGGCGCGGCATCCGAAAAACAGCAGACGCAACCCATGCATCGAGCTCAGCCTGGCCACGCTGCGCATCGCCGGAAAACTGCACTTCCAGCCCACGCTTCTGCGCGATGTCAGTCAGCTTAGCTCCTGCCTTGACCTCAGCAACGATCGATGCCGCTGCTTCGCCTGCAAGCCGCCGGGCCTGTTCCGTGACCAGTCGTTCGCGAAGCTCGTCGATGACTTCTTCCAATGGCAACTGACGCGCCGCTTCGTGTTCTTCCTTGTGAACAACGACCAGCGCATCAGCGCTAGCGGCGATAGGCTTACTGTTTTCGCCCGACTGAATGACTTCAGGGGCAAATGCAGCTGATCGGACTGCTTCGATTGTTGCAATTCCCTGCCCTTCACCGCGCGTGAACCAATCGCTGGTCTGCACCTGCAGTCCAAGCTTTTCTGCGACAGGTTCGAGTTCGGTGTTTTCAAACGCCAACAACTCAAGCTGATCAGACAATTCCTTGAAATGCGTTTCTCGCTCGCGATTACGAAATACGTCGAGCAGTTCAGCCTGAACCGCTTCATCTTCGAATGCGCGAACCGATGGCTCGCGGACTTCATCCAGACGGATCACGTGCCAACCAAAATCAGACTCCACCGGGTCAGATACTTTCCCGGACTCCATGGCAAACAAAGCCGCTTCGAATTCAGGCACCATCACGCCCTTTCTGACCCAGCCCAGATCACCGCCCTTTTCCTTTGAGCCAGGATCCGACGAATGTGTGCTGGCCAATTCGGAAAAATCTGTTCCGGCGCGTGCCTGTTCTGATAGGCCCTCCGCCAGCTTGCGGGACTGAGCTTTGTCGTCACCGAACTCAATGAGAATATGCCGGGCTTTTCGTTCTTCAGGGGAGGAGAAGCGCGCATCCTTCTCCGCGTCGTACAGGACTTTGAGTACTTCGCTGTCAGGCTTCTCGATTTCCGGCAACTTGTTGCGGTCCAGCTCGATGTAACGGACCTTCATCCGTTCTGCCGACATGTAATTCTTCTTATCGCTTGCGTACAACTCAGCGATTTGCTCGTCGCTGACCTCCGCCTTGTCACGAAAATTCTTGGTCGTAACGGGAACGGCCGTAATACTGCGCGTTTGCTTCTCTAGGCGGTACGACTGCCAGACTTCCTCATCCGTTACGAAGGCAGAGGTCTGTATCGCATTACGTAGCTGATCAATGACCAGTGATTGCCTGAGCTGGCTCTCGTAGCTCTCAGGTGTCATACCCTGGCGCTGAAGGACCTGCAGGTAGGTGTCCTTGGAAAACTTGCCATCACTCTGGAAGGCCGGAATTTCAAGCAAAAGATCACGCACGGACTGGTCGCTGGCACGGTAGCCCTGTTCGATTGCGAACTGGCGCATTGCAGAGTCCTGGATCATGTCGTCCAGGGTCAGGCGGCGAAACTGGCCTTCATCAAACAAGTCAGCTCGGAAGCCATCGCCGAGCAGCGCTCGATATTGCTGGTAGCGCTGATTGAAAGCTTGCTGGAATCGATTCTGGGTAATGTCCTGGTCGCCGACCTTGACGACAACCGGGTCGCCTCCGCCAAAGTTGAAAGTGCCGATGCCCCAGAACGCGAATGGAATGCCGATCAGGCCCACTACGAACCAGACCAAAGGCCCAGTCAGACGATCACGTATGTTTTGAAGCATGGCTCAGATCACCTTGAAAACTTTTTATGGCAGAAACAAATGAGGCACCCCGCGAGGTGCCCCATTTGAAACCACATATTGGCGGAGCGGACGGGACTCGAACCCGCGACCCCCGGCGTGACAGGCCGGTATTCTAACCAACTGAACTACCGCTCCAATAAATAATCTGGTGGGTGCTGACGGGCTCGAACCGCCGACATTCGCCTTGTAAGGGCGACGCTCTACCAGCTGAGCTAAGCACCCCGTGACGAAAGAAGGATATACCGATCAAGCGCCCCGCAGAGCCAGCTAGTTTATAGCGTCCTTGAGCGCCTTGCCAGCTTTAAATGAAGGAGTTTTGCTCGCAGCGATTTTGAGCTCCTCTCCGGTCTTGGGGTTCCGGCCCGTTCTGGCAGCTCTTTCGCGCACCAGGAACTTGCCAAATCCCACGAGGGTGACTTCGTCATTAGCCTTGAGCGCATCGGTCAACACCGAAACAAACGCGTCGAGTGTACGGCCAGCGGCTTCCTTGGAAATGTCTGCCTTGTCGGCAACTGCGCTGATCAGCTCATCTTTCTTCATATGGTGTGTGTCCCCTCGATTAGGAATCAGTGGTAAATATCCCGGCGTTGTTCCGGCCAACTTGTTCTTTAGGTCCGGCTATTCGTGATGGCCGCATTCATTTGCAAAAAATGTCGTGCGTCGCACCAAAGGTTTGTCGCGAAACTGCTTGTTAAATTTTGTTGCCGGTCGCGACAGAGGCGGCTTTATAGCAAGGGGCTCTCAGCAGCGTCAATTGAAAATTTTGCCCAGAAAATGGGCGTAATGCTGATGCACGAACGCCGGATTATTGCAAGCGGACAGGCAGCTCAATGTGGCCGGCTGCTTTCAACGGTCTTGTCGTCAGATACCGTCTTGGGTTTGTCTGAAGGCCTTGGCTCCGGCGCTCGTTCAAGAGCATGACGCAGCACATCTTCTATCCAGCGCACCGGCTCAATCTTCAATTCATCTTTAACGCTTTGAGGAATGTCCGCGAGATCCTTGATGTTTTCCTCTGGAATCAGAACCGTTCGAATGCCTCCACGACTTGCGGCCAGAAGCTTTTCCTTAAGGCCGCCAATGGGCAGCACCTCGCCACGCAGAGTGATCTCTCCGGTCATGGCGACCTCTGCCTTGACTGGGATTCCGGTCAGGGCTGAGACCAATGCCGTGCACATCCCGACACCCGCAGAAGGGCCATCCTTGGGTGTTGCACCTTCAGGCACGTGAACGTGAATATCGTTCTTTGCGTGGAACTCAGCGTCGATGCCGAGCTCTTCTGCGCGTGATCTGACGACAGTCAAAGCGGCCTGGATGGACTCCTGCATGACATTTCCGAGCGATCCTGTTTGCGAGAGTTTGCCCTTACCCGTCGCCAACGCAGCCTCGATGGTGAGTAGCTCGCCGCCGACTTCTGTCCAGGCAAGACCTGTCACCTGCCCAACCTGATTCTTCTCTTCTGCGCGACCAAAGCGATACTTCAGCACGCCCAGATAGTCACTTAGATTCTTGTCATCAACCTTTATCTCATCGGAGTCAGGCTTGAGCAGAATTTCCTTGACTACTTTGCGCGCGACTTTACTGATCTCGCGTTCGAGATTACGCACACCGGCTTCGCGCGTGTAATTGCGCACGATGCCCTGTACGGCCCCGTCCTGAATTTCCAGCTCTCCTTTCTTCAGGCCATTGTTCTTGAGCTGCTTTGGAATCAGGTAATGGCGTGCAATTGCCATTTTCTCAGGCTCTGTGTAGCCGGCCAGACGAATGACTTCCATACGATCGAGCAGCGGCCCTGGAATATTCAGCGTATTGGCTGTTGCCACGAACATAACGTCGGACAAGTCGAAGTCGACATCCAGATAATGGTCGTTGAAGTTGTGATTCTGCTCGGGATCTAGGACCTCAAGCAGCGCGGACGAGGGATCGCCCCGAAAATCCATCGACATCTTGTCAATTTCGTCGAGCAGGAACAGCGGATTTCGCACGCCGACCTTGGACATGTTCTGGATAATCTTGCCCGGCATCGCGCCAATGTAGGTGCGTCGATGGCCGCGGATTTCCGCCTCATCACGAACCCCGCCCAGCGACATCCGAACAAACTTGCGGTTCACCGCATCTGCAATGGACCGGCCAAGAGACGTCTTGCCCACGCCCGGGGGGCCCACCAGGCAGAGAATCGGCCCCTTGAGCTTGCGCACTCGGCTCAGGACCGCGAGATACTCGACGATGCGCTCCTTGACCTTATCCAGGCCATAGTGATCTTCATCGAGCTTGGCTTGCGCCGCAGCGAGGTCAATTCGGGCCTTGGTCGATTTCTTCCAGGGCACATTGGTCAGCCAGTCCAGGTAATTGCGGACGACCGTTGCCTCTGCCGACATGGGCGGCATTTGCTTGAGCTTGTTGAGTTCAGCGCGCGCTTTGCCCTTGGCTTCCTTGGACAATCCACCTTTCTCAATCTTGTTGCTGTACTCCTCGATTTCATTGGGAGCATCCTCGTTCTCGCCGAGCTCCTTCTGAATCGCTTTCATCTGCTCGTTGAGGTAGTACTCGCGCTGATTCTTCTCCATCTGCTGCTTGACGCGTCCGCGGATCTTCTTTTCGATCTGCAGGACATCAATTTCGCTCTCGAGCTGCGCGTACACATGCTCCAGGCGAGACTTGGTGTCGGCAATTTCAAGCACCTGCTGCTTGTCTTCCAAACGCAGGTTCAGGTGTGCCGCAATGGAGTCTGCCAGTCGGCCGGGGTTATCCATGCTTGCCAGTGACGGCAACAGCTCTGCAGGGACCTTTTTATTGAGCTTCACGTAGTGCTCGAACTGGGCCAGAGTCGATCGGTTCAGCGCGTCGATCTCTTTTCCGTCATCGGGCTCATCCGCTGGTAGCGGCGTGCACTGCGCAGTAATAAATGCGCCGTCCATATTCATGTTCTGGATCAGCGCGCGCTGCTGCCCCTCCACCAGAACCTTTACCGTGCCATCTGGCAGCTTGAGCATCTGCAAAATGGTGGAGAGCGTGCCGACGGCGTACATGTCGTCTGCACCAGGGTCATCATTATCCGCGGTTCGCTGTGCAACGAGCAGGATGCGTTTGTCATCCTGCATCCCTGCCGCCAGCGCCTTGATCGACTTTTCGCGCCCCACAAACAGCGGAATCGCCATGTGCGGGTACACCACCACATCACGTAGTGGAAGAACGGGCGTCATTTTTTCTGGATTTGAAGGCACTGTGGAATCCTGTCTGGAGCGCGCTGGGCACGCTTTCAATTATTGCAGATGAGGGCGAACCCACCCGGATTCAAGGCAGGCCCGGCAGATACGCCCTACTTCACCCTGCGCGAATCGTCTCCAATTCCGCTTCAGGCCGAATTTTTTGCTTCCCTGCGCGGCTTGTCCGCATTCTCGTAAACGACAAAAGGCTTGGATTCACCACGCACAACGGCATCGTCCACCACAACCTTGCTGACATTCTGCATCGAAGGCAGGTCGTACATCACGTCAAGGAGAATGTTTTCAAGAATGGTGCGTAGCCCTCGCGCGCCGGTTTTGCGTTCCTTTGCTTTCACGGCAACCGCATGCAAGGCATCTTCCCGGAACTCGAGCTGAACGCCTTCCATCTCAAAGAGCTTGCCGTACTGCTTGATCAGCGCATTCTTGGGTTCCTGGAGAATTTGGATCAATGCCGCTTCGTCCAACTCATTGAGGACGGCAGCAACGGGCAAACGCCCCACAAACTCCGGAATCAGGCCGAAGCGCACCAGATCGTCCGGCTCGATGATGGACAGCAACTTATTGATCTTCTTCGAGTCTGTCTTGGATTTGACGTCAGCAGAGAAGCCAATGCCGGCCTTCTCAGTGCGATCCTGGACCACGCGATCCAGCCCGGCAAAAGCACCACCGCAAATGAACAGAATGCCCGCCGTATCAACCTGTAGGAATTCTTGTTGCGGATGCTTGCGGCCACCTTGCGGAGGCACCTGTGCAATCGTGCCCTCAATCAGCTTGAGCAGCGCTTGCTGCACGCCTTCGCCCGACACATCGCGGGTGATGGAAGGGTTTTCCGACTTGCGCGCGATCTTGTCGATTTCATCAATGTAGACGATGCCGCGCTGCGCCTTCTCAATGTCGTAGTCGCATTTCTGCAACAGACGCTGAATGATGTTCTCGACGTCCTCACCCACGTATCCGGCTTCGGTCAGGGTCGTTGCATCGGCAATGGCAAAGGGCACATCCAGCAAGCGGGCCAGCGTTTCCGCCAACAGCGTCTTGCCCGATCCGGTCGGGCCAATCAGCAGGATATTGGACTTGGAGAGCTCAACACCATCTTGCGAGCCCTTAACCGACAGGCGCTTGTAGTGGTTGTACACCGCAACTGACAGCACCTTCTTGGCCTGCGACTGGCCAATGACATATTCATCAAGTACCGCACAGATCTCCTGCGGTTTGGGCAAGCCCTTGGTCTGCGGTTTCGCGTGGACCTCTTCGCGAATGATGTCATTGCAAAGGTCGACACATTCGTCACAAATGTAGACGGAAGGTCCGGCAATCAGCTTTCGCACTTCATGCTCGGACTTGCCGCAGAAAGAGCAATACAGCACTCGTCCGTTCTGGGTCCCGCTGCGCGAATCAGCGCTCATGGTCTAATCCTTCAGTTCTGGCGAAGTTGCGCCGTATGTCTCTTGTATAGCATGCCCAAGCATGTTGGCAAAACGCCGTTCTTCAGCTTTTAGGACGCGGCTGGCGGAGCGCTTCGTTTGTCCAGAATCTGATCGATCAGACCATACTCTTTCGCCGCTTCTGCGTTCATGAAGAAGTCACGCTCGACGTCCCGAGCAATTTTCTCCAGGGGCTGCCCAGTGTGATCGGCGTACATTTGGTTGAGACGCTCGCGCAGGTACAGAATCTCCCGGGCCTGAATCTCAATGTCCGTGGCCTGGCCCTGGGCTCCGCCAGAGGGCTGATGGATCATGATGCGCGAGTTCGGGAGCGCGAATCGCTTGCCCTTGGCCCCAGCTGAGAGCAGGAACGACCCCATCGAACAAGCCTGCCCAATGCACATTGTCGCCACATCCGGCTTGATGAACTGCATGGTGTCGTAGATCGACAGACCCGAGGTGATGACACCGCCGGGAGAGTTGATATACAGATGAATGTCCTTGTCCGGGTTTTCCGACTCCAGGAACAACAACTGCGCGACGATCAGGTTGGCCATGTAGTCATCAATGCCGCCGACGATGAACACCACGCGCTCCTTGAGCAGGCGAGAGTAAATATCGAAGGCACGTTCGCCACGGGCTGTCTGTTCGACAACCATGGGGACCAGAGTAGAGGCGCGCGTTTGAATATCTGACATGGCTTTAAGGTTTCGATTGAGTTCCGGATCGTAGATCAGCTGGCAGGCTTTGGCTTGGGCTGAGGATTCAGCAGCTCTTCAAGCGTCATGGTCTTTTCAAGCTTCTTGGCGCCTTCGAGCAGGCTATCGACAACCTGATCTTCCAGCACCATGGAGTGCAGTCCTTCCAGCATCTGAGGGTTGGACCGATAGTAGTTCATGACCTGCTCGGGCTGCTCGTAATCACCTGCCAGTTTGGCAAGTGCTTCGTCTACCTTAGCTGGATCAAGCTTGATTTCCCTGAGCTTGATCACTTCACCCAGAATCAGGCCCAGCGTGACTTTGCGCTTTGCGCCGTCGGCAAACAGCTCGGCTGGCATCATCTCTGCCAACTTCTCCGCTGGCACGTTCTGCATGTTCATGCGCGCCGCGGCTTGCTGACGCATGCCGGGCAACTCGGCGTCGATCAAGGCTTTGGGCACTTCGATCTGGTTGTTCTGATAGATCTGCTCCATCAGCTGAGATTTCTGATTGCGCTGCACGGCCTTGGCGCATTCTCTGTCGAGCGCCTCCCGGCTCTTCTCACGAAGGGCGTCCACCGACTCGACGCCATGCGCCTTCAGAAAGTCCGCATCCTCGACGGCTGGCAGGACCGGTTCCTTGATCTCCTTGATCGTGACCGCGAAGTCAGCCAGCTTTCCACGAAGATTCTCGCTGTGATAATCGTCCGGGAAGTTCACGGGCACGTTGAAGGACTCGCCTACCGAATGACCGACCAGCCCCGTCTCCAGGTCCGCGATCATCTGGCCGCTACCGATTTCGATATCAGTGTCTTCGCCTTTGCCGCCCGGTACCGGCTCACCGTCAATGCTGCCGGCGAAATCGACTTTGACGACATCACCTTCTGCCGCAGCGCGCTCCACCACGTTGAGCTCACGCTTGCCCTTGCGAAGTTTCTCGATCAGGGAATCAACGTCGGCTTCGGTCACCTCGAACACGGGCTGCTCAACTTCAAGCGAATCAATGCCCTGAATCTGGATTTCCGGAAAAACCTCGAACTTGGCGACGTACTCGAGCGCTTCACCCGGCTTCTCTGCCACAACATCAATCTGGGGCTGGCCGGCTGGCCGAACACCGGCCTTGTCGAGCGCTTCCGGATAGCTGCTCTGCACCAGCTCAGACACCGCATCCATTCGTGCGGAAGCACCATATTGCTGTTCAACGACCTTGCGCGGCGCCTTGCCGGGACGGAAGCCTGGGAATTTTGCGCGCTGTGACATGGTTTTCAGGCGCTGGCTGACCGCTGCACTTAGCTTGTCTGCGGGAATCGTGACGCGCATTTCGCGCAGCAAACCGCCCGGGGCTTCGATACTGACTTCCATTAAACGTACTCGTGAAAAGGTGAATGAGATTGCTCTAAATGCGGCGAAGCGTACTGGCGCGCAAGCCGTCCCAGATCATTCCGGGACAGCAAGTGCACTGTAACTAAACACATTTTTACGCTCGCCCAAGCCGCTTTAGAGCGTTTTGGTGCGAAAGGCGAGACTCGAACTCGCACGCCTTGCGGCACGGGTACCTAAAACCCGGACGTCTACCAATTCCGCCACTTTCGCTCATGAGCCAACGCGATTCGGGAGTATATCAGCAGGGCTTTCGGATGCTCTGCAGTGGGTCGCCTCCAGACTCGCGATCGTGATCCACTGAGCCTGTGCAATTCATGTCAGGAACAAGGGCACTTTTTACCGCAATTGAGAATGATTGTCATTGAGCAATCATCTCCGCAGTCTAAGCCGGCACGAACCCCCAAATTGCGCCCGCACCAGATGACATCCCAACGTCAGCGCCAACCGAGCCCGCGTTGAGCAGCGAGGGTCTGTTTCGACACTCGAAGGAATCGATGACGTTCGCAAGGGCAGGAAGACCGATTACGCCTGACGCGCAACGATAAAGTCTGACTCAACAAGTAGCAGGGTCACGCGAACCGAAGGTCGTGCCGGCGCACGGCGAGGCACAATAGGTGATGCCATTTTCCGCCCTCGCCTCTGAAACCACCCACGGCCGCCGACTACAGCGACGCCGCAAGCTCACATTTGCCTCACTGGCAATATTGGCAGCACTTTCGACCGCCGTCGGGCTGAGCATTGGCGCCGTCGCGCTGTCACCGTCAGAACTGATCGGGGTTTTGTTCGGCGCTGGCGAGATGAACGAAACCCTTTCGAGTGTGATCTGGAATCTGCGGGTTCCGCGCGTCCTGCTGGCACTGTTGGTCGGGGCCTCATTGGCCTGCGCGGGCGCTGCCATGCAGGGCCTGTTTCGCAACCCACTGGCCGATCCCGGACTCGTTGGCGTTGCCAGCGGCGCTGCCCTTGCTGCCGTTGCCAGCATTGTCTTGTTCCGCAGTGTCGCGCTGCCCGCCGGCCTGCATCCCTACCTGACTCCCTTCGCATCGTTCACGGGCGGCATGATTGCCGCTCTGCTGGCCGCCAAGCTGGCAAGCCATGAAGGACAGACGCGGACTGCAACGCTCCTGCTGGCGGGACTGGCTATCAACGCGATTGCGGGCGCAGGCATCGGCTTGCTGATTCAGATTGCAGGCGACGCCGCCTTGCGCGAAGCCACCTTCTGGCTGTTTGGTTCGCTCGCAAAATCTGGCTGGACAGAGTTACTGGCTGCCGCCCCGATCCTGCTGCTGTGCCTGTTCCTGCTGCCCAGAGAAGCGCGGGCCTTGAACGTCCTGCTGCTGGGTGAGGCAGAAGCAGGGCACCTTGGCGTGCAGGTTGAAGCCCTCAAGAAGCGAGTGACACTGCTGATTGTGCTCGCGGTAGCACTGAGCGTTGCTCTAGCTGGAATCATCGGCTTCATTGGACTCATCGTCCCTCACCTGCTTCGCCTGTGCCTCGGACCCGATCATCGCTATCTTTTGCCTGGTGCCGCCATTGGCGGCGCCGCCTTGCTGGCTACCGCTGATCTGGCTGCCCGCAGCATGATGGCGCCCGCAGAACTGCCCGTTGGCATTCTGACCGCCTTGGTCGGCGGGCCTTTCTTTCTCGCCATGTTGATCAAAATGCGCGGAAGGACCGAACTGCTGTGAGTCTGCAAGCCAGCGGCATCTCTTATTCCCTTCAGGGCGCTTCCTTACTCACTGCGCTGGACATGCATGTCAGCCCAGGAGAAGTGCTGGGCATCGTCGGACCTAACGGCGCCGGCAAATCAACCTTGTTGCGCATACTGTCGGGTGAACTGGCACCGACCACCGGCGCCGTCGTTCTCAACGGGAAACAGGTGCAGGACTACGCCCCTCTGGCCCTGGCACGTACGCGGGCAGTCCTGGCGCAAACCCAGAATCTGCATTTTTCCTTCCCTGTACGAGACGTCATCCGCCTCGGGCGATTCCCGTGGCCAGACCATGACCGTGCAAAACAAGCTGAGCTCATCGAATACATCATCCAGTGTCTGGATTTGGCCGAGCTTAGTGACCGGCCATTCACGAGACTCTCCGGAGGCGAAAAGGCGCGTGTGCATTTCGCGCGCGTACTGGCGCAAACCTGGACAAGCGAGCCGCCAGAGCACGGACGCTACCTGCTGCTGGACGAACCCACCGCGAGTCTCGACCTCGCCTATCAGCAGCAATTGCTTGATCTGAGCCGTTCGAGTGCGCGAGACGGCATGGGCGTAGTCGCTGTTTTGCACGATCTCAATCAGGCCATGCAGTACTGTGACCGCGTCCTGATCCTGAAACGTGGCGAGATCATGGCTTGCGCCGCACCGCGCGAAGCACTCACTGCCGAAGCTATTTCCAAGGCCTATGGTGTCGATGTCGAACTGATTCAGCGTGGCCCCGGAAAGCTTCCCTGGATAGCCAGCGTTACGTCCAGAGCCGCCCGGGCAAACTGCGAATAAAAAAACTATTCAATTACCCATTGAGGCCGCACCCTTGCTTGGATATACTGCGCGCCCTTTTTGGGGCTATAGCTCAGCTGGGAGAGCGCTTGCATGGCATGCAAGAGGTCGTCGGTTCGATCCCGACTAGCTCCACCAAGGTTTCAAGATGTTTTTGGGTAGAATGCGCCTGCAGACCCAAAGCACTGCGAAAAGCTTCACGACGTTCCCATCGTCTAATGGTTAGGACACTGCCCTTTCACGGCGGCAATCGGGGTTCGAATCCCCGTGGGAACGCCATCTAAGATTCCGGCCAAGGCCGATGAGATGCTCCAAACCTCGCTAAATGCGGGGTTTTTTGTTGGTATAGTGTCCGCAGCGTACCTAGGCGTTCCGACTGAATATGCCCCCAATCGGGGGCACATCTGGGGGCATCGACCAGATACGCCAAGTGAGATGCCCCCAGATCGGCATAAAGTGAGGTGACGCAATGCCGCTTTCAGACACTGCCTGTCGAAAGGCCAAGCCAACAGACAAACCGTTCAAGATTTCTGATGGCGGCGGTCTGTATCTCGAAGTGATGCCGAACGGTTCAAAGTATTGGCGGCAGAAATACAGAATTTCAGGCACCGAAAAAAGACTGGCACTTGGTGTCTACCCTGACGTGCCCCTGAAGCTTGCTCGCAAGCGTCGTGACACTGCTCGGGAACAATTGGCGTCCGGCATTGATCCCGGCGAAGCCAAGCGAGCAGCGAAGATTTCACAGGCAGGCGCAGAGAGTTTTGAGGCCATTGCCAGAGAGTGGATGACCCAGACCAACGCCAAGCGCACCGTCAGAACCAACGAAACCATTAAGACGCGACTGGAAGCTGACCTGTTTCCTTGGCTTGGCAAGCGAGCGATCATGGACATTAAAGCACCGGAGCTACTGGCAACCCTCCGCCGTGTCGAATCCCGTGGCTCTGTAATCGTCGCGAAACGGCTAAGGCAAATCTCTGGCCAGATATTCAGGTATGCCGTTGCAACGGGTCGCGCCGAACGCGATCCATCCGGCGACCTACGCGGTGCTTTGAAGAGCCCGCCAGCGGAGAAACATCACGCAGCACTGACATCACCGAGCGAAGTCGGGGAGCTAATGCGGGCAATCGACGCTTATCGGGGCCAGTTTGTCACCCGTTGCGCCCTACAACTTTCGCCCCTGCTCTTCGTGCGACCCGGCGAGCTACGGGCAGCAGAATGGAATGAATTTGATCTGGACAAGGCCGAATGGCGCATCCCCGGCCACAAGATGAAGATGCGACTTGCCCATATCGTGCCTCTGGCTGAGCAGGCAGTGACGATTCTTCGAGACCTAGAGCCGTTAACCGGAGCTGGCGTTCCTGGCAAACCCGATGCGCCTAAATACGTGTTTCCGGGTGCCCGGTCGCGGCTGCGCCCGATGAGCAACAACACGGTCTGCGCCGCCTTGCGCCGCATTGGATACGACGGAGACCAGATGACCGCGCACGGGTTTCGCGCCACTGCGCGCACATTGCTGGCCGAAAACGGGTGGAAGCCTGACGCAATTGAACGCCAATTGGCGCACAAGGCGAGCGGCCCGTTGGGTGCAGCTTATGACCGGGCGCAGTTTCTGGACGAGCGCCGCAAGATGATGCAGGCGTGGGCCGACTATCTGGACGTATTGAAGCGCGGCGCAGATGTCATTCCGATCCGACAGAAGGCATAGTGCGTGTTGAAACGCGACGGCCCGCATAGGAATCATTGCGCGGTAGGCGGAAGACAAATTAAACAAGCGCCGGGGAGAATATGGCAGCCAGCATTCACACCGTGCTCGCGGAGTTTCGCGAGGCGGCGACCAGTAATCGCGATCTAGGTGACAAGTTCGAGCGGCTGTTCGCGAACTTCCTAAAGATGGACCCGCAGTATCAAGACCGCTTCAGCGACGTATGGATGTGGAGCGAGTGGCCGGGCCGAGGGAACCAGCCAGATACCGGCATTGATCTGGTCGCGCAGGATCGCCACACCCACGAGTTGTGTGCGATCCAGTGCAAGTTCTACGACCCGGCCCACCGGCTTGAAAAGTCGGACCTGGACAGCTTTTTTTCAACATCTGGCAAGCACCCGTTTACGAGTCGCATCGTGGTGTCCACAACCGACAAGTGGAGCAAGCACGCGGAAGAACTGCTGACGAATCAGCAAGTGCAGACTAACCGAATCCGAGTGCAGGACTTGGAAAACAGCGCGGTAGACTGGTCACAGTTCAGCCTGAAGCGGCCGGACCTGATGAAGCTGCGGCCGAAGAAGACCCTGCGCCCGCATCAGAGCAAGGCGCTGAACGCAGTGATGGACGGACTGGCGACCGCAGATCGCGGCAAACTCATCATGGCCTGCGGGACAGGCAAGACGTTCACAGCCCTGAAGATCGCAGAGCAGTTCGGAGCTCAGTCACGCGAACGGCGCATGCTGACGGCCTACCCCGGCAAGACAATCAAAGAGCTTGAAATCGCGGATGGCTTAGTAGTTCCTGGTGCGGAGTCCCGAATCCTCTTCTTGGTTCCGTCTATCGCGCTGCTGGCGCAGTCCTTGAGCGAATGGACCGCAGAGTCTGAAACCCCGCTGCATTGTTTCGCCGTATGTTCCGACACCGCCGTAGGTAAGGCCCGCGACAACGAAGACATCCGCCTTCACGACCTGCCGTTTCCAGCCACCACCGACGCTCGCAAGCTGGGCCTGCAAATGGCATCGCTGGCCGGCGGCAAACCGCTGACGGTGGTGTTCAGCACCTACCAGTCCATCGCAACCATCAGCGAAGCGCAGGCCAAGTTCGCCGCGCCGGCTTTCGATCTGGTGATCTGCGACGAAGCGCACCGCACTACGGGCGTGACCCTGGCCGGCAACGACGAGAGCCATTTCGTAAAGATTCACGATGGGGCCTACATTAAGGCCGCGAAGCGGCTCTACATGACGGCAACGCCACGAATATTCGCGGACACGGCGCGGGCAAGAGCCGAAGAAGCCGAAGCCGTGGTCTGTTCGATGGACGACCCAGCCGTCTACGGTCTGGAACTGCATCGCCTCGGATTCGGCGAGGCCGTAGGCGCGGGCCTGCTCGCGGACTACAAGGTCATGGTGTTGGCGGTGGACGAGAAGTTCGTCAGCAAAACCTTTCAGCGACAGCTTGCCAAGGACGGTGAACTGAATATGGAAGACGCGGTGCGCATCACCGGCTGCTGGAACGGGCTGGCAAAGCGCATGGCCGCGACAGTGGGCGATCCGACTTCCAGCATTGAAAACGACCCGACGCCCATGCGCCGCGCCGTCGCGTTCTCCCGTTCGATCAAGGACAGCCAACGTATCACCGAGCTGTTCGCTGGGGTGGTGGACCAATACATTGCGCAGGCCGTGGACGAAGAGCGCGACGACCTGCTGCGCTGCGAAGCCGATCATGTGGACGGCACCATGAATGCGCTCAAGCGCGGTGCTAAGCTGGATTGGCTCAAGGCCGACACCGCATCGCAAGGCAATGTCTGCCGCATCCTCTCCAACGCCCGCTGTCTGTCCGAAGGCGTGGATGTACCGGCGCTTGACGCGGTGCTATTCCTCAACCCGCGCAAATCTGTGGTGGATGTGGTGCAGTCTGTGGGCCGCGTCATGCGCACCTCGCCCGGCAAGAAATACGGCTACATCATCCTCCCCGTGGGCGTGCCGTCCGACGTTTCGCCCGAAGTGGCGTTACAGGATAACGAAAAATACAAGGTTGTCTGGCAGGTATTGCAGGCACTGCGCGCGCACGACGACCGCTTCAACGCCACTGTCAATCAGATTGAGCTGAACAAAGCGCGGCCTGACAACATTCAGGTGATTGGCGTTGGCGGCGGTGCAGGTGATGACGAAGGCGACGGTGGCGGAGCTGGCACGGTAAAGCCGGTACAGGGCGCGTTTGCTTTCCCGAACCTGGATCAATGGCGCGATGCAATCTTCGCCAAGATCGTCATCAAGTGCGGCGACCGGCGCTATTGGGAAAGCTGGGCGGCGGATGTCTCCAAGATTGCAGGACGGCAAGTCGAGCGCATCAAGGCGCTGCTTGAATCCGCGGATGAGAAACCTCGCAAAGCATTCGACAAGTTCCTGGCTGGCCTGCGCAGTAACCTTAACCCGGCCGTCAGCGAAGACGACGCCATTGAAATGCTCGCGCAGCACCTCATCACCCAGCCGGTGTTCGACGCATTATTCGAAGGCTACGACTTCACTGCCAAGAATCCCGTGTCCCGTTCGATGGACGCGATGCTCAGGCTGTTGCACAAGGAAGGACTGACCAAGGAACAGGAACAGCTAGAGAAGTTTTACGCCAGCGTGCGAACGCGCGCCAGCGGCATCGACAACGCCGAAGGCAAGCAACGCATCATTGTGGAGCTGTACGACAAATTCTTCCGCACCGCCTTCCCGCGCATGGCCGAGCGGCTGGGCATCGTCTACACGCCAGTGGAAGTGGTGGACTTCATCCTCAAGAGTGCAGACGACGCGCTGCGCGAGGAGTTCGGCGTTGGTCTGTCTGATGAAGGCGTGCACGTGCTGGACCCGTTTACGGGCACCGGCACCTTCATCGTGCGGCTATTGCAGAGCGGCCTGATTCAGCCGCAAGACTTGGCCCGCAAGTACGGCAAGGAACTGCACGCCAATGAAATCGTGCTGCTGGCCTACTACATCGCTGCCGTGAACATCGAAGCGGCCTGGCATGGCCGGATGAAGGAAGCGGATGCGACTGCCGGCTACGTGCCGTTTGAAGGCATCGTGCTCACTGACACCTTCCAGTTGACCGAGGGCAAGGGCGCGTTCGAGGAACTGATGTTCCCGGACAACAACAAGCGCGCCAAACGGCAGAAGGCTGTAGACATCCGCGTGATCGTCGGCAATCCACCATATTCCGCCCAGCAAGACAGCGAGAACGACGACAACAAGAATCTGAAGTATCCGGCGCTGGACGACAGCATCCGCAGCACCTACGCCGCACGCTCCAATGCCGGCCTGCTCAAGAATTTATACGACAGCTACATCCGCGCTATCCGCTGGGCATCGAACCGGATCAAGGAACGCGGCGTCGTTTGCTTTGTGACAAATGGTTCGTTCATCGACGCGAACAATATGGACGGCCTGCGACTGTGCCTCGCAGAAGAATTCAGCCGCGCATATGTGTTCAACCTGCGCGGGAATCAGCGCACATCAGGCGAGCAGTCGCGGATGGAAGGCGGCAAGGTTTTCGGTTCCGGCAGCCGCGCCACCGTCGCCATCACCCTGCTGGTCAAGAATCCCGACAAGCCTGCGGACGGTCAAGTCCGTTACCACGACATCGGCGACTACCTGAGCCGCGAGGACAAGCTGAAGATCGTGCGCGACTTCGGCAGCATCGCCAGCCTGCCATTGCGCAGCCTCGCGCCGAATGAACACGGCGACTGGATCAATCAGCGCGACCCGGCCTTCGATGCCTTCGTGCCGCTGGGAGACAAAGACGACGACAAGGTGCTGCGGCTGTTCACGACCTACTCGCTAGGCGTGGTGACGAATCGCGACGCCTGGGCTTACAACTTCTCCGCCGAGAAACTAGCCGCGAATATGGGTCGCATGATCGCGTTCTACAACGAGCAACGCGCGGTCTACGAGAAGGCCGTCAAACGTGCGACGGGCGAGCCGATTGCCGTCGAGGATGTGATTGACGCCGATTCCAAGAAAATCAGTTGGACCCGCAGCCTCAAAGCCGACGTGCGGAAGCTGAAAGCTCACCAGTTCGAGGAAGCGTGCATCGTCACCGGGCTTTATCGGCCATTCGCGAAGCAGCGGCTGTATTTCAACCGTCGCTTCAACGAAATGGTTTACCAGATGCCGAAGCTGTTCCCCGACCCCAAGCTGGGCAATCTTGTTATCTCCGTGACCGGCATCGGCGCGAGCAAGACGGGTTCTGCTGTCATCACGGATTGCATCCCGAATCTGCATCTGCACGATACAGGCCAATGCTTCCCGCTCTACTACTACAAGGAAAAGGTGGTGGGCACCGTTTCCGGCAAGTCGCACACCGAATGGGTGCGTCACGACGCCATCACGGACGCCGCGCTGTCTGCTTTTCGCAAGACCTACGCGGCCAGTCGCAGCGCGGACGGCAAGGCCGGCGCGGACATCGGCAAGGAAGACCTGTTCTATTACGTCTACGGCATCCTGCATTCGCCCGAATACAAGAAACGGTTCGAGTCGGACCTGAAAAAGCAATTGCCGCGTATTCCCTACGCGCGCGACTTCTGGGCATTCAGTACCGCCGGCCGCGAGCTGGCGCACTGGCATCTGAATTACGAGACAGTGGAGCCGCACCCCCTGACCCAAGGCGGCGAACTGGACCTGGGCGACCCCGCGCTGTACCGCGTGCAGAAGATGACCTTCGCCCGCTCGCGCGTGAACGGAAAGCTGACCGACGACAAGACCACGATCATCTACAACGCCCGCATCCGACTATCCGGCATTCCGCTTGAAGCCTACGACTACATCGTAAACGGCAAGTCCGCGCTTGAATGGGTAATTGAGCGGTATCAGATGACCACCGACAAGAAAAGCGGCATCAAAAACGATCCCAACGACTGGGCCACCGAGCACGACGACCCGCAATACATCCTGAACCTCGTCAAGCGCGTGGTGCGCGTGAGCGTGGAGACGGTACGGATCGTGAAGGGTTTGCCGGCGTTGAACGAGCATTGACAGCGAGTCACTGGATAGTCGATTGCAACGAGGCGCCGAATGAGCGAACGCAACGCAGAGGATTCCGATAGCGCGAGGAAGTTTCTGGAAGCCTTTGATCGCTGGTCAGAGTCGATGCCGTTCGGTCACTACTCGCCATTTCGCACCTACTCCAACGACTCAACTCATTGCTTCCTGGACGCGGACGGAGAGCCTGTCCATCGTGATAGTGACTCGCCGGACGCTGAAGCGATATGGCGAATCGGACGGGATGCGTACCGGCTCCTCGGAATCAAGAGCCAAGACGATTTTCGTCAGAGGCATGATGAATTCAGGGAGATGGTCGTCGCCTGGCGAAAAATCATCGCGGAACTCATAGAGGACGGGCGAGGCATAGACCAGCACGGCGACCCGCTAACTCCGGGATCGGTAGACCTGTCCCAACGCGAAGCGTCGGAAATCCTCTCCATCGCGTGGCAGTTTATCGAAGATGCCAAGAAGATAGGATTTGAAATCGGGTACCCGCTGAAGGGAGAGCAGTTGGCATTCGCATGCCTGCACGAAGTGGACAACGTCTTACTTGGCATGGACTTCGACGGACAGGATGCCGTTGCTTCTACCGTAGCTGCCGTGAATGCGCTTGCCGATGCCCAAGCGTTCTTCAATGGCAGCGACGGGTTTCGAGAAGTCCGAAGGAAAATGGCCTACGACGCAGCCATTGCGCGGCATCGGAAAGACCCCAAGCAGGCCGAGAAGAAGTTCGTGTTCGAATGTTATCAAGCGTGGCGAGGAAGCCCTGAGAGGTACAAGAGCAAGGCGGCGTTCGCTAGGGACATGCTCGATAAGGTTGAACACTTGGAAAGCCAGAAGAAAATTGAGGACTGGGTAAGGAAATGGGATGCCCGACCGCCGACTGGAACCCTGCCGGCAGAATGAGCACTCTGCCGGCAGGGCTGTGGGTAAGTATTTTGGCGTGATATAGCATAGGTGTCGGTTGTCCCACTGGAGCCGACATTGCCCTCCCCGATTCAAAGCAACTTCCATATCCTCCGACGCCGTGACCTCGAAGCCCGCCTGGGCTTGTCGCGCACGACGATCTACGACCGCATCAATCCCGACTCCCCGCGATACGACCCGGCCTTTCCCAAACCGATTCGCCTGGGCGGTGGCGTAGCCGTGGGCTGGCTGGCGCATGAGGTGGACGCCTGGGTACAGGCGCAAATTGACGCTAGCCGCAAGACGGCCTAATCGACCGTGGCGAAGCGCCTACCAAATCCGCGCCGGGCAAAGATTCATCTCAACTATTCGGTAGCTGAAGTCGCAGAACTGTACGGCGTTCATCGTGGCACTGTTAGACAGTGGATCAAACAGGGCCTGCTGACCTGCGACGAGAAGCGGCCACTACTGATTCTGGGCGCCGATTTACGTGCATTTCTGACACGCAAGCGCACCAAGAATAAGCGCCCATGTAAGCCAGGTGAGATGTACTGCCTCCCATGCCGAGAGCCCAAAGTACCGGCCCTGGACATGGCTGAATATCAGCCGGTGAATACCACAAGCGGGAATTTAGTTGGACTGTGCCCGGACTGCGGGCGGCTCCTGTATCGCCGCGTCACTTTCGCAAAGTTGGAGATGGCAAAGGGCAATCTCGACATCACGTTCACGAAGGCAGCGTGACACATAGGCGATAGGACCAAACCCTCCGTGAACAGTGACTTTCAAGCAGGAGCAGAAACCATGTTGAAACACAACGTCAAGAATGAACGAATTAAACGTGATTACCTATGTTTCTTGCGCGAAGCCAAGCGCCAAAGCCCGGCGAGCCTGGACTCCGCGGCGGCGGCCTTGGCACGCTTTGAATCACACACACGCTTTCGTGACTTCAAGAAGTTCCATAAGGACCAAGCTGGCGCATTCAAGAGACATCTGGCCACACAGAATAGTCAGAGCAGCGGTGAAAAACTGAGCAAGTCAACTCAGTACACCACCCTCTCGCACCTCAAGCGATTCTTTCAATGGCTGGCGTGGCAGCCCGGATATAAATCCAGCCTCAATGTTGGGGATGCGGAATATTTCAATCTGTCCGAGAAGGAAACCAGAGTGGCTACCGCTCGACGCCAGCGGCCCGTCCCCACTTTGGAGCAAATAAGGCATGTCCTCTCCTCTATGCCTAGCCAGACCGATATAGAAAAACGGGATCGCGCGCTAGTAGCGTTCGTCATTCTTACCGGAGCCCGAGACAGCGCAGTGGCTTCACTTATGCTGAAACATGTTGATCTAGCCGCCAACTCGGTCTACCAAGACGCTAGGGTGGTCCAGACAAAGTTCAGCAAGACCTTCACCACGATGTTTTTCCCTGTCGGCGATAACATCAGAAAGATAGTTGCAGATTGGGTGCTTTTCCTGCGTGAAGACCGGCTATGGGGAAACGACGGACCCCTGTTCCCAAAAACAAGAATTAGCGTAGGCGAAAACAAACTGTTCACCGCGAATGGGCTTGATCCCCAACCGTGGAGTAACGCGACGCCGATACGGCAGATATTCCGCAAGGCATTTGAAGCGGCGGGGCTGCCCTACTTCAATCCGCACAGCTTCCGAAGCACTTTGGTGACGCTGGGCGAGAAAATGTGCAGAACGCCTGAAGAATTCAAAGCTTGGAGTCAGAATTTGGGGCACGAAGGCGTGCTGACCACGTTTTATTCATATGGGGAGGTATCAGCCCATCGACAGAGCGACATCATGAGAAATATTGGAAATTCAGAAATTGAGCCGGAGCTAACCCAGAATGTCATCAACGCAGTGATGCGGAAGCTCAGTGGCGACATTGCCAAATCTGCGTAAGTCGCTCGCAGGCGGCCCACAAACTAAACCCCTGCGCGCCTGCCAAGTTCGAACCGCTACGTTTGAGCAGGGGATTCAGCACAAGGCCCTAAAAGCAATTGCTATCCCACTAATATCAATCTGGCGGGAATCAGAGTGCATTGCGCAATATCAGGTCTAATGCCCAAAAAATCGCTCCAGCGCGCGCCATTGGGGGCACATTTGGGGGCATAGACCGTTTTCACAAGATAATAATTACAACTCTTTCATTATGTTGTGATTGTTATTGGCGTCCCCGTGGGACGCCATCTAACATTCCGGCCCAGGCCGATGAGATGCTCAAAACCTCGCTAAATGCGGGGTTTTTTTTGTGGGGCTGATCTGGCATCGCCTGTCGCACGCCAGCTTGCCGGGTTTCTGAGAACGTTTCCAAAAAATTGGAATGTCCTGATGATGCCCGGCAATGCTCATTTCGCGCGCATCGACGATGGAATGCGCGCCGATGCCAAAGCGATCAGGCTTATCCCGCTTTGGCATCCAGGACGTTGAACTCAGGCCCTCCGCGACGCGCACCAAAATCTCTGGCGACCAGTGATATATCCCGCTCCCGCATTTGCATCAGGATCAGCTCTGCTCAGCTGTCGGGAATCTCGCCGCGCTGATAGCGCTCAAGCTCATCCGGGTCATAGCCCTGATCAAGCAGGACCATCTCATCGAGATCGAAATTGAACTTGAGCACCCGGTCCAACAGCTTGCGAATCAAACGGTCTGACCAGCTTTGATTGCGCGAGGCACGCTTGGCGAGGATGACCGCGCCTTTTGCCATGGCAACGCGAACCCAATACGGCTTCATGCTGCCTCCTCCCCGGCAATTTTCTGGATGCGACAGGGCACGCCCTTGAGATGAGGGATGCCTTGCTCAGTATCTAGATAATCGTCATGGTCCGGGCACAGCAGCGCGTCAGCGTAGAGCATGGCCCCTGAAAGTTTGCCGAAGCCTTGCTCCATCTCGGGCTTCCACCAACCGTGCGGCACACGGATCAGGCCATCGGGCATGGCGTCGCGGATACCCACCATGATTCGAATCTGGCCGGTCATGGTCGTGATCTGCACCCAGTCTCCCTCTTCAATGCCCGATTCCGCTGCGGTACCAGGGCTGACGAACATCACTGGCTCCGGTTTGCGTGCCCGCATTTCCGGCACATGACGCCCGCCGGTTTGGAAGTATTCACCCTCGCGAACGCCAGTAAACAAGGTCAGCGGATACTCTGCCTCGGCGGCCGGAGCATCGCGCCAATAAGGCAGTGGATCAAAACCCAGGTCTTCGAGAATCGACGACTTCAATTCCACCTTGCCACTCGGCGTTGCGAAACCGGTCTGCTCATACTTTCGAAACTTCGGTGTCTCAGCATGAACTTCATACACCTTGGAAAACGTGTCGAAGCTGACCCCGAGTTTCTCCAGTCGCCAATCGTAGAATTCTTCAATGCTGGACCAGGGCACGACTTCGGGCTTGCCAAGCTGAGCAGCCATAAGCCGCCAGAATTCAAAGGTGCTCTTGCACTCGCCCGGCGGCTCCATGGACTTCTCGGAAGGCCGATAGATCGAGAGCCATCCGAAGCCATCCCACAACCACGGCCGCTCCAGCCAGGAATCACCCGGGAGAACATAGTCTGCGAGCTGGGCCGTGGGCGTCATCACGTGCTCATGAACCACGATCAGGTCCTGATTCATCATGCCCTTCAGGATTTGCGGCATGTTCGCAAAACCCATTGCAGTGTTGTTGCCCAGCGAGAACAGGGCTTTCACAGGATATTCACCCTCGCCGGCCATCGCCCGAAATACGGCCGATGGATTAGCCATGTAGCAGCCAGTGATCTGGTTGGCATACTCACGGCCCCACACTCGTTTGAGAGGCGCTCTGAGTGCGGCCTGCCCCCGATAGGTGAACACCGGGTGATCCTTGGAGCCCAGCTGCTTGGCTTTCTGCTCTTCGGAAAGCACTTCGTGCATCTCGATATCGGACTCGGGAATGATGTCGGGGTTGAACCCCATCATGGCTTCTCCACCGGGCACATCAACGTAACCACAGACCGAACGCAGAATGGTTTGCAAACGAATGGCGGAAGTGCTGTTGCGTTGCATGTCCGTAATCGGCGTCCAGGGGATGACCGAAGGCCCCATCTGGGCATACATGCGAGCCGCTTTGGCAATTTGCTCTGGGGTGCAACCGGTGAGCTCGGCAACGCGACTGAGAGGGAATTCATCTACCCGCCGACGAAGCTCATCAAAGCCGATCGTCCATTTGGCGACGAAGTCCTTGTCGTAAAGCTCTTCGTCAAAAATGACTTTGAGCCAGCCAAACATCATGGCTGCGTCGCTGCCCACCTTCAGTGGCAGCCAAAGGTCCGCCAGTTCCGCGCATTCGCTACGGCGCGGGTCCAATACGATGAGCTTTCCTCCGCGAGCCTTCAGTCGCTGAATCTGATTGTAGATCGGCACCCAGCTGTTGCGGTGCGGGTTGTGTCCAAACAGCACCACACAATTGGTGTTGTCGAAGTCTGGCCACGGATACCAGCCATAGGTCAATCGATTGACCGCCGCCGTGTTGCCCGCGCAGAGCGCCACGCCGCTGATCCAATTGGGCGAGCCCACATGATTCATCAATCGGCGGCCCAACCCATGATCGGTAGCCGTGTTCCATTGGCTGGTTGCAACGGCCCACGCCTCTGGCCCGTGCTCATCAATGATTTTCTGCAGCCGCTGACCAATGTCGGACAGCGCTTCTTCCCAGCTGACGCGTTCCCACTTGCCAGAGCCACGTTCGCCTACACGCTTCTGCGGATACAGCACACGCTTCGGATTGGCAAAATTTTTCGGGGCCACGATGCCCTTGATGCAGATGTTGTCCTTGAACAACGGGTTATCCGAAGAGCGCACACGGGTAACTCGCCCCTTCTTCACTTCAGTCACAACACTGCAGGCAATGTCACAGCTGGCGCACAGCGTTTTGTGTGTCGTGACCCCGGGTCGCAAATTGGTGCGCGGGATGCTGCGGCTACCCGCTGCTGAAGGGCTGATTGATGGGGATCCTGGCACCTTGTTTCACTCCTTGCTCATGCAATTCGGGACGCTTGATCTGCCGATGGGCCCCCATTGCGACAACTCCGACGGAGGCGGCACAACAAACCCATTCAGCGAATTAAGTTCTATTTTGGAACTATAATGACCTGAATGAAAATCTTGTCAAACTAATTTGACTTAGCGCCTCTCGGAGAGAGTGATGAAAGTTTCAGATCACGCGGAAAAACCATGCCCAGTGGCCAAGGCGACCGGCCAGGTCGGTGATACCTGGACTTTGTTGATTCTGCGCAATGCCCTGCTGGGCGCGCGCCAGTTCGATGATTTTCAACGCCAGCTGGGACTCACGCGCCATGTCCTGGCGCAGCGCCTGCGCTCGCTGGTCGAGATGGATATTCTGAAACGTGTGCCCGCCCGCCCTGGCAGCACGCGCATGGCATATCAATTGACAAGCAAAGGGCGCGATCTTCAGCCCGTCATCCTTGCGCTAGCCAATTGGAGCAACAAGTGGTTGTTCGATGACCAGCCCCTGCCCTTGAGTTATCACCACAAGGATTGCGCTCAGGCAACCCAGCCCACGATGTGCTGCAGTGAATGCGGCGGCAAGTTGCACGCTGGAAATACCGCGATGACGATGGGACCACAGGTAGCCAATATTGTTGACCAATGCGAACACCCACAGGATGCAGAAAACCTGGGTTATCCGGTGGCGTTCATCGCAAGAGCGAAGTAAGCCCGCTCACACATGGCCTAAATGCCACAAATCCCATGTGGCCTGTTGTCGAACGACAAGCATCAATGAACGCCCAGCCTTGGACTCAAGGCTATTCGTTCAATCCACTTGGCGCCAGAACAAAGCCTTCTGGACCTCTGAAAAAGCTTCTCGATCTGCAAGAGCCGTCCGATTAAGGGCAGCCCGCGGCCCGATGCTCGAGCTGCCGGAATGACCTCACCAGCGGGGAAAACGGCGGGGATCAACCTCGGCGAATAATTCGCGCACCACCCAGCCATCACCAAAGAACTGGCGGGCGCTTTGCAAAGAATCCACCGTCTGGCTGCGGACACGGGAAGGGTCAGGGCCGCGATTCTTCACGCAGACATATTTTCCCGACGAGATCTGCCAGATGCGCAAGCTTGTCCAGGATTTGGACGCGGCGTGTGCAGACGCCGGCCGCGTAGAAAACTGCGCCAGCAACTTGTCCACCCTCGGCGGTAACGGCAGCACGCTGGCGCTCATTTCTGTTTCTCCGCCTGATTGTAGTTGCATGATCCTGATCCTAGCGGCTGGTGACTAGCTCTTGATAGCCATGTCCGTGCCGATGTTGTTGTTACCTGATACCAATGTCACATCGCGATTTGGAATTTCGACTGGCGCCCTTGTTTTTCCACGTGTTTAAGCGATTTCTGCACTTGCCTCTCACAAGGCTGAATGAACGGCAGCGCAAAAAGCAGGACGCAGACCCCGTCCAGGCATTTGTCAGAGTTGGTTCGGGGCCGTCACAAACAAGCCAATCATGTTCATTGGCGCCGAGCTCCTGCTCAAAACTGCATGAAAGTGATCGTTCTGTTGGCATGACACAGCTTTAGGGCTCCCGTGGATTAGGCGGCTTCGACCGGCTCCGGACGTTCATCACTGCCGAACAGCCCCTTGATGTCTTCAATCATCAAATACAGACAAGGAACCAGAATCAAGGTGATGGCTGTGGCAAACAAAATGCCGTAGCCGAGCGAGATGGCCATTGGAATCATGAATCTCGCCTGGCGGGATGTTTCGAAAATCATGGGTGCCAGACCGCCAAAAGTCGAAAGTGTGGTCAGCAGAATGGGACGAAATCGCCGTGTCCCCGAGCGCACAATCGCGTCGTAGGCAGAGTCGCCCAGCGCTCGCCTCTGGTTGGCGTAATGCACCATCACCAATGAGTCATTCACGACCACACCAGAGAGCGCTACAACGCCCATCATGGAAATGATGCTCATCGAGTAGCCCATCAGCAGGTGACCGATGATGGCGCCGAACATGCCAAAGGGAATGGCCACCATCACAATCGCCGGCTGAATGTAACTCCGAAAGGGAATGGCCAGCAGCAGATAAATCATCACCAGCACGCCCACGAATCCCAGCATCAGCGCTCGCACGGCGTCCCGCAAATCTGCCTGTCGGCCCTCCAAACTAAAACTCAGGCCGGGAAACTCTTCTTGAAGCCGCGGCAGAATTTCGGCCTGCGCCGTTGCCAGGACCTGATTGGATTCGCTTCTGGGCGTTACGTCTCCGCTGACCTGAACCGTGCGCCGCCCTTCCCTTCGACTGATGGTGTCAAACGCATGACCCGGCTCGATGTGCGCAACGGTCTTGAGCGGAACATAGGTTCCCGCCGCCGTGCGAATCAGAAGCTCGTCTATGTCACCAATCTGGGTTCGTTCGGCTTCCGGCAAGCGCACGAGAACGCGTACTTCATTGCGACCCCGTTGCTGACGCAACACTTCTGCACCAAAAAAGGCGGCCCGAATCTGACTCGCGATGTCGCGCGCAGTGAGTCCGAGGCTGCGGCCCGCTTCCAGCACACTGACATCGAATTGCATCTTGCCCGCCTGAAAGCCATCGTCCAGGCCCGAGACATTGGGAAAATCTTCCAGCGCCGCCGCCAGTGCGGAACTGGCCTTGTCCAGAACGGCGACGTCACGATGACTCAACTCAATGGTCAACGTAGGACCTGCGCCAGGGCCCCCTGCATCCGATGCAAAGCGCAGCGACTGGGCGTCGGCCATTGGCGGCGTCTGCTCCCGCCACAGGCGCGTCACCTCGGCGGTACTCAGAGGCCGCACCGTCGCTTCTGTCAAAAATATCTGGCCCCGAATGCGATTGCTTTCAATCTGCATAAAGATGCCTTCAGACAAACGGTCTCCGCCATTGGCGTCAACCACGGCCTGTGCAGATTTTCGCAATGTGTCAGCGGCGGCTTCCACGCGATCCGGCGGCGTGCCCAAAGGCAACAGGGCCGTGACCTCGGACAGATCCGACTCCACGCTTGGAAACAGTTCCAGCCCCATGCGTCCGCTCGCGGCGTAGGCAATGACAATCATCAAGGCACTCAGGCCCACCGCCATGGTGAGATAACGATGCCGCACGGCCTGCACCACAATCGGCTGGTAACGCCGCTCAACCCAGGCTGAAAAATTGGAAGAGAACTTCTGCTGCCACTGACGCATGCGCGACTGTTTTGACAGTGGCTTGGAATGCGCCAGATGCGCTGGAAGAATGAACAGGGCTTCAATCAGACTCAGCGCGAACACCGAGCACACCACAATCGGGATCACGCCCCAGATTTTCCCAATGAACCCCGGAACAAACAGCAGTGGCATGAACGCCACAATGTTGGTGAGCACGCTAAAGGTCACCGGCATAGCGATGTCCTTGGCGCCCTCTACAGCAGCCTCAATAAATCCCAGGCCGCGCTGGCGATACTCGTAGATGTTTTCACCCGCGATCACCGCATCATCAACCACGATACCGAGGCTGATGATGAAAGCGAACATCGAAACCATATTGATGCTGGCACCGAAACTCGGCAGGAACAGCATCGCGCCAAGAAACGAAATCGGGATGCCCATGGTGACCCAGAAAGCCAGCTTGAACTCGAGGAAAAGCGCGAGCAGCACAAACACCACCAGCAGGCCGATGAACGCATTCTTCATCAGCAACTCCAGACGCTGCTGATAAATTTCGGAGCGATCATTGAGCAGCACGGCGTCAATGCCATCTGGCAGGCTTTCACGCACAGTTTCCAGCGCATCGTGCGCCGCCTCAGACACGCCAATCGGGGTCTGATCACCAATTCGGTAGACCTGCAGCGCAATCGCACGCAGACCATTGAAAGTCGCGGACTGGCTCATCGTCTCGTCAAAGCCTTCACGCACGCGCGCAATTTCACCAAGCCGAACGACGCTGCCCTGCTCGTTGCTGATAACCGGAATTTGTGCAAATTCCTGCGCCCAGTCTCGACGCCCCGAAACCCGCACGAGCACTTCTCCTGCTGAGGTATCCAGCCGCCCGCCACCCACATCAATTGCGGCGTCACCAATGCGCTGGGCCAGTTCCCCTAGGCTCAGGTCGTGGGCCTGCAGTCGCGCGGCAGGCACATCCACGTGAATTCGGTATTCCCGCGCGCCTTCAAACTCAACCTGGGTTATGCCAGATGAAGACAACATCTGATCTCGCACGGTCTCGGCAATCTCGCGCAGAACTTGCTCGCTGCTATCGCCGAACAGCAGCAGGGTCACGACACCGCGGGCGCGTTTATCAAGCGAGACGTTCGGGTTTTCTGCGTTCTCGGGAAAGGTATTGATTCTTGAAATAGCCTGTTGCACGTCCTGGAATACGGCATTGGCATCTGCATCTTCTTCGAGCTCGGCAATAATCTGTCCGCTACCCTCGCTGGCGGTGGAAGTCACCTCTTCAATGCCATCAATCCCAAGCAGCGCTTCTTCTGCCACCAATACAATGCCCTGTTCGACATCCTCCGGACTTCCGCCCGGATAGCCCACCGAGATCGTGATGCGATCCAGCGTGAATTCGGGAAAGACTTCCTTCTTGATTTGCAGACTGGCAATCAGTCCACCAACAACCAGCACAATCATCAATAGATTCGGGCTGACGCGGTTGCGCGTCATCCACGCGATGGCACCACCAGAGCGTTCGCTCACGGCTGTTTGCTCCGATCCGGGTCTGGCCCTCTCTCAGGCAAGGTTGGTTGGGAGGCTTCAGGCAGGCGCACCTTCATTCCATCCACACCACTCGACAATCGGCTGCTTACGATTCTCTCGCCTGTATTGAGAGCGCCGCGAGCCAACACCGCATCGGTACTTCTATGGAGCACATTGAGCGGCACAAGTTTCAATCGCTCGTCCCGCACAACCCAGACCGATTCTTCCTGCAGCCAGGCAGGATCGAGCTTGAAAACGTCCTGCAGCTCCCGCCCTTCAATGAGTGCCTCAACGTAACTGCCGATCAGCAGACTGTTGCCCTGCTCGCTGCTGATGTCATTGACCTCAACCAGCAGTCGCGCACGCCTGCCCTGCTCTTCCACTGCATCCAGCAGCTGAATGACCTCTCCGGTCCACATCACCGATTGCGCCTGACTGACGTCATGAATCTGGACCTTGGCTCCGGTATCGCTTTCAGAGTCCGGAACATCGATCCACTGCAAACTTTCAACGGGCACCAGCAGCGTGACCCAGTAGGGGCTGGCCTTTGCAAGCTCGCCGAGCACGGTCGCCGGCCCGGCGACCTGCGCACCCACGCCCACTTCCCTGCTCAGAATCAGGGCGTCAAAAGGCGAGCGGATGCGAGTGCGCTCCAGATCCAGCTTTGCCCGCGCAACGCTGGCCCGCGCCGCTGCCACGGTCGCCTGCGCTGCGCGCAGTTGTGGTTGGCGCAGCATCAGCGACTTCTCGGCCTCATCCACATCCAGGCCCAAGAGATCGAAATCCCCGCGCGCCACCGCCTGACTGCCTTGCTCCTGCGCCAGGCTTGCCTGCGCCGAAGACAGGCTGGACTCGGCGCTATCCAGAGCCACGCGATAATCACGATCGTCCAGCTGCACCAGCAGCGTGCCCTTTTCAACTCGCTGGCCTGGCACGAAAGCATCGCTGATGTCCGTCACCACGCCCGAGACCTGTGCAGACAAGGACACTTGCTGCGAGGCCTCGACCTGCCCGTAAGCACTGACCCAGGCGCGCTGCGGACCGGGCTTGACCTCGACAACTTCCACCAGCCGGGCGCGACGCTCCGGCGCTCGGCGTTCGGCCTTGGGCGAGGTCAGCATGAGCTGTCTGCTCACCATGAAAGCGGCAACAAGCACCACCACGGCGACTGCCCCAAAGACCCATTTCCTGGCCGGATTTCCAGATTGACTGCTCATGCTTTCTTCTCTCGGGAACTTGTCATTGGCAAGGGTCCAGCGGTGGCCCGGAGCAGGGCAATCTGCTGTTCCAGCTGAAGCTGTCGGGCACTCAGGACATCACGGCGCAAGCTGCTGTCTGCAATCTGGGCATCAAGCACCGCCAGATAATCTGCACCTCCCTGTCTCAGTTGCCGTTCTACCCGCTCCAGCACTGCCGACGAAATTCGCAGCTGCTCTTCCAGGCTGCTGATTCTCAAGTGCGACTTCTCCAATCTAAGCTGTGCGTCCTGAATTTCGCGGAAAGCGGTCAGCACACTGCTGCGATATTCTGCGATCCGCTGATCCAGAACAGCCTGGGTCCGTGTCACTTCGGCGCGACGTGAACCACCATCAATCAGGGGCAGCGCCAGAGATGCGACGAAGGTATCAATCCAATCCTGAAACAGGGCTGCGGATCTCCCGTTCTGGCTCGCGTAGGAAAAGCTGAGGTTGATCTGCGGAAAGCGGCTGGCGATTGCGCCTGCAACGGCTTCATCGGCTGCCCTGACCTGCAACCAGGTCTGTTGCACGTCCGGCCTTCGATTCACCACCGTGGCCGGAACCCCGTTCGGCCCGGAGACCACCACCTCGCCGGGAGCGGCCCCCAGATAGGCACCACTACCTGCCACCTTGCCAAGCAATTCTTCGAGGGCGTGCTGCAGCACGCCAAGGTCGGCCTGGGCCTGCGCTTCCAGGGCGCGCGTTGATTCCAGCAACTGGCGCTGTCGCAGGACGTCACTGGCGGCCGCCAGTCCATTGCGAAAGCGCACTTCCATCAGTTTCAGGATGCGCGCATATCGCTCACGCTCCTGTTCGATCAGAACCAGCTGCTGTGCGGCAGTGCCGGTCTGGAACCAGAGAATGGCGACATTGGCGCTCAAGCTGACCTGTGCCGAGAAAAGCTCCTGCTCGCTGGCCTGCGCGTTGAATACAGCTGCGTTGCGTGAGGCCCTCACCCTGCCCCACAGATCAACCTCATAAGCCGCACTCAGGCCGGCGCTTTCGTCGCGTTGCGCCACACCGGCTTCCTGCGAACCACTGCGATGAGAAAGCTCAAATGCCACCTCGGGGATCAGTCCTGCACCCGCTGCATCTGCGCTGGCTAGCGCTGCACGAAGCTGGGCCTCGACACCATGGATACCCGGATTATTCTTCAGCGCTTCGCGGATCAAGGCATCGAGCTGCGCATCACCAAAGATGGACCACCACAATGTCGGCGCAGGTGCCGACTCAGGTGAATCAAACTGGGCTGGCAACACAGGGCCTACTTCGCCGCGTTGCGGCACTACGGTGCAGGCGCTCGTCAGGAGGCCAAGCACGGCAATCGCGGCAGTCGTGAATTTTGGTTTCATCGGCACAAGCAAGTTTCGGACGTGTATTAGAACCGTTTGGGATGTCAGAACCATCGCGCCAGCTGTGAGTTTTGTAACAAGCTGTCGTAAACCGGCCTCTCGGCGACAATTACAGACAGCGCCGCATTCCTCGACCGCTGATCGCGCCGTATAGTTCGCCAGAATGAAGACCGAGGAAAACAATACCGAAGCAGCGCACCTCCTGGTGGTGGACGATCATCAGGAAATTCGTCAGAGCCTGAGTCGATACCTGCGCAATCAGGGCTTCCGGGTCAGCGCTGCCGATGGCGGAGCACAGATGAGGACGGTGCTGCGTGATGCCATTGTAGATCTTGTCATCCTTGACGTGATGATGCCGGGCGATGACGGCCTCACGCTGTGCAAGGAACTGGCAGCTAACAAGACCGCGCCGGTAATCCTGCTCACGGCGCAGTCGGATCAGACCGACCAGATCATCGGCCTCGAACTCGGCGCTGACGATTACGTCACCAAGCCGTTCAATCCTCGCGAGTTGCTGGCACGCATTCGTGCTGTACTCCGGCGCGCCAACAGTCTGCCGCGCCAACGCCAGTTACCCGGCAAGGAAGTCCTGAGCTTTGCTGGTTGGTCACTGGATATGGGACGCCGCCAGCTGAGTGACCCCAATGGCGTCGAAATTCCACTGAGCAACTCGGAGTTTCTTTTGCTCTCTGCTCTGGCAACCCGCCCTGGCCGGGTGCTCAGCCGCGATCAACTGCTGGATCTGACCCAAGGCCGCGAGGCCGGCGTCTATGACCGCGCCATCGACAATCAGGTCATGCGGCTGCGCCGAAAAATCGAGGCGGACCCTTCCAATCCGACCCTGATCAAGACGGTCTGGGGTGGCGGCTACATGTTTGCGGATTCGAGCGACGATACGTGCTGAACCGGCTGATTCCTCGACGGCTGTCCTCACAGCTGATTCTCGCGGCAGTATTGGCACTGATCGCTGCACAAGCGCTGACATTCCCCTTGTTTGTCAAAGCACGACTTGGCTCGATCGCCGGTGCCATCCAGGAATCCACCATCGCTCGGACGGCCAGCCTGGCACGACTGCTGATGACAGCACCGCCCAATCTGACAGACGCCATCCTGGAAAGCGTCAACAGCCGCGCGCTCAAGGCTCGTCTCTCTACCATCGAGAATCCGCCCCCCGCGGATCTCCCGGAATCAGCGGCCCTGCGCCAGAGTCTGTTGGATGCGGCTCCGAGCGCCATCGCCAGCGCCACGGTCTATGCGGCTGATGCGCCGTCTCCAGACCAACCGGTCATCGTCATTCAGGCACAACTGCAAAACGGGATGTGGCTGCATACGCAATTGCAGCTACCCAATCCCACTCCCACCTGGGCGGCTAGCGCCGTGATCACGGCGGCTGTTCTGTCGCTGTTGCTGGCCGCTGTCATGGCTCTGATCTTGCGCCGCATCACCCGCCCTCTGGCGCGCCTGTCACGCGCTGCCGAAGCCCTGGGACGTGGCCAGCAGCCCGAAGCCCTTCCCGAAGAAGGGCCCGCAGACATTGTCGAAACCGTGCGCGCATTCAATCAGATGCAAGTGCGCATCAGCGAGCACATCGAAGAACGTACACGCACGCTCGCCTCGGTCTCTCATGACCTGCGCACCCCCATCACCGCTTTGCGCCTGCAACTTGAGTTCATCGAAGATGCAGAACAGCGTGAACAGATGCAGACCACTGTGCAGGAGATGGAAGCGGTGACTGAATCTGCCTTGTCCTATCTCAAGAACACGCGCTCATCCGAAGAACTGCGTAAGGTAGATGTGGCCGCACTGGTCGATAACGCCTGCGAAGAACTCCGCCAGATTGGTTTCGATGTTGCCTTTGAGTACACGAGCCGTCAGACGGCCAGCTGCCGGCCCGTCCTGCTTAAACGTGCCCTGTCCAATCTCGTAAGAAACGCGGCGCAATATGGTGAACGGGCGCGTGTTTGCGTCACCGGGTCTGACCGCCATATCGAAATACTGATCGACGACGATGGTCCGGGCATTCCCGGAGAACAACTTTCCGAAGTCGTGAAGCCTTTCGTGCGGCTGGATCAATCCCGAAATCGCGACACCGGCGGCAGTGGCCTGGGGCTGGCGATTGCCAACGAGATTGTGACAAAGCACGGTGGCACGCTTGAACTGGTCAATGCTCCGGAAGGTGGCCTGCGTCAACGCGTTCGAATTCCTGTCGAACAGTCCCTCTGAAATTTCGGTGAGGCAAACGCCTCACATCGCTACGGGGCGTATCGCCTTCAAAACTTCTTCCAACGAGCCTTTGGGGCCGAAGTGATGTCCTTGCCGGTAGTCGACACCAATGTCCCTGACGATGGCGTTGATGTCCTGGTTCTCCACAAACTCCGCAACCGTTGCGATACCCAGCAACTGGGCAATGCCATGGATCGCAGAGACCAGAGACCGGTCTGATTCATTCACCACGATATCCCGAACAAACGCACCATCGATCTTCAACAGATCGCAGGGTAGATTCTTCAGGTAGTGGAAAGATGACAGTCCGCTGCCAAAGTCATCCAGGGCGATCTTGCAGCCCAGACCGCGCAGACGTTGCATGAATCTGGCTGCGCCTTCGATGTTGGAAACTGCTGCTGTCTCGGTCACCTCAAAACAGAGCTTTGTGGGCGGGATGCGGCTGCTGCGCACGGCGGCTTCCACGTTTTCCATGAAGTCCACGCGACCCAGCGATTGTCCCGAGATATTGATCGATACAAACTCAACCAGATCAATTCGTGAAAGCTGTTGACTGATCTCCGACAGCGCCAGATCAATGATGTACATATCCACTTCGGGCGCGAGGCTGTAACGCTCCATGGCCCTGATCACGGTGGAGGTGCTTGCCGGAAAGTTATCCTGCTTCATGCGAAGCAGAAACTCGAAGCCGACAACCTTATCTTTGGCCCCTCTCACAATGGGTTCGCAGGTCAAGCCGATGCTGCGTTCGGTCAAGGCGCTGCGAATGACTTTGGCCCACTCCATGTCGGTGCGCCGAGTGGAGATCTGCGCCTGATCGAGATCAACCGCCTGCACGCTTCCCGGCCCTTTTTCCTTAGCCTCGTAACAGGCTGCGTCGGCAGAGCGCAACACTTCCTCTGCAGTGGATTCCTGCCCGCGGATAGGCACGATACCGATGTAGCACTCGAGCACGAAATGATGAGACTCGAACTTGAAAACGGCGTTTCGCAACTCCTCGATAATCTCCGTGGCAACGCGCAGCGATTCCTCTGGCATACAGAATTCAAGAATCAGGGCGAACTCGTCCCCACCCAGGCGGGCGACGACATCGCGCCCCCTGAATTGCCCTCGCTGCAATACGTCGCTGATCAGCTTCAAAGCCTCATCGCCAGCGGCGTGGCCGGCGGTGTCATTGATGAGCTTGAAATTGGCCAGATCGATATACAACAGCGCATGAGTACCTGGCTGATTCCCGGAAGAAGAACAGACCCGGTGCAGAATGCGATCAAACTCGCGACGATTCAGCAATCCAGTCAGGTAATCGTGTGTCGAGTAGTAATAGACACTCTCCGACAGACGCTTTTCTTCCGAGATGTCGTACAGCGAGACCAGCAAGGCAGGTTCGCCATCCTGTATCACCTGCCGGGTCACGCCGCGTGTCCAGGGCTCGCCAATATCCTTGAGCTTCATCCGCGCTTCCCAACGCTCGACCGTCCCCTCACCGGACAATGCGGCGTTGAGCGCACCCCGAACGGGCTCACTCTGGGCATACAGACCTGTAAAGGGCTGACCAATGAGCTGGGCTTCAGTCATGCCCAACTGCAGGGCTCCGTGTGCATTGACGGAGCGAATGACAAACGCCTCATCAAGCGTGAAATAGATTGAAGGATTGTCGTCGTATAGCAGGCGGTATCGCGTTTCACTTTCACGCAATGATCGCTCCGCGACCTTGATCCGGGTGATGTCTGCGAACGTGACAACAGCCCCATCGATTCGCCGGTCCGTGGTGCGATAAGGCGCCACGCGCCGTGCATACCATCGCCCGTCCTCGGACTCAACCTCGCCTTCGATCGCAATCAGCTCTTCGCTTGAACGCCGAACCTCCTCGGCAATATCCAGCCGACCGCGGATCAGATTGGAGATGTCCTGAATGGGCCGGCCGATATCGCTTGGTATCAGCTTGAAAATTCTCTGCGCCGACGGCGTGAATCTTCTGATCTCCCCCTGGGATGTCAGGAACAGGGTTGCGATATCCGTACTGGACAGCAGATTGCGCAGATCGTTGTTGGTCTTCTCCAGAAGATCCAGCTTTTCCTGCAGTTCGGTATTGACCGTGGATACTTCTTCATTGAGAGATTGCAATTCTTCCTTCGAGGTTTCGAGTTCCTCGTTGGTCGATTGCAGTTCCTCATTCATGCTCATGGCCTCTTCGTTAGAGGTCTTGAGCTCTTCGTTGGATGATTCCAACTCTTCGATCGTGCCTTGCAAATCCTCACGTGTTGAGCGCAGCTCCGCCTCGAGCTGGGCAACAAAGGCTTCGTCTGCGTCCTGGCTGTCCGTTGACGAAAGTGAGGACGCCGGTAGCTGCGATGGCGCAATTGACTTGGCATTGACGATGAAGGTCAACAGGCAAATCGGCGTCTTCAGTTTTGAGTTGGAAATTGGGCGCGCCCGCATTTCCACTGCATCGCGTCCCTTGCCCGGCAGCTGGACATACTCGACTGCTGGTTCACCACTGGCAAAGGCCTTGCGAATCACTTTGCGCAATTTAATGCGCAAGCCGCGTCGGGCCACCATAAGCAGATCACTGGTGGGCTCCCCGCTAGGGAAATGCAAAAAATCAGCCGTTCGACCCGATGCGTAAATAATCCTGTAATCCGGCGTTACAGCGACAGCTGGAGGCGCAATTTCGTCCAGCAGCAGACTGCGAATCAGTTCGGTCGGCCGCGCCGCATGTTCCTTTCGCGTCTGCTCAACCAGATACCGCGACGAACCGCCAGGCTCGCCGGTGACGATCGGAAACGAAGGCCGTTCGATTCTCGAATCCCTGCGGCTCTTGGCATAGATGCGGGCGTGCTTGTCCAACGGACGAAACAGATGCTCACTGGCCCCGACCGATTCCGAATTTCCGAGAAAAAGATACCCATTTGGATTCAGCGCGAAATTGAATAGCGAGAACAGCTTTTTCTGGATCGGCGATTCCAGATAAATCAGCAGGTTCCTGCACGAGATCAGATCAAGCTTTGAAAATGGCGCATCCTGGATCAGGTTCTGAGGCGCAAACACCACGGCCTCACGCACGTTCTTGTTGACCCGGTAGCGATGATCTTCCTTGGAAAAATAGCGGTGCAGACGATCCGGACGAATATCTTCGGCAATGCTCTCCGGATAAGTCGCAGTACGGGCAATGGCCAAGGCTCGCTCGTCAATATCGGTTGCAAAAATCTGCAGATCAGCGTGCCGATCCGCCTGCGCCGCTGCCTCCATGCAACTGATGGCAATACTGTAGGCCTCTTCGCCGGTGGAACAACCCGGCACCCAGATTCTCAGGGGCATGTCTTCAGCATGCTTCATCAACTCGGGCAACACGAGTTGCTCAAGTTGCTCGAAGGCCTGCTTGTCTCTGTAAAACTGCGTTACACCGATGAGCAAGTCGTCCAGTAGCAGCTTGGCTTCATCAGGACTGCTCCGGAGCAGTTCCAGATATTGCGGCAAATCGTGGATCTGATGCAGCCCCATCCGTCGCTGCGTGCGACGATGGATGGTTCCGCGCTTGTAGTGTCGAAAATCACGACCGGTTCTGGCGTGAATAACGGCAAGGGCCTTCTCCAGATCATCGCTGGTTTCCGGACCGGACTCCGGCAGGATTTGCCGGGCACCCCTGACGTACTGGTGCCCAACATATCTCTTCAATGCTTCTGGCATCTGCTCTGGCGCCAACACGAAATCCACGATGCCCGCGCCAATAGCCGAACGTGGCATGCCATCGTGCTCGGCAGACTTGGGTTCCTGCGCCATCACCATTCCGCCTTGTTCCTTGATGGCCTTGATTCCGAGCGTGCCGTCCGTTCCCGTGCCTGACAGGACGATACCGACGGCACGCTGCTTTTCGGTCAGCGCTAGCGAGCGGAAAAAAATATCAATCGCCCTGCGTGACCCTCGATTCTCTATCGGTGTCTCCAATTTCAGGACACCATCTTCAACAGACATGAAGCTGTTGGGCGGAATCACATAAACATGATTGGCCAGAACTTTTGCGCCGTCGCAAGCCGGCTCAACGCGCATCTGCGTGTAGTTGCCAATCAGGTCCGCCATCAGGCTATGACGACGGGGATCAAGATGTGGAATGACGACGTATGCCACTCCCATATCTGTTGGCGCCGCCTTGAAGAAGAGTTCGAACGCCTTCAGTCCACCGGCCGAGGCCCCAAGTGCCACGATCACCGGCGGTTGCGCTGTGGCACTCAAATTATTGCTCGCTTCAAATTATGCGTCGAACCTAATTTTTGCCCCGCGATGTATCGATTGCAAGCGTGAATCACTGGAATGTGATCGAGGTTGGCAGCAACCAAAATGTCAAAAAGGGGATGATGAGCATGGCGGAGAATACACCCGCCACAAAATACCGACGCGCTTCGAACTAAGGCACCTGACGCCAGAGCCGCGCCAGATCACGTGCACCATCCTTGCCCGCCACTTTGGCAAATGCGGCTTTGGCTTTGGCCTTGTCTCCAGCGTAATAGTAGGCATAGCCCAGGCGAAGCTGTGCCTGATCCGGAAACCGGAGCCCCCCTTTCCTGATTCCGGCTTCCATCATCTTCAAACCTTTTACAGCCTCGCCGTAGGTCACATAGGCTAATCCGGTTTCCACCAGCGAATCGCCGGATTCTGCGGCAAGTATTTCCGCATCAGACTCGGTTATGGCCTTGAAATCGGCTGCATAACGCTCGTCAACCAATTTTCTAAGTCGTCCCTGGCGTTCGACATCACGCTCCTGCCCCTGGCCGAGCACTTTCTTCTCGTAACCCTCATCCACAATTGCCTTGGCTTCTCCGGGCAGCTCTGCCTGCAGGCTCAGCTGCGCCATTTCTACGTAATCCCTTGCCTGATCGAGATTTCCTGTCGCGCGCAGCAAGCGAAGCTTGTCCAGTTCAAGATTGCGGGAAAAGCCGGGCTTTCTGGCTGTGCGCTGGATAACGTCCTGCCAGTACTCCGGTTTCGGGTAGTAGCGAACAAGACGCTCAAGTGCCTGTGAATAGCCCATCATGTCGTTGATCTTCGCCAGACTCGCGGCGAATAGTTTGAGCTGTGTCTCACTGGGCTTTTGCTTCGATTTTTCAAGGCTGGCGATCTGTGCCGCTGATTCTTCTGCGCTTCGCTTGTAATCGCCCGCCAGGTAATAGGCCTGAGGCAGGAACGCGAGGGTGCTCGGCTTGGCGCCGCCCTGCGCCTTGTACTTGTGCAGCCAACGGATGGCCTCCGGATATTGTTTGGCGCGCAGATAAATGCTGGCGATGGCTTCCGTTGTTTTCAAAGTCTCCTGGCTTGACAGGCGACCCGAAGCCAGCACTTTCTCGAAGGCACGGACGGCGCCTGCGGTATCACCTGCAGCAGACAATGCCGAGGCCTTCATCTGATTGATGATGAATTGCTCGTAGGCGCTCAGTTGGCCCACGCTTTCTGCCGCCTCAATCGGGCTCAGGGCTGCCTTGTTCTTGCCGGCTGCCATCAGCTTCTGCGCTTCTTGCAAGGGCTTGCCTACGGCAGGCCGAAGCTGATCTTCCGCGCTGACATTGGTCAAAGATGCCAGCAGCAGAGCGAGGGCCACCAGATAGAAACGAGCCCACTTGTATAAGACAAGCTTCATTCAAAACATCCCCTTCAACGACATTGCCTGGACTCGCCTGCACAGCGCAGCGCGCTCTGCATTGAATCTGCCTGTAACGGCACGCGCTTTTTCTGATCGATAAACATAGAGCAACTAATTAACTCCGATGACGCCCATCTTGGTCACACCACTTCTCTGGGCAGCCGCCATGACCGCAATCACATGCTTGTAGGCAGCCAGGCGATTGGGTCGCACATGAAATTCAGGTTGCTCGGGCAAGCTCACCATCTGTAGCAGACGACGATCAAGCTCACTCGAATCCTTGAGAATCACGCCATTCCAATAAAGCGTTCCGTCAAAGTCTATTTCCAGTGAGACCGGATCAAGCGGTTCGGTCTCTGGCGGAGGTTGCTCCTGCTGATCAACGGGAAGGTCGAGCTTGGTTGCATGCTTCTGCACCGGAATAGTGATGATCAGCATGATCAGGAGCACCAGCATCACATCAATCAGCGGTGTGGTGTTGATGTCCATCATGGGTTCCGGATCCGCATCCGGTCGGCTGCTGCCAATATGCATGGCCATATGACTAAGCCCCGCCCGGCGGTGGTTCGGTGATGAAACCGACCTTGAAGATGGAGGCGCGCTGGCAAGCTGTGACGACCTGATTGACGTTGTCATAACGCGTCTCGCGGTCGCCGCGGATGTGTACTTCCGGCTGCGGCACCTTGACCGCCTCTTCATTGAGCATTCTCTGCAGAACGGCGAGGTCCCTGATCTGAGCGGTGCCCCAGAAAATGTTGCCGTCTGCGTCGACAGAAATATTGATGTTCTCCGGCTTTGTCTGCAGTGCCTGATTCGACTCTTCCGGCAATTCCACCGGCACGGTGGCTGTTACTACCGGAATGGTGATCAGGAAAATGATCAGCAGAACCAGCATCACATCGACCAGCGGTGTGGTGTTGATGGCCGAGACCATTTCATCTTCGTCTCCGTCATCACTTCCGATATTCATGCCCATGGGCTCACCCCTTCCGTACCGTGTCAGTTCGACTTCTTCTCGTCGCCTACTCGTGTGCCGGACAGCAGCACTGAATGCAGATCCGCTGCAAAAGCACGGACCGATTCCATCGCCGCCTTGTTCCTTCGGATCAGCCAGTTGTAGCCCAGCACCGCTGGCACGGCGACAGCCAGACCAATGGCCGTCATGATGAGCGCCTCGCCCACGGGACCGGCCACCTTATCAATGGATGCCTGCCCGGAAATGCCGATCGCGGTCAGCGCGTGGTAGATGCCCCAGACCGTTCCGAACAGTCCCACAAAGGGTGCTGTAGAACCCACCGTCGCCAGTACAGCGAGACCGCTGGTGAGATTGGAATTGATCGCCTCTACCGCGCGGTTGACGCTCATGGTGATCCAGGTTGAGCGATCAATCTGCTCAACCATGGTTCCTTCATGGTGCTCATCGGCGCTGACGCCGCGCTCGACGATGTACCACATCGCGCCGCCTTGCTTGAGCGTGCCCAGACCCTCCCGAACACTGCCCGCAGTCCAGAAGCTGTTTTCAGCCTTTTTCGAATCCCTGAGCAGTTTGGTCTGTTCGATCAGCTTGACCACCATCACGTACCAGGTGGCTGCCGACATGATCACCAGAACAGCAAGCGTCCCCTTGGAAACATAGTCCCCCGTTTCCCAAAGCGCCTTCAGCCCATAGGGATTTTCTATCACCGTAGTTTTCTCAGCGTTGCCAGAGACAGCGGTCGGCGCCGCTTCCAAAGGCTCAAGAGCAAACTCTTCGGCAAGCGCCTCTTCCAGCGCGGTCGAGGTTTCGTCCTGTGCGGTTGCCACCAGCGACACGCCGGCCAGAACCAGACCCAGACTCAGGCTGCGAAGAAAGAATGAAAAGCTGGACATGAGGTGAATCTCCTGACGGATAAATCAATTACAGCCGTGATGAATGAAGAAGAACAAATGAAGCGTTGAAGAATGCTGACCTGCCCTCGCCTTATCTGGGTACGATCCACTTGTAGCGAACAGAGAACCACGATGGCTCCGGTTCTCCATCGGTTGTGCCCACCTGAAACTTGCAGCGACTGAAAGCCTTGATGGTGGCGTCGTCCAGGCGCTTGTAACCGCTGCTCTGAATAATCTTGCTTTGCTGGACTTTTCCGTCGGTCCCAATAAGCAGACTGATCTGTGCGGTCCCTTCCTCATTCAAGCGTACGGATACTGAGGGATAAGCGGGCTGGCGGCAGGCGCGCGGACTGCGTTCAAAATCAACCTTGGGCGGAACGCGAACCACCTTGCGTGGTTGCGGCGGTGGTGCCGGTGGCGGCGGCACTTCAGCCTTGGGCATCGGTTGCGGCTGGGGCTTGGGAGGGACGATGGTTTTGCGCACATCGGGCGGCGGCGCAATGTTGAGTTCGGGGGGCGTGAACACCGGTGGCGGTGGCGGCGGTATGAAATCCGGCGCGGGCGGCGGTGGCTCATCTACTGGCGCATCGGCTTCTTCGATGATCATTGTTTCAATGGGCGGCGGCAGAATTTCGACCGTTTCACGCGCGAGTCCAGCCACCAGGCCCCAGACCAGCAGTACGTGAAAACCGAGGACGAAGCCCAAACCGATCAAACGGCTTTTGGGATCGTGGTGTTTCCTGAAATTCATGCGACGAATCCGACCGACGATGGCAAAAAGCACGCCCGCATAACGACGTCAAACTCCTGACGCCATACGCTAAAGCGAGTCCCGTTTCCCGCCACTTGGGTTACCACCGACCGATGACACTCGTACGGACTGTGCGTGCCTTTGACTCTTTTCGCGGGTTCATTGCCTGTGAAGAACAATGCAGCAGATGCGGCTGCATCCTGGCTGCCGATCTTTGGCAAGTATGCTTGCGTTCGGCTTCGGACTCAAACTCTGGCCCGGCTAGCGGGAGGGCTCATAGTCCATTGGCAACCGCGCGCGACTTGGAACAGCCCCGGTTAAATCCGTTATGGCCTCGCAGCTACTCGACCACAATCGTCCCGGACATGCTCGCGCCATGGATAGCGCATTCGTAGGGGTAAGTCCCCGGCGCCGAGAAGGTTCGTGTCCAGCTTGAATGGTGCTTCATGCGCGGCCCAAGCTCGTCAGCAAACTTGACGTTGTGATTGGACCCATCCTGATTAATCCAGGTCACGGTGGTGCCCTTGGGCACTGTCAGCGTGGCGGGTTCGAACCACATGCGCAGTGAGCTGCCAGCGATTTCGCCCTTGATTGCGACGGTCGCGCCATCCGCCCCGCCCTCTGCCAGGACATGGGGCGTGGCAAAAGTCAGCGTCAGTGCCAGCCACCCGAGCATGGGTCGCTGGAGCCAGGTTTTTCGAGTCATTTGGAGCTTCCAGTAGAGGTTGAACTGGCGAGGCACCATTGGCTCGCATGGGCACAGACGCAACGCAATTCATGTGCCACGGACAATCAGGCTTGAGCTTCCAATCGGGACACAGCTGTCCGCTTCCTCCGCCCCGAGTCCCCTGCTCCGGGGACAGGCCCATCAACGTCCCGATATGAACTCACGGCCATTGCTACTCAAACTCGACGCCCTCCCGCCCGATGATTCTCTGTACGGCATCGCGCTGTCGCACCGCATCCATGACCCGCGTGTACTCGGGAAACCCGGATCGCATGCTCAGGCCGCAACGCGTACCCCACCGGTAAAACACCAGCAGGTAGGCATCAATGACAGAGAATGAGGACCCCAGTGCCCAGGGCTTGCCGCTGAGGCGCGCCTCGATGTCTTCATAGCCTGCGCGAACGTTAATCCGACCTTGCGCAGCAATCGCCTCGGACTGATCCGGCTGAGCGGTGAAGTAAGCGGGGCGAAAAACCGTGCGGACACCTGACTGATGCATGGTGGAGCCGAGCCAGCTCATCCATTCGATGGCGCGAGCAAAAGCCTCTCCACTTGTTGGCAGCAGCGCGCCCGGCTCACCGTGGGTTTGCGTCAGATACACCATGATGGCCATCGCCTCGGTCAGTATTCGCTCGCCCTGCGCATCGCGGATCAGCAAGGCCGGTACCCGCCCCCGAGGATTGACTGCCAGATACTCCGGCCGCCTGCCTTCACCTTCATTGACCAGGACGCGGACCGGCTCGTAAGGCACGCCCAGCTCTTCAAGAACGATGTGCGGAGCCAGGGAGCAGGCACCGGGCGAGTAATAGAGACGATATGCTTCAGACATTCGTAACCCCTGAGCTGTTGAACGATTGACGCGAGTGATCGCTGATCTTCTCGCAAAGTCAGCTTCGCGCACAGCCTGGCTGGCTGGCTGGCGGGCTTGCAAACCAGCAACAGCGCCTATGGCCATTGACGATTACTGAGCAGAAATACGCACCACACCATGCGCAAGGATTTTCTATCCACTGTACTGGCAGCACATCATCTGCGCCGCACCGGCCTGATCGCCCTTGTTGTTGGCAGCTGGCTCACCGCATTCAATCAGGGCGACGCCATTCTGGCCGGCCCGTTCTCAGCCGCGCTGGGGCTGAAAATTTTCCTCAACTATCTGACACCCTTCGTGGTCGCCAACATCGGGCTCCTGTCACGAAAAGTCTGAGCTGGCAGCACTGCGCGCGGCTTTTGATCTCCGCGCCGCCAAACTCGACGCGGAGATCAGCTCAACCAGCCGAACTTGTCTTCCGCAGTACCAAATTGGATCGAGGTCAGGGCCTGCCGCAGGCGCTCGGTGTTGCGACCCACCTTGCCATCGGCAACCGGGTAGGTCTGGCCGCGGTGTACAAAACTGCCCACACCGGCAAGCACCGCAGCAGTGCCCGACAGCGCAGCTTCGCCGGTCTTGATCCAGTCCTTGACTTCGTCGACGGTGAAATTACGCTCGATCACTTCATAGCCCAGTGATTGCGCCAGCCGGATAATCGAATCTCTGGTCACGCCGTGCAGGAATGAGCCGTCGAGCGGCTTGGTCAGCAGGCGCTTGTCATCGAGCAGGAAGAAATTGGACGCGCCGGTTTCCTGCACGTCGCCACCGGGGCAGAACAGAACCTGATCGGCTTCGTGTGCGCCGCGCGCACTGACCACATGACGCAGCGCCGCCGCGTAATTGCCGCCGGTCTTGGCCTGACCAAAGCCGGGCGTGCTGCGCATCTGCTCATCCTCGATCAGGATCTTCAACGCGCGGCCACCGCCGGTGAAGTAATCGCCTACCGGGGCAGCCAGCACGTACAGCAGGACTTCCTCCGGAGGCACTCCGGCGGCGCCAATATTGGGGTCCAGGCCGATCAGGGTGGGTCTGAGATACAGGGCACCCGGAGGTGCGGGCAGATCGTTCTGGCTCAGTGCCACGACATCGCGCACCATCTTTTCCAGAATCTGCGGCGACGGCAGTGGCAAACAGAGCAGCTTGGCGCTCTCACGAAAGCGGGCGAGATGACGATCTGCGCGGAACATGCGGATGCCGCCGTCGGGCATGCGAAAAGCCTTGAGACCTTCAAAGCAGGTGCTTGAATAGTGCAGGACGTGAGCACCCGGATGCACCGACAAGGGCGCGACGGGCACAGCCTCCGGCGCAGTCCACTGCCCCTTGGAGTAACGGGCCTGGGTCATCTGTTCTGAAAAAACGGTGCCGAATGCGGTGGCCATCTTATTGTCGGTGTCTCATGGAAATGTTGCGCCCTGGGGCACGTTCTGGGCCGCAGATTATGGCGGCACTTTGGCCAAGTCCCAAGTCCTGAGTCCGCGCGTGCAGGCTCAGTTCAAATAGCCCTGCGCCTGGAACCACTCAACCGCGTCCCGCAGAGCCGCTTGCGCAGGTCGCGGCGCGTAGCCCAGTTCCGCCCCAGCCCTGGCACTGGAGAAGTACATTTTCTTGCGCGACATCTGCACCTCATCCACCGTCGCCACTGGCGGTTTGCCGGTCAGCCGGGCCACCGCCTGAGCCGCCTTGGCAATGGCCAGAGCCGCCGCATGCGGAATCTCGACCGTTGGCGGCTTGCGCCCCACCATTTCCGAAACCTGTTCCAGGATCTGGCGAAGGCTCATGTCGGTGCCGCCCAGAACATAGCGGCGCCCTGCCCGGCCATGCCGCCAGGCCAGCCAGTGCCCCTCGGCCACATCATCCACATGCACCACGTTCAGGCCGGTATCCACGAACGCGGGCATTGCGCCCTTGCCGGCATCCACCACCATGCGACCCGTCGGGGTGGGCTTGATATCGCGCGGACCTATCGGCGTGGAAGGGTTGACGATCACAACTTCAAGTTCGCCCTCTGCATTGATCTGGCGGGCAACTTCCTCGGCCTGAAACTTGGAGCGCTTGTAGTGGCCAATCATGTCGTCCAGAGAAACCGGGGTGGTTTCGTCGCCGGGCGTTCCGTCTTCCGGGATGCCGAGCACGCCAACGCTACTGGTATAGACCGCGCGGCGGATACCGGCTGAACGCGCGGCCAACAGCACCCCGCGCGTGCCTTCCACATTGCTGGCATAGATTTCAGCCGGCTTGGGCACCCACATGCGGTAATCGGCCGCAACGTGGAACAAGGCCTCGCATCCCTGGCAGGCCACTTCCAGTGTCTCTTGCTGGCGCAGATCACCTTCGACGACTTCAATATCCAGCCCGGCCAGATTGCCTCTGTCAGAGCCTTTGCGCACCAGTGCGCGTACCTGCACGCCCTCGTCGAGCAATTTGCGCGCGACCGCCGCGCCGACAAATCCTGTCGCGCCCGTAACCAGCGCCTTGCGGGGCGGCGAAATATCTTCCCGAGTACTCATCGCGCCTTCACCGGCATCTCGCCCGCAGACAGGCCGAAGCCACTGCCAAGTGACCTGACTACTCCGCGCAGGCTGCGCGCAGCAAAGCGGTAACGCCGAGCGAGTCGCATCAGTTGCAGGCCCACGCTGGGGCGCTGCAGCACGCGTGCCGACAACCTTGCCAATGAAGCGCGTCCATAGGCGTCAATGCACTCAGACAGATCAGGAAGCGCGTCCTGATATTCATCCAGCACGATCTTGATGGCCATGAACGGCAAGCCCCCAACATGCGCCACCCGGGCAAGCGCAGCGGCTTCCATATCAACGGCCAGTGCGCCGTGGGCATCGAATATTTTTTGCTTTTGGGCCGGACCTGCCATCACGCCGGGTGCTGTCCATAGCTCTGCGTTCACGGTTGGCTGCGGAAGCAATTCACTACACGTTGCATGCCACTGCGGCGTCGTTGGCCAGGCTTCTCCCTGACTGCGAACCAACGTCGGGAGCAGCACCGTACCGCACTTGAGATCGGGCGACAGTGCGCCTGCGAAACCCACGCTCAACAAGCCGGACACGCCCTGATCCACCAGAGCCTGCGCGGCGGTTCTCGCCCGCTGCATACCCATCCCGGACAGCATGAATCGGGCATCGCCTCGCAAATAGCTTTGCTGCGGCGCTAGCGAATCTCCAGCCACCAAACACGCCTCGCCATGCAGCGCCAGCACCACCCCGACCGGTGCATCAGGCCGCATTCAACTGCCGGAAGCGCGCCAGTGCCCACAGCGGGAAGTAGGCCGTGTAGCCGTAATACTTGAGATAGAACACGCGCGGGAAGCCGGGGGCATTGAAGCTTGGGTCCGACCACAAGCCTTTATCCTCCTGCGCCTGCATCAGCCATTGAGCGCCGCGACGCACACTGTCATCGCTCGCTTCACCGGCGGACATCAGGGCCAGCATGGCCCAGGCTGTTGTCTGCGGCGTGCTCACCTCAGGACGCAGGCCGGAGAGTTCGGGCTCTGCATAGGTGTCGTTGGATTCGCCCCAGCCGCCGTCCGCGTTCTGCATTTCCTTGAGCCAGCTCACCGCGCGCTGGATGTAGCGCTGCTTGGGGTTTTCTCCCGCCAGCACCAGACCGGCGAGCACGCTCCAGGTACCGTAGATGTAATTGGTGCCCCAACGCCCCCACCAGCTGCCGTCCTTCTGCTGCCTGCGCTTGAGATAGCGAATGCAGCGCCGGATGGCCTTGCGATCCTGCGGCCGATCCAGCAACCCCAGACAGGCGATGACACGGCCGGAGACATCTTCGGTGGGCGGATCGAGCATCGCGCCGTGATCGGCAAACGGAATGTGGTTGATGTACTCGCGGTCGTTGTCACGATCAAACGCGGCAAAACCGCCATTGGATGACTGCATCCCGGCAAGCCAGTCGGCAGCACGATTGATGCGATCCCGATACCGATACCGATCGGCGTCCGGCGAATTGCGAACACTCAGATGCAGCAAACTGGCGACGACCGCCGTGTCATCCAGATCAGGAAAGTGCGGATTGTTGTACTGGAAGGCCCAGCCGCCCGGAAGAAGATCGGGTGCCTGCGCGGTCCAGTCACCGCGCACATCCAGAATCTGCCGCGGTGCGAGCCATTGCATGGCCTCGTCCACGGACTTGGCGCAGGCCTCGGAACCGGGCTCAGCACGCAGCAGCGCCATCGAACTCCAGACCGTATCCCACACCGGAGAAACACAGGCCTGGCACATGGCACTGCCGTCGTCCCGATGCGTAATCAATTTTTGCAGGGCGCGCACGCAGGTGGCACGCGCCGGATGATCCTTGTCGTAACCCAGCAGGGCCATCGCCTGAAGGGCATGCACCATCGGCGGAAAAATGGCGCCGATGCCATCCTCTCCGTTGAGTCTTTCAACAAACCAGGCCTCGGCCTTTTTCAAGGCCTTGTTGCGCACCATGGCCGGGATAAAACGGTCCACTCTGCGTCCAACCTGGTCCAGGGCCAGAAACAGTTGATCCATGGGCCCTTTGGATTCAAACCACTGCGTTTCCTGCTCCGGCGGGACGGTATACAGCTCGCGCACCGTGATGCCGCGTGGATTGACGCCGCGCGCCTTGTGCGCACACAGGATGAACAGCGGCACCATGGTGGCGCGCGCCCAGTAGCTGATCTTTTCAAGATTGAACGGAAACCACTTGGGAAACAGCATGATTTCAACCGGCACATAGGGCACGCCTTCCCACGGCATCTCACCAAACAGCGCCAGCAATACATGCGTGAAGATGTTGCTGCGGGCTGCGCCGCCGCGCTGCAAAATGGCTTCGCGCGCCGCACGCATGTGCGCAGCATCTTCTGAATCACCTGCGGCCTTCAGCGCGAAGTAGCACTTGACCGTGCAGGACAGATCGCACTCGCCCTCGTCATACAGCGGCCAGCCACCGTCATAGGAAACCTGCTGCATGGAGCGGATGTATCGGGCCAGCTTTTCCTGCAGCACATCATCGATCTCATCCATGTAATGCATCATCAGGATGTACTCAGCGGAAATCGTGCAATCTGTTTCCAGCGGGAAACACCAGTGGCCGTCTTCATTCTGCAGATCACGCAGGGCCTGACTGGCAGCAGCGATGGCGGCCTGCAGGGCGGCGTCATCAACGCCTGCGTCGCCGCCCAGCAATGAAGACTTCAACTCAGATTTCCGAACTGCGGATTCAGACAACATCATTCAACAATCTCACTTGATTCATGAATCGGTTTGGGGAGGGCCACCAAAAGCAGGCAGCCCGCTCAACATTTATTCAGGCACATCCACAGATGCGTGAAGCCGCAGCTGGGACGCGGTTCTGGGCTCCAGCGAAGCCTCCAATGCCAAGCCTTTTGCCAGCCGTGCGAACAGTGCCTGCAGCTTCTGATTGTCATCCAGACAGGCTGATGTTTCGGACAAGGTGCTGCTCACGGTTTCACGAGAAATCTTGATGCTGCCATCAGACTGTTCTGGCCGAGTGACCTGAACCTTCTGCAAAGTCTGTACCGCCAGCATCACGGCCCACGCACAGAACCGGCGCACGTCAGGCTCGCTGCTTGGTAGAACAAGGCAATATTCCAGTGCATTACGCAAATGTGCATGCGCGATGCCGACTAACTTCTGCTGGACGACGGCCTGCGCCAGCGAGGCGTCGCTTGCCGCCAGCCATTGCTGCGGCAGCCAGCAAACGCCGCGCGCAAGATCATCTGACTGATCCTTGAGAATGTTGGTCATCTGCAGGCCTTGCCCGAAAGACACTGCCAGTGCTTCCAGCTGCGTTCTGCGCGCCGCAATGGCCGGTGAATAGTCACAGAACAGCTGGGTCAGCATTTCTCCCACCACGCCGGCCACGTGATAGCAGTAGCTGTCGAGATCGAGCAGGGTCTGAATCTGCTGCGCTTGCTGAAAATGGCGCATGCCGCGTCCCATGATGGACACGCATCTTTCAATGGCGTCGATCTGTGGCGGCGTGAGGCTGCGCGTGATTTCAATGATCAGCGGCAGATTGGCAACCAGCTGACGCTCAGCCGGCAAGGATTGCGCGGACAGCTTTCCGGACAAGGCCTGCTGCAAGCTCTCCGGCGCTGCCTTTCCGGACACGACCGCGGTCAGGGCATTTTCAAACCCGCCCTTCTCTTCTGCATCCAGCGTGGGTTCGTCTTCAATCGTGTCTGCGATGCGGCACAGCAGGTAGGCATTGGTCACCGGCTTGCGCAGCGCTTCCGGCAGTTGCGGAATATTCAGGGCAAAGGTCCGCGACACCCGCGGCAGCATTTGCGACTGAAAATCCTCAGGCGAGCCGGTCCACATCATCGTGTCCGCGCTGTCGCCATCGACTGTTTTCAGATCGCCCATCAGATCACCTGCGTATCAGCTGACAAGCAGTGCATGTGCCGGACCCGGCGGCAGTGCCGCCCGACCGCCCAGCGCACTGATCTCAAGCAGAAAGCTGAAACAGGCGATGTCACCACCGAGTTCGCTCACCAGTCGTGCGCAGGCACTGGCGGTGCCGCCAGTGGCCAGCACATCATCCACGATGGCGCATGGCTCCGATGACTTAACGGCATCGTCATGCATTTCCAGTGAATCGGTGCCGTATTCCAACTGGTAGGACACGCTGCGTGTCTGACGCGGCAATTTCCCCGGCTTGCGCACCAGCTGCAGCGGCAGGTGCAAGCGCTGCGCGATGGCGCTGCCAAGAATAAAACCGCGCGACTCGATGGCAATGATGTTCTGTGCACCGCTTGCCTTGATGCCCTCACACATGCCGTCCACGGCGCGGCCAAATGCTTTCGGATCGGCCAGCAGCGGCGTGATGTCCTTGAACATGATGCCGGGCTGCGGAAAGTCCGGCACATCGCGCAGGTAGGGAAACAAATCAGCTGCGGGCATAGCGTCGTCCTTTCCAGATGGATTGTGTTCCCCGCCAATAGCGAACGGCAGAGTGCCAGGTCATGGCCAGGTACAGGCTCCCGATCAGTGGCATGCACAGACTCCATGCCAGCGGTAATTCGTAATAGCGAAGTGTGGGCATATAGACCACGGCCATCATCAACCACGCCGACAAACCCCAGACGGGATGGTGCGAAAACAGCGCCGCAATCGGCAGCACAAACACCGCCAGCATGATGAGCGTGACCAGCAAAAGCATGGCGCTGGAATAATGCAATTGCGTGAAAGCCGAGCGCGCCACCATCTGCCAGATGCTCTGGAGGCCTTCATACGCGCGCAGGCTGACAACATCCCGACTCAGGCCGATCCATGTGCGATAGCCGGCCTGTTTGACCTGCCGTGCCAGGGCGCAATCGTCAATCAATGCGTCCTTGATGCTGGCAAAGGCTCCAACGCTTTTCAGCACCTTCAGATCAACCAGAATGCAGCCGCCAGCGGCGGCGGCCAAGCATTTGAAGCGCCTGGAATTGGAAAGCGAAAACGGATAGATCAGCTTGAAGAAATACACGAAGGCAGGCAGCAGCAATTTTTCCCAGACGCTTCTGCGCTGCAGGTCGGCCATCACGGACACCAGATGCAGATCATGGGACTGCTTGTGGCGGAGCAGACTCGCCAGCATGCCCGCCCGCAACTCGATGTCGGCATCCAGCAGCAGCACCATGCCGGTATCCACCTTGGCCAGCCCCTGCTCCAAAGCCCATAGTTTTCCTGCCCAGCCGGACGCCATCTGCCCGCCGCGCAACAGCTGCACAAAGTCGAACCGAGCTGCTACCGCCGCGGTGCCGTCATCGGACTGATCATCCACAACGATCACCTTCAGCCCGCTGCCCTGCACCGCAAGCGCCCGCAACGTGGCTTCCAGAACATCCGCCTCGTTGCGTGCGGGAATCAGCACGGTGATGCCAGACAGATCAACCGCGCCCTCGTTCTTGTGTGCGGGCCGCGCCGCAAGCTGCTCGCGCATACTCCAGGGCCGCCATGGCAATAGCAGCACCAGCGTCCAGCTCAGCAGTGCGGGCCAGGCAAGATAAGGACTCAGGTATTCCATCACGACCAAGGTGGAATCAGTGCGGCCGCTTCTGCGTACTGCTGCTGCGCGACAACTGCGAGACCGGCACATGCACTTCGGCGCCACCGGCCGCCGGCAGATGTCCCGCTGCAGCCACCGGCATTTCAGCGGCCATGGGGCCGTCCGTGCGGGGGCCGAACATGGCAACGCGCAGCGCGGTCAGCGGCCTGCGAAAGGTGTCGTTGACAGCCGTGCCTTCAAACCCGCAGTGCGCCATGCAGTTATCGCACTTGGCATTGCGGCCGACGCCGTACTGATCCCACTGCGTGGTGCTCATCAGCTCGGCGTAGGTGGGCGCATAACCTTCATCGCTGAGCAGGTAGCAGGGCTTCTGCCAGCCAAAAATGTTGTAGGTGGGATTGGCCCAGGGTGTGCACTGATAGCTCTGGTTGCCGGCGATGAAATCCAGAAACATCGCGCTTTGATTGAACACCCAGCGCTGTTTTTTATCGCGCTGCCGCCCCAGCCGGAAAATATCCCGAAACAACTGACGGCTCTGCGAGCGCCCGAGAAATACATCCTGTCGCGGCGCGCGCTCGTAGCTGTAACCCGGCGAGACGGTAATGCCTTCAACGCCCAACGAGGTTGCGTAGTCAAAGAACTCGGCAATCTGATCGGCCGACTCCCCGCGAAACAGCGTGCAATTGATGGTGACGCGAAATCCGCGATCACGTGCCAGTTTGATGGCCGCTACCGCCTTGTCGAATACCCCGTCCATGCACACGCTCTCGTCGTGGCGCTCCTTGAGCCCATCAAGATGGATGGACCAGGTGAAATAAGGGCTGGGCTGGTACTCATCAATGTGCTTGGACAACAACAGGGCATTGGTACACAGATACACAAACTTTCGGCGCGCCACGATGCCAGCCACGATCTGCGGCATCTCCTTGTGAATCAGCGGCTCGCCGCCGGGGATGGACACAACCGGCGCATCGCACTCATCCACCGCTGCCAGCGCATCCGCCAGGCTCATGCGCTTTTGCAGGATATCTTTTGGATAATCGATCTTGCCGCAGCCGGCGCAGGCCAGATTGCACTGGAAAAGCGGCTCCAACATCATCGCCAGCGGATAGCGGCTGCGACCCCGGAGCTTCTGCTCCACGATGTAGCGGCCCACCCGATATTGCTGGATCAGCGGGATGCCCACGGCAAACCTCCTCGCGGACTTTTCAGGCTCTTCATCTCGATGCACTCAACCACTGCGAATGATCCTTCTTGATATGTGCCCATTCAATCTTGAACCAGGGCGTTAAGGAATCGGGCTGCTCTTGAATGCTGCGGTCAATCTGATCTCGCGTCTGGAAACACACATCCGACATCTCCGTCAGGTTGATTGAAGGCAGGCTCGAAATACGGCCCGCGTACACCCAGCACAATTCGTGCTCAGCGCCGTCCTCGTCATATTGAGAGGCGTATTCAAACTTGAACAGATAGCTCAGTTCGGCCTCGATATTGAGTTCTTCAAGCAGCCGCCGATGCACTGCGTCTTCGGTTTGCTCGCCGCGCCGAGGATGGCTGCAGCAAGCATTGGACCAATATCCGGGCCACAGGCGCTTGCCGGCGGCGCGCTTCTGCATCAGCACGCGGCCTGAACCATCAAACAGGAAGACGGAAAATGCCCGGTGCAAGACCCCGGCACCGCTGTGCGCGGCCGCCTTGTCCAGATAGCCCTGCTCGCGATCATGGGCATCAACCAATATGAGGGGCTCGTCGTCGTAGGAGACAACGCGGGTGTGCTGATCTAGGTCCAAGAAGGCGTCCCGGATAAAATGAAGAACGGGAATTCGAACTCGGAATCCTCGCAAGACGGCGAATCCTAGCAGGACTGCAGCAGCGCCTTCAGCCGAAACCGGCAATGCGCAAGCCGCCTCAGCGAGGTGCAAAAGCAGCAACCCCGGCTTGGCCCCGATGCTTTGGATCAGTCAGAATCGCGCTCCCGCAACGCCCCCGGCCTGCCCCGCACGGCCAGCAGCGCGTTGATACGCCCACCCCACCCTCACGGAAAAGACTCTTGAGCCAGGCCATTCGTATTGACGGCAAAGCCCGGGCGGCGCAAATGTCCACGGACATTACGCGCCAGACGCGCGATCTGATTGATCAACACGGGATCAAGCCCGGTCTGGCGGTGGTGATCGTGGGTGAAGACCCGGCCAGCCAGGTTTACGTGCGCAACAAGAAGCGCACCGCCGAGGCCTGCGGCTTTGACTCAACACAGCATTCGCTGGCCGCATCCGCCACGCAGGATGAGGTACTGAGCCTGATCGACCAGCTCAATGCAGACCCCAAGGTTCACGGCATTCTGGTGCAGCTGCCGCTGCCGGCTCATCTGGATGAACTGCGCATCACCCAGTCCATCCTGCCGGGCAAGGACGTGGACGGCTTTCATTTCGACAACATCGGGCGACTCACCTCGGGCCATCTGGATGCGGCGTTTGTGCCCTGCACCCCCGCGGGCTGCATGCTGCTGATTGAAGAACAGATAGGCGCCGACCTCTCCGGCAAGCACGCCGTGGTCATTGGCCGCTCCAATATCGTGGGCAAACCCATGGCCAGCCTGCTGCTGCAGGCCAACGCGACCGTCACCGTTGCGCACAGCCGCACCCATGACTTGCCAGGCCTGACCCGTCAGGCGGACATCGTGATTGCCGCGGTAGGCCGGCCCAACATGGTGCGCGGTGCCTGGCTCAAGCAAGGCGCGGTGGTCATCGACGTGGGCATCAACCGGGTGCCGGTAACTGTTGATGGCGAAGAGAAGTCCCGACTGGTCGGCGATGTGCATTTTGAAGAGGCCAGCGAAGTGGCCTCGGCGGTGACGCCGGTTCCCGGCGGCGTGGGGCCCATGACCATCGTCATGCTCATGGCCAACACCCTGCGTTCTGCGCGTCGGAGCGCAGAGAAGCGCTGATTGCAGGCCATGGACCGCAGTTTGGCCGGTCCTTGACGATATTCGATGGACTCAGGCGGGCCTCGCCGCTAAAATTCTGCCCGGATTTCGCACGGGGGGCGCACGCCCCCCGATTTGTGTGCGCCCTCCTATTCAATCTTGCCTGCCGGACACTACCCAGCCGATGACGAAACACAAACCGGCCTTGCTCGCACTTGCCGATGGCAGTGTATTCAAGGGCATTTCCGTTGGTGCAGAAGGCCACAGTGTTGGCGAAGTGGTCTTTAACACCGCCATGACCGGTTATCAGGAGATCCTCACGGATACCTCCTACCGCCAGCAGATCGTCACCCTCACCTACCCGCACATCGGCAATGTGGGCACCAACCCTGAAGACGCCGAGTCTGATCGCGTCCAGCTTTCGGGTCTGGTGATGCGCGAAAGACCGCGCCCGCACAGCAATTTTCGCTCGACCCAGGATTTTTCTGCTTATTTGCGCGATCAGGGCGTGGTCTCCATTGCCGAGATCGACACCCGCCGCCTGACCCGCCTGCTGCGCAGCAAAGGCGCACAGAATGGCTGCCTGATGGCCGGCGACAAGGTCGATGAAAAGACCGCCCTGAAGCTGGCGCAGGAATTTGGCGGCCTCAAGGGCTGTGATCTGGCCAAGGTGGTCAGCACGCAGAAGCCTTACGAATGGAGCACCGGCTCCTGGAGCATTGAGACCAACAAGGAATCTCGCCTCGGCGCGGCCAAGCGCCACGTGGTGGTCTACGACTTTGGCGTGAAGCGCAATATCCTGCGCATGCTGGTTGACCGTGGCTGCGCTGTCACTGTGGTTCCGGCCACTGCATCAAGCAGTGAAGTGCTGGCCCTCAAGCCCGATGGCGTCATGCTCTCCAACGGCCCCGGCGACCCAGAACCCTGCACCTACGCCATCAAGTCCGTGCACGAACTGCTCAAGATCGGAACGCCGATGTTCGGCATCTGCCTTGGGCACCAGATTCTGAGCATCGCCGCCGGTGCAAAGACCCTGAAAATGAAGTTTGGCCATCATGGTGCCAACCACCCGGTGCAAGACCTGGCCTCCGGCAAGGTCCTGATCACCAGCCAGAATCACGGCTTTGCGGTGGACGAGACCACGCTCCCGGCCAACATGCGCGTCACCCATCGCTCACTGTTTGACGGCAGCAATCAGGGCATTGAACTCTCCGATGCCCCCGCTTTCAGCTTCCAGGGCCACCCCGAAGCCAGCCCCGGCCCCCACGACGTGGACTACCTGTTCGACCGATTTGTGGAGTCTATGAAGGGCTGAGCAGCCTTTCGCGGGATTAGCGGGGAGCGACAAGCTCCGTCAACAGTTAGTGGCAAAAGCTGCCGCCTCGGTGCTGGCCGCTTGTTTCTGCCGAGCGATATCTGAAGGGCTTCGAAGAGAGTTTTTTCAGCAGGGAAACCTTGCCTACTTAAGAGAAACAGCGGCAAGAATCGCTGACTCCGGAACCCAATGGTTTAACCCTTTGGTTACTTCAAAGTTTGCGGCGACCACCGAAAACGGCAAACTGCGGTCATGAAGACCGTCGTAGCGCCAGAAATTCACCATTGGCCTCTCCCGCAAGACTTGGCACAACCGCCCATGGAGCTTTGGGCGCAGCTTGAGGAGTCGCGGTGATGTATCCCAATTTGTCGTCTAACTTGCGTTAGGTGCCTATGAAAAATAGCATCGCCACATACGGAATTCTCGCGCTCGTATTCACGTTATCGGTTGCGTGCTACTTCGCGTTCCCAGCGGAAAGTGCGCTTCGAGCTGCGGCAGGAATTCCCGGAATTGGCGCGTTGCTGTACGCACTCTTTCAGTTGGCGCGGGATCAAGCGGCGCACGAAAAGCAACTGCAACTGCAGAGCAGGCAGTTTCAATTCTCAATCGGTTCTGCGTCACACATGGCCAATGTGGCGTTCGACAAACACGCTGAGTTCTGTGAGAAATACTTGGCGGAGATGCAGCAAACAGCGCGCACGCTATTTCGGGAAGGTGATACGCCTGTCGCCCTCGAGCACGCTTGGAAGCTCCACGGGCTGCGTGAAGAATCGGCAGCTTGGCTCACTGACGAGATTGATCGTGACCTAGGAGAGTTCGAGAAAGCCCTGCGAGAGCTGGGGGCAAATGCTCATTTCATCCGCTCGACAACAGGGGTTGAGCAATACGCGAAACAGCGCTCAATCAGAATCGACAAAAACTTCGAAGAAATTAAGAAAATCCTCGGCATTAGCGGGGAGGAGGGAAATGAAATATCCGAGACGTCGACTATTGATTCCCTAAAAAAGCGAGTTCGAAACATTCTTAACATTGAGGAGTTGAGCAAAATTCGTGAACATCTCCTTCAAAATTCTCACACCATCATATGCGGCACCTGACTAAGCATTCCAGCCGACCCAATACCCGCCGCTTCGCTCTGGGTATTGGGCGGCTGAACTTGGGCGTTAGGCATCACGGGAGACCTTAGAGTGGACTGGAGCCGCACATTCAAAGCAATCTGGTGGCTGATCCTAGTCGTTACGGTCGGTGCGTACTTGGTCGTGCGGTTCCCAGCGCTTTCCCTCGGTGGCGCCTCCGCACCAGACGTCGCAGTGTTCCTAGTTTGGATAGGAATCTGTCTTGGCCCGCTGTATCAGGAAGTGGAACTGCCGGGCATCAAGCTGAGGCAAGAGGTACGTGAACTGAAAAAGGAAGTTAAGGAAGAGCTTGCTTCCTTCAAGGCTGAGGTAAATTCTCGCGTAGATGTTCGCTCGAACGTTGCGCCTCAGTTCTGGTTCGGCCAACCGCCCCCGGATTCGGAGCTCCCAAAATCTGAGGCAAGGGCGTTAGACCTACTTGAAAAGTTCATGCGTCTGTCGGGGCACCCCGACGATCCACGTGTACCTACCGAGTTGGCTGTCGATGAGAACGTCAGGCTGCTCTTTCAGGCGCGGCACAACATCGAGAAAGAACTGAGGTCACTCGCCGAGCCGTTAGAACTGGATGTACAACAGCGAAGAGGGATGCCTCTCTCTCGCATGCTGTGGACCCTCACGAAGGAAGAGATTATTCCACCAGATCTGGGGGGCATCGTGAGAGAAATTTATTCCGTGTGTTCCCCGGCAATTCATGGCGAGCCAGTAACACAGGCGCAGGTCGATTTCGTCAAGGAGACCGCGCCAGAGGTTGTGGCGGTACTGAGGACGATAGCCAGGAGAAGTGATGCCTAATCAATCGCTGCAGGGGACGTTTGACCCGTCGCTGAGCTCAAGCGTTCGGCGTCAAAGGTATCCAGCGAAGGGAGCCTAATATGAGTTGTCAACTCGAATGGATTGGAGTAGCCACGTGGTGGTGCCAGTTAGGTCCTTCTGGCCAAGCTGCTTGGGTGCAAAGCATCGGCTCTGTGGCGGCCATTGCCATAGCAATAGCAATTCCATACTGGCAGAGATCGCGCCAGATAAGGGACAAATCCGAACGAGACCGCAAGGTTGTAATGAGCGCAGCGGCTAATCTGAAAATCGCGCTTGATTACGAAGCGCAGGTTTTCGATTGGGCGCCCGCGGGAGATGGAGACGTTGTACATAACTTCACGCTAGACCAAGCTAGGGAGTTCATGCTTCTGCGTCCGCAGACTCGAGAGGCACTCCACCTCGCAATCGAAAAGAGCCACTACTTTAAGGAAGATGTATGTGAATGCATCGTTAAGCTCGGAATCAAAGCAGCGGCCTATGAACGCATGGTCGGGGACTTGGCTCGTCGGGCGGAAGGGGGAAATCCGGATGCGTTTTTCCGAAGCGTCAGCAATACCAATCAAAAACTTCTCGAGGAAATCGAAGCGTTGCGGGAAAAACTAAAATGCTACCTTCCGAAGGAGGAGAGTTGACGCCGAACAAATCATTGCAGCGGCCGCTTGCCCCGCCACCCATTTTTGCTGCCGCAAAAACAGGCGTCGCCTCAAACGCCGCTGAATTCAGGCATTAGCCATGGAAAGCATAATCTCGGACTTCCTAATAAAAGCTGGAGGCTCCGCTTGGATTGGCGTCGGACTTCTGGCTCTAGTTTGGGCCGTAAAGGAGCCTCTGTCCGCACTTCTTAAGACAAGAGAAATAAAACAAAAAGATCGTGAAATTCTGCTCGCTATGCTCAAAGAGCCGGGGCTTCTTAGCGGAGTCATCCGGTCAGCTCTCTTGGAAGCATTAGAACGTGAAGAGTTTGCACGCTATACAGGTGTATCCCTCACACCAACGGAGCGAGCCCTCTTAGCGGCGCTCGTTGAGAAACATGAAGGCAAGGTCAGATGGCCAGACGTAAAACGTGTTCTACCGCACCTAAAGCTTTGCGATGACGGCGCATTAAAGTTGGAACTGAGTTTTGGGCAGTGGGTAGCATATTGGGCTAGCCGCCTGTTCACCACATTCCTTCTGGTCGTGGCAATTACCGGCCTGATCTTCGGCGGGTACGCAGCATTGTTTGATGATCAGCCCAAGAATATATGGCTTGCGTATGGATTCATTTACCTATTCATGGCTTTCTTTACGCGAGCCACATGGGTTTTGCCACATGAAAGCTATCAAAAGCTCAAACCGATGTTTCCACTAGGGTACAAACCAGAGCTGGCTAACAATCAGTTGCAGCCGACCGAACTCGCCTCCGGCGAGTCCGGCGGCTGACCTGGGGCGTTGAGAGCCTTAGTAAGAGATGGAAGTCGCCATGCTTTTAGTCGAAGCACTTCGCACTATGGCATTAATTGTTTGCATACTCCTTGGTTACATGATCTACACACGCTTAGGCAGATCCATTTTGCTAGATATTCACTCATCCAAGGGCTGGCCGAAACTATTTTTCATGATTGCGTCCAGCATTTGTGTCGCAGTGTTCGCAGCTACTGCCACGGCCAATCTGGTGCCGTGGCTGCTGGTAGAGCAACGCTGGGGTCTCGCTACAGTAATTGGCATTGGTGCTTTCTGCGTGCTCACTGAAGTCATGGAGGCCGTTCTCACAATGGCCAAGCTAGAAAAAGCGCAAAGACAACATCACGAACAATCTGATTGAGCAAGTAATTGAACCATATGTTCCCCAACACCTCGTTCCAGCCGAAAAAATACCCTCCCCCGTCGCTGCGGGCGTTTTGCGTCAGAACTTGAACGGTAGCTCTCACCAAATAAAGCTATGAGTCTGAAAATGATCGATTCATTTCGCGGATTTGAGATCAGGTCAAAAGACTTGAGTCACTGGGCTGTGATACTTGAAGAATGGCTGCTGATCATTGAGAGATTTTCCCGCATACGCAAAGGGGGCGACTCTCCATACGGTTACGGGGAGCGGCCAAACGTCGGCTTGCTAGCGGGAGCCGCATGGAGAAGTGGGTGCATTGCGTTGAATGAATTCGCACATCAGAAAAATTCTGAAGGTGCCCTCTCAAAAGGGCGGGCAGACCTTGTGATTGAATCCCCTACGGGCAGTGACGTAATCGAGGCGAAGTTTGAGTGGGTAGAGCTCGGAACAAACTTCGCCTCTAAGACTGGCCAGTTGCTAAATAGAGCAGGCAAGGACGCGAAAAGAAGTTTTGACTCCGCAATTCATACCCGAGCCTTAGGGGTCGCATTTTCAGCAGGGTTCATCCTAGGCAACCAAGCGGAAAATATGCGCCAGAGAATAATTGAAAGCGTTGAGGGTTACTTGAAGATGGATAGCGCATTCATTGCATACTGTTTCCCCGAGCCAGAGCGTCGAGTCAGAACCCCAGAAGGCAACTTCACGCCTGGTATTTTTATGGCTGGAATCGAAGTCAGGTGAGAACTAACAACAAGTTCTGCTGCGACGGCTTAGTCTGAATGCGGGTGTGAGGCGCTCTAAATTTGTGGACAAGTTTATCGAAAAAATCTATCTCGACGAAATTCTCGATGAGTGTCAGTTCGCTTTGATGGCGATTGAAAGCATGAACAGTTCTCTGAACATGAAAGAACCAACGGCGTCGTTATTCTTCCGTGCCTCACAAGATTTTCTGCAACATTGCGGCGCGATATCAAGAATTATATGGCCGCCCTGGATTCGAGACCGAGCTAAAAACCTTCGCGCCCAATCTCGCGGAACCCACTTGTCCTCCATACTCGGACTGGAAGATTCTCATGCCCTGAAGGACCGAAGCCTGAGAAATCTTCTAGAGCATTACGACGAGAGCATTGATGATTGGGCAGACACTAGCCCGAACAAAAATATTGTGGACAAAATGATCATCCCTCGGCGCTCCATGATTGGTGGCAGCGCCATAAGGGAAGGCGATCTTTTCCGCGTCTTTGAAACAGAGACTCTGACATTTTTCTTTCGGGGCTCCACATTCAACATTCAGCTTCTATGCGAGGGCGTTCAAGATGCTCGGCAGAAGGTCATCGCCCGATCTGCGGAATTAGACGCCAACTGATGACACAGCCTAGGACACGTCTTCTGAGGCTCGTTAAGACCCCCTGTGGACGAATCTGAGGCCCTCGCCGAGCAAACACTGCGTAGCATGGGCTGGTTAGATGTCCAGTTCGAGCCTGATGGAAATATCCCTCCAGATTTTCTCATTGGCCAGAATATTGCCGTCGAGGTGCGTCGTCTCAATCAAATGCATGCGTTAGACGGAAGAGTGAGAGGGCTAGAGGAAGCGGCGATTCCTCTACGGAGAAAGCTAGAAAGGCTACTTTATTCTTTCGGTCCACCAAAGAATTCGAGCTGGTTTGTACATATCGCCTTTCGTCGGCCGCTTGGGCGCTGGAAATCGTTAGAGCCATTTCTGAGAGAGGCGCTTCAAAGATTTCTCGATTCTCCGCTCAAGCTCAATGGCGTCATATTCAAGCGCGAGGATTTCGAGCTAGAGGTACACGAAGCGTCAATAGCCCTTGCGCACACATTCGTCATGGGCGGCAGCATTGATGAGAATTCCGGCGGATTTGTTGTTTCTGAAATGCTGAACAGCTATAGACAATGTGTCACTGAGAAGACCCGAAAAATTGCACCGTACAAGCGTAAGTACGCAAAGTGGTGGCTCGCTTTGATTGACCACATCGGTCACGGCGTCGACGAGTTGGATCAGGAGCAGTTTCTTGCCCATGCAATCCGCCCCCAAGAATGGCAAAAAATACTCATTATCGCTCCGAACGATCCGAGCAAATGGTTCGAGTTCTAATAGCGAGCTGCACTCCAACGTTCTGGTAGCTCGGCACAGCATCTGGGACTCGGGCCATTCGGAGCGTTAGCGTCCACTAATCGACCGGATATTCCTTCCCGCAATTGCCGTCTCTACTCGCGCCTCTGCGCATCGGGGGCACAACGAAGATGTCTTAGGAAAAGCGTCCCTGATATTTGTCAATATTGCGCTTTGCGTTGCACTATTCGACGCAATCGCATCTATCGTGTATTCGACGAGAGGCACTCTCAATTTGTGCCCTGACTATCGAAAGCAGGCGCCGTGCGGCAACAGAAAATTGTTTGGCATCCCTTTGCATGGGTGATCATTTTTCTCAGCCTCACATCAGTATCGCTTTGGAACGCAAGCAGAAGAGGATCTGCTACAGGATGGAATGGTTGGAGAACCGCTGGCAAAGCAAATTGCTCCAACAGTCTCTTGCACTTTGCCACTAACTGGAGGGCTAGCACTGCAATGACAAGAGTGCTTCAGCTCCCTCGCGAGGTTATTGCGATTGCCTACCCATATGAGCCCTACTCTGAACCAAATCTGGGACACCTCCCCTCCGGAACCAAATTGCGTATAACGCTCAGAATGGGGGCACTTGACCTATTTGAGATTGACGACAAATGGATTTGGGCAACGCGAGGAACCGCGGGCAAGGGCAACAGCTACCTGTATCGCAACAATTTTTCTCCGAATCTCCGTTCTGAGATTGCCTTCTCAATTTACTCGCCGCCTACCTCTGCTCCCCCGAGCACTGATCAAACTGAATTTCATGGCTTTCGCCGTCTTTGAGAAACACTTTGATGGCCATGGATTTCAGGCATCCCCAGCCCCGATACGAGACGCTGTAGCCGTTTGAGGCTTCTGTGCTTTCCCGGGTTTTGTTGAGCATGGTGGGGTGGCCAAAGACGTACTGCACTTGCTCGATCTTGTCTTTGAGCAACACCGGTACTTGCAGCCAGATTGAGAAGTCATAGACCTGGCGGCCGCTGGGGTCCTTGATGCCGTTGAGTTCCACGGCCTTGGTTTGCGCAGTGATGGCCTGGGGTGATGAGGCCCATTCGTACTGTTTAATCTGGGCCTTCTGATGCTCAATCTTTTCTTTGAGCTGGCTTTCTTCAGCCGCCAGTTCGGCCACGCGTTCTTCCATTTTCCTAATTTCAAAATAGGAGAAGATCAGAGCGCTGATCACCACCACCACGCCAAGCAGGGTCAGGATGGCACTGATGTTTGAGGCCCTCTGCAGCTGCTTGTACTGAATGTCTTCCATTGCAGATCACTCCGACTCGGCGGAAGGAATTAACCGCTTCAGGGCTTCGTTCCACATGAAGAGCAGGCGTCCGGCGGTATAGGTGATCAGGCCGGAGGAGCCAAACAGCAAAGACAGTTCTGCGCTGCCTGCTTTGCCTTTGTAGATCAGCGAGGCGCCGCTGATCAGCAACATGATCAGCGAAATGACGGTCACGCTCAGGTAGACCATCCGCTCAAACTTGAAAAGCCCGGTCAGCCTTTCAACAACCCCCATCCTTTGTTCAATACTGTCAGGCATTGCTCGTGGTCCCCGTCTGCTGGCGTACCGCTACCAGCGAGTCTAGACCAATTGCCCCTTGATACCCGGCCAGTGGCCGGGCCAGGTTTCGCGGATCAGCTTATTTCTGAGAGCTGGAACACAGTCGGCGCGATGTTTGAATCTGCCAGACCATCACGGCTTGCTGGCAGGCTCAGTTGAGCGCCAGCAGGGTGACCACGGCGGCATTGCCTTCCATACCGGCCGCGCCGCCGCCCATCGTCTCCACCAATCCCAATTTGGCATTGGGCACCTGATGCGCCCCGGCCTGATTACGCAGCTGCCAGACGATCTCTGCAATCTGGGCGGTTCCGGTTGCGCCCAGAGGGTGGCCGCGTGACAGCAGGCCGCCGCTGGGGTTGACCGGCTGCGCGCCGTCGCGGCGGGTGTGCCCGCTGGGCGCCAGTGACGCGCCCTCACCCGGCTTGCAAAGGCCCAGCGCTTCCAGGGTCAGGATTTCGCCAATGGTGAAAGAGTCATGCACTTCCAGCACATCAATCTCGGAAGCTCGGACACCGCACTGTGCATACGCGGCTTGTGCTGCGCGGCGCACGGGGCCTTCGCCCCAGTACTCACTTGAACGGTGATCCCACAGCAGGCCGGATGACATTGCAGAGGCCAGCACACGCACCTCGCCCTTGCCGCCTTTGCTTCGCCCAACCACCAGAGCGGCAGAGCCGTCACTTACCGGACAGCACTGCAGGAAGGTCAGCGGCTCGGCAATCATCTTGGCAGACATGACCTCATCCAGCGTCGGCGTACTGCCTTTCAATTGCGCGCGTGGGTTGTGCGCGCCGTTGCCCTTGTTCTTCACCGCTACATCGGCGAACTGCTCTGCCGTTGCACCAAACTCGGCCATGTAGCGCTGCGCCTGCAAGGCATACAGACCCGGCAAGGGAAGACCGGCGCGGCCTTCGCCATCAGAGGCCTCCGGCACGATGGCACCGCGGGTGAAGAGTGAAGACAGGTGCTCAATGCCAAACACCAGCACATTGTTATACCGGCCACTGGCCACGGCCTCGCAAGCCTCGTGATAAGCCGCGGTGCCGCTGGCGCAGGCGGCTTCTATGGTGACAACCGGAACACCGCCAATACCGATGCCGCGCAGCGTGCGCGTTGCCACTCCAGGCGGGCCAAAAACACTGCCAACAAAAACGGCGTCGATCTCCCCTGCTTCAGCACCGGCATCCTGCATGGCCTCAATGATGGCTTCCCATGCCAGGGACTCCACTCTGCGCTCCGGGAAGCGTCCGTAGTGCGAACTCCCCACGCCGCGAATAACGACCGGGTGGCGTTGATCCGTCATGAGGCCTGCTCCTCAAGTGCCACCCAGAGGTCGCCGTCTTCGCCGTGGCTGATGCGCACGCGGGTACCCGGCTTTTCAATTTGCGGATGTTGCAGGTGCGCAATCACGCGGGGGCCGTCATCCAGATCCACATAAGCCATGGCGTAAGGCGGCGTCCACTTGCCTACCGGAATATGCACCAGGGTGGATGCCCAGACCGTGCCGCCCGGGCCAAACTCTGCCTCGGTCTGATCACGGCTCTGGCATGCCGGGCACCAGGGTGCCGCCGGTGCGCTGGGGTAATTGCAGGCACTGCAGCGCACGCCCTGAACCTTGTCACCCTTCACTGCGGGCCGCGGATCGGCAATGAAGGCCCCGCCCATCACTTCACCTGCACGGCGTTTGTTGGGGCTGGCGCTCATGAGGTCTTGCGCCCCAGTTGCAGCGAGAAGTCGCCGTTCTGATATTGGATATGCATGCCCTTGGAGCGGTTCATCAGGCCTTCTATGAGCGACACCGCTGCGCTGCTCTTGCCGCGAATCTCGTACTCGCGCTTGGAAGGCCCAGCGGCGCGCATGGCCTCAATTTCTTTTTCCGGCACCAGCAGCCGCAGGATCAGTTCATCGTCAGACACATCGCCGAATGACTTGCGCAGTTCTTCCAGTCCCGGCTGCGGCGGCGTCCAGTTCTTGAACTCCCTGGCACGCGGTGTAGCGAGAATGCGATCACGCACGTTGTCATCAATAGGGCCAACCGGCTTGCCGTAGTGACCCAGCACATAGGTGATGATTTCGTCCGGCGCGTACTTGTAGCGTTCTCCCGGCGTCATCAGGTTCATGACCGCTTGCGTGCCAACCAATTGCGAGAATGGCGTTGCCATGACGGGATAACCCAGTTCGTGGCGGATCTTGGCAATCTCTTCAAGAATCTCCGGCATGCTGGTTTCAATACCGCGATCCTTGAGCTGGTTCTTGAGTGTTCCGGTCATGCCGCCGGGCAACTGATGTTCGTAGTGGAACAGGTCGTACTCCGCAGGCTGGCCGATGGGCAGGCCTTCCTGCTCGGCAATGGCACGCAGTTTTTCAGACACCTGCTCAATGGCAGACAAATCCACCCTTGAATTCCAGCCCTTGCACTGGATATTGCGCAGCATGGCTTCGGTAGACGGATGCGCCACGCCATTTGCGAGCGGCCGGCAAATGGTGTGAATGGTGTCGGCGCCCTGCTCCAGACCTTCAATGTAATTCAGAGGCGCCAGGCCGGTGTTGTTGTGAAAGTGCAGCTCCAGGCGCTTGTCACCAATGGCCTGCTTGACCACCTTGCAAAGGCTTCGCGTGCGTTCCGGGGTAAGCACGCCACTGGCATCTTCAATCTCAATGCCATCTACATCCAGCGCTGCCAGTTCGGCGGCGCGCGCCGCGTAGTACTCATCTGTGTGATAGGGGCTGGATGAAAACAGCATGGTGGGCACCGCCTCACAGCCTTCGGCTTTTGCCACCTTGGCCAGACGGCTGATCTTGTCCACGTTGAACAAGCCATCGTAGATCCAGAACGAGCGAATGCCATTTGCGGCGAGGCGGCGAATCCACAAATCCATCACCGAGTCCGGTGTCAGATTGAAGGTCACCATGCCGTTGGAACGCGTGCCGGCACGCAGCTTGGTGCGCGGCATGGCCGCCGACAGCAAGCGCAGATTTTCCCAGGGGTCTTCGCGACAGTGACGCACCTGAATTTCAAACAGCGACGAGCCAGTGATGTCCAGCTCGTCGTATCCGGCGCGGTCAAGATCACCAGACAAGGCCATGGAAATGGCAAACGGCATGCGCATGCCCCACCAGCTTTGCTGGCCGTCGCGCAGGGTTTGATCAACAAATCGGATCGTGCGGCTCATGAAACGCTCCGTCGGGATTCCAGATAGGCATTCATTCCGCCGGACTCGATCCAGCGGGTCGAGACTTTCATGTCGCGGAAATCAGGATGGTTCAGTACAAACTGATGGAACGGGCGGTTGGTGTGTACGCCCTCGATCTGCATCTGGCCTAGGCATTGCAGGCTGCGTTCAATGGCCTCCCCGCGGTCCTTGCCACTGCAGATCAGTTTGGCCAGCAGGGAATCGTAATAAGGCGGCACCAGATATCCGGCACTGGCATGCGTATCAATGCGCACATGCTCACCTTGCGGCATATCCCAGATATTCAGGCGTCCGGGGCTGGGCATGAAGTCACGGTCCGGGTCTTCCACATTGATGCGGCATTCAATTGCATGACCCTTGACGCTGATCTGCTCCTGCGTCACGGAGATTGGATCACCCTGCGCAATGCGAATCTGCTCGGCCACCAAATCAACGCCGGTGATGGCTTCGGTCACCGGATGCTCCACCTGGATGCGCGTGTTCATTTCCAGAAAATAGAAGCCCTGCGACTGCGCGTCATACAAGAATTCCACCGTACCCGCGCTGGTGTAGCCAATGCTTCGGGCAAAGCGCAGCGCAGCATCCAGCAAGCCCTCGCGCACGGCTTGCGGAAGATCTGGGGCCGGCGCTTCTTCAATGATCTTCTGGTGGCGTCGCTGCACCGAGCAGTCACGCTCGTACAGATGCACGATGTTGCCCTGCGTATCACCCAGAACCTGCACTTCAATGTGCCGCGCGCGCTCTACAAATCGTTCGAGAAAAAGGCGGCCGTCGCCGAAGGCTTCCAGTGCTTCCTGCGAGGCCTGTTCAAACATCTGACCCAGCACCTGCGCATCACGGGCCACGCGCATGCCGCGTCCGCCACCTCCCGCCGAAGCCTTCAACAGAACCGGATATCCAACGCTATCTGCAATCTCCCGTGCCTGCGCCAGGGTTTCAATCTCCGGTGAACCTGCAGCGAGCGGCACGCCAATTTCCTGCGCGCGCCGGCGCGCTTCAATTTTGTCGCCTGCTGCCCGCATGGCTGCAGCGGTGGGGCCGATGAAGATGATGTCGTTTTCTACACAGGCTTCTGCCAGCTCCGGCCGCTCGGATAAAAAACCGTAGCCTGGGTGAATAGCATCGCAGCCGGTACCGCGCGCCGCCGTGATGATGATGGGTATTTTCAGATAGCTGTCGCGCGACATGGCAGGGCCAATGCAGACCGTGCGATCTGCCATGCGTGCAGCCAGGGTATCGCGGTCTGCAGCGGACACGCCCAGCACGGCCTCGATGCCCAGCGCATGACAGGCGCGCACCACGCGAACCGCGATCTCTCCGCGATTGGCAATGAAGACACGGCGGATTCTCTTTTGCTCTGCGCTCATCAGTCTTGATCGCTGCCGGGATTGATGTACATCAGCACCTGATCAAACTCGACCAGATCACCGTTAGCGACGTCGATTCGGGCGATCTTTCCACTGGCGCCCGCCTTGACGTGATTCATCAGCTTCATCACTTCCAGAATGGCGATGGTGTCGTCGGCGCTCACGTCTTGGCCCACGGATACAAAGGCCGGCGCGCCCGGCTTGGGCGCCGCATAGAAATGACCCAGCAAAGGTGCCTTTACCGGAATCCAGTTTGGATCGACGGGCGGCACCGTCGCGGGCTGGGCCGCACTGACGGTCGGGGCCGCTGCGACAGGTTTGGAGACCCGCGGCGCTGCAGCGGGCGCACTCGCCGATTGCTGCATTGCGCCGGTGTGACCCGGTAATGGGCCGTCCTTGGAGATAGCCAGTTTTACGTCGCCACTTTGCAACTGCATTTCACTCCAGTTGGAGCGTTCAAACATCTCCAGAATGTGCAGGATTTCTTTTTCGTTGAGAGACATGAATACGCCCTCCAAGGACGCGAACTTTTATGTATCGAGCCGAATCAGGACCGAGAGCGGATCATGATTGAGAAGTACCCGCCAGTGCGTCGCGAAGCGGCACGCCGCCCGTCCATTGCGCCAGTCTTGAGAGCCAGGGGTGATCGGATTCATCCGGAACCTGGGTATCCACAACACCCTCATAGATCACGCCGCGCTCACCATCCACAGTGACCACTTTTCCAAGCAGCGCGCTGACGGTGCCTGTGCCGCAACCCACGACACAGGGCTTGCCGAGCTGACGTCCAACCACGGCGGCATGCGATGTCGAACCGCCTTGCTCAGTCACCACGGCGCAGGAAGCGATCATGCCGTGTACATCTTCCGGGCTGGTGGTCACCCGGCACAGCACACCGGGCTGATCAGCCTGCTGCATGGTTTCAGCTTCATCGCAATCATCCGTGACCTTGCCGCTGGCGATGCCGGGGCTGGCAGGCTCGCCGCGTGCCAGCACCGTTGCCGCCTGTGCCTGCGCCTCAACAAGCTTGGGTTTCAGCACGCTGGCCATCTGTTCTGCCGTAACCCGCGACAAAGCCGTCCCCGGCGAGATCACGCCTTCGTCTGCAAACTCCACGGCGCATCGAATCGCCGCCTCGGGCGAGCGCTTGGCCGCACGCGACTGAAGGAAGTACAGCTTTCCGCGTTCGATGGTGAATTCAATATCCTGCATGTCGCCTTCTTCACGCTCAAGGCTCATGGCGCCGTCGATCAGTTGCGCATACAGCTCCGGCGTGCGCTGCTCCAAAGTTTTCAACGGCTCGGGCGTACAGGTACCGGACACCACATCCTCTCCCTGCGCGCGCACCAGGTATTCGCCATAGGGCAGCCGCTCCCCGCTCAGCGGATTGCGCGAGAACATCACGCCGGTTCCAGATTGCTCATCCAGATTGCCAAACACCATGGCCTGTATGGTGACCGCAGTGGGCAGATCGCGCGGCAAGCCCTGATGCTTTCGATAGTTCAGCGCACGCCGCGAACGGCTTGAATCAAAAACCGCGCGGATGGCGCACTGCAGCTGCTCCATCGGATCTTCCGGAATCGGTTCGCCCAGCTGGGTCTGCACGCTCTGGCGAATCTCTTGCGCACACTGGCCTTCGTCCAGCGTGGCCTTGAGCACGATGCGCGCATAAAGCTCGCAGAAGCGGCGATGCGTATCAGCAGCAAAGCCGGCATCGCCTGATTCAGCTGCAAGCGCCTGCTCACACGCCGGGTTCATGCCGAGGTTGAGCACGGTATCCATCATGCCCGGCATGCTGATCGCCGCACCGGAGCGCACCGACACCAGCAGACGACGATCACCATCGCCCAGCTTGCGACCACTCTGCGCTTCGAGAAATGCAACCGCCTGCGAGAGTTCGTCCAGCAGATCCTGCGGCAGGCTGCGATCTTGCTCGAAGTAATGGCGACAGGCCTCGGTGCTGATCACGAATGCAGGCGGCACCTGTAATCCCAGGCTGCGCATGCGCGCCAGACTCCAGGCCTTGCCACCAATGCGTTCACGGTCGGGTGTCTCGGTGCCATCAATCAGATGTATCCAGCGCATCGCCATCAATTTTCAACCTGCGTTTGGTTCTCGTGTGGATTCATTCTACTCATCGACCTGCACCGTCCATGATCCGCTCACGCGCAGCGCGGCGCAGAATCTTTCCGACCGCGCTCTTGGGCAATTCCTCCAGCACGGAGACGCCGCGCGGACGCTTGTATCCAGCCAGGCGCTCCGCGCAGAAAGCGAGCAGCTCTGCCTCTTCCACGGGCTCGCGCAGCGACACGACGGCATGAACGCGATCACCCCAGCGCTCATCCGGCAGACCGACGACCGCTGCCTCAGCAACCTGCGGATGTGCCAGCAAGACATCTTCCACTTCTCGTGGATAGACGTTGAAACCGCCGCTGATGATCAGGTCATTCTTGCGGTCAACCAGATACAGGAATCCATCCGCATCGAGATAACCCATGTCACCGCTGCGCAGCCAGCCATCGGCGGTGAATTTCTCTGCCGTGGCTTCCGGCCGGTTCCAGTACTGGCGCATGACATGTGCTCCGCGCGCGAGCACCTCACCGGTCTCACCGACGGCCAGCTCCCGGCCTTGCTCATCACCAATCTTGACGCCGACCAGCGAGTACGCCCGCCCGGCTGAACCCAGTCGGTCATGATCTTCGGGCTGCAGACAGGTGATGCACATCGGTGCTTCCGCCTGACCATAGATCTGCACGAACACGGGCCCCAAGGCATCGATGCCCTTCTGCAAAACAGTCGGGGCGATAGGTGCGGCGCCGTACACCAGCCGCCGCAGGGCGAGCTTCCTGGTTCTCAGGCTCGGCTGATCCAGCAGCATCGAGATCATGGTGGGCACTAAAAATGTTGCGGTGGCCTGCTCGCGCTCAAGTGCTTCGATGAACTGCTCGGGATCGAAGCGCGGCAGAATCACGTTACGCGCGCCGCGCATCAGATGTGGCAGCAGGAAGCCGCCACTGCCGTGGGTCACCGGCGCGCCGTGCAGCATGGTGTCGCCGCGCTTGAGGTCGGGCAGCACATCGATCAGGAAGTTGGAGATTTCCGCCAGCTCGATGCCGGTGGTCAGCATCACGCCCTTGGGCTTTCCGGTGGTGCCGCCGGTATAGGCCAGACGATAAAGATCATCCAGTCCACGGCCAGAGCGACACGGCGTGCTGTGCGCCGTGGCCTCCATGCGCTGCAGATCCTGCAGGGAGATCACTTGCTCAGCCTTTGGTGCAAGGTCCAGATCGCTCAGGACCGCAACGGCTCCGGAATCCTGAATCTTGTAGGCGTGATCATCCTGCGTTTCACGGGTGTTGAGCGGCACCCGAACCAGGCCGGCCTTGGCCAATGCGTAGTAGGCCACAACCGAATCAATGCTCTGCTTCAGGATCACCGCCACGCGATCTCCGGCCCGCAGGCCGCTCTGCAGCAAGCCGTGGCCAACGCGGTCGGTGGCCACGTCCAGCTGTCGGAAACTCATCTGGCGCTGTTCATCGACCAGGGCGATGTCGTCGCCGTATGCCAGCGCGGCACGATGTATCAGGTCACCTATTTCCATGTGTCTAAATAATTTGAGCTCTGTTGCAGGCCTGTGATGCGCGTGAATGCTTCGGGCGGTCGTGATGTGTACTGATCAGTCACGCTCCGCGGCAATTTTCTCACCGCGCGCCAACCAGGCCGAATACTGGATCGGCAGGATCTGCTCGCATTGCTGGTGTTGCAGCTCCGCTGCCGCGTGATACGGCCAGTACGGATCTCGCAGTTCCGGCCGCCCAAGAAAAATGATGTCTGCTGACGCTTCGCGGATCACGGTGTCTGCCTCTTTGGCGCTTTCAATCATCCAGCCCACACCCACCGGCAGCTGTACTGCGTCTCGCACGCGCTTTGCACTAGGCACCATAAAAGACGGCCCCCAGGGCACATTCGACACATCAGGGCTGTTCACCCCGATGCTGACATCCACCATGTCCAGACCGCGCGCCTTGAGCCTGCGCACCACTTCGATGCCTTCTTCCAGCGGCAAGCCCGCGTCTTCGTAATCTTGTATTCCGATGCGCACGGCCAGCGGATACCGTTGCGGCCAGACCTTGCGCACCGCATCGAGAACCTGCTCTGCGAGGCGGCTGCGATTCTCAAGACTGCCGCCGTAGGCATCATTGCGATGATTGGCGATGGGCGAGAGAAAGCTGTTGACCAGATAGCCGTGTGCAAAGTGAAGCTCCAGCCAGCGAAAGCCCGCGTCGAGTGCGCGCTGAGCCGCCTGAGCAAACTGCACGCACAGCTGATCAATGTCATCAGTGCTCAGTTCACGCGGTGTCACTGGAAGATTGCCGCCAAAGGCGAGCGCAGATGGGCCCACAGGTTGCCACGCAGACGGACTGTCGGGCGCAAGATGATCGTCACCTTCCCAGGGACGATTAGCACTGGCTTTGCGCCCCGCATGAGCCAGCTGGATGCCGGGAACCGCGCCCTGCGATTCCACAAAGCGGGCCACACGGCTCCAGGCTTGTGCCTGTTCATGGTTCCAAAGTCCCGCGCAACCCTGCGTGATGCGACCTTCCGGAGAAACAGCGGTGGCTTCGGCGATTACCAGCCCTGCTCCGCCCACGGCGCGCGAGCCCAGATTAACCAGATGCCAATCTCCAACAACCCCGTCCACTGCGGAGTACTGGCACATCGGCGATACCGCAATGCGATTGCGCAGACGGACATCCTTGATTGAATAGGCATCAAACAGTGCGGGCATGAGCGAGTCTTCTAGAGTTTCAGTGTTGTGATTGGGCAACCACGATGCGCGCACCCTTGAGTGCGTCGCTCACGCGAACCTGGCAGGTCAGCCGGCTGCCGGCCCTGGGCTCGGCAAGACATTCGATCATCGACTGTTCTATTTCGTCTGGCGCCGGCACCTGTCCGAGCACGGCTTCGTCCAGATAGCAGTGGCAGGTCGCACAGATGCAGTTGCCACCGCAGGAAGCTTCGATGCCGGGCACGAGATGCTCGCTTGCGGCCTGCATGAGGCTCTGCCCGTCTTCAGCCTCTACAACATGCTCCTGGCCTGCGGGATCAATGAATACGAGTGTGGTCATGTTGATCCCTCAGTCTCTGGCAGCGTGACGAAGCCAGGCATCGACACCGGCAGCGCGGGTGGAGAGCCGCCGCGGGCCGGGTTCAAAGATGATTGGCACCCGGGACCAGCCCTGCACCTGCCCCTTGGTCCAGTGTCGCGGCGCATCCGGGTCCAGACGATATTCCGGAATGCGTGACAGGAATTCGCTGAGCACCACGCGCGCTTCCATGCGAATCAGATGTTGCCCGAGGCAAACATGGGGTCCGGCTCCGAGCGCGATATGCGTGTTGCGCTCGCGATTCATGTTGAACACGTCCGGGTCTGCAAACTTGCGCGGATCGCGATTGGCCACCGGCAGGTTGATCATGACCTGCTGCCCGGGCTTCAGGGTGCGGCCGCCCAGGGTGATCTGCTTGCGAACGGTACGGCCGATCGGCGCCGGCGTGTAGTAGCGCAGGAACTCGTCAACGGCCGTAGTCATTTTCTCCGGTGCATGGACCAGACGCCGACGCAGTTCCACATCCCAGCCCAAGCGCCACAGTGCCGTACCGATGAGCTTGGCCGAGTTCTCAATACCACCAATCAGCAGCACAGTGGAAAAACCCAGCAGTTCCTTGTGACTCAGGCGTTCGCCATCGACTTCAGAATTGATGACCTGCGACAGAATGTCGTCGCCCGGGTCCTTGCGTCGGCGCTCGATGTTGGCTTCGAAATAAGCATACATCTGCTCGATCTTGGGAATCGCGGCTTCACGATCATTGATGAATTCATGCGTCAAAGCTGTTGTCCAGCTATCAAACAAGGGACCATCTTCGGGCGGGAACCCGAGCATCACTGCCGTCAGGATGGCGGGCACCGGGTCCGCAAGAATGCGTCCCACGTCGGCGCGACCCTCCTCGATAAAGCCATCCATCAATTCATGCACCGCGGTGTGAATGGATTCGCTCAGGCCGGTGACGCCGCGCGGCATGAAGGCCAGGTTGACCAGACGCCGCGAGCGCATGTGCTCCGGCTCGTCCTGTTCGGCCAGCATTAGCGGTTCGGTCACGGCGTACTTTGGAAAAATGATGCCGTCGTTGGAGAAGGTTTCGGTGTCACGGTCCACGCGGTCACACTCGGCGAAACTGTTGATCACCCAGAAACCGCCGTGACGCTCACTCCAGCCCACGGGTTGATCCGCGGCCAGGGTGGCATCACGAAACGCCTCGTAATAGGCGAACGGCGTGCCGTCTGGTCCTAGCGGCGGGTCCAGATGGTCATAGTTTGCGTAGAAGGATTCTGCATCCCTGGCCAGATTCGGGCTGGGTCCATTCATGTTGGTGATCTCCCTGCTTACTGCATCTCGGAACGGGCCTGAGCCAGGCTCAGGTACAGCGGAATCACATCGCCCCAGGCAGCGAAGCGCGGGTCACTGGCGCGCCCGGTGCGTGCCAGATGAAAACCCAGGGCAATGATCGCCGTGACCTTGGCAATCGCCAGGGTCTCGTAGCGACGGATATCACGCGCGGTGCGCCCGGTAGCGGCCTCCCAGTGCGCAATGACCTGCTCGCGCGACCACCATCCATCCAACTCAAAACCGGCATTGGCAAACGCAACTTCGCCCTGATCGTAGAACTGCAGCAGGTAACCCAGGTCCGTCAGCGGCTCTCCCACCCCAGCCATCTCCCAGTCCAGCAAGGCCTGCAGCTCGGCCTTGCGCCAAAGGCAATTGCCCTGCTTGGGATCGCCATGCACAGGCGTCATCTCGCCAGAGCTTGCAGGCGGACTGGCACGCAAATCAGTGAGCAGATCAATCAGCGCCGGATCCGCTTCCGCGTCCATCGCCACCTGCAACCAGTGCGCTACCTCCTGATCCACATCGCGTGAGCCCGGCGGCATCAGACTGGCAGGCAAGCCATGCAGCGCCGTGACGGCACCCACGAACTGCTTGCACATGGCCGAAACCGTGTTGGCCGGCGCATCGCGCATCCAGTCCGGTGCAAGGTGATCAAAGGCCTCGCCTTCCAGCCGTTGCATCAGAAAGAAGGGATCACCGATGACGGCGGCATCCGTGCACAGCTCGAACATCATGGGCACTGGCGGGCCATTGTGCGCCTTGCCAACCGCATCGAGAATCGCGTGCTGCCGCGCCATGTCGTATGGCGGCAGCAGACCTTCCTCTGATGGCGGCATGCGCAGGATTCGGTCCAGACCTTCAACGAGATAGGTTTCGTTGGAATGGCCCGTCGACAGCGCAACGATGCCGGTGATTTGCCCGCCCTGCGGCAGGTAGGCCTGCAAACCACGAGTCATCTGATCCAGATCGCGCGGCATGGCGTGGGCCTAGATAAAGGAGTTTTCGGAGGTCAGGCCATATTCTGGCCACGGACCAATGAGCACGGACTCGAAGATGCCGTAACCCACCGCATCGCCTTCACGAATCCGGATCGGGCAATCACGAAGCTGATGAATGCGACGCAAGGTTTCCGGATCCTTGGTGTTGTCGATCTTCTCGCCATCGACAAACAGTTCGCCGCGATACATGCCGTGCTTCTTGCCCTCGAATCCAAGATACAAGGCGGTGCCCAGATGAAAGCCGGACTCACCGGGAACCTCTACTTCCACCGCATGGTTCTCGCCATTGAGCATGTCAAACTCGATGGTGCCGCCGAGCATGCGCCGCGTGACGTCGTCGTAGCGCAGGTTCGGGCGAATGCGTGCAATGCGTTCCTGCGTGCCATCCGACAGATTCCGATAGCCGGAAAAATAGAAAGGCTTGTGATCACGCATCTGCAGGTAGTAGTGGTACTCGAAGCGCTCTCCGTTGGGGCGCTCCATGAACATCGGCGACCACTGCAGCAGGAAGGCTGCTTCGGCCAGTTTCTTGTCACCCCAGTCGCGCGCTGGCTTGAGATCAACTGGCGATGCACCGACATCCAGACGCACGCCCCAGGAATGATCACGGAAGGCAATCCAGTCATCGGTCTTGATGTCTTCGCGCTTACCCTCAACCGAAACCCAGCCTTTCACGGAACCGGCCTGGTGATAGCGCACGATATCGGACACCGCGCGGTAGCCGCCTTCGTCGCGTTGCAGATGGCGGTCTTCGCAGAACGGGGGATTGAGTGCTTCAAACTCGATCTCGAATGAGATCGGCTGCACTTCATTCTCCTGTAGCCGCGCACGCAGGATTTTCAAAGGCTCAACCACCTCGTACTCGATAGGGCCAACCGATGTCGCCACCGGATCGCTGGCCAGCACGCGACTGCCGCGCACGGTCCATTGCTCGCAGTTGCGTGAAATGCCGGCAAAGCCATCCATGATGTTGCGGTTCTGATACCGCCCAAGGCCAAAATCGATCTGCAGGCTGCCGTCCTTCTTGGGAATGGAGAACCAGATTTTTTCGGTCCAGCCCAGATCGGATTCAGACACGCGGCCCATCAGGTCGGCGGTCTGGTGGTGCAGCATTTCATCTGCAGGCAGCGGACTCCCGAGATTCGGTGTCATGGCGCAGCTCCTCCTGTTGGATTTTTAGAATCATCAGACTGCCCCGCTTCCGAACCGCTCCGTCTGCTGCACATCCTTTAAATGCTTTGGATACGCGGGTCTTGCTTCAAAATGCTGCACTCGCACATTGATCCAGACCGGGTTCAGATCAGGGCTTAGCCTAAGTGACATGATTGAAACGCTGCGCAAGACTGGGCGTCTTTCAGAAACGTTCGCTTTTTTGCAGGAAGTTTCTGTCTTGCCCGAATTGACCATGCGGTCCAGAATCGAGGCATCAGGCCCGACCGGCGCTCCGGCGTCGGCGTCACATTAGAGGCCGCAGGATGGATGGAGATATGCAGACTGCTTCAGATTCAGACATGCAGGCGAGTCCCGCCCACCCCTTCGCGCGGTCGGGACAGTCCATCGGCTGCGCCATCGGCTTTCAGCCCGCCCTGAGCAGCGCCGACACCCATTGGAACAACCTTGCAATGTTTGCCTGGCAGGGCCAATGCGAGGAGGCCCAGTTTGATCCCTTTGACGAAACGGTCATCGTCTATCACGTGGGCGGTGCGCCATCGGTCCCGGTGCGTATTGGTGGCCGCTGGAACCAGGAAACTCATCCGGGCCTGATCACCATCATTCCACCGGCAACGGCGGTCGGCTGGAGCGTTCGCGGAGAGGTGCATTCACGCTCATTGCATTTGGGCTCGCGCTTCTTTGACAGCGACGATTCCAATGGCGGCGTCTCGAAGCCGGAACTGCGATTTCAATGCGGCATCCAGGATCCACTGGTCTCAGCGATCATGGAAAGCCTGGAGCACGAGATTCGACACCCCTCGCAAAGCGGCAGTCTTTATGCGGACAGTGTTGCTGACAGCCTCGCGCTGCACCTGCTGAATCGCCATGTTGCCGAACCCCGGCAAGCCGGACATCGCCAGAAACTGCCCGCACAAACGCTCAAGCGCAGCATCGAACGCATTGAGGCGAGCATCAGCCATGGCGTATCGCTGGAAGAACTTGCCCGGGAAGCCCGGCTCAGCCGCAGCTATTTTGCTGACGCGTTCAGAAAAACCACCGGTATGGCACCCCACCAGTACCTCACGCGACGGCGGCTCGAAAAAGCCAGGGAGCTGCTGACCAGCAGCAGGCTTGCACTGACCGACATCGCGCTGCAGTGCGGCTTCTCAAGCCAGTCTCATTTGAGTTCGATGTTCCGCAAAGCTTTCGGCACATCGCCACGTCGATATCGCAACAGCGCGGATTAAGCGACGCCTACGCCATATTTTTACGGCATGGCGGACAGCAACTCCGGATCACATTTGCTCATCGCGGCGCGGTAAGCCGGTCGCTGCGAGACGCGCTGTACATACCCACTCAGATTCGGTCTTGTCGACAAGTCCTGCTCGACAAAATGATTCATGGTGGTCAACTGAAAGAACATCATGATGTCAGCAGAGGTGAATTTCTCGCCAGCCAGATACGGCAGCTTGGCAAGCTGTGCTTCCATCATGTCCAGGCCGCGATCCACGCGGCCCAGCACGGTATTCAGCACCGGGTTGTCACCCGCATAACCCGCGATATTGGCAATCATCTGCCCCATGAGGTGCGGCTGGTGTGAGCCGTTGGCATAGTGAAACCAGAACAGGTAGTCGGCGTACCGGGCCTCGTGCGGCGCCACCACGAGCTCACCCTTGCCGTAGCGGGTATTGATGTATTCCATGATGGCGCCCGTCTCCGCCAGCACAAGGTCGCCATCGCTGATGACCGGCGAAGTCCCTGCGGGATGCAGTGCGCGATATTCGGGCGGGGCGAGACGTGTCTGCGGATCGCGCTGATAGCGCTTGAGTTCATAAGGAATCTGCAGCTCTTCGCACTGCCAGACAATGCGTTCGGATTGTGAAACGCCCAGATGGTGAATGGTGATCATGATGTCTCTCCTCTATTTTTAATGGGCCGATGCTCGGCAATACATAGCGGATCAAGCAGCACGTACTCCACCCGCTGATTGCCGAATCGCCGGAAAAGCTGATCTTCTTACATCCGAAAAATGCCATAGCCGGGTTCTGCAATCGGCGTGTTCAGTGCTGCTGACAGCGAGATGCCCAGGGCATTGCGCGTATCGACCGGGTCGAGCATACCGTCGTCCCAGATCTCCGAAGTGGTGAAGTAGGCGCTTTGCTTGCGCTTGAAATCCGCCAGGACCGGATCACGTATGGCATCGATATCGGCCTGACTGAGTTGCTTGCCCTGCCGCTGCAGCTGACGGACCTTGATGTCCGCAAGGGTGTTTGCCGCCTGCTCCGCACCCATGACGCTGGTTTGCGACTGCGGCCAGGAGAACAGGAAGCGGCTGTCGAAGGCGCGCCCGCTCATGCCGTAATTGCCGGCACCGAAAGAGCCGTGGCACATCACCGTGAACTTGGGCACTTCACTGCAGGACACGGCCATGATCATCTTGGCACCATCTTTGGTGATGCCCTGACGCTCGTACTCTTGCCCCACCATGAAGCCGGTGATGTTCTGCAGAAACAGGATCGGTGTGCGGTTCTGATTGCACAACGTAATGAAGTGCGCGCCCTTGAGGCTGCTGTCATTGAACAGCACGCCATTGTTGGCAATGATGCCGATCTTCCAGCCCCACAAATGCGCATAGCCGCAGATCAGGGTCTTTCCGTAGTTGGGTTGATACTCGTGAAAACGAGAGCCATCGACGAGGCGCGCGATGACTTCCTTCATGTCGAACTGCGCCTTGATGTCCTGCGGAAGAATGCCGTACAGCTCGCTAGGATCGTAGAAGGGATCTTCAGGTGGCTGCCACAGGACGTTGGCCTTCTGCGGCTTCTTGAACTGGGCAACGATGTCGCGCGCAATGGCGATGCCTTCTTCTTCCGAGGACGCCGGGTAATCCGCGGTTCCGGAGACGCTGGTGTGCATATCGCAGCCACCCAGTTCTTCAACGCTGACATCCTCTCCGGTTGCCGCCTTGACCAGAGGCGGTCCGGCCAGAAAGATCGCGCCGGTCCCGCGCACGATCACGTTGTAGTCCGAAAGCCCCGGCACGTAGGCACCGCCGGCCGTGCAGTGACCGAGCACTACGGAGACCTGCTGGACGCCCATTTTTGAGAGCTGACACTGGTTTCTGAAGATGCGCCCGGCCATGTGCTTGTCTGCAAACAGATCGGCTTGCAGGGGCAGAAAGCCACCGGCAGAATCACAGAGATGCACCACGGGGAGGCGATTCTCGATGGCGATTTCTAGCGCCCGGACGATCTTCTTTACCGTCAGCGGATACCAGGCCCCGCCTTTGACCGAAGGATCACCGGCGTTGATGACCACTTCCCTGCCGGACACGATACCGATCCCGGTCACGCAGGCCGCCGAAGGAACCTCGCCGTCGTAGGCCTCATTGGCGGCCAGCGACGAGAACTCCAGAAAAGGCGTACCGGGATCGAGCAGTAATTTCAGACGCTCGCGGACGAGCAGTTTGTCTTGCCTGCGGACGCGATCAATATCGCGTTGAGGTCGCTTCTCGCGCGCCGCCTGCTGCTTCTCGCGAAACGCTTCGGCGAGTTTCCGGTTGTGTGCAGCATTGGCCTGAAATTCCGCAGAGCCGGTATTGAGTCGGGATTCAATTCGCTTCATGAGGATGGCTCCATGGGCGCAAGGCTCAGCAGTGCGGCGTCGCGGTCAAAACTCTGACCCATCTCAAAATGCACGGCAGCAATGATTCCATCGCGAGATGCGTTGATGGTGGTCTCCATCTTCATGCTTTCCATGACCAGCAGCTTCTGACCCTTGCTGACGGCGTCTCCTGCCTTTACCGCGAGGCTGATGATGCTGCCCGGCATGGGCGCCAGAACCCGATCTTCTGCCGCTCCGCCAGCTTCTGCGGCCAGACGGTCCAGCGGATGCTGATAGCGAAGCTCATAGGTCTCGCCGCCAAGGTGGATAAAGACATCATCACCGTGCGTGGCGATCGTGACTTCAAACTGTTGCTCGCCAAGGCTCAGCCATGTCCGGCCATCCGGCGCAGTCTCGAGATTGATCTCATGCGTGCCATTGTCCGAATGCAGACGGTAGGCCTGCGCAGAGCGCGACAAGGCGACGTTGTGTATGTCATCGACAAGTTTGAATGCGTGATGCATCAGTTGCTCCATTCGCCGATGGCGGCATGCATGTCGGGAACGGCGTCGGCCACATCGCGCATGGGTCGCGTACTCAGGCTCGCTGCAGCCAGCAGGGCGGTCAGTGTCTGAGGGCTCAATTCTGCTTCGGCAGCGATCTGTGGGTTGGCGTCAAGAAAGCCGGTATGCACATCGCCGCTGACAAACGCCGGGTGTGCGATGAGCCGGCGCAGAAAAGCAGCATTGGTCTTGCACCCCAGCAGTATCGTGTCCTGTAGCGCCTGATCAGCTTTTTTGATGGCCTCGGAGCGCGTAGGCGCGTGCACAATGAGTTTGGCCAGCATGGGATCAAACGCGGATGTGACTTCACCACCCTGCAAAATGCCGCTGTCCCAACGCACCCCATCGCCACGTGGCGGCTTTAGCGTGAGGATGGGCCCGGTAGTGGGCGTGTAGCCGCGCGCGGCATCTTCTGCGTACAGGCGCAATTCAATGGCATGACCTTGCGCTTTGATATCCGCCTGCTCCATTTCCAGACGCTCACCAGCGGCCACCCGAAGCTGCTGCAACACCAGATCGATACCCGTGATTTCTTCGGTGACCGGATGCTCAACCTGAAGCCGGGTATTCATCTCCAGAAAATAGTATTCACCCCCGGGACCGTAGATAAATTCCACCGTGCCCGCGTTGCGATAGTCGATGGAGCGTGCAATGCCCGCGGCCGTCTCACAGATGGCATGTCGCTGTTCTGCGCTCAACGCCGGCGAAGGCGTTTCTTCAACAATCTTCTGAAAACGACGCTGCACGGAGCATTCTCTTTCCAGAACATGGACAACCCCGCCCTGCCCGTCACCGAGTACCTGGACCTCGATATGGCGCGGATTCTCGATGTATCGCTCGCAATACAATCGGCCGTCACCAAAATAGCGCAGCCCTTCAGAGCGACCACTCTCGATTTCCTGCTCCAGACACGACAGGTCCCTGACAATGCGCATGCCCTTGCCGCCACCGCCGGCACTGGGCTTGATCAGCAAAGGCGTTCCAAGACTTCTGGAGCGCTCGAGAAAGCTGTCTGGCGCGTCGTCTTCGATGGCACTTGGGGCGACCGGAAAGCCGGCCTGCTCCACAAAATTACGCGCCCGCACCTTGTCGCCCATCAAATCAATCTGCGCGGCGGTTGGCCCGACAAAGCGAATACCCTGAGCCTCAACCGCCTCACAAAAACCCTTGTTTTCTGACAGAAAGCCGTAACCGGGATGGATTGCACCTGCACCTGACTTCATGGCAGCTGCAATGATCTGTTCCGCATCAAGATAAGCCGCCACCGGGCTTGCCCCGGTGATCTCGATAGCCTGATCAGCCATCCTCACCGCAGCAGTTGCTTTGTCGGCTGCGTGGTAGACCACAAGCCCTCTGAGGCCCAGCGACTGCACGGTTCGCAGGATACGCACTGCGATCTCGCCGCGATTGGCGACCAGCACTGAGGAGAACGGCCATTTCGAAACATCTGTGTCTGTCTGTCTCACGACGGCCTCCGTTTTTTCTGGGTCATACGATCTACTTCCTTCTGCAGATTGGCAGCGATTCCGGAGAGCCGACGGACTTGCGCCTGATCGCTCGCCGGAGCTGCGGACTCGATTCCGGCGCAGATTGCGCTGGTCAATTGATGGGTCACAGCTTCGACGTCGAGGCTTCCTTTTCCAAAGAGATAGCTCCACGCGTGGTGTTCCATGCCACCGAACACCATGTTCCGAATCAGCTCTACTGAAATGTCATCTCGAAAGACCCCTTCAGAGACGCCATCACGAATTACCCGCATGAACAGGCCCGTATAACGCTGATTCATACGAAACAGGACAGATTTCTCGTAGCCCGGCTGCATGCGCACGTCCGATAGCATGAGGCGACACATCTTCGGGTCGTCATGCAGGGTATTCAGGTGTCGCCAGATCAGGAAGCGGGCCCGCTCCCTTGCGCCGCTGACAAAAGCCAGTTCTTTGGAATAGTCCCGGAACAGCTCCGAGTACCAGGACTCAATCACGCTGTTGAGCAAATCAAGCTTGCTGGGAAAGTACTTGAAGACGGTTGCTTCGGAGACCCCGGCGCCTTTAGCAATATCCGAGACTACAGCCGCCTGAAAGCCATGACGCGCGAAATGCTGCCGGGCTTCGGCCAGGATGTGAATCATGCGCTCGTCCCGCCCCATCCGAGGAGCTCGCGCTGATCTGACGCCCCGCGCCTGCTGCGTGTGCTTGCTCGCCTCCAAGTTCCAGTATCCCTCGCATTCAATTTAGTGAGTTGTACTCACTATTATATATTTTGGACGCCGTGAACAGACCTTTATGCACCGTTCCTTATTGAGCCCGCATCACTTATGGTGTGATATGGGCTCCGGACACAGATCCACGGGCACCCGAGACTGGAGAGAGAACAGCATGACAATTGACGTTGAAAAGGTCTTTGATCGGCGCGCTGACAACCGCTGGGAACGCATCAGCGTGGGCGACTTGTTTGAACGCATGACCTGGAGCCAGCCGGACAAGGAAGCCCTCATTGCCACGCCTTGCGCCGCCCGCGACCCAGAAATTGTCCGAGTGACTTATCGCCAGGCCGATCGCATCGTGAATCAGATTGCCCACGCGCTGCTAGGCATGGGCTATGCCCGGGGCGATCGCATGGCCTTGTTCTGTGACAACTCAAACGAGGCATTCCTGGTCAAGATTGCCATCGCCAAAGCCGGCCTGGTTGTGGTGCCCATCAACACCATGATGGCTCCGGACATGATTGTGCACTCGCTCAAACATACCGGCACTCGTGCTGCCATTGCGGATGCCGACCTGCTCGGCAAAGCCCAGGATAATTTTGCGACTGCTGGCGTTGCGCTTGTAGCCGTCATTCCCGACGCCAGTGGTGAATGCCATGGCTTCCCCGGCCTGCGTGATCTGATGCAAGGCCAACCCATCACAGAGCCGGATGTACGCATCCACGGCGATGACATCTGGGAAATCCTGATGACGTCGGGAACCACGTCCATGCCCAAGGCCGTGATGATTTCGCACACCTACACCTATATGGCGGGCCTCAATCAGGCGCTGAGTTTTTCCAGAGGCCTGCAATTCGAATCAGACTTTCGTGTCTGCACCTACCTGCCCGTCCTCTTTCATGTGAGCGACCAGATTTTTGCTGCCGCCGCGCTGCTGACCGGCGGCAGCCTGATGATGGGGCGTGTTCCGAGCCCCGCAGCCATGATCCGGGATATCACGACAGAAAAGCCCAGCGCGCTGTTCGGTGGATCGCCGCAATTTCTGGCTGAGCTGGCGCGCGTCGCGCAAGCCGCGGACGCCTCAACTGATCTGAGCAGTCTGCAGGTCATTGTCTATGGATGGGGCGCACTGCATCCCGAGACCACCGAGCGCCTTCGCCAGGTTTGCAAGGGCGTGAACCTGATCGGCATTTTCGGGCAGACGGAATGCATTGCGCTGCACCGCTTTTCCATTGATCGCTGGCCGGAGGTCTACCATCAGACGGCGCCCGCGACCAATATAGTTGGCGTCCCCTCGCCGCTTCTGGCTTCTACCGTGATGGACTCAGAAGGGAACTCCCTGCACAAGCAACCGGGCGTTCCCGGAGAAGCTGTTTATCGCTCCCCTATCGTCACCGCGGGCTATTTCAGGGATGAGGAGGCGACCCGCGAAGCTTTTCAACACGGCTGGTTTCACAGCGGCGATGTCTGCGAGTTCCGGGACGACGGCCTTCGCGTCATGGTGGACCGCTACAAGGACGTCATTAAATCTGGCGGCGAGAATGTGTCGAGCCTGCGCATCGAGTCCGTCGTGGCCGCTTTCCCCGGCGTATCACGCGTTGCCGTAGTCGGCCTGCCAGATCAGAAATGGGGAGAGGCCGTGACAGCCGTCGTCATCCCGCAGGAAAACTGCACGATCGACGAAGCAGAACTCATCAGTTTCTGCCGCCACAGGCTGGCGGGCTACGAGTCGCCCAAGCGGGTCGTGATTGTCGACGAACTACCCGTCACCGTCGGTGGAAAGGTTCTCAAATACAAATTGCGCCAGCGCCTTTCAACCGAAGCGGGATCAGGATGATGGCCAGCGCAATGAGACTGCCACTGGCCAAGGACTTACGAGTCGAACTCGACGAAAATCTGCCCCTGTTCCGCCGCCTGGGTCGCAAGGATCTGCGCCCGCTCACCGAACTGCGCCTCAATCACATCTCGCTTGATCTTGAGTGTCGGGGTCATCGCACCGCTCTCAATGGTCCAGGGAGCGCTTGAAATCACGACAGCACCGATGCGCGCATGCTTCTCAACGCTTGCGTTCACCGCCGCCACCGTCTCCCGAAGGCTCGCTTCAATCTGCGCCCTGTCCTTTTGTTGGGCGAGCGCCGATGGCACGCAAACCATGACGGTCTTGGAATAGCCGCGCCCCAACAGGCAAAGCTGTTCTACGTTCTCGTTGGCAGCAAAGCTGTCTTCGATCGGCACTGGCGCCACAAACTTGCCGTGAATGGTCTTGAAGTAATCCTTCACGCGACCCGTGATGTAGATATAACCGTCATCGTCAATGCGTGCCTTGTCTCCGGTATGGACCCATCCGTCAACAAAGGTCTCCGCCGTCTTTTCAGGCTGCTTGTAATAGCCCGGAGAACAAGCAGCAGCTTTACAAAGCAGCTCGCCTACATCCGAGATTCGGACGTCGACACCCTCAATGGGCTTGCCAACCGACCCGATCCTGCGGACCTCTCGTGTATTGAGAATCAGGGCCATGGCTTCGGTCTGGCCGAAGCCCTCTAGCAACTGGATGCCCAGTCGTTCATACCAATGGATCATCGACGCAGGGGTCGGCGCTGCCGCAGTCAGAAGATAGTCGTAGTCGGTCAGGCCAAGCAGGGTACGAATCTTGAGTCCCATGCCTTCCGGATCATCGGCATATGCCTTGTCGAAAGCTTCGGGTGAACCGAATTTGGCAATCACACCCTGGCGCAGCATTTCCCAGACGCGGGGCGCGCCGAAGAAAAAATTGGGGCGTGTTTCGCCCATATCCCGGACCAGTGTCGTCAGATTCTCATTGAAGCTGACTTCTCCACACAGATTGAGGCTGGTCATTACCACCAACTGTCGCTCGGCGATGTGAGACAGGGGCAGGTAAGACAGAAAGCGGGAATGCTTGCGCATGTGAGCGGGCTTTTCAATGCGCTTCATCGGCACCAGCATGGAGTCATGCGACTGCAGAACGCCTTTGGGATTACCGGTTGTGCCCGAGGTGAATACGATCGTCAGCAGATCTTCCGGCTGACATTCGTGCTTGGGCTGCTGGCCCGCATGTGCTGTAAGGATGTCCTCCCAACGCGTAGAACCCTCAGGACCCTGAACACCTGGCAGGCACAGAATACGCACGTGATCGGGCACGACATCACGAACTTTCTCCCAGTTATCCGCCTCTCCCAGAACCAGCAGCTGCACCTCGGAAAAACTGAGAATGTAATCAACCGTGTTTGGTGTCAGGGTCGTAAACAGAGGAACGGAGACGTTTCCGGAAGCGGCAATTGCCAAATCAGCGAGAAACCAGTGCGCGCGATTCCTGGACAAGATGCCAACGCGCATCCCCTGACTCCCAAACTCTGACTCGAGCCAGGCTGCAATGGCGAGCGATTCATCCTGTGCAGATTTCCAGCTCCATTCAAAATGCTCATCACCCGAGCGCTCCCTGAGCCAGATTCGATCTGGGCATTCTTGCACCCACTGTTGTACCAGGCCGGTCGTTGTTCGCTGACGATTATCCATTTGTTTGATTCTTGTATTTCAGTACAGTGTGGAGTGTGGACGACCATAATCCCAAGCAGATAAGTCATCGCCTATCAGGATATCCGCAAGGCATAAGCCCTGCTGATTCTTGTCCCTCATGTTATCGCCAGGGGTGCAGGACTCACTATACTTTCTGCAGGTGTGGTGCGGCCGCAGCAAATGCAAAACCTCAAGCAGTGCAGTGACAATGCATTCAGAGCAACTCCCTGCAAAAGAAGGACGCATGCGGAGCACCCAGGTGCGCAATAGCGAATCAACGGTCACCGAGATCATCGAAACCAAGATTCGCCCGCCACAGATCCTAAAGAAGCGGCTGAGCCGCAAGGAGTTTGACCAAAAGCTGGTTGATGCGGCGCGGGAAACGGGCCTGGTCAGCATTGTCGCACCAGCGGGTTCCGGCAAATCAACCATGCTGGTGGATCTGTATGCAACGCTACAGTCAGATGGATACCGCTGCTTCTGGCTCAGCCTGGAGGAAGGCGACGATAATCCTTCTATCTTTGCCCGTTACCTGACTGCGGCTCTGTACAAGCTCGACATATCCAATGCCGAGAGGGCACAGGCCTTTCTCAGGGCACAGGCCTCTGACGATCTGAATGGATTCTTCGACGCGCTGATCCGGCTGATTGCTTCCAATCAGGGGAAGATCGCGTTGTTCGTGGATGATTTCCAGCTTCTGAATCACCCCGACATCATCCGCTTCTGGAACCGCCTTCTCAGCCATGCGCCAAGAGATATGTGCACGGTGCTGGCCTCCCGAACGCCGCTGCCGCTGGACCTGAGCCGCAGACGCCTGTCCGGCACTTTGTCTGAACTGGACCATCGTGATCTCAACCTGACGCCTGAGCAGATCACGAACTTCATGAAAGACCTGCACTCGATCGACCTGCCTGCTGCAACATCCCAGTTGTTGCATGACAAGACCGAAGGCTGGATCGTAGGGTTGAAACTCGCGGGCATGGCAATCAGCAACGCAAAGGGCAGCCCAACAGAACTCCTGGAAGCATTCTCTGCCCGGGACAAGGACCTGAAGGCCTATCTTTTTCAGGCGGTGTACAAGGCCCTGGATCAGGAGATCAAAGACTTCCTTCTACAGACCTCGTTGCTATCAAAAATTTCAGCGCCGCTATGCAATGCCATCACCGAGCGCGATGACAGCGCCCGCCTGATGGATCGCATCGAATCAGAGAACCTCTTCCTGATTCCCTTGGACCGGGAACAGAAGTGGTACCGCTATCATCACCTGTTCTCGGAGTTCTTGCGTAACCAACTGTTTCTTGATGGCAGATTCGAGCAAAAGGACTTGTGCATTCGGGCCTCAGACTGGTGCATCGCCCAGGGTCGCCTGGCCGAAGCGGTTCAATATTGTCTGGATGGCTCCCGGTACGACAAAGCGGCGGATCTGATTGCCGAACATGCGCAATCCGTTGTCGTTGAGCTGGGGGACCACGCCATGATCTTCGACTGGATGCGACGATTGCCGCGCGAGTATCACTATCAGCGCCCTCAAATTCTGCTGACGCATGCCTGGTCCCTGGCCTTCACGCGTGACAGCACGGCGACCGCCGTCGCCCTGTGTGAGGAGCTCGAAGGGCTGCTCAGGCAGACGGAAAATTCATATTGGCAATTGAGTGACACTGAGCGCGATTCCCACATCGCCCTGACCAAGGTTATCCGCCTGATTGCCATGGTGTGCTCGGAACAGGCCACGGCAGGGGCCGAATACAGCGATCAACTGTTGCATGAACTCATCGGCTACGCGCCCATCCAGCTTGCTTCCACAGCAGGGGCGAAAAGTTATAGCAACTATCTTCTGAATAATTTTGCAGTCGCGTCGCGCGCTGCGACGGACACCTACACCTTTGGCAAGCAGGCCGATTCCACCTACGCCGTCGTCTGGGCTGATGCGCTGGCCACAATGACCAATATTGAGCTCGGCCATATTGCTGCGGCCGACGCCAATGCTGATCGCGCGCTGCGCAATGCAGGCGCACCATCCCGTGGCCATACCCAAACTGCCGCCATTGCCGCCCTGATAAAAGGCGAGGTCGCGGTGCAACGCTGCAACTTTGAGGTGGCTCAGCAGCAGTTCTCCCAAGGTCGGGTGCTGGCATCCATTTCAAATCCACCTGAGTTTCTGCTGCTGGCTCTGCGCAATGAAGCACGCCTGCTAGCCTGGAACGGCGCTTTGGAAAATGCCCAGAGGTCACTACATCAGGGGCAGGAAACTGCACTGAGAACGAATCAGCCACGCCTCTATTACGCATTGGTCGCTGAAGAGATCAACTTGCTCTTGCGCAGCAACCACATCAGCTGCGCAAAAGACACCATGCGCCGCACCGACATCCTGAGCACTGAACACCCGCTGATCAATGCAGATAATCGCAACAGCATCGTGGAGTACACCCGACTGACCGAGGCCCAGATGCATCTGGCCGAAAACAAGCATGCTGCGGCATTACAAGTACTGACTCTTGCCCGAAGATCGGCTCAAAGTCAGGGTCGCATCATGCTGCTGCAAAAAATTGGGGCACTCAGGTCAATCGCATTGTGGAATATGGGCAAGCAGAAACAGGCTGCATGGGAACTGGACAAAGTGATCAGCATTGCTGCGCCTGAGAATCACGCCTACCCGCTCTTCAGTGCGGGACGTGTTTTGCTGGATATTCTGGAATACATCCAGGACAAGCGAGCCACACATGTGCTGGATGACAGGCAAAGGAACAAGCACGAATTCGAAAACAGGATCGTGTTGTTGCTCAATGGTTCCGCTGCCGGAGAAAGCGTCAACAAGCCATTACTGAATACACAAGCCAACGGCTCAGGCCTGATCAATCCTCTGACAAATCGGGAACTCGAAATTCTGCGCCTGATTGCTGCTGGCCTGGGCAACAAGCAGCTGGCTGACGAGCTGCTGATCACCCTGTCCACCGCTAAATGGCATGTTCACAAGATCTTCGAAAAGCTCGGCGTGCGTAGTCGCACCGCAGCCGTCGCTTATGCCCGCAAGTACCATCTGGTCTGAGCGTTTGACCGATCAGTGGAGCTTGCAGTTCAAGCCCTACTCAGCGGCCTTGCTCCCAAAAGGCTGGACACCGGACTCACCAACGGTCATGAGCCCGCCCGGCCAGCGCACGGCGCTATTGATTGTGTCAGTGCTGGCATGGCTGGAATCGGTCGCAGCGTGCTCGACTGAACCATCAGCCTGAACGGTCATGACGGTCGCGTCAGCGCCCACCAGAATGACGGCTCCGTCGTCCTTTGCCCATGCGCCATATATGGAGCTCACAGTATCCAGTTCAACCTTGCGCCACTGGGCTTCGCTCACATCGTCCGTCACATAGACATTTCCACGCATGCCGTAGACCAACGCACCTTTCTCGCCACGCGGTACCACGCCAAAGAAACTGCCCTCATAGGGCGACTCCAGACGCTCCCAGCTCACGCCATCAGTTGAGTAACCCAGCAGGCCCGCCTCTCCGACAAGAAGCAGTTCCCCGTTCTTGAGTTGTGCCATGCCATTGAGATGAAAGCCCTCTTCAAGCACGGTCGGCGCATGCACTTCCATCCAGCTCTTGCCGCCGTCACTGGTTTGCCAGAACAAGCCAAACGAGCCGAATGCATAGCCTCGTGATTGATCCAGAAACAGAACATTGTGCAGCGGCTGCTCCAGCTCCGGGTTGAACGCCTGAACGCTCCAAGTCGCGCCGCCGTCACGGGTGTGAATGATCGTGGCATCGTGCCCCACGACCCAGCCATGCTGGGCATCTACGAACGAAACGGCGGTCAATGTTGCGCGAACCGGCACTTCCAGCTGCGTCCATTGAGCGCCATCTTTGGAAACAATGATGTTGCCCCGCTCGCCCACCGCAATCAGCTGTTCTCCGGTGTAGTCGATATCCAGTAACAATCCACGCACGGCATAAGACGACATTTCTGCCGGCTTGGGCTGCTTGTCTGACCGCACAGGTGCTGCGACCGGTTCCGGCGGCGCAGCCTCGACCAGCGCTTCGGCCTCCTCGTCTACCGATGCAGGCTCAGCAGTGGACTCCTGTGCATACGCGCTGATCATCGGAAAAGATAGAAAAATCGCAAGCAGAATTGCAGCAAGCCGCGATGAAGCGCGCGACGCCCTAGCTGGGAGCTGCAACGGGTCTTCACAAGCCAGCAGGCTCTTGGACTGCCCAGTCATATGAATGTGCAAACTCATGAGTGTGCCTCCTGTGAGTTTCCGGGAAGCGTGCCTTGCTGGGGAGGCTTGCCGTCCTTGGATGGCTTGAACAGGAAGGTAGCGAAGGAAGGAAGCAAGACCATCGCCGCGCCAGCATTGGCGGTAAACATGATTGCCAGCAAGAGTCCCATGTTGATCTGGAACTGCAGATCGGAAAGTACCCATGTGGCAACACTGGCGGTCAGCGCCGCAGCGGTCACCGCCACCGCTTTGCCCGTCTTGCGAAGGGTATCGAGGTAAGCCTCTCGCAGCGCCATGCCTTTGTCTTTGACGTTTTCCTCGAACACGCTGTAGATGTAAATGCCGTAGTCCACGCCGATGCCTGCTGCGAAAGCAGCGACCGGCAATGTGGCCACCGTCACGCCAATCTCCAGAAACACCATGAGTGCGTAGGTGAAGATCGAGACCATGATCAGCGGCAGCACGATCGACGGCACCGAAACCCATCCCGTGAAGGAGATGAGCACCACGATGGAGATCGCGATGAACAGCGTGATCAACACATAGCGATCCGCTTCGCGCACGGTGTCGTTGGTCGCAGCCATGACACCGACATTGCCCGTCGCCAACTGGATGGTTACCGGAGAATCCTCAGGCAACTCGGCGATGAAGTCCTTGGCAGCGGCAACAATGACGTCGATGGTTGCCGCCTTGTGATCGACAGTAAACACCAGCACCGGCACCGCACTGCAATCCTTGTTCAGCAGTCCGGTAGACGTTGGGAACGGCTGACCGGCGAGCACCAGGCCGTCAGATCCGCGCGGCAGATTCCAGTACTTGGGATTACCTTCGTTGAAGGCCTGGAACACGCTCTTCTGAGCCTGAGCCAGTGACAATGTCGATTGCACGCCCGGTGTTCCGCGCATGCGCCACTCAAAGCGATCCACCTCGGAAATGATGTCGTAATCGATACAACCGTTGGCCTTGCCTTCGACAACAAACTTGATGACATCAACGCCAATGGCGAAGTTATCCACGATGGCCTGTGAATCAAGGTTATAGCGGGTATCTGGCCTGAGCTCCGGCACGCCAGCCTTGAGATCTCCGTACTGCAGATACTTGTGCTCGAAGTAATAGGCGGCAACAAAAACACCCGCACTCGCGATCAGGATCGCAGCGGCATATTTTTTCTGCGTGGTGATCTGGGCGATCATCCGCCAGATCGGGTCCAGCATCTTGTCGCGAGATTTCTGACTGGCCCTCCATTTCTCAGGATTGCGCAGGCTTGCGTAGGTCAGTAACAGCGGCAGTAATACTTTCTTGCAGAGAATCACCGCGAGCAAACCGAACATGGCATTGACTGCCATCTCACGGATGATCGGCACCGGAATCAGCAGGATAGTGCCAAATCCGATCACATTAGCGAGCACCGCCGTGAGGCCTGGGATGACCAGACGCTTGTAGGTGTTGCGCGAAGCATTGAACGCGTCAGTACCTTTCTCTGCGACTTCGTTGAGCCAGAAGCTCGTGATCTGGATGCCGTGACTGACACTGATGGCAAGGACCAGGAAAGGCACGAGAATGGCGAAAGGATCCAATCCATACCCCGCCATGCGCAGGATGCCCAGTTCCCATACCACTGCAAGCAAACCGCAGCTGAGCGGCAACAATGCAATCCATGGCGAACTGCAGTACCACCACAGGATGATCCAGGTCAGGAAGATGGTGAGGGCAAAAAATGCAACGACGCCAAGTACTGCATCTGCAATATCGCCAACCACCTTGGCAAACCCGACGATCTTGATATCAATATCCGGGTTGTAATCAGGGTTAGTGACTTCTTCAACCGTGAGATTGCTTCCCGAAATGTCATGCCAGATGCTGGCGCCTTCCGCGTCGCGGAATTCCGCCTTGATGGTTTCAAATCGGAACAGCGTTCCGCGCTTGTCGGAATACCCCCGGTGGACAACTTCCCCCGCCTTGAAGGGCCCCTGATCCACGGTAATGGTGTACTCGTACATCTTCGGATTGATGAAACGCTGACGCACCTCTTCAACCCGATCGGCAATCTCGAAATAGTCCGTGTCTTCACCCGTGGTCGGGTTACGCTCCAGCATTTCGCTGAAAACCATCGCGCCGGTCTGGTCATTGGCGACAAACCGCCCCACCGCCTTGGCCTTGGCTACATGACTGCGGATGCGCTCCATCATTTCAGGGGTCGGCGCGTACTCCGCGGGTATGACGTTGCCACCACGAAAACCACCTTCGATGGTCTCCAGATAGCGCACGTCTGGCGTGAAAAGCGAACTTACGCGCGGCCGGTCGATGCCGGGAGTAAAGAAGACTGCCTGCGTCAGCTTCTTCAGCGTTCCAAGAAACTCCGGCTGATAGATATCGCCCTTGCCTTCCTTCTGCATGAGCGCGAACAGGATCGTATTGGCGCCACCAAAATCCTTCTGATACTTGTGAAAGATTTCAATATACGGATGCCCGACCGGCAGACCCTTTTCGTAGCCCGCATCCAGTTTGAGATGCGAGGCATGCCAGGCCATGAATACTGTGATGACGGCGAGCACACCCAGCGTCAGCCTGCGGTTGCCAAAGACGATCGGCAGCGTGACTTTCAGAAACAGTTGGGCAAATTTGCCGTGCGACTCGCCGTGAGCCATGAGATCACCTGTAGGTCAGGGTGCAGCGCGCTCGCGCTGACACTGGGAGAAATGTGAATGTCGTGTTTTCGGCGCGCTGCCTGCAATCAGAACGCGTACTTCAGGAATACGCGCGCTTCATCGCGGTCCCCCAGGTTGTTGGCCACACCGCCACCCGCCACTGCGCGATATCCGAAGTTGAATGACGCGGCGTTTCCATACCGCACTTCAATACCGGTATCCCAGATGATGCGGCCGTCGATGTAGTTCGAGGCCAGACCTGGCGTAGTGTTGTAGAAGTCATGCTTGAAGATGATTTGTGGCGCGATGCTGATCTTGGGCAGCACTGATTCGTAACGAATCAACACCACCAGCGAGTATCCGAGCGACAGGTCATCGGGATACATCTCGCGGTCCTGCTGGTGCGGATTAAACCGCAGACCATCCGGGCCAATATTGCAGGCGGCGTTGGTAGAACAGGCCTGGCGCGAACCATCTGCGCCGGACCCATCAGCGCCGGCACTGGCGTGGTATTCGATACCCGGCGCTTCGAGCTGCAGACGATCCAGTGAGGGCATGTCCGGCAGCCACACGCCGCCAAATTCTGCCAGCCAGATAATCTGATCCGCTCCCAGCAAACGTGCGCCGAAGTCGGTGTTGCCCTCAACGTAGGTCAAGCCAATATCGAAGGTATAGGTTTCAAACTCTTCCCAGCCACGGATATAGGCATTGCCAGGATTGTCTCCAATCACCCCGCCACGGTAGGGAATGACGAAACTGGGGAAGGAACGACCCGAGCCCGGCAGCGCACCGACAACCGCATCGATGGTGTCCGCAAACCTTGCGCCATTGAGTCCGATGAAGTCGCTCGAGCCGTAGATTCCAACGCTGCCGTCCGGCTGAATGCCCAGTCCGCCCTGACTGCCCTGGCAGCCACCCAAGTGGCAATTGGTCAGAGTCGGCCCGTAGGCTGCAAAGGTCAGATCCACCAGCGCGACCTGCAGGGGTTGCTTGGGCCGGTAGGCGATCTCGGCTTGGGCGGAAACAAGTCCGAAAGAGGTGTTGGCCGAGATGCCGTACATCTGGATGTCTTCAGGGTATTCAAGCACCGCAGCGATGCTGTCGAGCGATAGCGCATCACCGGTTGCGTCGGGCGACGCACCGGCAGGATCATTCGGGTTGGTAATTGCATGGAACAACGGCCAATTCGGACAATCGAGTACGAGGTCTGTTGCCAGCTTCGAATCCTTCGCACACGAGCGGCTTGCCGAATAGAAGCTGACAATGGGCAGTCGCGAGTGGTAATTCGCGAAGTACAGGCCAATATCGGTGCCGTTATTGAAGTTCTCGGCGTAATACTTGAACTGGATACCAAACTGGTTCTCCCAATCCGGCTCCCGGTCTTTCAGGCGAACAATGCGGCTGGTGGTATTGGTGATAGCGGTAAGCGGGCTGTCCAGCTGGTAACCAATCCCCTCCGGGTCCTGCGCCAACTGGCCAAACCCGGTCGTCAGGAAGTTCGGCCCATCGTTGTTGGTGCCAATGTTGACGGGCGAATAGAAAGTGCCTGCCGCCGGCACCCCCAGCGGGAGGAATTCGAGCTGGTAGAAGCCCGAAATGGAGGCGTTTTCAAACAGGGAAGTTGAAAAACTCAGCATGTTGACCGGCTGGTAGAAGTCGTCCAGACCGTTTCCACCAAGGCGAAACAGGTTGTGCAGGTCCGCGGGGTTGGCGATGTTGAGAGAGTCAAAAAACTCGATGGTGGACTCACCCCAGTTGACCTGCTGGCGACCCAGTTTGAGCAACAATTCTCGGTCCCCCGGAATCTCGAAAGAGCCGAAAATGTTCAGATCCTGAAGAATGAAGCCCAGACCCGCGATGCGCTTGGTCTGTGGGTCGTTACGATTCAAACGTACGGTTCCGCCCGGGCCGTAGACCAAGCCGCAAGGTCCGCCAGTTGGGTTGCGCGATGCGGGACAGGGGCGCGAATCATTGCGAACGCCGAGTACCGGCACCGCCGTGGGGTTCAACAACAGTTGCTGCACCACCGTTGGTGGGAGGCCGAGCCCATTGACCACCGGCCCGAGCGCACTCAGGTCAACGCCCGCGCGAATCAGTTCATCGCCGGGCATCGAGGCATAGCCGACGTCATCAACATTACCTGAGTAGATGTAGCTGGGGTGATACTCGTCGAAATCGTGATTGAAGGGGTCATAAAACGCGATGCCCTTGAAGAAGAATCCGAAATCGCCCCAGGTCAGCAATACATCCTGGTTGATACGGATGCCGCCCTGGGTAACGTCGCCGCGATCGTAGTTGAGATTGCCCTGATCAAAATTTCCTGAGGCATAACCGGGCGCCCCCACGATGCGCTCGGCAGTGAAGGTCTGGTCCTTGAAGATGCCCTGGCAGGACTGGTAGTAGAGAAGGCCATCAGGCCCGCGGCCACAGACATCCGGATCAAGATGGCCTTTGCCAATCATCCGCGTCTCTGGAGATTCAGTGCGCACACCCACGCCGGCAATCAGGGTGGTGTTGGAGACACCATCAACGCTGATACCGCCCACACTGAAGTCGAATGTTCTGGCATGACTGACGCTACTCACAGCAGCCGACATCAGAAAAACCATTGTGAGCGCTGGCCGCATGAGCGAGCACCGTGGATTCTTAGCGTCCCTGAAATTCATGCCTTCCCCCTCTCCTTTTCTCAGTCTTCAACCGCAGGCTTATATTGAATGAAAATGCCCGGGTCCAGCTCTCGATCAACAATGTTATGACCGGTGTCGCACTGCGTCTGCAAGCCAGTCTCAGACTAATGGCACAGACGCCTGTGCGGATCCTCCGAACTCAGAACTTGCATGCGATATTCATCAAAGCCCGGGAGCCTCAAAGGAAGCTCCCGGACTTCAGGTCTTACGTGTTGTTCGCCTTACTTCGAGGCACGCTTCTGAACGGCGTTGGCGTTGAAGAAGTTATCTTTGTAATCCACTGAATAGTCGTTGGGCTTGCCCTCAGCGGTAAGCGCTGTCAGGAAGTAACGACCGGAATCAAAGTGGTAGATCACTTCAGGCACGGTGAACACGGTCTGCACGTTGTACTGCGGGGCCAGGTGCCCTTCCTGGAAGCGGAACAGCCCACCGCGCGCATCAAAGCAATCGACCATCACGATGTTCCAGCTGTCTTCGTCGACGTAGAACACGCGCTTGGCGAAGGTGTGCGAGGTCCCCTCGCGCAGTGTGGCTTCAACCACCCAGACCCGGTGCAGCTCATATCGTGGCAGGTCGGTATTCAGATGCTTGGGTTTGGCCAGTTCGTCGTACTTGGCACGACCAATCTTGAACGAGCTGGATGGAATGATCATTTCCTTCTTGCCAACAATCTTCCAGGTGTAGCGTTCCAGCACACCGTTGAACATGTCGACCTGATCGTAGAACTGATTGCCGTCGGTGCCTTCATAAGGGTTGTCACAGCACACCGCCGGTGCACGACGAATGCGCTTCAGTGCTGGCGAATACAGCCACGCCGCTCGTCCCTTCTCGCCAGTACCGCCACTTTCGTGAACCAGAATCATGGTGCCGGCGGTGCGCGGCGGAGAAGTAATGGTCGAGAAATACTTGAGGAACTTGCCGGAATCCTTGGTCAGGGGAATCGGATTTTTCTCATTGGCGTAATCAAATTTCACGTCTTCGGTGAGCTGCGCCAGTGAGTAGGTTCCGTCAGGCTGGACGATCATCTGGTCGTTGTTGCGCTTGACCGAGTTACCGCGCCATTTCAGGCGATGGTTCCAGATCACTTCAGCGCCTGTCTTGGGGATCGGATACGGAAAGCCCAGTGAGCAATTGTCCGGCTCGTCGGTGCCGAGGAGCTCGCATTTGACCGCATTCTCTGCCGTTGCCTTATAGATGAAATCCGGAAAGGCAGCTTCGCGATGGCTCTTGTACACGTTCATCTTGTAGGTGTCGTGCGTCTTGAGCAGATACTTGTGCCCGCCGCTGAGCTTGTCGCCGTACTCGCCGGCGTTCGCCTGGGTGATGGTGTACAACGGCTTTTCAGCCTCGATCTGTGCGTTGGACACGTACTCGCCGCTCAGCGCGCCCTTCTGCTTGGCCGGAGTCCACTCCGGAATGCTGCCGTCTGCATTGCCAGCCTTTTCAGCACCGACCGGGGTCAATGATTTGCCCAGCTTGGCGGCTTCGTCCGGACTGACCTTGGCTATCGCATTACCAGTACCGAGTGCGAGCGCGATGCCAAGAGACGCGACGCCCGTAGCTCTCCAAATGGAATATTTCACAATATTGTCCTCCTCAATTATGCGGCTGAAATTTTTTGGGCCGGTTGGTAATTGATTTGAGCTGCTGAGCCGGGCACCAGACTGTAAATTTTGAGACAGTCGTTTATTTAGTGAACATTAAGGTCTGAGTCTATTCGGCACACCCATCGAAAGATAGTGTTCGCCAAGTGCGAAAACCGTCTTGCTCTCTTAGAGCTGGAGGCAGCCAATCCCGGACAGGAAATGCGCTGCCTGATCCATAGCCATTGCCGTTGGAATGACGCACAGGGCGCACGGTCCCCAGCGACAGTTTCGTTCACCAGGCGTATCAGATTCACGAATCCAAGACCAACTGCGCTGGGAAGGTCAGGAGCGAATCAACATCTGCCCCAGATCCCCTTTCTGTTTTTGCAGCGAGAAGAAGCTCGCATTCGGAAAAGGTTTGCCGATGGTTAAAGCTGGCGCACTTACCGATAACTCACCGAGAGCCTCGGGGAGTCTGTATCGACATCGCGACACACGGTCTTGAACGGTCAGACTCCAGGGCCGCGTGCCATACCGTCACGTCCACGAGCGTCCGTTTGTAGTCGCCAAGTGCCCTGGACAAATTTGGCCTGAAGCAAAATGTTTCTTTCGCGGTGCCCGCAAGAATTGGCACGAGGGAGGCAGCGTTCCAGAGGTCAATGATGCAACATCAACAAGACCATATCGCTCTGCGGACTCGCGGAAGATTGGCCGCTACGAATCCAATCAGGAGGGCGGGATTCAACCCGGCAAGTCTTACGGGTCGGCTCCTTCATCAGGCTAAGAGGCTTGCGAGCCAATTTGCGAACCAGCGGGAGATTCGCGCCGCGCTGAAGTTTGATGCAACCATTTGGGGGAGTGAGCAATAGCACGACGCGATGAAGCCGCGTCGCCCTGCGGGCTCATCGGATTCTCGGCGTTGCGAGCAAACCCAATGGGCCGGACTCAGCCTTGAATCCTGGCGGGCTCGAAACCCACTTTAGTTGCACGCGCCTCAATTCGGGACGAGCGCGGGGTTGAAACTTACTGCTAAAAATTGGCGGAGAGAGCGGGATTCGAACCCGCGAAGAGGTTTGACCCCCTTACACACTTTCCAGGCGTGCTCCTTCAACCACTCGGACACCTCTCCAATTTGAACGATTATATCCGGGCTGAGCCCTCAAGACTTGCTTGATTTCTCATCCGGCGATGCCAGCCGTGGCGGTTTGTCCAGGCAGACGCCTGTCCCATCTTCGGCTTCCACGCCGAAAGGCTCTGAATTTTCAGGCGCTTCGGGAAGCCGCAAGGCAGAACCGGTGGTGGGCAATGACAGACCTTTGACGGACTTCATTTCCGGCGCGGTCTGCGCGCGTTGGTAGTCCTGATCCGCGAGGCAATAGGAGTTAATGCTGCAAGCACTCAGGCTGCAACAAGCAACAACGAAGAAACTTCTGAGCAACATTCTCAAATAACTCCAACCGTTTGCAGGGCTTCGCGTACGAGGGTGTGGTAGCGGCTATCCAGCGGGACCAGTGGCAATCGAATGCCAGGCCCCATCTTTCCCATCTGCTCAAGTGCCCACTTGACCGGGATGGGATTGGCCTCGCAGAACAGCTGGCTGTGCAGGACCGCAATCTTAGCGTCAATCTCGGCGGCGAGTTCAGCGTTTCCGGCGCTCGCTGCGCGACACATCTCTGCCATCTGGCGTGGCACGACATTGGCCGTTACTGATATGTCACCGTGAAACCCGAGCAAGATGGACTCGCGGGCAGTGGCGTCGTCCCCGGAAAGCAGGGCAAAGCTCTTTGGCAGATCCAGCGCGAGCAGTGTGCGCACGCGATCAAGATCACCCTTGGCCTCCTTGAGACCAACAATGCCGGGCACTTTGGCCAGCCGGGCCACCGTTTCAGGCAGCATGTCTACCGCCGTGCGTCCAGGCACGTTGTAAACAATCTGTGGGATATCAACCGCTTCGGCAATGGCCTTGAAATGCTGATAAAGGCCTTCCTGCGGCGGCTTGTTGTAATAAGGCGTCACCAACAATGCTGCATTGGCACCGACCTTTCGGGCTGCTTCGGTCAATTCAATGGCTTCGCTGGTGGAGTTGGCACCGGTTCCGGCAATAACTGGCACCCGGCCCGCGGCGCGAGCAACGACCTGCTGGATGACCGCAATGTGTTCTTCAACTTCCAGCGTCGCAGATTCACCGGTGGTTCCGACAGCCACGATGGCATTGGTACCTTCCTCAATATGCCAGTCCACAAGGCGATCAAGCGCTTCCACATCGACACGACCGTCATCGTGCATGGGCGTAGCAATGGCGACAATACTGCCGTGAATCATGAGGGGCTCGGCTTGGCGGCTGCGAAGGGGCGCAAATTATACGCGTTGATGACGATACCGGCTGCTCAAGTTCAGCAGCCGGGCAAGGATGATGGCTTATGACCATGATCCGACGGCAAAGTGCCATCCCTGATTGGTCATTTGCCTCATGCGTCCATAAACTCGCCTTTTGATTCGAAGATCGCTATGCCCGGCGCCAAAGACACCGAATTGCCAATGACCTCTCAAGACAGCCTGCTGTCCATATCGGTCCTCGCTAGGACCAAGGCCAATGTGCCGCTTGAGATGTTTCGGGCCATACGCGAAAGGGGCTGCGAGGTCGAAGACTGTCGTATCGCACCCATCGGCGACCGCCTCGCCGCAAATCTGGTGGTATCAGGCAACTGGAGCGCGCTGGGTCGCCTGGAAACGGCGCTGCCCGGTATCGCCACCAAGCTTGACCTCCAGGTGCGCTTCGAGCGCTGCGGTCCGCGCGCCCAGAGCCCGGAGTTCCGCCCCTATGCCGCTGACGTGATCGCGCCGCAGCAGCCTGATCTGCTGGTTCATATGCTGGAATTCTTTGGTGGGCAGGACGTGGAAGTCGCCGAGATCTCGACACAGAAATATGCGAGCACCTATACCGGAGCCGAAATGTGCAGCGTCCAGATGGTGCTGCATGTGCCGGTCAACCAGCATCCGCAGGCTCTACGCGAATCCTTCATGGATCTTTGCGATGATCTCAATGCAGATGGTGTACTCGACCCGATCAAGAGTTGACCTGCCCCTGACCGGTCACAATCAGTTCAAGAAAGCATCTCACTACAGGAAGTCCGAATGGCATTGAGTATTGGCGACAAGATCCCCAACCTGACGCTTCCCGCCAGTGGCGGCAAAGACATTTCACTGGCCAAGGATTTCAAGGGCAAGGCGCTGGTGGTGTATTTCTACCCCAAAGACAACACACCGGGCTGCACACAGGAAGGGCAGGATTTTCGCGATCTGCACGCCAAGTTCAAACGGGCCGGCGCCGAAATTCTGGGCGTCTCCAAGGACAGCGTGAAGTCCCACGACAACTTTATTGCCAAGTTCGAGTTTCCCTTCAAATTGCTGGCCGACACTGAAGGTGCTGCTTGCGAGGCGTTCGACGCCATCGTGGAAAAAAGCATGTACGGCCGCAAGTACATGGGTATCGACCGATGCACCTGGCTGTTCAATGACAAGGGCAAGCTTGCGCAGGTCTGGCGCAAGGTCAAGGTCAAAGGGCATGCCGAAGAAGTCCTGGCTGCGGTAAAAGCACTCTGATTGTTCCCTGCCCCGCGCATCCTGACCGAGCCTTCCTCAGGCCCGGCGCGCCTTACCTGGTGAATCCATGGCGGAATCCGTAAAGAACAAAATCTTCGTCCTCGATACGAACGTGCTGATGCACGATCCCACCTGCGTCTTCCGCTTCGAGGAAAACGATCTCTACATTCCCATGGTCGTGCTCGAAGAACTTGACGGACTCAAGAAGGGCACCAGCGAAGCAGCACGCACCGCGCGGCAGGTCAGCCGGCTGCTGGATGAATTGGTCGCAGAGCAGGATCACTCGCAGATTGAACAGGGATTGCAGATTCCTTCCGGCATCGGCCGCCGCGACAATGTCAGCGGCTCTGGCCGCAAGAAGGCCGCGGAAACCGGGCGGCTCTTCTTCCAGACCACGCCCAGCGAGACTGAACTTCCCGGCATCCTGCCCGGCAACAAGGCAGACAACGCCATCCTGCTCAGCGCCCTTTCGCTGACCAAACGTCACCCGGACTGGCGCGTCACGCTGGTTTCCAAGGACATCAATCTGCGGATCAAGTCGACGATTGTCGGCATTCGCACAGAAGACTATTACAGCGATCAGGTCCTGGATGATGCAGACCTGCTGCCCACCGGTTACGCCGAGTTGCCGGAAACCTTCTGGGATTCCCACGGCGACAAGATGGAGAGCTGGCAGGACGAGCGCGGACGTGCGCTCTATCGGGTCCATGGCCCGAGCGTTAAAGATGCTTACATCAACCAGTTCCTGTACCTGCCCGATGACGACCGCGAGCGCGGCCTCGAACTCATGGTTCAGGACATGGATGAGGACAACGCGACTCTGCGCGTGATCCGCGACTACCGCGCTAACAAGGCACCGGTCTGGGGCATCCACGCAAAGAATCGCGAACAGAACTTTGCCTTGAACCTGCTGCTGGATCCGGAGATTGATTTCGTCACGCTTCTGGGTACCGCCGGTACCGGCAAGACCTTACTGACGCTGGCAGCCGGACTTGCGCAGGTGCTGGATGAGCCGCGATATCGCGAAATCATCATGACGCGCGTCACCGTCCCGGTTGGCGATGACATCGGCTTCCTGCCCGGCACCGAAGAAGAAAAGATGACCCCATGGATGGGCGCGCTGATGGACAACCTTGAGGTGCTCACGCAAAACAGCGAGGGCGGCGACTGGGAGCGGCAGGCCACCAATGATCTGCTCGCCAAGCGCATCAAGATTCGATCGCTCAACTTCATGCGCGGCCGTACCTTCCTGAACCGTTACATCATTCTGGACGAAGCACAGAACCTCACCGCCAAGCAGATGAAGACCTTGATCACGCGTTGCGGGCCGGGGTCCAAGATCGTCTGTCTCGGCAATCTGGGCCAGATTGATACGCCTTATCTTTCCGAAACCACGTCCGGCCTGACCTACGTGGTCGACCGCTTCCGGGGATGGCCGCACGGCGGACATGTGACGCTGGCGCGCGGCGAGCGTTCACGTCTGGCCGCGTATGCTTCAGACATCCTTTAAAAAAGCCAGAATAAGCATGTTTGGAAAGATTGCCAGAGGAATGAAGGACGGCGCGCTCGGCATTGCCATCAAGGCGTACGTGAATGATCGCCTCAGTGAGTTTGGCGAAGTCACAGAATGCACGGTGGACACCAAGCGCTCACGTATTGAGGTCCGTGCCCTGCTCAAGGGTGAAAAGCAGATCATCAACGCTGCTGTTGAACATTACGAGCTGAGCTGGGAAGGCGATCACGTCTACGCCACCCTGAAGTCTTTCTCCAGTTCACGTCCCTGGCTGACCTTGCTCCTGAGCAAGCTCTTCACAAACAAGCGCTACAAGCTTCCCTCTGCCGTTGGCACTCTTCTCTGACATCAATCGTGAGCAGAAACTTGAAATGTGGATTGATCCAGCACGCCAATAGTGCTGATCGCGACAGCAATCTCGCCGCCTCGGAAAGCGGAATTCGAGAGGCTGCCAGCAAGGGGGCGCAGCTGATCCTGTTGCAGGAGCTGCACACCTCCCTGTATTTCTGCCAGCACGAATCGACGGACCTGTTTGATCTGGCCGAGGACATTCCTGGGCCGTCGACAAAATTTCTCAGCGATCTGGCGGCAGAACTGAACGTGGTGATCGTAGGCTCCCTGTTTGAGCGACGAGCAGCCGGCCTTTACCACAACACGGCAGTGGTTCTGGATAGCGATGGCAGCCTCGCAGGCACCTATCGCAAAATGCATATCCCGGATGATCCGGGCTACTACGAAAAATTTTATTTCACCCCCGGGGATACCGGCTTTACCCCGATCCAGACCCGTATTGGCAAACTGGGCGTGCTGGTGTGCTGGGATCAATGGTATCCCGAGGCCGCTCGGCTGATGGCGCTGGCCGGTGCGGATATCCTGCTCTACCCCACGGCCATCGGCTGGAATCCCGAGGACGACGCGGCGGAGCAGACACGCCAGCGCGAGGCCTGGATCACGATCCAGCGCTCGCATGCGGTGGCCAACGGCTTGCCCGTGCTGGTCAGCAATCGCGTCGGATTCGAATCAGACCCGAGCGGCCAGACGAAGGGTTCCCAGTTCTGGGGACACAGCTTTGCCGCTGGCCCGCAAGGAGAGGTTCTGGCCAAGGCGGAAGAGCAAGCCTGCGTGCTGATGGTGGAACTGGACATGACGCGCAGCGAGAATGTCCGTCGCTGGTGGCCCTTCCTGCGTGATCGGCGCATCGATGCTTACGCCGATCTCAGCAAACGCTACCGGGATTGAGCCGCTCGCCCCCAATGAAGCCTTCCACACGGGTGCCCCCCGCAGGCTCCACCGGAGCACTGATTGCCGCAATCGGCCTAGGCATTGCCATCTGGTTTGGCTGGGACTGGTATCACCTGCCCCGCTGGTCCGAGCAGGAAATCGCGCAATCCGTGGAACTCAACCTTGCCCTGGATTTGAGCCGCCAGCCGGAAGTCAGCGTCAGCCAGACAGAACAGGAACGCATGCGCGAAGCGATCCGCCAGGATGTGCTCGACGCCATCAGCAAGGAAGCAGAGCTACCACGCGGCTTCACCATGGCGGGTCTTCTGATGACCGCCTTTGGCATCGCGCAGATGCTCATCAGAAGCTGGTTGGCGAAAAAACCCAGCCCCGGAGTCGGCTCTCGGCCCGAGACCTGAGCGAACTACCACTCCAGCAAGGGGCGCGTCTTTTACGCGTCAGGAGCCGGTGGTGAAAACCATTTCAGTCGATCACGGAGTTTCACCACTTCGCCCACGATAACCAGACTAGCGCCATCGATGTCGTCGCGATTGGCGACAAGTTCGGGCAGGCTGGTCAGCGTTCCGGCAATGACCTGCTGCGACCGCGTGGTGCCCTGCCCGATCATCGCAGCGGGCCAGTCTGAAGGCAGACCATGGGCGATCATCTGCGTGCAGAGTTCCGGCAAGGCAGTGCGGCCCATGTAGATCACAACCGTCTGGCTTGGACGCGCAAGTGCATCCCAGTGCAAATCCAGAACACCATCCTTGCTGCGGTGCCCGGTCACGAAGATGCAGCTCTGTGAGTAGTCTCGATGGGTCAGTGGAATGCCCGAATAGGCCGCGCATCCATTGGCGGCGGTCACCCCGGGCACCACCTGAAAATTAATGCCGGCTGCGGCTAGTTCGTCAATCTCTTCGCCGCCGCGTCCAAAAATAAAGGGATCACCCCCCTTCAGACGCAGGACGCGCTTGCCCTGCTGGGCGTAGCGCACCAATTCCGAATTGATTTCTTCCTGCGGCAGCGTGTGCTTGGCACGGCGCTTGCCGACGTAGACTCTCTCCGCATCGCGTCGGACAAGATTGAGAATCTCCGGAGAGATCAGCGCGTCGTACAAGACCACATCGCATTGCTGCATCAGGCGCAGCGCACGAAAGGTCAGCAAGTCCGGATCGCCCGGACCTGCTCCCACCAGGTAAACCTCGCCGCTGGGCTTGGCGCCTTTGAGCAGGCTTTCAATCTCGAAAACCGCCGCCACTTCGTCACCAGCGAGCAGGCGCTCAGGTCCGGTGCCGTCCAGAAAGTCTTCCCACAACTGGCGGCGTGCATCGACCGGCAGCTGCTTGACCCGCTCGCGATGACGCTCCATGAAAGCCGCAACGCGACCATAGGCCGCCGGGAGCAGGGTTTCGATGCGTTCCCGCAGACGGCGTGCAAGCACAGGCGCTGCGCCGCCGGTGGAAATGGCAACCGTGATCGGCGGACGCATCACCATGGATGGCGTGATAAAGCGACTGACCTGTGCGTCGTCTACGACGTTGCAGAACAATCTTTCTCGCTCCGAACACTCCGCCACATGCTGATTGAGTACAGCATCGTCACTCGCGGCGATAACCAATCTGCACTGCGCCAACTGGGATTCTGAAAACGCGCTGCCAATATGCTCAGCGCGCCCTTCATCAACCAGGGATTGCAGTTCTTCATTGATCTCGCGTGCAACGATGCGCGGCACAGCGCCCGCATCCAGCAGCAACCGGATTTTTCGCGCTGCAATTTCGCCGCCACCGACGATCAGCACGGGCAAGCCGTTCAAATCGGTGAATAGCGGGTAGTAGAACTTGGCGCTGCTCATCGTTCTGTCATATCCGAAAACACCTGTATCACCACCACACCCGAAATGATCAGGCCAATGCCCAGCATCGCTGCCATATCCAGCGCCTGTTTGAACACGATCCAGCCGATCAAGGCGATGAGCACGATGCCGACACCGGCCCACACGCCGTAGGCGATTCCAACTGGAATTGTTTTAAGACACTGCCCCAGAAACCAGAAGGCCGTGGCGTAACCCACCACCACAATGCTCGCCGGCAACCATCGGCTCATGCCGTTGGACATATTGAGCGCGGACGTCGCAATCACTTCCGCAACAATGGCAATACTCAGCGCCAGCCAACCGTTCACGCTGCGCAGACCTTGCGCATTCAGATGCCGAGGTTCAGACCGGGCGGCAGGTTCATTCCGCCCGTCACTGTCGCCATTTTTTCCTGCGTGGCCTTCTCGACCTTCTGGACCGCATCGTTGATTGCCGCTGCAATCAGATCCTCAAGAAATTCCTTGTCCTCACCCATTGCCGCCGGATTGATCTCAACCTTGCGGGCCTGGTGGCGTCCGTCCAGCGTGACCTTGACCATGCCTGCACCGGATTCGCCCTGCACCTGCATGACCGCGATCTCTTCCTGCGCTGCCTTGAGTTTTTCCTGCATTTTTTGGGCCTGCTGCATCATCTGGCCAAGTCCGCCTTTCATGCCTTGTCTCTCTTCTATTGTGTTGAGTGGATTGATGTGGAATGCGTCTAGTGCGTTTTCGGCTGGATCGATCCAGGCCGCACACTGGCACCAAACTGTTCGCGGAACGCACTGACCACCGGATCGTTCGTGACCCTGTCGATCAGCTCCGCCTGCGCCCTTCTAGCCTCTGCCTCAGCCGCCTGGGCGGGGGTCATTTCTTCTTCAGCGGCCCGGTCCAGCTCAATCTGCAACTGCACCGAGGCTCCGAACTGGGCCTGCAAACCAGCTTCGATCTGGTCTTGACGGGTCTTGTTCAGCAGGAAACGGGCTGATTCGGCGAGGCGCAGTTTGATGTGATTGCCCTCATGCCCGGCCCAGACACACTGCCTTGCCAGCTGGCGCGTCCCGACATCCAGACCCAGTGTGTCAATGCGCTCGGACCATGGCAGATCTGCTGGCGGTGGTGCGGGTGGTTCCGGCGGCTGTGTCTTGGCTTCTACTGTTGGGCGTTTGGCCGCTTTAGCGGTAGAGGCTGGCTTCGCTGCGCTCGATTCCGATGCACCGCTCCTGGCTTGGCCGCTCGATACCGACCCTGACCCGCTCCGGGCAGGGGCCGAACCGCTATCATCTGGTCGAAACAGGAGCATGCGCAGCAGTGTCATTTCAAAACCGCTGCGCGGGTCCGGCGCCCACGGCAGGTCGCGACGGCCGCTGACCGCAATCTGGTAGTAGAGCTGCGCATCTTCGGCGCTGATGTGTTCTGTCAGCGCAAGCAGCTCTTCGTCGTCGTCTTCACTTCGCGCGCCGGGCAGTGCGAGCAGCACCGCAATTCTCTGCACGTAAGCGGCAAGGTCATTGAGCAGCGCGAAATAATCGGGCGCACGGGTTTCCAGCTGAGAGATACCTTCGAGCAGCGCCTCTCCATCACCGGAGGACACCGCGCCCAACAGGGTGTACAAAACCTGACGGCCAGAGGTACCGAGCATGTCCTCGATCGGGCCGCGCTCCAGTCTGGCACCGCCGGCAAAGGCGATGGCCTGATCCACCAGCGACAATCCGTCGCGCATCGAGCCATCTGCAGCACGGGCAATCTCGTTGACCGCGCTGGGCTCAAAGTCGATGCCTTCCTGTTCGAGCACGCGCGAGAGCTGATCGCGGATCACGCTGACCGGCAGCCGCTTCAAATTGAATTGAAGGCAGCGGCTGAGCACCGTGATTGGGAGCTTTTGTGGATCGGTGGTTGCGAGAATGAATTTCACATGCGGCGGCGGCTCTTCCAACGTCTTCAACAAGGCGTTGAAGGCGCTTTTGGAAAGCATGTGAACTTCGTCAATCAGGTAGATCTTGTAGCGTCCACGGGCTGGCGAGTACTGACTGTTGTCAATCAGCTCACGTACGTTGTCGACGCCGGTATTGCTGGCAGCGTCGATCTCAAGCAAGTCCACGAATCGACCGTCATTGACTTCCTGACAGGCGCTGCAGGTGCCGCAAGGCTGCGCAGAGACGCCGGTTTCGCAGTTCAGCCCCTTGGAAACGATGCGCGCCAGGGTGGTTTTGCCGACACCGCGGGTGCCAGTGAGCAGGATCGCTGGATGCAGCTTGTCGCCATCCAGAGCGTGGCTGAGGGCCTTGACCACATGATCCTGCCCCATGACATCGGCAAAGGTACGCGGCCGCCACTTGCGGGCCAGGGCGAGATAGCTCATTGGTTTAGCGAGGGGCTCAGCATGAGCCGACAATTGTCACCCACTGGGCGGCGCGCGACCAGCTTTGCAATGGCTGCGGCTCGCCAACGCTATTGCAACGCGGCCCGAAACCCGATTTGCCGCCCACGTTGCGGTTTCACCGTCACTTCCTGGCGCAACATGCGCAGCAGTTCCATCGGATCAGCGTCAGTTCCGAGCAGGCGCGCGCGATTCTTGACCACGGCATAGTCTCCGGGGGTCAGGGTTTCCAGTTCGCTCACACCTGCCGGCGGTGCCAAGCCAAAATAATGCTCGAACGCCTGATCGCGCTGCGCGGGCTTGAGGAAATCAAAACGCACCTTGAAAGAGAAACGGCGCAGTGCAGCTTCGTCCAGATGTCCCATCAGGTTAGTGATGCAGGCAAACGGCAGTTCATGGGACTCCATCCAGGTCAGCATTTCATTGACCTGACTGATCTCCCAGCCCTGCTGCGCATTGCGCCGGTCACCGAGCAAGGAATCGGCCTCATCAAAGATCAGGAACGCACCGCTGTCGCGGGCTTCGGCAAACGCCTGGGCAATGTTGCGCTCGTTTTCGCCCACCCATTTTGAAAGCAGGTCTGAGGCTCGCTTCTGGATCACTTCCAGTCCCAGCTCATGCGCCAGCCATCGCACATAAGCTGACTTTCCCGTACCCGGAGGACCATACAGGCACATGGAAAATGCACGGGTATCAATGCCCAGCAAACGGTCGCGCAGCTGTGCCAGATCGTGATCGGCGTGAATCAGGGCAGGCTCATAACGCACGCTCGGCGCTGATTTTGGCGGCGCCTCGCTTCCACGCATGACCTTGTCGATGGAATGCACGGCGCGTCGGATGTCGTTGAACCCGCCACTGGTCAGCCGCGCGGAGCGCACGGCGCCGGCTGCCACGGCCGGGGCGGTGTCAAAGTCCTCCGCCAGACGACGAACTTCTTCCGCGGGAATCTGCACTTGTTCCCTGTCCAGAAGGCGCTGCCAGACCCGTTCGCGCACGCGCGCCGGCGGCACCTTCATTTCGATGGCGTAGGTCATGCGCCGAAGCACGGAAGGGCCGAGCGCACCGGGGTCGTTGACGGTCCACAAGGTCGGCACCGGGGTCTGCTCGAACAGGCGATGCATGAAAACACGTGATCCGTACCCGCCGCGATCGCCATCGCCCAGCATATCCATCTCGCTGTGTAGCATGTCCTCGGCCTCGTCGAACAACAGCAGAGCGTCGTTCTGGCTTTCCAATAATTTCTGCGACAGACGAAAAGCCCCCATGCGCTGATCACGCGAAGGTTCTTCGCCATGGTCGTCAGACTGCCCGACCCCGTAAATCTTCAGCCCGAGCCTGGCAGCGAGCGTCTTGCAGAATTCGGTCTTGCCGGTGCCTGGCGGCCCGTAGAGCAAGACATGGATGCCGTTGGCGCGCTCGCTCACGGCGCGCTGCAGCAAGGTCGCCGCCAGCTCACGGTCCGCGCGCAGATGATCGTAGTCCTCCCAGTCCAGATGATGCGTCAGCGACTCACCCAGAAGCGCGGCGCGTACATCCTTCACCGGCGCACCCTGCGACTGCAGGAAGCCGGTCAGCGCCGCCAGAGGCTCGCAGTCTGATCGATAGTCGGTGGTAAACAGGCCGCTGGAGATCAGTCTGCCGCGTCGCGAAATGGCATTGACCACTTCACTGCGTGAAAGACCCAGCATGGTGGATAACAGGGTGATGACGCCGCTGTCGCCGATACGGAGTTCATCCAGTTCCAGGGTTTCAAAGAGATCTTCAACCTGCGGCGTGACACGGGCGCGGACCAGCATGCCCATGACTTTCTTTTCCGCCGTGTTGAGCTTGAGCAGGCGTGCAACAGCCTGCAGGTTGAGTTCCAGCGTGCCCGCCCGGGCGTTGGTGAGCATGCCCAGGCGCTTCTTCAGAATGCGAAGCAACTCATCGGCCTTGAGCTTGGCGGGCTTTTCGCCCAGGTTGATCTTGAGTTGTCCGGCCTCGTCTTCCAGAAAACGAAGCAGGCCTTCCTGCGCCCAGCGATGGCGCTCCAGCCGGGCTGCCAGGTGGGCGGCCCAGGTCAGGACGATGCGCTGTTCAAACGGTTCCATCATTGCGGTAGTCGGATTCAAGCCACGAGTGGCAGTGGCGGGCCAAGATTGGGCCTAGTGGCGCAAGCTGCCAAGAATTCCAATTGGCGCTTGGGCCAAGGGGTTTTCAATCAGCAGCTTGGCTCGTCTGGCCGACCGCCCGGTCGATATGGCCGCGAGGCCAAGGCCTGTGAGCGTCTTTGCGCATTGCCTGTGGACAACACTTACAAGCTTCTGATTTTTCAAGCTTAATGCCAGCAATAGTGGAAAGCCGAATCAGAAGCTGATAGCGGGTGCCAAGAGCGACATCCATGATGTTTGGCCTGCTCGTCTCACCTTTCCGGCAATTTGCCGATCAGAAAAATGTTGCTTAGGGAGAACGAGAAGGCCCGCGTCAGCTGACCCCGGCACCCGGGCTACCGCTGCCGTTGCTCCCTTCCGGGCCTGGCGGGGTTCACGGTTTTCCGTCGCGGGAAGCCGACGCGGACCAGCGGCGATTATCCTCGATTTTCCGCTCCGGTTTCAGCAAGCCGCTGGCACAGCGACTCGCGATCACAGCGTGAACGCTGCCCAGACATTCGTTCGCGGCTGCGATAAAACCCTTAAAAATAAGCACGAAATGCCCGCCAAGGATCAGGCGTGATTCTAGGAAGTTTTTTTGCGTGCCAACTGCTCAATCAGGGTCAGCGCCACCTTGTTGCGCAAATACACCGGCGCCAACTCGTCCGAGCGCAGCGTGTCTCCTGCTTCAAAAGCCGGGGCCGCGAGCTTGAGCGCGTTTGCGGCACGCGGCAGGGCTTCGGGTTGAACATCAACCACCTCAAGGCCCAGGCGACTGCAAATTTGCGTGCGATACCGGCCCCAGCCCGTTCCTGCGCCTCGCCATATGCCTTCAGACAGGTTTGGCAGACTCAGCTTCTCGGGCGCCACCACCTGAGCCTCCGAGACGCTGCGTGCAAGTCCGGCGGCGTCGCGCTCGTACGCGCCGATATAGATTTCCTCCATCCGGGCGTCGATTGCGGCCAGCACCTTGTCCGCGCCCTGCTCGATGCTGCCCTGCGCCAGCATCGCCAGTGAACTGACTGCAACCACCGGCTTATCCAGCGCCAGTGCCAGACCCTTGATGAAACCCGTAGCGATTCTCACGCCGGCAAAGCTGCCGGGACCCACACCACAGACCAGCCCATCGAGGTCCGAAAAGGCCACGCCGGCGTCGCGCATCAGTCCATGGACCATCGGCAGCATCATGGCTGTATGTCCTCTGCCGGTGACTTCGAAGCGCTCGGTCACCTGACCGTCGCACAGTAGGGCCGCAGAACAGGCTTCAGTGGCGGTATCCAGACTCAGAAGGCGCATGGGGATCAGTATCGAACTTGGAAATTAATAACGAGCGACCAACAGTGTCCTACAGCTCCGCCAACCATTGCAGGGCCTGTGGCTTGTCGAGGCGGGTCATCTCAGGCAGCGCGCCCAGCATCGTCTTTCCATAGCCCTTGCTGCGCAGGCGAGGGTCACACAACACCAGAAGGCCCTGATCGGCTTCGTCGCGAATAAGCCTGCCAGCGCCCTGACGAAGACTGACAATGGCCTCAGGCAATTGCACATCAACAAAGGGATTCCCGCCCTGCCGGCGAAGGGCGTTCTGCCGCGCATCGTTGACCGGATCGCCCGGCGCTGAAAACGGCAGCTTGTCGATGATCACAAGACGCAAGGCGCGCCCTTTCACGTCCACGCCCTCCCAGAAACTATGCGTCCCCACCAGTACCGCATTGCCATCAGCGGCAAACCGCTCGACCAGCCGGCTTCGATCTTCCTCTCCCTGCACCAGGACAGGCATGCTCAGGCGCGCACGCAGCACGTCGGCAATCAGGCGCAAGGCGCGGTGACTGGTACACAGAACAAAGGCGCCGCCGCCGCTGGCCTGGATCAGCTCGGCACTGAGTTCGGCCACCTTCTGCGAGTAGTCCGGGGCCGAAGGCTCTGGCAAATTGTCCGGCAGCAGCAGCCGCATTTGCGCGCGGTAATCAAACGGGCTCTCCAGCGCCAGCGCCGGTGCATGCTCCGCCCCGATGTTGCGCCGGAAATGTGCGAAGTCACCTGCCGCGGACAAGGTCGCAGACGTCAGCACCCAGGCGCCAGGATGGGCCGAAAACACGCGGGAAAACCCCTGCCCGAGGTCCAATGGCGTGGCATGAAAGCTCCCGCCTCGACCTTGCGGCTCTACCCAGCGTACGTGGTCCTGATCTTCTCCTGCCATCGTGCACAGGGCCAGACGCGAATACACCAGATTGGCGCGTCCAGCCAGTGCATCCAGTGCCACGCTGCGTTCGCGACAGGCTTCCAGTTCCTGGATCAGATCGTCCAGCGCGTTGCGCACGGCGTCCACCGGCTCGCTGCCCTGATGTCGGTCGAGAAATCTCTCGCATTCCATGCGGCCAGCCAGCGCGGCCAGGCTCGACTCCAGGCGGATTACCGGATTGGCCATGCCCAGCGCCACCTTGTGCAGGTCGGGAACATCGCCCTGCGATGCTGACAGCTTGAGCGCATCGTCAGCCAGATCGCGCAACTGGCGCGTTGAAACCCGGGTTCCGAAGAACTGCCCCGCAAGCTCGGGTAACTGGTGGGCTTCATCGACAATAACCGCATCCGCGCCGGGCAGGATTTCGCCGAAGCCTTCTTCCTTGAGCAGCACGTCGGACAGCAACACATGGTGATTGGCCACCACCAGATCGGCGCCCATGGCCTGCCGCCGGCTTTTCACCACGAAGCAGTCCTGAAAATCCGAACACTTGGAACCCAGGCAATTGTCGGCCGTCGAAGTGATGTTGCTGCGAAAACGGGCGTCTTCAATGACATGGCCCAGTTCGGTGACTTCACCGCGATCCGTCATGCGCGACCAGCGCTCAACATCAGACAATCTTGTGTCGGCCGCTCCGGCGCTGCTCTGCTGAGCGCGCTTCATTCGGTACAAGCACAGATAATTGTTGCGGCCCTTGAGCATGGCCGTGCGTGCGGGGACGCGCAGAACCTCCAGCAGGCGCGGCAGATCCCGCTCAAACAACTGGTCTTGCAGGTTTTTGGTACCGGTGGAGACGATTACCCTGCACCCGGCCATCAGCACCGGAACCAGATAGGCGAAGGTCTTGCCGGTACCCGTACCGGCCTCGATCAGGCGAAGCTCAGAGTGCTCTAAGGCCGCGCTGACTTCCTCGGCCATGCGCGCCTGCACTTCGCGCGGTCTGAATCCGGGTATGCCGCGCGCCAGCGGGCCATCTGGGCCGAAGATGTCGCGCACGCATCAGCTACCGGCCGACACGTTCCAATTCTTCTATCTTGGCTTCCGCTTGCAAGGCACCGAGCGAGTCACCACTGCTTCGCCGTGCGCTGGCGATGGTCTTGTAGTTTTCGAGTTCAACGTAGATGTTGCCGCGCGCCAGACTGTTGGACTTGCCGGCCACGGAAATCGCCTGCGCGTACTGCTCCTGCTTGAGGTAGACCTTGGCCATCGCCGACCACACGAAATAATTGCGTGGCTCGATGCGCTGCGCGCGTTCGAGTTGCGATGCAGCCAGATCGTACTGGCCCTTGGCACTGGCCTCGTTGGCCATCTGCATCAGGGACACCACAGCCTGACCACTGACCTCACCCGCGGTTTTTGGATAGGACGGCGGTGCAATCGGCTCCGCTTCCAGGGGTTGCGGGACCCGCGTGGGCGGCACATAGGCGATTTCGGTTTCGCCCTGCCCGTATTGGTCTTCTTCTGGAATGGTCGAGACCGGCGGCGGATACTGGGTGGAACTTTCGCGTCTGCCGGTAGCGGATGGCGTCGTGCACGCGTGCAGCAGCAATGACGTCAGCAACACCGCAATCAAGCGAAACTTCATTCAAACATCTCCCGCAACCAATCCAGTGTCGTCGGTGCCGCCGCGTTCGCGCAGGGCGCGTAGTTTTGCGGCGCTCTGCCGCGCAGATAGGGTATCAGGATGGCGTCGGCACAACCTTCATCGGCCTTGAGCCCGGTGAAGGTATCCGTCAGCTGCATTTCGACATCAGATGGAGGAATCATGTCAAGGCCGCGAACCTTCAGATCCTTCATGAGCTGTGTCCACAGGCGCAGCGAGCCGGAGGAGCCGGTAAAGCCCATCGACTTGTAATCGTCACGTCCCATCCAGATCACGGACACCAGGTCGGCGCCGAAGCCGGCAAACCAGGAGTCACGCAAATCATCGGTGGTGCCGGTCTTGCCGGCCAGTTCGGCGCCCGCAGGGACAGCAGACAGCGCGTGGCGCGAGGTGCCGATCCGGATCACCTGAGTCAGCGCCCAATTGATCAGATAGGTCTGGCCTTCCGGCAGGGTCTGCCGCACCTTGATGGGGTAACGATTCAGCGGCGTTCCTTCTTTGGTGGTCACGCTGCGAATGGCAGAAAGCTGACTCTGGAAACCACCTGCCGCCAGCGTGCCGTACATCTGGGCGACCTCAATGGGCGAAATATCAATCGCCCCCAGCAGCACACTTGGCAGAGGCTGGGCGTCGCCCGAATAGCCGCTGGCCTTGAGCGCCTTGATGACATTGTCCACACCGGCATCCATGCCGATACGCACCGTCGGCAGGTTGTAGGACTTGGCCAGTGCACGGTACAGGGGCTGCGGACCATGCAGACGCTTGTCGTAATTCTTGGGCCGCCACACCTTCCGGTTGGCCAGCGGCACCTCAATCGGCGCATCTTCAAGAACAGTCTGAAGCTGATAACGATCCGGGAACTGGGTCAGGGCGGACAGATACACAAAGGGTTTGACCAGAGAGCCAATACTGCGCTTCGAATCCAAAGCACGATTGAACCCGGCATACCGGAAATTGCGCCCGCCCACGACCGCCAGGACCTCGCCTCCGTTGACGCTGGTGATCACGCCGGCGGTTTGCAGGCTGTTGGCTTCCTTCTTGTGGTCCTTCTCCAGCTTGTCGACCCCTTCCGAAAGGTTCTTTTCCAGAAGTTCCTGGGTATGCGGCTCCAGCGTGGTGAAGATACGCAGACCTTCGTTGACGATGTCCTCTTCCTTGTACTGGCCGGTGAGCTGGCGTTTGACCAGATCCACGAATGCTGGGTAACGCTCGACCGTGCCCTTGGTACCACCGGCCACGCCCAGAGGCTGGGCCAAAGCCTCCTCATACTGTTCCTCGGTGATCAGTCCGCGCTTCTTCAGGACGCCCAGGACCACGGCTCGGCGCGCAGTGGCATTTTTAGGGTTGCGGCGCGGGTTGTAGTGCGACGAGCCTTTCACCACGCCGATCAACAGGGCAATCTCGTGGACGCGCAGCTCGCTAACCGGTTTGTTGAAGTAGAAGCGGCTCCCCAGACCGAAACCATGTACGGCGCGATTGCCGTCCTGCCCGAGGTGGACTTCATTGAAGTAGGCCTCGAGAATTTCGTCCTTGCTGTAATGCGCCTCCAGCAGTAACGCCATCAGCGCTTCCTTGGCCTTGCGCTGCATGTCGCGCCGGCTGCTCAGGAAGAAATTCTTGACCAACTGCTGGGTAATTGTGGATGCGCCCTGAACCACCCGGCCCGCTTTGACATTAGCCACCGCAGCCCGCGCGATACCGCGCAAACTGATTCCAAAATGGTCGTAAAAGCCGGCATCTTCCACCGCCAGCAAGCCATCGCGCAGCAGTGGCGGAATTTCTTCGAGGCGCAGAAGCACCCGGTCTTCGCCCTGTCGAGTGGGATAAATACTGCCGATGAGCATCGGGTCGAGACGGACAATATCCCGTGCCTCATCGGCTTCCAGATCGCGAATCGCCGCAATTCCGAAACTGGAAAACTTCACCCCGATCTTGGCTTCCGGCTGCGGCCCATCCCAGAACTGGAAGGCGCGCACGTGGGCGGTGATGTCCTTGCCATTGGCCGAGAAGGTACCCGGCCCCGCCAGCTTCTCGGTGGGCCGATAGCCAAGCCGCTTGAGCTCACGCTGCAGGGCATCACTGGAGATGTCCCGCCCTGGGTACAGGTCCAGCGGCGCCGAGAATACCTGCGCCGGCAGTGCCCAGCGGGTTCCGGCAAAGCGTGCCCGGATTTCGTCGTCGAGCTTGATCAGATACCCGGACAGGAGCAAGCCGCCCACGCAGATCGCGAGGATGGTGACAGTCAGCAAAAAGAGCAGAATGCGCCTGAATATGGAGCGCTTACCGCGCCCGCGCGACGCTTTCCTGGAGTTGGGTCTGGCCATTTAAGCCGCGCATGATACCGGCTGATGGCTGGCCGCGCGCTGAAATTGGCACGGCAAAGCTGTGCAATTGCTGTGCCCCGGTCGGCGCCCCGCGTTGTCGGCCTCGATGCTCAGGAGTCGCGCATGACCTCTCGCTCAACCTCATCAATGGGCGTGTGCCGAACATCTTTGCCTTTGACGAAGTAGATGATGTATTCGCCAATATTCTTTGCATGGTCGCCGATGCGTTCGAGTGAGCGCACGCACCACATGAGATCGATGACCCGTCGGATGGTGCGCGGCTCCTCCATCATGTAGGTGATGCACTGGCGCATCAGGGCTTCGTACTCGCGATCAATGATCTCGTCACTGCGCACAACAGCCAGTGCCGCCTCGGCATCCATGCGGGCAAACGCATCCAGAACGTCTCGCACCATCTGTGACACCAGACGGGAGAGATTGTGCGTCTCAACCAGGTGCTGGCCCAGCTTTTCCTCTTTGGCCAGATGGCGCGCCATTTTCGCAATCTTGTGCCCCTCATCCCCGATGCGCTCCAGATCAGTGATGGTCTTGATCACCGCGTAGACCAGCCGAAGGTCAGACGCGGTTGGCTGGCGTCGGGCCAGAATCTTGGAGCACTCCTCATCAATGACGACCTCCAGGTAATCCACCTTGTCGTCATTGACGATGACCTTGGATGCCAGGTCCTTGTCGAGGTCAATCAGTGCGCGCATACCGTCAACCAGCTGCTGCTCGACCAAGCCCCCCATGGCCAGAACCCGCTGGCGCACGTCCTCAAGCTCGGCGTTGAACTGACTGGAAATATGGGATTTGTATCCTGGAATGCTCATCGGCTTATCCGTAGCGTCCGGTAATGTAATCCTCGGTCTGCTTCTTCGAGGGCGTAGTGAAAACCTTGTCCGTGCTGCCGTACTCGACCAGATCACCCACGTACATGAAGGCGGTGTAATCGCTGACCCGCGCGGCCTGCTGCATGTTGTGGGTGACGATGACGATGGTGTAATCCCGCTTGAGTTCGTTGATCAGCTCTTCGACCTTGAGCGTGGAGATGGGGTCGAGCGCTGAACAGGGCTCGTCCAGCAGAATCACGTCAGGCTGCACCGCAATGGCCCGTGCAATGACCAGGCGTTGTTGCTGACCGCCGGAGAGGCCCAGGGCCGAGTCGTCCAGCCGATCCTTGACCTCATCCCACAGCGCGCCGCCCTTGAGCGCCCATTCGACGGTCTCATCAAGCACGCGCTTCTTGTTGATCCCGGCCAGCCGCAGACCGTAGGCCACGTTCTCGTAGATGGATTTCGGGAAGGGGTTGGGCTTCTGGAACACCATGCCGATGCGTCGGCGCAGGAGTGCCACGTCTACATCACGATCAAAAATGTTCTTGTCGCCAAGACGAATCTGTCCAGTGATATTGCAGCCATCCACCAGATCATTCATGCGATTGAAGCAACGCAGCAGCGTTGACTTTCCGCAACCCGAAGGCCCGATGAAGGCGGTGACCTTGTTATGCGGAATCTTGAGATTGATGCCCTTGAGCGCCTGCTTCTCGCCATAAAACAGGTTGAGGTCATCGACCTCGAGCGAAATGGTTTCGTTGGCCAGATCTGTTTCGGCGCGATCCCGGTTCATGGATTCGATATCGATGCCCTGCGAGATGGGCGTCTTGCCTTGATGGCTCGTCATATTGCTTGGTTCCATATCTGAACGGCTCTGATTCGTTTATCTATTGCTGCAGGTGAGTGCGTATCAGCCTTCGAGCGCACGATAGCGTTCACGCAGCCGGTTGCGAATGGTGATGGCACTGATATTAAGCAGGATGATGACCAGAACCAGGAGGAAAGAGGTGGCGTACACCAGCGGACGCGCCGCTTCAACATTGGGCGACTGGAAGCCCACGTCATAAATGTGAAAGCCCAGATGCATGAACTTGCGATCCAGATGCAGGAAGGGAGAGTTCCCATCCAGCGCCAGCGATGGGGCCAGTTTGACCACGCCCACGAGCATCAGCGGTGCCACTTCGCCCGCCGCGCGGGCAATCGCCAGAATCAGGCCGGTCATCATGGCCGGAGACGCCATCGGCAGCACCACTTTCCACAAGGTTTCCGCCTTGGTTGCGCCCAGCGCAAGACTGGCTTCGCGAACAGACCGGGGAATACGGGCCAGACCTTCTTCCGTGGCAACAATCACCACTGGCAAGGTCAGCAATGCCAGGGTCAGTGACGACCACAGGATGCCCGGCGTTCCGAACACCGGCGCTGGCGCGGCCTCGGGGTAGAACAGACGATCCAGATTCCCACCTAGGAAATAGACGAAGAAACCCAGCCCGAACATGCCGTAGACAATGGAAGGTACGCCGGCCAGATTGTTGACGGCAATCCGGATCGCACGGGTTACGGTCCCCTGCTTGGCGTATTCCCGCAGATAAAGTGCGGCCAGAATGCCGAATGGCGTCACGAACACCGACATCAGGAGCACCATCATCACGGTGCCGAAGATGGCCGGGAAAATGCCGCCTTCCGTGTTGGCTTCCCGAGGGTCTTCGGAAATGAACTCCCAGAGCTTTCCGCACCAGTGCAGCAGCTTCTGGAAGATGTTCATCGCGTTGGGTCGGTAGCCGGTGACCAACTCGGCAAACTCAAGATGGACCTCCTGACCGCTGACCGTTCGCGCCGTCAGGCTGTCTCTTGCCAGCTGCTTGTAGAGTCCGGCGCGTTCTTCGCTGAGCTTTTCATACTCTGCGTCCAACTTCAGCCGCTTGGCATCAAGCGCAGCAAATGCCTCGGAATGCTCGGAGCGGTTCTTTCCGTCCAGTTCCAGCCGGCGCTCATCCAGACGAAGCTGCTCGATCTGGTAATTGATGCTGCCGATTTCCTTCTTCTCGATTCGGTCAATCTGCTTGCGCAAATCGTTGGCGCGATCCTGCGCTGCCTGGTAGGCGGCCCAGGCCTTATCGCCCGTCACAACCTGCCCATCGGCCTGCACAGATTCAAGGAACCCGTGAAGATTGCCCCATTCCAAGCGCTCCCAGACCGTGGCATCTTCAGGCGTAGACCGGTTCACCAGCCAGTCCGAGAGCACGTAACGAAAGTCCACGCCGCCGATATCACGATTGCCGATCTTGAGCAGCAGGCGATCGTAGAAATCCTGTGATTCGTCGACCGACAGACCTGCACTTTTCAGGCGCGCGCTGGTGACTTCTTCACTTGAGCGAATCTCGGCCAGCAGAGGCTGGGCAGCAACCCCGGGAGCCTCGTAGCTCCCCTGCACCAGATCCGCAGGCCAGAAATGTGCGACGCCACGCACCATGGTCAGCATCAACAGGGCTACGGTCACGATGATGCTGGTGGCGATCGCGCCCGCGGTCATCCAGACATAAGGCTGACCAGATTTAACATAGGCCCGGACACTGCGAGTGTCCTGGGTGGTCAGGTCTGCTGCGATTTCAGAAGAAGACATATCCCGGGTACTCACAGGCTTGCGTACTTGCGTCGCAGGCGCTGGCGTACAACTTCGGCCAGCGTATTGAACGCAAACGTGAACATGAACAGAACCAGGCCCGCCAGGAACAGCAGCCTGAAGTGGGTACTACCAACCTCCGATTCCGGTACTTCAACCGCGATATTGGCCGACAAGGTTCGCAGACCCTCAAACATGCTCGGGTCCATGACGGCGGTGTTGCCGGTGGCCATGAGCACGATCATGGTTTCACCCACCGCGCGCCCCATGCCGATCATCACCGCCGAGAAAATGCCCGGACTGGCAGTGGGCAGCACAACGCCAATCAAGGTCTGCCACGCCGTGGCGCCCAGGGCCAGTGAACCCAGACTCAGGTGCTTGGGAACACTGAAGATCGCGTCCTCGGTAATTGAATAAATCGTGGGGATGACCGCGATGCCCATGGCAATACCTACGACCAGGGCATTGCGCTGGTCATAACTGATGCCCAGGGTCTGATCCATCCAGGCCTGCATGTTGCCGCTGAAGAACACCGCTTCCATTGGCTTGGCGACGAAGAAGCAGAGCCAGACCACAAAAGCGATGACGGGGATGATCATGGCGGCCTCCCAACCTGGCGGAACCGCCAGGCGAATGCTGCGCGGCATGCGCAACCAAAGGAAGCCAAACAAGGGCAGCGACAATGGCAGCAGGCCCAGAGTCAGGAACACGCCAAGCAGGTTGGTCTCTACGAACGGGGCCAGCCAAAGTCCTGCCAGAAATCCCAGAATGACCGTCGGCAGGGCCTCCATCAGCTCAACCGTAGGCTTGACCGCCTGACGCATGGTCGGCGACATGAAATTGGCCGTAAATATGGCGCCCAAAATCGCCAGTGGCACCGCAAAGATCATGGCGTAGAAGGCCGCCTTGAGGGTACCGAAGGACAGCGGCATCAGGCTGAACTTGGGTTCAAAATCGGCCGAGGCGGATGAGGACTGCCAGATGAAATCCGGCTTGTCATAGCTCTCGTACCAGACCTTGCTCCACAGGGCGCTCATCGACACTTCAGGGTGTTCGTTGTGCACATCGCTCACCCGTAGCTTGCCGTCGGCAGACAATGCCATTCGAACCTGGGCGCGGGAATTGAAGGTCAGCCGTTCAACTGCGGTATCAAAAATTTTCTCTTTATGTGTACGCGCACCAGAGGTTGCGTAGAACATGGTCACAGAGCCGGAAGCGTCACCAACGGCAAATCCTCTACGACGAAGTTCAGGGCCGATAGCGGTGGCAGCGGCATCTCCGGGCAAACGGAAATCGCGGACATGGGCCAAATACCATTTCCCCTCTTTCGTGCGCGCAGGGAACCATTGGGAAACGCGACCGTTCTCCTGGGCTGCGATGACGGAAATGCCACCTGCCAGATAACTGGCATCGTGCACCACTGCGCCGGCATCCTGCACATCAATCAATTCCGGAGGAGCCTCGCCCTTGAATTGATACAGCGCGAGCTTACCGGCGTCCTTGTCGATGACATACAACCATTGCAGCAGCGGATTCAGCAGAAGAATGTCCGGCGAAACCTTGGGTGCCAGAAGCTGCAGATCCGATTCTGTCAACGTGCTGTCGCCAAACAGCGAAATTTCCTGCACGTAGCGCTTGATCTGAATGGCACCCTGCGCATCCGCGCCAACCATCATCAAAGTCTGGCCATTATCGCGAGCCGCGAAACCCTGAACCGGAACGGAAGTGAAGTTCAGACTTTGCTCACCACGCGGATACGAAATTTCAGCCGTAATGACGCGTTGATCGTTGGGATAAGTCTGCCGGTACTGATGCCGGAACATCAGCACGCTTCCATCATCGAGCGATGCAGCCAGCAGACCCTGATCGCTGTCTACCGAAAATACGGACTGAACTTGACGTCCTTGGACTGGCAGTTGGAGCTCTTGCCGAGCCTGGCCTGTAAACAAGTCGAAGAAAGTGATCTGTCCCGTGCTGGAGACTCTCAGACCCACTTCGCCCTGCTCTTCCGACGCCAGGAACATGGTTTCGCCCTGATCTCCCGGGAGCACGAACGTTTCGCGCGCCTTGACCTCAGCCGAGCCGAACAATGGGGCTACTTCGGAGGCAAGGTAGACAAATATAAGTAACAGCGCGCCGATGACCCCGAGGCCACCAATCCAGACGATCAGCTTGGCGGCGCGATCCTTGATGTGGCGCGGCTCGAAAGAGCTCCGGCTGGAGACGATGGACCGATTTGCAGTCGGCCCGGATTTGGAGGCTGCTTCATTCATGAAATTGAATCCGTCTCCGGCTAATCGTCATGGTGCGGGTGACCCGACGCCGTCCAGACCAGGAAGGCGCTATCAAAGACCAAGGGGTACTAATGGATGGCCCTGCCAAGCACCCGGAAGTGCTTCCGGGGCTTAGCAGGGCGATGAGGGCTTGCTCAGAAATGAATCTGGACCCGGCCCGTGATGGCAGACGGATCATCGGTCTTCATCGATGCCAGATTGTTCTCAATCTCAGCGTCGATGTAGTTGAGCATGAACCGTACGTTGGGGTTGGGGTACCAGTTCACACCGAAGGTCAGCGCGGTGGCTTCGATGTCGCGAGAAAGACCTGCATTCAAGGGGTTCTCTTCGCCCGTCGCTGAGTCAAACCGGATGGCAATTTCCAGTGCACCGGATTTGCTCTTGGGCTTGATCTGACCAAAGCGACCCTTCTTGGCGTCATACGGACGGGACTCGCCAGTCAGGAAGTAGCTCGCAAACACGTTGTAGCTGGAGAGTTCCGCTTCTTCGGTATTGTCTTCAAAGTCGCCCATGCCGTATTCGGCCTGGAGAGAGAACGGGCCGAATACGGCCGCTGCTTCGAGACCGTACTTGATGGTTTCAACACGCTCACCGTTGTTGAGGTCGATCAGCGTCGGACGCGAGGCGTCGGACATGTGTCCAGCCACACGTACACGTGAGCGCACGCGCTCGTTGTCGTCCGTATCGGGAGTGTTCGAAACACCGACGCTTTCACGAGCGGCGGCGGCACCCAAATGCAGGGTTCGGCCATCTTCGTTGATCGGGGCAAAGGTCAGGCGGCCACCAAAGCCGATGCTCTCGTTGGACTCAGCATCATTGGTGTCGATGTTGTAGACGCTGACACCGTAGGTCAGTGCGTCCGCATTACCCTGAAAACCGATGCCAACCTGGTGGCTGGTGGACAGGCTCTGGGTCAGGAAGGATCGTTCCTGGAAGGTGATGTAGCGCGAAGAAGTAAGTTCTTCAATGCTGAAGAACTGCTTGAATTGTCCCAAGTAAAGCTTGCCTGGACCCACCTTGGTGGCAATGTACAGATCCTTGAAGGAAACGCCGTCATCGGCGAAATCCGGCTCAAGCTTGTACTCCCATCCGAACAGCGTTCCGGCAACACCGAAACGCACGCGGCGGAACTCAGTGCCGCCTACGTTTTCACCAGCGCCAGCAATGTCGCTGTTATCGAATGCGGCGAAGTCCAGCATGATGCGACCTTCGACGCTCGACTCGAATCGACCGTCTTCGGTGCGGACCGTAATGCCGCCCTTGCTTTCGGCGATGTCGGCCGCTGCGGTTCCCATCCCTGCCAGAAGCATTGCAGAAGCAATGCCGGTTTTAGTCATCTTTTTCACTATGTAGCTCCCAGTTCAATCTGCGCGGAAAATCCGTGATTTATATTCGCCCCAGCTTCACCACGTTCGTGGTGAAGCTGGGGCGTGTCAGAAAAATGCTTACTTGATGCCCAGCTGCGTCAGGAACTTCGACGCGACAGCGGCGGGAAGAGGGACATATCCGTCCTTTTCGACAACTTCCTGGCCCTGCTTGGAGAGCACCATCTTGAAGAACTCGCGCTCCATCGGAGACAGATCCTTGTTGGGCGCCTTGTTCACGTAGACATAGAGCACGCGTGACAGCGGATACTTGCCGTTGGTTGCGTTCTCCGGTGTGGCATCAACCAGATCACCACCTTCTGACTTGGCCAGCGGCAGTGCGCGAACGCCTGAGGTCTTGTAGCCAATGCCGGAATAGCCAATCGCGTTGAGGCCGGTGGACACGGACTGCACCACGGAGGCAGAGCCCGGCTGTTCGTTCACATTGGCCTTGAAATCACCTTTGCAAAGAGCAACGTCCTTGAAGTAGCCGTAAGTGCCTGAAACCGAATTGCGACCGTAGAGCTGGATAGGCTTGTTCGCCCAATCACCGCTCATGCCGATATCACCCCAGCGCGTTGCATCCTTCGCGCCGCCACAAGTACGCGTTGCAGAGAAAATGGCGTCTACCTGAGGAATCGACAGACCCTTGATGGGGTTGTCCTTGTTCACGAAAACAGCGAGCGCGTCAATCGAAACGCCAACGCCGGTAGGCTTGTAACCGTGCTTCTGTTCAAAAGCCTGGATTTCCTGATCCTTCATCTGGCGGGACATCGGACCAAAGTTGGCTGTGCCTTCCGTCAGTGCCGGCGGAGCAGTGGACGAACCTGCGCCCTGGATCTGGATATTGACGTTGGGGTAGAACTTCTTGAACTGCTCGGCCCACAAGGTCATGAGGTTGTTCAGGGTGTCAGAGCCGACACTGCTGAAATTGCCGGATACGCCTGAGGCAGGCTTGTATTCGGGCAAGGCGGGGTCCACGGCAGCCTGGGCGCACATGGAGGAGAGTCCGGCAGCCGCGATAGCGGCGATGCTGAGCTTCTTGAAATTCATTGCGATAAAGCCTCTTCATACGGGAATGGAGTCGATGCGGTGCGCATCCTCGTCAGAGCACAAGACGAGCGTATGAAGAATTGATGACAGCTTTGTTACAGCCCTTTCAGAGCGGCCTTTCGCTCAGAGTCCGGCCACTGCCTTGGCAGCCATGGTGCAGCCAATCAGGACCAGCAACGCGGAAATTGCGCGCTTCATGGATTTATCGTTGAGCCGGAATGCAATTCGGGTTCCTATCCAGATGCCGGGAATGGCGCCAATCAGCAGGTAACCGAGCATCGCATAGTCAACGGTCCCAAGACTGGCGTGCCCAATGCCCGCAATGGCAGTGATGAGCACCGCATGCGCCAGATCGCTGCCCACCAGTCTGATCGGGGGAACCTGCGGGTACAGCACCAGCAACAGCATCATGCCGATCACCCCTGCGCCAACCGATGAAATAGTGACCAGGGCGCCAATCAGGATGCCGCAAGCCACGCTCAGGCCAAATTGGTGGCGCCGGATAAATCCTTCTTCGCCTTGAGGCAGGCGCGGCATCAACTTGAGCAGGCGATCCTGAAACAAGGTGAAGGTTGCCGTCAGAATGATGGCGATAGCCAAGGTGAGCTTGATGACCTGTTCAAGCGCCCCTATGGACTCCAGACTGCGAAGCAGCATCAGGGCCGCGAGGCTCGCCGGCACGCTACCCAGCGACATGCGCCCTACCAGACGCCAGTCCACCGACCCGTGACGGCCATGCAGGGTCACTGCAAAACTCTTGCTGATGGCGGCGTAAAGCAGATCAGTTCCCACCGCCACGGCGGGAGATATCCCGTGAAAGAGAATCAGGATGGGGGTCATGAGCGAGCCGCCGCCCACGCCCGTAGCGCCAACGGCAGTCCCGACCACGCATCCGGCTACTGCAAAGCCCAGCCAATCCATGAGTTTTTATTCGATACTGATCTAAGTCGGCGCGACGTTATCAACTGGCTGAGCGTTTCAGAAGCACTTTTAGGGCATAGCCTTATTCCAGTTTCGCTTCAAAGCATTTCGAGATGGTTTGGTTATAAAGATCATGAAAATTTTGCTCCTCCGGAATAAGATCAGATATCAAGTCCGGAGCAGACCATGAAGATCCGCCAGCTTCACTACATCCAGGAAGTCGCTCGCCGTGGCCTGAACGTCACCGCCGCCGCTGAAGCCCTGTTTACATCTCAGCCGGGGGTCAGCAAGCAGATTCGCATGCTAGAAGAGGAATTGGGCGTGAGCATCTTTGTGCGCAATGGCAAACACCTCGCCGAGATCACGCCGGCCGGGGAGCGGATCCTCGAGTACACCAGCAGGCTCTTGCTTGAGGTCGATAACATCAAGAATATTGCCGAGGAATTCCGGCAATCGGACTCGGGTGATCTGTCCATTGCGACCACGCACACGCAGGCCCGTTATGCCCTGCCCCCGATCATCCAGCGATTTCGAGCGCGCTTTCCACGCGTCACCCTGCATCTGCATCAAGGCTCGCCTCCGCAGATCGCCAAGATGGCCTCGGATGGGCAGGTTGATTTCGCCATCGCAACCGAAGCGCTGGAGCTGTTTGACGATCTGGTCATGCTGCCCTGCTATCACTGGAATCGGGTGGTCCTGGTGCGCCCTGACCATCCCCTCGCGCGCAGCCCGCGCCTGAGCCTCAAGGCGCTGGCCGAGCATCCCATCATTACCTACACCTTCGGGTTTACAGGCCGCTCCAAGCTGGATCAGGCCTTTGCTGCGCACGGACTGCGTCCGGACGTGGTGCTCACGGCGGTCGATGCCGATGTCATCAAAACCTATGTGCGCCTCGGACTCGGCGCCGGGATTGTGGCCGGCCTGGCCTACGACCCAGCCCAGGACGCTGATCTGGTTGCCCTGCGGGCCGACCACCTTTTTGAGCGCAGCACGACCCATATCGGCTTCAGACGCAGCATTTTCCTGCGCGGCTATATGTATGAGTTCATCAATACCTTCGCACCCCACCTAAAGCGCGAAATTGTGGATGAGATGGCTTCCATCGCCGATCCGGGGCAGCGAAGTCAGCGCACTGCGCAACTGGTTGAGACCCTGCCCGACAGCTGATCATGCCAATTTGATCTTTGAATATAGCTGTCAAGATCTACTTTGCTGACTGACGCGCTGATAGCCTGCGCGTCCTTGGTGCCTTCGCGCACCTGCATGCCATCGAAAGTCCCAGATGTACCAATACGATCAATATGACCAGACGCTGGTCGACGAACGCGTCGCCCAGTATCGAGACCAGACCCGTAGATATTTGGCCGGCGAAATTCCGGAAGAAGAGTTTCGCGCGCTAAGACTGCGCAACGGCCTCTACATCCAGCGATTTGCACCGATGCTTCGCGTCGCCATTCCTTACGGGCTGTTGTCGAGCAAGCAGTTGCGCATGCTGGCGCACATTGCCCGTGAATACGACAAGGACTACGGTCACTTCACGACGCGGCAGAATATTCAGTACAACTGGCCCGCTCTTGAGCGTGTTCCCGACATTCTCGCGGACCTCGCTTCGGTGCAGATGCACGCGATCCAGACCTCCGGAAACTGCATTCGCAATGTCACGTCTGATCACCTGGCCGGCGTTGCGCGAGACGAACTCATCGACCCGCGCCCCTATTGCGAGCTGACCCGGCAGTGGTCCTCCTTCCACCCCGAGTTCAACTGGCTGCCGCGCAAATTCAAGATCGCCTTCTCGGGCTCTGACTCCGATCGTGCTGCAATCCGGGTTCATGACATCGGCGTTCAGATCGTGCGCAATGATGCGGGCGAAGTGGGCTACTGCATCTACGTGGGTGGCGGCTTGGGCAGAACGCCCATCATCGGCGTCAAGATGGCCGACTTCGTGCCGGAACAGGACCTGCTGTCGTATCTGGAAGCTGTTCTGCGGGTCTATAACCTGTTGGGCCGGCGCGACAATATTTATCGTGCGCGCATCAAGATTCTGGTCAAGGAAACGGGGCCGGACGCATTCCGCGAACTGGTTGAGAAAGAATGGGCGCGGATCCGCGGCGGCGACCTGACGCTCAAGTCTGGCGAGCTTGAAGACATTCGCAATCGCTTCACCCTGCCCAACTACCGTGAGCTGCCTGCGGTCAATTCGGAGCACGAGAACCGCCTGCTTGAGAATCCGGCATTTGCATCATGGGTGCGCTGCAATGTGCAGCCGCACCGGGTCAACGGCTATGCCATCGTCTTTGCCTCGCTCAAGGCCAACGGTGTTGCACCTGGCGACGCCAGTTCCGCCCAGATGGACGCAGTCGCCAATCTGGCTGACCAGTACTCGCAGGGCGAACTGCGAGTCACTCATGACCAGAATCTGGTCCTGGCTGACGTCGAGATCAGCGATTTGTTCGCCGTCTGGCAGTCATTGGACAGCCAGAATCTCGCCACGCCCAATATCGGCCTGCTGACCGACATGATCTGCTGCCCGGGTCTGGACTTCTGCTCTCTGGCCAACGCCGGGTCGATTGGCGTTGCGCAGGACATCTTTGATCGATTCGAGAATCTCGACGATCAGCATGATGTCGGCCCGATCAAACTGAAAATGTCAGGCTGCATGAATGGCTGCGGCCACCATACCGTCGGCCACATCGGCATCCTCGGCGTCGATAAAAAGGGCGAGGAGTGGTATCAGGTGACCCTCGGCGGCTCGGCGGAAAATGACGCCAGTCTCGGTGACCGCACAGGCCCTTCATTTGCGCGCGACAAGATTGCCGACGCCGTCCAGAAGATCGTTGAGGTTTATTTGCAGCACCGCCACAGTGAAGATGAAACATTTCTGGAGGCTTATCGCAGAATCCAGATGGCACCTTTCAAGGCTGCACTGTATCCGCAAAAGGTGAGCGCATGAGCATGACAATCGATGCCTATGGAAACGCACTTGGAACGGCCCTGACTTGCGTTGATGACGACGCTCCATTGCCGAACGATAGCGATATCTGCGTTTCTCTGGCGCGATGGGAAAAGGATGAAGCGACGCTTCAATCGCGAGCCGAACAGGTAGCGGTCAAATTGCCAAACACTGTGGACGTACTAGGATTGCAGGCCGATGTTCTGTCCAGGCCATTGCTTTTGCTGGATTTTCCATCTTTCGCCGATGGCCGGGCCTACTCACAGGCGCGACTCCTGAGAGATGCCCGGGGATACCAAGGCGACATTCGCGCAACGGGCGAAGCTGTTGTCCGCGATCAGATTGCGGGCATGCTTCGCTCAGGCATCAGCTCTTTTGAACTGCGTCAGGATCAGTCTGCCGAAGTCGTCATCACGGCCATCAAGGATTTTTCTCTCGCCTATCAGGGGGGCGCAAATGTCGGCGGGGCAAAGACCAGCACGATTCGCCAGATCAGGCTTGGATCGGCCACAAACTGAGCCAGGCCTGAATGGCTTTGACCCGGAAGTGCGATTCACTCGCATTAAGGGACAAGGGTCAGAATTCAAGGCTTGTCATATACCTACGCTTGCGATTAAATTGCCGGGGATGCGGCACACCAACATGTGCCGATAACCCAAAAACACTCAGGTATTTCAGGGAATAAAAGACATGAAGCTCCAGGTCGTTGCGGCAACTCTCGTACTGAACGCGTTCGCAGTGGCAGCTGCCACTGCCCACGCTCAAAGCGGCGGAAACATTGCGGTTCCGTCAGCCGCACCCAATTCTTACGCGGGTGCCTCATTCGGTTCCCCGATCGCCTTCGGCGCTAGCTGGGGATCGGTCGGCATCGGTGTCTATGGTCAGACTCTGCCTGATTCGTTCAATGGTCAGCAGTTCCCTGAACTTGACGGCGAAGTCGATGGCAGCGCGGCGCTGATCTTCGGACTCGGTGATGCTGACAAGTACGTTGGCTTTGAAACCGCAGTGGTTACGACTTCGCTGACCGGCGAAAACAACAAGTACTCCGGCGCTGGCGATGACGACGATTTCGGCGAGTCCGGTGGCCTGTCATTCAAATTGCACACCAATCTTCCTGGTGGTGCAGCGGCGGCCGTTGGCGTCATCGGTACTTCGCGCTGGGGCAATGCTGAAGACCAGAATGAATCAAGCGTCTACGCAAACGTCTCCAAGGTGTTCTCGATTGACACCGGTACCCGTCGCCACGCACTGGTCACCACCGTTGGTGTTGGCGATGGTGCGTTCACCAACGACTTTGATGATGACGGCGTGAACGTCTTCGGGTCATTGGCCTTCTACTTCACTCGCCAGTACTCGCTGATCGTGGATCACGGCGGTCGTTTCACCAATGTCGGCCTGTCCGCTGCCCCCATTACCGGCATTCCTTTGACCGTGACTCTTGGCGCCATCAATGTGGGCGAGCGCTTTGATTCAGACGTGCAGTTTGGCGGCACATTGGGCTACACCTTCAGCTTCTGAAACACTTGAATTAGAAGCTGTTTGTCACTTTTCAAATTTGATCGTCACGATCGGAGATTCAACATGACTTCACGTATTTTCAAGGCTCTGGCCACGTTCGCACTGGTATTCAGTGCTTCCAGCTTTGCTCAGGGCATCAGCGGTGGCGGCATTTCGGGCGGCGGCGTTTCCGGCGTTTCCGGCATTTCTGGCGGCTTGGGCATCGACTTCGCAGCTGGCCAAGCTGGCGGTTCCGACAGTCAGAAGCCAGGCGGCCTGACCAACGCGATTGATGCAGCCTTCGGCGATTCCTCCGAGAGCGGCGACGAGTAATAAGGCCTTAAATAGGCTTTTGATCGGGGTTACCGCTACCCTCAAACTTTGAGGGTAGCGTCTCCGATATAGCGGTGAAGGGCAGCAGGAACTGCAACAGACCCATCCGCTTGCTGGTAGTTCTCGATAATCGCTACCAGGGTGCGACCCACCGCAAGGCCCGAACCATTCAGCGTATGAATGAGTTCGGGTTTTTTTGTCCCTGGCTTTCGGTAACGCGCCAACATCCGACGTGCCTGAAAGTCACCGAAGTTGGAGCACGAACTGATTTCCCTGTAGCGCCCTTCCGAAGGCAGCCACACTTCGATGTCGTAGGTTCTGGCCGCTGAAAACCCCATGTCGCCCGCACACAGGGCCATGGTTCTGTAAGGCAACTCCAGCTTGCGCAAGATCGTCTCCGCATGTGCGGTGAGCTGCTCCAGGGCCTGCGCTGATTCTTCAGGCGCCACTGCCTGTACCAGTTCCACCTTTTCAAACTGATGCTGACGAATCATGCCGCGGGTGTCCCGTCCGGCTGAACCCGCTTCGGCCCGAAAGCACGGCGTGTGACAAACCCATTTGCGCGGCAAGTCCGCTGCTTCAATGATCTCATCGCGCAGCAGATTGGTCATCGGGACTTCAGCTGTCGGAATCAAGTACCAGTCCTGCTCGCCACCGATGGAAAACAGGTCTTCACCAAACTTCGGCAACTGGCCAGTTCCGCGCAGGGAATCACTGTTAACCACGTAAGGCAGGTATAGCTCCTCATACCCGTGTTCCTGAGTATGAATATCAAGCATGAACTGCGTCAGTGCGCGGTGCATTCTGGCCAGTCCCCCCTTGAGCACGGTAAACCGGGCTCCCGTGAGCTTGGCCGCTGCAGCAAAATCCATCTGCCCCAGCCCCTCGCCGATATCTACATGATCCCGCAGACCGGCTTCCGTGCGCGGTGTTCCCCAACGGCGCAACTCGACATTGGCCGTCTCATCCAGGCCGTCCGGAACATCATCGAACGGCAGATTGGGCATATCCATCGCAAACGCGTCGAATTCACTCTGGAGCTCTGTGAGCGCCGCCTCATTTGAAGCCAGTTTTGCCTTGAGCCGATCCATCTCAGCCAGAACACGGGCGACATCTTCACCTTTGGCCTTGGCCTGACCGATTTTCTTGGAACCGGCATTGCGCTCGGCCTGGAGGGACTCGGTTTCGGTCTGCAATACCTTGCGCCGGCCTTCCAGACGGGAAAATCGATCTTGATCCAACTGGTAACCGCGCCGGGCAAGTATCCGTGCAACAACTTCTGGTTCGGCGCGCAAGCGCTTGGGATCAAGCATTGAATCATCCTGTGTGGAAGGCAAGCTGCGAATTATCGCGGTTGTCGCCCTCGCCTGTCATGAAAGAGATCAGAATCAGGACGCATTTGCACTGACACTTCGGTCAGCACGGGAGCGCGCAGCTCAGGCCAGCATCATTCGCGTGGCCAAGACACCCAGCAGACAGGCCAGAAGACCGCCCAGCACGCTGAGAACGATATAGATCATTGCCGGCATTGCGCTGCCGACACGAAACATCTCCAGCGCGTCCAGAGAGAATGCAGAAAACGTCGTGAACCCGCCAAGCAGGCCTGTGATGAGACCAAGGCGCAGCCATTCCGGTGCCGGTTTGAGCAGGAACACGGCGAACAGGACGCCTATGAACGCGCTGCCGACAATGTTGACCAGCAAGGTACCCCACGGAAACCCCGCGCCTGCCGGGAACCAACCGCGAACCAGGCTGCCCGCGCCGTAGCGCATCAATGAGCCCACTGCGCCGCCGACGGCAACCGCGGCCAGTACCGCGCTGCTCACGCAGTCTTTCCTTTCGCTGCCAACTTCTCGAGACGTTCTGCAATGCGACCTTCTATGCCGCGTCGTGTCGGCTCGTAGAACACCGAGCCTTGAAGTGCTTCTGGCAAATATTGCTGGCCACCGGCATGCGCATCGGCCTCGTCGTGGTCGTATCGGTAACCGGCACCGTAATCAAGGTCTTTCATCAATCGGGTGGGCGCATTGCGCAGGTGCATGGGAACATCCAATGTTCCATGGGCCTCAACAGCCTGTCCAGCGCGTTGATAGGCAACATAAGCAGCATTGCTCTTTGGCACACCCGCCAGGTAGATCACGGCCTGCGCAAGTGCAAGTTCGCCTTCCGGGCTGCCGAGTCGCTCGTAGGCATCCCAAGCATCCAGGCACAAGCGAATGGCGCCCGGTTCGGCCAGCCCGACATCTTCATAGGCCATACGGGTCACGCGTCTGGCGATGTAGCGCGGATCGCAGCCACCATCGATCATGCGACTGAACCAGTAGACCGCTGCGTCAGGATCACTTCCGCGCACCGACTTATGCAGCGCAGAAATCTGGTCGTAGAAATTCTCTCCCTGCTTGTCGAAGCGGCGCATGCCTCTTCCGATCAGCTTGTCGAGAAGGCTGTCGCTGCGATCAGAATCTGAGCGAGCCAGTTCCACCGCGGTATCGAGCAGGGTCAGCGCCTTGCGCGCATCACCGTCAGCAGCTTCGGCAATCCGTTTCAGCCAATGTGCCGGGAAGGTGTCCGCAGCCTGGCCAAGCCCGGCGCTCTCATCGGTCAGTGCGCGCAAAAGCAAAGCCTCAAGCGCAACAGAACTGATGGCGCGCAGCACGAACACTCTCAAGCGCGACAACAATGCGCCATTGAGCTCGAAGCTTGGATTCTCGGTGGTAGCGCCAACCAACACCAGCGTGCCGTCTTCCACATAGGGCAGCAATGCATCCTGCTGGCTCTTGTTGAAGCGATGAACCTCGTCAATAAACAAAACCGTCGGTCGCGCGGTCAGGCCCTGGGCCTCTGCCTGCGCACTGGCAACGGCCTGGCGGATGTCCTTGACTCCGGCCAGGACGGCCGACAAGGTCAGGAACTGCGCGTCTACGTGGTCAGCGATCAGACGAGCTAGAGTGGTCTTGCCAACGCCTGGCGGCCCCCAGAACACCATCGAGGGGATGCTGCCTCCTTCGAGAAGCATGCGCAGCGGTCCGTCCGCACCCAGCAAATGCTCCTGGCCGAGAACCTGTTCCAGTCGCTGAGGCCGCATGCGCTCCGCTAATGGCGCGCGAAGTTTCACTGGGACTCGACAGCCTCAATCACTTCCGTCCCTTTGGGAACCTGGAAGTCGAAGTGCGCGTCCGGAATCTTCTGGTTAACCACCATGTCCAGCAGCTGAACTTCCGTTACACCGCCGAGTGGATCTGAAAAACGTAGCCGACGCGGAACGCCATCATCAAGCCATAGTTCGATGGATTTGAAGTCGCTCTGCGGCGCACGCGGTTCCAGCAAAACGCCTTCAAGGCCGTTCTGCCGCCCCATGTTTTTCACCTTGAAATTGGCCCCCAGCTGCGCATTATTGGACAGCAGTTCTGCCGGCGTTCCTACCAGGGCCTCGCCAGCGGGCCGGACCGTGACCTGCGCCAGATCAGAGTCATAGGCCCAAATCTTCTTGCCGTCACAAACCATCAACTGCTCGTAGGGCCTGACATATGTCCAGCGAAAGCGCCCCGGCCGCGCTATGGCAACCTTGCCTTCGCCCGACGACAGAACCTCTCCATGTTCATCGGTCTGGGTCTGGACGAAGCGTCCGCTGAGGGTATTCACCTCGCTGACAAATTTCTGCAAGGCCGCGGAAGCCTCGTGCTTCTCGGGCGCAGCGACCAGGTAGCTGCTCCAGCCTAAGCTAAGTGCCGCCAGTGCGAATGCCAGGCGGGAAAGGGTTCGTTTGATAACGTTCATCATTTTGGTCTGAATTTAAGGGACCGCTGGTCCGAAACACGCATTACATCGCCTATGCATGATCGGGCGCTGAAGCACACTCAAACATCAGGGCCCGCCCGGCATTATCGCGTAGCTGCCAGAATCTATTCAGTATCCTGGTATTGCGCGTTTATCTTCTGGAATTCCGGCACCAGTTTCAGCATCAGCGTGACCAGACGCGGGTCGAAGTGCTTGCCACTTTCCTGCTTGAACAGATCAACGATCTTCTCGACAGGCCAGGGTTCCTTATAGGGCCGCCGGGAAGCCAATGCGTCATACACGTCCGCCATAGCGCAGATTCTGCCTGCCAGCGGAATCTCTTCGCCAGCCAGGCCTCTTGGATAGCCACTACCATCCCATTTCTCATGATGGGTATGCGCAATTTCTCGCGCCAACTGAAGCAGCTCGGATTTTTTGGAACCGAGAATGTCGACGCCATAGTCGACGTGCTTCTTCATCAGAGCCCACTCCTCTGCGTCCAGTTTTCCCGGCTTTTTGAGAATGCGGTCTGGGATTCCGATTTTGCCGACGTCATGCATGGGCGCCGCGTTCATCAACAGATCGGCGTCCGCCTCGGTCATACCGCAGGCGATCCCAAGCAGACGGGCATACTGACTCATGCGAATCACATGGTGGCCTGTCTGATCGTCCTTGAACTCCGAGGCCCTGCCCAGACAGCGAATGACTTCCAGGCGGGTTTCAAGGACTTCAGCGTTCTTCTCCGCCACTCTTTTCTCAAGTGAACGCTCTGTCTGATAAAGCGCTAGATGGGTCTCCACGCGCGCCAGGACCAATGCTGGCTTGACCGGCTTGGTGATGTAATCAACGCCACCAACGGCGAAGCCCTTACGCTCGTCATCTTCTTCGCCCATCGCCGTGCAGAAAATGACTGGAACACGACGCGTTGCCAGATTTGCCTTGAGTTGCCTGCATACGTCGTACCCCGACATTCCCGGCATCATGATATCGAGCAGAATCAGATCTGGTTGCGACTCTCCGTTTGCGATCGCGAGCGCCCGCTCTCCGTTGATGGCGACCTTGACCCGATAGTAGGGTCGCAAGATTCCGCCCAGAACGTCGATGTTCTCTGGCGTGTCGTCAACAATCAGAATCGTCTGGCGTTCTTCGTTCATGAGTTACACCGGCGACGCTTCAATTCGAGAGCGGAGCTGCTCCAGAGCCTCGCGTGCAGCATCGAAGTCATAAGCGCTGACGGATTTGTGCAGCGAGCGCACCAGGGTTTGCGCATTCCCGGCCAGTCCGAGAACCGCAATCCTGTCTACGACATCCGTCGCGGCGATGTCGTCGTCTTCGAGAAGTTGCTCGAGCTCGCTCAGCAGATTATCTAGTTGAGACGCATCAACCCTGAGCGCGGGCACTTTCCTGGCGTCACGCGAGATCGTCTTCGTGGCATCGAGCTTGCCGATAGAGTCGAGCACTCTTTGCAATTCAAGCTTCGTTGCAGGCAATTGCCCCGCAACATTCAGATTCCGCTTGAGATCAGATTCGATCCTTTGCGCTGCCCTCTGCAAATCCGTTGCGCCAATATTGCCCGCGACGGCCTTGAGGGTGTGAGCAATCCGAATTGCGGCCTCGCTGTTCTCCTCGGCAAGGGCCTCACGTAGACGTTCGATGGCGCCAGCATGTGTTTCCCTGAACTTGATGAGCAACTTTCTCACCAGCGCGCGATTTCCAACCATGTTCTTCAGGGCGACGTCCAGATTCAGTCCGTCCATGGCACTCGGGAGGTGCCCGCTGCGGGCTGGCAGCATGATGGTGCGTGTTTCGTGATCATCATGTCCCTCGCCTGCTCCGACGATCCACAGCTCTAGTTTGCTGAGCATTTCCTCGACATCGATCGGCTTTGCGACGTGATCGTTCATACCGGCAGCGAAGCAGCGTTGGATATCCTCATCCAGAACATTCGCCGTCATGGCCAATATCGGCAGAGATTCGAACCGCGGATTACGGCGAATCTCGCGTGACGCAGAAATGCCGTCCATGACCGGCATCTGCATATCCATGAGCACGATATCGAAATTACACTCGCGGACTCGCTTAATGGCTTGCTGACCATTATCGGCCAGCGTTACAAGCAGCCCCGCCTGACGCAGGACTTCCAGGGCGATCTCCTGATTGATCTCGTTGTCTTCTACCAGCAGGACACGCTTTCCCTTGAGCGCGGTATGGCTACTCACTGTCGGCGCCGGTACGGCACGTGCGACGGGTGCGCTCAGCCCCAGGGCACTCTGGATCGCGTTACGCAGAAGCGCAGCACTGACAGGCTTTACCAGCGCGCCGTCAACATGGATATCTTCGATTTCGTTGAGCAGATCCTCTGGATTATTCCCCGTGACCATGATGATGGCAGGCTGCTTGACTAAATTGAGGTCTGAGCGGATTGCGCGCGCTGTCTGCACTCCGTCAATCCCGGGCATGTTCCAGTCAAGCAGCACAAGGTCATAAGCGTCGGCGATTTCGGTCCTTTCCAGCAGGTCGAGCGCCTCCTGCCCTGAGCTGCAACGTGTCGTCTGCATACTCTGCGCGCGGCAGATAATGTCCAGTACTTCCTGTGCAGTGCTGTTGTCATCCACGATGAGGACACGTCGGCCCGCAGCGCCAAGCCCTTGCTGGCCTCCCGTTTCGTCAGACTCAGGCTGCGCCTTCAGCCGCACAGTGAACCAGAAGGTACTGCCCTTGCCGACTTCGCTATCGACGCCGACCCTGCCGCCCATCATCTCGGCCAGGCTGCTTGCAATGGCCAGACCAAGACCGGTTCCTCCGAACCGTCGAGTGGTGGATGAATCTGCCTGCTCGAAGGCTTTGAACAATCGCGCTCTGGCCTGCGGATCGATGCCGATTCCGGTGTCCCTGACCTCGAAGCGCAGATAAAGCTCGTCTCCACACCGATCCTCGATGTCGGCTGAAACGACAATCTCTCCAGCCTCGGTGAACTTGGCAGCATTGCTGGAGAAATTGGTCAGTATTTGCCCAAGACGTAATGGATCCCCGACAAGGGCATCCGGAATATCCGGGCTGATACGAAACAGCAATTCCAGTCCTTTGTCCTGAATCATCTGGCCTACCAGCATGGCAAGATTGTCCAGCAGGTCTGACAACCTGAAGTTGGCCAACTCCATCTTGAGTTTGCCGGCTTCGATCTTCGAAACATCCAGAACGTCGTTCACGATTCCCAGCAAGGAGCGAGAGGCGCTGTCGATCTTGCTCAGATAATTCAATTGCTTTGAATCAAGCTCGGTCTGCAGAGCCAGATGACACATGCCGATGATGGCGTTCATCGGCGTACGAATCTCGTGGCTCATGTTGGCCAGAAAATCCGCGCGGCTCGCCGCTGCGCTTTCAGCCGAATCACGCTGCTGCGCGAGGCGCTCTTCGACCACCTTGATGGAGGTGATATCTACCAACACCCCACGCATCACCCGCACCCCGTCATCGCGGACACGGTTCGTAGAATCTGACAAAACCCAGCGCAACTCCCCGGACTCATGATGATGAATCCGAAAACTCAGAAACTGCTGCGCCGTGAGGCTACCAACAGCGTCCAGTATCCGAGGCAGATCATCTTCGTGGATCAGATCCAGAAATCTGGAATAGGCCTGGCCCACAAAATAGTCTGGCGGCCGCCCCAGAACGCGGCTTGCCCCCAGATTCATGTAAACGATGCGCCGGCCCTGATCCGGTGCAATTTCGGTTTGGAACAAGGCCGCGGGGATGTCATGCGCCAGCTCTACCAGTGACGCTTCTGCACAAGGCCTCGCTGATTCAGGCTGAATTTGCACAGAGTGTCGCTGTGCGCTGCGAGACGCGACACGATCCGTGATTCTTTTTATCCTGACCCGAAGCCAGATCTCACGCAGCCACCAGATCAGCAGCAGCGGCAAGACTCCAGCAGTGACCCATGCTGGAATCTGGACCGTCGTGATGGCGTCCACGAGCGAGACCATGACGGATGGTGCGGCCGGGGCACCGCCACCGAGCAGAGCCGGTGCACTCAGCACGAACAGCATCATCATTCCCATGACGCCAATCAGGATTCTCATTCGTCCCCCGCTTATGAAGGGTGCAATCCTAACCTGAACGAATCGTCATATCAGTCCGGGCTTTGCCTAATCCTGTCCGCCTGGCACAAGAATGTCTCGATTGCCTCCGGGCCCGCTCGGCCCCACAAGTCCGGTGGCCTCCATCTGCTCGACAATTCTCGCGGCCCGGTTGTAGCCAATCTTCAGACGACGCTGCACCCAGGAGACCGAGGCCTTGCGCGACTCGATGACAAGCTGCACGGCTTGGTCATAGAGCGGGTCCGACTCGGTGTCTGCGCCATTGTCCATGGGACCAGCCGGCGCTTCTTCTGCACAGATATCGTCGATATAGTTGGGCGGCGCAACCTGCTTGAGGTAGTCCACAACGCGATGCACTTCATGATCGTCAACAAACGCACCGTGAACACGCGCGACGGTAGATGCACCAATCGGGCGATAGAGCATATCGCCATGACCCAGCAGCGTTTCCGCGCCCTGTTGATCGAGAATGGTCCGGCTGTCGATACGTGACGCCACCTGAAACGCGATACGCGAGGGAATATTCGCTTTGATCAGGCCCGTGATGACATCGACACTCGGGCGCTGTGTAGCCACGATCAAATGTATGCCGGCGGCGCGGGCCTTCTGTGCCAGTCTCGCGATGAGTTCTTCCACCTTCTTGCCGACCACCATCATCATGTCTGCCAGCTCGTCGATCACCACGACGATACTGGGCAAGGGCTCCATGTCTTCGGCCACAAACGCGCCATCACTGTCGTCGAACAACTCCGGAGCCACCGCTAGCGGATCCTTGATCGGCTCCCCGGCCTCAGCCGCTTCGACAATCTTCTTGTTCATGCCGGCCAGATTTCGCACACCCAGCTTGGTCATCAGGCGGTAACGGCGCTCCATCTCGGCCACACACCAGCGCAATGCATTAGCCGCGTCTTTCATGTCCGTGACGACCGGCGTCAGCAGGTGCGGAATATCCGCATACACCGACAGCTCCAGCATCTTGGGATCGATGAAGATAAAGCGAACCTGATCGTGCGTCGCCTTGTACAACATCGACAGGATCATCACGTTGATCGCGACGGATTTACCGGCACCCGTGGTCCCCGCGACCAGCAGATGCGGCATCTTGCCCAGATCTACGGATACCGGCTTGCCGGCGAAATCCTTGCCCAGCGCCATTGATAGCGCCGAAGTCGAGTTTCGATAATTCGATGACTCCAGAATTTCTCGAAGTGCCACCATTTCGCGTTTCTGGTTGGGAATCTCCAGACCGACATACGGCTTGCCCTCAATCACCTCAATGACACGCACCCGCGACACCGACAGCGAGCGCGCAAGGTCATTCGACAAATTAGTAATCTGTGCGCCCTTGACCCCAGGCGCAGGCTGCAGCTCGAAACGCGTGATCACCGGACCGGGCGTTGCTGCAACAACCTCCGTCTTGATACCGAAGTCGGCCAGATGGCGTTCCACATCCCGCGACAATTGCTCGAGTTCACCGGGCGAATAGCGGCTACCCGATGTCGGCGCATCATCCAGCAGGGTCACCGGCGGCAAGGGCTTGCCGCGAAATGCCGGAACCGCAGAACCGAGCAGTCGCTTGCGCTTGACTGGCTTGGGTGCTGGATCGGGCGCAGGGCTCTCTTCGAGATTGATATCCGGTGTCGCTGAACCCAGCCGAACGGCGCGCAGGATGGGCGGAACACTATTGGCCGAGACGTCCTCGCCATCCCCTGCGGCTTGCGGTTCATCTTCGACGCCCTGCATCAGGGGATCGCCCATTACAGGGCGTTGGCGTACAAAGGGCTGCGCAGCGCCGCGCATCAAGGTTTGGGTCCGATCCCTGAGCACACTGAGCATGCCAGGACCGGAATCGGAATCGGAATCTTCTTCCCGATCCTCAGGCCTGAGTCGAAGCACCCACTCACCAATTTTCTCGATCACGTGGATCCAGGAGAACATCAGCGCGAGCGGTGTTGCGGCGAGAAACAGGGTCAGCAAGCACAGGCTCGCTCCCAGAGGCTTGACCCACCGCACGACACCAGAACCAATGATTTGCCCGATGATTCCACCGCCGCCCTGCGGGGGATAATCTGGCCATACCGTTGCATGGAGCGCGCAAAGACCGGAGAGCGCCACCAGCATCACCACCCACGCCAAGCTGCGCACGACCGCAGAAACCGGTGACGACCCCTTGGCGCCACGATAAAGCCGCAGCCCTACCAGACAAACCGCGACCGGCAGGAACAGAGCCACATAACCCAGCATGCTGAGCAGGAAGTCCGCCGTCCACGCCCCGACCTGACCAACGAGATTCTGGATCGGCGCACCACTGCCAGAGGAACTCCAGCCGGGGTCGCCGGGATCGAAGCTGATCAGGGCGGCCAACAGAAACAAGGTCAGGCCAATGCTGGCGAGGAGCCCCGTTTCACGTGGGAGTCGTTCAAGCCAGCCGGGTTCGGTAGATTTCGCCAAGATTCTCTGCAAAAGTTGGGGAGTGAAAGAAGACAGAACCTAAACGCGCGACGTTCCGCCTTGGGACGGATTTTTTTCAGGTTCTTCAACAAGATGCCAGCAGCTACCGACTATCGGTTGGCCCCGACCATCGGCGGAAGTATAGCAACGGCACCCTTGAATTCTGCCGATAAGCTCGCATACATATTGCATCTCGAAGATCAAAGCTTCTTCTCACCGGAGACCTGAACATGCAGATCAGACACTTCGTACTGACCCCTGATGGGGGAATTCAGGAGTTCGCAGCTGAACTCGCAGCCGGCGTCGCGTCCGGCGCACGGAAAATGCCCGAATTCGCGGACAGCCGGGTCCGTTACCTGCAAGTCACCGTGGACGACGAGAACCGATCGGAACTGAAGATCCAGACGGCCGGTGCCAGCATCGAATTCGACAGTGACGGCTTGATTGCCCAGGCTCGAGAGCCCGGCAAGGAAGAACAGATCAGCGGCTTTGAACATGATGCTGTCGTACAGTGGGCCATCCGTGACATCCCCAGCGCGGGCCCTGTCTTTCACTAACGGTTTCACCGGAACTGGTCCCGACACTCTCATTTGAATCTGCGTTTCCGCCATGCAGGCAGGCTCAGGGACGTCCCGCCTGAAGACTGGGACCGCGTCTTCGAGTCTGCCTATCCCTTCACCCGTCACGCCTGGCTCTCCAAGCTCGAGGAGCACGGCTGCGTCTGCGAGCAGACGGGCTGGGAGCCGCGTCATCTGCTTGCAGAAGATGCGGATGGCCAGCTGGTGGGAGCCGCCCCGCTCTATCTAAAGCACCACTCCTATGGCGAGTTCGTGTTCGACTTCGCCTGGGCAGATGCCAGTCATCGCATCGGGCAGCGCTACTATCCCAAGCTGCTCAACGCCATCCCTTATGTGCCATCTATCGGCCCTCGTCTGGCCGGCAGCACCGATCAGGTTCGCGCCGCCATGGCTCAGGCTTTGGCTAAGACGGCGCGGTCTGGCGAGACCTCATCGCTGCATTGTCTGTTCGCCAATGACCAGTCTGCTGGAGAGCTGAGAAGCCAGGGCCTGCTGGAACGAAATGACATCCAGTTTCGCTGGACAAACCAGGCTTACGACAGCTTTCACGCCTTTGCCGCCCAGCTAAGCAGCAGCAAGCGCAAGAAGATGCTGCGAGAACGGCGCCGGGTCAGCGAGGCCGGCATCGGATTTGAAGTGGCCCGAGGCACGGAGCTGACGGACAGCGACTGGGATCAGGTCTACCAGCTCTACACCCAAACCTACTATGAGCGCGGGCAGGCGCCCTATTTCACACGCGACTTTCTGGCAGACGCGGGAAACTGCGCCTCATTGGACCTTCACCTGATCTTTGCCGTACACGAGGGTCGGCGGGTTGCCGTCGCCATTACGCTGGTGGGCGGCGACACGCTGTATGGGCGGCACTGGGGTGCGGAGGCTCACTACCACTCGCTTCATTTTGAATGCTGCTACTACCAGGGCATCGAACTGTGCATTGCCAAGGGCCTGAATCATTTCGATGCCGGAACCCAGGGTGCGCACAAACATGGCCGCGGCTTTCTGCCTGAATTGACCCGATCTTTTCATGTGCTGGAAGACGCGCGACTCCATCAGGCCGTGGCCGATTACCTGCAACGTGAACGCGCGGCCGTTGCGGCGAGATTCACTGATTTGGTGCAACATAGTCCCTACCGCACCGCCATGCAGGCGGGCCACGAGTAAGGGTTCAGGGCGATGGACAATCCGATCCGCCTCCACTGGCTGGATCCACGCGATCCGGATCAGGCGTTTCCGCCCGCGCATCAGGCGATGCGTGATCCCAACGGGCTGCTCGCCATTGGCGGTGACCTGTCCGTGGGTCGTTTGATCCGCGCCTATTCCCAAGGCATTTTCCCTTGGTACAACCCGGACGAGCCGATTCTCTGGTGGAGCCCGAATCCACGTGCCGTCCTGATGCCCGAGGAAATGCGGGTGTCGCGATCACTGGGCAAGTCCATTCGCCGCGCAGATTACGCTGTCAGCCTTGATCAGGCCTTTGGCGAGGTGGTGAATCATTGCAGCGGCCCTCGCACCCGGAGCCGCGGCACCTGGCTGGGCTCGGAAATGCGCGAGGCCTATATGCAGTTACATTTGAAGGGCTATGCGCACTCCGTAGAAGTATGGCGTGCCGGAAAGCTGGTGGGCGGCCTGTACGGCGTTGCCTTGGGGCGCGTCTTCTTTGGCGAGTCCATGTTCAGTCTCGCCACTGATGCCTCCAAGATTGCCCTGCACTGGCTGTGTCAGCAGCTGATGAGTTGGGGATTCGGCCTGATCGATTGCCAGGTGGGTTCTGCCCATCTGAGCAGTCTGGGCGCCAGAGAAGTATCCCGCGAACGTTTTCTCAATCTTCTTCGCGAGGCGATCAAGGCGCCGCCGCGAACCGGGCAATGGTGCTTCGACCTGCCCCTGCCCTGTGCCCGAGTGCACATGAGCGTCTGATCAAATGAGCCATCACGTTCGACTCTTCCTATCGACTGAGCATGCCTGCGGCTATCTTCCCGCGCGCTCCGCACGCAGCCTGTTCGTGGACCCGGACTACGCATTGGATGAGCATCGCTACCAGGGTTTGCTCGAGCAGGGATTTCGACGCGGCGGCAACCACGTCTATCGACCGCGCTGCGAAAGCTGCCGCGCCTGCATTCCGGCTCGTGTGAAAGTCGACGCGTTCAAACCCTCACGACCACAGCGCCGTTGCCTGAGTCGCAATGCCGACCTGGAACTGAACATTCGCCACGACATCACCGACCAGCAGTTCATGCTCTACCAGCGCTATCTGCGTGCAAGGCACGACGGCGGCGGCATGAATCCGGAAGACAAATCCGGCTTTCACAATTTTCTGAACTGCGGCTGGGGCGCGACCGAATTCTGGGAGTTCCGCGCCGAGGGTGAAATGCTCGCCTGTGCGGTGGTCGACCGGCTGCCGGATGCACTTTCCGCGGTCTATACCTTCTTTGAACCCGATGCCTCGGCCCGCAGCCTTGGCACCTATGCCGTGCTCAGGCAGATCGAGGAAGCCGCGACAGAAGGACTGCCGTACGTTTATCTGGGATATTGGGTGCCGCAAAGCCCCAAAATGGATTACAAGAAGAAATTCAGGCCGCTGGAAGTGCTGGGTGTGCGTGGCTGGACAGCACTTGACGACATATCCTGAGTTTTCGAAAACATCGCCTGCCCCTGAAAAACAAGCCTATTACTGCATGCCAGGCAGGCACGGAGCCCGCATTTCCAGTGGTCTCAGCTTGCCGACGTGTGCCTCAGCCCGGATAATGCCCGCCCTTTGCAACCCGCAGCAGGCAGTATGGCTAAAGAAGACCACATCGAGATGCCCGGCATCGTGGCAGAAACCTTACCTAACACCACGTTTCGCGTGAAGTTGGAAAACGGGCACGTTGTGACCGCTCATATCTCAGGCCGGATGCGTAAGCACTACATCCGAATTCTCACCGGTGACAAGGTGACAGTTCAGCTTACGCCCTACGATTTGAGCAAAGGTCGCATCACCTTCCGCGACAAGTAAGCAATAGCGCTTCAGGCGCTGACGCCAGCGAAGCGTCGTCATCCACGACGCTTCGCCAGAGCCATATCTACCGCCGGTTTCAGGCGGTTTCGAGAGACGCCGATTTTTCGCGCGTATCGAATTCCAGCACGATCTTGTCATCCTTGACCGTGACACGAACCTTGCCCCCGCCGGACAACTTGCCAAACAGCAGTTCCTCGGCAAGCGGGCGCTTCAGGTTGTCCTGAATAACACGCTCCATCGGTCGTGCCCCCATCTTGACGTCATAGCCGCGCTCGCCCAGCCAGTCGCGTGTGTCGTCATCAATCTCGAGCGACACACCCTTCGCGCCCAGCTGCTCTTCCAGCTGCAGCAGGAACTTATCCACCACCCGCGAAATTTCGGCCTTGCCGAGCGCCGCAAACGGAACAATCGCATCCAGACGATTGCGGAATTCTGGCGTGAACATCTTGCGAATAACCTCAAGCGCGTCAATCGCGTGATTCTGTTCTGAAAAGCCCATGCTGCGGCGTGATGATTCTTCTGCGCCGGCATTGGTGGTCATGATCAGGATCACATTACGGAAATCTGCCTTGCGCCCGTTGTTGTCCGTGAGCGTGCCGTGGTCCATGACCTGCAGCAGCAGATTGAAAACATCCGGGTGCGCTTTCTCGATCTCGTCGAGCAACACGATGCAGTGCGGGTGCTTGATCACACCTTCAGTCAGCAGACCGCCCTGGTCAAAGCCGACATATCCCGGAGGCGCGCCAATGAGCCGCGAAACGGTATGGCGCTCCATGTACTCGGACATGTCGAAACGGATCAGTTCAATCCCCAGCAACTGGCTGAGCTGACGGGTTACCTCGGTCTTGCCCACACCTGTAGGTCCGGCGAGTAGGAAATTGCCAATCGGCTTATCGGGATTACCGAGTCCGGAACGGGCCAGCTTGATGCTGGACGTCAACTGGTCAACCGCATCGTCCTGGCCAAAGATCACCAACTTGAGATCGCGATCCAGCGTTTCCAGCCGATCTCGATCATTGCTCGACACCGCACGTGGCGGGATGCGCGCAATCTTGGCAACGGTTTCTTCGATGTCTCGGGTCTGTACCGTCTTGCGCCGCTTAGACTCTGGCAACAAGCGCAGGCGCGCGGCCGCCTCGTCAATCACGTCGATCGCCTTGTCAGGCAACAATCGATCTGTGATGTGACGTGCTGACAACTCCACTGCCGAGCGTAGCGAGCCGCGGGTGAACTGCACGGCGTGGTGCTCTTCAAAGCGGGAGCGCAAACCTTCCAGAATCTTGACCGTGTCCTCAACGCTGGGCTCGGTAACATCAATTTTCTGGAATCGGCGTGCCAGCGCGCGATCTTTCTCGAACACGCTGCGATATTCCTGATAAGTGGTTGATCCCAGGCAGCGCAGAGTGCCGTTGGCAAGCAAAGGTTTGAGCAGATTGGAGGCGTCCATGACACCGCCACTGGCAGCGCCGGCGCCGATGATCATGTGAATCTCGTCGATAAACACGATGGCACCGGGCTGCTGCGCCAATTCCTGCATGACCGACTTGAATCGTTTCTCGAAATCACCGCGGTATTTGGTACCCGCAATCAGGCTGCCGAGGTCCAGCGAGTAGACGACAGCATCGGTGATCAGATCAGGCACCTTGCCTTCCACAATCAACCACGCGAGACCCTCGGCAATTGCCGTTTTGCCGACACCGGCTTCGCCTACCAGCAACGGATTGTTCTTGCGTCGACGGCAAAGGGTCTGCATCACCCGTTCGATTTCCTGCTCGCGGCCGATCAATGGGTCGATCTGGCCTTGCGCGGCCCGCTCGTTCAGGTTAACGGCAAACTGCTCCAGAGCCGTCTTGCCCTGAGCTTTGGCGTCGTCCTTTTCTTCGCTATCCACAGCACCTTCAGGAGCCTGCGCGTCGGATTCGCCATTCTTGGAAATACCGTGCGAGATGAAATTGACCACATCAAGGCGGCTCACGCCCTGTTCTCCCAGCAGGTACACCGAATGGGTGTCCTTTTCCGCAAACATGGCAACCAGCACGTTGAGCGTGGTGACCTGCTTCTTGCCGGCCGCCTGCACGTGATAGATCGCGCGCTGCAGGACGCGCTGGAATGACAGGGTGGGCTGAACTTCAGTCTGCTCTCCACCGGGAGTCGCGTGGATGTTATTGGCAATGTAGTCGCGCAGGAGTTGCTCCAGTTTCTCCAGGTCCGCGCCACTGGCGTTCAGGACTTCGGAAACATTGGCGTCGGACAACAGCGCCAGCAACAGGTGTTCTACGGTCAGCAGCTCGTGTCCCTCGCCGCGCGCAGCGAGGAAGGCGGCGTCCAGCGCTTTCTGCAGTTCGTCAGACAACATGGTTGGCTCCGGTAAGTTCCAGGCAATGGTGCATCAGGTCTTTTCCAACACGGTCAACAAAGGATGCTGATTCTCCCGGGCAAAGGCATTGGCCTGTGCCGTCTTGGTCTCCGCAATCTCCGCGGGGTAGATTCCAGCCACGCCGCGGCCCTTGGTATGCACATGCAACATGATCTGCACCGCCGATTCCCGCGTGTGGTGAAAAAACTGTTGCAAGACCTGGACCACGAATTCCATGGGCGTAAAGTCATCATTGACCACAACCACCTTGTACAGCGGCGGCTGCTTTGTCTTGGGCTTGTCCGCCTCGACCACCTGGTCGTTCTGCGAACCGCCTCGAATTCGATAATCAGAATCTTCGCTCATGGGTATCAGTCTAGCGCGGGCCGGAAACCTCCGGGAGCCCTCAGATGTTGAGCCATAATGATGCGCCTGATTGCGCTCAATTCAAGTCCGGTGGCACCAGTGCCGACAATCAGCTGACGAACGCTTCATGATCCAGACAGCTGCTGCCAGACAGACTAACTGCCCCCAACTCACTTGGCCTAAACGGCAAATTGCTTCGCTATCCAAGCAGCGCATCTCATACTGCTGATTGGGCTCCAGACTGTGACCGCCAGCTTGCGCAACGGTTCCGCGGCCTGGGTGCAGGTATGCGGCGCGCAAGCTGAACAAACGGACCCGGAACCATGAACTTCCTATTGCGAAGCTTGTTGATCGCCCTGGCCAGCCTGGCTCTGCTGACCGGCATCCAGGTGCCAGGTTTCGTGGACCAATACGCAAAGCGCGTTGACGCGCATCTGATTGAAGCACGGCACAACTTCCGCCCCTTTCAGCGGATCGCCGACCAATATCACCAGGGCTCCATCGAGAAGCTGATCGAAAGGCACCAGCGCAGTGACGATGACACGTTTCGCGCCGAAGCCAGCGCCATTCAACAGATGCGTGACCGCGTTCGCGACCTGCAGCGTCAAGCGCTCGCGCTGGAGACAGACCTCGCCCACAGGGTCATGTGGATGGCGACGGACGCAGACCGCGAGATTCTCGACGAAACCCGGCGCAGCTACAGTTTCGGCATCGTTCTCGACCGCACGACCGTGATATTCGGTATCGTTTGCATGGTGCTTGTGGTGCTGCTGATGGAAGGTCTCGGTGGCCTGCTACGTGCCCTCAAGCCCCGCCAGAATCAGTTGTTCAAATAAGATTTCTTCTGCGGGCTAAACCGTCAGGTGCTTTCGCACCATGTCGTCACTGAGCTGCGCGATTTCACCACCGGCAACGCACCGGCCTTTATCCATGATCCTGAAATCACTGGCCACGCGCCGTGCAAATGGAAGCTTCTGCTCAACAATGAGAACCGTCAGTCCGGTTTCCTCGTTCAACCGCAGGATCAGGTCGCCAATTTCTCGAACGATATTCGGCTGAATGCCTTCGCAAGGTTCATCCAGAATCAGCAGTCTTGGTTGCAACAACAACGCGCGACCGATCGCCAACTGCTGTTGCTGCCCGCCAGACAGATCGCCGCCACGGCGACGCAGCATTTGCTTGAGGACCGGGAAAGTCGTGTAGACCCGCTCGAGCGCATCATCAGGGCGGTCACGCTTGGCGAACAGGCCCATGCGCAGATTCTCTTCGACGCTAAGTTGCGAAAAAATTTCGCGCCCTTGCGGCACGTAGCCAATTCCCAGGGTAGCGCGCGCTTCTGCGGCTTTTTTTGCAAGATCCTCCCCATCGAACAGGATCTCTCCGCTAGCCGCTGGCACCAGGCCCATGACGCATTTGAGCAAGGTGGTCTTGCCCATGCCATTACGGCCCATGAGACAGGTACGCGACCCAGCAGGAATGCTCAGGTCAGCATCCCACAGCGTATGACTGCCGCCATAGAACTGGTTGAGCTTGTTGACCTCGATAGTCGCTTTGCTCATGACATCCGTTGACGAGTCAGTCACCTAGATACACCTCGATTACCTTGGGGTCGTTCTGTACTTTGGCCATGGAACCTTCGGCCAATACCGAACCCTGATGCAGAACCGTGACCGTGCGTGCGATCGAACGAACAAAATCCATGTCGTGCTCCACCACAACGACCGAGTGCTTGCCCGCCAGCGAAGTCAGCAATTCGGCGGTGCGCTCGGTTTCCTGAGGCGTCATGCCAGCCACAGGCTCGTCCACCAGCAACAGATCCGGGTCCTGCATCAGCAGCATGCCAATCTCCAGCCACTGCTTCTGGCCATGAGACAGGCCGCCCGCGCGAGTGAATCTGAGATCTTTCAGACCGATGGTCTCCAGTACCTCATCAATGCGGATGCGTTGCGCAGGCGTGAGCCTGGCAAACAGCATCTTCCAGACTGACTTGTCGCAGGCCATCGCCAGCTCCAGATTCTCGAAGACGCTGTGCTCCGAGAATACCGTTGGCTTCTGGAACTTTCGCCCAATGCCAGCCTCCGCAATTTCTGGTTCATTCATGGTCAGCAAATCAACGGTCTGACCAAACCAGGCTGAACCCTCATCGGGTCGGGTCTTGCCGGTGATGACATCCATCATCGTCGTCTTGCCCGCTCCGTTGGGGCCAATAATGCAGCGTAGCTCACCGGCCTTGACGTACAGCGACAGATTATTGAGCGCACGGAACCCATCAAAGGAAACCGTGATGCCCTCAAGATAAAGAATGACGTCGTGCGACAAATCGAGCTTGGGCGGCCCCGAGCTGCCGCCTCTACGTTCCAGGACACGACCAATGCCCTGTGTCAGGCGACCGACACTGCCCATGCTGCCACTTGAACTATGTGCCGTCATGAGCTGGCCTGCGCAGTCGTCGCATTGCGACGTCGTTCCTGAATCTGACCCAGCAGACCTACGATTCCACGCGGAAGGAACAAGGTCACCAGCAGGAACAAGGCTCCCAGCGCGTAAAGCCAGGCATCGGGCATCGCATCGGTGAGAACCGTCTTGGCATAGTTGACAAGCACTGCTCCCACGACCGCGCCGTAGAGCGTGCCGCGACCGCCCACCGCCACCCAGACCACAATCTCGATACCGTTGATGGGGGCAAATTCGCCGGGGTTAATGATTCCCACCTGCGGCACATACAGTGCGCCTGCGACCCCGGCCAGCATCGCTGAAAACGTGAACAACCAGAGCTTGTAGTTTTCTACCCGATACCCGATGAAGCGTGCACGACTTTCCGCGTCACGAATGGCCTGCACGACGCGCCCGAAGCGCGATCTCACGATGGCCCTGCACGTGAAATAGCCCAAACCCAGCGCCACGCCGGTCGCTACAAACAGACCGATACGCACGCCGGGCAAGTTGAGATCGAAGCCTACGATCTCCTTGAAATCGGTCAGTCCGTTGTTGCCGCCAAACCCCATCTCGTTGCGAAAGAACGCCAGCAACAGCGCATAGGTCAGGGCCTGGGTAATGATCGAGAGATATACGCCGGTGACCCGAGAACGAAATGCCAGCCATCCGAATACATAAGCAAGCAACCCCGGCACCAGCAACACCATGATCATGGCAAACCAGAACATGTCCATGCCGTGCCAGAACCAGGGCAGTTGGTCCCAATTCAAAAAGACCATGAAATCCGGCAAGACCGGATCTCCATAAACCCCGCGCGAACCGATCTGTCGCATGAGGTACATGCCCATGGCATAGCCGCCAAGCGCAAAGAAAGCGGTATGTCCCAGACTCAGAATGCCGCAGTATCCCCAGATCAGGTCCACGGCGATGGCCAACAATGCGTAACACATGTATTTGCCGATCAAGGTCACGCTATAACCGCTCAGATGCAGCGCGTGTCCCTCTGGCACCAGCAGATGGAAGATTGGCACCAGCACGCAGACGGCGAGCAGGACAGCCCCGAATATGCCGCTGGGTCGATCCAGGCTGGTGAGCGCAGACCACAGCGTCAAACTAGATTCATTCATTGCGTTCGAGTTCATGATCAATGCCCCTCCGCCGCGCGGCCTTTCTGCGGGAATAACCCGCTGGGCCTGCGTTGAATGAACAGAATCAGGGCAACCAGCACCAGGATCTTGGCGAGCACCGCGCCCGCAGCCGGCTCCAGCAGTTTGTTGATAACACCCAGCGACATGCCGCCAATCAGCGTGCCCCAGAGGTTTCCGACGCCGCCAAACACCACCACCATGAACGAATCAATGATGTAGGCCTGCCCCAGATTGGGGCCCACATTCGTCAGCTGCGACAGTGCCACGCCGGCAATGCCCGCAATGCCGGCGCCTAGGCCGAAGGTTGCAGCGTCTACCCAGCTGGCGCGCACGCCCATCGCACGCGCCATGGCACGATTCTGCGAAACGGCCCGCACTTTCAGCCCCAGCGAGGTACGTTTGAGAATCATCAGCAGCGCGGCGAATACCAGAAGCGCAAAAATCAGGATGTACAAGCGGTTCAGGGTCAGCGACAGCGCGTCATTGATCTGCCAGACGCCGCTCATGAAATCAGGGATCGATACCGGTCGGTTATTCGGAGAAAAGACGCTCCGCACGAGCTGCTGCAGGATCAGCGACAGACCAAACGTCGCGAGTAGCGTTTCCAGCGGTCGCCCATACAGAAAACGCACGATGCTGCGTTCAATGGCAACGCCAAAAAGCCCCGAGACCAGAAATGCCGCAGGAACTGAAAGCACCAGTGCCAGCGCCGTGTTGTCCGGCAACAAAAGCTGCATCACGTAGGCGGTGTAGGCCCCCAGCATGATCAGTTCGCCGTGCGCCATATTGATCACGCCCATCACTCCAAAGGTGATGGCAAGGCCAATCGCGGCCAGTACCAGAACAGAGCCCAGGGACAGACCAAAAAAGATGGTTTCAATGCCGCCGTAAATCGAGCGCCAGAAGTCGATCTTGGCAATGGCCTGACTCGCCGCCTTGCGCACTCGCTCATCCGGCTCCAGATAGTTGCCGTCTTGTGACTGCTCGAGCAGTTGGCTGAGCTGATTATGGGCGTCGGTGGAAACCTCACCTTCCAACGCTCGAATGGCTGACAGTCGCGTCTCTACATCCGAACTTTCAAGATCAGAAAGTGCGATACCGGTCTGCATGGCTCGACGCACCTTGTCACTGCTCTCGATACTCAGTCGCTCACGAAACGCAGCGATCGTTGCGTCATCAAGATTGCGCATGGACTCTGTCACCGCCGCCAGTCGAACGTCCACGTCTTTATCGTTCAGATCAATCTGGGCGATGAGGCCTTTCAATGCTTTTCGCAAGGCATTGTTCGTTCTGATCGACTTGAGATCAGACTTGCTTGAAGTGCCCAGTGCGCTCAGGTCTGCCGGCAGCACCAGTTCAAAGACGCCCGGTTCATCTGTGCTTTCCTGCGCAATCACCACCTGATCATCTGACGTACGCAGGTACAGATTCCGCTGCAGAAATGCATCAAGGACTGCCCGTGAGGACGGGTGCCCTGACTGACTGATCTGCACCGCGATTTTCTTTTTGGCCGGGAATCCAGCCGATGCCAGTGGCGCCAGCAGCTGATCAAACTCTGACGCTTCTACTGCCGTGTCTGGAGTGGCATCCTGGCTCGACGTCGCCTCTTCGGCCCAGGCCGCAGGCAAGACGCAAACCAGCAACATGCAAAACGCGACCAAGCCTTTGCTCATCGGCAAAACAATCCCGGATAGAAAGTCTCTTTCGGAGGTCACAAAAATGCCCCGTTCATCATGAGTCGCATCGCATCACCCCGGTGTGAATCGACGATCCTCGCCGTTCTTGAAACAGGCAGCGCAGTGCCTGATCCCCCTTGAACATCTCAATAGCAATTTTCTCGCCGTAACCGGCGCGGCCCACAGACATCCGGGCCGCGCCGATCCACTAGCTCAGCACTTGCTTACTCGTAGTTCTGCCCCGAGCACTTCTTGGTCTTGGTGTTGTAGTTGCCACACTTGAGGTCAACCCAGTCCGCTTCGATGTCCTTCGAACCTGGCAAGTGATCACTCCAGGCGTCACCCGGTACTTCCGATTCGGTCTGCCAGACCACGTCGAACTGACCGTCTTCACGTACTTCACCGATGTAGACCGGCTTGGTCAGGTGGTGATTCGGCAGCATCTTGGCGGTACCACCGGTCAGGTTCGGCACCTCCAGCCCAATGATGGCGTCGGAGACCTTGTCCACATCAACACTCTTGGCCTTCTCTGCAGCAGCGACCCACAGTTTGAAACCGATAACGGTTGCTTCCATCGGGTCATTGAAGGTGCGTCCCGGCTTGGTGAATGACTGCCAGGTCTTGATGGCCGCTTCGTTTTCCGGAGAGCTGATGGACTGGAAGTAATTCCAAGCCGCGAGATGCCCGACCAGAGGCTTGGTATCCAGGCCTGCCAACTCTTCTTCGCCCACTGAGAAGGCGACAACCGGAATGTCTTCGGCCGAAATTTTCTGATTGCCGAGCTCCTTGTAGAAAGGAACGTTGGCATCACCGTTGATGGTCGATACCACGGCAGTCTGCTTGCCCGCGCTGCCGAACTTCTTGATGTCAGACACGATCGATTGCCAGTCTGAATGACCGAATGGCGTGTAGTTGATCATGATGTCTTCTGCTGCCACGCCCTTGGCCTTGAGGTAGGCCTCAAGAATCTTGTTGGTGGTACGCGGATAGACATAGTCCGTGCCGGCGAGCACCCAACGCTCAACGCCGACTTCGTTCATCAGGTAATCCACAGCCGGGATCGCCTGCTGATTAGGTGCAGCACCGGTGTAGAACACGTTCTTGGAAGACTCTTCTCCCTCGTACTGAACGGGGTAGAACAGCAGGCCATTGTTCTTCTCATAGACCGGCAGCACGGACTTGCGGGACACCGATGTCCAGCATCCGAAGGTAACGGCAACCTTGTCCTTGACCAGCAACTGTTCTGCTTTTTCAGCAAACAATGGCCAATTGGAAGCCGGATCAACAACCACTGCTTCCAGCTTCTTGCCCAGAACACCACCCTTCTTGTTCTGCTCGTCAATCATCATCATGACGGTATCTTTCAGAGTGGTCTCGGATATCGCCATGGTGCCGGACAGCGAGTGCAGAACGCCCACTTTGATCGTGTCTGCGGCTTGCGCCGCCCAGGATGAAGCCAAAAGGCCAAACGCGCCGATACTGGCCGCAATGGTGTGTTTCGTTCCCCTACGCAGTTTCATGTGTAACTCCTTGCCGTGAAATTTGGATTGAATCTTTCCTGTACGGATTGCTCCTCACAGGCCCCGCTGAATGGATGCTTGCCTGGAACCCGGCCTTCGATACTTTGATGAGTTGCGCGCATCACGCATCGGCCGGCGTCATACCGGCCCTACCCTTGTTGATGGCCACTGTGGTCGCCGCAGTTCGCGTCTCGACATTGAGCTTCACGAAGATGTGCTCCAGGTGCTTGTTCACCGTCCGCGGACTCATTTGCAGAACCGAACCCACATCCGAATTGGTTTTGCCGAGCGCAACCCAATACAGCACCTCCGCCTCTCGCGGGGTCAGCTTGAGTGCACGGACCAGTGCCTCGGGCTCGGGCACATGCGCGCGCATCTGAATCAGAAGACGTTCGTCACCACCGCGTGACTCACCAAGCCGGCTGAATACCAACTGCTGCGACGCGACGGAAAGATTGACGCTGGGCTCCAGCGCCTTACCCATCCATTGCCGTAGCTGCTCTGGCAGGCGTCCGTCGTTTTCCAGAATGTCCTGCAACCATCGGCGTGCCAGCGGTGTCGCCCAGCGCACGCGACGCTCTGCATCGACTGCCACGATGGCATCGCCTGCGGCATCCGCCGCCTGCTGCGACTCGGCCATGGCCATTGCATTACTCAGGTGTGCTGCAATCCGAGCAAGGACTTCCTGTGTGCGGATCGGTTTGGTGACGTAATCCGCGCCGCCACATTCAAACCCGCGCACCACGTGATCACTTTCGCTCAGCCCGGTCATGAAAATCACCGGAATATGCCGCGTCACGATGTCCGCTTTCAGGCGCCGGCAGGTTTCGAAACCGTCCAGGCCTGGCATCAGTGCATCCAGCAGTATCAGGTCGGGTGGCGAGAGCTGCGCGCTCTCAATCGCCCGTGCACCACTGGTGGCCACGCGTACCGAATAGCCCGCCTGCTCGAGAGCGTCATGCAGCACCGCAAGATTGGCCGGCACGTCGTCGACGATCATCAAGGTCGCATCGTGTGGCGGCTTCATTGGACCTCCGCCAGCAAACGCATGTACTCAGGAATCTCGAAAGCTTTCACCTTTTCGCGCAGCGCGGCCGTGAAGGCAGCATTGCGCTCATCCATTGCGTCAATCTCGTCGAGCAGATCAAGAATGCCCCGCACATGGCCGAGTTCGCCCAGTTCGCGAAGCTTTCGAAGTTCTGCAGAATCCGGTGCAGTGGATATTTGCGGCCTGGCAGGCGCGTCGGCAGCGGGCTTGTAAGTTTCAGGTCCGGCTTCAATCCAGATCAGGTTCAGTGCCAGTCGAATGCGTTCCATCAGCTGATCGACATGCACCGGTTTGACCAGAAAATCCTGCGGCACGATGCCGGCACTGGCGCCGTGATTTTTTTCGAAGGCATCTGCGGAAATCACGACGATCGCAAGGTGCTGCCGATAGTTGGCGCGTAGCAAACGCGCAGTTTCCCAACCATCCATACCGGGCATGCCGATATCGAGCAGGACCAGATCAGGTTGAACTTCGCCAACCAGCTGCATGGCTTCGATGCCAGACCCTGCCTGGCTGATCTCGAATCCAAGCGGCAGCAGCAGGCTCGCCAGGAACTGTCTATCCACCACGGAGTCATCGACGATCAACACGCGCTTTCGCGGTCCCGCGTAAGCCGCGATATCGATACGCGGCGTATCCGTGCTGGGCTTGGGCTGACGAACCTCAGGGAGAAACAAGCGAACGCTAAACAGGCTGCCGTGTCCGACTTCGCTCTGCGCCGTCATTTCGCCGCCCATGAGATTGGTCAGCATGCGCGCAATGCTCAGGCCAAGACCGGTGCCACTTTCGGAGGTTACCGATGCACTGGCGCCACGCTCGAATGGCAGGAAAATCCGCTCAAGCTCATCCGCCGAAATTCCTGCACCCGAATCCCGAATCTCAAAAATGACGATCTCGTTTCGTGCCCGCACGCGCAGGCTGACCGTGCCGCGCTCGGTGAACTTGACGGCATTTCCAAGAATATTGATCAGGATCTGGCCGAGTCTTTTCTTATCGGCGCGGATCACCCGTGGCAGCCGCCCCTGAGTGTCGTAGTCAAACGCTATGCCCTTGTTCTGCGCCTGCAATCGGAACATGCCCACGATCTGAGACATGAACTCGACAAAGCGCAGTTCCTCGTTATCCAGCTGCAGCTTTCCGCTCTCGATCTTGGCCAGATCCAGCAGCCCATCGACCAGGGATGCCAGATGTTCGCTGCTGCGTCGGATGACAGTCACCGCATCGCGCCGATGTTCCGGAATTTGCGGGTCGTACTCCAGGATCTGGGCGTAACCCAGAATGCTGTTCAGTGGCGTGCGAAGTTCGTGGCTGATACCAGTGACATAGCGGCTCTTGGCCTGATTGGCCTTGTCCGCAGTCTGCTTGGCGGCCTGCAGCGCAGCATCGGTCTTCTTGTGCGCTTCGATTTCGCGCATCAGCAACTGAGTCTGTCGATCGGTCTCCTGCTGAGCGACGCGACGACTCTCCGCCGTGAGCACCACCCACCAGGTGCCAACGCCCAGCCCCAGCATCAACACGCCATACAGTGTCAGGAGGCTGGACTTCAGATTGGATGCGAGTTCAGGCGCCTCGCCCGCCTGGAAGATGTAGACAAATCCAAGCACCATCGCCAGGGCCATCGCCGCTGACACGAAAATCATCAGGAAGCGGCCCAGCTTGGAATGGAACTGCTGCAGCGATACACCCGGCAACAAGCGTTCTGCGGTGCTTGCCACCTGGTCGCTCAGATTGGCGCCGGGTTTGCAGGCATCGTGGCAACGGGCATCGAGAGAGCAGCAGAGTGAACAGATCGGGCCGCGATAAGCCGGACACAGTGCCATCTCCTCCGTCTCATAGGCTTTCTCGCAGATCGAACAACGCCGCGGCTCAGCCTCTGTGGCCAATAACGCGCTTGAATCGCGCGCAATGTAGTAGCGCCCGCCGGTCATCCACGCAATCAGCGGTGCACAGGCAAATGCGGTGACCAGTGCGATGAACGCCGAGAAGGCCTGCGCGTGCGCACCAAAAAATCCTGCGTAGGCGGCCACCGAGATCAGCGAGGCAATCACCATGCTACCGACCCCTACGGGGTTGATGTCGTACAAATGCGCACGCTTGAATTCAATCCCTTTTGGCGACAGACCCAAGGGTTTGTTGATCACCAGATCGGCCACCAATGCACCCACCCATGCGATGGCGATATTCGAATACAGGCCCAGCACTTTCTGCAGCGCAGCAAAGACGCCGAGCTGCATCAGCAGCAGGGCGATTAGCACATTGAAAACGACCCAGACCACGCGACCCGGATGGCTGTGCGTCACGCGAGCAAAGAAATTGGACCAGGCGAGCGAACCGGCATAGGCATTGGTCGTATTGATCTTGAGTTGCGAGAGCACGACCAACAGCGTCATCGCGATCAGAGCCAACTGCGGCGAGTCGAACACAAAGCCGAAGGCGGTCAGATACATCGTCGCCGGCTCCATCGCATTGTGCGCGGGCACCATTGCCTTCACCGCGACAAAGGCCAGCAAGGCGCCGCCCAGCATGCGCAGCGCACCAAAACCGATCCAACCGGGCCCGGCGATCAACAAGCTCGCAATCCAGCTCTTGCGATTCTCTCGCGTCTTTTTGGGCAGGAAGCGCAGGAAATCGATCTGCTCGCCCACTTGCAGCACCATGGACAACACCAGGCTTGCGGCGGCGCCAAACATGAGCAGATCAAATCCTGCGCTGCCCTGCCCCACGTACTGCTTCAACTCGCCGACAAGCTCCGGCGAACGCGCAAAGACGAAAATGTACGGCGTGACCAACAGCAGCAGCCAGAGCGGCTGTGTCCAGGCCTGAAAGCGATTGATCAAGGTGATGCCGTGCGTCACCAGCGGGATCACCACCAGAGCACTGATCAGGTAGGCCACTGTCAACGGCATGTTGAAGCACAGCTGCAAGGCCAAGGCCATGATCGAGGCTTCAAGCGCGAAGAAAATGAACGTGAAGGAGGCGTAGATCAGCGAGGTGATCGTGGAGCCGATGTAACCAAACCCCGCGCCCCGCGTCAGCAGATCCATGTCCAGGCCGTACTTGGCGCCGTACCAGCTGATGGGCAGGCTCACCAGGAAAATGACCGAACTGGCAAAAACGATGGCCCAGAACGCATTGGTAAAGCCGTAACTGAGCAAAATGGCTGCGCCAACTGCTTCCAGCAGGAGGAAGGCGATGGAACCAAACGCCGTATTGGCGACCCGCAATGGCGACCACTTGCGAAAGGAATGCGCCGTGAAGCGCAGCGCATAGTCCTCCATGGACTCGTCCGCCACCCAGGTGTTGTAGTCACGCCGCACCTTGACGATCCGCTGGATAGGCGGATCGTCATCGGGTCGGGCAGCATTAGCGGTGACTGGCGGCATGCAGTTGATCTGAACTCGGGCACATTCCCGGACTGGGATGACCCAGCGCAATAAGCGGGCCGGAGCCAGCTACCAGGGCTACGTCAATCAACGTATGCGGGCATCCGCTTGGCAGTGGCGTAATCTTTGCGCAATCCTGTTCCACGCAGCGCCAGTGGCCTGCTCCTCAGCAATCAGACGCATGCCAGACGGCGGACCCACAACGCAGAACACTGAATGTCGCAAGGCAAACCCGCTTTCATCGCGGGAGTGGAAGGCTCGCCTGGCCATCCGAATTGCCAAACGGGGGCAGCGCACCATCGTCGAGCACGCGCACCACTTTGGACCATTGCGCATCCAGAAGGCCCTGTACCCCGATACCTCCGGGCAAATGGACCTGCTTCTGCTTCACCCGCCCGGCGGTATCGCCGGTGGCGACCAACTCTCCATCAACATTGATGTGGGCTCAGGCGCGCACGCGCGGATCAGCACACCCGGCGCTGCCAAGTGGTACCGCAGCGGAGGGCATCCGGCAGGCCAGACAGTTGCGCTCAATCTTCAGGGCGGCTCGGTGCTTGAGTGGCTACCGCAAGAGGCCATCATTTTTGACGACGCCGACGTCAGATCGGAAACGCGCATTGACTGCGCCGACGATAGCCGCGCCTGCGGCTGGGATATCTGGATGCTCGGACGAAAGCGGTCCGGCGAGCACTTCTCCAGCGGCGAAATGCGTCAGCACACGCGCCTTTATCGCGAGCAGACCCTGCTTTGGAGCGAACGTGTGCGCCTGGCAGCCGACGATCCGCTCAGGACCTCTGCCCTGGGATGGAACGGCGCCAATGTGCATGGCAATTTCTGGGCGCTGGGCCTGCCCCTGGACGAATCCCTTCTGCAGTCCTGCCGCGAAATTCGTCGCGATGGCGTGCATCTGGGCATCACACGCTTCGATCATGGCCTATGGGTTGCAAGAGCCCTGGGGCATTCCGCGGAATCGGTTCGAGCGGCGCTCACCGAGATCTGGTGCCAGCTGCGCCCCGCCCTGTGCAATGCCCCCGGTATCCCTCCACGAATCTGGTCTACCTGATGACATCCAAGGTGCGTAACGCATGGAACTGACACCCCGCGAGAAAGACAAGCTGCTGATCTTCACCGCAGCGCTGCTGGCAGAACGGCGCAAGGCACGCGGCCTGAAACTGAATTATCCGGAGGCGGTTGCCTTCATCAGCGCCGCCATCATGGAAGGCGCGCGCGATGGTCGCAGCGTGGCTGAACTGATGAGCTACGGCACCACCCTGCTCAAACTGGAAGATGTCATGGACGGCATTGCTGACATGATTCCCGACATCCAGGTGGAAGCCACTTTCCCGGATGGCACCAAGCTCGTCACGGTCCACAACCCCATCACCTGAAGCCAGCGCTCACCACAGGACAACCAACATGATTCCCGGAGAAATGCTGATTGACGAGGGCGATCTTGCGCTCAACGAGGGGCGCGAAACCCTGCAACTGGTGGTCGCCAATTCGGGCGACCGGCCCATCCAGGTCGGCTCGCACTATCACTTCTTTGAGACCAACCCTGCACTGGAATTTGATCGCAAGGCAGCGCGCGGATTTCGCCTCAACATTGCCGCTGGTACTGCGGTGCGTTTTGAGCCGGGCCAGGAACGCAGCGTGGAACTGGTGGCCCTGAGCGGACAGCGCATCGTCTACGGATTCAATGCAAAGGTATCCGGGGCACTGGACAAGGCCAAAGCCCGCAAGGGCGTTGCGAAGAAAGTGAGCAAAAAAGGAAGCAAACGATGAGCGCGAAAATTTCTCGGCGCGCCTACGCAGAAATGTTTGGCCCTACCACCGGCGATCGCATGCGCCTGGCGGATACCGAGCTGATTCTGGAGGTTGAGAAAGACTTCACAAGCTACGGCGAGGAAGTGAAGTTTGGCGGCGGCAAGGTCATTCGAGATGGCATGGGGCAATCGCAGCGCATTGCCAGGGACTGCGCAGATACTGTCATTACCAATGCCCTGATCATTGATCATTGGGGCATCGTCAAGGCTGACATCGGCATCAAGCATTGCCGCATCAGCGCCATTGGAAAAGCCGGCAATCCTGACATCCAGCCGGGAGTGGATATCGTGATCGGCCCGGGGACCGAGATCATTGCCGGAGAAGGCATGATCATCACCGCCGGCGGCATTGACAGCCACATTCACTTCATCTGTCCGCAACAGATCGAAGAAGCGCTGATGTCCGGCGTGACGACCATGCTCGGTGGCGGCACCGGGCCCGCTACCGGCACCTACGCTACCACCTGCACACCTGGCCCCTGGCATATCGAAAGAATGCTGCAGGCCGCCGACGCGTATCCGATGAATCTGGGTTTCCTGGGCAAGGGCAATTCCAGTACGGCCGCACCGCTGACCGAGCAGATCAAGGCAGGCGCCATCGGGCTGAAGCTGCACGAGGACTGGGGCACCACACCGGCTGCCATTGATACCTGTCTTTCCGTCGCAGACAACACCGACACCCAGGTCGCCATTCATACCGACACGCTCAATGAATCCGGCTTCGTCGAGCACACCGTCAAGGCTTTCAAGGGCCGCACCATTCATACCTATCACACCGAAGGTGCAGGCGGCGGCCATGCCCCGGACATCATCAAGGTCTGCGGCGAGAACAATGTGCTGCCCTCCTCGACCAACCCGACACGTCCGTACACGGTCAATACGCTGGATGAGCATCTGGACATGCTCATGGTTTGCCATCATCTGGATGCCAGCATTGCTGAAGATGTGGCCTTTGCCGAATCGCGCATTCGCAAAGAAACCATCGCGGCCGAAGATATTCTTCATGATCTGGGCGCGTTTTCCATGATCGCCTCGGACTCGCAGGCCATGGGCCGCGTCGGCGAAGTGATCATGCGCACCTGGCAAACCGCGCACAAGATGAAAGTTCAGAGAGGTGCGCTAAGCCCCGACACCGCCCGACACGACAATTTCCGCATCAAGCGATATGTCGCCAAATACACCATCAATCCCGCCATCACGCACGGCATCGCGCACGAAGTGGGCTCAATTGAAAAAGGAAAATGGGCCGACCTGGTGCTGTGGAAGCCTGCCTTTTTCGGGGTGAAGCCGTCGCTGATTCTCAAGGGCGGCAGCATTGCGGCAGCGGCAATGGGCGACCCGAATGCCTCTATTCCCACACCACAGCCTGTGCACTACCGACCCATGTTTGGCGCGGCGGGCGGCGCCCTGGTACGCAGTTCGCTCAGCTTTGTTTCGCAGTCATCCATCAAGGCGGGCATCGCAGAAAAGTACGGCTTGCAGAAGCCCCTGGTGGCTGTCAGGAATTGCCGCAACATCGGCAAGGCCGACATGGTGCATAACAATCTGCGCCCACAGATCAGCGTAGATCCGGAAACCTACGAGGTCATCGCTGACGGACAGTCCTTGAGTTGCGAGCCCGCAACCGAGCTGCCGATGGCCCAACGCTATTTTCTATTCTGATGCTGCGCGTCAATGCATTCGCTGAAGGTGTGACCGCTGCCTGCGCGGGCAGCCTGACACTGTCCTATGCCGATCGCTGCAAGTGTCGCCTGCGCGCCCAATTGGATGAGGGCGGGGATGAAGTCGGCCTGTTTCTTCCACGTGGCACCATCTTGCGCGGCGGCGACCTTCTGCAGTCCGATGACGGCCGCACGATCCAGGTGCTGGCCGCTGCGCAGGAGGTTTACGTGGTTCAGGCGCAGGCCTCTTCGACAGACGCTCGACTGGACCTGCTTCGCGCGGCCTACCATCTGGGCAACCGGCACATTCCAGTGCAGATTCTGCCGCTACGCCTGCAGCTCGAACGCGATCCCGTACTCAAGGACATGCTGCTCAGGCTGGGCCTGCAGGTGGAAGAAGCCTGCGCGCCCTTCGAGCCCGAAAGTGGTGCCTACGGCGGCGGACATCGTCACGATCATGATCACGACGCCTCGGCTGGCGTACTGGGCGAGCTGTTATCCCGCCAGGCGCATGGCCAAAGTGTGCCGGACTTGTCAGATGCCACGTTCGAGTCCTCCAATTGAATCGCCTGACCGCCTTGCTGCAACTCTCAAGCCCTTCCCTCCCGGTTGGCGCCTACAGCTATTCGCAAGGCCTGGAAAGTGCCATTGATGCGGGGCTGGTACATGACGAGACCAGCACCGGAGCATGGCTGCAAGACAGCCTGGAAATGGTAGCCGCGCGGTACGAAGCGCCCGTCTGGCTGCGCATGTTTCGCGCACTCCGAATCGACGATCTCGCCGCACTGGAAAATTGGAACAGCGAGTTTCTGGCCACGCGCGAGACCGCAGAATTGCGGGCAGAAACCATACAGATGGGGTACTCGCTCATTCGCATGATGAAGAGCCTCGATGAGCGCTTCAGTTATCCCATGGATCCTGTTGGCTATCCGGCGGCACACGCCTGGGTCTGTACGCGCTGGGACATTGATGAGACCGATGGTCTTACCGCCTATCTCTACGGATGGCTGGAGAATCAGGTGATGGCAGCACTCAAGACCGTGCCCCTTGGACAATCCGCTGGTCAGCGTCTGCTGCTGAAATTGCGCCAGAGCGTTGATCGCAGCATCGAGATCGCGCAACAGATGGGTGATGATGAACTCAGCACACAAACCCCAATGCTGGCCATTCTCAGCAGTCAGCACGAAACCCAGTATTCGAGACTATTCAGGAGTTGAAAGCATGAAAGCTGCACCCGCATCAGGACCCTTGCGTGTTGGTATCGGCGGCCCGGTAGGTTCGGGCAAAACCACCCTGGTCGAGATGCTGTGCAAGCGCATGCGCGATCAGCACGATCTTGCCGTGGTGACCAATGACATCTACACGCGAGAGGACGAACGCCTGCTGGTGGCAGCCGAAGCGCTGCCGGCCGAGCGCATCATGGGTGTCGAAACTGGCGGCTGTCCGCATACGGCGATTCGCGAAGATGCTTCGATCAATCTGGAAGCAGTGGACCGCATGCAGAAGCGCTTCCCGAATCTGGAACTGATCTTCATCGAGTCTGGCGGCGATAACCTCGCCGCCACTTTCAGCCCGGAACTGTCTGATCTGACGATCTACGTCATCGACGTTTCGGGCGGCGAAAAAATTCCGCGCAAGGGCGGCCCCGGCATTACCAAGGCCGACCTGCTGGTCATCAACAAGATCGACCTGGCGCCCCACGTGGGGGCCTCGCTGGAGGTCATGGAGAGCGACACCCAGCGCATGCGCGGCGACCGCCCCTACGTCATGACCAATCTCAAAAGCGGTCGTGGCGTGGATGCCGTGATCGACTTCATCCAACGCCAGGGCATACTGTCGCTTCCGGCCTGACTGTCATTTGCCTTCTTGCCGGAGGCGAAAGCCTTTGACACCTGCCTTCGCCTCAGCTTGAGCGCGGCGATCCGGCTTGAGGCAAATCTGTTGCCTCTTCTCAAGCCAGGGCCGCGATTCGCTGCGCCGCCCGCTCGACCACCGATTCGGAAAATTCGGCCGCCATCGCCTCGCGGGCAGCGGCGAGCGTCGCCGCGTCCGCAAGCTCTGGACGACCGGTCTTGAACGGCGGCTCCGGCGCATACTCGACAATCAATTCGATCAGCCGGCCCGCGCCGTCGCCGCCCCATTGCGCGGCCATGCTCAGCGCGAAATCCATACCGGCTGTCACACCGCCACCGGTGGCGCGGTTTCGATCAATCACAACGCGATCATCAGATGGACTTGCGCCAAACTTGCTGAGCCATTCACGCGGATACCAATGGCAGGCGGCCTTGTAGCCCTGCAGGAGTCCGGCCGCGCCCAGGAGCAGGGAGCCGGTACAGACGCTGCTGACCCAGTTCGCGTTCTGACTCAATCGCGCAATCGTTTCCAGCAAAGCTTCGTCTGAAAGTGCATCGAAGGTCGGTTTGCCGCCGCCGGGAACAAACACCACGTCTGGATTCGGCGAAGCCTCTGCGTAGGTGTGAGAGGCATTGAAGCTCAGCCCGGTATCCGTATCAATCGGGCCTTTCTCAGCGGCGATGAACTCGAATTCCACGCCGGGCACGAACTGCCAGACGGTGATCGGATTAATCAAATCGGCTGATGTGAATTTTGGATAGAGGATGCAGGCAATCTTCATGGGTTTCTCCTTGTCGAAGATGGCAGTCTGAAGCAGGCCAAGCCCGATCAATGGACGAATTTCCAACGATTTCGGACAGAATCCACACGTCTGGATTGTCTTTAACTAGGCTTCGCCCACTCCTCCAAAAAGGCTTTGACGATGACGCATCGCGCTGCATTGACGCTCGGCTTCTTCATCACACCGAAGTTCACGCTGCTGGACCTGAGCGGCGCCCTGGAACCCTTTCATCTGGCGAACTGGCTGGGCGGTGAGCGCTACCGGATTCGTGTGTTCTCGGTCGCAGGAGGCGAGGTACGCAGTGCTGAAGGTGTCACGGTCGGCAGTGAAGCAGCTGACATGGAAGGGCTGGATACCTTGTTCGTGATTGGCGGCGAGTACACCGCTGAAGAACCGGTCCGCGCCGCGGACACTGCGTTTGTGCGCGCCTCATTCAACGCGGGCGTGCGTCGGGTGGCCAGCGTTTGCGTTGGGGCATTCATTCTGGCGGAGGCCGGTCTGCTCGACGGGCGCCGCGCAACAACCCACTGGATGTACGCGCCTGAGCTGCAGAAGCGCTATCCACGCATACACGTCGATGGTGATCGCATCTTCACCCAAGACGACCGGATCTGGACCTCCGCCGGCATCACCGCCGGAATCGACCTTGCGCTGAGCCTGATCGAGGAAGATCTTGGCAAAACCGTTGCGCGTGCGGTGGCCCGACAGCTGGTTGTCTACCACCGGCGCGCGGGCGGGCAAATGCAGTTTTCCTCTTTGCTACGCCTGGACCCAGACTCGGATCGCATCCGCGGCGTGATGTCTTTTATCCGCGACAATCTCTCATCATCACTGCCGCTGGAACGTCTCGCTGATATCGCCAATCTGAGCATCCGGCAGTTCAGTCGCGCCTTCTTCAAGGCCACCGGTAGCACACCCGCAAAACTGGTTGAGCGGTTGCGCGTCGAAACAGCCAAGCCGCGGGTAGAAGAAAACCGTGAATCTCTGAGCGCGATTGCGCGCTCGGTGGGATTCACTGACGCGGACCGGATGCGGCAAGCGTTTCTGCGCGTGCTCGGCAAGACTCCGCGGACGATCCGAAAAAGCGGCCCCGCTCAGCTGCCTTCTCCCGTAAGCAACGGGGCCTCGCCATCTGCCTCGTAAACTCACAATGGCTCCGGAAGCGAGCGCGGGGCTAGTTGACCTGACTGCCAGAAGACGCCAACGCGAGCTGTTCTGGGCATTTGCCTGTCAAGCCTTGATCGTGCGCCCCAGAGCTTGAATCAGAGTTGCGATATGCCGCCGTCGACCACCAACTCGGCGCCGACGACATATCTGGACTCGTCGCTGGCTAGAAACAGCGCCGCAGCGGCAATCTCATCGGGCTCGCCCATGCGGCCTAACGGAACCAGCGTTGCCGCTGCCGTCTGTTGGCTGCGCACCTCTTCGGGGCCCATGCCCATTCGCGACATGATCGGCGTTTTGATAAAGCCAGGGGACACTGCGTTGACGCGAATCTTGCGCGGCAGAAGCTCTTGCGACCAGGTCCGCGCCAGCGAGCGTACCGCCGCCTTGGACGCCGCCGTGAGTGACAGGCCGATCCGGCCCACCTGGTTGGTAAAACTGGTGTTGAGGATGACCGAGCCGCCCTCTCGCAGCAGCGGGGCGACGGCCTGCATTGAAAAGAACAGCCCTTTGACGTTGGTGTCCATCAGCTCGTCGTAGAGTGCCTCGTCGGTCGTGTCGAGCGGAGAGTCGAGGGCACGGCCCGCATTACCAAAGTAGATGTCCAGACCACCAAAGTGCTCCTTGATCTGCCCACTCATCTTTTTCATGTCCGCTTGCGAACGAACCTCAGCTTTAATGATCAGGGCGCTATCGCCCAGAATCTTTGCGACGTCCTCAAACTTGGATTCGTCGCGGCCCGTCACGGCCACCTTGGCGCCTTCCTGAACAAATCTTCTGGCCGTAGCCAGGCCAATGCCACTGGTGCCACCCGTAATGAGCGCCGTTTTTCCTGAAAGTCTCATCGTGTCTCCGCATTCATGCTGTTGAGATAACCGTTCGCCCCGACGGGTTTTGTCGAGACTCGATGAGCAATAGTCTGGGCACCTTGCGGGTGAGACGATGGACAATTCGCCGACGAAAAACGTCACGCGGCGATGCAGGGCAGATTCAGGGAACGGCGCAGGCCTGACCTGCGAACTTCATCAGGCGCAAGCTATCATGGGCGATGGCCTCTTCCAGCATCGCCCTGCCCCCGGTCCTGACCCGCGCATACGAGCGCTACGGCAGACTGATTCCCCGCCTCGCGGAGATTGTCTTGGTGATCCTGATCGGCAGCGCGCTGGCCCGCCTTGCCTGGCAGTTTGTTCCCGCGCCCGAAGCTGAAGCCTTACCGGCGAGCGGCCTGCAAACCTCGGGGGCCACGCCCGCCAGCGCTGACGCCGGCAATCGTCAGGCCATTGCGCGCATCGTGGCGGCCAACCTGTTCGGCAAATTCGAGGCGCCCAAGACCGAAGCGCCGCAGGACATCGAAGACGCACCCGATACCCGTCTCAATCTGACCTTGTTCGGCATCCTTGCCGCGACTGCCGAGCGAGGCTCACGCGCACTGATCTCCTCGCCCCAGATCGACGGCAAGCCCTACGCCATCGGCGATGACGTGGACAAGGGTGTCCGACTGCAGGCCATTTTCCCGGATCGCGTGATCCTGGCCCGCGCCGGCCAGCTTGAAACCCTGCGCATGCAGAAGCTCGAAGGCGCTGCAACTGCGCGGTCCGCCAGCCCAGGTCAGCAACGCTCAGTAGCCAATAATCGGAATGATGCCGTCTCCGTCAGCGCAGATACTGCTGCGATGCTCAGCGATATTCGTGAAAAATTGCTGGCAGATCCAGGCCAGGCGGCCAACTATGTACGCGTCCAGCCTGCGTCGCGCGGCGGGCAGTTGCGCGGTTATCGCCTGTATCCGGGCCGCGAAAGAGCGGCCTTCACGGCGGCCGGGCTGCGTCCCGGCGACTTGGTCACGCAGGTCAATGGCATACAATTGAACGATGCCAACACGGCCCTGCAGATGCTCGGCCAGCTCAGCCAGGCCACCAGCCTCACTATCGTGGTCGAACGCGGTGGTCGCGAGCAGACCATGAACGTCACTTTCAATTGAAGTCTTGATGAAAAATTTATCGAGGATCGGCATCGCCCTGTGCCTGCTGGGCCTGAGCTTTGCGACACGCGCCGAAGTCACCCTGAATCTCAAGGATGCGGATATCGGCACCCTGATCCAGACGGTCAGCGAGGTCACGGGTCGCAATTTCATCGTCGATCCACGGGTCAAGGGCAAAGTCACGGTCATTTCATCGAGCCCGATGGATGACCGCGCGCTCTACCAGACCTTTCTCGCGGTATTGCAGGTACAGGGTTTTGCGGCCATCCCGGCGGGTTCTACCACCAAGATCGTGCCGGAAACCAATGCCCGCCAGGACGGCAGCGGCAATGATTCCATCCGGTCCGGCGGCGCTGACGACGAAGTTGTGACTCATGTTTACGTCATCGAGAACGTCTCCGCCGCGCAGCTGGTACCGATCCTGCGCCCGCTGGTCCCGCAATGGGGACATCTGGCCGCCTACGCGCCCAGCAACATGCTGATCATCTCGGACCGGGCGGCCAACGTGACCCGACTGGGCCGCCTGATCCGCCAGATTGACCAATCCACGGACCGCGGCATTGATCTGGTTCGCCTGGAGCACGCCTCGGCCGCCGAAGTGGTGCGCGTGCTCAGCACCCTGAATCAGGGCGACAAGAAACAGCAGGATCCTTCTGCGCAGCCCATCGCCATCATTGCCGATGAGCGATCCAATTCCGTGCTGATCGCCGGCGATCGCTCAGAGCGCCAGAAACTGCTCGAAATTCTCGAAAAACTGGATGTCCCCGTCGGCGAAGACGGCGCAACCCAAGTGGTCTATCTGCGCTACGCGAGCGCTGAAAACCTGGCGCCGATTCTGGAAGGCTACGCCGAGCAGGTCAGCACGCCGACCCCGGGCGGCTCAGACCAGCCCGGCGGACGACGCAGCGGCGGCAGCGGCAGCGGCGAAATCCGCGTGCTGGCCGAACCCGATACCAACTCGATCATCATCACCGCACCGCCCAAGCCGATGCGCCAGATTCGGGATGTCATTGCCAAGCTCGATATCCGGCGCGCGCAGATCCTGGTCGAAGGCATCATCGCCGAGGTCAACGATTCCAAATCCGGATCGCTGGGCATCGACTGGGCTGTATTCAACCGCGGCAGCATTGCGGCCGCCGGCCTGCTCGACCCCGCTACCGCTGCAGCAATTTCCGGTGCCGGTGCAGCGCTCGGTGGAAGCGGCAGTACCGATCTGGCAGCACTGGGCTTGCTCAGCAATGGCATCAACATCGCGGGTGGTCGTGATGGCGGTGACAACGGCACCAGCCTTGCCCTTCTGCTCAAGGCGATCAAGGGAAACGGCGATTCCAACGTTCTTTCCACCCCCACCCTGGTGACATTGGATAACGAGGAAGCGGAAATATCCGTAGGTCAGGAAGTGCCGTTTCTGACTGGATCGTTCAGCAATACCGGCGCAACTGGTGGGTCAAGCATCAACCCCTTCCAGACCATTGAGCGCAAGGACGTGGGCCTGACGCTGGGCATCACACCGCAGATCAATGAAGGCAACAACATCAAGCTCAAGCTCAAGCTTGAGATTTCCAGCCTGGCCAGTGGCTCGACCGGTGGCGCGGTTGATCTGGTCACCAACAAGCGCACGCTGACCAACACTGTCAGTGTGGAAGATGGTCAGGTACTGGTGATCGGCGGCTTGATTGATGACAACATCAACGACACCAAGCGCAGCGTTCCGATCCTTGGCGATATTCCCTTGATCGGCAGCTTGTTCCGCTTCCGCTCGATCTCAAAAGGCAAGCGCAATCTGATGATCTTCATCAAGCCTGCCATCCTGCGCAAACAAAGCGAAGGCGACTACTACTCGCGCCAAAAGTACGACTCACTGCGCGAACTACAATTGCAGAATGCCGAAGCGGGTCCTGTTCCCCTGGTCGGTGGCAATCGCATCCTGCTGGAACCCTACGATGCATACGCTGCACGTGGGGAGGAGATTCGCGCCGCTGCTGAAGCAGAGCGTGTTGCCGCACAGGCCGAGGATGCCGCCGAGCAGGCCCCGGGCGAAGCGGTCGAGACAGAAACCGGCGCTGCCATCCTCTACGCGCCTGCTGCGCCGGGCAATCTGATCGCCCCGGAGACTGTGCCGGTACCCGTCATTCCGTCACAGGCCACCGAAGCAGCGCCTTGAGCGCGGCGCCTGTCATGGACGTTTTGCGGCGCCCGTCATTCGCCTTCTCCAAGCGCCACGGTCTGGTGGTCAGCGAGGATCACGGCGACTACGTCATTGTCTGCGCACGCCCCGGGACCAGCCTCGAGGCTCTGCAGGAAACACGCCGGTATGTTGGCCGGCCAGTGCGTCTGCAGACGGTGGATGCCGATAAGTTTGACGCGCTGCTGGCTCGCACCTATGAAGGCCAGACCGGCGCAGCCGCCAGCCTCATGGACGGCCTGGATGCAGACGATGCCGATCTTGATGCGCTGGCTCAGGCCCTGTCGGAAAACCAGGACCTGCTCGAATCCAGTGACGATGCCCCGGTCATCAAGTTCATCAACGGCTTGCTGGTAGAGGCGATCAAGGAAAACGCTTCAGATATCCATATCGAGAGTTTTGAATCGCGACTGCAGGTGCGCTTTCGAGTTGATGGCGTGCTGCGCGAAGTCATGCAACCGCCTCGCGCGCTGGCACCGCGGCTGGTTTCGCGCATCAAGGTGATGGCGAAGCTCGATATTGCAGAAAAGCGGCTTCCGCAGGACGGTCGCATCTCTCGCGCTTTCGGCGGGCGCAAAGTGGATGTACGTGTGTCCACCATTCCGACCGGGCAGAACAAGGAGCGTGTGGTCATGCGTATTCTTGATCGCCAGGCAGAGCGGCTCGATCTCGAACAGCTTGGCGTTGATGAAGCCCAGGTTGAAGTGCTCAAGCGCATCATCTTTCGCCCCTACGGCATTCTCCTGGTCACCGGCCCCACCGGATCCGGCAAGACCACCACGCTGTATTCAGCTCTGTCGGTCCTGAATGATCGTTCGCGCAACATCATGACTGTGGAAGACCCCATCGAGTACTACATCGATGGCGTGGGCCAGACGCAGGTCAATACCAAGGTTGAGATGACCTTCGCGCGCGGTCTGCGCGCCATCCTCCGTCAAGATCCAGACGTCGTGATGGTTGGCGAAATTCGAGACCTGGATACTGCCCAGATTGCGGTGCAGGCATCGCAGACCGGTCATTTGGTGTTATCAACGCTGCATACCAATACCGCAGTTGGCGCTGTCACCCGACTTCGCGACATGGGCGTGGAGCCTTACCAGTTGTCCTCGTCACTGGTTGGGCTGATGGCGCAGCGTCTGGTGCGCACCCTGTGCCATCACTGCAAGGAAGCCTACGATCCGAACCTGGTTGAGGTTGAACAACTCGGTCTGCCTGCGGAGCGTCTGGGCAGCTTCCAGCTGTGCCGACCCAAGGGCTGCCCGCAATGCCGGCACACCGGTTTTCTGGGACGCAGCGGCATCCAGGAAATCATCGAGATCGATCGCCAGATCGAGACCATGATTCATGACGGTGCCAGCGAACAGAAGCTCGAAGCCTACGCGCGATCTCGCGGACCGGGCATCGTTCAGTCGGGCCGTAACAAAGTGATCCGCGGCGAGACCACGCTCCCCGAGGTCATGCGCGTGACCATCGAAGAATGAGCGTGATCACGCAGCGTATCAGCGGCCAGGGGATGTGCATTAGCCGTCAGGAATCCGCTTCGCATGTCCGCGTTTGAGTTCACCGCACTCAATGCCTCGGGTGCGCAGGAACGCGGCCTGATCGAAGGCGACACCCCGCGCCACGCGCGCAGCCAGCTTCGCGACCGCGGATTGATGCCGCTGGAAATTCGCGAAGTCAAAGAGAAGAACACAGCCGCAAGCGGCGCCCTGTTCAGTCGTGGTGGCAGCATCAGCACCACCGAACTGACCTTGTTTACGCGGCAGCTTTCAACGCTGGTGCGCTCGGGTCTGCCGCTGGACGAGTCGCTGACGGCGGTGTCGCAGCAAAGTGAGTCGCGTCGCGTAAGTCGCATCGCCCTGGGGGTTCGCTCCGCCGTGCTCGAAGGCTCCAGCTTGGCCAGCGCGCTCAACGAATTTCCCAATGCCTTCCCGCAGATGTTTCGCGCCACCATTGAAGCGGGTGAGCAGTCCGGGCGTCTCGACATGATTCTTGATCGCCTTGCCCAATACGTGGAGCGGCGTCAGGCCATGCGCCAGAAAGTTCTGCTCGCAACGTTCTACCCGGCCATTCTGACTTTTGTTGCTGTGGGCGTGGTCATCCTGCTGCTCACCTATGTCGTGCCACAAGTGGTCGGCGTCTATGCCGATATTGATCAGGACCTGCCGCGTCTGACCCAGATCATGATCGCCTTCAGCGATTTTCTGCGCGACTATGGTCTGTATCTCACTGTGGCCCTGGTCGTAGCGTTTTTTGCATTCAACCGCATGATGCGGGTTGAAGATTTTCAACGGAAAGTCCATCGCTTCCAACTTCGCCTGCCGATGATCGGGCGTCTCACGCGCAGCGGAAATACCGGGCGCTTCACCCGCACGCTCGGCATTTTGTTTGGCAGTGGCGTACCCATTCTCGACGCCATGCGCATCGGGACACAGGTGGTGTCCAATGTCCCCATGCGCGATGCCATTGAAGTGGCCACCACCAAGGTTCGTGAGGGCGCGCCGCTCGCGCGCTCACTGGGCGAGAGCAAACTGTTTCCGCCCATTGCCCTGCACCTGATCGCCAGCGGAGAGTCATCAGGTCGGCTCGATGAAATGCTCGATCGCGCCGCAGAGAATCAGGAAAGCGAGGTTGAAACCCGTGTGGGCGCACTGATGGCGGTATTTGAACCCATTCTGATTCTGACCATGGGCGCGGTGGTGCTGTTGATCGTGCTGGCAATCCTGCTGCCTATTTTCGATCTGAATCAGTTGGTGAAGTAAGCAGCAGCGCAGATACAGCCTGCGCGTGGGTACTGCGCCGAATCAGGCTGCCTTGATCGCGGCGACTTCCGGATTGACCGCTTCGTCCATCAGATGACTGATGAGCTTGGGCACATCCTGCTTGACCTCACGCACGCCAACCCGGATGGCATTGGCAAAACCGATGGCATCGGCACTGCCATGTGACTTAACCACGGTGCCGTTCAGACCCAGAAAGGTCGCCCCGTTGTAGTAGCGCGGATCAATGCGCTTGGCCAGCGACTTTAAGGCTGGCATCGCGGCCAGAGCCGCCATCTTGTGCAGAAAATTGGACGTGAATTCTTCCTTGACGAACTGGCGGATCATCTTGGCAACACCCTCGCCCGTCTTGAGCGCCACATTGCCGACAAAGCCATCGCAGACCACCAGATCAACATCGGAAAGAAAGACCCCATCGCCTTCCACGAAGCCGATGTAGTTCAGGCTCGACGCCTGCAACATGGCAGCGGTGGTGCGAATGGTTTCGTTGCCCTTGATCTCCTCGGAGCCAATGTTGAGCAATGCCACCTTGGGCCTGGTATTGCCATGCATTGCCGTAATCAAGGCAGAGCCCATCACGGCAAACTGGAACAGCTGATCAGATGTGCACTCGGCATTGGCACCCAGATCCAGCATGTGCACATAGCCGTTGACTGAAGGAATGGCGGAAACAATCGCCGGACGATCAATGCCCGGGAGCGTTTTCAGCACGAATTTGGCGGTCGCCATCAGCGCGCCGGTATTGCCGGCGGAGACCACGGCATCCACCTGGTCTGAATGCACAAGGTTGATCGCCACGCGCATGGAGGAGTCCTTCTTGCTGCGCAGCGCGCGCGATGGCAATTCGTCCATCGCGACCACTTCCGAGGCGTGGACAATACGCAGACGCGGATCAGTGCTCGCCTTGTTCTTTTCCAACTCGGCAATGATGGCCGGCTCATCGCCCACCAGCATCACATGCAGTTCAGGGTCTTCTTTCAGGCACGACAAAGCGGCGACCACAGTCACTGGCAGACCGTGGTCACCGCTCATTGCGTCTACTGCTATACGGACGGGCATATCGCTCACGTCCGGCAACCCGGGACTACTCGGCCTCGGAAGCTTCCGCCGGAGCCGTATCAATCACCTTCTTGCCGCGGTAGTAACCGTCAGCGGTGACGTGATGGCGCAGGTGGGTCTCGCCGGAGGTCGGGTCGACCGACAGTGCTGGCGTGCTCAGAGCGTCATGCGAACGACGCATGCCACGGGTTGAGCGGGATTTTCTGGATTTCTGGACTGCCATTTAATTCACTTCCTTCGGGCGCTTTATTTGCCCTTCAAACTCAAATTCTTCAGTGCTGCCAGGGGCCGATGAGTCTCATCGGACACGGCATCAACGTCTTCGGCCGCATTTTGGCGGCGCGTATTGTCGCACGTTGGGCATCGCCTGAGCAGCGGCAGTGCCAGCAACACCTCGTCTTCGACCATCTGATGCATCATCAGGCGATCATCTTCCACCATTACCGGGTCACTATCGGCCAGCACGCGCGCCTCTTCGTCTTCGCTTTCAACAATCACCAGCGAAATCGGCGCATCCAGCTGCCAGTCGTAGGATTGCAGGCAAACTTGGCATTCCAGGCTCAACTGTCCTTTGACCCGCCCTTCCACGCGCTTGAATCTGGCCGCATCGAAACGAAAAAATAGTTCCGCTTCAATATCTTGCGGAGAAAAATCCGCCAAACGATCAAGCCTGACCGAGTCGATTCGACCGACATACTGTTCTTCTCGGGCTAAGGCACGGGAAGCGCTGATATGGGTTGGAATCGACATGGCATTCGCGAAAAAGGGCGCGAATGGTAGATTCGCAGGCCCACGCTGTCAAAATTCTGATTTCAGGACAATTCTTCAAGAATGTCTCCACTGATTCTCGCCTCCACGTCGCCCTATCGGGCCGAGCTGCTGCAGCGGCTCAGAATTCCTTTCGAGCAGATTGATCCCAAGGTTCGCGAAACCCCCGAGGACGACGAGAGCGCAGAGAAACTCGCCCCGCGATTGGCCAGGGCCAAGGCCGAAGCGGTCAGTCGGCACCACGCCGGAGTCTGGTCGCTGGGATCTGATCAGGTGGCGGCCTGCCTCGGTCGCGTGCTCGGCAAGCCGGGCGACCGCGCTACTGCCTGCGAGCAGCTGTCCCTGATGTCCGGGCGCTCAGTGGCCTTTGTGACCGCGCTGGCCCTGATCAATTCTGATATGCCGCGTCCACTGACAGATATGGATGTGACCGTGGTTAAGCTGCGCCGCCTGAAGCCGGAGGAAATTGAACGCTATGTCGATGCCGAGCCCGCATTCGACTGCGCCGGCAGCTTCAAGATGGAAGGATTGGGGATCACATTGTTTGAAGAGATTCAATCACGCGACCCGACCGGACTTCAGGGCTTGCCACTCATTGCCACCGCCAGATTACTGCGCAAAGCCGGATACTTGCTGCCCTGATGTTTGCCGAAAATCGCCTATCTAGCGCGCGACAGTCTTCTTCCAGGCCCGAACTTCCGGGATATCGGTCGCGCGCCGATTCCTGGCCGCAGCGTCGGCCTTGTTTTTCTGGTTCTCACGAACCCAGGCCAGCTGATCCAGACGGTCAATCTCTCGCTGATAGTCGTCCGGATTCAGGGTGGAAACAAAGTCTTCGCTCACCATGCGGACCTGCGGCCCTGAGCTGCTCATTTCCAGGCGGATGGCGCTGGCGCGCACCAGTGAATCCAGCGCATGGGCGAGATCACTGCGGCGCAAGTGTGTGGCCTCCCATGCGTGCTGCAGTGCCCGCATCGGGATGCTGCCACCTGCCGTAACCTGCGCGTGGCTCAGGCAGCGGTGCAGGGCAATCCAGATTGTTCTTGTTGAGATTTGCATGGGCGGCCCCTACAGCTTGATGACCTGCAAAATCGATCAAGAGTCATGCCGATCGATCTGGCTCAGATAAAACGGCCCGTGAGCCGATTATTATTGAGACCTGGCTGACCAAATCTGTCGCATGTCGACCACATTGCGCACGCGACTTGACGATAATGACGCACTGACAGCCTGCAACAGCCCTTTCCCAATTGACTCACAACCCTGCGTCCTCTCCCCGAGGGCTAACGATCAGATGAAAAAAACTTCCCGAAAAGAAGCGGTTGGCGCCTACCTGGACCTGTTCTACCCCATCCATTACATGGTCGGGATCAAGATTGAGGACACCCTCCGCAGCCAGAAGCTCTCGCGCCACCAGACCTGCATACTCTGGATGATTCGCATGAAGGGCGGCGAGAAAAGAATGATGCGCCGGAAGGAAATTGAGAAAGATCTGATTGGCTGGTTCGAAATATCCAGTTCCACGGTCTCGAAGGCTTTGCAGTCGCTTTCAAAGGTCTACGGATTTGTGAAAATCACGGAAGATCCGGTTTCAGCGCGAGAAAAGCTGGTGCGTCTGACGCCCAAGGGCGAGCGCTTTCTGGAAGAAATGATCCGCAACGGCCGCTGTCTCATGCAATGGATGATTGACCGGCTGGACGATGACGAGGTCCCCAACGGCGTTCATTTCCTCTCGCGCGTAACCGATATCTTTGAAACATTTCCCGGCTTGGAGCAGGCGCAGGCCGAAATGGACAAGAACGGGACATCCTGAAGCGACACCAGCTGGCCTCAGGGATTTGCGCTCAACCAGTCGGGAAGTTCGCTCACAGACTCAATCAAGGCCATTGCACCGGCCTGGAGAATTCGCTCCGGCGCGTGAACGCCGCAGGTGACGCCGAGCATCGGCATCCCAATCGCCCTCGCCATGGCGGCGTCGTATTCGGTATCGCCAACCATGAGCGCGCGTTCGGCAGGCAGATCAAACATTTCGAGAATTTCCCGCAACATCAGCGGATCTGGCTTGTTGGCGGTCTCATCCGCCGCGCGGCTGGTATGCAGCAGACGGCCAATCTGCGGGAAACCACGCAGCGATCGGTCCAGACCCGCGCGCGACTTGCCCGTCGCAACCGCGAGCCTGAAGCCGGCACCAGATAACTGGCGCATCGCGCTCTCCACGCCTTCGAACAAGGGCGGTTCCTTGGGCTTCTCGCCCACGTAGCTTTTCCGATACTGCCCCAGCCAGGCGAGTAGTTGGTCCGTCTTGATCTCCGGATAAAGCAACTGCATGCCCTCCGACAGTCCCAGACCAATCAGCTGCGAGATATCCGCATCCTCCCTTGGCGGCAGGTTCAGATCACGGATCGCCTGCTGCATGCTGCCAACGATCATGGACGCGGAGTCACAGAGCGTTCCGTCCCAATCAAAGATCAATAATTCAAAACGATCCTGCTTCATGGTCCCGATACCGGCACACGACGACCGCTCATCAGCGCACTCCGGGCAGGCGATCCAGCACGTCGCGCAATTCAGATGGCATTGGCGCACTGAGAATCAGCTTGGGCAGATCCCCTTCCGCAATCAGCTTCAGGAAATGTGAATGCAGGAACATGCGTTTCAGGCCCTGATCACGAATCTTCTTGTCCACCCCTTTTTCGCCGTACTTGCGATCTCCGGCCACCGGATGCCCCAGCGCCATGGCGTGCACGCGAATCTGATGCGTCCTTCCTGAAAAAATCTGCACCTCGCACAAGGTGGCATCTCGATATCGCGCCTTGGGTGAAAAACGTGAGCGCGACGGCTTGCCATCCTCCTCATCGATATCCATGAACCGCTCGCCAGATTCCAGCGTCGCCCGCACCAGGGCCGCATCGACCTCGCGATCCTCTCCCTTCCAGCGCCCGACCACGAGCGCGAAGTAGCGCTTCTCTGTGGTGCCGTGCTTGAGCGCTCGCTGGGCCCGTAACAGGGCGGGCCGGCTCTTGGCCATGAGCAAGACGCCGCTGGTATCACGATCGAGCCGATGGCAAAGCTCGATCATCGGGTATTTGTCCCAGGCGCGGACCGCTTCAATAACCCCAAATGGCAGGCCGGTGCCGCCGTGCGAGGCATAGCCAGCGGGCTTGTCGATGGCCAGATAATGCTCATCTTCGTGGATGATGGCGTCTCTCAAGCGCTTGAGAACTTCATCCGGCGGGCGCACGGTTTGGCCCTTCTCGGCCATGCGAACCGGCGGGATTCGCACCTCCTCACCCTCGGCCAGCTTCCGCTCCGGCTTCACGCGGCCACCGTTCACTCTCACCTGCCCTGAGCGTAAGAGTCTGTAAATGTGAGACTTTGGCACGCCCGGCAACTCGCGCAACAAGAAATTATCGATGCGCTGGCCGGCTTCCCGCGGGCCCGTTTTGACCAGGCGCACACTCGTAGCAGTCTGTGGCAAAATGTTTGAACTCCAAGGCTTAATTAAATCTGCTCATGGAGTTTGTCACCCGGCGGTCGCGTCCGCGACTCGCCGCATGTGATTTTGGAACAAAAGAACAATGGCTTTCAGCCTCCCGCTATCTCTATTCAGCTTCACTGTCATGAGCCGGCGTCGACAAGACGCATGCCTGCCCCTGTTGTGGGCGGTGTGCGCGAGCCATCACTACCAGAAACCTGGGCTCCTGCCAGGCTTCGGGCCACAAGCAAAACGCGCGATGCACGCGCCTGAATTTGTATCCCCTGCCCGGCGGTTGAGCTTCAACCGAGACCGTACCCCCAAAAATGAAACGCATTCTTATCAACGCAACGCAGCCCGAAGAGCTGCGTGTGGCCATCGTGGATGGCCAGAAACTTCATGACCTCGATATAGAACTCGCCTCGCGCGAGCAGAAAAAAGGCAATCTTTACAAGGGCAGGATCACGCGGGTCGAGCACTCGCTGGAAGCCTGTTTCGTTGAATACGGCGGCGACCGCCACGGCTTCCTGCCGATAAAGGAAATCGCACGCAGCTGCGTCAACGGCAGCGGCCCAATCAAGGAACAAGTGCGTGAAGGCCTGGAACTGATTGTTCAGGTCGAAAAAGAAGAGCGCGGAAACAAGGGCGCAGCCCTGACCTCCTATGTCTCGCTGGCAGGGCGCTATCTGGTATTGATGCCGAATAACCCCAAGGCTGGTGGTGTTTCCCGCCGCGCCGAAGGCGATGAGCGTCAGGAAGCCAAGGCAGCACTCGACGCGCTGCAGTTGCCGGAAGGCATGGGCGTGATCGTGCGCTCCAACGGCGTGGGCCGCAGTGCTGAAGAACTGCAGTGGGACGCTGACTACCTCATCGAGATCTGGACCGCGATCGAGAATGCTGCGGAGGACAAGCGCGCACCGTTTCTCATCTACCAGGAAAACAACATCATCCTGCGCGCCCTGCGCGACTACCTGCGTCCGGACATCGGCGAGGTGATGATCGACAACGAAGAGATCTACGAGACTGCGCGAGCGCATCTGACCAGCGTGATGCCGCAGCATCTCAACCGACTCAAGCTGTACAAGGAAGAAACCCCGCTGTTCTCGCGATTCCAGATTGAGTCGCAGATTGAACTGGCGCATGAGCGCACGATCCGCCTGCCCTCGGGCGGCTCTATCGTGATTGATCGCACCGAGGCGCTGACTTCGGTGGATATCAACTCCGCGCGCGCCACCGGTGGTGGTGGCATCGAAGAAACCGCGCTCAACACCAACCTCGAGGCTGCAGACGAAGTGGCCCGACAGCTGCGCCTGCGCGATCTCGGCGGTCTGGTCGTGATCGATTTCATCGACATGAACAGCTCGCGCAACCAGAAGGAAGTTGAGAAGCGCCTCGAAGCTGCTTGCGAGACCGACCGGGCCCGCATCCAGTTCGGCCGCCTGTCACGCTTTGGCCTGATGGAAATGTCGCGCCAGCGCCTGCGCCCGAGTCTTGGCGAGCATACGCAGATCGCTTGCCCGCGCTGTGAAGGCAGCGGTCAGATCCGTTCGGTCGAGTCCATGGCCCTGTCCGTGCTGCGCCTGATCGAAGAAGAAGCGATGAAAGATCGCACCGGGCGCGTCATTGTCCAGGTGCCCGTTGATGCAGGCACCTTCCTGCTCAATGAAAAGCGCGCCCAGGTGCGTGAGATCGAGGCGCGCAATCGGGTCGGTATCACCATTGTTCCCAATCACACACTGCAGACACCGGCCTATGAAATTCGCCGGGTTCGCGGCGATCATCTGACGCAGGACAATAACGACGCGGTCAGCCATCTGCTGGCGCAGGACTTCGAAGCCAGCGCACAGGAAGAACTGGCCGAAGGACCGGCACCTGCCAAGACGCCCGAAAAGGCAGCGGTCGAGCAAATCGTGCCCAGCACCCCGGCTCCGGTCGTGGCCGTGGCCCCGGCGGCACTGACGTCGACGCTGGTCATGCAGCAGGTTGCCCCGCGCGGCTTCTGGTCGCGTCTGATGTGGCTGTTTGGCTTCATGGCACGTCCCAAGGAGCAGGAGGACGAGGAAGCCAGCGACAAGGAAAAGCAGAAGCCGAAGAAAAAGGTCAACAAGTACCAGAACAGCGACCGCAACTCAGGTCGCAAAGATGGCCGTCGCGACAAAAAGCCCGATCGCAAGAACAAGGAAAGCTCGGACGAGCGGGCAGCAGAATCGACACGTGACAATGGCGGTCGCGGCGGAAAGTCCGGTGGAGGGAAATCGCGGCGCGACGGGCGCTCCAGAGATCGCAACGCCGATACGGCGAATGACGAGAGCAACTCGCCCAAGGCCAAGACCGGCGATGCAAGCACTGGCGACCAGAATCCAGCGAAGAGCGAAAACAACACGCAACGCGCTGGTCAGGACAATTCGACTCAGGAAGGTCGCGAGAATTCCGGCGGTGGCCGTTCCGGTCGTGGACGTCGTGGCCGCCGCGGTCGTGGTCGTTCTCAGAATTCGGACAACAACAGCGAGCAGAACCAGACGTCCTCGAACAAGCCGGGCGAACTGCCAGCAGATCTCGCCGCCGCACTGGGTCGGGGCGTCACTGCCGCCGCACCTGCCGCGGTTGCCGTGACCGCTGCCGTGCGCGGTTCGGACATCACTGAAACGCCTGCGGCGCAGCCACAGCAGAATGATTCAACATCAGAGGCTGCCGACAACTCAGCAGCAGCGGTAGCAGCGACGCAGTCGGAAGCGCCTGCCGCAACCCAGCCCGCTGTGCCAACTGGCGAAACAGCCGTTGAAACGCCGGTACAAGATGCTCAGGTTACCGCTCCGATCACCGAGGTTGCGGTCACCGAGTCCGCGCCTGAATCACAGACTGTAGTGGACGCGACTTCCGGCGCCGAGCCTCTTGGCAACACATCCGAAGCCGCACCGATTTCTGAGCCTGCGCCACCGGTGATGGACGAAGCGCCTGAAAACGCCTTTGCCGCACGCTTTGAACAGGTGGAAACTCGCTTCCCACCGCCTCCCGGTGGTCCTGCCGCAGCGCCGGTTGAACCTCCTCTGGAGACCCCGGTTGAATCAACCGATCTTGCTTCACAGGAAGAGCCCGGTCCGGCAGCAAACCCCGCAGAAGAGGAAGAAGCGGTCATCGAAACGACTGCCGACACCCGTGCTACGGATTCAGAAGATTCCGTTCCAGCGCCGAAGCCCAAATTCGAGCAAGTCGAAACGCAGCGCTAACTCGCCCTCACGGGGCGCTGTGAGATTCATCATGGCGGGGAGACCTTTGTTCTCCCCGCCACTTTTTTGAATCCAGCCCGACTGCAGCTAAAGAAAAAGCTGAACGTTCGTTCTCTGCCGGATTCTCAGGGCAGCAGCCGGGACGGACGCTAGCGTCGTCTCCCGCGAAAATATCGCAGCCTGATCTTGTTGCCACAGTCTTCCTCGACATAGATGCCGCAACTGCGATAGCGGAAATCCTGATCCAGGCAGATGCGCACTTCTTCCAGATCAGAGCGATGGCAGGCCAGGCGAATGGCATCTCGCGTCATGCCCGGATTGGCCTCCATGAAAGCCTGCCGGACCTCTGATTTAGGCAACGTGATGCTCTCGAGCACTTCGGCAAATCTGGCGGGAATCGTCACGCGTCGGCCAGCACGATCCATCTGAAGAAAATACTCTTCGAAGTCCATGCCACTGCAGGCACCGTGCTCCTGCCAGATTTTCTTCAGCGTGACGCGATTGGGCAGCACATGCATCAGCTGACCGAGCTTCTCATCGGTGACGTCCACGCCCTGCTCGCACTGAGTGGGCTCTGCGCCGGAAAAATCAGGACGCAGGCCATGTACGGCCCAATAATGCGTATCCAGACACTGTGGCTCCCACGACCCGGAATGCCGTTTGCAGAATTGCGGGGTCCAGCCCAGCGCCAGCACCCAGGCCTGTGGCACTTGCTGCGCCGCAAGATTTGTCGTGCAGCCCAGCCCAATCATCCAGGACAGTACAGCGATCATCTGCCTCATCCGCGTGCCCCCTGCTTGCCACGAGTCAGAACATTACTAGTGTCGCCCGCAGCGCCTTTGGCGCCTTACCCGATAACCGGCCGCAATGTCCTAGCAGAGTGCGCCAGCCTATTGGGCCGGAGCAAATGACTCCGCCGTAGACATGTCCCAGAACGCCGCCAGTTCCGGATATGCACTTCGACGATGATCGAGCAACTCTCCGGGCTTTATGAAGGTCATCAGTGTGGAGACCAGACGAACTTCAGTGGTGGAGATCCTGCGCACCACATGCTGCGGACCCAATCTCGAAGGATGCGTCAGCCCCGCAGCACCCGTGAGTTCCGCCAGCGTCTCCAATGTGTTGCGATGAAAGTTGGCCACACGTTGCGCCTTGTCTTCCGGCACCAGGGCGCGCTGCCGCACTTTGTCCTGGGTCGTGACACCGGTCGGACAATGCCCGGTATGACAGGCCTGCGCCTGCAGGCATCCCAGCGAAAACATGAAGCCCCGTGCGCTGTTGCACCAGTCAGCGCCCAGGGCGAGCGTGCGCGCCACGTCAAAGGCGCTGATGATTTTTCCGCCTGCGCCAACTTTCACCACATCGCGAAGATTCATACCAACCAGAGTGTTGTGAACCAGCAGAAGTCCTTCTTGCAGCGGTGTGCCGACGTGATCGCTGAATTCCAGGGGCGCTGCGCCCGTTCCGCCTTCCGCGCCATCAACGACGACAAAGTCCGGCGTGATGCCTGTCTTGATCATCGCCTTGCACATCGCGAAAAATTCCCATGGATGCCCTACGCACAGCTTGAAGCCCACAGGCTTTCCGCCAGACAAATCCCTGAGCTTTCCAATGAACTGCATCATCTCGATGGGCGTGGAAAATGCCGAGTGCCGCGCTGGCGACAGGCAGTCCTTTCCAACCGGGATGCCGCGAGCTTCTGCAATTTCAGGCGTGACCTTTGCGCCCGGCAGCATCCCGCCATGGCCGGGTTTCGCGCCTTGTGAAATCTTCAGCTCAATCATCTTGACCTGAGACTGGCGCGCACATTCAAAAAACTTCTCTGCATTAAAACTGCCATCTTCATTGCGACAGCCAAAGTACCCTGAGCCAATCTCCCAGATCAGATCGCCGCCATGCTCACGGTGATATTTGCTTAGCGAGCCTTCGCCCGTGTCGTGTGCGAATCCGCCGATCTTTGCACCCTTGTTCAGTGCCAGAATTGCGTTGGCTGACAATGACCCGAAACTCATCGCCGAAATATTGAACAGCGACATGTCGTACGGGGCAGAACAATTGCGTTCTCCGACACGCACGCGAAAATCCCATTCACTGATATGCGCCGGATGAGTGGAATGGTTGATCCACTCGTAATCGTCCTTGTACACATCCAGCTGCGTTCCAAAGGGGCGGCTGTCCACCACGTCCTTGGAGCGCTGGTACACCAGCGCCCGTTGAGCGCGCGAGAAAGGAATCCGCTCCTGATCAGACTCCAGAAAATACTGGCGAATCTCAGGGCGAATCAGCTCCAGCAGAAAGCGAATGTGCGCCATGATCGGGTAATTGCGTCGAATCGAATGACGCGTCTGGATCAGATCCCAGACACCCAGAGCGGTGAGGAACCCGGATATCAATGTAACCAGCCCAACCGTGGCGGCAGCCCAGGGCATGAGCAGAGGCAACACTAGGATAGAGACCAGAAAAACGGTGATCGCCAGAATCAGGGGGATATAGCGCGTCTGCAGTAGAGCGTGCATGCTTGAAATCTCGGAACTCGATGAGTGTCGGCGCCCGGAACGGGGCCAATCTGAGGCCTTCGCACCCGGCGCAGGTATCATGCGCAAACCTCCCACGGGCAGCCTATTCTACGAACTCATGTCAGCCATTGAACCCTCACCCATTCGTCTGGGCGTGAACGTTGATCACGTGGCCACATTGCGTCAGGCGCGCGGCACCACCTATCCCGATCCGGTTGAAGCCGCCCTGCTATGCGCAGACGCCGGCGCCGACAGCATCACTATCCACCTGCGCGAGGATCGTCGTCACATTCAGGATCACGACCTTACCCGCCTGATCTCCGTCAGCCCGGTTCCGGTCAATCTGGAACTGGCGGCGACTGATGAAATGCTGGCCATTGCGAGCCGCGCCGCACCGCGCTATGCCTGCCTGGTCCCCGAACGTCGCGAAGAGTTGACCACGGAAGGAGGCTTGGATGTGGCGGGTAATCTGCAGAGCATTCGCGATGCCTGCGCGGAGCTGGCTGACGCTGGTATCGCGGTATCACTTTTTATTGATGCCGATGAGCGTCAGCTCGACGCCAGCCTGAAGGCCGGGACCCGAAACATCGAAATCCATACCGGTCACTTCTGCAGCCTTCAGGGCGAGGCCCAGAAACAGGAGTTGAACCGGATCAGGAGCTTCGCGCACTCAGCCAGCGCTGCCGGACTCGGGGTTCACGCCGGGCACGGGCTGACGCACACCAACCTGCTCCCCATTGCAGCAATCGAAGAGATTACGGAACTCAATATCGGCCATGCATTGATTGCGCGCGCGGTATTCATTGGTCTGCCTGCGTCGATCAGCGATTTTCGTCACGCGATGCTGCAGGCGCGCGCGCCGGTGTCTGAGGACTGACACATGATTTATGGCATTGGCACAGACCTGATGCGCATCAGCCGCATCAGCGACACGCTTGCGCGCCATCCCGCGCGATTTCCGCAACGCCTGCTCCACCCGCAGGAATTTGCCCGATACCAGAAATCCCGTCGCCCACAGAATTTTCTGACCAAATCCTGGGCCGTCAAGGAGGCGTTCGGGAAAGCCCTCGGCACCGGGGTGCGTGGCTACAACAACCCCGATATCGGTGTTGTGCGAGGCGAGCTGGGCCGCCCGGTCCTGGTGTATTCCGATGCCATGCGCGCGCGCATGAAGCGCCTGTGCATTGCACGCGGCCATGTCTCCATCAGCGATGAGGACGGCCTGGTCATTGCCCACGTCATTCTCGAATCGGCGGGCCCAGAAAACAGCGTCTAGCCGCTGCGCAGATCGATGGTCGGAATCTGTGCCTCTGGCTGATTCTGATACAAGGCCCTCAGATATTCGACCCGTTCACGATTCACACCGAAATCACGATAGCCAAAACGCGAAATGGATCGAACCTGGATAACCCCTTCTGGCTCCAGCAGCAGCTCCAGATCGTCGTGATACTGCATCTTGTGCGTCACAAACACGGCATGGATATACCCCGACTGCTCCGGCGAAACACGTGCGCCCATTTCCTTCAGGATCATGTGCAGTCGGGCATTGGCCTTAGCCGAATCGCCGCTATAGGACAGTGGCTTCACATGATGCTCGGCGTCGTTGGCAACTGAGGACACACAACTCGGACGATCCGGGCAGCCTGCAAAGGTGCCCGTCTTGAAATACAGGTGATCGGGAACAGTCTTGGTCTTGTAGATGCCCACGACCACAACGAGCATGAAAACAAGCGCAACACTGTAAAGCACGGTTCTCACTTTTTACGTTCCCCTTTCTGTGCCGGGTTGGCTTCAATAAACAGTGACGGATCAAGTCGCACGTCAAACCAGTTCGCGCGCCAGCACAGATGCGGGCCTGTTGCGCGACCGGTGTGTCCCACGCGTCCTATGACCTGGCCGGCGATGACTTTGTCGCCTACGGCAACATCAAGTCGGGACATATGCAGGTAACTGCTTGTGACACCGAAGCCATGATCAATGATCACGGTGCCACCGGTGTAGTAGAGATCTTTGTGTGCCATCCGCACGACCCCGCCAACCGGGGTGCGCATCGGCGTGCCCTCACCCGCGGCGAGATCAATACCAAAATGTGGCTGCCGCGGTTGTCCATTGAGAATTCGCTTGGCACCAAACACACCCGTCACCCGCGCTGCCAGTGGCCATTTCCAGGTGTCAAATACATCGGGATGCTCGGAGTCGAACTCGCGTGCCGCCTTGACCAGGGCCGCGTCTTTCTCGATGCGCGCCAGCAACTTGGCGGGCGGCGTCACCATCGCGGACGGCAAGCCGCCAATTTTCTGCACGTCGTAATCCCGCGCGCTGACGCTGTACTCGTACCGCTGTTTGGCGCCGCCGGCTGATATGACGTCCAGTGCCAGCGCGGGTGCCGCATCGAAGGCCACGCCGATCACGAATTTGCCGCTCGGACTCACGCGGACTTCCCGACCATCCAGAAATAATCTGGAGCCGGGCGCCAGCTTTCCGAACACCGGCGCACCCTGCCGCCACTGACTGAAAATTTCCGGCGCCATATCTGCCGTCGCTGCGGCGCTAGCCAGCAACAGAGTCACAGCGATGCACAGGCGGCTCAAACCTCGGCCCAGATCAGGCATCCTGCGCAGGCCCAGCCGTCAGGCGTGTGACGGCATCCGCGAGCGACACGGTGTGTTGCCGTTCTTCGCCGCGGAAGCGCAAGGTGACGGTGCCTTCTTCGGCCTCTTTGCGACCCACAACCGCGATGACCGGAATCTTCTGGGTCGCGTGTTCACGAATCTTGTAGTTGATCTTCTCGTTGCGCAGATCAGATTCGCAGCGCAGCCGCGCAGAGCGAAATGCCGCACAAACTTTCTCCGCGTACTCGTTGGCATCGGAAACGATCGGCGCCACCACCACTTGCACCGGCGCAAGCCACATCGGGAATGCGCCCGCGTGCTGCTCGATCAGGATGCCCAGGAATCGCTCAAAGCTGCCAAGCACGGCGCGATGCAGCATGACCGGCCGCTGGCGGGAACCATCTTCTGCAATGTACTCGGCATCCAGACGCTCCGGCAGGACAAAATCAACCTGCAATGTTCCGCATTGCCAGTCACGACCAATGGCGTCGCGCAGCACGAACTCGAGTTTCGGACCATAGAACGCGCCCTCTCCCGGATTGATGGTGTACGGCAGGCCGGTCTGATCCACTGCCTGCCTGAGCGCGCCTTCCGCGCGATCCCAGATAGCATCGTCGCCCGCGCGATTCTCGGGACGATCCGAGAACTTCACGCTGACATCGACAAACCCAAGGTCCTTGTAGATGCGCTTGAGTAGATCGCAGAAGGCAATAGTCTCGGAGCTGATCTGGTCTTCGGTGCAGAAGATGTGCGCATCGTCCTGCACAAACCCGCGCACCCGCATCAGGCCGTGCAGCGCACCGGAAGGCTCATAACGGTGGCAGGCACCAAACTCGGCCATGCGCAGCGGAAGATCGCGATAGCTGCGAATGCCCTGCCGGAATATCTGCACATGGCAGGGGCAGTTCATCGGTTTGACGGCAAGGGTGGACTTGCGCGACTGACCCTCCACCTCGCCTTCATCGACTTCAGCGATAAACATGTTCTGCCGATAGTTGGCCCAGTGACCGGAGGCTTCCCACAGCTTGCGATCTACCAGCATCGGCGTCTTGACCTCAACGTAGCCGGCGGCATCGAGTTGCTCGCGAATATACTTTTCCAGCGTCAGGTATAGCGACCAGCCTTTGGGATGCCAGAACACCTGACCAATGGCCTCGTCCTGGATATGAAACAGATCCAGCGCCCTGCCAAGTTTGCGGTGATCGCGCTTCTCAGCTTCCTCGAGCATGTGAAGGTGTGCCTTAAGCGCATCGTCGCTGGCAAAAGCCAGTCCATAGATGCGCTGCAACTGCGCCTTGCTCGCATCTCCACGCCAGTAAGCACCGGAAACCTTGGTCAGCTTGAACGCGGTGCCCAGCTTGCCCGTTGAAGGCATATGCGGGCCCAGACACATGTCCAGCCAGGCATCGCCCTGACGATAGATCGTCAGGTCTTCGTCTGCACTGATGCCATCGCGAATCCATTCGGCCTTGAAGGTTTCGCCGGTCTTTTCGAAATGCTTGACCGCGTCTTCGTGCGACCAGACTTCGCGGGTGATCGGCAGATTGCGCTTGACGATCTCGCGCATCTTCTTCTCGATCTTTTCCAGATCAGCTTCGGTAAAGGGCTCGGCACGGGCGAAGTCATAATAAAAGCCGTACTCAGTCGAAGGACCGAAGGTGATCTGCGTCCCCGGGTACAACTCCTGCACCGCCTGCGCCATGACATGGGCAGCGTCGTGACGAATCACCTCAAGGGCTTCAGGCTTGTCTCGCGTGATGATGCTGATCTTCGCATCCTGCTCAATAGGACGCGTCAGGTCCCACAACTCGCCGTTGACCTCCACCAGCGCCGCCTTTTTGGCCAAGCCCGGCGAAATGCCCTGCGCAATCTCAAGTCCCGTGACCGGGCCTTCAAATGACTTCTGGTTACCGTCTGGAAAGCTGATATTTACGGACATGGAATCTTGCAAAAAATTAGGTCTTGGGGAGGCCTGAGCGTCTATTGTCTCTTTCGTGGCCCTGAATGTCGCGTCGCGGCCTTTCGATCAGGGAGGCATCAACCTGACCAGAACAAGACGCAACGTTCAGGCTGTGCCGTTCTCGGAAAATTCAGCGGCTGTCTGCAGGCGGGCAAGGCTTCGTTCGCGACCAAGCAAGGCCAGTGTCTGATCAATGGGCGGCGAGACCGCTACACCCGCCACAGCCACGCGGATCGGCTGAGCGACCGCGCCCAGTTTCACTTCCAGCTTCTCGGCGACCTTGTGAATAACCGCGTGAAGTGGCTCCGGCGACCAATCTGAAACCGCAGTCAGTTCTTCAATGAGACTGCGCAGGATCGGAACGGCTTTCTCGCCCAGATGCTTCTTGGCGTCCTTCTCATTGAAGCCATCAATATCAGCAAAGAGAAAGCGAGACTTCTCGACCATTTCAACCAGGGTGCGGCTGCGCTCGCGAAGCTGCTCGATGACCGGCTCAAGCGCGGGGCCATCGGCAGGCTCGATCCCGGCCCGATGCAGATGCCAGGCAAATTCGGGAGCGATGACGGCTGGATCCGAATTTTTCAGATACTGATGATTGACCCAGTAGGCCTTTTCCATATCAAAGCGTGCCGGGCTGGCCGAGACATGCTCTAGATCGAATTTTTCGATCAGTTCCTGACGTGTGAACAGCTCCTGGTCGCCATGACTCCAGCCCAGGCGAACCAGATAGTTGATGAGCGCCTCAGGCATAAAGCCCATCCCGCGGTACTCCGTCACCGACAACGCGCCATGGCGCTTCGACAACTTGGCGCCGTCAGCGCCATGAATCATGGAGACATGGGCATAGGCTGGCGGCTTGGCGCCCAGCGCCTTGAAAATATTGATCTGCCGCGGCGTGTTGTTGACGTGGTCGTCACCTCGGACGATATGCGTAATCGCCATGTCCAGGTCATCTACCACCACGCAGAAATTGTAGGTAGGCGTGCCATCTGCTCGCGCAATGATCAGATCGTCGAGCTGGTCGTTTTCAAAGACGATCAGGCCCTTGATCAGATCATCCAGCACCACCTGACCGGTTTGCGGATTCCTGAAACGCACGACAGGCGAAACACCTTCGGGTGGTGCCGGCAACTGCTTGCCCGGCTCTGGGCGCCAGCGCCCGTCATAGCGAGGATTTTCCTTACGCGCCTGCTGCTGTCTGCGCAGCTCGTCGAGTTCTTCCTTGCTGGCATAGCAGTGATAGGCGTGACCGTCGGCCAGCAGCTGATCCAGTACAACCGCATAACGTTCGCTGCGCCGGGTCTGATAGACCGGCTCAAAATCCGACTTCAGCCCCAGCCAATCCATGCCCTCAAAAATGGCATCCACCGCTTCCTGCGTGCTGCGCTGACGGTCCGTGTCTTCGATCCTGAGCAGGAATTTTCCGCCGCTGCGTTTCGCATAAAGCCATGAGAACAGGGCGGTACGCGCGCCCCCGATGTGCAGGTATCCGGTGGGGCTGGGCGCAAATCGGGTAACGGTCATGACGTCTCGGTACACAGAAATTTGAGTCCGTCGCAGGTGGCGGACGGGCGCGCATCTTAAACTACGAGCTGCATTTCCCATTAGCCCGCGCATGAACAGCCTGTTTGTCGAACACCTGACCGTTATTGATTGCGCCTATCTGGATGCCGCTCGCGGCTTGGTAGGCGAAAGCTGGATCGTGGATGTCGAGTTGCTGGGCGACCTGGACTCGCAGTCCATGGTGCTCGATTTTGGCGAGGTCAAGCGACGGCTCAAGCGCGATATCGACGCCGGCCTGGACCACACGCTGCTGGTCCCCGGCCGCGCCAGCGAGCTGACTCAGGCCAGTTACGACGGCATCAGCGAAATCCTGTTCCGGTCGGAGCTCGGCGATATCGAGCACCGCGGTCCCGAATGCTCGGTCTCAACCCTGCCCATGCTGGAAATCACCGAAACGCAAGTCGCTGATTACCTTGAACAAAATCTGACTCAGGACATGCCTCCCAATGTGGCGCGTCTGCGCATCCGGCTGCGCACGGAAGACATCGATGGCCCCTACTATCACTACGTGCATGGCCTGAAGAAACATCAGGGGCAGTGCCAACGCATTGCTCACGGGCACCGATCACGGCTGGAAATCCGGGTGGATGGCGCGCGCGATGCCGCGCTTGAACAGAAGATTGCCCTGGCATGGACGGATATCTATCTGGGCACGCAGGAGGACGAGATTGCCCGCAGCAACGGTCGCGTGCGTTTCGCCTACAACGCCCCCGAAGGCCGCTTTGAGCTGCAACTGCCTGAAAATCAGGTTGATATGCTCGATTCCGACACCACTGTTGAACGCATTGCCGAGGATCTGGTTCGCCGCGTACAGCGCAAGCGCCCCGGTCAGGCCGTGGAAGTTCGGGCCTACGAGGGTGTGCGCAAGGGCTCGGTTGCCCGCAGCGGCCCCTGAATCGGCCTCGCACCCTATAATTCGCCCCCCGTTTTTTTGATTGCCGAGTTGCAGCCATGTCTGACCAGAAACCCTCAAATGAGCCGTCAAGCGTCGAATTCTCCCAGCGCGTCAGCATCGAGCAGGTTGAAGAAGGTCACGAACTCGCGCCCAAGTTTGATGAAAAAGGCCTGATTGCCTGCGTGACCACTGCAGCCGGCAGCGGCGAAGTGCTCATGCTCGGCTACATGAATGAAGAAGCCCTGCGCCTGAGCATCCAGACCGGCGAAGCGCACTACTTCAGCCGCTCACGCCAGCAACTCTGGCACAAGGGCGCCACCTCCGGCCTGGTGCAGAAGATCGTTGAAATGCGCATTGATGATGATCAGGACGCGGTCTGGCTGCGGGTCGAGATTCCCGGGGATGCGAGCTGCCACGTTGGGTACCGATCCTGCTTCTATCGCTCGGTCCCGACCGGCGAAGGCGATGCCAAGCGCGATCTGAAGTTTGAAGAAGACGAGAAAAGCTTCGACCCCAAGAAGGTCTACGGCGACGCGCCGAACCCCACGATTCTCTGATTCTGCATGGCAGCGCCCTGCTCGTTCAGGGCTCGGCCGGCGCGTTCCAGAAACGGCTGTGCTCACGCCGCCATGAGTTGGTCCTGACCCCGCCCTGAGGGTCGCACCAGACGCGCACCGCTCCTTCCACCCCGGTGACCAGCGAACGCGCACCAAGCGCCTCGTAACGGGCAACGACTTCCGGCCGGGGATGACCAAAGTGGCTACGCCATCCTGCGCCGAAAACCACCACCTGCGGCGCCACCGCCTGCACGAACGCCAGAGTGGAAGAAGTCTTGCTGCCGTGATGCGGCGCGATGAGGACATCTGCTTTGAGCCGGTCTGCATGGTCGGCCAGCAGACGCGCCTCGGCGCCCCGCTCGATATCACCGGCCAACAGGGCTGAGAAACCCTCAGCCTGAATTCGCAACACGCAACTCCGGTTATTGTCTGACCAGCTCTGCTCATCCGGATGCAATATCTCGAACTGAACACCGTCCCACGTCCAGCTCTGACCATCAGCGCATGGCGCATGAGCATCGGTGCCGATCTCCTGCGTCACCGGCAGCCATTCCCGCACCGCATCAACGCCGCCGGCATGATCGCGATCGCCGTGCGACAGCAGCAGCCGGTCCAGGCGTCGCTCGCCCTGCGATAACACGAACGGCACGACCACGGCCTCGCCCGCATCGAATCCGCCCGGAAAAGCCGGGCCTGCGTCATACAGGAGCACATGATTCTGCGTGCGCACCAGCACGGCCAGACCCTGCCCCACATCCAGCACGTTCAGCTCGAAAGGCGCCTGCACTGACGCGCGCGGCGAGAACATCAGCGGCAGAAAACACAGAATGCCGAGGCCCCTCAATGGCACACCGCGCGGGGCAAACAACAGCAGGGCGCCGAACAAGGCCAGCAGCAATGCCGAACGCGGTGGACTCGCTGGAAACCACGCCAGGGGCGCATGGGCAGCAATCCATGCCAGCCCCGACTGCAAGGCCTGCATCACATCCGCCACCCATCCCAGCGGAGCAATACCCGGCTCCGGCACGATGGCAGCCAGTGCGCTGGCTCCCACCACTAGCGGCGTGAGCACAGTCATCACCGGAACCGCAATCAGGTTTACCGGCATGCCAAGCCAGGCGGCGCCCTGGAAGAAGTACAGCGTCAGCGGCGCCAGCAAAATGCTGAGCATGATCTGGATTCGGATTCCAGCGCGCCACGCTGAAGGCGCTTCCAGCCTGTGCGTAGTGGCGTAGAAAATGGCGGCCACGGCGCCAAAAGAAAGCCACAGGCCGGGGCTCAGCACCGACGACGGATCCATGCACAGCATCAGTATCAGCGCTGCCGCCAGTGCACTTGAAAGCTGCGGCTGGCGATCCGGCAATGCCGCCATCAACAGCAGGGCCAGCATGATGGCCGCTCGCTGCGCGGGAGAATCCCAGCCGGCCAACAGGCCGTAGGCCAGCCCCGCGATAGCAGCGGCGACCATCCCGGCTTTCTGGGCAGGAAAGCGCAGCGCGAGGTTTCCCATTGCGGGCCAGCTCCATCGCACGATCAGGAACGCCAGCCCGGCCAGAATCGCGACATTGAATCCGGAAATGGCGACCAGATGGCTGGTCCCTGTTTGCCGGAAATGATCCCAGTCTTCCTTGCTGAAGCCAGAGTCGTCGCCGATGGTCAGCGCGGCGATCATCGCCTTGCCCGGATGATCGCCGAGCGCATCATCCAGATGCTGCTTGATCCACTGACGCGCATTCAGGACCGGAAAGCTGCGAGAGATGTCGCAGCGCTCACCGGAGCGCACGCTGGCAACCCCGCCCACACCGCGTCGGTAGAGCCAGGCCTCGTAGTCAAAAGCGCCGGGATTGAGCGAGCCATGCGGCGTGCGCATCTTGAGTCTGAATTTCCAGCACTCGCCTGCGCGCGGATGCAGATCTGCCTCGTACCAGGAAATGCGCAGATGATCCGGCAGATCCTCAGATTGATGCGGCGCAAACTCGAATCGAAAGTTGCGGCCCTGCTTTGCGCTGAAGCCTGCGGTGCGTTCCACCAGACTGCTGACGTGACCGATCACCTCGACTTCCTGTGCATGCCTTTCGGCCGGCCAGCGATGCTCCAGACGATGACTTGCCTGCAGCACCACCAGCAGCACGCCCAACTGCGCCGCTGACCATAGCAGGCGACCGCGCCACGGGATCAGCGCAGGAATGCACAGCAGGATCAAAAGCCCCAGCGACGGCAGGTCTGCGCCCGCATGAACGGCCAGAACACCGGCGCCAAAGGCCAGTGCGATCAGGCGGGTATCAGGTCGCGCCCGCATGCTGCGCCGGCGACGCCAGACAAACACCTGTAAATCGCGAAGCTGTTCCTGATAAAGCCAACGTGAACATTTCGCGTCGCGATCAGTCCGCTATGGGCGCGGGCTTGGTCGTTGGTACCTTCCGGCCTTGATCACGGACGCAACAGCCCGAAAGGCTTCACGCCGAAACCGGCGTGGAGTCAACGCGCACCAGACGCCCTGACTCCAAGGTCCAGATCTTGTCCATGCGCGAGGCCAGCTCAAGATCATGCGTCACCACGATCAGGCTGGTCCCCAATTCGCGGTTGAGCTCCAGCATCAACTCAAAAACGCGGGCAGCGGTCTTGGCATCCAGATTGCCGGTGGGTTCATCGGCCAGCACACAGGCTGGACGCGTCACCAGCGCACGTGCCACGGCAGCGCGCTGGCGCTCGCCGCCCGAAAGCTCACCGGGCTTGTGCGACAGACGCTCGGAGAGACCGACCCGCCCCAGCAGTTCGGATGCCAGCCGATTCGCCGTCTCCACGTTCTCGCGGCGAATCAGCAAGGGCATCGCCACGTTTTCCAGAGCACTGAACTCCGGCAGCAAGTGATGAAACTGGTAAATGAAACCGAGCGTCTTGTTGCGCAAATCGCCGCGGGCCGCATCTGACAGCGCCGACATCTTGCTGCCCTTGACCCAGACCTCGCCCCGGGTCGGGGAATCCAGCCCTCCCAGAAGATGCAACAGCGTCGATTTGCCACTGCCACTGGCGCCGACGATGGCGATGCATTCGCCCTTGGCAACTTCCAGATTCACATCTTCAAAGACGGTCAGGTTGAGACGGCCGTCATCGAATGTCTTGTTGAGGCCGGAAGCCTTGATAGTGAGTTCAGTCATTGATTGAGCTTGATGGTTCGCACTCATGGCTTACCCAAGGCAGCAGCCACCTTGAGACGAATGTTCGTGCGCGTCAGCGCGCATGGTTCGACGAACTCACCATGAACGACTTGTTGTGGCATGGCGTGACGGTGCGTTGGCGTCGCTGGCGCGACGAAATGCCTAGCGGTTGGCTGCGCCCACGCAAAACGGGTTCGATCACTGCCTTGCGCCGGACGCGCTTGCTTCGCATCCCTGTGCTGATCGCACAGGGACCCTGCTCTGTAGCGCGCCGTCGTGGTCAGTAGCGCGCCTCCTGACAGCCTTGGGTTGGCCGCTGGCATCGCTGCCGC